>CAVWTD010000015.1:0-217825 GCA_963757915.1 uncultured delta proteobacterium | reverse complement strand
TCCATGGTCCGCAAAAGCAACTGCCCGATCATGCTGCTGTAAACGCCCATCCCCAGTCCTTTATTGCCAAATGAGCGCAGGGCCCTCGCCCGCACCATACGCGCCGCTTTTTCGCCCAACACGAAGATATATCTGTACACAAAGAGCAGTTGAATTGAGAAAGCTGCGGGGACACCCATTCTTGACAGGGCCGAACAAATCGAATCGAATCCCGTACAGGCAATCAATACCCGCCCTGCGCTCGCTGTCAGCACGAACTTTGCGGCAATGGATGCAAACGACACGAAACCTCCGGAGACGCTAAAGAGTCCCAGATCGAGAGCAGGACTGCGGTCCAGTATAGGATTGAACACTGCCACAGAGAGAACGAATGGAGATGCAATCAATAATTTTTTCATTATATACGAAAACGGAATGTTCCCTATTGTCATAATGGCCATGGGATAGACAACCAGGGGCGCAAGTCCGGCCGGATCGTATTTATTGAACGATATGACAACGGCTATGAAGTAGATGGTGGTCAATACCTTTACGCGAGGATCGACCCTGTGGATCGGGGTATTTTTGCTCGAAAGAGCATCGAGGTGGCCTATATCGAAAAATGAAGACTCTATGCTTCCCATTGCGTCACTCGTATGAGAACCTATTTAAGACACTGAGCGGAAGAATATCATTTCTATTGCACACCCCTTAGCGATGCACCCCGCGTAGCGCGGAAGGCGCCCCAATCGACGTGACTCTGAATCGCGCCGGGCTGTCAGCGGGGCGCCTTATTCGGTCTTCTTCTCTGGAAGGTCCTTATCCCAAATCCAATAAGGCCGGCAAGGACAAGCGACATTGCCCCTCCGAGAAGCCCTGAAATGGAGGTCCCCCCGCTTACCGAGGGCCAGGCGTCCTGCTTGCCCTGTGTACTCTCGCTCTTCGCGGACTCCTCTGGCTTGTCTTTCCTGAAATTATAATCGGGAAAAACGGCTGTTTTTTTCTGCACTCTGGACAACAGGGCGTGTATCCCGCTCTCGGAGCTTTGCAATACCTTGTTCACCGAGCTCCTGGCAATCGACCATTCAAGGCCGTCGGGATTTGCGGAAGCAAACCATGAGAGAAAACCCCCCGTCAAGGCGGCCATAATGAGCAGTGTAATCAATACGGGTTTGATCGAGTTTTGTTTGCCGATCGAGTGTTCGGCTGCTATTTTGAGAACTCCGGGGCGCGTCCTGGTTACAAAACTGACAACAGAGGCCGTAACGAAGCCCTCGACAATGCCGATCGCCAAGTGTATGGGAAGCATCAGCAATACGAAAGTCTTGAAAGCCAGCTCGGAGATATCTGAAAAAAAAGTCTCCGTTACAACCCCCAAAGCCCCCAATTGAAGGCCTATAATTGAGGCCACCATGGAGGCCGCAAGGATTCGTTTCCGCTCCGGGCTGTTTGCGGCAATTCTTTTGTAGATCAATGGGAAAGCAACGAAACAGGGGAAAAATCCCATGTTGAAGATATTACAGCCAAGGGCGAGCAGGCCCCCGTCCGCAAAGAACAGGGCCTGAATTGTCAGGATCGAGGCCATGGTAAGAAAGGCTGCATACGGTCCGAGCAAGACGGCCAGAAGCAATGCGCCTCCGAGATGACCGCTTGAGCCTGTTCCGGGAATGGTGAAATTGATCATCTGGGCGGCAAAAACCAAAGCGCCCAAAACCCCCATCAGGGGAATTTTCCGGTCATCGATTTCTTCCTTGAGTTTCCTGGCGCTATAGACTGTCAGTACTGCCGTCGCAACCAGCATTACGCCGCCGACAGCCGGTGAGATCAGAGCGTCGGCCATGTGCATGATCGTTCTCCTCCAGGGGCGTGATGCCCGTATGAGCGCGATTCATTTTCCGGTTCGCAAAATAAAAAAGGCCAAGCAGCTCTTCACGAGCATTTGGCCTTCCTGCGCCAGAATCTGAGTGATGCTTTACGGAAATTTCTCAAGCTTCATGCCTGATGTATCACCAAAATAGCAAGCAGATGCCGGACAGTCAATTCTTTTCTCTCCAGTCTCCCAGGTATCGAAAGGCGCGCCTTGCAGCCTCTTCTGCATTTTGCGAATACGTATAGAGCTCCACCGTGACGTAGCCCGCAAACCCAGTATTCTTTATGGTTTCCAGTACGTCTGGAATATCTATGGCCCCCTCGCCCGGCATAAGATGGTGATGCCTTCGTGAAGAGTCGATATCCTCGAGGTGGAAATGGGACGCGCAATCCTTTAGCTGCAATACAAGGGCGGACAGGGTCCTCACCTGCGCAGAAAAAGTGGCCGATGTCGAAGTTCAGGCCGAAAACCGCCGGGTCGAGCCTTCTGTAAATCTCCAGAAATTCAGAGCTGTTTTCGATAAGAAGCCCGGGTTCCGGCTCGATCAGTATCTTTATTCCCTTCCGGCGCGCCCTGCCCTCCACGGCCCTGAGGCCGTCGAGAAAATGCGAGATCCCTTCTTCGCGGGAAATCCCTTCCAGGGGTCCGCCGGGTTCTGTAGAGATGTGCGGCGCGCCCAGCTTTTCAGCCAGGTCGATGCACCTGAGCGTGTATTCAATTCTTCTTGCCCTCTCGGCCGGGTCTTTTTCTATCCAGGAAGGGTGGTAAGTGTCTCCGTCGGCGTTGTGCATAAAGGCATTTATGTTCGAGATTTCAATGCGCTTTTCGGCCAGAAGCTTCCTGGTTTGCCTTATGTCCTCACCGGTGAAATAGAGCGGATAGGCATGAGGGACGTCGGCCATGATTTCGATTCCCTGGTAGCCGATGCCGGCAAGCAGCGAAATGGTTTCCGAAAGAGTGCATTGGAGAAACGCGTTTGAGCTGAAAGCAAATTTCATTTCACGATCCGGTTCCAAAATAGATCTCTAAGATAATCGAAGGCTTTTCTTGCCGCCTGTTCGGGGTTTTCCGGAAAGGTATAAAGTTCCACTGTCACGAACCCTTCATATTCGATGCCGGCCAGCGCCCGGGAAATCTCTTCGAAGTCGATGTCCCCCTCTCCGGGAATAAGATGGTAATGCTTTCGGCCGCTGATATCCTCGAGGTGAATATGAAAAATCCTTGAAGCAAGCCTTTGCGCCACATCAACCGGCGCCTCCCCGGCAAGATGGCTATGGCCAAAGTCGAGGTTGGCCCCGAAGTTTTCCGCGCCGACTTCCCGGATCAAAACCGCCAACTCTTCCGCCCGTTCGACAAGAAGCCCCGGCTCATATTCCATGCCCACCCGGACATGCCTGGCAGCGGCGTATTCGACTATCTCAAAGATCGACTGCTTAAGCAACGCCAACGATTTCTCGGGCCTCACACCGGGGACCATCCTCCCGGAAGTCACGCTCACGTTCCGGCAGCAGAGACAACCGGCCATGTCGATGCACTTTTTCGTGAACTCGACCCGCCACTTTCGAGCGTCCCGATCCGGGGTTGGCAAGCGATGGCTCGAACAGAGGCTCCCAGAACTTCGCCCCGTAATAGCCGACAGCGGTATTGGCGTTTATGTTGGCTGCCTCGATCCGGTTTTTTTTAAGCGAAACGGCAACTTCGTCAAGCTCGGCTCCCGTTGTCGAGAATGGATAGAGGTGTGGGACATCGGCGAGGATTTCCACGCCCGAATACCCGATTTTGGCAATGATCCCAATTGCCTCGGGGACCGAAAACCTGACGAACGCATTGGTGCTGAAGGAAAGTTTCATATTATAAATTAACACACGTGCGTCGGTTTGCACAGAAGAGCCACTGGGCCAAAAGTCAACCGGAGCTACCCCCTGCCCCCCGGCAGTATGTCTTGCCAAGGGGCAAAACAGTACACGATGGGGGTAAAATGCCGCTTTCGACTACGACATCTATGGAGATTCCGCCCCTTACATTCCAAATGCCGATCACCCGGATAAACTTTGGCGACATGGCCTCCTTCAGGCGATCATGGATGTAGACCGTGCAATCTTCGTGAAACGTGCCATAGTTACGGAAGCTCCCCAAAAACAGCTTCAGTGATTTGCTTTCCACCAGCAGATCGGATGGAACATAATCCACCACTATTGCGGCAAAATCGGGCTGGCCCGTTATGGGACAAAGCGTAGTAAACTCGGGGGCGCTCAGGCGAACCACATAGTCGGTGCCCGGATGCGCGTTTTGAAATGTCTCCAGGATCGCCTTTTGCGGGGTCCCGGCTATCTTCGCTCTTTTTCCAAGCTGGGTAAATTTGGTGGTATCAGGTGCCATTTTCAGTCCATTTCAACGGCGAGACGCCGCGGCCAAGATCTCGACAGCCCGCCCACCCACCCGCGAGGCGGGCGGGCGAGTCATGGTGCATATAGCGTCGGGTCAGCTATGCCGGCTTCGGCAAAACCTTTTCTTCGCAGGATGCAACTGTCGCACCTCCCGCATGCCCTGTCAACTGAATCGGGATCGTAGCAGGAGTGAGTCATCGAGAAGTCGACCCCGAGTTCCACTCCTTTTTTTATGATCTGCGCCTTAGTCATTTTAATCAGAGGCGTATTGATGCGAATGCGCATTCTACCTTCGACACATTCCTTCAGGGCGAGGTTTGCCATTTTTTCGAAAGATTTAATGTATTCCGGCCGGCAATCGGGATATCCCGAATAGTCCAAAGCATTTACACCTATAAAAATGTCGGGAGCCTTCAGCGTTTCCGCCCATGCAAGGGCCAGTGAAAGGAAAACCGTATTCCGGGCGGGCACGTAGGTAACCGGGATTCGGCTCTGCATCACCTCAAGCGGAACATCCTTGGGCACCTCGATTCCGGATGTCAGTGCGGAACCGCCTATTGCATCGAGGGGAAGATCCAAAATGAGATGATCCCTTGCGCCAAGCGCCTTTGCGACCCGTTTAGCCGCTTCAAGTTCTGCCCTGTGGCGCTGCCTGTAATTGAAGCTCAGCGCGAAGGACTCATAGCCCTCGTGTTGGGCAATCGCCAGGCAGGTTGTCGAATCGACCCCTCCGGAAACCAGCACAACCGTTTTTTTCTTTAACTCAGCCATCAGAAATCTTGTGCTGCTCACTTTTTTAAAATAGGATCCGAGACCGAAATACGGACCCAGGTCGCTGTGGATACATCCCTTACTATCCGTTCGCAGGACTGGGCCGGTAGTTTTGAAAAAATCTCATCGTTTTTGGGACTACACTCCACTATGGGCCTTTTTGCCTGAGGTATGCGCAATGAGCGAAATATCCATCGTCATGGTAACCGCCGGAAGCGCAGAGGAAGCTGCAACCATCGGACGAACCCTGATCGAGGAACGCCTGGCGGCCTGCGCCAATATAGTGCCTGGCATACGGTCAATTTACCGGTGGAAAGGTAAAATTTACGACGAACAGGAGTTTCTTATAATCATCAAAACCAGGACATCACATTTCGAAGCCGTCCAGAAAAGGGTCAAAGAACTGCACAGCTACGAAGTTCCCGAAATAATATCCTTTCCCGTCGCCCAGGGACTGCCGCAATACCTTGAATGGGTGCAGGCAGAAACGGCAGGCTGACACTGCCCCACTTCCAGGCGGATTCCCTCGCGGGCTTGCAGACGCCGGATGATCTGAAACAGATTATCCGCTTTATGTTTATCTATAGCTATCCTTCCGGGCATCGACAGCCAACATGTAGACAATGCTCTCTTTTTCGTCGACTTCGTAAAAGAAACGATAACTGCCGATTCTATACCGCCACGTCTCAGGTTGGTAATTCCTAAGTTTCTTGATGTTCTTTCCAAAATGGGGGTTATCCCTGAGTTGAGGATAGACGTGATCTTTGAGTTTTTTGGCAATCCTTTCGCCCTGTCCCTTGAAATCCTGCGACAGGTCCTGAAGAAATTGATCAGTCTCAAATATCTTGAATTTACCCAACCATCCTGCCTTTTTTCATGATTATATCGCCATGGCCCTTTTCGAGCTTCTTAAGCAGTTGGGCATTTGAGAATATTTCCTGCATTTCAAAATCGTCGGCCAAGATTTCCTCATCGAGCTTTCTCAAAGCCAGGGTCTCTATCAGGTTGGCGATACTTCGATTGTCCTCAGCGGCAACCCGATTGAATTTTTCGTAGATCTCATCACTCAGCCGCAAAGTGATTGTCTTAGGCATTCACACGCTCCTTCGTTCAGATTGATTCTAAATAATTCTAATTGATCCAGGTGGATTTTCAAGCTCTATCTCACAACATCAATTTTTTCTCGACTAGTGAGCGGCATGACAGACCCTTTCAATCCGTTCTGCCTAACGCCGCACCGCCAGATTGCCCTCAACACGCAAATAGCGTGCGATCACCAGGGCGTCTTCAGGGTTCGGGTCTTCAAGCTCACGGACGCTCCACAGCGCCCGGCTGCCGAACTTTTTGAAGGCGCGGCGGTAGAGGCTGACGAAATCATCCTGTTGTCTTGTCTCTTCGGCTTCTATAGCCCTATTCTACAAACTGTCCAGTTTCGCGGGTTCAAAGTAAGGTGCGAACCCGCACCGGCTTAAGGGACGGTTTTGGAATATGGACAAGATACGCTCCTGTACGTAATGTTTGTTGCTCGTCATTGTTTTATCTTTTTACCAGAGAGTAAGGCCTTGCCGGGACTCATCTTCTGTTCTCCTTCATCCTCAAATAATTCGCCTTCATGGATTATCCAACTATCAGATGTCATGTTGGATACACTTTGACGAATGCGGGGCGCGATTGGAGCAGATGCCGGAATATTTGAATATACAAATGGGTTGGCCTTGACCTCATTAACAAGGCTAGATACATATTTTGCAAGGAACTCTCGGTCAGCTTCTGACAGAGAGTTCCAATCTTTGGTTGGTATCGTAATTTCGACAAGAGGATCAGACTTAATTGTGTAATCCGGATTGAACTCTAACCATAGAAATGGTTTACGTGAAAGTACATCAAGTTTAGGATATCTATTAAGAATTTGCATGTAGATCTTCTTACCTTGCTCCACTTCATCACTTGCAAAACACATACTATCACATGCAAGCGGTAGTAGTTTAAAAGCAAAGACCACAAGCAGAGCGCATACTCTGCCTATACTAATATTATTGTTATTCATTAGTATAGTCCTTTAAATGGAATAGGAACCTCACCGTCTTAGGCCACTCACATTGACACTCAATAGGCCTTTACTGTGAAGAAAATCGACTAACCGCTCACATGTTTTTAAACTAAGGCGCACAGTCAGACTCCGGTCATATCCTCGTCGGGGCGTTGCGTCATAAGGGGGGAAGGGGTTGCTACTACCCTCGACATCTCCTTTCATCGTCAGTTCCACGATGCCTTCATCACTGTGTAGTGTGAAGTCTTTTTCCTTGGGAGGCGCGGATGCTTTAACGCTATGGGGCACCGGAGCGCCGCCTATCCTTTCAAAGTCTCTTGAAGAGACTTCTACGAAAACATTTGGCTCCATAAAGGTTCCTCCTGCCGAAAGTGGTTTTGATATCCTGAATTCTTAACTGGACAATTTACGTCAATTGTCCAGTTTTTTCATCCACATCTCAATTTGCTCCAATTGCGGATTGCGCTTTAATTTGAAGCGATCAAGTTCTGATAACTTTTTGACTAGTGCGGGAAAGCCAGTAAATGGAATAATGTCATCCGGAAATCCTTTTGACTTATACAGCTCCTTAATCTTGAGCATATATTCCGGTACACTATTATTGAGTGCAAAATTATATATCTCACAAGCAAAATATTCCCATGCCTTGTCATCTAATAACCCTTGCTTGTGGAAGTAAAACAGCGCATCAAACTGAGTTAAAGCCTTGTTCAAGAGTCGTTTGTCTTCAGTATTCTTTTCAAAATCAATTTCATCTTCGTCTTTAATTCTTTCATAAAACTTATACAGATCGTCTTCCATGAAAGTATCAAATATCTTTTTTATGAGTTCCCATTTCCTAATTGAATTGTTGCTTCTATAAGTTTTTATTGCAAAATATGCACCAATGATTGCTCCAACAACGCCAATCACTGTAGCCAAATGGGCCGAGACCTCATGGTATTTAATTATAAGTATTATAAATGCCCCAACAGGACAAAGAAGAAAGAAGGCTTTCATTTCCCCCCACTCCTACGGTACTATTGCCTTATCAATTTTTCCTAACTGGATAACACTGTCCAGTTTCGCCTCGTGCTTCCCGCTACCCGCTCCCTTCTTTGAGCCGAATCCGCACCGATTCAGCATGCGCCATAAGCCCTTCGAGTTCCGCGAGGCGGATTATACGCCGAGCCAGGGTGAACGGCCAAGGAGGCCGCTTTTGATCCTAATGATCGTGGCAATGTTGACCACAGGCAGCCTGTTCCAGTTTTTCCGCCACCCAGGCGTTCAAGCTTTTGTTTTCGATCTTTGCAGCCATAACAGCCGAGCGGTGCACCTCCGGCCGCACCCGGACGACGAATTGCCCCGTAAACGGCTTTTCCGGTTCTTTTCCGAACTCTGCGCAGGCATCCAGGTAGTCTTCAACCGATTCCTTAAAGGCTTGTCGCAGTTCATCGATGGAGCGGCCCTGAAAGGTTACTACGTCGCTCAAGTTAATGATCTCACCGTGCAACAATCCAGCTTCAGCGTCGAGTTCCACGGTGGCAACATACTTCTTATATTTCATGATATTTGGCATGGCTAAACCTGCCGGTGCTCGCACCAATCGGCGCACTAATGAGTTTCATTTTTAGGACTTGACTCCCGCTTCCTGGAGGAATCTGCGTACAGATCTTACTGTTCCCTTGTCTGTCTCCTTTTCCGGGTGGGGCCGATGAAAAGTCGCCACTTTCCCATTTACAAAAGCTCTGATACGCGAGCCCCTGCCTTCCCTGACCTTACCGAGCGCTTTCAGTAGCGCCTCCACATCGGACCAGTCGATGTTAACCTTAATCGGATCTTCAAAAATATCGCGCAGCGTTTTCTGTAGCTTCGAATTTAGAGCGCCTATCGGCTCATCCTTTCAATTCAAGACCGTAAAACAAATATAGTATCATATCATGCTACTAGTCAAGTATTTTTGGAGTCAACCCCCGCTACCTGCTCCCTTCTTTGAGCCGAATCCTCACCGACTCAGCATGCGCCATAAGACCTTCGAGTTCTGCCAGGCGGATTATCGAGCGTGCGTCGCGGTCGAAAGCGACCCGTGAATAGGCAATCATGTTAGTCTTTTTCAAAAAATCATCCACTCCGAGCGCAGAAGCAAAACGGGCGGCGCCGGCGGTCGGAAGAACGTGATTGGGGCCGGCAAAGTAATCTCCGACAGGCTCCGGAGAATGGTCCCCAATAAAGACCGCCCCCGCATTTTCAATCCTGCCGAGCCAGTTAAGCGGATCTTTGAGGTGCAGTTCGAGGTGTTCAGGCGCTATTCGATTTGCAAGTCTCGAAAGCCGCATCCACGCTCTGCACCACGAAAACAGCTCCGTAGCGCTCGATTGAGGCCGCTGCGGTCTCGCCTCTGGGCAGCGAAGTCAACTGCCTGGATACGCTAAGAGAAATATCCCCGGCAAGGCTTTTTTCGGTGGTTATGCAGATTGCGCTTGCCATGCTGTCATGCTCGGCCTGGCTGAGCAGGTCCGCCGCAATATAGTCCGCCCTTGCGCTCGAGTCCGCCAGGACCAGGATTTCACTCGGACCGGCAATCATATCTATCCCCACCTCACCCGATAGCAGCTTCTTGGCTAGCGCCACGTATATATTTCCGGGACCAACGATTACATCAACGGGTGGGATCGATTTCGTCCCGTAGGCAAGGGCTGCAATGCCCCAGGCGCTGCCCGCCCTGTAAATCCGGTTCACCCCCACCTCCCGCGCAGCGGCCAGAAGATAAGAGTTTATACTGCCGTCCTTTCGGGGAGGAGTAACCATCGCGATGTCCCGCACCCCGGCGAGGCGCGCTGGTATTGTGTTCATCAGAACCGAGGAGATAAGAGGAGTTTCGCCGCCCTGACCGCCCGGAATATATATCCCCGCAGCCCTGACCGGCCTCACTATCTGCCCGAGGAATGTCCCGTCCGGTTTGGTTATGAAATGAGAGTGCCGTATCTGCTGTTTGTGGAAATCCTCGATATTTCGGATCGCCGTCCGGATGATGCGCACAAAATCCGAATCCACCTCGCCGCATGCGGCGCCTGTCTCCTCATCGGATACGCACAGCCGCCCCTCTTCCAACCCGGGAGCGTCAAACCGTCGTGTATAGCGCAGCACTGCGGCATCGCCTTCGCACTTGACCGCCCTGATTATCTCCAGAACTCCTGCTTCCAGCACGGGATCGGCCCCCGGCCTGCGCCCTGCGATTGCTGAAATCTTGAGTTCCGCCTCATCCGACGGATATGTAATGACCTCGATCACTTTTATTGTCCTTCAACTGCAATGACAAAAGCATCCGGAAATCCATGCGACCTGAACCGCTCCAATTCCGCTTTGGCGACAACCAGGTCCTGATAGGAACCGACCTGCACCCTGTACCACAAGCCGTCTCTTTCAGGCAGGTTCGTAACTCTGATTGTCCGGTTTTCTCCAGCCATTTTATCCTTCAGCCTGTAAGCGTTAGCCTGATCGCGAAAGGCCCCGATCTGTACGGCGAATCTGCCGAAGCGGAACGAGGGAACCGGGTCCACCTTCCAATATGTGGCATTGCCCACGACTTGCGCGCTCGCATACTGAACCGCCTCGACCCTCACCCTTGCCAGCCCCTTCATTCGGCAACCCAGGTCCTGAGCACCCTTAGCGGAAAGATCGATGATCCTTCCCGCCACAAACGGCCCGCGGTCGTTAATCCTCAAAATGGTCATTCTGCCGTTCTCAAGGTTCGTCACCTTGACGTAGGTTCCCAGGGGAAGAGTCTTGTGGGCCGCCGTATCCGCCCACATATCGTAAGGTTCCCCGCATGCGGTGCGCTTGCTGTGAAACCCGGGTCCGTACCAGCTGGCCAGGCCGTCTTCCACATAGCCCTCTGCGCTGGAAAGAGGATAATACCATATGCCGTTTATCTGATAGGGTTTTTGTGATTTCAGTCCGGGAGCAACCTGTGCAGGAGGGGCGTAATGCTTCGCACAGGCGGCCAACAAAAGGGACAAGCTGACAAGAATCCACAGTCTTGGGATCTTTGCGCTATCCACAGCCCCCCCTCTGCTGGATTAGACTGCCGGATATCGGATGCACCCCCCATGGCCCGGAGTTTCTATCCGAAGACCAACATGCAACAATCTAATTGTTGCTGAACTCGCCGTCTTTCTCCATTTTAGCGAGATCCTCAAAACGGATATCTATACCGAGGATTCCCGCAATCTCCTCGGTTGCGTCTCTGATTGGGGCGGAAACCGTTATGCAGAGCGCCCCCGTGTAACGCGAAGAGTAAAAGTCGGTTACATACACCTTTCCGTCCTTCATCGGTTCTATAAACCAGGGCCGATCGGAAAGCTCCTCTCCCACCCTGGCGCTTTCGTACTTCGATTTATCCACTATGTGCGTGATGTTGCGCGTGATCTTGCGCCCCTGCCTGTCAGTTACATAGATGTACTGAATAAACGGGTTGAGTTCAAGAAGAGTCTGAAGCAAAGGCTCCTGGCGCTCCGGGTCGAGGCTTCTTATCATTTCACTCTCGACGACTTCTTCCACAAGGTGAGCGGCAAGAGCGTAGGCGCGCTGCTTGAGCCGGTCGAATTCAGAGATGAAATACTCCGGCAGGTATCGTCTCGACCACCGCTCCAGTTCATCATTGGATATAGAGGTATTGCGCCCCTTTTCGTACTCGCTCATCACGCGCTTGAAGATCTTGAGAATCCCGGGATGCCTCTTGTCCAGGCGACGCTCTCCATCCAACCGCAGTCGGCGATTCACCCAATAGGCTACGCCCGCAACACCGGACTTGTCCGTGATGGTGATGGTGATCGGCCTTTTCAACAATTTCAGCGTATCGAAAATATTGTAGATTTCCTCGTTTTTTACCAGCCCGTCGGCATGGATGCCGGCCTGGGTTGCATTGAACGCCTCACCTGCAAATGGATAGTTTGAGGGTACCGTATAGCCGAGTTCCGACTGAAAGTACTCGACAATGTCGGTAATCGCTGTTGTATCTATTCCGTTCGAGGTGCCTCTTAGCCCGATGTATTCGAAGATGAGGCCCTCAATAGGGGCATTGCCGGTGCGCTCGCCGAACCCGAGTACGGTCCCGTTTGCTCCGCTGCACCCATAGAGCCAGGCGGTTGCAGCATTTATCAATACCTTGTGGAAGTCGTTGTGGCCGTGCCACTCGAGGAGGCGCCCGGGGACCCCCGCCTCATCTATGAACGCCCTCACAAGCTTGGGGACGCTTCTGGGCAGGGCCGCTCCAGGGTAGGTTACGCCGAAGCCCAGCGTATCGCAGAGACGAATCTTTATATCTATGCCGCTCTGTTCTCTGAGTCGCATCAGTTCAATGGCAAACGGAATACAGAAACCGCCTATATCCGCGCGCGTGATGTCCTCGAAATGACACCTTGGAGCGATACCTTTTTCCAATGCGGCCCGGACAATCTTCAGGTATTTTTCAAGGGCATCCTCGCGGTTCATCTTGAGCTTGAGAAAGATATGATAATCGGAGACCGAGCTCAGAATCCCCGTCTCTTTCAAACCAAGTTGGACCACCAGGTCCAGGTCCCCCTCAACAGCCCGAATCCATCCGGTTATCTGCGGATACTCATAACCTTTGGCAAGACAGGCGTCCAACGCCTGCCGGTCTTTATCGGTGTACAGGAAAAACTCAGACTGCCGAATGACCCCGTTTGGGCCCGAAAGCCGGTGAAGCATCTCGAATATCGCCTCGATCTGTTTGACCGTATAGGGGGGCCGCGCCTGCTGGCCGTCACGAAAAGTTGTATCTGTTATGAATATATCGTCGGCCGGATCGATTGGCAGGAGCTTGTGATCGAAGTCAATGCGAGGCGCCTCAGAGTAGGGATAAATATCGCGCATCAGGTTGGGTCCGTCCAATTCCTGACCGTTGTGGCGCCGAAGCTCCGGATTTTCGTGGTCCAGCACCCGTTTGTTGGGGTTCCAGCGAGCCATAGAATTACTTTCTTGAGTTGCTTTCAACCTTTAGACACAATTCCAGAAGCTGATTGACATCCGCCTCCGAGGGCGCATTGGTCATCAGGCAGGTAGCCTTCTGGGTCTTGGGAAATGCGATCACCTCGCGTATCGAACCTGCCCCGCACAGAAGCATCACCAGCCGGTCAAGTCCAAAGGCGACTCCGCCGTGAGGAGGGGCGCCGAACTGGAGAGCTTCCAGCAAAAACCCGAATTTTCCCTGCGCCTCCTCAGCCGAAATCCCGAGTACTTCAAAAACCCGCCTCTGGACCTCCTGCTGGTGAATACGAATACTGCCGCCTCCAATCTCGATGCCGTTCAGCACAAGGTCGTACGCCCTGCTCCTCACCTTCTCGGGGTGTGTTTCGATAAGGCCCATATCGGACTCCACCGGTGAGGTAAACGGATGATGGACCGAAGTGTACTTTTTCTCTTCGTGGTCCCATTCGACGAGCGGAAAATCCGTAATCCAGACAAAATTGAATTCACCCGGGTCGATCAGTCCCAATTGCTGGCCGAGACGAACACGCAGATTTCCCAGGGCGTCATTTACGACCTTGCGCTGATCGGCGACAAAAAGTATTACGTCTCCGGTTTCTATGCCGAGGTGCTGCTCCAGCGCCTGTTGAACGCCTTGCGGCAGGAACTTGGCTATCGGGGACTGCCAGCCCTCAGGCTGAATCTTGATCCAGGCCATGCCCTGCGCTCCAAAGATTTTAACAAAATCGATAAGATCATCCAGTTCTTTTCTTGACAGGTCCTTGCCGCCGGGCACGCGGAGCGCCTTGACAATCCCGCCCCCCTCAATCGCCTGGCGGAAAACCCGGAGATCGGATTCGGCAACGATGCCGGTTACTTCGCTCAACGGAAGACCAAAGCGCGTGTCAGGCCGGTCGGTCCCGTAGCGGTCCATGGCTTCACTGTAAGTCATGCGGGGAAAGGGGAAACTCAAAAAAACACCTTTCAACTCGCGGAATATCCGATCAATCCAGCCCTCGATCGTATCGAAAATGTCTTCTTCGCGTATAAAAGACATTTCCAGATCGAGCTGAGTGAACTCAGGTTGCCTGTCCGCCCGCAGGTCTTCATCACGGAAGCACTTGACGATCTGATAGTACCTTTCGAAACCGGCGATCATGAGAATCTGCTTGAAAAGCTGAGGCGACTGGGGAAGGGCAAAGAATTTCCCGGGGTTGACCCGGCTCGGCACCAGGTAGTCTCGAGCCCCTTCAGGCGTGCTGCGCGTGAGCACCGGGGTCTCAACCTCGATGAAGCCCAAACCGTTGAAGTAGCCGCGCGTCAACTGCGCGACTTTGTGCCTTAGAAGCATGTTGTGAAAGAGCTTCGGGCGGCGCAAATCGAGATATCTGTATTTGAGGCGTATGTTCTCGCTTGCCTCCACGTCGTCTTCAACCTGGAATGGAGGCGTTTTAGAGCTGTTGAGTATACGCAGCTCCGTTGCCGCAACTTCGATTTCCCCGGTAGGCAGCTTTGGATTGACCATTCCCTCAGGGCGAAAGCGCGTCTTTCCTTTAGCTGCTATGACATACTCGCTCCGGAGGTCTCCTGCGCGTTCATGTGCCTCCTCACTGATCTGCGGGTCAAAGACGACCTGGGTGATGCCCTCCCGGTCTCTCAAATCAACGAATATTAGCCCGCCATGGTCACGCCGCCTCTGCACCCATCCCATCAGAACGGCTTCGAACCCGACGTTCTTAGCCCTCAGGCTGTTGCAGTCCGCCGTCTTTCGCCATCCGCAAAGCTGGTCGAGCGCAACCGGTCTTTCCTGAGCCTCTGTAAGTTCATTGCCGGTCCGGGATTCAAACAAATTCACCAGGGGTTCCTCCTGCAAAATAGGTCGAATAGGTCTTATAGGACTAATGAGACTTGTTTGGCCCCAGCTACCGTTCAGTTGTTTCTGAATCAATCCGGAGCATCGACTCAACCAGATCGTCCAGGGGCAATACCCTCTGAGTTTTGGTCCGCATGTCGCGCAACTGGATTTGGCGCCGCATCAGCTCATCTTCGCCAAAAATGAGAACATACCTCGCCCCTGATTTATCGGCACGGCGCATTTGGCTCTTGAGGCTGCGCCCCTCGTAGTCCATTTCGGCCTCCAGGCCCCGGCCGCGAAGTTGCTGAACGAGTTCGAAAGCGCTCGCGCGCGGCTGCTCACCCAGGCTGGCGATGAAAATGAAGGGCGTGCGCGACGGCTCAGCTATTTTTACAACTCCGGTTACGATCACAGGGTCGGTTACATTCGCCTGAAGCGCGCGCACCTGTTCCCGATGCTCCTGCCGAAGCAGCATGATAAGCCGTTCCATACCGATTGCAAACCCGATCGCCGGCACGTCGGGTCCGCCCAAGTCGCGCACCAGGCCATCGTAGCGGCCGCCACCTCCGATTGCGTTCTGGGCACCGAGCCGGTCTGTAATCACCTCGAAAGTCGTCCGCATGTAGTAATCGAGGCCGCGAACGATTCGGGGGTTTATCGCATAGCGCGTCCCGAGCTTTTCAAGATAATCCTTTACCGCCTCGAAGTGCGCGCGGCAATCTTCACAGATGTAATCGATCAGCAGGGGAGCGCTTTCGAGCAGGGCCCCGCACCTTTCGACCTTGCAGTCGAAGACGCGCAGCGGGTTGGTTTCCCTGCGGCGCAGGCAGTCCGGACAGAACTGGTCCCCTTTTGCAGTCAGGAAAGCCTTCAGGATTTCCCTGTAAGTCTGCCTGCATTCAGGACAGCCCAGCGTGTTGATGTTCAGGATGAGCCCGGAAATGCCGATCCGGTCCATTAACAGGCTCAGCATGTGCATCATTTCGGCATCGATCATCGGGCCGTCTATCCCGAAAACCTCGGCGTCGATCTGGTGAAACTGCCGGTAGCGACCCTTCTGAGGACGTTCATGCCGGAACATCGGACCGATTTCATAGAGCTTCTGGAGGGTCGAATCGGTGTGGAGCGAATGCTGGACATAGGACCTCACGATTGAAGCCGTAGCCTCCGGGCGCAGGGCGAGCCGTTCGCCGTTGCGATCCTCGAAGGCGTACATCTCTTTTTCGACTATATCAGTGCTTTCTCCGATGCTGCGCGCAAAAAGCTCCAGCTTCTCCAGCACCGGGGTCCTTATCTCGCGGTAGCCGAAGTTTCCGAGCACCTCGCGCGCCGCGTTTTCAACCTTTTGCCACCAGCCGGCTTCGTCGGGCAATATATCGTTCATGCCTCTAACGGCTTGAATACTTTCCATCTTTTCCCCGATAAGCACCAAAATTTAAGGATAAACAAGTATTTCTAAAGATCCCGCAAATAAAAGTCAAGGAAAACCCTCGGGAACGGAGGATGGAAGGTGGCCCAACTGGTTTTCGACATCACGGTGCGTTTCTGTGACCGTTACATCGAAAAGCGCAGCCGTACCCACGACCAAATGGTACAGGCCGCGCGGTCGGGTGTGCAGAATATTGCCGAAGGAAGCCAGGCTTCGGGGACCTCGAAGAAGACTGAGTCAAGCTCACCAGCGTAGCGCGGGCCAGTCTGCAAGAGTTGCGGCTTGACTACGAGGATTTCCTTCGCCAGCGCGGACTACCGCTTTGGGATCATGACAATCCCCGCAGGCAAAGCCTGATCGACCGCCGGTGCGCCACCGCTGATGAAGTGGCTGTCTGGGTACGGGAAGAGCACGATCATGGACTGTGTGGACAAAGTGGACAATGTGGACAGAAGGAACCGTCAACTCCTGCTTACCCCGAACTCGCCGCCAATGCCGCGCTTGTGCTGTTGGCGGTCGTGTGCAGTCTTCTTGACCGCCAGCTCGCCGCTCAGGCGGCAGCCTTTGAAACCGAGGGTGGCTTTACCGAACGCCTCTACCGCGTGCGTTCCGAAAAACGCTCATTGCGCCCTTCGTCCACTCGGTCCACCAAGTCGACCCCGTCCACTAACGACTAAGTAGTCTCCTCGCTCATTTCGAACCGCTCACTACCAGAGCTTGAAGGTTTTCCTTACTGTTGAACTCAGCGGCAAACATTATAGCGGCCTCGCGGGAGGGAAAAGAGCCTAGAAGGATGCGGGTCCATGTGGCGGTTCCGAGGTCGAGTGACTCAACGCGGGGCGAATATCCCCTGGCCCTCAGTTTTTCGATCAGGACCTGCGCGTCAGGTTGTTTCAATGAAGCCACGAGCAGCGTGTATTGCTCGGCGGCAAGTCCAGCCGTCCGAGGCTTGTCCGGCTGGGGAGCGGATGGTTTTTCGGCCGGCTCCCGGGATGGGATTGTGCGTTTTTCAGGTTCTTTTGCCTGTTCAGGCACAGGGACCGCCAGGGTGGGTTCGATTACTTTCGGGGCTGCGTCTATGGGCGTTCCGCCTTTATGGGTCAAATCATCATAGTAATTCAGCGATTCGAGCATCTTCCTGGGGTCTTCCCAGGTTGCGGCAGCCTTGGGGAAATACTGGCCGGTCTGTTTCTCCAGCCCCAGCAATCGCAGGAATCGGCCCTTCATGGATAAATCATCGGGCCTTACCACGGGAACTCCCCTGCCCACGAAAATTCCCAGAACAAACATGAAACAAAGGGACACAACAAAACTCAGTGCATATAAAATCAGTCTTGTTTCTGCTCAGGTCGAAGCGGAATCCCCTGCCGTCCCAAAAAGAGCGGGGGTGTTCGTCCATCTCAGTGTTTACGACGACAAGCTTCGGGCGATTCATCAGTACATTCCTACATTTTTTGAGGCGCCCTGACCCCGAGAAGCATGAGTGCGCTTCCGATAACTTCTTTTATCGCCAAAGCGAGGCAAAGCCGGGCTTTGCTCAGTTCGGCATCCTCGCTCAGGATGCGGTTGTCATGGTAATAGCTGTGAAAAAGGGACACCAGTTGGTGCAGATAATATGCAATATAGTGCGGCTCCAGGGATCTCACGCATTCGCAAATGACCTCCGGATATTCCCCGAGCAGCTTGATTATTTCAAATTCCTGCCGGACCTGCAAGAGGTTGAGCGTCTTATCGCTTATCGAGCGCCAATCAAATTCAACTCCACGGTCCCGCGCTACTTCGAAGACGCTGCAAAGGCGCGCGTGGGCATATTGCACGTAGAAGACGGGATTATCATTGCTCTGGGCTTTTGCTACCTCGAGGTCGAAATCCAGCGGGCTGTCCGTACGGCGAGTGAGAAAAATAAAGCGCGTTGCGTCTGTTCCGACCTCATCGATAACTTCGCGCAACGTGACGAACTCGCCCCCCCGGGTGCTCATCGCTACCGGCGCGCCCCCGCGCAACAGGTTTACCAGTTGCACAAGAACGATCCGCAGGTCATCTTCCCCGCGCCCGATCGCCTGCACCCCTGCCCGCATCCTGTCCACATATCCGTGGTGATCCGCACCCCATATATCTATAATCGATTCGAAACCACGTTCGAATTTGTCCCGGTGGTATGCCAGATCGGCGGCAAAATAGGTGCTCGCGCCGGTTGCCCGCACCACAACCCGGTCCTTTTCATCGCCGAATGCGGTGCTCCTGAACCAGACCGCCCCCTGGTCCTCATAGATAAAACCGCGCTCTCTGAGGTATTCGATCGTCTTATTGATCGAATCCCTGTTGTGGAGCTCGCGCTCGCTGAACCAATTGTCGAAATGGACCCCAAAGATGTCAAGGTCTTCTTTAATCCCATCGAGGATGCGATTGGAAGCGTAACCGGCAAAAACCGGGAACGCATCTTCCAAAGGGGTGTTGCGAAAACGGTCCCCATGGTCCCGCATGAAGTCCCTGGCAAGCTCCCGCATGTATTCACCCCGATAGTGGTTATCGGGCAACTCGATATTTTCGCCAAGCTCCTGCCGGTAGCGAAAATAGAGGCTGCGGCCCAGAGTGTCCATCTGGTTTCCGGCGTCGTTTATATAATACTCCCGCTGGACCTGGAAACCGCGGGCTCGCAAAATGTTTGCCAGCACGTCGCCTATCGCGGCCCCCCGGCCGTGACCTATATGAAGCGGCCCGGTAGGGTTAGCGCTCACGAACTCCACCTGGACCTTGGGACCTCCTTCAATTTCAAGCTTTCCGTACTTTTGAGGATTGTCCAGAATCTCACGGATAATTCCATACCACGCCGCCGGTTTGATAAAAAAATTGATGAAGCCCGGCCCGGCTATCTCGACTTTATCGAGTATGCAGTCAGAATCATTAAGGTTGGCGGCGATCTCAGAGGCGATCTGTCTGGGATTGCGCTTCAGATGCCTGCTAAGAGCGAGCGCGATATTGGAGGCGTAATCCCCGTGCTCGGAGCTCCTGGGTATTTCGAGTTCAATGCTGAGTTCCGCCTTCAGGTCATGATTGCCTGTAACGGACTCCAGCGTCTCAGCTATCATGGATTTGAGGCGGGTACGGACCATGCCCATGGCCTTTGAAATCCTTCCCTGACCGGATTTGAATCAGGCATATATATCACCACCGGCACGGGTTGCAATATTATCTTTGAACCATAATTTAAAGAAAATACATCGCGAAGGTAAACTAAATTATCCAGCTTCTCGTCAATACCTGTAAAGTGAAGAAACTCCTTGCCGGGAGTGCTATTGGGTTTTACAATCTTGACCGATAGTATTGTCTGAATAAGGAAAATTGTTATGCACAAGACGAAAATAAGGTGGGACCAAGGTCTTTTTGCGCTGCTGGCGGGTTTTTTCTTTCTGTTCCTGTTCAGTTCATCGGTTCTAGCGTCGCCGGAGGAACTTGCGGCGTTCAGGCAGCAGATCCAGAACAATGGCGCCAGGTGGCAGGCAGAAGAGACATCGATTTCAAAGCTCCCTGTGGAACAGCGGCGGATGCGCCTTGGCCTCGTGAAGGGGTCTTTCAGCCTTCCGCAAGGCGTCCCCGCAGCTTCTTCAACCACATCTGCTACGGGGGGACCAACAAAAACACCACCAGCGACTTTGAATTACAATGTACCCGTCTCCGGCAATACTTATGGTTATGTAACCCCCATAAGAGATCAGGGCCAGTGTGGGAGTTGCTGGGCTTTTGCTGCAACTGCCGCTCTGGAATCACAGTACCTGATGAGTACAAACGGAAATGGATGGCCTAATCTTACGCCTAACGTGCTTTACGACGGTCTTGTTAACGGGGGTCTTTCCGAGCAGATACTTTTATCGTGCAGCAACGCGGGAAACTGCGAAATGGGAGGCTATATAGACACCGCAGCCCAATTCATCCAGGGCACGGGTCTTCCACTTGCCAGCTGCTTTCTTTATACAGCTACCGACAACAAATGCTCCAACGCGTCATGCCCGTTCTGGCAAAGCCAGACTTACTCAATTACGGGCTGGCAATATGTGTCCCCCCAAACCAACCCGACCGCCGCCGCTTTGGAAAGCTATCTTACTAATTATGGCCCGCTCGTCACCACAATGAACGTCTATAGGGATTTCGAATATTATACGGGAGGCGTTTATTCCTATACCGGGGGATCGAGCTCGGTCAACCCATTCGAGGGCGGACACGCCATTGAGATCATCGGCTATGACCACAACAATCAGTATTTCATCGTGAAGAACAGTTGGGGCACCGGTTGGGGGGAAACGGAGCCGGGGTACGTAACGACGCCGGGGTTCTTCCGGATAGCCTATAGCCAGATCGGCAATGTGGTAGAGTTTGGGTGGTATTCAATTGCATACACGGGATACAGTCAAGACCCCTGCACCTATTCCCTATCGTCCAGTTCCGCTTCTGCACCTTATTCCGGGGGAAATGCCTCAGTTAACGTAATCTCGCCCTCCGGATGCTCCTGGCAGGCCGTGAGCAATGCAAGCTGGATAAGTATCGTATCCGGCGCTTCGGGCAAGGGCAACGGGACCGTCACGTATTCCGTCTCTGCGAATAACTCCACTACCCCCCGCAACGGCGGTACATTAACCATAGCCGGGCAGACTTTTACAGTAAATCAGGCAGCCGCAACTTGCAGCAATTCCACCATATCCCCGACATCCGCAAACCCAGCCTATACTGGGGGCAGTGCCACAGTGAACGTAACGTCGCCGGCCGGATGCTCCTGGACAGCAGCCGTGACCACTGGAGCAAGCTGGATAAGTATCACATCCGGCGCTTCGGGCACGGGCAACGGGACCGTCAAGTACTCTGTCTCTGCGAATACCTCCGGCACCAGCCGCCAAGGCTCATTAACCATAGCCGGGCAGACTCTTAACGTAACACAGGCAGGCGCACCCTGCACCTATTCCTTATCCGCGACATCCGCATCCCCATCCTATACTGGGGTAAGTAATGCCACAGTGAACGTAACTTCGATATCCGGATGCTCCTGGACAGCCGTGAGCAATAATACAAGCTGGATAAGTGTCGTATCGGGCGCAAGCGGCTCGGGTAACGGGACCGTCACGTATTCTGTCTCTGCGAATAACGCCAATACCAGCCGCCAGGGTACATTAACCATAGCCGGGAAGACTTTTACAGTAAATCAGGGAGCCGAACCTTGCACCTATTCCTTATCCGCGACATCCGCATCCCCAACCTATACTGGGGTAAATAATGCCACAGTGAACGTAACTTCGATATCCGGATGCTCCTGGACAGCCGTTAGCAATGCAAGCTGGATAAGTGTCGTATCCGGCAAATCGGGCACGGGCAGCGGGACCGTCACCTATTCTGTCTCTGCGAATAACGCCGGCACCAGCCGCACCGGTACATTAACCATAGCCGGGCAGACTTTTACCGTAACACAGGGAGCCGCACCCTGCACCTATTCCTTATCCGCGACATCCGCAAGCCCAGCCTATACCGGGGGAAGCGCCACAGTGGGCGTAACTTCGATAACCGGATGCCCCTGGACAGCCGTGAGCAATAATACAAGCTGGATAAGTGTCGTATCCGGCGCTTCGGGCACGGGTAACGGGACAGTCAAGTATTCTGTCTCTGCGAATAACGCCAATACCAGCCGCACCGGTACATTAACCATAGCCGGGAAGACTTTTACAGTAAATCAGGCAGCCGAACCTTGCAGCAATTCCTCCATATCGCCGACATCCGTAAACGTAGCCGATACCGGGGCAAATAATCTCACAGCGACCGTAACTTCGCCCTCCGGATGCCCCTGGACAGCCGTGAGCAACAATACAAGCTTTATAAGTGTGGTATCCGGCGCTTCGGGCACGGGCAACGGGACTGTCACGTATTCCGTCTCTGCGAATAACGCCCCTGCCAGTAACAGCCGCACCGGTACATTAACCATAGCCGGGCAGACTCTTACCGTAACAGAGGCAGGCACTTGCAGCTATTCCTTATCCTCGACATCCGCGCGCCCAAGCTATATTGGGGGAAATGCCTCAGTGAACGTAACTTCGATATCCGGATGCTCCTGGACAGCCGTAAGCAATGCAGGCTGGATAACTATCGTGTCCGGCAAATCGGGTACGGGCAACGGGACCGTCACGTATTCTGTCTCTATGAATACCGCCTATACCAGCCGCACCGGTACATTGACCATAGGCGGGCAGACTTTTACCGTGACACAGGCAGGCCGTATTATATTCTGATAATCCTGAGCCTCTTGCAAAACTCAACAAAACCACCACCCCGGTGACATCCGGGGTCCAGAAGATCTTGAAAAACCTGGATTCCGGCTTTCGCCGGAATGACGTTGAAGGACTTTTGCAAGAGGCTCTCCTGTCAGGCTTTATAACAAGTACAACAAAGCCGCTCGGGGCGTCCCGGGCGGCTTTCAGGTTTTTATAAGGCGTCTTTTCTGGAATACTGATCCAAAGCAGCCGATTATGGCCATTTCGCGAACCAGGCAGGCCCTTGCAGGGCGGGCTTGTCAACCGGGGAGCCTGGCTTCAAGCGCCATGGCGATCTTTTTCTTCAGTTCGGCCAAATCAAAGCTCTTTACAACGTAGAAGTCGGCTGCGATCGATTTCATGTCTTCTTTGAAGGTATCGTATGCAGTCGAGAGTATAACGGGCAGGTCATAAAAACGGTTCCGGATGTCCTGGAGGATGTCCAGACCGTTGTAGTCAACCATCTTTATGTCCAAAATGACCAAATCCGGTTTTCCCTCTTCAATTTTCTCGAGAAGCTTATAACCGCTTTCCGCCGTCATGACCTCGTATCCGGCTTCCTTCAGTTCCTCTGAATATAGAAGCCTGATGTGTTCCTCATCATCGACAACAAGGATCTTCGGCATAACTCAGCCCCCTTCCCCTTTATTCCATGCCTTTACAATATAACTTTTATTTTCCTCGAACATCATACATTCGTTTTCAATGTATTCTTCAGCCTGCTGTAGTGACATCCTCTCGGTTTTCTTAACGTAGGAAAGAACTTTACCCAGATAAAGCGGCAGCAGCCCATCGAGTAAGTTCTTCCTTGCGACCGGGGACATCCTGCGATAGGCAGCCGCCGATTCGAAAACAATGGTCAACCAGGTCTGAGTCGGGAACGAAAAATGCTGAAGTCCCATCGACCTTATTTCCTGGAGCTTGGGCGCCACAATTGGGCCATAAACCTGTTCCCACAGTCCATAATATTTGTCGAAGCCTTCAACAAACATCTCGTGCAGGCGTTTTGTGTTGATGTCCACCGGAAGCGGGGTTTCAACTTCCTGAAGGTCTGTCCCGGACAGCCCCGTGGGTTTGCTCCATTTTACCTGTTCCCAAAAGTCCTTATAGACCTGCATCAGGTCGAAAATCGTGCCGACCACTTCGTTGAAAAGCACTTCCAGGTGCACGTAACGGTCCTTGAGCCGATGCACCTTGGGAGCTCCCATGTAGGCCTGAACGATTGGGAGCCTGGAGGTTAGCGCGATGTTGGCCATCCATATGTCCACCCCGAGACTCTCGATCGCTTCATTCCACAAAGGCGGATTGAGATAGATGTCAAGCAGTTTTGGGCTAAAGCCATATTCCCCTACGTTTGCCTGCCTCACGCGCCGGCCGTAGAGACAGCGAACCAGTGGATAAATTATCGAACCGGTGAGGGTAGCTTCATATTTGTGGCGCCCGTAGAGCGGACAAACAAATCCCGCTCCTTCGAGTATCGGCGCTCCCAGGTTTCGAATCCAGACTGGCGATATGTTCTTTATGTCGGCTTCTATGATTATCAGGACTTTGGGGTCGAGCTGACGGGCTTTTTCGAAAAAATTGCGAACATTTCTCCCTTTGCCGCCAACGCCGGGTTCAGTAGAAATGTAAAGCCTCGGCGCCTTTCCCGGCGCGGAAAAGAAAGCTTCCCGCGTACCATCGGAAGAGTGGTTATCGCAATTGATTATGGCGCACTGCATGTCGGGGAAGTACTCGCTCAGACCTTTGTCCACCTGCGCGGTTGTCCTGGCTATACTTTCCACCTCATTTGCCGTGGGTATGCCCACCAGTACGTCCGCCCTGACAATTTCCCCCGGATTTTCCTCGTAAAACGCCACAGCTTTGCTCCAGCTCTATTTTCGGGGGGATCGCGCCGCTTCCCTTCAAGTATTTAAAAAAATCAGAATCGGTACCGAGCAAAAAGAAGCTATTCTTGCCGATATTACGATACAAGTCGAAAGTTTTGTACAGAGAGAAAAACTCAGTGTCTTTACCGAAAGCTTCCGCATAGATCTTGGTTGCTTCCGCGTCAGCTTTGCCTCGTGTTTCCTGCGATTTCTTGTAGGCCTCCGAGGTCAGCTTGGCCAATTCCCGCTCCATCTGGCCCAGAATCGCTGCCCGCTCGCCCTCGCCCTCCGACCGGTACTGGGCGGCAATGCGCTTGCGTTCGGAGATCATCCGGTCGAAAACCTTCTGCTGGACGGACTCAACGTAGTTGATGCGTGTTATGCGGATGTCGAGCAGTTGCATCCCGAATTCAAGGATAAGCCGCGATGCGTCGGCTACCATCTCGCGGGTGATTTCTTCGCGGCCTTTCACGAGGCGATCGTTCTGTTCGCTCGGGGGCTCAAATCCGGGCCCGAGCAGATGAGGTTCGGAAACAGGCGCCACATTGAGCTGTTCCTTTGCCTCCTCCTTCCTTGCCGCCTCCCAACCTTCACTTCGAACCAGTTCCACAAGATCATTGTTGGAAACATGATCGCGGACCACCGAGTCTATTATTCCGTCGAGGCGGCTGTTGGCGGTCGGTATCGCTCCAACCCGCATCAGGAAGAGCAGCGGGTCCTTTATTCGCCAGCGCGCCGTGGTATCCACCCAGATGTACTTTTTGTCCCTGGTCGCAATTTGGTCGGGACGCCCGTCCCATTTCATTATGCGTTTTTCAAAAAAATTCGCCGTCTGTATGAACGGAATCTTTAAATGGAGTCCCGCCTCGGTGATCGGCTTCCCAACCGGACGGCCAAACTGTGTAATAACCACCTGCTGGGTTTCGCTCACCACGAAAAATGAAGCTCCAGCGATGACCGCCAAAACGACTAACACCGCTACGGCTATTTTGGCCTTGCGTGGAACCATTATTGTTTCCTTTCTGTACCCGCCGTCGAGCGCTTATTGCCCTTTAGGCTGCGTCTGAGAGCCCTGAGCTTTTTCACTCTGTCCACCGAATTTGTTCAGGTCGAGCAGCGGCAGGATACTTTTCTGCGCCTCGTCCACCACGAAAAACTGGCCCGATTGCCCCATCAGGTTTTCGAATGAGTCGAGATACATTCTGCGGCGGGTTACGTCGGGAGCTTTCTGATACTCGGCGAGAATGTCGAGAAAACGCTTAGCCTCGCCTCCGCTCCGGTTCACGCGTTCCAGGGCATAGCCTTCGGCCTGACTCACCGTTTGCTTGGCCTGGCCGACGGCCTTGGGAATTTTCTCGTTATAGGCCTGCTCCGCCTCGTTTATCATGCGCTCTTTTTCCTGCCGGGCTTCGTTCACCTCATTGAATGCCGGCTTGACAGGATCAGGTGGATTTACGCCCTGGAGCTTTACCGCCACGACTTGGAGGCCCGTCGTGTAGGCGTCCATGATTTCCTGGATTTCAGCCCTGCACTGACTGGCTATCAAAGCCCTGCCGACCGTCAATACCTCGTCCGAATAGTGATTTCCAACGATCCTGCGCATTACGGACTCAGAGATATCATCCAGGGTCGCCTCTACTCCCTTGAGCTTAAAAAGATACTGAACCGGATCTTTTATCATGTACTGGACCGTCCACTGGACGTTCACAACGTTGAGGTCCCCGCTGAGCATGATGGACTCAGCCTCAAACCCCTTTTCCGTGAATTGGGAACGTACACCCGGTTCCAGCGTACGGTAGCCATATTCGCGCTGGAGCACCCGTCCGGTTACCACCTTGCTCACCGAATCGACGCCGAAGGGGATTTTGAAATGGAGCCCAGCCCCGGCCGTGGTTATATATCTGCCAAACCTTTGAACGACCGCCGTCTCCTCGGGTTCGACCGTATAATACGAATTGAGCCCAACGATTATGAGAACCACGACCGCAACTATCATAAGAATCAGGCGGGGGGAAGATGAAGGCGAGGACCTAAATCGTTCCACGAACCACCGCAGGACCTGTTCGAGGTCCTGTGGCGGACCGCCACTTCCGGGCGCCCGTCTTCCGGGCGGTCGTTCCCAAGCCATAATAGTTCTCCCTGCGAAAAAGATTTAGTCTACAAGTCCTTTTTGTGCAGGACTTCGAAAATGTAGGCGAACACAACCAGAAGGCCGGCAATAAGCAAGATCAACCAAACTCCCGAAGCCGGAAAAAAGACTCGTGAAAGCAGGAAACCGAAAAGTAATCCGAAAACGATCCTTATGCTCAGTACCAAAGGGCGCATATTTGGCTTCACCACATCAGCGTCGGGTTTTCCTGCATGGCAGTTCAAGGATGAGCTTGCCAACTCTAATGGGATTGCCGAGTAAAGTCAAGAATTTCACAAGAAGCAGGCGGAATGCGAGTTTTACAGGACCTGTGAGACAGATTGCGAAGAATCGCCGGTTTAAGAAACTATCATTTTTAATGCTCGCGAAGTGTGGTATTAGAGAACTCACCGGGGGGTGTTTTCGTTTTTGTTTGTGATCCCTTCAGGAGGACAGAGGTGGGGTTTTTGCTTGTGGCAGGCCGCTAAACGGGAGCTGAGAGGGGCAGGTGCCAGATTTTCAGCAGTCTTTGGACTACCTTTACGGACTTCAGAAGTATGGGATCAAGTTCGGTCTGAACTGCACGGAAAATCTGCTTGCACGGGTCGGCAATCCGCACCGGAAGCTCCGTTTCATTCATATCGCCGGAACTAACGGTAAGGGGTCCACGGCGGCTATTATTTCCCGTATTCTTTGCAACCACAGTGTCAAGGCAGGCCTGTTTACTTCACCACACCTCGTGCGCTTTACGGAACGCTTCCGCCTCAATGATATGGAAGTCTCAGCACAGAGAATACTCCGGGTCTTTGAAAAAATCCGGGCAACTCTGGATGAGACACAGCCGCCCACTTTTTTTGAAATGGTAACCGCGATGGCCTTCCTTTACTTCGCCGAGGAGCAAGCCGATTTTGTCATTGCAGAAACCGGCATGGGAGGCCGACTCGATGCCACAAACGTCATCAGCCCCGAGGTCTGCGTTATTACGAATGTGGGTTTCGATCACCAGGAGTTCCTCGGATCGACCCTTTCCTCGATTGCCCGCGAAAAGGCGGGAATCATTAAGCAGGGCGTCCCTGTGGTAACAGGCGCGCTCCAGCCGGTAGCCCAGGGGATACTGAAAACTACATGCATGAATAAAGCCGCGCCCTTGTACCGGTTTAAGTCCGATTTCCGGGTAAGGCGAAAATCCAACGGGTCCTTTCAGTACCGAGGCATCAAAAGGCAGTTGCCATCCCTGAGCCTCAATCTGAGAGGGTCTCACCAGGTGGGTAACGCGGCGCTGGCCCTTGCGGCCCTCGAGGTCCTCGAACAAAAACGACTCATTTCACTCTGGCCGGACCCCATCGAGCGTGCAATGCGCGAGGTGAGATGGCCGGCCCGGCTGGAGGTTCTTGAAACCAGTCCGACGATAGTGCTCGACGGGGCGCATAACCCGCAGGGCGCCGAATCCCTTCGAGATGCTCTCAAAGAAAGTTTCACTTACAATAAGCTTCACCTCGTTATGGGAATAATGGCTGACAAGGACATTTTGGGGATCCTCAGACGTTTGCTCCCCATGGCTGAGACCGCTATCTTTACCCGGCCCCGGTACGCCAGGTCTGCAAATCCCGATGACATTCGCAAAATGGCCAGACCCTACATACAAAAATACTACGTAATCTCCGATTCGGCTTCCGCCATCCAGGAAGCAAGACATCTGGCCGGTCCGGATGATCTTATCTGTATTACCGGCTCACTCTATTTTGCCGGAGAGGTAAAACAAATTTTCGGGGAGCCTGCTCTGTGAGGGAAATCTCTATAAGATGCATGTTCTCAAGAGTCGCCGTGTTTTTTTATTGTCTGGCTTTCATTGCCTTCACGGCGAGCCATGCCCGGGCGGATGGCCCACAGCCGATTTTAAGCGGACTGCAGATTGCCCAAACCAGTCAGGCTTCATGGACAATCCATGCCGACAAGCTGATGTATGACCAGGAAAAACAGCTCTACGAAGCCGAGGGAAATGTAAAGATAACTTCCACGGACAGGATGATACAGGCCGACTATGCATCCGTGAACAAACAGACCCAGCAGGCCGATCTCACCGGCAATGTTACCGTTCAGTATGGGAGAAACTGGATCAAGAGCGAACACGTCCTCTGGCGCCTGGACACCGAAAAGGGGTGGGTGGAGTCCGGGATTCTGTATTTCGCCCAGAATAATTTTTTCATTCAGGGAAAAGCGATAACCAAACTCAGCCCTACCGAATTTGATATCAAGGAGGGGTTCGTAACCAGTTGCAACCCGGCCGATCCTGATTGGAAAATCCAGTTCAACGCAATGAAGGTGACCGTTGGCGGCAATGGTTGGGCGTACGGCACTTCTTTTTGGGGTCGCAGCTGGCCGGTCGCTTATGTGCCCTTGCTTGGCATGCCGGTTGAAACTGAACGCCAGTCGGGGTTTCTGGTTCCTATCGAGGGAAACTCCACCCTCAACGGGTGGCAGATTGAAGTCCCTTATTACTGGGCCTTTCGGGGTGATATGGATGCTACCTTTTATGCCCGCTATATGTCAAATCGCGGGTTTATGGGAGGGGTCGAATACCGCATTAACAACCCGGAATTTGGCAAAGGCATCTGGATGTTCAATTTTCTGCAAGACCATGCGAGCCAATCGTTATTGGCCGCCCAGGGATATCCCTTCCAAACGGAGGACCGGTATTGGGTGCGAGGCAGGCAGGACATTACGCTGCCTTGGAACATACAGGCCAAAATAGATGTGGATTACGTGAGCGACCGGAATTTTCTCCAGGAATTCTCAACCGGATCGACTTCCTTTGCTCGTGCAACACGGAGTTCCTAATGGTTTCCGGCCGCGGCATCTTGAATGACCTGCCCTCCCTGGTTCGCGAATCCACAGCTTATTTTGAAAAGAAGATTGACGAATCCGACCTCCTCAGCATGGACGTTCGATACTGGCAGAACTTCCAGCCTCCCGTAAACACAGAATCGATCCAGAAGCTGCCGTCCGTCTCTTTTACCTCGATCCCCAAGTGGATTGACAACACGCCCCTCTATTACACTTTCCAGGGTTCGGCCGTAAACTACTGGAGGTCACAGGGCGATACAGATCAACGGCTGGACGTCTATCCTCGATTATACTACCCCATGCACTGGGGTAATTACCTGGACTTCGAGCCCTCTGTGGGTCTTCGCGCCAACGCCTATGCGATCGAATGGGGGTCAGGCAATTCCGGCAGTAACTTCGCCGAGCGCGAAATACCGGATGTCAAGCTGGAGATGAGCACACGCCTTAACAGGGAATTCAATGTAAATTTCTGGAACATTACGGCCGTTCAGAATTCGATCCGGCCGGAGATCTCATACGAATACGCGACCCAGACCACAAACGGCATTATCCCTCAACTCGACCGGCTTGACCTGGATCAGTCCAGAAACGGCATTCGCTACGGCTTCTCGTCCTTCCTGACCGGAAAGCAGGTGACTCCGAATGCTGCCGGAGAGCTCACGACAACGTATGCGGAAATAGTCCGAATGCACGTTTTTCAGTTCTTCAATGTGGTGCCGCCTTCGATAGAGGACCCTTTATTTGACACATTCAATGTCATGAGGGAGGGATTTTCGCCGGTGGGGTTCAGGCTGGATGTTTTGCCCGGACAATACGTCACTGTCTCCTACGATCTTGATGTGGACTTGTCAACGTCCGGACAGGGAAAGGCTCAGGGCCTTTACTTGAGTTATGACAACCGCACAGGAAACGTTGTCCAGCTCAGTTACCAGGATATTCCAAGCCTCCAGGTAGATGAAATTGCGATCCAAACGATTCTTAAGACATACAAGAACATTTATTTGGAGACCTACCATGATTACTCCCTGGAAGGTGGATTGATGTTCACGCAGGGATACGGGATCAGGTACATCCATGGTTGCTGGGGAGTGGGCTGCGGATACGAACGGGTGGGCGCCGACAACCGGTTTGTCTTCACAATCGATCTGCTGGGGCTTGGCAGTCTGGGCCAGGCCAGCGCCTTTTTCGGCAGGCCGCTGTTTGGCGAGCCTATGCCCGGATATCAGCACCCCGAGACCTGGATTTATTCGAGGTAGCATAGAGCCAACTGCGGCTTTCTGCTGCCTGTCTCCTGGAATTGCGGCTTCCGGCTTCACTCGACGTTTTTATTTGACAATGGATGCATATATTTGTATCATTTGCGGCTTAGGTCAATTTTGTTAGATTTCGGAGTGCCTCACAATGAAAACGCAAAGCGCAAAGTTCGAACCGCAAAAGCGCAAATGGATAGTAGTTGACGCCGAAAACCAGGTCCTGGGCCGCCTGGCAAGTCAGATCGCGGTCCGCATCCGAGGCAAACACTTGCCCAACTTCACCCCGCATGTGGACCTGGGTGAATTCGTGGTCGTCGTCAACGCCGGCAAGGTCAGGCTGACCGGTGACAAATGGACCCAGAAGACATATTACCGCTATAGCGGCTATATTGGTGGACTTAAAGCGACAACCGCCCGTAAGCTCAACCAGCAAAACCCCGAACGGATGATCCGCCTGGCGGTCTGGGGAATGTTGCCCAAGAACCGGCTCGGCCGCAAACTCATTAAGAAGCTAAAAGTTTACACCGGCCCGGCCCATCCTCACGAGGCTCAACAGCCCCAGGCTTTTAAACTTTTGGAGAAATACAGCTAGGAGACGCTTTTAAATGCCCGAACAACGCTTTTATGCCACAGGAAAAAGAAAGACCTCAATCGCGCGGGTTTGGCTTCAACCCGGTACCGGTCGGATAGTTATAAACAGAAAGCCGGCCGATACGTATCTGGACAGGGAAACGAGTAAAATGGTAATTGCTCAGCCGCTGGTGCTTACCGGGACGCTCGGCAAACTGGACGTCTCCATCAATGTGCTGGGGGGAGGGATTTCCGGCCAGGCAGGGGCCATTCGGCACGGTATTTCCAAAGCGCTCCTGGAACTCAATCCTGAATACAGAGAGGTCCTCAAACGGGCCGGTTTCCTTACCCGCGACTCGCGCGTCAAGGAACGCAAAAAGTATGGCCGCAAGAGCGCCAGAGCACGCTTCCAGTATTCGAAGCGCTAATCCCGTTAAGGGCGGGTTAAACCCCGCTCCTTTGACGTAAATCTTTCCGCTTTTTTCCAGGGTCGATTTCTTCATCGGGGCAACCGAAACCGATTTTTCGGATTGAATATGGGGCGCTGCACAAGGTGCACGCGCCCTTCATTTTTATCAAGGGGGAATATTATGCTCAAGGTTGCCATTGCCGGTGCATCCGGGTACACTGGATTTGAGCTGCTGCGAATACTGTGCGCCCATCCATCGGTCCGGGTCTCCATGATCACCTCCAGGCAACAAAAGGGGCAGAGAATTGACGATTTCTACCCTGCCCTCAAGCGCCATTGCGATCTCGTCTTTGAAGACACCGACCCCGAAAAGCTTGCCGCATCAGCCGATCTGGTCTTTACGGCAGTGCCGCACCAGGCTTCCATGGACATAATTCCGAGTCTGCTGGATCGAGGGGTCAAAGTCGTGGACCTGAGCGCGGATTACCGGCTGAGGGACCCTGAGGTCTACGCAAAGTGGTATTCGGCGCACAAGACCCCGGAGCTTCTTAAGGAGGCTGTTTACGGCCTTCCCGAGCTATATCGCGATAAAATCCGGACCGCTCGCCTTGTCGCCAATCCGGGCTGCTACCCGACCAGCGTTATTCTCGCCTCAGCACCGCCGCTTTGGCGCGGGCTCATCGATCCCGAAACGATAATCGCAGACTCCAAATCGGGGGTCACCGGGGCAGGGAGAGCCATTAACCTGGGCGTGCATTTCTGCGAGGTCAACGAGGGCTTTAAAGCATACAAAGTGGCCGAGCACCGCCACACGCCAGAAATCGAGCAGGAGCTGAGCGTTCTGGCCGGAAGAGAGGTCGTGGTCAATTTCACCCCGCATCTTGTCCCGATGAGCCGCGGCATTCTGAGCACGGTTTACTCCAATTTGAAGGAGTCAGTGGGGGCAGCGGACGTGGAGGAGGCCTTCCGGAGCTTTTACATGGATGAGCTTTTCGTCCGCCTCAGTAATCGAGAGCATTTGCCCGTTTCGCTTCAGGTTAGGGGCAGTAACTACTGCGACCTTGGCTGGCGCGTCGATGAGAGGACTCGACGGCTGATCGTCATCTCCGTTATTGATAATCTCACCAGGGGCGCATCCGGACAGGCCGTTTGCAATATGAACATCATGTGCGGCTTGCCGGAGGACACCGGGCTCAAAGACGCGCCCTGGCAACCATAATAAACTGCAATGAATGAGCATGATTGCCAAATTGAGCGCAACATAAAACTCGTGCTGGAATACGACGGCTCCGGATATCATGGATGGCAGCGCCAGACGGGATCACTCTCCATCCAGGAAGTTATCGAGTCGCGCCTGGGGGTAATGCTTGGAAACAGGGTAGGGATTCGCGCGTCCGGCCGCACTGACGCCGGGGTGCATGCAAAGGGGCAGGTGGTTAATTTCCATGCACGCACAAACCTCACGCCCGATGAGATCCTCAAGGGTCTAAACAGCCTTCTTCCGGGCGACATCGTCGTTCTGAGCACAGAGGAGGTGGACCAGTCTTTTCATGCACGCTTTTCAGCGGTGAGCAAGGTTTACGAATATCACATACTCAACCGCCCGGTCCCATCTGCGCTGCTGCGCAATTACGCATGGCACGTACGCAAGCCACTTGCCGTGGAGCCGATGCGGGAGTGCCTGAAAAGGATTTGCGGGCAGCATAACTTTTCTGCCTTCATGGCCTCTGGGTCACAGGCATCCTCGACCGAGCGAAACATCCTCAGGGCTGAACTCGTGTGGTCGCGGTCCGGCCTGCTGAAGTTCACCTACGAGGCCAACGGCTTCCTGCGGCGCATGGTCAGGAACCTGACGGGCACGATAGTTGATGTCGGAAAGGGAAAGTGGACGGCCACGGACTTCGAGCGCATCATCAGCAGCGGTGATCGCAAGCAAGCCGGAATGACCGCTCCGGGGCATGGTCTGTATCTGATTTCAGTCAATTACCAGCAGAGCGCTAGATAATCTCAACAGAGGTAATAAAATGAAATTATCCGGAAGAATCGGCAGGATGAAACCCTCAGCCACTCTGTCAATCAATGCCAAAGCCAACGCGCTCAAACGAAGCGGCGTCGGCATAATCAATTTCGGCATTGGAGAGCCCGGTTTCGATACTCCTGAGAATATCGGCAACGCCGCGATGCAGAGCATCCGCAGCGGCCAGACACGATATACGGCTGTAGGCGGCATAGACGAACTGAAGGACGCTGTCTGCACTCTCATCAAAGCCGACTACGGCCTCTCCTATGGGCGGGAAAACGTTCTGGTATCCTGCGGCGGAAAGCATGCGCTCTATAACCTGTTCATGACCCTGCTGGATCCGGGAGATGAGGTCATCATACCCTCGCCCTACTGGGTAAGTTATCCTGACATGGTCGGTCTGGCAGATGCCAAACCGGTCATTGTGCCCTGCACGGAAAAAGACGGTTTCCTGCTCCAGGCCGCAGACCTCGAAAGGGCCATCACCCCGAACACCCGCCTCCTGCTCCTGAACAGCCCGTCGAATCCAACCGGGAAATATTATGGCCCAGATGAACTCGAAGCTTTGGCCAAAGTGCTTTTACGCCATGAAAACGTGCTGATCGCAAGCGACGATATCTATTACCGTATTCTTTTCGGCGGCCGGAAATGGGTTAGCCTTGGAATGGTCGAGGAAAAGCTGCGCGGCCGCATTTTTATCATAAACGGCGTCAGCAAAAGCTATTGCATGACAGGGTGGCGAATTGGCTACCTTATAGGCGACCCGATGGTTATAAAGGCCGCAACGGACTTCCAGAGCCAGGTTACCAGCAATCCGAGCTCTATATCTCAGTGGGCAAGCGTCGAGGCGCTCACCGGCGATCAGAAATCGGCTGTGGAAATGGCGCAAACCTTCGAAAAACGGTGCAAACTCGTGCTGGAGTGCATTTCCGGCCTGCCGGAAGTAACTTGCACGGAGCCGGACGGCACATTTTACGTCTTCCCCGATTTCAGCGGCCATTTTGGGAAAAAGTTTGCAGGACGCACGATAAACGGATCGCTCGATCTTGCCGACTTTCTCATGGAAGAGGCCCACGTGGCGGTGGTCCCGGGAGACGCCTTTGGCGAAGACAATTGCATCCGGTTCTCTTATGCGCTCTCGATGGAGGAAATCGAGCAGGGATTCGACGCCGTTAAAAAGGCTTTGAAAAAATTGGAGCGGGAAGCGGGGAGCAGGAAGCAGGAATGAAGACCGCACCAAAAGAAGCAAGAAGCGGGGAGCAGGGAGCGGGGAGCGGGGAGCAAGAAACCATTCCCGCCTCTCGCTTATCTGTCGCCGCTTCTATTCGTACCGCTTCTCGTTCCACGTTTCCGCAGTATTTTTTTCTCATTCTGATTTGCCTTGCTTTCTTCCTTCCAGGGCTCTCTACACTTCCTCCCATTGACCGGGACGAATCGAGGTTTGCCCAGGCGTCAAGCCAAATGCTCGAGACCGGCGATTTCGTCCAGATTCGCTTCCAGAACGAACCCCGCAATAAGAAGCCCATCGGCATCTACTGGCTCCAGGCCGCGAGTGCGGCGCTCTCCGGCACGGCCAAATCTCGAAAAATCTGGCCGTATCGCATCCCATCGCTCCTTGGTGCGATTTTTTCCGTCCTGCTCACGTTTGCCCTTGGAAAACGGCTGTTCGGTGAGAGAACAGGCTTCCTCGGGGCCGTTCTCGCCGCCAGTTCGGTCCTACTGGTGATGGAGGCCCATCTTGCGACAACAGACGCCGTGCTGCTTGCAACGATAATGGCTGCTCAGGGCGCTTTGAGCAGGTTTTATATTCGGGGCAATGGAAACCAATCTCAGCAAATCGGGGCTTTTCTAACCTTCTGGACAGCACAAGCCATCGGTATTCTTGTAAAAGGGCCGGTTACCCCGATGATCAGTCTGTTTACCGTTGGTTGCCTGACAGCGGCCGACAGGGACGCAAAATGGCTGAAGAGTATGAAGCCGCTTCCGGGTCTGGCGATAACGGCGATACTTGTAAGCCCTTGGGTAATTGCCATTGGCTTGGCTACAAAGGGTGCTTTCTTTGAGCAGGCCCTGGTGAAGGACATGCTTTTCAAAGTGGCCTCGGGCCAGGAATCGCACGGATTTCCACCCGGTTTCTACCTCCTTCTGATGCCACTCACCCTCTGGCCTGCATCAGCGTTGGCGGGAGTGTCTTTTTTTCGGGCATGGAATTCGCGCTCCGCTCCAGCAGTAAGGTTTTGCCTTGCGTGGATAATACCTGGTTGGATTGTGTTTGAACTGATCCCAACGAAGCTCCCGCATTATGTCTTGCCCCTATACCCCGCATTATGCCTCCTGGTCGCGCATACAATAATTTCCAGCGAACAGGACAACGCCCGCGAACTAGGGTCCAAGCTCGTGAAAACCATGTACGCTTCATGCCAACTGGTAATTTTGCTGCTCGGCCTCGGGGCGCTCGCCATCCCCTGGTTTCTGGAGCATCGCTTCGAACCGGTCGGCCTGATCCCGGCAACTGCGGCGATTGCTGCGACGGCGCTTTCCACCTGGAAGTTCTTCAAGCGCCGGTACGTCCACGCCACTATCGTCACAATCGCCGCAACTGCCCTCGTCCTAGGGCCTTCACTTCAATGGATACTGCCCAATGTTAATTGGCTGTGGCTTAGCAGGAACGTCACCAATGCAGCCAAGCAGCGCGTCGGCGACAATGTCATGCTCTGTGCTTCGGGTTACCACGAACCCAGCCTTGTTTTCCAGCTTGGGACCCGCACCCTCCTCACCTCTCCGAGCGGGGCCGCCCTTTGTCTCCGGAACAACACCGGGGCCATGGCGTTGATAGATCGCAGCGAAGATGACGACTTCAAGAGGGAAACAAAGAATCTCGGTTTGCATGTAAAACCGGCTGGCGCATTTTGTGGGTTTAATTATTCAAAAGGACGGATTATGCTCTTGCGGCTGTACGTCGTCGATCAATCGGAAAATGGCTAAAAGGGGAAGAACCGTTGGTGATTGAGCAGGTGGATGGTAAAAGTATTAGCGACTGGGAAACCCCTCTTCCCCGGTTCACCGATTCATCTGTCAATCTGGTTGCTTTTTGGAAGACAAGTGGATGGAAAAAGCAATTGCCGGTGTAGTGATTTTGTTGATCTGCGCGCTGGGTTCGTCCTGCTTTGCGCAGCAGGCCAGACCTCTTCCGGTGTTCCCTCAAGCCAAGCGGTCCGCAGGGCCGGACGTCTCTGAAAGCGAAAGGGCCAACGAAGCTCTACGAACTGGCAAGGGAAGAACACCCGGCTCTTCAATGGGACAGTTGCCTTGCCATGAAGGCTTTTACGCGCGCCAAGCGAATGGTGACCGAGCGCTATTTTGGCCATAAGGACCCTAAAACGGGTAAGAACCCGGTCTGGAAGACGGTCAGGCAATGTATTCCCGACAAACGTAAAAGGTCTAAAGTGTCGGCAGGCGAGAACCTGGCAAAAGGCATTGATACTCCGGCCAATATTCACAAGGCCCTCATGGCAAGCCCCGCCCACCGGAAAAACATCCTGGACCGGCGCTTCAACCATCTCGGAGTCGGGTGTTATGACTACATCTGTGTGGAGCTGTTCGCCGGCTATTAGCCCGGTAAACCGCTCTTTTCTGCCCTGAGGGTGTCAATCTTCGGACCTTGAAAAATCGCAATTTTTTTGCAAGACCTATTATGAATGGGTGCATTTGGCCTAAAAGAGTGGCCTCGGCAGAAAATGATCAAGAGGAGCTTGCCAAAAATGTATAAAATAAACCACCTCCGCATCAAAGGTTTCAGGCGCTTGTATGACATTGATCTGGAAATCCGCTCGCCCATGGTCGTGATCGGCGCGAACGGTGTGGGCAAGACATCCATGCTGGATGCTATGTCCCTCTTGTCGGCTTCCGCCGAAGGCAAGCTGAACAGTTCACTAAACGAGATGGGTGGTATCGCAAACCTCCTGACGGCTGACAAGGCCTACGAATTATCTCTCCTGGTCGATATGAAAGTTCCTCATTATAAACCCCTAAAATACGAACTCAATATTGCCCCGAAGGGGCAATCTTATGCCATTTCAAGGGAGATGCTTTCCCAAGACAGGGGAAAAACTAAACCTTTTAAACATATTGATTCACAATACGATGATGTCCGGTATTTTGAAATTGAAGGTAACAAACCGGTAAGGCCCACATGGGAACACAATCCGTTCGAGACCTCGTTAGCGCAGGTTCCAAAAATGTTTCACGAACCCGAGGAATTGCGACGCCTTCTCAGTTCGGCTACACTGTATCATGTTCTCGATGTAAGACCTCGGGCTCCTGTAAAACTGCCTCAAACGATGAAGCCAGCCGAGCTTCCAGGAAAAGACGGAGAGGACATCGTCCCTTTGCTTTATTACCTTCGAGAAAGTAGTAGCGACTGCTACGATGCTATTGAAGATGCGCTTAGATCGGCTTATCCAGGATTCGAAAAACTGGGGTTTCCGCCGGTTGCAGCGGGCATGTTGGCAATGACCTGGAAGGATAAGAATTTCAAAGACTCGATGTATATGAATCAACTTTCAGAAGGTACATTACGCTTCTTGTGGCTTGTTTCACTTCTGCAGAGTCCTGGGTTGTCTACCATCACGATGATTGATGAGCCGGAGGTGAGTCTGCACCCCGAACTACTCCTTTTATTAGCAGATCTGCTTCGTGAGGCATCTAAGAGAACCCAAATTATTATAGCCACTCATTCCGACAGTCTCATCAGGTTTCTTCGACCTCACGAAGTTGTTGTTATGGATATAAATGAGGACGGCTGCGCAAGCGCTACATGGGCCGACAAGCTGGATCTGGAAAAATGGCTCTCGGACTATACACTTGATGAAGTGTGGCGGATGGGACGGATGGGGGGGCGGTCATGAAAATTTCTTTGCTGATCGAGGGCCGCACGGAGAAAGCTTTTCTGCCTCATCTGCGCCGATTTCTGGAAACACGCTTGCAAGGCAGGATGCCTAACATTGACCCTCTTCCGTATCATGGTCGCATACCTAAGGGCGAAAAGCTCAAACGAGTTGTTGAAAACCTCTTAAGCGATGGTGACCGAGCGGCTGACGCGGTATTAGCTTTGACTGATGTATACACCGGGACAAGAGAATTCAACGATGCTGCAGATGCTAAAGCAAAGATGCGCGCGTGGGTCGGCCTAGAAACGCGCTTCCACCCTCATGCAGCACAGCACGATTTCGAAGCTTGGCTCTTGGTGTACTGGACGGATATTCTGAAGCTTGCAGGTCACAACATGAAATCCCCAGGGAAAAACCCCGAGGATGTAAATCACGATAAGCCTCCCGCATATTGGATCCAGGAGTTGTTCGAAATCGGCAGTTGTCGGAGTTATTATGTCAAGCCGCGAGATGCCAACCGGATACTGCAGGGAAAAGACCTGCTTCTTTCCGCCAACGCTTGTCCGGAGTTAAAAGGTCTTCTAAACACAATACTTCAACTCTGCGATGGAGAAATCATTTCCTAGCACTGCGGCTGTAGTTTTTTAACCATATGGCAGCCAATTGGCGCCGGGTCGATTTACCGAGGTTTTGCAGTCACCTTTCAAGCGGAAGTGCGCGTTAGGGGGGCAGGATGATAATCGGTCTCGACGTGGGGGGGACTCACACAGACGCCGTGCTGATCGGAGAGGGCCGTATTCTGCGTCAGGCTAAGGTTGCAACGGACCATTCCAATCTTTTCCATTGTGTGTGGACGGGGCTTGACGAAGTAACCAGAGATGTGCCGCCCCGGGCAATACGCCGCGCAGTCCTTAGCACAACTCTTACCACTAATGCCATTGCTGAAGGAAAGCTGGCAAAGACCGGCGTGGTCGTATCGGCAGGCCCCGGCATAGACCCGGCCAATTTCCGGATCGGCAGCCATTATCATTGCGTATCGGGATCGATCGACCATCGCGGACGAGAGATCCAGCCTTTGGAAGAACGGGAAATCGACGAGATAGCCGAAAGATTTCTTGCTGAAGATGTTCGCCAGGTTGCCGTAATATCAAAGTTCTCAGTGCGAAATCCGAAGCATGAACTCAAGATGGCGGAAATCTTGCGTCGTTCGTGCGACCATGTAATTCTGGGTCACCGCGTTTCTGCAAATCTGAATTTCCCCCGCCGAATCGCCACGGCATGGCTCAACGCGGCTGTTCACCCTGTTCACAGGCTGTTTTTCGAGGCAGTCAAAGACTCGCTGAAAAAGAAAGGTTTCGAAATCCCCATCTTCGTGCTCAAGGCCGACGGGGGAACGATGAGTTTCGAAGCCTCCATCGACGTGCCGGGGCAGACGATCCTCTCCGGCCCGGCGGCAAGCGTTATGGGCGCCCTCCCCTTTGCTTCCGGCGCCGGAGACACACTCGTCCTGGATATTGGGGGCACAACGACCGACATGGCTGTACTCGTCGGCCGGGCGCCGCTGCTCGAACCGCTTGGAGGAGAAATCGGAGGGCATGGGACACTCGTACGCTCTCTAAAAACCAGATCGATTGCACTGGGCGGAGACAGCGCACTACGGGTTTTGGACGGCGAGCTTCTGATAGGCCCTGAACGCCACGGCCCGGCGATGGCCTACGGAGGTCCATCTCCAACGCCGACCGACGCTCTTTTTGTCCTTGGAAGAGCCCTGAAGGGGGACGTCGATGCATCCCGGCGCGGTCTGCGCCCTATTGCCCATCAACTCGGGATTACGCCTGAAGAGGCCGCCGGCCGAGTTTTGGACTTATCGTGCGAAAAGATAATTTTAGCCGCCCGTAAGATGATCGAAGACATCAACAGCAAGCCGGTCTATACCGTAAAAGAGCTGCTTTCCGGCTATAAGGTCAGGCCCGTTGAAATCCTGGCGCTCGGCGGTCCCGCACCTTTTTTTGCTCCCCGCATTGAAAAACTCATTGGAATTCAAACCAGCGCAGTGCCTCAGTGGCATGTGGCCAACGCCCTGGGAGCGGCCATGGCCAAAAATACAAGCGAAGTAACTCTTTTCGCAGATACTGAAAGAGGCATAGCCCTGGCCCCGGAAGAATCATTCAGCTGCCAGGTCGGCAAGGATTTCGACCGAAAAGCCGCAATCTCGCTTGCGTTTGAGCTGCTTCGGGAAAAGTGCGTCAAAACCGGCACGCCGGAATCCGAACTCGATCTTGAGGTAGTCGAGGACATTCAATTTAATATGGTCAGGGGTTTTTATACCGCAGGGCTAAACATTCGCGTGAAGGTCCAGACAAGGCCGGGGCTGATCCCGGAGTATAAGAAACTGGCGCAGTCAATGTTCAACTGCTGCCATCTCCCATGAGCAGTTTAAGGCTAAAAAAATGCTCTCATCAACGACCAGAACCGGCCTCGTATTCTTCCCCGCTTTCGATTGGGCGATTCACCCCACGCATCCCGAGCGTGAGGAGCGCCTCCTTTACACGCAAGACCAGGTATGCGAGGAGGGTATTCTCGACATTGAGGGGATCGTGGAATTCAAGCCTGACATTGCTAAGTTAGAAGACATTCAACGCGTCCACTTCTGCGTTCCGGATGAGCTGAGCGTAATCACCGAATCGCACCTGATAAGCGCAGGGGGGGCGAAGAAAATCGGCGTGGAGGTGCTGGAAAAAAATATTGCGCGAGGTTTCGCTCTGGTCCGCCCGCCCGGCCATCATGCGATGAGGGTGGTCCACGGGGCTCGAGGCTTCTGTAACATCAATATCGAAGCTATGATGATCGAATACCTGCGCCAGACCTACGGCGTAGATCGCGTAGCGATAGTTGATACCGACTGCCACCATGGTGACGGAACTCAGGACATTTACTGGCACGACCCCGATACGCTCTTCATATCGGTACATCAGGACGGACGCACCCTGTACCCCGGCTCCGGGTTTCCACCAGATTTTGGCGGTCCAAACGCCGCCGGAACAACGATCAATTTGCCCTTGCCTCCCCGGACCTCCGAAGAAGGGTTTCTCTATGTGCTTGAAAACGCTATCCTGCCCATGCTGGAAGAATTTAAACCTGATCTGATCGTGAATTCCGCCGGCCAGGACAACCACTACACCGACCCGATCACTAACATGCATTTCTGCGCGCATGGCTACGCTGAGCTAACGAGCCGGCTCAAGCCTCACATTGCCGTTCTCGAAGGCGGATATTCGATAGAGAGCGCCCTTCCATATGTGAATGTGGGGATCATCCTGGCACTGGCCGGACTTGACTACAGCGGGATTTCTGAACCAGGTTACGACCCGGAAAGACTGGAACAGGGGCCGGAGATCACCCGGCACATCCAAAAAGTCGTAGAGGAATCACTCGAAGTCTGGAAGCAGGGCGCCCGCATTCGGGAAGACAACCGCAAGAAGGGCAAGCTGTTCGAGCGGAACCGCCGAATCTACTACGATACGGACCACATAACCGAAATCCAGAGGGAAACGATCCGCGCCTGCCCGGACTGCAGCGGTCTTCTCACAATAGACTCGCAAACCGACATCGGCCGCAGAATCTTTGCGGTACACATCCCGCGCAAGGCCTGCGAAAAATGCAGGAAAGCCGGTTATAAAACATATGACTCGACCGAAATATGGAGCTACAATCAAATTTTTCTCCAGGATCGGACCTCTGACCAATATTTTTCGAGAAAATAGTCAATTTCAGAATGAGACCTTTTTTCATCAAGAATTTCACTTTCGAACAGCTTGAGCAGTGGGTTAACTCTCTTGGGGAGAAGCCCTTCCGCGCCCGCCAGCTCTTCAGGCATCTTTATGCACGAAATATCTCATCCTGGAGCCAATGCAGCGACCTGAGCCGCGCCTTTCGCGCACAGCTTGAATTCAGCTCGACTTTGGACGCTCTTGCCATTTCCCGGGTTGATGAGGCGCCTGACGGAACCCGCAAGTACCTGTTTCGCCTCCATGACGGCAATTTCATCGAATCGGTAATTATCCCCGACCCGCCGAGGTGTACGCTTTGTGTATCCAGCCAGGTCGGGTGCGCCTTCGGGTGCAAGTTTTGCCTGACCGGAAGCATAGGGTTAAAACGTAACCTCGAGACCGCCGAGATAGTTGACCAGGTATGCCAGGGGCTTCGAGACCCGGAGCTGGGGCCGCGAATAAACAGCCTGGTGTTAATGGGAATGGGAGAACCGCTGGCAAACTATGATGAAGTCGTGCGGGCCATCCGCATTATAACGGACCCGAATGGATTGATGTTCTCACACCGGCGGGTGACCCTGTCGACCGTCGGGCTTGTCCCTCAGATGCGGCGCCTGGGAATGGATTCGCCCGTAAACCTTGCGATAAGCATTCATGCGGCAGATGATAAGCTTAGAGATGAACTTATGCCGGTAAACAGGACATACCCGCTCAGCGAGGTTATGCGAGCGTGCCGCGAGTATCCGCTTCCGCCTAGAAAGCGGATCACCTTTGAATACATTCTGATTGACGGAGTAAATGACAGTCCACGGCAGGCGAGGGAACTGGTCAGGCTCCTTGAGGGCGTTCGAGCAAAGGTAAACCTTATTGCTTTTAATTCGAATCCGGGGTCTCACTTCCGGACTCCGCCCCCGGAAAGAATCCTGGGGTTTCAGGATGTCTTGCGAAAAGCGAATCTAGCTGCGATAATCCGCAGAAGCCGTGGAAACGAAATAGGCGCCGCTTGTGGCCAGCTTGCGGCAAAAATGTAGCTTAGTGCCCATCAGGAAACTCCTGATGGTACACTAGCGGTTTCCGATTCGAAAAGGAGGCATAATCTGGTCATTCCTCTTACCGGCTTTAGCCGGAACGTTTTCGTACCGACAAGGAAATCGAGGGGTTGCGCGGAAGCGGACATGCGTACGCCGCACAAGCAAACCGGAAGATTGACGCCCCCAGGGCGGAGAAGAACCCTTTCCGGATGGAAACTAGTGCAGCGTCAACTAAGTTCCGATAGGTAAGGACCTACAGCCCGTCATTCCGGCGAAGGCCGGAATCTAGCGTCTCTCCAGTTGTTTAACAGCACTGGACCCCGGCCTTCGCCGGGGTGACGATTCCTTGCAACATGTAATAACTTTGTTGACAATGTACTAGTCTATCATACGAGGGAACATTGACGTTGGGACCTGATTTTAGTAAACAAAACGGTTTGATTCCCGTGATCGTCCAGAGCTTTGAGAGCGGGAAGGTGCTCATGCTGGCATATATGAACGAACTTGCCTGGAACAAGACTGTCCAAACCGGAAAAGCTCACTATTGGAGCAGGTCCAGGCAGAAGCTCTGGTTGAAAGGCGAAGAATCGGGAAACATCCAGTTCGTTCGCGAAATTTTGATCGACTGCGATTCCGATACCATTCTGCTCAAGGTTGACCAGACAGGGGGAGCGGCTTGCCATACCGGTTTCGAAAGTTGCTTTCACCGATTTTTCATTGACGGCCGCTTTGAAGTGCGGGGAGTTCGAGTCTTTGATCCCCGGGAGGTTTACAAGAAGTGAAACAGCTCATGCTTGGCATTCCGAAGGGAAGTCTCCAGGAATCCACCCTCAGGCTCTTTGAGCAATCCGGCTGGAGAATATCGCTTTCCGATAGAAACTATTTCCCGGAGATCAACGATCCGTTCATCCGTTGCTCGATCTGCCGCGCCCAGGAAATGTCGCGCTACGTTGAGAACGGCACTTTCGACGTGGGACTCACCGGCCGCGACTGGATCATGGAAAATGACTCCAAAATCCATGTCGTGGCCGACCTGCTCTACTCGAAAGTGAGCCAGCGGCCCGCAAGGTGGGTCCTGGCAGTACCGATGGACTCCGCCATCCGAAACGAAAAAGACCTGGAGGGCAAAAAAATCGCCACCGAACTGGTAAACTTTACGCGGCGCTACTTTCAATCGAAGGGCATCGGCCTGGAGGTGGAGTTTTCCTGGGGCGCCACGGAGGCAAAAGTCATTTCCGGCCTTTGCGACGCTATTGTAGAAGTCACCGAAACAGGCTCGACGATGCGCGCAAACGGCCTCAGGATCATTGACGAATTGATGCAGTCCAATACACAGCTCATCGCGAACCTCGATGCATGGCAGGATCCCTGGAAACGCGACAAGATAGAGCACATCTCGCTGCTGCTCCAGGGTGCGCTGCGCGCCGAAGGTCTGGTCGCGCTCAAAATGAATGTGCCAAAGGAAAAGATCGAGGGCATCATAGAGATTCTGCCAAGCTTGAACGCGCCGACGATCGCCAACCTGTACCAGTCTGAGTGGCTTTCAGTTGAGACCGTAGTATCGAAGGGCCAGGTCCGCGAACTCATACCTGATTTGATCAAAAGAGGCGCCGAAGGGATTATTGAGTACACCCTGAACAAGGTGATCTAGAGACGTGATTTGCAGAAGACTTGAGCAAATGACTTCATTTATTGTCATGGATGTTTTGGAACGCGCCCAGGAAATGGAGCGAGCCGGAGAATCCGTGATTCACCTGGAGGTGGGCGAGCCTGATTTCAATACTCCTGAGGCCGTAAAAAACTCTGCGATAGAGGCCCTTTCCAGGGGCGACACCCACTATACGCACAGCCTCGGGACTCCCGGACTGCGCGAGGCTATCTGTAACTATTATGAGCAGACTTACGGAGTTCGCAAAATCGATCCCGGCCGGGTGATAGTTACGTCCGGGACCTCCCCTGCCTTCCTGGTGGCAATGAGCGCCATTCTGGAATGCGGGGAGGAGGTAATTCTGTCCAATCCTCATTACGCCTGCCACCCCAATTTCGTGCGTTTTCTCGAAGCGATCCCCAAGATGATCCCGGTCTATGAGGAAGACGGATTTCAGTACAGGCCGGAAGCTATAAAGGCTGCACTTACTCCGCAAACTAAGGCGATCCTTATAAATTCGCCCGCAAACCCGACCGGAAACCTGCTTGACGCAGACCGGATGGCCGAAATCGCCGATATGGGCAGGCTGATTCTAAGCGATGAGATTTATCACGGCCTCGTATATGAGGGCCGCGCGCGCTCAGCGCTGGAATTTACCGAAAACTGCATCGTCTTCAACGGCTTTTCCAAGCTTTTCGCGATGACGGGATGGCGGCTCGGATACATGATAGCGCCCGAGTACATGATCCGCCCGATACAGAAAATGGTGCAGAATTTTTTTATCTCTGCAAATTCCGTGGCGCAAGCCGCAGGTTACACGGCGCTCACGGACCCCAGTGTCGCCGAACAGGTCGCGAAAATGCGCGAAACCTACAATCGGCGCAGGCAGTATATGATTGCCAGGCTGCGGGAGATCGGGTTCGGGATAACGGTTGAGCCGACTGGGGCCTTTTACGTCTTTGCCAATGCGCGCAGGTTTACAGATGATTCTTATTCCTTCGCCTTCGAAGTGCTCGAAAACGCAAAGGTCGGCGTAACGCCTGGAGTGGATTTCGGATCGAATGCCGAAGGCTACGTCCGCTTCAGCTATGCCAATTCGCTGGAAAACATCACGGAGGGACTTGACCGAATCGAGCGCTACCTCAAGGGCAGGAAGCAGGGAGCGGGGAGCAAGAAGCGGGAATGAAGGAGCAAGGAGCGGGGAGCAGGAAGCAAGGAGCGGGAATCAAGACCGCACCGCAAGAAGCAGGAAGCGGGGATTGCTGCTCCCAGCCCCCTGGCCTGTGCGTCCCGGATGCTTTGGCCATAACGTCGGCCGAATTCATCACATCCGCCGTGCAACCCGAGCAGTACCCGCGGGATGAATCGCCCGAGGTGGCGTTCGCCGGCCGGTCCAACGTAGGCAAATCTGCGCTCATAAATTGCCTGATCCAGCGGAAAAAACTGGTTCGCACAAGCCGAACCCCGGGCCGCACTCAACTCATCAACTTCTTTAAAATAAACGATTCCTTCCTGTTCGTTGACCTGCCGGGATATGGATACGCCAAAGTGTCTCAAAGCCTGCGCGCAAGCTGGGGGCCAATGATCGAGACCTACCTCGATTCACGCGAAAACCTCCGGGGCATTGTCCAGATAATGGATTTGCGCCATCCGCCGACCCCGGATGATATAAGCCTTTGGTCCTGGCTGAAGGAGAAAAAACTTCCGGCAATCCCCATCCTGACCAAGGCCGATAAACTTTCCCGAACAAAATGGAACCCACTCGCCCAAGCCGCTGGGCGGATTCTCGGAATATCGCCCGCTGATTTCATCATCTTTTCAGCACAAACCCAGCAGGGCAGAAACGAATTGCTGTGCAGAGTGAAGGAGCTCATCAAGGGGCAGTGAAGAGTGAGCGGTGAAGAGTGAGCAGTGAACAGAAAAAGCAAAAGAAAATAATTCCTTTTGGTTCTATCGCTTCGCGAGGAATGGTGAATAGTGAAGAGTAGTGAAGGAACTCATCCTGGGGCCGGGATTAAATCGGAGCTAGATTTGAAACCGCTCACCCTCGGATATTCTCCCTGTCCGAATGATACCTTTATCTTTTTTGCCCTGGCGGAGAAGCGAATTGAGTTTCCCTTTGCCCTGGATCTGCTGATCGCGGACGTTGAGATGCTTAACCGGCGGGCATCGCTTGGCGCTGTCGATATTTCCAAGATTTCCGTAAATGCAGTGCTGAGCATCCTGGATAAGTACTGGTTGCTGCGGTCCGGAGGGGCCATGGGCAGAGGATGCGGCCCGCTCGTCGTGGCACGGCGCGCCGCCGGAATCGAGGAGCTTCGCAACGCGACAATTGCAACCCCTGGTGACTTGACTACCGCCAGCCTGTTGCTCCGGTTGGAGGGAACTCACCGGGGGCGGCGGGTCCCCATGCAGTTCGACCGGATAATGCCTGCGGTGGCGGCCGGGGAGGTGGACGCGGGGGTCATAATTCACGAAGGCAGATGGACCTATCAGGCATACGGTCTTCACATGGCGCTCGACCTTGGCCGGTGGTGGGAGGGGCAAACCGGACTACCCCTGCCCCTGGGAGCGATCGCCATCCGGCGCGACCTCGGCGGCGAAGTCGCCGGTATGGCCGAAGAAAAAATCAGAGAGAGCCTTCTCTATGCCAGGAGCCACCCCGATGAGGCCTGGCCCTACATACGACGGCACGCTCAGGAAATGGCCCCCGAGGTGATACGCCTGCATATCGACGCCTTTGTGAATGAATTTACCCTGGATGCCGGGCTTGAAGGCGAAAGAGCACTCAGAAGCCTTCTCGAAGCGGCCTGCGCCCTGGAAAACAGGCCTTTCCCGGAGCTGGAACTGTTCCGGAGGTGATTCAGCCCAGGACATGTCTCACGCGGAGACGCGGAGGCCAGAGCATGACGGAAAAGACAAGCCGTGGCACATTAACTGGAGCCAACTTCGTTATATCCGCCGTGATCGTGATATTTTTCGGCCTTTTATTTAGAAACCACGGCATGTATCCTGTGGTTTTTGCAGATGAGTACAACTATAGCAAGTTTTCCAGACTGCTGCCGCTCGAAGATTCAATGTTTCCTGATTACCTGTATTTAGCCATTTATCGTTTAACCAGCATTTGTGGCGACGGATTTCTCGATTGTGCGAGAGTATTAAACACCCTGTTTTTTGTGGCGGCCATACCATTTATTTATCTAACCGCCAGGCGGGTCTCCACTCGGTGGGGCGCATCAATCGTTTCATTGCTGGCCCTTTTGGGACCACTTAACAGCTATACGGCTTACTTCATGCCGGAGCCACTCTATTTTTTCTCGTTCTGGCTCCTCACCTGGTTTATTTTGCGGTTAGATAACACATCTGATTTAAGATCGTGGTGTTTTGCCGGAACGCTATTAGGTTTTTCTGCACTGATTAAGCCGCACGCCTTGTTTTTATTGCCGGCAATCATAGGCTATATTTTGTATGTCAACAGGAAAAAAGAAGACAAATGGGTGCTGCAAGCCCTACGGGGCGCTATTATTTTTGTCGCCTTTGCATTTGCCGCAAAAGCGTTAATTGGTTATTTGTGTGCAGGTAAAGCCGGATTGACCATTTTCGGCTCATTTTACACTACCATACTTACCCAAACAATATCCGATTCGGGGCGATACCTTGCACTTCTATCGTTAGCAAGCGAAAGTGCTAAAGGCCATGTTTTGGCAACTTGTCTAATGTTTGGGGTGCCTATCGCTTTTGCAATCAAAACTTCATTTCATTCCGTAGTTTCTAAAGAGGAAGTGAGGGCCGGCAATAGGATCGCTGTTTATACGGTTTTGGTTTTAGTTAACCTTATTTTGGTTGCAAGTCTTTTGCAAGCCGCTATTGCAGATGTCGAGCATCTTTTTATGCGCTACTATAATTTTGTGTTTCCCTTGCTGCTCGTCATCGCGGTTTCTCTATTGTCTTTAGAGCAAACTACCAACATGCTCAAACGGAGGGCGATTGTCGCTTTTCCAATTGGAGGAGCGATTTTGTACGCCGTTTATACATTCCTGGTTCCTTTTACGCCTAACTTTATTGATTGTCCGGAATTAAACGGTTTCACTTCTAGCCCGATTGTCTTTTATGTCCTGAGCGGGATATCCCTGGTTGCCCTTACTTTATGGGTATATTCAGCTCGGGCCGGGGCTAAAATTTTCGTCTACCTGTTTATGCCGCTTGCGGTGGGTTTTTCAACCTACCATGTCAATCACGAACTCAGGCAGCATTTTGTGCCGGACGTTTTCGACAAGGCGGGGATTTTTGTAAAACAGTTCCTGCCAAACGAGGAGCGTTCCAAGCTTGTAATTGTCGGCTCAGAGCCTGGCGGATTTTTCCGGTCATTGTTTTACATTGATAACCCCGAAGCATCCTGGGAGAGGATCCCGGAGGGCGCTGCCTATGATTTGTCCAAGCTCCCGGCCGGCAAGGAGTGGATTTTAGTTATCGGAGACCATCCATTGCCTGAAAATACGTTCTACGAGCTACAAATGAATGGTTTTACACTCGCGCGTGCGACTGGTACAAACACCATAGACTTTAGAGAATTTTCATGGCCCGGCATTATTTCGAGCTCATATGGCTTGTCTTCCTCTGAGCCGTTTGGGAGATGGTCTTCAGGTGATGTCGTCACTCTCGAATTTTGTCAACCTCTTCCGGAAAAATTCGCCGTTCATCTCATCGCACACGCTTTCGGCCCAAATATTGGAAAAGAGTTTGTGGCCCATGTTGCGGATAGTGGCGTCAAATTTACATTGGGAGCTTCGTCTGAGGAGAGAGTACTCGAATTCAACAACCCCGGGAGATCGAAGATCATAAAGATCGATATTCCGTCTCCCTGTTCGCCCAGGGAGTCAGGGCTGGGTGGCGGTGGTGAGCGGCGTCTTGGCATTGGGTTCAGGGAGTTGCGGATCGAACCTTTGTAAACCGGTTCCGGATGATGGCATCGGCCTCATACTGTATAGTGGAGGACCCTGGGTTTGTATAGTTTTCGTTAAACACGATAGACAAAACGTCAGGGCAGCCGGAAAAAGAAGGGTGAGGGGGGCGGTTTTGGCTTGAACGTTGCTGGGAAAAGGTATAGATTAGTATTACCTATTAATACTATCTCCTGAGGTGTGCATGATGGCAAGTAAGGCCGTAAAACTGGACGATGAAACCTGCAAACGGCTAAAGGCTTTGGGCGAAGCGCGAAAGCGTACGCCGCATTGGCTAATGAAAGAGGCAATCCATCAGTTCCTTGATCGCGAGGAAGAAGCCGAGCACATCCGGCAAGACACCTTGAAACGCTGGGAACGTTACGAGACAACCGGCGAGACGGTCAGCCACGATGTTGTTGACGCGTGGCTTGAGACATGGGGAACAGAAGGGGAGGGGAAGTGTCCCGTTCCTCGTAAGACAGACTTATGAACGACACTGGGCAAGAAAATGCCATATCGATTGCGGGCACCCCTCAGCGATGTACTTCGCGAAGCGCGGAAGGCGCCCGCTACGCAGGGTCTATCAATCGCGTTGGGCGTTCGCGGGGCGCCTTGAGATGGTTTCCAGAAGCTGTTTCGGATTTAGCCCTGCTTCGTGATTTTATCCGTGTTCACAACCCCGATGCGGCGCAACGCGCCGCAAAGCGAATTCGTGATTCCGCTCTTAGGCTCCTGAGGTTTCCATTCCTCGGCATCCCCGTTCAGGACATCGACAAGCCTCAACTGAGGGATTTGTTCATTCCATTCGGTCAGGCCGGCTACTGGATGCGCTACGCCGTTACGGACGATAAAATTATCATCGTCAAGATTTGGCACTGGCGCGAAAACCGGGACCCCACAAAAACGGCATAGGATTGGCGGAAAAGCACCACCAACAAGCAACGGCAGCGGGCTTCAAGGCGGCGGCCCGCTCTGCGAGTGGGACAAGAACCGGGCTGCGTATTTTCCGGCCTGAGCGGCCACCCCGGCGAGGGTGCGGCGCGAATGCGGTTGCGCCATACAGGGGCTCAACCGCAGCGCGCACCGAAGCGTGCTCGTACTGCTTAAGGCGGCACAATTGCGAGCGAGCAAAAAAGCCAGTAAAAACAGCGGGCAAAACTGGACAGTGTTGTACTGTACGTAACGAGAAGATGATTGACCCGGGAGCGTAGAGGGTAAATTATCTGCCTGATTTTTCTAGTGAAACAGAAAAAAGGAGGCAGAAATGAGCCCGGGAACTATCGCATTAGATTCAGAACATCCCCCGATCCGGCATGGAGATTTTCCAATAAGTCCTTGCCGCGTTCCCCTGACGGTGCCACGCCAGACTGAGAACCGCGAGTACCTCAACAAACAGATTAACATCCTCCGGCAAATTGAATTCCCCGGAAAAGAGCACGCCGAACAATACCTGTCACACTTGTACCGAAAAAACTGCCGGTCCGGCACAATCGAGTCCAATCAAATATCGATCAGGCTATTTCTAAAGTTCATCGGAGACCAGCAAGGCATTATACAACTCGACCAGGTCACCAGGCGAAGCATAGAGGCATTCGTCGAGCATGAGCAAGACCGGGGCCTAAAGGCTAAGACGGTTAGCGTTCGGCTTATGTCGGTGCATGCCTTCCTTCGGTTTCTGGTCGAGGGGGGAGTGATTGATCCGAATGTTCTCACAAAGAAAATAAGGGTGAAAGTACCGGAGGCGCTGCCGAGAGCCATCGAACCGGAAAATATAAAGGCCCTTCTTGCTGTAATCGATCACGTTCGTGATCGGGCCATGTTTCTTATGCTCTTGCGGACAGGAATGAGAATAGGCGAACTTCTGGATTTGAAAATCCCTGAAGTCAACTTGAGAGAAAAGAAGGTGATCATCTATGAGGCCCAGAAGACAAGGGTCGGAAGGGTGGTCTATTTTAGCGATGACGCAAAAGAGGCCCTCGGTTGCTGGCTCAAAGCAAGAGACCCCGAAAAGGAGTTTGTCTTCTACGGGCAGGGAAGAAAGCGCCTGGGTTATACAGGGGCACAGCTAAGGTTTGAGAAATACATTGAAGCTGCCGGCCTGTCGGCAAAGGGCTATACGATCCACTGCCTTCGCCACACTTTTGCGAGCGAGCTCCTGAATGCAGGGATGAGGCTTGAGTGTTTGCAGCCCCTCCTGGGGCACACAAGCCTGGAGGTGACCAGAAGATACGCCAGACTGACCGACAGGACACGCGAGGAGGAATACTTCCGGGCAATGGCAGTCATCGAGAAAGGAGCGGCCGGTGGCCATTATCGATTCGATCATTAACTTCAGAAGACATCTGAAGAGAAAGAATTACTCGCCACGAACCGTTAGAGACTACATGAGCACTCTCAAACAGTTTGTGGTCTGGCTGGACTGCCCCATCGAAGAGGCGGGCAGCAAAAAAGTGCTCGGGTTCATTGACTATCTTCTTGATAAGAAACTTAAACCCAAGACGATAAACTGCTATCTGGACAGCATCCGCTCGTTCTACGAGTACCTCGGGGAAGGCGAGGACCTGGAGATCGCAAACCCGGTAAAGAGCGGCTATTGCCTCCGGCTTTCAAAGCCTCTTCCACGGTTTTTAAAAGACCAAGAAGTTTCAGGCTTTCTCGAAAAACTCGAAGGCCCGAGGGACCGGGCCATGTTCCTGCTCATGCTCAGGTGCGGTCTTCGAGTGGAAGAGGTTGCATCCCTCACTCTCGGCGCGCTGGATCTCAGACGGGGAAGCCTTCTGGTCAGAAGCGGCAAGGGCGCAAAGGATCGGATGGTTTATGTGAGCCCGGATGCCCATGCGGCCCTGACATGCTATCTCAAGGAGAGGTCTGGATTGAAGCCGAAATCTGTTTTCCTGGTCGAGAGGGGAGTGTGCAAAGGCAAGCCAATATCGGTAAGAGGAATCCAAAAGAGAATGGAATATTACGCAGGGATCAGCGGCCTCAGGGTTTCCTGTCATCACCTGAGGCATACCATGGCTACTCAGCTCCTCAATGCCGATGCAGACATTACGATTATTCAGGATCTGCTTGGCCATAGCCGGATTGCAACGACCCAGAGGTATTGCAAGGTATCGAACCGGAAAGTGGAAAGGGACTACTACCGGGCAATCGATCTGGTAGTGAAAAGAACTTCGCCCCGGGAAACCGCACCTGCGCCGGGCGATTCATAAGCCTGTACCACTTTGGGTTTATCGCTTCGGGGAACTCAAGAGGGGCAGAATAAAAGAAGGGCAAAGCCACAAACGCCTGCCCCTCGGTCGTTTCTCGCGAGAGTGCTTTTCCATCTCCGAGCTTTTGACGTTAACCCAGCCGGTGGAGGGGGGAAACTCCAGTCGCCCTATGGGCTCCTTCCGTTTCCCCCCTCCACCGGCAACCCCAAATTTTGGGGGTGGGGCCAAATCGAGTGATGAAACCAGCCTCGGCACTCGGGTCGCTCCCCAGCGGCCGGGCGGGCAAAAATAACTCTAGCGCAGAAAGATTCGGATCAGATATACTGATCCATGAGTCAAGACCAAGGAGTCTGCCAAGATGGAAAATCAGATAGATAGAAAAAAGCCAATAGCTAGAAGCAGACTCTCACTAACACTCTATCATCACTAGAAAAACTCGCCCTCATTACGTACAGTGTTGTAAAGTGTCCAGTTATTGAATTTAGGTGAATTTGGAGATTAGGATTTCGAGCCGTAAGGGGGGTTGCATCATGGATAAGAAAACCGAGTACCTTCTTCGCGAATTATGGGTTTTGACATGGAATGCTTCTGTCCAACATGCAGCGCTATACAAAAAAGACGCATACAAAAATCAAACAGACCTTATCGATACTTTCAAGGACAAGATTATTGATCACGTAAAGACAAAGGTTTTGCCGCAATACAGTGTAAACGTGGAGGAGCAGCAACATTGTGCAAATATCAAGGACTTGATCAGCTACGCGAACATGATTGACACCGGTATTTTGGGAGAGAAAAAATACAAATATGGTGTGGCGCAAAAAGTGTTGAATTTGGCCCTAAAGTATTACTGGTGCCTTGGTCTAATCGAAGAACCTCCACATTGTCCAATTGACAAAAGAATTATCGACAAAACCTCCTACAAAGGTAGGATAAACTGGACTCAAATTCTCACTGAAAGCGAATATATCAATGTCATCTCCGACATAAGGCAATTAGCAGAACAGGAAAAGTGTTCAATTGCCCAGTGGGAGCTATACAACTGGCTGGCAAAGCCTTACGTCCCCATCGAAGACTTATCGGAACAGAAATCATTAATAAATGGTAGCACAATAATAAATGATATACAGTTTGATAATCAATCCCTAGAGAATCGGAAGCGTCAACTTGCCGATAAGTACATTAAAGATCCTCAACAGAAGGAAATCTTTCTTACCAAGGCAACACAGTACAAGATGTGGGCTAACTACATTGCAGGACTCATCCTTACTAACAAAGGCCACAAAGAATTCCATGTAAAGGATGTACGACGCGTACTAGAGCAGAAGCTTGGAGAATTATACAATGGGCCTGGGGCGAGAGAATCTGGCCTCCTGACGGGTTGCATGGCAGATACTTCGATCTTCAATGGTGGGTATCCCTGTTTACAAAAAGTAGATGAGAGAAGGGGTTACTATAAATTCATCGGATTTCCCTGCAAAAACAAAATGGACAATTGAGCGTAAATTGTCTAGTTTCTAAAATTGTTATCAAGGCGGGGCAAGGGTTTCGGGGTCATTCCAGAGAACGAAAACTAGACAATGATAAGGGGCCGGAAAAGTGAGACAAAGGGGCTTGCAAAGTGGTGACAAATATGCCAACATTGAGTGTGAGAAATACGCGGCCTATTTCATGGATCAAAGCAGCACGGAGGGATTTCGAGGAATTTCCCCAAGACGTGCAAGGCGATATGCTGAGTGCGCTCACGATAGCTGCCGAGGGCAGCAAATCGGACAAGGCCAAGCCGTTCAAGGGCGTTGACGGCGCGGCGTGTTCGAAATAGCTCTCCGACATCGAGGAGACGCTTTCCGAGTACTCTATGCTGTTAAAATCGGCGCTGATATTTGGGTCATTCACGCCTTTCAGAAAAAATCCAAGGCCGGAATTAAAACGCCCAAGATGGATGTTCATCTTATACGCGACCGCCTGAAACGATTGAGGGAGGCTTTACAATGAACGACGACTTAGAACTCATTCACGGCAGCGGCAATGCGTTTCGTGACTTTGGCCGCGTTAATGCCGGAGTTGAACAGGCTCGCGCCATTCTTGCGGCGAAGATCATACGCACACTTGACGAGCGCGGTCTATCAACGCGCGAGGCCGAAAGACTGACAGGCGTAGCTCATTCGGAGTTTTCGCGCATCCGCAACGCGAGGCTTGGACGCTTTACGCTTGATCGGATGATTACGATACTCGGAAAACTTGATGAAGACGTTGAGGTTAATGTTACCTTCCGGACACGCCCTCCTTTGCGAGATGAATTACATGCCTGAACACGGTGACAACATAAGCGAGAAAAACCAACATTGGGGATCAACGCTCGACGACTTTCTGCACGAGGAAGGCATTTACGAAGCGGCGAAGGCGGCGGCGGTTACACGCGTGATTTCGTGGCAGATTGCCGAGGGAATGCGGGAATTGTGAACAATCGAAAACACCTTACAGCTGATGAAATCGATAAACTCATTTCTGCCACCAAGGGCGTGCGGCATGAGGCCCGCGACCGTTGTTTACTGTTGCTGATGTTTCGCCACGGCTTCCGCGTGTCGGAGGCCTGCGCCTTGCAGCTCGATCAAGTGGACATTGAAAGCCGCGTGATGCACGTCGCGCGGCTTAAAAAGCTCCCACGCACCCGCTACGCGGCGACGAGCTGCGCGTTATCAAGGCATGGCTGGCCGACCGCGCCACCATGAAGTCAACCGGCAGGGCTTTTTTTATAAGCCGGCACCGCAAGCCCCTTAACCGGCGCACCGCATGGCTTGCCATACGCAAATACGGCGATCTGGCGGAGTTGGAACTTCCCAGGCACCCGCATCAATTGCGCCACGCTTGCGGTTTTGCTCTTACGGATCAGGGCGCGGATACGCGGTTAATTCAGGACTATCTAGGGCATCGCGACATCAAGCACACCGTCATTTACACGGCGACCAATCCGGCAAGGTTTGAGGGGCTTTGCCGGTAGGGTTGGCCTTGACTTATGACTCCTTTGAGCTACAACGTAGCTCAAAGGAGTAAATGCCATGATGACAAAGCAGAACACCGTTGTTCGTGCGCGGATAGACGGGCGAACTAAAGCCGAAGCCGAGGCGGTGCTTGCCTCTATCGGACTCACTGTCTCCGATGCTTTCCGCTTGATGATGGTGCGCATTGCAAAAGAAAAGGCCCTTCCTTTTGAACCGCTCCTTCCCAATGACGAAACCATTGAGGCGATGAAAGCGGCGCGGCGTGGCGAGCTGGTCAATGTCGGTTCGATTGATAACCTGTTTGTGGAATTGAATGCGGGCGATTAGACGTACCAAACGCTTTAAGCGCGACTACAAGCGGGAAAAATCATGACGGCACGGCAAAACGCTCGATGCCGTTCTGAGAGAAGTTCTCGAACTGCTTGTTGCCGACAAACCCCTACCATATAGCAACTTCGATCAAGACCAAACGGTTTTTTGATGCAACCGCTCCCCAGCCTTGATATGTTGCCGCCTTGACGGATTGAACGACGGCAAAGGCCCGGGAGATGGCGCCCGAGGTGATACGCCTGCATATCGACGCCTTTGTAAATGAATTCACCCTGGATGCCGGGCTTGAAGGCGAAAGAGCGCTCAGAAGCCTTCTCGAAGCGGCCTGCCCCTGGAAAACAAATCTTTCCCGGACGGGAGGAGCTGTTTTGGAGCTGACCTCCTGACCGGTTGATCATACAAAGCAGATGGGAGAAAGAATATGCTGAAGGTCAACCCGCATCCTGATTATCCTTCTGAGGATGGAAGGTATCTCAGAGGAAATGATTTTTCTCCGGTTGCCGTGGCGATCATCTTAAATTGTGATGAAGACAAAATCCCTCGGGAGCTCGAGAACCTCGTGAGGGCAGGTGTAGAGACAGGAGCGGCTCTCTCCGGGACGGTTCAAACCGAAAATATCGGGTTTGAAAAAATTGTCTGCAATATCGTCGGGAATCCCAACATACGCTATCTGATCATTGGCGGACCTGAGTCTGAAGGTCATTTGACCGGAGAGGCTCTGAAAGCTTTGATTTCTAATGGTGTCGATGAGAAGAAGCGAATCATTGGGACCGATGCACCGCATCCTTTTCTCTTTAACTTGTCCGCGCAGATGATTGAGCGTTTCCGAGAGCAGCTCTCTCTCATTGATCTTCAGTTTGAAGCAGACCCAAACCTCATCCGAAAAGCCGTTTGGTCATGTTACCAGGAAAGTGCGGTGGAGTTCCGGGATTATTCATTGTACGATCAAGGCGCATATCCTGAGCCGCCTTTGAGCGGTAAATTAACCTGGCGTGTCACCCAGCCGTGGGCCGAGATCCTTGATGATAAGGAACGTGAGGGGCAAAGGAGAGCGCAGGAACTTATGGAACGTCTGAGGGCAAAGGCCAAGAAAAAACAAGATGACAAGCCGTAGGAACGCGGGCGGCAGATAACGAGCGGCTGAGTCGCACACCGCTTACAAATGATCCTCGCAGGGCAGATGTCGGAGTTACCCCAGCTAGAAAGAGTACGGACATTATGACCGCAGTCAACGAATTGAATTATTTTCTTTTCCCGCATACGACACTTTCCGAGAATCATTTCAGGAATCTTTGCATTTTTCTGCCTCGTCTGAGCGTGTTGGAAATCACCCGGCAGGCTTCGATTCCCGAATGGGCCCAGGAAAATTTTTCCGGATGGCCTGTTCTGCGCGGCGAGGAGCTTTCGACCCAAATCGGCTCCTGCGTCGAAGGATACCGGGCTTTCGCGCAGGTTCATGGCGGTCCGGGGGGGATGCTCGGTTTTCTCAGCCGGGCGCTCGACGAAACCGATGAACCACGATACCGTATTCAGGAGAAACTCCGGGGGAGTTGTCCGCCCGACCTGGACCCCGCTCAAAAGGAGATCGTCCAGGCGGCGATTTTTCTCGAAATAGCCCGCGAACTGGATGAAAAGGAACTGGAGATAGCATCCAACTACGCACATCTGAACGCCATCGAACAGGAATTTCGCGACATACTGGGTATCGAAGATGAGGAATCCGACCGGGCCGAAACCAATCTCACCCCGGCGCTCGCCCCGGACACAAACGGTCTGCTCTATATGCTTCCCAGGCGAATCCAGAGCTGGTTTCGAATGCTTTCGCTCCAGCCGCTTGAGAGTATGCCCATATTTGTGAGCTGTTTTCCGGAGGCCGTCGAGGAGGCCATCGAGATGATGCGGGCCGGATGCGAGCGAGATGGAAAGCAATTTTCGGCCGCCATTCACTTGCTTGGATCGATTCCCAGGCTGGACGGTCTGGGGAGCAAACAGTTCCGGACTCTCATCGAGGCGCCCGGAATGCCGGACCTGCTCTCTTCCTGCCACCATTGCCTCGAAGATTTCATAACAAGCGCGGCCAAGGGCGAAAACCCCGATGAACTGCAAGACAAGGGCCGGTTGCTGCAAAGCGCTTTCGAAAGATTTTGCCGAAAATGCGAGGCGCCGGAAGTCGATCAAGTTAGTCTGAATGTTACTTTGGTGGAAAATGCCTCTCTTGGCAATGTTGCCGGCTTTCTTGGGGCATCCCCTAGTTTGGCAGCAGCGGCCTGGCCGCCGGTGTTTCTGAGCATCGCGGCAGTGTGATGAAAGAGGTTAGTACTATGAAAAAGAAGAAACACAAAAATGGCGAGGCAAACGGTAGCGCAGGGGGAGAGAAGCTGTCGAGGCGAGCTGCCATTAAGCGCATCGCGGCCGTGTTCGCAGGGGCGGCAATCAGCGCCACGGGAGCTGCCGGGAACGACAAATTGGCTTCTACCGGGGATCCCCCGGCCTACTCATCCTCGTATGTGTCCCTTAATTTGCCTTATGTGCGGTATTCGTCCTTCGCGTATCTGTCCCTCAGTTACAACAGCTTCTTGCAATATTCCAGCATCTACGTGCCACCCTGGAGGCCATAACGCGCTTTTGATTTGTGACGCGAGAGGAGGCCAGGCCCGGCCCGAACTTATTTGCTTGACAAGCAATGTTACCTGCTTAATTATAGATAACGGTGAATTTTCTTAAGATGCTACCCTGGCGCAACCCTTATTGAATGGGTGAATACTATGAAAAAGAAGAACGGAAAAAAAGGTGACGAGGTAAAGGGAAACGCTGGTGAAGAAAAGCTGTCGAGGCGAACTGCCATAAAGCGAATCGCGACCATATTCGCGGGAGCAGCAGGGGCGGCGGCGCTCGGTCAGCAGACCTCCGACGATATGCATCTGGCCCAAAACAAACCGTTCAATCCTTACTATGACGCCGTATACGTGCCACCGCACCCGCCTTATGTGCGGTACTCGTCCTTTTACACCAGCTACGGATCTCACAAGATCTACGTTCCACCGCCTTACTCGAGTCGAAAATAGGCGGCATCTGAAATCAGATTGTTATAATTACCGGCCGTTCTGCGGTTGGTTCGCACGTCTTTTCGGTTTTTTTGTCAACAGGGTGAAAACTTCCCTGGTGATATCTTCCGGGTTGAAGGCGTTCATGCAGCGCGCTTCCCCTTCCGGACAGTCCAAACGATACATCCGGGATTGTCCCGGTCCGATACAGCTTTCCGGATTTTCGCACGTTAGTTTGGCCTGCAAATGCACCTGCCCGGGATATCCATAAACCCGATGGTCCGTCGGTCCCCATAGAACAACTGCGGGCACGCCGCACAGATGCGCTGCGTGCATCATGAAACTGTCGAGTGTTACGATCGCATTAAATCGTCTCAGAAGGCGGATTATGCTGCGGGCAGATGTCAACCCGATCAGGCTGTACGCTCCACGGACATATTGGTCTCCCATTCTTCCCGCCTGCACGACACCAATGCCCTGCCTTTTAAGCAAATCCACCACGGATTCCCATTTCGCGACGTCCATCCGCTTTCTGAACGAATCCGAACTCTGGGAGATAAGCACGTTGCGCTTTTTCCAGGGAACTATCCTCTCGATCTCCGGGTCCCCCTGTTCGAACTCCCAGGGAACGTAGAGACGCTCTTCCACCGGGGTTTCCAGGCCAAAAATGCGCGCGAGCGTCTGGAAAGCTCTCTGACCACGCGAGAAAAATATTTCATGCTCCCAGTAGGAGGTGTGGACAATTCTAGCGCCAGGCGGCGGATGGCCGATTCGATCTATCGCGGGGTGCCCTTCCAGAAACTCCCTGTACTTCGTGCGATCGACCAAATTGAATTTCCGGTTTGGATACTTGTCCGCCAGGAGCTTGAGAACTCCTGAGAACATCAGAGTATCTCCCAGCCCCCCCATTGGATTGATCCACACCGGCTCTCCATCAGCCAGCCACGAGGTCTCCAAAACGGTTTGCACCGGCGGGGAGTAAGGTCTGCACTCGGACCCCGGTTCTTCCGGGCCTTCCGGCTGTTTGACAACCGGTTCGAAGTACTCTTCGATGAACTTCTTTTTGGCCAGGCACCACTCAGTCTTGTGCATGAAGGTCTTTTCGGCAGACCATGCGTCCAGCGGGCACCCGCCGTGACAGATGTCCCAGAATCGGCAACCCTTGCACACGGTTTTCGGAAGGACCTTGTTACGCCGGCGCAGCACGTCTCTTTGCGGATCGGCAAAAGCGCGGGACAGGCTCGTATCGACGATGGATCCGTAATTGAGAAGCCCCCAGTCGGCGGAACGCCCGCAATGGGAGAGGCTGCCGTCCGGCAGGAGATTGATATGGGTGTCGGCGCACGCACCTGAATCGGAGCAACCCAGCGAGTCTTTCCCGTCGACGAGGTTATTGACGAGAGAAGCGAAAGGCTCAACGTTGCCCAGTTCTTCCCGGTTTTGCCACCACAAATGAAAAATGGCCCCCAGGAAGTCCGCATATTCCTCCGGCTCGATTTTCAGGTGCACCGCTTTCAAATCGTAGAGAACGACCGGATTGAACATAAACGAACCCTTGGGCGCCAGGTTGTGGAGCATCTGGAAGATATCGACCGGCTTTGCCAGGGAGAGCTTATTCACCACGTAAATTATGCCCCAGCAAAACCCCTCTTCTTCCAGGCGGCTTATGCCTTCCAAAAACCGCTTGTTGTACTCGCGCCAATCCCGTTTTGCCCCCAGCCCTCGAACGCCTGGTATCGGTTCGTAACTCGTGCCTATAGAGTCGATCCCGAGTTCCTTGAGTATTGGCGTAAATTCCCTGGAGAAAAGAGTGACGTTGCTCTGGATGCTGTGACGTATGCGGTCGCTTGTCAGTGCGCAGTGCTTTTGCTGGAAATGGAGGGCTTTCGCGAAGTAATCGGGCCCCAGGAGAAGCGGTTCTCCGCCATGCCACACGAGATCAAGCTTCTCTTGGGGTTTTTCCGTGAGGAATTCGTTTATCCGAGAAAAAAACAATTCGAGCGTTTCCAGGGGCATCGTGACAGGATTGCGAGGCTTCTTGTGGACCACATCGCAATAAATGCACCTGGCATTGCAAGCCTCGGTCGCCTTGAATATTACAGTTGCCATATCCTGCTCTCCTCGGCCTTGTCAATGCCTGCCTTGTACTGACGGCAGACCTCGATCAGCTCGACAAAAAAGGCGGTGCACCCATCCCCGTCCCCGGAAACCTCACCTGCAAACCTGCCGCGGCAGATCTTCCATCCGGCACAGGAGGCGCATGCATGGTTTTGGATGAAGAGGCTCCTCCAGGCATTCACCCTATCCCTTATAGCCGGAAAAGCGGAAGGCTCGGGAATTTCCGAAAGGTCTTGCGCAATGAACCGGCCCTTTTTCAGGTCCATCGCGGACAGGGCCACTCGGCCCTGCTCGTCCAGATGAAGAAAATACCTCGGATCGTCGAACCAGATGTGACCCCATTCTATCCAGCCGTGCGGGTCATAGTGAGAAGCAATGAACGAGAAGGGCTCGATGGGGGCGTGGTAGGCGCGTTCGAGTAGGGCATATGTCATCAGGTCGGCCACAGCGTCCCAGTCTGTCTCCCGGTTGCCGAAAATCGCGCACCCGTGCAATCCAAGTGACGACAAAATCCGCAATCCGGTTATGTTCTCGCGGCTGTCGCATGGGAGATAGATCCTCAGGTTGAGCTCCCGCATTCCTTTCACGTGTTTCCACAGGTTCCGCAGCTTTCCCAGAGAAGGCGACATGACGGCAAGGGGGATCCCTTTGAGACCATCACCGGAACCCATGACGTCCACAGGGCTGGAAGCCTCCACAATGACGAACGCCAGGGTATTTCGCGACCGCCGGACGCACGCGGCGGCATCCCGCGGCATGAGCGGGATCGTTCACCCTGACGGCAACAGTGTGCCCCTTCAGTGTTTCGAGCAACAGTTCGTTATACGGACAAACGATATTTGCAAAGCTCATTCTCAATCTCCGCAAGTCTCACGGGAGCTTCACCGATGAAGCGGTTAAGCACCTGGCACAGGCCTCCGCCCCGGCACATACCGTCACTCTGGTGATTGCAGCCGTCGCACTCCTTGAATATTCCGGGAATCTCCGCCTTGATCTCTGACTGCAGTTTGACAAAAAAATCTTCGAGATCGTGCAGTGAATTAAACTCAAAGAGTGATTTTCTCTTATAGTTTGACAGGGGAAAACAATGGTACACACTCATGTCCGGGGATATGTCGACAGCCGGTCCGCAACCGAAGCGGGGTTGAGATCCGGAGCGAAACAGCCACCCCAGTTCCTCGTCTGTGAACTTGCAGAGCGGAAACCCGCAATCGAGTCCCGGAACGACTCGAGCTGTTTCAAAAAAACTCCGGTACGAACACAGCCGCTCGATCACATGGCGCATATCCTGCGGCCGGATGAAGCCATTCGACTTTCCGGGCACGGGGTGCGCGATTCCAAGCCTCAGGTGCCGCTTCATCCCGTAACGGTTGATCAGGTCCAAAAGGAACTCGAGCCGGAAATCCAGCCGGTAGATGTTGAATCCGGGCGAAATCCATGGGCCGAGGGCAAAGAGGAATCGCTCTATCCTGGCTGCCTCTCCCCGTAGAGGCGGTGTCTGGACGGGATCGTTAAGATTACAGACAAAAGTAATCAGGTCGGAATTGACCTCGGAAAAGCTCTTGCGGAATTCTTCCAGCCTCGAGGGCGCCACGATCCCATTGGTAAATACCGTCACATTGAAACCACGCTCCAGAAGATACAGCGCGAAGTCCAGGAAGTCGGGATGGATCGTTGGTTCGCCGCCAAGCAGTGAGACACCCATCTGCCCGGATGCCTGGAGGAAATCGGCAATGTACATCAGATTTTCCCAGGACATGAGACTCTTGGCCGGGGATTCCGACATCTCCCTTTTCGCAAAGCAGTAAGGGCAGGAACGGTTGCAGTATGTTGTCAGGACTACATTCGCCATTTTAGGTCCTTGCTCCGGGATCTCCCGCTGAGTCGTCGCAGGTTGGGTTTTCAGACCCGGATTGCCTCAAAAGCCAATGGTGGTTGTCGTAAATTCTTTGGAAATAGGGGACAAAATCGGTAAGCCCATTGATCCTCAAGGCTGTGCCCACCGGCTTATGGCCGCACAGCCTGGGCTGCACCCCCAGGTAAGTTGCAAGCGCTTCCAGCAGAATCGATGCATCCAGCCTCATTCGGCCAGCGCCGGACAGATTTTCTTTGTTGAAATGCAGATTGAGGATTTGCGGCAGGTCGCTCCACAATTCCATCGTACAATGACCCAGATGCCAACCGAACGACCCATTTCTGTCGACGTAGTCCCCAGTAATGAAAACCCCTTTCTCACGGGCTGCCAGAGTTCTGAAAGTTATGGTCCCGGTATCCCGCAAATCTTCCATATAGAGATTCACCCCGTCATCGAAAAGATCGAGCTTGTCTCGAAGACAATCCGGCTTCATTGCAAAAAAACTTGTGTGAATCCGATCAGTGGACAACACGTAGCTCCCGGACATCTGATATCCGGACCTGAGCGGTTCGAGAAGCACGTCGAGAGAGGCACCATTTTTCAGAAAGAAATCGTCATCCATGAAGACAAGGTATTTTGCCGGAAAGATGTAACATGCAAGCGAGATTACGTTTTCCAGGTTAAGTCGCAGCCCCGGATCGATGCAGCGCAACCCTTTGCTGCGCAAAAAACGGAGAACTGAGGCCCGCTCACCCCAAAAGCTCTTCCTTACGATCTCAGATATGTCCTGGAGTGCGGAATAATCGAACACAAAGCAAGCCTGTTTCAAGGTTTTGAGAGATCTTTTTTCCAAATTTCGGATAAAGGACTGGACCAGTGTGAGATAGAACATGTGCGGAACTACTATCGTGCAGTCCGGAATCTCCTTTTTGCCCCAGTACCTCGAAAGTCGCCCAACCTCCTCGTCATTTAGCAGAATCTCACGTGTTTCGGGCGGGGTAGGACCGGCAATTCGCTCCCGGGCCGAAGGGCGATCGAAAATGCATTTGGCGACCGCCTCAGCCTTGCGTGCAACCTCAGTATCGCTCTGCCTGTCCACACTACAGCCGGCGAGCCCGTGATGGAGATGCCTGCGAAACAGTACTCCCAAGGCCCGGCCGGTGTCGGGGAGTGCGGCTCTTTTCAAATCGATCCGGATATTGAGGCTGTATTCTTTCATGACTGGCTGAACAATAATTGTTGATGATGCTTTATCACGATGAAACAACTCCGATTATTACATCATAAACACTCAAAAGCAAAATTTAAAAATGGTGATTTCAGGGGCCTGCCAGGGCCAATCTCCTGGCTTCGCCCGGCATCCCGGCGTCAATCATCGCATTCAGGCGGATGAGCCATGGCTCCACGGTATTTTTTTGTCAATCCTTTCGGCAGGTCGAATTGGTTGGAAGACACGCTTTCTTCCCTAAATTCCAGAAGTTCGAGCCTCCTTTCATAGTGTACATACCGATTCTGCTCTATTTCGGTGACGAGGACCGGAAACCCCTTGATGGTCCTCATCTCCTCGGGCACCCGGTTCGAATCTCCCCGAAACCTCAAATGAGAATCGGTCTGGTCTATCCGGACACCCCAAATCAATCCGCAGCGCTCCAAAACAGAAGCGATATCCATGGAAGCCCATATCTCGGAGGAAAATTCCCTTGAACTCAGGCGCCCCTTGAGAAGGTACTTCCTGCACTGGAAGCTATTGATGAGCTTCGTGTCCCCGGTATCGGTGACGGCAAGGGCCTCGTGAGGTCCGGTTGAACCGGCCGGAACGCTTTCCTTCACATCTGTGCCGGCTTTCTCCTTATGGTCCGGACCCGTTTGTTGAGAAGGCAGCGCAAGAGGATGGCAAAATGTCCAATAAGTGTTGCCGAAATGGCCCGTTCCAAGATCTATGAGATAGGAGACCAACTCCCCCGGTCTCCTGTCGAGTCGAACGATATGAATGAAAGTGGGCGGATCGCCGTAATCCTGCCGGAGTTTCCCTTCGGCTGCCCACGTGCGAATGATGCTCTCGCTCGGCGGGCGGGCGGGCTTTCCGCCATATTCTCTGGAGTCGTAACTCTTTTGAACCATGCATATCTCGGCGGATGCCGGGAAGACGACCGACAACAAAAGGACCAAAGCGGAGGCGTATGCTAATGCCGTGGCGCCAGCGGCATGTTGAAGCCGTCTCTGTGGCATGGGTCTCTCCTCGGTCATCGAGCCGAAAGTGCTTCATCGCAAAGAGAGGCTATAAAGCCAAAACGAAAGGCTCAAGCCCGCGTTCTCCTGCCTTTGCTCTGTAACGATCTGTTCGAGTTCCGTCAATATTGAAACGCAACGGCGCGTCAGTCCGAGTTGCCGTTCTTGCGCCGGCCGTTTCGTTTCTGCCTGTGTGAATCCAGGTTGAGGCTAAGGTAGATGTGTTCCTGAGGATGCCCGAAGCCCATTTTGCGAAAAAAAATGAAGCGCGGCCAAATTGTCCGGTTCGGTATCGATCAGCAGCACTCGCACGCCCTCGGCTACCATAATGTCACGGAAGCGTTTGAAGAGCCTGGTCCCTACTCCTGTTTCGAAGAAAGCCGGGTCCACCCCGAGCCAGACAAGGTACCCATATTTCCAGGCTGAATGGTTCTTGGTTACGGTTGTGCCGAGCAAAAAACCGATTATCGTCTGCGCCTAGTCGCAGAGATGTGCGACCAAGCAAAACTCCGAATCATTCTGGAAAAAGTTGATTACTTCGTATTCATCCCACGTGCTAAAAAGATTTGGGACCTCGCTGGCTGTGAACAATCTCTCTCCAAGGTGAAAAACCGTTGCGATATCATCAATTTCCATCCGGCGGACAATGACGTTCGCCTTTTTCTTCTCCTGCAAACAGGTGTTTGGTTCTTACATAAGATTCCTGCTTCTTCGAACATTTCCCGGGGCGGTCCTCACGCGCAGCCTTTGCTGAGGCCAGCAAGGCCTTGCTCTGTCCGGACCGGGAAACCCTTGTCTCCCTGATCTGCTCTTTTCTCTTCAGGTCTCCATATTTTCCGAACCGTCCGCTCCTGGCCATCTCCACTCCGACAAATCTCTCCAAGAAAGTTAAACGGTAGCTAAGCACCTGAAGTTGAATTATACACCTCGCATGATAGATTTATATAATATCCTGCTCAAAAAAAAGAATCGGCTCTTTCCGCGCAGCCATGCAGACAGCGCAGACACTGAATGTGGTGCGGTTGGAGGCAAGCCAAATGCGAGGCGCTTCCAAAAAGTGAAGTACCTCCGGTGTATAGATCACGCTTCGCGAGCTTCGCATTGCTTCACAAAGTGAAGCATGCTTGCCGGCCTCCCTTTGCGACGTGTGAGCGCGTAGCGCGGGGGCCGACCGCACGGCAGGTCTATCACACGCGATAGGCGGGAGCGGGAGGCCTTATTGAAATCCTGCGGGAACTTTCGTCAGGATTTAGGGACCGGTTCAGGGTTTCAAAAGGAGCATTCATCTTGGACGTTGGACCTCTGGGATTCATTTTCGCCTGGACTTTCCTCTGGGACCTGCTCAACATCATAATAATCAATCTGATCCTCTCCGGAGATAACGCGATCCTGCTCGCCATGGCGGTCAGATGGCTCCCGCCGGACCTTAGGAAAAAAGGCTTCGTTTTTGGCGCCGGAGCTGCGGTGGCGCTGCGAATCGTTCTTACCTTGATTATCGCACAGGTTCTTGCAATTCCCTGTATCAAGCTGGCCGGCGGTATCGTGCTGCTCTGGATCGCAGTCAAGCTTTTCGTGCAGGGGTTTCCCGGCGGTGAAGAAAAAGAGGCGGCAACTCTTCTCCAGGCGATAAGGATCATGCTGATCGCCGATCTGACTATGTCGCTCGACAACGTGATCGCTGTCGCCGGCGTGTCTCAAGGAAATATCCTGCTGCTGCTCCTCGGGCTGGGCACCTCCATTCCTTTCGTAATCTTTACCAGCGGTCTGCTTTCAATGCTCATGGACCGCTACCCTCTTATAATCTACATCGGGGCCGCAATACTGGGAAGGTTGGGTGCAGAGATGATGGTGACCGACCCGATCCTGACCCACTATATCAGTCTGCCCGCTTTTGCGCGCTATGGATTCGAGGCGCTTTGCGCGGCCGGAGTGATTCTCGCAGGCAGAATCTATCTGAAGCGCCTGATCGGGGCTGACGGAAGCGCAGAAAGCACGGGACAATCCAGAGGACAAATTGAGGAATGACATGGCAGTTCTAACCATTTCCAGAGATCTGGGCAGCGGAGGCCGTGAAGTCGCACTGATGCTTTCGAGCAGTCTGGGATACAGATTCGTAGACCGGGAGCGCATCCTTGCCCGGTTAAAGGCGGCGGGCCACAAATGGGAGAGGTGGACGGAAGGCCTGGATGAACATACTCCACGGATCTGGGAAAAATATGACTGGTCTTACCGAGGCTTTGTGGCTATGGTCCGGAGCGAGATATTGAAAGAGGCCGCCTCCAACAGTGTGATCATCATGGGGCGAGGGGGCAATTACCTGCTGGAAGGGGTTCCCTTTGCGCTGCGCGTCCGCATTATAGCGCTCTTTGAACAAAGAGTTGCGAGGGTTTCCAACCGTGAGGGAATCGACGAGGATTCAGCCCGCTGGCTTATCGAAAGAACAGATCGCGAAAGGGCCGGTTTTCTGATGAGCGTTTATGGCCGGGACGGCAAAGACCCGGCCGATTATGATTTTGTCTTCGATTCCACGGACACACCTATCGACCGGATCGCCGCCGGCATCACAGAACTTCTTTCCGCAAAAGATCGTCTCATAGATGAAAAATCCATAAACGCGCTCAAAATGAGAGCGCTGGCAGAGGATATTAAAGCGCGTCTTTACACAACTCTGCCGTTTTTCATGTCCACCCTGGAGGTCGAGTTCGATGGCGAGGCCATTTGTGTGCGCGGGGTCGTACGGCTGCCGAGAGAGCGCACGTTGGTGATGAATGAAACCGGGAAAATGGCGGGTGAGGCGCCTTTAAGATTCGAGTTGCGATACAGGCAGTAGCTCTCCCATTCACCGGTTTACTGATTCCCAATTCAGGCAGTTGGGGGGGCGTTCGCCCCGAAACCCGGCCAGAAGGTTTTCTGCGGCCATAAGGGCCATTTTTGTGCGGGTTTCGATAGTGGCGCTCCCCATATGGGGAAGCAAAACCGCATTTTTCAGGTTCACTAGACCTGGGCTTAATTCCGGCTCGTTTTCATAGACGTCCAGCCCGGCGCCGCGAATGCGTCCGTGCCGCAGGGCTTCAACAAGCGCCTTTTCGTCGACCACCGGACCCCGGGCCGTATTTATAAGGCAGGCGGATGGTTTCATAATCTCCAGTTCCCGGCTTCCAATCAGGCCCCGGGTCGAAGGACTCAGGGGGACGTGGAGGGTGACGAAATCGGCTTCTCGAAGGAGTTCGTCAAATGGCGCGTAGGAAACACCCAGGTGCTTTTCCTGCGAAGGATCGAGGCGGGTCCTGCTGTGATAGAGAATCTTCATGTCGAATCCGCGCGCCCTCCTTGCCACTGCCTGCCCGATCCGGCCGAAGCCCACGATTCCAAGGCTCTTTCCGCTCACTCTCAAACCCAGGAAGTGCAAGGGCGCCCAGTACTTGAATTCTCCCTCCCGGGTCATCGCGTCCCCTTCCACAATTCTTCGAGCACTCGCCAGTATAAGGGCAAAGGTGAGGTCGGCGGTTTCGTCCGTCAGTACACCCGGAGTGTTTGTCACCGGAATTCTCCTCGCGGTTGCAGCCTCGATATCGATATGATCGAAGCCCACGCCGTTATTGGCAATCACCTTAAGGCCCGGCGCACGCTCCAAGACCTCTTTATCGATGCGGTCGGTAATCGTGCATAAAAGCCCTTCCTTGTTTTCAACGCCTTTCAGCATCCTGGCGCGATCGATCGGCCGGTCTTCATCGTGTATTTCCACTGCATGGTCCAGGGTAATTCGGGCCAAAACTTCTTCCGGTATCCGAGCAGTGATAAAGACTTCCATTTTATTGCCCTCCCCCAGGGATATTTACAGGTCCGCCAAACTGTACGGTTGATCCGTCTCAAAGCGATCAACTGTATAGCATAACCGGATTTCCATGCTAGAGTAGTTTCTGTCCGGAGTTTCCGGATGGACACTGGAGTATCGCCTGCCCGCCGCGCGGAGAACTGGCGCACGCGGCAACTGGAGGGGCATACGCAATGGAACTGCTTGCTATCTTCGTGCAAAATATCTTGCCCATCTTTATTGTGGCAGGCATCGGGTTCCTGATCGTGCGTTATTTGGGGGCCGATGTCCAGACACTGTCCAGGGTTACCCTCTATGTGCTCACCCCATGCCTTCTTTTCGATGTACTTGTCACTTCCGATGTCAGTGCGGACGAGTTCGGACGGCTGACGCTGCTCGCGTTCGGTACGATACTCGGTATCGGACTGATCGCATGGCTGGCGACTCGCGCGTTGCGGCTCGACCGGGTAATGACCAGCGCATTTATCGTGGTAGTGATGTTCGCCAATGGAGGCAACTACGGCCTGCCGCTTACCTTATTTGTCTTTGGGCAGGAAGCGCTGGCTCGCGCCACAATCTATTTTGTCGTGAGTATCGTCCTTACGTACACTATAGGCATTTTCCTGGCGTCCAGCGGGCGCAGGAGCCTCGGTGAAGCTTTATTGAGCGTCCTAAGAATTCCAAGCATTTATGCCTCGGCGGCCGCCATCGTCGTGATTCTCACCGGTGTCACAACTCCATCTTTTTTGATGCGCCCGATCAAACTGCTTGGCGATGCGGCCATCCCCGTTATGATCCTGGTGTTGGGTATGCAATTGGAGCGGGCGGCAAAGCCGGCCAATTTGCGATTGGTCGGGTTGGCCGTGGGGCTTCGGTTGGTCGTCTCAGCGATTCTGGGCCTTTTATTAGCACAGTTCCTGGGGCTCGGCGGGGCAGCCAGGCAGGCGGGAGTCCTCCAGTCAGCAATGCCGGTGGCGGTTGTCACTACCATCCTGGCCGTAGAGTTTGAGGTCGAACCGGCGTTTGTCACAAGCGTGGTCTTCTTTTCCACGATCCTCAGCCCGCTTACTCTCACTCCGCTGATAGCTTTGCTCAAATGAAGACGAATTGTGGAATTGGGGAGTTGGAAGAACGCAAGTCAGTATAGGCCAAAGCTGCGCATGCTGCGGGACATCCATCTTTCAACTGGCTTAGACCCCCTTTTGGAAGTATAGTCCGCCCATTCGCGCTCTGGCGCTTTCGCGTGATCATCAAGTTGAGGGTAATGTTCAAAGACCATGATGAATACTCTGGCCCAAACACCCTTTTATCTATGAAATCAATACATGGGTCTGGCTAAATGAGCTTGGGCAAAAATACGGACGCAGGGTCGATCTGGGGTCGGTCCCATGCCAGGAGTGGGAGTATCTGGCCCTGCTCGGAGTGGACGCGGTCTGGCTCATGGGCGTTTGGGAAAGGAGTCCCGCCGCAGTTCGCCTCATTCTCAGGCAGCAGGATCAACTGGCGCGAGTTCCATCGCATACTTGCAGATTTTGTTCCGCAGGACGTTGCCGGATCGGCCTATTGCGTTAGGCGCTATATTGTGGACGAACATATCGGCGGCCCGAAGGGTCTGGCTGCCGCTCGAAAAGAGTTGGCCAGGCGCGGAATTCGCCTGATCCTCGACTTTGTGCCCAATCACACCGCCCAGGACCATCCATGGATTTCGGACCACCCGGAATATTACATTCAGGGTGGCCCAAACGATTTGGCGAACGCCCCGGCAGCTTTTTTCAAAGCCGATGGGAAAGTCATCGCCTGCGGCCGCGATCCCTTTTTCCCCCCTGGCAGGACGTAGCACAACTCAATGCGTTTCATACCGGTCTCCGGAAGGCCGCCATTGAGGCCATCGGCAGCATTGCCGAACAGTGTGACGGTATCCGCTGTGACATGGCAATGCTTCTCATGAATGAAATTTTTGAAAAGACCTGGGGCAAACTGGCGGACAAACGCCCCCCGCAGGAATACTGGGTGGAGATAATCGAAGCGGTTCTGCGCAGGGGCCTTGATTTCGTGTTTATAGCCGAAGTCTATTGGGACAAGGAATGGGAACTGCAACAGCAGGGTTTTGACTTCTGCTACGATAAACGCCTCTATGACAGACTGGCCTCGGGGACTGCCGAGGATGTGAGGCTTCATCTCCTTGCCGATGCCGGCTATCAGGGTAAACTGCTCCGGTTCATTGAAAATCATGACCAGCCGAGGGCCGCTGCCGTTTTTCCTCCCCGCAGGGAGCTTGCGGCAGCTCTTATAGCGGCCTCTGTGCCTGGAGCGAAGCTTTTCCACGACGGCCAGATCGAGGGCAGGAGAATACAAGTCCCTGTTTCTCTTGGGCGCCGTTCGCCTGAGGGGCCGCAAACAGCTCTTCAGGACTTCTATCACCGGTTGTTGGCCGCTCTCAGCTCGGATTGCTTTGATGAGGGGGAGTGGAAACTGTGCGATCGGACGGGTTGGCCGGACAATTCGTCCTGGATCAATGTTCTGGCCTGGTGCTGGAGGTGGAGGGAAGAGAAATACATCATTGTGGTCAATTTCTCTGATTTCAAGTCGCAGTCATTGATCCGGGTCCCTTGGCAAGACATTGGCGGCGCGCAATGGAGATTGGTTGACGTAATCAGCGGCGGGCAATTTGACCGGGATGGGGACCAGATGCAATTCCCCGGCTTGTATGTGGATTTGGAAGGTTGGAAATGGCATTTCCTCAGGTTCTTCAAGGCGGGTCAATGAAGCACCGCCGTATGCCCGGAGTGCGCCGCTAACCCGCCTGAATATACCTGTTCGGCCAACTGGGAAACTCTCGACCCCATCTTAATTTCCTGAACGTCCTTCTTCGACGACGCAGGATCAAGTGCTGTTCATGCGGCGTTACACTCATGTGAACAAACCCCCCTGTCCAAACAAGAGGACAGGGGGACATAATAAAACGCTGAGGATATGCAGGCCACCCCCAGGTCCCGTAGACAAACTCCGGCCGGGTAATCCTTGCAATTCTTGCCTGATCGAGGCACAATCATAGCTGCCGATTTTAGCGCACAGTTCCTTGCCGGTATCTGTCATGGGGATGGCAATAAGGATAGAATTACAGACCTCATGGTGGCCGATCACTTGGGGGGGCTATTTGCCCTTACGACGGGCATTGCGCGTGGGATCGAGTCATCGAAGGTGACTGTTTGTTGCGCAGCCGTGGCTCTTTTGAGTCTTCCAGCATAATGGCGTGACGAGGGCTGATTTCAATGGATTTTAGGAAACCCATTCTGGTGACAGGCGCGGCCGGTTTCATCGGTTTTCATATAGCATTGAAGATGCTTGAAGCGGGATGGATTGTAACAGGTCTGGACAATATCAACGATTATTATGACGTGAGGCTAAAGCGGGACCGGCTTTCTTTACTCCTCCAATATCCCGGCTTTAAGTTTTTCAAACTTGACCTGGAGAACCATTCTTCGATTGAAGAGCTCTTCAAAGAGTATTCATTCGACATAGTGGTGCACATGGCTGCTCAGGCTGGAGTTCGCTATTCGCTGATCAATCCGCGCGCTTATATTCAAAGCAACATCGACGGCTTTTTAAACGTGATCGAGTGTTGCAGGCACAGTGGAGTTAAGCATCTTGTCTTTGCCTCATCGAGCTCCGTCTATGGCGCAAACGAAAAAATCCCCTTCTCCGTACACGATAGCGTGGACCACCCGGTCTCTCTTTACGCGGCTACCAAGAAAGCAAACGAGCTGATGGCCCACACGTACGCCCACCTCTATGGAGTCCCCTCTACAGGTCTGCGCTTCTTTACCGTTTACGGTCCGTGGGGACGTCCGGACATGGCCCTTTTTCTTTTTGCTCGCTCAATACTGGCAGGGGAACCTATCAAAATATTTAACAGCGGTCTTATGAGCCGCGATTTTACCTATGTTGACGATGCTGTGGAAGCAATACTGCGGCTCATTGATCATCCTCCTGTTGCAGACCCGAAGTGGGATGGACTCAGGCCGGATCCGGGCGCCAGTTTCGCTCCGTACAAGATCTATAATATAGGAAACAACAAGCCCGTCCAGCTTCTCGAATTTGTATCGGTAATTGAGGATTGTCTTCAAATGAAGGCCCAAAAGGAATTTCTTCCTATGCAGCCCGGCGATGTCCGGATAACCTGTGCGGATATTAAGGACATTGCCCGCGATTTCGGCTTCCGCCCTCGAACTCCCCTGCGCCAGGGGATATCGAGTTTCATTTCCTGGTACAGGCAATACTACGGGAGCCGCTCGAACAAAGATTAGAAGCACAGATATCTTAAGGAATCATCTCAGGACGGAAACCAGACTAACTCGGAACAGCGGACCAAAACGTTCGAGGGTTGCGGGGGATCGCAACCCTCGAACTCTTGGTGGCCAAAGGAGGCCGCAGGGGGAGTGGAAAAGGGGAAGGAGGCAGAAACGAATTTGAATAAACAACCCTGAATGAACTCGATACTTAGCGTGAGAAGGCAAATGAGGTCGAAGTAGCTGTCGAACTTTAACATCTGGATAGTGGAGAGCTATTTCGAATGGGAATGCGCGTAACAACGGGAAGAAGAGCCTGAGCGCCGAAGAATCGAGAATAAGCACAGCAGAAGCGAAACAGAACACGATTATCAAGGAGCATCCACCAGCGGATAGCGTGGCACACTGAATACCAGGGTCGGAGCCTGGCATTCTGCAAAAGGGATACTTTCCCCGCAGCAACGTTAAGCAATTTCTGTTCCAGGACAGATAGCTGCAGTTTTTTACAAATAAAATCAAGCTGTTCCACGGTAGGACCGATCAGACTTCCTCTGGTTGGATCATTTCCGAAGGCCTGAAAGACAGGCAATCAGAGCAAAACTGAACGATTCAGATGACAGCTTCATGTAATCTGAAAGTTTCACACCACCTCTTAAAAACAAATCCCTGAAACTCCCCCTCTTGGTTTACTGCATGCTACTTTGTTTCCGGAAACTGGAAAGGATCTTTTTCCGTCCTGGGGCGGTTGGACCCGCCTCGCGGAGCGTGGAGACCAAATTATGGCTTCTTTTCGAATCGGAATCCGCTAGTTTCTATTCCGGTGTTCAGGGGATGGACACCATTTTGGGTGGTGCGGTCCTTCTTTGTGGGACACAGGGTGCCTCACTTAGATGGATAAGGGGGATTTTTGGCAATTAATACAAGAGAGCGGATATATGGACTATTGCGCTAAGCCATTCAAACGAGTAGTATTTAAGCCTAGTAGCCGGTCATCCTCAGGTGTTCAACTGAGATGGAGCGACATGGAAGCAACTAAGAGAAAAACAACCGGAGCATTTTACACGCCGGACGACGTTGTTGCCTCGCTTGTAAAGTGGGTTGTTCGTAAATCCGACGATTGCATGTTGGACCCAGCTTGCGGCGATGGAAGGTTCTTAGCGCATCATCGGAATTGCGTTGGCGTAGAGCAGGACAACAAAGCGATAAGGACAGCAATCTCCCGCGCCCCTTGGGCAGTGATTCACACGGGGAATTTCTTTACCTGGGCCCAGAATACAGGTGAACGGTATGAATGCGCTGCCGGGAACCCGCCTTTCATACGTTATCAACATTTTAATGGGAATATTCGGAAGCATGCTCTGGAATATTGCAGACAACTAGGCGCTCACTTCTCTGCACTCACTTCCTCCTGGGCGCCTTTCCTGGTAGCCGCCGCCTCTCTACTAAAGCATGGCGGGCGAATGGCGTTCGTAGTACCCGCCGAGATAGGCCATGCGCCCTACTCCATTCCACTGCTAAAGTACCTCATTGAGAATTTCGCTGTTGTCCATTTAATAGCTGTGCAGCAAAAAATCTTTTCATATCTGTCTGAAGACTGCTGGCTACTTTATTTGGATGGCTTCGGGGCCAGGACTCAAACCATACGCTTTTCAAAGCGGGTTTGTTTTTCTGAGAGTTCAACTCCGCCTGAAGATTACGAAGTGATAAATGTTGGGGATTGGCGGCTTTTCAATTTTCGTTTGAGGCCTTTTCTCCTTCCTGAAGGAGTACGAACCTTATACCGCAATTTAGCGGATAGCCCTTCGAATCTTCTGTTTGGCCGCGTAGCCGAAATCGGCATTGGATACGTGACTGGCGCCAATGATTTTTTCCATCTTCGCCCGTCCCAGGCAAAAAAAGCAGGCATCCCCGACAAATTTCTCTATCCTGCGATCAGAAACGGAAGAATGCTGTCCGGAGATGCCATAACCCATTCCACTGTTCGCACATGGTTAGAACATGACTATCCAGTGTTGTTATTGAAAATAGAGAAAGAGCACGCTTTGCCCGAGCCAGTTAGAACGTATCTCGATGGGCCAGGAGGTAGAGTGGCCCGGGAAACCTACAAATGCAGAGTCCGCAATCCCTGGTATGTCGTGCCGGATGTTAAGATTCCTGATGCATTTTTGTCCTACATGAACTCTAAGGAGCCCAGACTGTTAGCTAATTTGGCTAGATGCGCATGCACGAACTCAGTGCATGCGGTCAGGCTTAAGAAGAATGTAACTTTTGCTGCTCTTCACGAGAAATGGAACGATCCTTTAACTAGGTTGAGCTGTGAGATTGAGGGCCACCCTCTTGGAGGAGGCTTGCTTAAAGTTGAACCCGGAGAAGCGAAGAGAATAGTGATAAGCGGCAATACACCCATTCAACCCCACGAAAACATCCAGCTCGAAGAAGGAATAGGATCGATGAGACAGTGGAGGCATCATGCCTAAAGTGCCGGAAGGCTGCGAATGGACAAGTCTCAAGGAGGCCCTCCTGGGATTTGCCCGCGGTGAGTTTCCTACCACCAGCCAACGTCACATCAGGCCTCTACACTGGTACATGGCTTGCCGCCTATGCCTTGAAGGCGGATTTGATCCCGACGAGATAACGCCGCGCCCACCTTTCCGCGTAAACACCTCCGGTTCCGGTGCTCGAGCCCGTCGTCTCATTGAGTATGATCCCAACTCGGGTTGTGGTGGTGAAATGACTATACTCGGAGGGCTTAAAACGAAAAAAGTGGACGTTGTTGTTACAAAGCCCAACATCGGTCCTGTAATCGCCATTTCAATCAAAGGGACCCTCAATGCTCTAAGGAACCTTACAAATCGGCTTGAGGAAGCCGGTGGAGACTGCACCAACCTTCACATTACCTATCCGACCCTTGTTTATGCGTATTGGGGAATTATTCGGGGGAACAGGGCCGGCCGTCTCCCACGCGATGCGCCTGCTTTTTTGGGCGTTCCGGGTGGTTTGGCTCGATCAAATGATGTGGTGATCCTCGCAAATGGGCAGCCTCACCAGTCTGTGGTACGCTACCATTTGGCTCTTTCAAATTTTACAGGACGAAACGCTGTTCGGAACGATGTTTCGAAATATGAGGCAGTCTCTCTCGTAATCGTCAACGTGGATGGTGACTCATCCGGTTCGATCCACCAGGGATACCCAACCGCCGACAGCCCATTGCATTTCAGTAAACTGATGCCGAGTATCTATCGCAATTATGATCTAAGATTTGTGTATCAGGCCCCAGATATCAAGGGCTTGACAGAAAGAAAAGGGTGGGATGAATATTCGCCGGTGCTAAAAGACTGGAGAGCAGAGGAATACGAACTGCGTATTGCAACAGAAAGTTATGACTCAGAGGAAGAGAGCTGAATCTAAGGATTGTTGCAGTTGGTCTTTCAGGCATCTGACTCTTGCACCGGAAGCAACATCAAATCTGGTCCATTCTCAGTTGCCGGCTGCAGGTGTTATATGGAATGCCCAGGTGTTCGTAAGCCAGGCGGGTGGCCATGCGGCCGCGGGGTGTTTTGTTTATGAAGCCTTCCTGGATGAGAAAAGGCTCATAGACGTCCTCCAAAGTGTCTTTTTCCTCTGAAACCGAAGCGGCCAGGGTTTCGATCCCGACCGGCCCTCCATCGTATTTTTCGATGATTGTGCTAAGGATTTTGCGGTCCATGGCGTCAAACCCCTTCTGGTCCACGTCGAGCATCTTCAGGGCGGCATCGGCAACCTGGAGTGAAATTTTCCCATTGGCGCGCACCTCCGCGTAATCGCGGACCCGGCGCAGAAGCCGGTTGGCCACCCTTGGGGTCCCGCGCGAGCGCCGGGCGATTTCGAATGCGCCTTCCTGGTCGACTACGATCCCAAGTATTTTTGCCGAACGCAGAATAATGCTCTTAAGCTCGAAGGGGCTGTAGAATTCAAGCCTGAGTGAAACGCCGAACCGGTCGCGCAGGGGTGGAGACAGCAGTCCCGCGCGGGTGGTGGCGCCGATAAGGGTGAATGGCGGAAGGTCCAGTTTTATGGTCCGCGCCGAAGGTCCCTGGCCGATGATGATGTCGAGCTTGAAATCCTCCATTGCCGGGTAGAGGATTTCCTCGACAACGTGATTGAGCCGGTGGATTTCGTCGATGAAAAGAACGTCGCCCGGTTCGAGGTTTGTCAGGATGGCGGCCAGGTCTCCAGGCCTCTCGATTACCGGTCCGGAGGTGCTTCGCAGGTTGACCCTTAATTCGTTGCTGATGACGGCGGCGAGCGATGTTTTACCCAAGCCGGGGAACCCGTGGAAAAGCACGTGATCCAGAGGTTCCGAACGCCCTCTGGCTGCGGCTATGAAGACCTCGAGGTTTTCCTTGACCTTCTCCTGCCCTATGTATTCGGCAAGGGTGCGGGGCCGCAGGCTGCCCTCGAGCGGGCAGGTCCTCTTCTTTTTTCTGTGGTGTGATTACCCGGTCTGTCATTTACCGCAAATCTCTTCAGCAAGTAAGCGGGAAGTTTACTTAAACTCCCTGCTTCCAGCAGTTGCAGTGGTTTGGACCCTTTCGGCCCTATGCCAGCGCTTTGAGGGCCCCCTTGAGAAGATCTTCCAGCGACGGATTTTCGCCCAGCGCTTCCTACACGCGTTTGAGCGCCTTTTCTGCCTCGGCTGGGCGATAGCCCAGATTTACCAGGGCTGAAAAAGCGTCCGGAAAGGCATTTCCGGCTTCCATGAAGGGCTGGGCCGGACCCGTCTTTTCCTTCGTCTTGCCTTGAACTTTGTCCCGCAGCTCAAGCATGACCCGGTCGGCAATCTTTTTGCCCACACCGGGGATGTTTTTCAGCCGCAGATAATCCTGCCGTATAATCACCTGTCTCAACTCATCCGGGCTGATACCCGAAAGTATCCCTACAGCCAGTTTTGGCCCCACCCCGTTTACGCCGGTCAGGAGCAGGAACATCTCCTTTTCGGCAATCGTGCGAAAGCCGTAGAGCTGAATGACGTCCTCGCGCACGTAGGTATGGATGTTGAGTCCCACGGGCTGCCCGAGTTCCGGCAAGTCGTAGAAAGTGCTCAATGGGACCTGGACATGATACCCGACACCATGGACATCGACAATAACGTATTCAGGGCTCTTCGCCCGCAGCTTTCCTTCAAGAAAACCTATCATGACCTGTCCTGGAATCTTCCATCTAATGTTCGAGGAATGAGTGCTGATATGGCAGACCGCCACTGCAAGGGCATCGGCGGCATTGGGTTCGATCTGCGCCGTCAATGCGCAACAGCCGCTGGATCATTCCGGCAACCTGTTCTTTGGCCGCTCTGCCGTATCCGGCTACGGACTGTTTTATCCTCAGTGCGCTATACTCGTGAATAGAAAGTCCCAAGCTTACTCCGGCCAGGATTACAGCCCCGCGGGCCTGCCCGAGGCTCAATGCGCTTTTTACGTTTTTTGCGAAAAAGACCTCTTCGACCGCCATGAATTCCGGGCCGTATTCCCGGATCGAGGCCTTGATTTCTTCGAAGATAATATTGAGGCGCTCGGAAAGCGGGCGGGCAGCCGGCAGCTTTATGGTCCCGTGGTGGATATACTTCAGCCGGAAGCCATCCCCCTCCACGATGCCGTATCCGGTATAGCGGGACCCGGGATCTACCCCGATTGTTCGAATCATTTCCTATTCCAGCGACTCCATGATCTGGTCCGGAATATCGAAGTTTGCGTAAACATGCTGCACGTCGTCGGCATCCTCAAGGGCATCCATCAGCCTCAGGAGTTGTTGAGCGGTTTTGGGGTCCTCAATTCGAACGGTGGTTTGCGGGGACATGGTAATTTCAGCCAGTTCGTAATTAAGGCCCTTTTCGTCGAAAGCCGCTTTTACGTTTGCGAAATCCTCGGGCGAGGTAATGATTTCGAACTGGTCCTCCTGGTCTTTCACATCTTCTGCGCCGGCTTCCAGTGCCAGTTCAATGAGTTCTTCCTCTGGAATGGCTTTCTTGTCGAAAACGATGCTCCCCTTTTTATTGAACATCCAGGCGACACAGCCAGCCTCTCCAAGGTTTCCGCTGTTTCTGCTGAAAATGTGCCGGACTTCGCTTGCGGCCCTGTTCCTGTTGTCGGTCATGATGTCAACAAGAATGGCCACCCCGGCCGGTCCGTATCCTTCGTACATCAATTCCTCGTAGTTCACGCCCTCGAGTTCGCCCGTGCCCTTCTTTATGGCCCGGTCGATGTTCTCTTTGGGCATGTTCTCGGCCTTTGCGGCCAAAAGTGCGGCCCGGAGCCGCGGATTGCCCTCAGGGTTTCCACCTCCCATCCGGGCCGCCACCATTAACTCTTTTATCAATTTCGTAAAAATCTTTCCTCGCTTGGCATCAGCCGCCCCTTTTTTGTGGCGGATGGTTGCCCATTTCGAATGACCTGACATGAAAGCCTCCTGCTACGTCCTTTTCATATTCATGGCAAGTATATAGATTTCCCTGCTCTGTTTTCTAGTAGCCTCGGGTCTTATTACCCTGGTCTGGCCGAATTGTTTCTTGACGTCGCGCGAGCAACTGGTGGAACTCCGACCCATGAAATATCTTGGCCAGAAAAGTCCCTCCGGGTTTGCAGCGCGCAACAGGCTATTTCGAATGCACGCTCGAAAAGAAGCGCCGAGCGGGCGCTGTCGGCTACCTTTATGCCGGAGGTAGCCGGGGCCATATCGCTAAGCACAACGTCGAACGGGAGATGGTCTCGCAGGGCTGCTTCAACGAATTCACGGTCAAAGATGTCGCCCTGCAAAGTCACTACGCCGTTTGGAAACGCGTGTTCTATCGGCTTCAGGTCGATCCCCACAATGAGGCCGGAGTGTCCTACAACCCCTCTGGCGAGTTGAATCCATGAGCCAGGGGCCGCTCCCAGGTCAAGGACTCGGTATCCCGCCCTTAATATCTTATATTTTCTTTGGATCTCTTCGAGTTTATATACAGCCCTTGCAAGATAATGTTGCTTCTTTGCCTTGTGAAAATAGTGATCCTGGACCGTAAAAGCCATTCCGTCCGCCTAAGGATTTGAATTATTTCCTGAAATAGCTCCTATAGCGGAAAATATGCGGTTTGTAAACCGGGCATCTTCAAAATTGCACCAACCAAATCAAATGACCACCTTGAAAAGCACGTGAAACAGAGGAGAAGACAGATGGAAAAAACAATCCGCAGCAGAAAACTAACACTTGTCCAGGGCGATCTTACGGAACTGGCGGTAGATGCAATCGTCAATGCCGCCAACTCAAGGCTTCAGTTAGGGGGCGGCGTTGCCGGCGCCATCCGGACCAAAGGGGGCCCGAGCATTCAGGAGGAGTGCAACCGGATAGGCCCGATCCGTGTGGGAGAGGCCGTCGTTACCGGAGGCGGGAATCTTAAGGCCCCCTACGTGATTCATGCAGTTGGCCCGTCGTACGGCGAGGGCGACGAGGACGAAAAGCTGCGGAACGCAACCCTTAACAGCCTTAAGCGCGCAAGTGAAAAGGGAATGAAATCCATTGCATTTCCAGCCATCAGTACCGGTATTTTCGGATTCCCCAAGGACAGATGCGCCCAAATCATGCTGAAAACCGTTTCAGAATTTCTGGAAAGCCAGGAAACGAATTTGGAAAGGGTAATCCTGTGTCTATGGTCCAGAGACGACCTTGAGCTGTTCGAGAAAACTCTAGGTGAAGTGACGATTGGCGAGTGAGGGGTGAGGGGGCGATATCGTCTCCAGCCAGCCTCCTTTTAATGTTATATTCAGGCGAGGATGTTTCACGGGATCTTGAACAATACCGGAAGTATGCAGGCTTCATGCAGCCTTTGTAACAGTTGGACTGCTCCATAAATCCATATGAAATAACTGGCGTCAAGGAGCGCTCTTCTCAATTGCTTCGTTTTGATCATGCAAGTGTCGGGTTCCGAGTAGAGGAACATATTCGGCAAGAATCCGGGCACCCGTTCCATGTACGATTGAAATTGCGGACCGTGCAGCGCCTTCATACCCTCTTCCTCCCGACGGATTATGAAAGGGTAATAAAGCCCGAATGAGAGCGTGAGCAAAGCAGTGATCAGAAGGCTTCCGGTAGCGAGCCCGATCCCGGCGATGCCGATCAGGCTGAACAGGTAGAGCGGATTTCGTGTTACCGAGTAAGGTCCCACTTCCACCAGGGTGCTTGTCTTGTGACCGGAAATGAAGATAGAGCTCCAGACCCTGCCAAAAGCGCAGACTATGACGCAGGCAAGGCCCGCGAAATCCAGGAGGCTCCGCCGAAGATCGTTCTCAATTCTGTTTCCGCTTACCATAAGCAGCAAAAAGACTAACAGGGCGAACAGCCGCGTGTGAATGATTCTCGCTTTCGAATTTGATCCCGCGCCAAAAAAGGTCATTTCCTCAATTCCATTATGCAAGGCCACAGGCCGTTTTTTTCTAAAGTCCGCCGAAACTTATGACAGGATGACTGCATATAAAAAAGCGGTGAGGAAAACAAGTTAATTTCGTCGAATCTTGATTTTGTGAACCCCTCTTTTAACGGTATCTGTTCCGAAAAGACTTGGTGGGCTGCGCTCCGCTTAGCCTACCCTGCAGGTCTTTTCATGGTTACAAGGGTGTCCCGGAGGGACATGGATAACTGTCTGAAATATTCCGGGATGGGGATTGGGGGCAGATAAAACGCGCCTTTTTTCCCAAATCTCCGGTTTTCTCAGAAGGTCGGATCTTCAGTTTTGTGCATGCCTTTTTGGCCCCTGCGAGATGGTGTGGAATTCGGCGTACCCTGCCGGAGGAAAATGGTTGACTTTCTACAGCAATCCATTTATTAAGCATTGGTTCCACCGCCCAAGAAGGGAATGAAGGACGTTGCCTTCTCTTATTTGCGCTCATTTTCACGCTCCTCATGGATCTCAAAACGTCCGTTTCCATTCACTTGGGCATTTCCTCGTGTTGAATGCGTCGGATGCACCCTCTTGGAACCGGGCATTAACCATGAGAGCTTTTCAGACGCCCCCGAAGGATATCACTTTCGGTCTGGCAGGAAAGAATCCCAAGGTTTTGGCTCAAAACAGGCAATGCTTTTTCGGATATGTGTTCCGCTGATTCGGGTTAAGGCAGCGCTCAGGCGCCTTAATCAGCTCGCGGATTAACGTGAAATCGACTCTCAAGCAGGAGGCTTACCTTGACATTTCAACCATCAAAGCAGGTGTATTCGGGAAAAATCAGGGAGGTAACCCTTGGAAGCGGAGACAAAGCGGTTACGGTTGGCGGGAAAGGGGTCTATTCCTTCCATTCATTCGAGGGATCCATCCCGAATGCTCCCAGGATAGCAATGGAGGTCTGGGACAAAGATCCGAGCGAGGATTGGGCCGAGGCGGCCAAGGCGCCCTTCAGCGGCGTGCTTGGCGATCCGGCGGCCTGGGCGCGCAAGTGCGCAGAGGACTACGGGGCCGAGATAATCGTGGTCCAGACGAAAAGCGCCGACCCGAACGGTGACAACCGGCCGGCCGCCGAGGTAGCCGCAACGGTGAAAAAGGTAGTGGACGCCGTTGATGTGCCCGTAATCGTCTGGGGTGTTGCCAATCACGACAAGGACGTCGAGGTTATGAGGCTAGTTGCCGAAAGTTGCTCGGGCCGCAGAATCGCATTATGCCCGGTGGAAGAAGGTGACTACAAGCAGATTGGGGCTGCATGCCTGGGCTACAAACAGGTGACTGTCGCTTCAACCCCCATTGACGTAAACCTGGCCAAGCAGCTCAACATCCTGCTCGGAAACCTTGGGGTAAGTTCGGACGACCTGGTAATCGACCCGACTACGGGCGGGCTTGGATACGGACTTGAATACACCTACTCGGTCATGGAGCGCATCGAGCAGGCTGCTCTCACTCAGGAAGACGAAAAACTCCAGCAGCCCATTATCGCCAATGTGGCCAACGAGACATGGAAGTGCAAGGAGTCGAACCTGAGCGCCGAAGATGCTCCGGAGCTCGGAGATCCCGCCAAACGCGGTGTTTTGATGGAAGCAATTACAGCCGTTGACCTTTTGATCGCCGGGGCTGACGTGGTGGTCATGCGCCACCCAGAGGCGGTAAAGCTGGTGAGAAACTATATAGCCAAGATGATGTAAAGTTGCGGAAAATCGGCTGCGCAAGTGATTTATTGGTAAAATGAACCTCCCCAGGAAGGGGAAAAGAGGTGCTACATGTCTGATGAGAAGAAACCAGTTTCAATCGTAGAAGAAAAAAAGGCAAAAAAGTTGGATTTGCGTGAGGTGACCAGTTGCCAGACCACCCTCCAGATGCTCAAAAAGATGGAGGCGGATGGGCATGAATCCATGTTCAACCGCGCTGCGGACATGAAGCCTTGTCCCATCGGCGCCGAGTCGGCCTGCTGCAAGCACTGCTTCATGGGGCCCTGCCGCCTTAACTCTAAGGACCCTTATGCCAGGGTCGGAGTCTGTGGGGCGACCATCGACACCATAGCCGCCCGGAACTTCGCGCGCAATGTGGCCGCCGGCGGGGCCGCCCATACCGACCACGGCATGGGCATGCTCGATGTTTTCCGCGAAGTGGTGAACGGGAGAATCTCTCATTTCAAGATTCAGGACGAAACGAAGCTCAAAAATGTCGCGGAGAGCATCGGGATCGCGACCGAGGGCAGGTCGGTCAAAGACATAGCCAACGACCTCTATGCGGAACTGGAACGTACATATACGCAGGTCGAGGGGGAAATTCCCTTCGCGAAGCGCGTTCCCCCGAAGACCCTGGAGGTGTGGCGCAAAGCCGGGATCGTTCCGCGCGGCGCGATGCGCGAAATTATGGAGCTGATGCACCGCACCCATATGGGTGTTGACCAGGACTATAACAACATCGTAAAGCAGTGCTCCCGCACGGCCCTCGCCGATGGGTGGGGCGGTTCCATGGTTGCAACCGAAATTTCGGATATCCTCTTCGGCACTCCCTCGCCCAGGGTGGCCGGTGTAAATATGGGGTTTCTGAAGGAAGACCAGGTAAACATTGTGATTCACGGCCACGAGCCACTTCTTTTCGAAGGCATGATTGCCGCTTCCAATGACCCCGCCAATCTGGAGAAGGCCAAAGCCGCCGGAGCAAAAGGGCTCAACCTGCTCGGCATGTGCTGCTCGGGCGCCGAAGTGCTTGGACGCCACGGTATTCCCCATGCCGGGAATTTCGTTTCCGCTGAGCCTATTATTGCGACAGGCGCAGTCGATGCAATGGGCGTGGACGTCCAGTGCATCATGCAAGCCCTGCCGAAGATCGCTGAATGCTACGGGACGAGAGTTTTTACGACCAACCCCCGGGCCAAGATCGAAGGCGCAACCCACATCGAATTCGATGAACACGACCCGATGGGAGCTCCAAACCAGATCATCGCATTAGCTATCGAACGCTTCGCCGGCCGGACAGCGAAGGTCGTCATTCCGCAGCGGCAAGACTGGGGCGTACATGGCTTCTCCCATGAATACGTTAACTACATGCTCGGCGGAAAGTTCCGCGGGTCTTATGTGCCGTTGAACGACAACATCATCAACGGCCGGATTCGAGGCGTAGCGGGCGTTGTCGGCTGCACCAATCCGCGCGTAAAGCAGGACTACCTGCATGTAGAACTGGTTAAGGAACTTATCAAGAACAACGTTCTGGTGGTCCAGACCGGATGCTCGCAGATCGCGCTCGCCAAGGCCGGCCTCATGAAACCGGACGCGGCGGTGCTTGCCGGTGAGGGTCTTCAGGAAGTATGCGAAACCATCGGGATTCCACCTGTCTTGAGCCTGGGGTCCTGCGTCGACAACAGCCGCATACTCATTGCATGCGCCGAGATGGTCCGGATGGGCGGACTCGGAGACAAGTTGTCCGACCTGCCGGTAGCGGGCGCTGCCCCCGAGTATATGAGCGAAAAAGCCATCTGCATCGGGCAGTACTTTGTGGCTTCGGGCGTCTACACAATTTTCGGAGTAACCTTCCCTACGGTTGAGGGCACAAAGTTCCACGATCTGCTCTTCAATGGCCTCGAGGAACAGGGCTTCGGTAAGTGGGGATTCTCGAACGATCCTTATGAGATGGCCCATATGATGATTGATCATATCGACAAGAAGAGGGCAGCGCTCGGCCTTTCCGAACAACGCGAACGAAAACTCTTCAGCATGGAAGACCGCAGAGCGTCTGAAGGTTAAGCCGGACCGGTACTGTGGAGTCAATCCGTATCTTAATCCCGGCTTGAAGCCGGCTGCGTTGCAAGGAAAAACAGAAAAAGGAGTTAGTTATGTCCAGGTTAGTCGCTTTTGCAGCGATCCAGGGAGCTTACAATATAGTTTCCAAAGCCGAAGGCAAATTCAAACAGGCCATGGATAAGTATGGGCCGAACCAGCCGATCGGATTTCCGAATACGGCCTACTATCTTCCCATCATTTACTCGATCCTAGGCACAAAAATTGAAAAACTGGCCGACGCCGAACCTGTAATGAAGCTGTGCCGGGAGCTTCTGCCCGCGCACATCAAAGGCCAGCACAACATTAACCTTCCTTACCTGGGAGGGACGCTCGATTCCGGAATGGCCGCCATTCTGGCTGAAGAAGTGGTCGAAGCGATCCGGTATGTGGAAGATCCCGGTTTTTATCTTCACAGCGAAGAATGCGATCTGGAAGGTGGAAAGATCTGGCTCGGCGCCGCCGACGATACCGTCATGAGAAAGAGGGGTATCGAATTCGTTGACGGCAGCGCTCCCGGTTTTGCCGCAATCGTCGGCGCGGCCCCTAATCCGGAAATAGCCAAAATGATCGCCGAAGATTATCAGAAGAAGAACCTCTACGTCTTCATGTGCGCCAATCAGACGGGCACCACGTTTTCCGAACAGCTCGTCGAGGCGGGTGTGGAAATCGGGTGGAACACGCGCCTTGTGCCATTCGGTCCCGATATTTCCGCCGCCGTATTCGCGCTTGGTTTCGCAAACCGGGCCGCCATGGCGTTCGGTGGGGTCAAGCCCGGAGATTTCAAAACCGTTCTGAAATACAACAAAGACCGTATTTTCGCGTTTGTGAACGCTTTCGGCGAAGTTAACGCCGAGTGGGCCGCCAACGCAGCCGGGGCAATCAACTGGGGCTTCCCGACAATCGCAGACACCGACATTCCCGAGATCCTGCCCACCGGTGTGTGCACGTACGAACATGTTGTCTCCAGCATCCCCTACGAACAGATAACGGCAAAGTCGATCGAGGTCCGCGGGCTCAAGGTGACCATTACCGAAGTACCGGTCCCTGTTTCATACGGTCCGGCTTTCGAGGGCGAGCGCGTGCGTAAGGACGATGTCTACCTCGAATGCGGCGGCGGAAAAACAGCCTGCTGTGAACTGGTCCGAATTGCCGACATGAACGCAGTTGAAGACGGCAGGGTGGAAATTATCGGCCCGGATATCAAGGACGTGCCCGTAGGTTCGCATTTGCCAATGGCGGTGTATGTCGAAGTTGCCGGCCGCAAGATGCAGGAAGACTACGAGCCGATCCTCGAGCGCCAGATTCACCACCTGGTAAACTATGCCCAGGGCCTTATGCATATCGGCCAGCGTGATATATCCTGGTACAGGATTTCCAAGCAGGCGGTCGATAAAGGATTTACCCTCGAACACATAGGGAAAATCCTGCACGCTAAATTCCATCAGGATTTCGGCGCTATTTTTGACAAATGCCAGGTCAAGATCTATACTGACGACGCCAAGGTCCAAGAAATCCTGCCTGTCGCGCAGAGTGCGTACAGAACACGCGACGAGCGCATCGAGGGCATGACGGACGAGGGTACTGAGACATACTACTCCTGCACGCTCTGCCAGTCTTTTGCCCCGACGCACGTCTGCGTGATAAGCCCCGAGCGCACCGGCCTTTGCGGCGCCTATAACTGGCTCGACTGCAAGGCTTCCAACGAAATCAACCCGACGGGGCCAAACCAGCCTGTTCAGAAAGGCGACACCCTGGACGCCAAGCTTGGCAACTGGAAGGGTGTAAACGACTTCGTCTTTAAGGCATCCAGGCAGTCGATTTCCAGCTATAATTTCTACAGCCTGGTGTACGACCCGATGACAACCTGCGGGTGTTGCGAGTGTATCGCAGCGGTCCTGCCGATGTGCAACGGAATAATGACCGTAAACCGCGACTATGCGGGCATGACTCCCAGCGGCATGAAATTCACCACGCTTGCCGGTACGATCGGCGGCGGGCTTGTCACGCCGGGTTTTGTGGGTCACAGCAAGTATAATGTAACTCAGCGCAAGTTCATTTTGGGTGACGGTGGCCTCATGCGGCTTGTGTGGGTGCCCAAGATCTTCAAAGAGGAAATCCGAAGCAGACTTGTCAAGCGCGGCGAGGAGATGGGCATTCCGAATTTCATCGATATGATCGCAACCGAAGAAAACGGCACTACCGAAGACGAGATTTATGCATTCCTGGAAAAGGTGGGACATCCCGCTTTGACAATGGAAAGCATTCTTGGCTGATAGAGGATCCGGGCGCAGATATTGCGGATCTGCGCCCGGTTTCATATGAGCAATTAGATTCTTACCAGGAGAGAAAACAACATGGGCCTTACCGGGATTCAAATCTTTAAGTTGCTGCCCAAGACCAATTGTGGAGAGTGTGGGGTTCCGACCTGCCTGGCTTTTGCGATGAACCTTGCCTCGGGCAAGGCCGAACTGGAAAAGTGTCCCTACGTTTCGGAAGAGGCCAAGGAAAAACTCGCTTCCGAATCGGCACCCCCCATTCGGCCGCTCACAATCGGGTCCGGCGAATACGCTGTAAAAGTCGGCGGCGAAACAGTGCTTTTCAGACATGAGAAAACCTTTGTCAATCCACCGGGCTTTGCCGTTCTGGTCTCAACTGATGAAGATGCGGCTTCGGTTGCCGGAAAGATCGACCGGTTCAAAAAATCGCAATATGACCGGGTCGGACTTAAACTTCGGGCTGAGATATTTTCGATAAAGGACGCCAACGGTGACGCAGCAAAGTTTTGCGCCTTGGCCAAGAAGATTTCTGATGAGACCGGGGCGACCATGATTTTCATGTCCGATTCGGTTGATGTCCTTACTGCGGCCGCTGATTCATTCAAAGAAAAGAAGCCGCTGCTTTATGCGGCAACGCCGCAGAACGCCGAAGCGCTTGGAAATCTCGCCAAGGCTGCCGGGTGCCCGCTGGCGGTTAAGGGAGACGGCTCTTTGGAGAGCGTTATCGCACTTACCGAAAAACTGTCCTCGATGGGGGTAAAGGACATCGTGATCGACACCGGAACGCGGAACCTCAAGAAAGCTTTCGAAGAGCAGATTATGATCCGCCGCGCCGCCCTCAAGGACAGGTTCCGGCCGCTCGGATTCCCCACGATCATCATGGCCAATGAAATAGGTGACGGGATCATGGACGAAGCCCTTGTGGCAGCCACTTTCGTGGCCAAATACGGGGCGATAATAGTTATGAGCGACCTCCAGCCGCACGTGATTTTCCCTCTTCTTCTCGGGCGGCTCAATATCTACACCGACCCGCAACGGCCGATGACAGCCGAGCAGGGAATCTATCCGATTAACAATCCCGACGAGAACTCGCCGGTTCTCGTGACGTGCAACTTCTCGCTGACCTACTTTATCGTATCCGGTGAAATCGAGTCCAGCAGGGTGCCGTCGTGGCTCTGCGTTCAGGACACCGAGGGACTTTCAGTCATGACCGCGTGGGCCGCCGGGAAGTTCTCGGGTGAAAGCGTCGGGACCTTCATCAACAAGAGTGGAATCAAGGATAAGGTAAAACACAAAACCCTGATCATCCCAGGGTATGCGGCCGGTATAAGCGGTGAGCTGGAGGAAGAACTCGGGCCGGGCTGGACCATCTCGGTCGGTCCAAGGGAAGCCAGCCAGATCCCAAAATACCTTAAAAGCATGAAGGCGTAGACGGGAGATGAAGGAATGAAGCTGATAGGTGAAAACCTCAACATAATGAGTATAAAGTATGGGGCCGCGCTGAAGGCGAAAGAGGCCAAACCCCTTCAGGAGCTTGCAATCGAACAGGCCAAAGCCGGAATGGACTATGTAGACCTCAATATCGGCCCGGCTGGAAAAACGGGCGTGGAGCTTATGACATGGCTCATCCCGGTTATCGAAGAAGTTGTGGATATTCCACTTGCTCTGGATACCTCAAACATCAAGGCGATAGAAGCCGGCCTCCAAGCATGCAAGAAGAAACGGCCGCTCATCAATTCGATTATGGTCCGCCCCGAGAGAATGGAAGCCCTTCTTCCGCTTGCCGCCAAGTATGACGCCGAATTTGTCGGTCTGCTCTGGGGACCCGAAGGAATGCCCAGGGACGAAAACGAACGCGGAGCGCTTTGCGCCGAACTGGTGTTTAAGGCCACGGGCGAATTTGGTATAAATCCGGAACGTATATATGTCGATCCCATCCAGACGCCGGTCAACGTGCAGCAGATTCAGATCATGAGCGTTCTGGAGTTTATGAAAATGTTCGAGGATATCGCTCCAGGTTGCAGAAGCACTATCGGGCTTTCGAATGTCTCCAACGGCCCGCCCGATCACCTGCGCCCGATACTTAACCAGGTAATGCTGATGATTTATAAGCGGCATGGACTGTATTCGGCGATTGTGGACTGTTTCGACACCAAGCTCCACGAAATTGCCCGAGGCAAACGTCCGGAGCTGGAAGCTCTCATCCATAAGGTCGAGGATGGACAACCTGTTGACATGAACACCCTTTCAGACGAGGAGCGCAAATACGTAAAGACGGCCAAAGTAATCCTGGGCCAGACACTCTATTCCGATTCATGGCTTGAAATCTGAAATCCGCTACAGGCCCGCCCTATCTGTACAGAGCGGTAAGGGCGGGCTTCATTTGTTCTCGCGATGCCGATCCCACCGAAGTGCGGCTGCTATTGAACCTTTCCAGCGAAAAGTTTAATTCAGGGGTGCGCTTATGCCAAAGTTTGTTTATTTTTTTGAAAACGGAAAAGCCGATGGCGACGCCACAATGAAGGCTCTGCTGGGCGGAAAGGGCGCCAACCTGGCAGAGATGGCCAATTTAGGCATCCCCGTACCTCCCGGTTTTACAATCACTACCGATGTTTGCACATATTATTATCAGCATGGCGGCGAGTATCCAGCCGAACTGAAAGACCAGGTCGAAGAGGCCCTGCACAGGCTCGAGGTGCTTATGGGACGCAAATTCGGCGACCCTGAGAATCCCCTGCTTGTTTCAGTGCGTTCCGGCGCAGCCCTTAGCATGCCCGGAATGATGGACACGGTCCTTAACCTCGGTCTCAACGATCATACCGTGGAGGGTCTGATCAAGCAGTCGGGAGATGAACGGTTCGCATATGATTGCTATCGGCGCCTCATCGAGATGTATGGGGACGTGGTGCTCGGTTTGAAGCCACAATCAAAAGATGAGCACGATCCCTTCGGCATGTTGATCGAAGAAACGAGAAAGAAACGTGACGTTGAGTTCGACAATCAGCTTGCCGCTTCGGACCTCAAGGAATTGATCCAACGTTACAAAGGGTTGATTCGCGATCGAAAAAAGGTGGAATTTCGCCATGATCCATGGGATCAGCTTTGGGGGGCCATCACGGCGGTTTTCGGATCATGGCACAATCCTCGGGCGATTGCCTATCGTGAGCTCAACAACATTCCGGATTCCATGGGCACGGCCGTAAACGTGCAAGCCATGGTATTCGGGAACCTGGGTGAGGATTGCGGCACGGGCGTGGCCTTCACGCGCAATCCGGCCACAGGCGAGAACGTGCTTTTTGGCGAGTACCTTATCAATGCCCAGGGCGAGGATGTCGTTGCGGGCACCAGGACCCCGCTGCCAATTAACAGGCGCCAGAAAGGTGACAGCTCTGATCTGTCTCTCGAAGAAACTATGCCTGAGATATATGCCGAACTTGAAGACATTCGCACCAAGCTGGATCGTCATTACCGGGATATGCAGGACATCGAGTTCACTATCGAAAGCAATAAACTCTGGATGTTGCAGACCCGGAGCGGCAAGCGAACTGGTTTCGCCTCTTTTAAGGTTGCCGTGGATATGGTCCGGGAAGGCATTATAAGTAAGCAGGAAGCACTGATGCGGATAGAACCCGATCAATTGGACCAGCTCTTGCGGCCCACATTCGACCCCAAGGCTAAAAACGATGCGATCAAGGAAGGCAATTTGTTGACCAGAGGTCTCAACGCGGGTCCGGGAGCGGCAACAGGCCGGGTGGTATTTAATGCTCACGATGCCGAGGAATGGGCGAGGAAGGGCGAGATGGTTATACTCGTGCGTCTGGAGACCTCCCCTGATGATATTCGCGGTGTGCACGCCTCGCGCGGAATTTTGACTGCGCGTGGCGGAATGACTTCACATGCGGCCCTTGTCGCCCGCCAGATGGGAAAAGTCTGTGTGGTCGGCTGCTCGGACCTCGAAATCGATTACCGCAACCGGAGGATGACTATTGGTGACCGTGTAATCAGGGAAGGCCAGTACCTGTCGCTCGACGGTTCAATCGGGGAAGTTTTTGCCGGCCAGATTCCCACACGGCCCTCGGAAGTGCTCCGGGTTATCATAGACAAGAGTCTAGCGCCGCAAAGGTCTCAGATATACCAGGATTACGTGGCCCTGCTGGGATGGGCGGACGAGTTCCGCCGCCTTGAGATCTGGACCAATGCCGATCAACCGAACCAGGCCGAGGAAGCCATAGCTTTCGGGGCTGAGGGAATAGGGCTCACCCGCACAGAGCACATGTTCTTTGAAGGCAACCGGATCGATGCAGTTCGCGAAATGATTCTTGCCGAAGACTCCCAGGGACGCGAACTGGCTTTGGCCAAGCTGCTGCCGATGCAAAAAGAGGATTTCAAGGGCCTGTTCAAGGTCATGAGAGAAAAACCTGTAACTATTCGAACACTTGATCCTCCCCTTCACGAATTTCTCCCCACCGATGAAAAGGACATGCAAAAGCTTGCAACCAAGATGGGTATCCCTTTTGAGCAGCTTTACGCCAAGGTGGTCAGTCTGCATGAGGCTAACCCGATGCTTGGCCACCGCGGATGCCGCCTTGGAGTGACCTTCCCGGAAATAACCCGGATGCAGGCCAGGGCGATTATGGAAGCCGCCTGCGAGGTTTCCAGGGAAGGAATGGACGTGCGTCCTGATATAATGATTCCTCTGGTCGGCGACGTTGGTGAGTTCAAACATCAGAGGGATGTGGTGGAAGCGGTTGTGCGCGAGGTTATTGAAGAGTATGGAGCAGACATCGAATACCACATCGGGACGATGATCGAGGTGCCGCGCGGGGCCCTGACCGCCGATGAAATCGCCAAGTACGCGGAATTTTTCTCTTTCGGGACCAACGATCTGACTCAGACTGTATTCGGTATCAGCCGTGATGATGCGGGCAAGTTTCTTCCAGCCTATTTAACACAAAAAATATGGGAGCACGATCCTTTCGCCCAGCTTGATCAGAAGGGGGTGGGCGGGCTCATGGAGATCGCCGTTAGAAAAGGACGCAGCGCCCGGCCTGATATAAAGATCGGTATTTGCGGCGAGCACGGAGGCGATCCCAGTTCCGTCGAGTTCTGCCACAGAATAGGGCTCGATTATGTTAGCTGCTCACCATACAGAATCCCGATTGCCACTCTTGCCGCCGCCCAGGCTGCCATAAAGGAGAAACCCGAAAAGCAGGATTCCGAATACGCAGCGGTTCCAACGGTTGTGGCCAAATTATGAGGCTGACAGGCGACCCTGCTCTGCTCTGATGGAGATCACATGAAAAACTCAACCTGGCTTCGCCGCTCCATAATTTCTGTTCCCGCAAACCGCGAAAAGATGCTCAACAAGGCCTTCAAACTCGATACCGACGTTATCATGCTGGACCTTGAAGATTCCGTTCCGGTCAACGAAAAAGAGGAGGCCCGCAAACGGGCTATCTCCACATTGCGGGAACAGGATTGGGGAGGGAAGCTCAGGTCGTTTCGCATCAATGCGATGGATACACCCTTTGCCTACCGTGATATAATTGATGTAATTGAGGAAGCGGGCGAATACGTCGATACGATGGTTGTCCCAAAGGTCAATGACCCGGCGGAAATAAAAGCGATCGACTATCTTCTGACCCAGATAGAGCTTCGGATGGGCTTTAAGAGACCCATTGGGCTTGAACCTTCAATAGAAACGGCATCAGGAATGCTCAGGGCCGGGGAAATCGCATTGAGCTCGCCGCGGGTTGAGACGCTCGTATTTGGGGTTGCTGATTACAGCGCTTCCCTGACCATGTTGAGTAAGGGTGTCAGCGGTCACGGTGAGCAGGAGGATTTCTACCCTGGTCACAGGTTCCATTTTCCATTAAGCCATATGGCAATGGCGGCAAAGGCTGCGGGTCTGGCAGCTATCGACGCCCCTTATGGAGACTACAAAGACCCCGAAGGTCTGAGGCGTTCATGCCTTATGAGCGCCGCCCTGGGGTACGACGGCAAATGGGTGATTCACCCGGATCAGGTTGCAATCGTAAATGAAGTCTATTCTCCTTCTGAGCAAGACTTCCAACGTTCCGTAAGGATTCTGGAGGCCTATGAACAGGCTCGGGCGGCGGGCCTGGGATCGCTCGCCCTGGATGGGAAAATGGTCGATGCCGCATCCATACGCGTCGCTCGGGTGATTCATGCTCAATGGGAAGCAATGAACAGGCGTTCGACCATGACCTGATCCCGCATTGTCACAAATCATAGGGCAGAACCGATATTGAAAATGAAGCCGATTAAGTCAAAGACGGTTGGCGCTAAGTCCGTAAAGCGCGGCCATGAAAATTTGACCAGGCATCTGGAGCTTCAGATACTCTACGATATCTTTTCTGCTCTTTACAGTTCACCGCATCTTCAGGATGTTCTAAAGCGCGCGCTTTCCAATATTCTCGGGACCCTTAAGTTCAAGATGGGGGCCCTGTACCTCGTCAAAGAATCATCTGGTGAAAAGTGGCTGCTCGAGCTTGCAGCTCATCATGGATTCTCGCCTACCCTGCTCAACTGTATCCAGTACCTGACCATGTCCTCAGAGATGATGGGCAGGTACGAAGATAAGGACCCGATCAGGTGGTTTCCAATCTCAAAGCTCACTTTCGCCACCCTCCGCGCGCGCATGATAGAGGAGGGAGTCGATGAAATCATCTGCATCCCTCTTATGTCACACAAAAATGTCGTAGGGCTGCTTTACGTCACCAATGACGGAACATATAAGTTAGGAGCAGGGCAAAGCGAACTTCTAAGGGCCATCGGAAACCAGCTCGGGGTTTCCATTCAGAATGCGATGCTCTTCGACTCGGTAGAGCGTGCGAAGTGCGAACTCGAGATCAGCTTTGACGCCATCCAGGACGCCATTTTTCTGATTGATAACAGGATGCGGATTTATCGAGTGAACCGTACCAGCGAGATGGTTTACGGACCGAACCTGGTCGGGCAAAAATATCCTCTGGTAATCTACGGGACCGAGCAGCCCCATGTCGAGTGTCCCATTTGGGCATGCCTGTGGGGTGCTCAGCCCATTCGCCGGGAAGGCCCTCACCCGCGCTGGGGAGGCTACTACCACTATCACGCATTTCCTGTGTTCAACGTGGCCGGAGACCTCGAGCGGGTGGTCTATTTTGAGAAGGACGCCACTGAAGCCAGGAAACTCGAACAACGCCTTCAGCAGTCGGAGCGGCTCAAGGCGCTGGGAACGCTGGCCGCTGGAATCGCTCACGAAATTCGAAATCCGCTGGCCACCATAAACTTCAATACCCAGATGCTTCGACGCGAACTGAAATTACGGCCGGCCCAACAGGAGATGTTAGAAGACGTATTCGAGCAGATACGCAAGACTGACCGTATCATTCAGCAGGTGCTCCATTTCGCGCGGCCTCGCGATCCTCAGTTCGTGCCCGGTAGCCTGAATGAAGTCGTGCGCCACTGCCTGGATATGTCCAAAATGTACCTCATAAAGGCCCATGCTGAAGTTTCAGTCGATCTGTGGCCGGACCTGCCCCCCACCGTCATGGATTTCAATCAAATCTGCCAAGTATTGATGAACCTGATAATCAATTCCATCGAGGCGATGCCGGGGGGCGGGAAATTGAGGATAAGCACTTCTTTGCACCAGGAGCAGGGGCAAATCTTTGAGATTCACGATTCGGGGATCGGTATCCTGAATGAAGACAAGGGCCGCATCTTCGACCCTTTCTTTACGCGAAAACCTGAAGGGACAGGAATGGGTCTCAGTATATCAAGGCAGATAATCGAAAAACACGGTGCTCTTATGGAACTGGATTCCACTCCGGGAGAAGGCACTACTTTCCGCCTGATTTTCCCCATGGGGACAAATCCGATTCCCTCGGTTCCGGAGCAGCCGCCGGAGCCTTCAGCCGAGACGGTTCAGAATCTGAAGACGAAAAAGAAAAAATAGATTTGGTTCCGGGCTGGTCAACAGAAATTTTAATAAACATCAGCTTAAACTAATAAATCATCTTTACGATATCTTGAAAGGCAATGCCCTTTTGTTTCAAAAGCCTCTTCGTGTATGTCTCGATCATAAAACAGGCCCCTGTCCCCTCCATCAAATCCCGGAACACCTCCCGAGATTCCATCGGGCTCAATGCCCAGCTCATTTATCACGATCCGATCGACAATAGATGAAAACCCCATCGAATCGCCAAGTGTCTGGAGAATGAGATCGTGTTCGGCCTCACTTTCAATCGTGCCTTCCAGAAAAACAACTCCCTTCCTGAAGGAAATCCTGAGTTCTTCCGTGTCGATTCTCTCGTCGGTTTGCAGGCGCTCAAAGATCAGATGGACTATCTGTTCATTGGTCAAACCCTGGTAATCATCGGGGACTTTTCCGGAAGTGACCGCTTCATACATCTGCGGCAGGCTCCTATGCTGCTTTTCATAGTCGCGGGCGCACTCCACGCAAAGTCGCGCCCAAGGTATCACCTGCAGCCTTTTCGGCGCTATATCGTCCCCACATGACTCGCAAACCCCATAATCGCCCAGCGACATCTTGATCAGCGCCAGATCGATCTGCTCGATTTCGATTTTCCCATTCTCGTCAAGTTTGTCGTAAGGCTTGGCAATGCTGGCCTTCTGAGCCTCTTCTTCCAACTCTATGGCGGGCTCTTCCAGTTCCTGCCATGCCGCCGCAAGCCTGCGAACTATTTCCAGTATGCTGCTGCGCCTCTCAATAAGCACATTTCTAAGGAAAAGTATGTCCTCCTTGCACATTTTTGAATCCTCCTGAGCACGACATCAACAAATAACCACATGCGACTAAAAATAAGAATCCCATAAGAATAATTCAAGTTTATCCGGAAACAGATCGAAATCGCTGCTACATCAGGTACAAACCCGTTGCACTTCGATGACATCGGCAGGGCCGCGCATTACAGCAATCTTCTCTTGAGTTATAGCCCCACTACGGGTTACACGAGGAATTGCGAATCCCTGAATTTTTGAATCCCTCCACATGGCTCTTGCAAATCGGCCTCGGATAACGTATTTATCTCACTCGGAGGGGTGGGACCGGCCCAACTGGACCAATAGATATCCGCGTAGCGAATTTGTTAAAGCTTAACTGAACATCGGTTCGGACTGAGTTCCAGGGGAGTTCTATGCTCAGAGGATTGAATCCGGGCTCGTGGATTAGTCTGATTGTACTCTTATTGATCTGCGGATGCGCAAAAGCACCTGTTAACGCTGAGCAGTTCGAGCCCATAAATGATGAAGCAAAGGCCGCGCCTGTTGCCGAGCCGACTCCAGAAGAGCATTCTTTCCCGAAAGCGCCCGTGAAGCCGGCTGGAAAGGACTTGTCCACCCTACACCGCGTGATAACCGATAAGGCATTGCGAAAGCTGCAGCAGAAGGACCCTGACTTGGAATTTGACCGTTGCATCGAAATTCTTTGCCGCTTGAACAACAAGGATCAGGAATATATACGCGAGGATCTGAAGCTAATGCGTCCCCTGACTGTGCCAAAGAATTTCTCTTCCTACAAGGACTGGTCCCCTCTTCCTGTAAAAATTGCCGGCGCGGACAAGCTACCCAAGTTAATCCTGCTGGTAAAAGATATCCACTTTCTTGGATGGTATCAGAACGGCAGACTGGTTGACGATACCTATGTGTGCATAGGAAAGATGAATACCTGGACGAAAAGGGGACTATACAGAGTAAAGGCAAAAGATCCCCGTCACATGTCCACCTACCCGAACGCTTACGGCTATCCCGCTTTCATGCCTAACGCCCTGCACATCTACGACCGTGTTTGGATTCACACCGGGGACGTGATCGGCCCAAATTGCTCGCACGGCTGCATAAACGTTCCGATATATCCTGCCGAAAAGCTATATGACTGGACAAACATCGGGACTGCGGTCCTGATTACGGAATCTTTGAAGGATTTGGGCCGCGACACCAAGACCGCTCGTTTGGACAAACTTCATCCGCAAAAGGCCCCGCCGGTAAAAGAAAAGGCTAAACAGGATAATCGGCAGAAATCAGCGGATGAAACGCCGAAACAGTTTCCTGGAAACAGCAACAAAGTCACAATGGGAGGGATTTAGAAAATGGAAGTCAGCAGGCGAATTTTTTGGCGTATCGGGCTTCATTTGTTTTGCGGGGCGCTTGTTGGCGCAGCCCTATGCTCATGTTCGCTTTTCCAATCACAGATAACTCCACGGCCCCAGACAAAGACCACGGCGCCGCCTGAAGCCCCTCAGCAGTGCGAGCTTCCCTACAGCGCGGCAGACCTTGATTTTCCCTTATCCCTTATCACCCATCCCAAGATCTACGTATTAAAAGAGGAACGCCGGCTCTGGCTGATCCAGGATAAGACGCTCGTTCGCGACTTTCACATCGCACTTGGACCCAACCCGAAAGGGGACAAATACTTTAGAGGCGACGGCAGAACCCCCGAGGGAGAATACTTCGTGTGCAGCAAGAACTCTTCCAGCCAGTTTTACAAGTCGCTTGGAATAAACTACCCCAATCCGCGCAATGCGCAAAACGCCCTTTCATGCGGCATGATTTCCAATAATGACTACTGCATGATCAAACAGGCAAATGACTCAATGAGGTTGCCGCCCTCCAACACGGCCCTGGGTGGACAGATATTCATCCATGGAGGCGGCTGCCAAAAGGACTGGACCCTGGGCTGCATAGCAGTGCAGAACAGCGCCATAGAAGAATTGTTCAGCGTGGTCCAGGTCGGCACACCCGTTTTTATAATGCCCTGAGCGACCCGAACTGGGAGCGGGAGCGGGAAGCAGGGAGTTCTACCTAGTGCAGCGTCAACTAAGTTCCGATAGGTAAGAACCTACAGCCCGTCATTCCGGCGCAGGCCGAAATCCAGTGTCTTTCCAGTTGGTTAGCGGCACTGGACCTTCGCCGGGGTGACGATTCCTTGCAACATGTGATAACTTTGTTGACAACGTACTAGTTGCGTTTATAGAGCGGCGAATAGCCCCAAACTAAGCGGGGGAAAGTTTTCTAACTTTAAAGATGCCCGCACCCCCCAGGATTTCGGCTACACGCGCAAGAGCGTGTGCGCCGAGCGCTATATCGCGACGCTCCGCCAGGTATCACGATACTTTTTTGAACGCAACCCGGTATTAGAAGGGTATATCGTCGTCCGGAGCCCCCGTATTGGCAGGCAGCTCTTCTATTGCGGAGCGCCCGGAGGGACCGGGGGTTCTCATATGGTTCTGGCCGCTTCCAGTCGCCTGGCCCTGCCCTTGGCCCTGGCTCTGGCCCTGGCTCTGGCTCTGGCTCTGGCCTTCCGCGCTCCCAAGCAACTGGATTTCCCTGGCTATAATTTCGGTAGAATAGCGTTTCTGACCTTGAGGGTCGTCCCACTGGCTGGTCCGAATACTGCCTTCAACATAGACCTGCCGGCCTTTGGCCAGATAATTTGCGCAGAATTCAGCAGTTTTGCCGAAGGTAACGATACGGTGCCATTCCGTTCGTTCCTCCCGGTTGCCTTCTGCTCCCGCAGAGACATAATCATTTGTTGCGAGGCTGAATTTGGCAACTGCGACTCCGTTGGGACTGTATCGGATATCCGGGTCAGCCCCCAATCTGCCGACTAATATGACCTTATTGACCGTCCCTTTAGCCATTTTTTACCTTCCCCTTCCAGCGAAATATGCCGTGGAAACTCCCTGGATCACAAGCACTTTATATCATGAATCAAAAAGGAGAAAAATCATAGGGGATTTTTCTGGCCTCGCCCCGCCTATGGCCTGATCGGGCAACCTCGAGTATCTGATGAGCGCCCTCCGGCTTCCGATTGACTACCGTCTGGAAACAGTTTAGAGTAAATGCTCGAAAACAACCCGGAAATTTGTTTCTAATTCTTTGATGCACCTCGCCTCAGGCTGGTGAGAAATGAGATTATTTCGCTCGATTTTCTTTTACATCACTTTGCTTTTTTCTACCTTAATTCTGGGGATTTCGGTTGTAATAATCTCTTTTGTAAACAAGGCATGGCTGGGTTTTCCTGAAAAGCTATGGGGCAACGTAAACCTTTGGGCCGCCGGGGTAAAGGTTAAAGTCACGGGTCTTGAAAATATAAATGACCAAGGTCCTTACATATTCGTCAGCAATCATCAGGGGTGGTTCGATATTTTTGCCGCGATCGGGAAGGTGCCGTTCCATTTTAGCTGGCTCGCAAAAGATGGAGCTTTTCAAGATTCCGGTCCTTGGAGCCGCGATGTCCAGGGCGGGCTATATCTCAATCGACCGCAGGGATCACAGGAAAGCGATGAACAGCCTGAACATGGCCGCCGAAGTGATTCGGCAGGGGACCTCAGTATTCATATTCCCCGAAGGCACCAGAAGCGCTGACGGGGTGATGAGAGATTTCAAGAAAGGCTGGCTTGTGCTGGCCGCCAAATCGCAGCAGCCCGTCGTCCCCATCAGCATCAGCGGATCTTATCGCATTCTTCCCAAAAAGAGCTGGACGATCCATCCGGGGGAAATCAGGTTTTCAATAGGCAAGCCGATTCAGACCGCAGGCAGCGACAGCGTAGGCCGAGACCTCCTGCTGGAACAGATCCGGGAGGCGATCCGCGCCAATTTGACTTTTGAAGAGGCTGGGGGCGGCTCCGAAGTTGAGCCGGAAATCAAGAGGACCGATTTGCATGACGGGGGTAACATCTGCCGCGATGCCTGAAAAACTGACTGGTCCCGTTTTAAAGGTCATCCCCCTGGGTGGTCTGGGCGAAATAGGCCTCAACATGATGGTCCTCGAATATGAGGATACCATCGTGATTGTCGATGCCGGCTTGATGTTTCCCGAAGAAGAGATGCTGGGTATCGATATAGTCATTCCCGATTTCAGCTATCTTCTGAAAAACAGAGACAAGGTGGCCGGCCTTGTCGTAACTCACGGCCATGAAGACCACATAGGCGCAATTCCTTTCCTTGTCCGCGAACTGCCCATCCCGATATACGGAACAGCCCTCACCCTTGCCCTGATCAAGGAAAAACTCCGGGAGCACAACTTGCTCGATAGAGCGGACCTTGTTCAGATCGCCCCCCGCCAGGTCATTGAGATAGGGCCGTTCGGTTTCGAATTCATCCGGGTCTGCCACAGCATCCCCGATGGCGTGGGGCTTGCCATCCGCACCCCGGTCGGGGTCCTCATCCATTCGGGCGACTTCAAGATCGACAACACGCCCGTAGACGGCAAAAGGTTTGACATCGCGCGGCTTGGCTCCTATGGCGAAGAGGGCGTTCTGGCCCTTTTTTCCGATTCGACCAACGTGGAGCGCGAGGGTTACACGGTATCCGAAAAGGAAGTGGGCGCCACGCTTCGCGAAGTATTCCAGGAAAAGCAGGGAAGGGTAATAGTCGCCGTATTTGCGAGCAACCTGCACCGGATACAGCAGCTTATCCATATTGCGCGCGAGTTCGGGCGCAAGGTCCTGCTCAACGGCAAATCGATGGTTGCAAACGTTCGGATCGCGCGCGAACTGGGCTATCTCGATTTTACGAGGGACGATGAGATATCGATTCAGGACCTTCAGTACATGCCCGACTCACAGGTGCTGATGCTGACCACCGGCACGCAGGGCGAGCCGATGAGCGCCCTGAGCCGGATGGCTTTCAACGATCACAAGAAACTCAGAATAAAGGAAGGGGATACGATAATCCTCTCCTCTAAGTTCATTCCCGGAAACGAGCGCACCATTCACAACATTATAAACCACCTGTGCAGGAACGGGGCCGATGTAATACACGAGCAGGTCAAAGACATCCATGTCTCGGGGCACGCGTATCAGGAAGAGCTCAAGATACTTATAAATATGGTCCAGCCCCGCTATTTCATCCCGATTCACGGCGAATACCGCCATCTTATGAAGCACAGGCAACTGGCGATGTCGCTCGGTATGCCCCCCGCCAACTGCCTTTTGATAGAAAACGGCGCCATCATATGCTTCGGCCGGGACTCGGTGTGTACAAAAGACAAAATTGAAGCCGGCAGGGTTTTTGTCGACGGCAAAGGGGTTGGTGACGTAGGAGGCCTCGTGCTTCGGGACCGCAGGCACCTGTCCGAAGACGGGCTTGTAATAGCATCGCTGGTGGTGAACAAGGAGACCCACGAAATTCTGAGCGGCCCGGACATATTCAGCAGAGGTTTCATTCACGAAGAGACAAAACCGGAAATCCTCTTTGAGGCCAAGTGCATAATATTCGAAGCCATCGACAGGCAACTGGAGGAAGACCACCAACTGGACTGCGTGCTTCTCCAGGAGGAAATACGCCGCGAACTGAAGCGCTTCTTCAACCGGACCCTGGACAGGAGGCCGGTTATTTATCCTATCGTGGTGGAGATTTGACAGTGAACAGTGAACAGTGAACAGAAAAAAGAGGCGAAAGTTAAACGCTTTTGCTGCTCACCGCTCACCGCCTTATTGAGGCTCCGAATGGATCGAAAAAAGCACGAAATATGGGCTTTATGCCTTTTGACGATCTCGCTTCTGGTCCTCTTCAGTATTTTGTCCTACCACGAAAAAGACCCCACTATTTTCTCTTCTTCGAAAGATCTTACCAGCAACTGGGTAGGCGCCTTCGGGGCCAACATTGCCTGGCCGCTGATCGCCTTTTTCGGAATAGGCGCCTACGGGCTGGTAATTGCAGGTTTGTGGGCAAGCTGGCGTCTGTTCAGGGAACCCGTAATCGAACGGGCGTGGTTCCGGCTTTCGGGTATCGCTCTTCTCATCTTGAGCATTATGACTCTGAGCGCCCTGCATTGGGACTCGGTCGTTTTTCTGGGCCAGGAATTCGAAACCGGCGGAGAAATCGGCAGGCTCCTCGCTGAATTTCTTGACGACCGGCTTTCGGCGCTGGGTTCGCATACGCTTCTAATAGGAATGTTTCTCATTGCTCTTCTGCTTTCCACCCCCCTCACGCTGGAAGCCATGCTCCAGGGGATTTCAGCATTCTGGAGCAAGACTTCCGGATGGCTTCTGGGAAATAGGGGAGCAGCACGAGGCGAGCAACCGGGGTCCGAATCGCTCGATGCGCCCCCGGATCGAGTGAAAAAGAAGGAAAGACTCCCCTTGCCGCCTGTCCAAACAGAGCTGTTCCCAAAGAAGCAGGCCCGCAGCGGAACCCATTTCGCCGGCGTCCCCTCCCGTGCATCCGGGCCAATATGGGCTTCCCGATCTCACCCTGCTGGACACCTATGAAACAGACACCGCCAAACCCGATTGGAAGCGGCTCGAACAAAACGGCGCCGTTCTGGAAGAAAAGCTGGCCGATTTCGGCGTCCAGGGAAAAGTGGTGGGTATCAATCCCGGGCCGGTAATTACGATGTACGAATATGCTCCAGCGCCCGGAATCAAGATCAGCCGGATCGCCAGCCTTGCCGACGACCTGTCGATGGCCCTCAAGGCCATCAGCGTGCGCGTGGTCGCGCCCATTCCGGGCAAGGCGGCTGTGGGAATCGAAATACCCAATCTCAAAAGAGAACTGGTGTCTCTTAAGGCCGTACTCGAATCGGAGATATTCTCTCTGGCCGTCGCCCCGCTCACGATCGCCCTGGGAAAAGACATAACCGGCCAGCCGTTTGTGACCAATCTGGGCAGAATGCCTCACCTGCTCATAGCCGGGGCCACAGGGACCGGTAAAAGCGTCTGCATCAATACGATTTTGATCAGTCTGCTTTTCAGAAATACACCCGAAGAGCTGCGGCTCCTTCTGATCGATCCCAAAAGGATCGAGCTCAACAGCTTCGAAGGCATACCCCATTTGATCCACCCTGTGGTAACCGACGCAAAAATGGCCACAAGGGCCCTGCGGTGGGCAGTCGAGGAAATGGAGCTTCGCTACAAGATGCTGGCCGACAAGAATGTTCGCAACATCGAAGGCTATAACCGGGTGCTCGCCCTCGAAAAACCACAAAAGGGAAAAGAGGTGGAAAAGCAATTGGAAACCGGTGAGCTTTCCGATGCCGCCCTTCAGCACTACAGGCTCCCTTACGTGGTAATAATAATTGACGAGCTTGCCGACCTGATGATGGTTGCCTCCCGTGAGGTTGAAGAATCTATCACGCGACTTGCGCAGATGGCGCGCGCAGCGGGCATCCATCTCGTCCTCGCCACCCAGAGGCCTTCGGTGGACGTTCTGACCGGGATAATCAAAGCCAACATCTCCACCCGGATTTCCTTCCAGGTCTCATCGAAAATCGATTCGCGGACCATTCTGGACGGTTCGGGCGCCGAAGCTTTGCTGGGCGCAGGCGATATGCTCTTCCTTCCGCCCGGCACGGCGAAGCTCCAGCGCATACACGGGGCCTTTGTCTCCGATGCCGAGATCGTGAGGCTCACCGAGCACTGGAAGGCGCAGAAGCTATTCGATGACCCGCTCAAGGGACAGGGTCGACCTGCGTGAGGAAGCGGCGGCTGCGGAGATCGCACGAAGAGGAACTGGACGAAAAATACGACGATGCAGTCCAGACTCGTTCTGGAAACCAGGCAGGCCTCGATATCCATGCTGCAAAGAAGACTGCGGGTGGGTTACAATCGCGCCGCCCGTATGATAGAAGTAATGGAACAGCAGGGGATAGTTTCGCCTTCGGACGGAATAAAGCCAAGGGAAGTCCTTGGCAGGCGGCTGTCCTAGTGTCTATAAGGAATCCTATGACGAATATCGAATCATTACAAATCATGCGGCTGTGAAAACAGGCCTTTGCCGGACTGCATTCCCATGCCTTCTCGTCCTGCTTTTCTTTTTGCGCTCCGCCGGTCCTGTTTCAGCCGCCGGTCCCCCCCGGATGCTCGGGGAAATCCTCGCAAAAACGGAAGCAAATTATAAGAACATCCATGCCTTCACGGCAATTTTCCACCAGAAGACCACATCGGCGGCAGCGGGAACCCTCAGCGCTGCCGAGGCCCAGGGCAGGCTCTACTATGCAAAGCCGCGGCAGATGCGCTGGGAATACGACAAGCCCGAGGAACAGGTATTCGTTGCCAACAACCAGTTTGCCTGGATCTATGTGCGTGCTGAAAACCAGATCACCATGTTCGACGCGGACAAGCTTTTCGCCTCTCCTCTGGCCCGCACCTTCTTTGAGGGGGCGCTTGGACTTAAGACCCATTTTGACGTGACCATCGACCCCATCGAGTCAAACCAGAATCTGGCCGTTCTCAAGCTGGTCCCAAGGCAGGAAGACCCGAGCGTCACATTCCTTTATCTGTGGATAGACCTTATAAGCTACCGGATTTCCCGCATACAAAGCCAGGATATTGTGGGAAACTCCAACGAGATCGCTTTCGACTCCTTTGCGCCCCATTCGAGCCTCGATCCCGCGCTGTTCAACCTGGAGGTCCCGCCTGCGGCGAAGGTCTTCGGCGCCGACGGCCGCGAACTGAGCGCCGCCGAAATCGAACAGTTGAAGGCCAGGATTTCCTCCGGGAAATAAACAGCTGTGAACATCAAAACCGTTCTTGAAAATCTCATCGGTTTTTTTACCGGCGAAGAGATCGATTTTGCACTGATCGGGGCATTTGCGCTGCAGGCATATGGCTATGTGCGCGCCACTCAGGACATCGACTTCGTGGTGAGGGGCGAAGGGCAGCAAAGGGTCGTTCGGTTCCTTGAATCACTCGGGTATGAAACTTTCTATCGCTCCAAAGGGTTTTCAAATCATGTTCATCCGCTCGCAGGTCTTGGCCGGGTAGATTTTGTATATGTGGAAGGAGAAACTGCCGACAGATTATTCTCCGGGACCAAACGCATAATGATTTCCGAAACCATTTCAGTCCCCGTGGTAAGGCCCGAACACCTGATTGCCCTTAAAATCTTTGCAATGAAGAACGACCCCGAGAGGACTTTTCGTGAAATGGCCGATATTCAGCAACTCCTGAACCTCACCTCGCAGAGCGTGGATATCGATGAGGTAAAGGGCTATTTTGAAAAGTACGGTCAACTGGAGAAGTTCTATGAGCTTACCGGGAGAAAGTAAGAAATTGCTCAATAAAAAACTTCTCGATCTTGAATCAGGTCTTCCCTTGACCCGGAAAGATTTTCTAGCCATGAAGCGCTCCCGGGGGGGGCATGACCTTAACCTTGCGGGCTATATAATTTGGCTGGAGGAGATCGGCGCTTTCGAAACAAGGAAAGTCAATCCGAAAATATACGCCGAACGGTTCGAATTGTAGCTGGCCGGCCCTGCCATTTACGCATAAATACTTAGGGGGTTTTTAAAAGCACCCCGGTTCAGACCAAACCGGGTGGGCGCTGGACAACTCAAAGAGTGTATGGCATGGCAGTGTTTGCTTTTAGGCCGCTTTTCTACTATCTTACTTATAAGGATGAGCACGCAAGAAGGGTGAATATCGGAAATGAAACCAGCAGGCCTCAAAGAAATCGAAGCCATTTTGCGGGAGCGGCGTGATGAACTGGCGTCAGACTACGGCGTCACGGAAATCGGCATCTTCGGGTCATGCGTTCGGGGTGATGCAAGCAGCCACAGCGATATCGACATACTGGTCGCGTTCAATCGGCCAGTGGGGTTTTTCAAATTCCTGGAGCTTGAAGAACGCTTGGGTGAGTGGCTCGGCGCGAAAGTGGACCTTGTGACCAGGGCGGCGCTCAAGCCGCATATCGGCCGTCGCATTCTGAGCGAGGTGGCGATGTTGTGAAGCGCGACTATCGCGATTACCTCGAAGACATCCTGGCCGCCATAGACGAGTCGGCGGAATTCACCAGGGATATGTCCTTCGAAGTGTTCACTCAGGACCGCAAGACGATCAATGCAGTGGTGCGCAGCCTGGAAGTGCTCGGCGAGGCTGCCCGGCACATCCCGGACCACTTGCGCACCAAAGCGCCCGGTGTGCCGTGGAAATATATGGCTGGGATGCGCGACAAACTCATCCACGAGTATTTCGGCGTGGACTTGAGCATCGTTTGGGCGGTGGTCAAAAGCGAATTGCCGCCCTTGCGCCCGCAGATAGAACATTTGATGGCAAAACTGGAAAAAGAGGGGTAGCGGCGCAGGTGTGACCGGGGGTATTTTGAGCTGGTGGGCGAAGTCGATGACCCTCGATTGGCTAACAGGTATTTTTACAAAGGCTGCAAGAATTCTGACCAGTAACAACCACTTTTCACACCCCAAGCTCCCCGGTTCAGACCTTGCGCGACGACCGCAACCGTATTAATGCCGTGCGTCTTGTTGAGCCTAGAGCTGAAATCCGCAAAGGGTTAGCCGGACTGAGCTAAGAAACGCGCGGGCGCGTGCGGCATTCGCAGGGTTCCCAAACCACGCAACGGCAACGCCCCTCAGGCCTCGGCCCACGACGGCGGCACTATGTCGGCGAGGACTAAGCACAGCTAGGATTGCGTTTCGAAAATTGGACAATTTGTTGTCCATATTTTGACAATACCCTCCAGGACTGGCGCGGGTTTGCGCACTGCTCAGAGCCCTGGAAACTGGACAAAAACGAACCACCGCGAACGTCTCGCCGGATTCGAGATTGAAAAGCTTCTGACCGCTGCCAAGGCATGGGAGTGAAGAGTGAACAGGGTTCAGGCGTTCGGCATGTACACAGTAATCCAGAGCGGCTGGGACTGTGTCCCATGTGAACGGAGCGGGTGCGGCGGAAGCAAGCCCGGCAGATGCCTGGAAGATATAAAGCCCGAAGAGGTGCTTGCCATCATCGGATCGCGGCTGGATGTGAAAAATCAGGGAATCGCCGTCATGGAGCCAATAGAAATTGATCTCGCTTATATCAGCAGGCGAAAAAGAATAGCATTCGGTCCCCTAACCATATAATTGGGTTCGATCCTGGGCCTTCTCACAACGGAATTGGTCCTCAGGCTGATCCCGCACTTCAATGCCGAAGGCAACAGTTTTTTTGCCGGAATCCTTTATCGACCGCGTAAAGCTGGGCCTTTAGGGAAATGCAGAATATGCAGACGGAATGGTATCACGGGTCGAGGCGGCTGTTTTCAAAAATCGAGAAGCGGCATCCGGTGACCCCGGACGGGAAACCCAAGGATGAGGGCTTCGAGGCGGTCTACCTTACATGGGATTTCGGCACTGCCCTCGCCTTCGCTGCCCAGCCGCCAGGAAGAGGCTGGATTGATTGCGCAAATCGTACGGTCCGATGGGAATACCCCGATTCATTCAACCCTGAAGACGAAGTTTACGTCTACTTCGTCGATCTTTCGCAGGTCCCGGAAGAAAAGGTGGTCCGGATTGACGATTGGCAAGTGGCCGTATTCGATGAAATTGAGCCGGTTAAAATGGAAAGGCATAAAGCCGGAGAGGTTTTGAAATTCTATGCTATGCTGCGTGATGAACCTTAGGTGGAGACAAGACAGATTTGGACAGGATTAACAGGATTTACAGGATTGAAAAATAACCTCGCAGAGCGTCGAGATCTGTTTTGCCTTTTGAACGATACTTGCGATACTTGCGCTTAACCTGGAGACTCCCATCTCCATTTTGTTTCTATTAATCCTATTAATCCTGTTAATCCTGTCTTACAAAGCTTTTCTCTGTGTCCTCTGTGTCTCTGTGGTGAATCCTTACAAGAATACCTACCGCATGCTCCTCAGGTAAACGCACAATGGCCCAGGTTTCATCCTTTGTAAGGGTGGCATAGAGGGCAGGATGCCTGTTGAAACCGAACCGGATTTCATAAAAGATTTCACCGTCGCTCATGTCCTGCACATTAGAACTTTTGAGGTTTGCGGGCAGGGGGGCGAAACTTTGTCCAACCGTGCCGTTGCCGTCCAACATGGGACCGTGACACTGTACGCAGTAGAAACGATACCTTTCCCACCCCCAGGCAACCATTTTGGAAGTGTCGGCGAGCGGGTTTACAAGCTCCATGGGGTTTGCTTCACGTTCCACCCAGACGCCTCCGTCAACCGGGATGGTCTTTTTCGGCATCTGCGGGAATTCCTCGTTGTAGGCCTGTACCGCCTCGTCGTCCCGCATCTCGGAGTAATTGCAGCCAAACAGGGCGAAGGACGCAAAGCCGAGCAGCGCGATGAACACAGCGTGGCGCATAAGCGAGTGAGCGGACGCGCTTCGGGCTGTTTTCATTTCGGCGCCTCCATCCGTTGCATTTCCGATACCGGCCCCATGACGTGTTGAGGCTCGACCGAGGCCGGCTCAGGTCCCGGAGCGAGGCCGTGGGGCCTGGCCGGATTATAGGTGAAATATGCCGATTGGCCCGGGATGTCGGGGATAACGCTGAAATCCCAGTCCGGGGGCCCTTTGTCACCGATGACAAAATAGATCAACAAACCCCATGCGAGAAACCCTGCCGCTATTGCGCCAATGATCGACCAGGTCTTGACCCAGCTAAATTCTTCTTCTGAGTGCATCTCAGGATACTCCGGTCTTAAAACCTGCTGCCGTTGGCCCAGACGAAAATCAAATAGGAGAAAGCCCACGCTGCTATCAGCAGGTAAGTGTAGATGAGAAAAGGACCTATAGGGTTCTTCTCCGGTGTGATGTCCGCTCCCTGGTTCGCGGTGCCCTGTTTCCTCGAGTTCCTGTTCGGTCCTGGCTGTGCGTCTTCTCCGGTAACCCGCCCAGGCGGCATAGACCATAATAAGAGATATCGCGCCCAGAAAGAGGGCGATCATTTCATACTGGAAATCGAGCCAGACAAAGAATCGCATGTTCGTATCCGTTCAACGGTGATAGAGACCAAGCGTCAATGCGGCTGCAAAGGCGGTAAAGCCTATCGCTGCTATAAAGAACAGGGCGGCAGTGTGCGCTCTGCGTTTTGCGCGGCTGAGAGCTGTAATCGGCTGCGATAGAAGGTCTTTTCCAAGCGGCAGATACCTCGCGCGCTCCTGGTCCGAAAACTGCCCCGCCCGGAGCCCCCAGATGAATGCCGCAAGGCTCACGATCAGACTCATTACGACAAGAAAAAGCCATCCGGAGTAATAGATCATTTTTCCTTAACCACCGGAACCACCGGTTCGTAGGCTGCGTCGATCCCTCTCGGCTCAGCGTGGGCGTCGGTTTGCCCGATAAATGTCACGGCCACATAATTGCCAACGTCCCAAATCTTCTCGGACTGGAGGTCCTTTTTGAAGTAGGGCATCGCTGTGCCCGTGATTCCGTTCATTATCTGGTAATAGAGAATGCCGCCGGAGATCCCCCTGTCCTTGAGTATCGTAAAATTGAGGGGCGGAGGGTAAAGATAAGGCTGGGCGGGGCCCATGCCGTCCCCCACCGGACCATGGCAGCCGATGCAAAAACTCTGGTAAATCCGGTGTCCGCGCCCGAGGCCGGCAGCGGAGGTCAGGTAGGGGTTGGGCAGCTTTCTCCAGCCTTCCGGAACATGGGAATGCAGCCATTCGACGTTCTTTTCCGGACCTGACTCGAAGGCTGCTGTCGTTTCGGTTTTCCAGTACTTCTGCCGGGCCATTCTTTCGTCGGCCAGTTTAAATCCGAGGCTTTGCTTGTAGGCTATGAGGGCCTTGATTTTCTCCGGGCCGAGAAACTCCCAGGAAGGCATAAGCGACTCGGGCCGGGTGAACCTGGGGTTGGCGAAATGGGCCAGGTGCCAGTCGTCGGGATGCTCTCCGCCTTCCTCAGAAAGGTCCGGGCCGGTTCGCTCGGTCCCTAAAAGGTGGGGCGAGTCTGCAACGTAGTCTCCGGCTTGCGCTATCCTTTCGGAGCCGATGTCCCAGTCGAAGTTGCGAATGAACTGCGTATGGCAGTAGGTGCAGCCATTGTTCACATAAATTGAACGCCCTTCTTCCTCGAGTGCGGTGCGCTGCCTGAAGATATCCGACCCCTGCTCGCTCATCGTAATCCAGGGCAGGACCACGAACATGAAGAGCACCGGGGCGAAAATGAGCAGCCCCCCGAGAACCAGTACGGCCGGTGTCATCCTCATTGTGGTTCTCCCTGAAACGCTTCTCCGAATATGCGCTCGTCCTGCGCCTGCTCGCCCCGGATGGTCCTGATCACGTTATAGGCGCCGATGAAAGCCGCCCCGACGATGAGCAACCCTAGCAGCCGCACGCAATATGAAATAGATGTGGATCATGGGCAGGGTACGGTAGACGGTTGTTCCGTTAAGCCAGGCGTTGCCCCTGAACGAGGCCTCCGGCCGTGAGCACCATGAAAAAACCGGCCATGCCGAGAACGAGCAGCCAGTATTGGACGTCTGCAAGACGGCCGCTGTAGAGCGGTTTTCCCGTAATCCTGGGGAGCATGTAATATAGTCCCCCCAGTGCGATCATCCCCGAAAAGCCGAAAACCCCTATGTGAGAATGTGCGATAACCCAATTATTCAAATGAGTTACCCTCTGCACGACCGGCAGTGCCTGAATTGTTCCCTGCGTGCAGGTGAGGATATACCAGACCAGGCCGGCCATGACGAACCTTCCGCCGATATCTGCGTGGAAAAGCCCCAGTCTGCCCCGCATCGTGAGCCAGAGGTTCACCAGTACGGTATAAACGGGGATGATCATCGCGATGCTCCCGGATACGGCCATGGTCTTCAGCCAGACCGGTATGGGCGCCTGAAGAATGTGATGCGCCCCGATATGCGTGTATATGACTAAAATGGTCCAGAAGCCGACAAGCGAGAGAACGTGGCTGTACAGCGGACTGCGGGCCACCCTGGGCACGATGTAGTAGGCTATGGCGATAGCGAGAGGGGTTAAGAACAGCCCCACGATGCCATGCCCGTAAAACCAGGCCAGAATGGCGTCCGGCAACCCGGTTATCGCACCTTTCATGTTAAAGACGGCGTGTCCGAAAAAGTAGATCAACCAAGTATATACGAGGGAGGCAAATATATACCAGGTCGAGACGTACATTATCTTTTCCTGCCGGTTGGCCGCAGTCTGCAAGCAGGTTCACGAACATGAGCGCGAAGGCCAGGAGAATCCCTACATTGGCCGGCCAAATCCATTCGGCGTACTCTCTGCCCTGGGAGTGCCCGAGGTCGAGCGCCACGATACCCGTAAGAATGGACAGGTTCCATACCCACAGGGAAACCTTCCCGAGTCTCTCGCTCCAAAGCGAGGTCCGCAGCACCGACGGCAGTATGTAGTGGGCGCTCCCGAGAAGGGCTGTGCCGGCGAAACCGAAGATCATGGTGGTCGTGTGCATCGGGCGCACCCTGCCGAAAACCAGCCCGGCAATGCCTCCAAAAAGGTCCGGAATGACCAACCCGGTGGCGGCCGTAATGCCTTCCAGGGTGCCAAGGGCAAACCAGAGGGCCGAACTCAGGAAAAAGAGCTTTGCGGTCCCGTTTTCTTCAACCTTTAGAAGCTGCACCTGCTTACACCTCGCCGGTTCTAAACTGCTTTAATGATGACAGCCCAGATAGCAGTCAAGCTGCGCTTTTTTCTCCTGGTGGCATGATATGCAGAAATTCATCTGGAAATCCACCCTGCGCAAACGGTCCATCGACGGAACATCGCCGTGACACCTGAGGCAGTCGATTTGCGCAATCATGTGCGGCTGATGCCTGAACTTTACAAAATCGGGAACAAAGTAGATGCGGACCCAGGGGACCGGGACCTTTTCGTCAAGATGTCGCTTTTCTTTCAGGATCTGGGGATGCATCGGAATTACATATTCATGGCAAAAGAAACATTTTTCTACTTCCGGCAGTCCCGCATGCTCCGAACGCTCGACATAAGGATGGCAGAAACGGCAGTTGATCTGTTTAACGCCGGCGTGTATCCGGTGGCTGAAAAAGATCGGCTGGACCGGTCCGAGGTCCTGTCCCGGGAAAAGGTAGTAGAAGTAGAGAAGGGTGAGCACAAGCAGAACGGCTGCAACAGAACCACCCCGTCCACCACATCGCTTCTTTTCTCGTCGCCTTGGCGCTTTCTTCAGCCATTTTCTCTCGGTCGATGACAGCAAAAATTATTCAAACGCTCACCGCGCATCCAGGATCTCACGCCAGGTGTACCTTCTCCTTTTCCGGCTCAAGGGCCGCAGCAAGTTTCGGGTCGGAAACCGCCAGCACCGGGTATTTCTGTAAAAAAGTGCACACACAGAAGGCGAAAAGCCCAAGCCATCCCATTGTGATCAGTATCTCAGATATTCCGAGCGGCAGCGACTGGCTCTTCACCAGCGAAGGTGTCACCAGCAGAAATTTTTCCAGCCAGATCCCGATCAGAATCCAGATCGATATCCCCGTCATCAGGACGGGCTCCATCTTTATTTTTCTCAGGAGCAAAACCACGAAAGGGACTACGAAAAGCACAATGAGCACCGTCCACGCCAGCGCTGCCCATGGATCGTAGACAACGCGCCAGATCACGTACCGGGTCTCATCGGGCAGATTGCCATACCAGATGACCAGGAACTGAACATAGAAAAAATCCAAACCAACCACACAGAAGGCGAAAAGGAGCTTGCCGATATCGTGAAACTGCTTCTTCTCGATGGCCTTGCCCATACCCATTTTCTTGACGGCAAATGTGGATAGAACGGCCAGAAACGCAAGCCCCGCGTAGAAGGAAATTACGAAGTAATATGCCCCGAAAAGCGTGCTGAACCACTCCGGGTTAAGCGACATCATCATGTCGAACGCCACCAGCGTCATAATGAACGCATAGAGGATGACGTATACGGTGGACAGGGTGTACTGAGCGCGCTGGCGGTCCGGCGGGCTCGAAACCCCCTCCATATATTCCATGTCGCTCCTGACGGAATGGTGTGCGAGCAGAAACGCTGTGACAGTCATGGCAAGCAGCCCGATGCCCTCGCGAGCGAAGAAAAAGGACGTATTCAGCCATGGAGCTTTTTGTTCTTCCGGATGTAGCACCCACCAGAAAGCATTCGCCCTTCCGAAGAAAAGAGGCAAAAGCAGAATGAAAGAAAAAGGGAGAAAAAAGGCGACTGATTCCGATAATCTCTTTACCGGCCTTCCCCAGGTCGCGTTTGTCAAAACGAGAACCGGCGAGAGCAGAAAAGTCCCGAACGCAAGGCCTGTCCAATAGACATAGTTAGTCAGATATGCGGACCAGGCCCTTTTGGCGTCACCCCCAAAGAGCTGGAAGAAAAAAGCCGCCGCGCCTATAAAAAAAAGGACCATGCTCAACTTTTTGAGTGTTTCCCAGTTTAGAGACTTTTTTGCAAGCTCGATTTCCGGGTAAATCTCATTCTTCAATCTGCCGGACCTCCTCGGCGCCCAGGTTCTTCAGGATGCTCGAAACCGACTCGAGGTCGGCATCAGTGCAATAAACCAAAATCCCAAAACGGTCCTGGCTGAAACGCTTGTCGTAATGCGCGGGAAGGCGCATTTTCGGCATCCTGTTCAGAAAAAGCAAACCTGCCAGCGTAAAAAAAACAGCTATCAGGATAAGAAACTCGAATGCCGGTATAACCGTTGGTATTATCGGGATCGGAGGCTTGCCGCCCACTATGAACCGCCACTGGGCGGCGGTGTACCAGGCAAGGGAAATCCCGATCAGGATTCCGAGAATTCCTCCAGTCAGGGTGAAGAAACGGCCGAGTCCCAGGACCGGTTCGCCAAGCGCTTCCCGGATTTCTTCAACCCGCATCGGGGAATAAACCGCCTCAATAGGGACCTTCTGCTTCCTGAGGTCCTCTACAGCCGAAACAACCTCGTTGAGGTATGCGAAAATCCCGACTACAGCCAGCTTTTTAGCCATCGAGGTTTCCTCTTACTTTTTCCTGACCGGAACGGGTATCGCCTCCTTTACCTCCGTTATGGCGATCGTGGGCAAAAACTTTGCGAAAAGGAGGAAAAGGAAAAAAAAGAGGCTGAATGAGCCGATCAGAATGCCCCATTCAACTATGGACGGGTACTTATAAATACCCCATGAGTAGGGGTCGTATTCATGGGCCTCCGAGCCCACAATAATCACCAGCCGCTCGAACCACATTCCTATGAGCACCAGAACGCCTATGGAGAACAGGGCCGGTATGTTGGTCCGGATTTTCTTGAAAAATAGAAATATCGGAACGACCGCGTTGCAGACGATCATCAGCCAGAAGCACCAGGAATAATAGCCTGTCATTCGCCACATGTACTGGGCCTGTTCGGCCTTGCCGCCTCCGTACCAGGCGATGAAATGTTCGACCATGTAGGAGTAGCCGACGATAAGGCCCGTCAGGATGATCGTCTTGCCGATATTTTCGAGCACACCGATGGTGATCAGGTTTTCGAACCTGAATATCCTGCGCATCGGGATGAGAAGCACCAGGACCATCGCAAGCCCGGAATGAATCGCGCCCGCAACGAAATAGGGAGCGAATATCGTGCTGTGCCATCCCGGAACGATGCCCAGGGCGAAGTCCCAGGAAACGACGCTATGCACGGAAATGACGAGCGGGGTGGCAAGGGCCGCAAACAGCAGGTAGGCGGTCCCGTAATGTTTCCAGGAAGTGCTCGACCCCCGCCAGCCAAGTGAGAAAAAGCCGTATATCCTGTTCCTTATTCCGGCAGTGCGGTCCCTGATGGTCGCCAGGTCCGGGACCATCCCGGTGTACCAGAATAGAAAACTGACGGTTAGATAGGTAGAAACTGCAACTACGTCGAAAACCAGAGGCGACTGGAAATTGGGCCATAAATTCCGTTGGTTCGGGTATGGAAGTATCCAGTAAACCAACCAAACGCGCCCCAGGTGAATGAGCGGAAACAGGCCGGCTATCATTACCGCGAAAACGGTCATCGCTTCGGAACTCCTGGAAATGGTAGTCCTCCAGGATGCGCGAAATAGAAACAAAATAGCCGAAATAAGGGTGCCTGAATGGGCGATACCAACCCAGAACACAAAGTTCACCAAGTAAGAGCCCCACATCGTGGGGTGGGTAATATTGGCCTCCCCGAGGCCCGTTGCAATCTGGTACGCCCAGGAAAATGCGCCGACAAGAACACCCAGCCCGGTAATCGCTACACAAAACCAGTAAAAGCTGCCGGGATTCCACATGGCGCCCAGTATCTGATCGTCTACCGCACCGTAAGTAGTCAGATCCTGCGGCCCCGCCGCCTCGCTCACCCCATTGGAAACTTTCGCCCCCATTGTGCAGGTTCCTTTAAAACCTCAATCAAACCGTAATCTTCTGAGTCACCCTTTTGAGGTAGATCACAGCAGGCTTGGTATTGAGATGCGCCAGCACCTGGTAAGCCCTGACATCGTTGATCAGCTTCGATACCCTGCTGTCCGGGTCAAGCAGGCTGCCGAAGATCAGGGCGCCGGTCGGGCAGGTTTGTGCGCAGGCGGTCGTAAAGTCACCGTCGCGCACTCTTTCGCGGCCTTTTACCTTGGCGTCGAGTTTTGCCTCTATGATTCTATGTACGCAGAAGGAGCATTTCTCCATTACGCCCTTCTGCCTCACCGTAACGTCGGGATTGAGCTGCCACTTGAGCGGCTCGGGCCGGGTGAAGGTAAACCAGTTGAAGCGCCGCACTTTGTAGGGATCATTTTGAGAGCAGAAACGAGTTCCAAAGCAGCGATTGTAAATCTGGTTATTGAGCCCTTCCTGGCTGTGATGAGGCGCGAAAATTGGGCACACATACTCACACGGCGCGTTGTCGCAATGTTGACAAAGCATTACCAGCCATTTGGCGGCCTTTCCATCATCGTCGAAATATCGCTGGACCCTTATCCAGGACATCTCGCGTCCCTTGAGAACCTGCTCCCGTTTTACGACGGCAACATTATTTTCCGAGTAGCATCCGGCCACGCAGGCGCCGCAGCCAATACAGCGGTCAAGATCCACGACCATTGCCCACCGATATTCTTTATACATTTGACGAGGATAGAAATCTTTCGACTTCTGATAGCCATCGGGCAAGGGGTAATAGAGGCTGGGCTTTTCTCCGGACGCCGCCAGCCTGTTTCGCTCCTCCAGGCTTATTGCCACCGCCATCTCGCGGCCGTGCTGGAAGAAGCTTCCATCGGTATTGGCAATATCGAAAGTCTCACCCGTTTTTTTGATCTCAGGATTCAGCCCTTGACGCAGGATAGCGCCGCAAACCGGGTCGATATCCGGAGCCAGAAGCTCGAAAGGATTCGCCGGAAGCCCGTTTGCAAACCTGCCGAAGTTGGAATGCCCCTGGCCGACCGGTATTGCGACGACGCCCTCCGGTACGGTGTAGATAGGCAGGGCCGGAATTCGAATGGTCCCATAACCCGTTTTCACCCGGAGGAGGTCTCCCTTCTTCAGGTTCAGTTTCCCGGCTGTCTCCGGATGAATCTCCAGCCATCCCCCCCAGGTCGCCTGGGTCATCGGATCGGGGATCTCCTGGACCCACATGTGGTTGGCCATTCTGCCGTCATAGAACTGTATCGTTGGATAGATGACCAGAGGAAGACCTGCTTGCGGCTTTTCCTCCGGGTCGGGAAAATTGAACGCCGGCACGGGCAGGGAAAGCGTTGAGGATACAGCCGGCTGTTTCGGCCAGTAACCGCCCCGCATGACCATGTCCTGCCAGAAGGTATCGAATGATTCGATCCCGGCCTTAGCCGATATTTGCGTCCAGTAGCCCTGGAGCGCCTCATAGAAATCTTTGAAGGGAAATCTGCGTTCTCCCTTTACCTTTTTGCCCGTGGAGATCAGAATATCCCCCATGTGCTTCGTATTGAAAACCGGTCCCATAACCGGCTGCATGAACCCCGTTACTCCCGGTCTTGGTGAATAATCGCCCCAGGATTCGAAGGAATAATGGGTGGGCAGCACCAGGTGAGCCAGAGCGCCGGTCTCGTCAATCGCCGGAGAAAACCCCGCCACGAAAGGCACGGCCTTCATCGCTCCGGCAAAATCCCAGGATTTGGGGAGAGAGAAAACGGGATTCGCTCCCAGGAAAAGAAAAACGTCCACCTTTCCGGAACGCATCTGATCGGCAAGGGCTTTGACTTCATCAGCCCGTGCGGCCAAGGTATGGGAGGATTCCAGGTCGAAGTCGATCGCTGAGAGAGTCTCAGATTTGACGGTGCACAGCAGATTTGCGGCAACGGCGGTTTCGGTTGCATTGGGCAAACATTGAGAAAGGCCCTCAGCGATCGCGAGAGGGCGAGCTGCCCCGGCAAACCTTTTGGCTACGGCTTCGATGAGGCCTGGATCGCACCCGGCTACTGCGGCCGACTTGTTGACGGACCAGTTTCTAACCATCGATGCAAGCGCCGCCCTCCGATTCGCAGGCAACTTGGGCGCCAGATTCTTGTCAAGGATTGCCCGAATGATTCCCAGCCCCACCGCGTACTCCGTTCCGGGGCGCGTCGCAATCCACAGGTCGGCATTGTTTGCCGTCATCGAAAGCCGAGGTCCGACGAAGACGAAGGTATTTTTCCTCTCACCGCTGATTGGGTGAAAAGATCCGTATTGGCGCGCAAATTCGAGATTGGATATCCAGGTTTCGAGAAAGCCCGCGTTAAAAGAGATGAGAAAATCGAGTTCATCGAGCCGGTAAGTCGGAATGGCATCACTGCCAAAAACCGCCTGGTTGGCTTTTTTCAGAGGCTCATAGGACCAGGGTTCATACATTATATGACTGTTTCGCCGGCCCAGTTCACTCAGCCAAAACCTTGTCAGATCGCGTAAAGATCCGGTGACCAGGTCGGTCATGACGACAATGCGGCCTCTGTCAGCCTTGCGGACCACCTCAGACAATTTAGCGGCAAGAATCGCCTCGCCCCGCTCCCAGGTGATGGGATCGAAGCCGCCGGCCGCATTTCGCTGCATCGGACCCGTGAACCGGTCGGGGTTGTACAGACCGTGCAGCGAAGCCTGCCCTCTCATGCAGAGTTTGCCTCCGCTGACAGGGTGTTCCGTATTGCCTTCCACCTTTACGATCCGTCCCTCACGATTCTTGGCGAGCATACCGCATCCTGCCGGACACTCACGGCAGGTCGTCGCGTAGTACACTGCCTTTCCGGGCACGACGTCTTCAGGCGAATTAATGTAGGGAATCAGATACCGCGTGGCCGGCTCGCCACAGCCGCTAAGCACTGCTCCTGTTCCAGCCATTCCGAATAATTTCAGAAAATCCCGGCGGCGCAGATCCGGCATTTGAGAGAGCCCCGCAACTCAAGAAGAAGCGTAAATATTTTGATAAACAGTGAAAAAACAACCGGATGAGTCCCACAAACGGCTTGCGGTGGGACTCTTTGCGAAAGGGAAATAATATAATACTGTGGGTTTCAATTACAATAGTTTGTCTCAGGTATTTGAACGTCTTTGCCGGAATCTTCAACATTAAGGAGTGGAGTATCATGTCCACGGCGTTTTTCGCGCTTCTTTAGTTCTTCCTTGTTGAGTACGGTCAGCTCGCCGCAGTGTGTCCTGGAACTGCCAAATCGGCCTTGACCTTTCTCTTGCGTTTTTTATTGGTATATTGGATGATCCGATGGGGCTTCAACGTGTCCCAAGAGCTTTTTCGGTCAGAACCCGACCCCGAAAATACATCTTTGGATTCATCCGTGATCAAGTTGGCGCATTATTCGGACTCAAGGAGAGGCATTGTCGGCCTTCACACTCATAGCTTCCCTCTTGAGCAACCCGAGAGCCGGCACAAACTTCGTGAAACCCGCCGGGGAGAGCGGTGTCCTCGTCACCGGAGCATCATCCGGCATTGGAGAGGCTTGCGCTCTGTACCTCGATTCCATGGGATTTCGTGTTTTTGCTGGAATCAGAAAGGATTCAGACGGAGAGGCATTGCGTCGGAGGGCATCCTCGAATCTTTTGCCTGTGCGACTCGATGTGACCCACTCGGAATCAATTTTCATAGCCGCGGAGACAATCTCCGGGAAGATGGGTGATGCAGGGCTGTACGGTCTGGTCAATAACGCAGGGATCGTCGTAGCCGGACCACTTGAATTCCTTCCTCTGGACAAGATTCGTGAACAAATCGAAGTGAATGTACTTGGGCAGGTAGCTGTTACTCAGGCGATGCTCCCACTGATCCGAAAGGGTCGCGGTCGCGTCGTGAACATGGGATCGATATCCGGGCGGATTGCAGTGCCTTTTCTCGGCCCATATGCCGCTTCAAAGCATGCTCTGGAGGCGGTCACCGACTGTCTGCGAGTTGAACTGCGCCCATGGGGTATTCCAGTAGCTATCATCGAGCCGGGAAATGTTTCAACTCCTCTATGGGGCAAATCAATTGCCGCCGCACAGTCTATGTTAGAGGGACTTCCGGACCAGGGCCTCGCTTTGTACGGACCAGCCCTCTACGCTTTGCGCCGATATGCAAGCGCCGCGAAAGGGATGCGAGTCGATCATGTTGTTCGAGCGGTTGCTCATGCACTCATGTCAAAAAAACCGAAGAGCCGTTATATTGTCAAATGGGACACTCGGTTAATGCTCCTGTTGAATATCATTCCCACCTTCTTTCGCGACATGCTTATATCAGTGCCATTCAGCAAGGGCGGACACGAGAAATAGCAATAGGAGAGAAAATCACGGTGATCGATCCGAGAGCCATCTTGATCACGGGTGCGGCCGGTGGTATTGGTTCTGCGTTAGCCAGAGCATATGCTGCACCAGGTATTGATTTGTTCCTGGGCGACATCACGCTTACAAGTCTGGAGAGAGTCTGCGGGTTGTGCAACGACGCTGGCGCCACAGCTCATAAGGACTTCGTGGACGTCAGAGATCGGGTTGCAATGGAAAGATGGATCTTTGATTCTGATTCCATCAGGCCGCTCGATCTCGTAATTGCCAACGCCGGTATTTCGCACGGCAATCTAAAGAAAGAGGAAACGGCAGATGAGATTCGAGCTGTTTTTGAGGTCAACGTCGAGGGAATGCTGAATACCGTCTTGCCCGCCCTGCCTCTCATGCGCAGCCGAAAGAGAGGTCAGATCGCGCTGATGAGTTCGCTTGCCGCGCTAAGGGGCTTTCCTCATTCGCCTTCCTACTGTGCGAGCAAAGCAGCCATCCGTACTTTTGGGCAGGGCTTGCGGGCACGTCTGAAGCGCGAAGGTATCAGTGTCTCAGTCATTATTCCTTCATTTGTGAAAACCACAATGACAGATTCAAATCTCTATAAAATGCCATGGAGCATTGAATCGGACCGAGCGGCTGGTATCATAAAGAGCAAGCTTGCTCAAAGAAAGTCTGAATTCATTTTTCCCTATCCCTATCCTGCCGTGGGCTGGGCATTATCTGTTTTACCAGGTTTTGTAGTGGACTTTTTCACGGAGCTTAAATAGTGTATTTCCCGCACTCAGAGAGCTTATGCGTTCAGGAACAGCTCGGTGGAATCCATTGACCAGAGCGCGAATACAAGCACAAATGTAAGAACCGCTCCTAGGGCAGATCAAGTATTCTTAGGGGAAGGTAATTCGGACCATGGCTCGTTGGGAGGCGAGAATTCCGGCAGGTAGAAGGAAAACCTCTGAGAAGTCGAAAAGACAACCGCTAATGTGATAGCCGCAGATCTATTTCCCGGGTTTATCCCGTCGGGCTTGCTCTCATCGTTTCGATGATAACCACACCCATCTAAGGGAATGCCGGTGGGAAAAATCTGAAAAGTGGCTCATACTTTCGTCATTCCGGCGGGCAATTCCGGCCTTCGCCGGAATGACGAAGATGAAAAACTCTGTTCTTAAGTTAGCGCTTATGGACATCGTCCCCCTGCAGGTTCTCCACCAAAGCCACGAGGATGTATCGGCTCCAATCCACATCCCAGACCAGCATCGAATCCGAGTGCCAGACTCTCCATTCTCCAGGCGCGTGAACGGGTTATACAGAAACTGTTTAACCCGTTTCAAACATTCCTCGCCGGTTACATACCTTTCCCCTTATCGGCCCCACTTTCCTCACTTTCACCTTTTGCCTTATGAGCTCTTTTGTGTTTCATATGCATCTTTCCCATCTTCATCATATGCTCTCGCATCTCTTTTCTCTGCGAGACCATCTCTTTTATGACGTCCGCCATGGCTTCCACCTTTTTGTCACCCGTTGCCGCATCCATGGCGGCCACTTTTGCGTCAAGCCTGGCATCCATCTCCTTCATCATCTTTTCGTGCTCAGCTTTCATCTTCCCGTGGTGGGCCATCATCGGGCATGGTGTTCCCTTTTGCGCCTGCTCCTGAGCAGCAGGGGCCAAAGTTTTCTCCTGCTGGGCAAACAAGCCGCAGGGCATCGTCAGAAAAGCCAAAGAGACCAACAACGTCACAACTGTTTTCATGAATATCTCCTTCAGCATTGGAAACTCGCATTCTTGAAAACGGGGCTGGGGCAATATCTTGTCACCTTGGTCACTTAATGCTCTCCACCATGCCAGTTGCGTCGAGCACAATATTTACTTGTTCGAAACACGAGAATCCTTCTTTCTTCGTTGACCGGTGGTACTGCAGACAGGTCTGCGTCACCGCCTCTCTTTCCATTACGAACTCCCATTGTGCTTGGCCCAAAAGGCGGTCGACTTCCTCACGCGTTGTTTTGCCGACTTGGATTTTGAGGAGATTGTTGCGGTCAAGCGGCACGCTGGAATTACCGTAAAACCGATTATGGCTTTGATAAGAATCCTTGGAGACCATTTTCACTTTGCCCTGCGGGTCAACCGTCACCGTAACGTTTTCGTGCTGATTATGCGCGCCATTTCGACAATTCCATTCGTACGTCCATGTGACCTCGTGCGATTCCTCGGTGATCAACTGCGGGACGCCCAAGAGGTCCTCCAGTTCAGCAGTCGTCGTTTCGCCTTCGTGAATCTGAGCGACTTTGGAGAAATCAATCTTGTTACCCTGGATGTCCGACCCCAAGATCGCATAGTCTCCTGTGCTTTGCCGAAGTTGACTGCTAATTTTTGTCACCTTACCATCTACATTGATCGTGATGGAAACATATTGACTCTTGGTCGTGAAGTGGTGAGGCAAAATTATCGAAGGAATAGGAAACATGAATCCGATAACCTGTTCTCCGACCGGCTCGCCCGTGTGCACATCCCCCACATAGGATAAAGTGATTTCCTGGGTGAGAGGATTCATCATACCCCACATCGGTTGACCAAGTAGTTGCTCAACCTCAGCGCGAGTCGTTTCGCCTTCCTTGATTTGGGAGATTTTCGTTTGGTCGATCTTCTTAAAAATATCCGGCCTAGTAAAACCCCCGCCAGCCAAACCCCCCGTTGCGGCACAGCCGGACAACAAAACTGTTACCCAAAGAAGTTGCGGTATAAGAAGCAGGGTTACAATCCGCTTGAAAATATCTTGTCTGGGTAGGGGAATTCTAACACACCAGATTGCCGCCAGTCCGTTGATTGACCACATTGGTGTCTCCGTCAGATTCGCGTCCATTGCACTTCATTTCTCTTTTGCGAACCGTTGCCGTCTCTTCCTTGCTTGGTTGCAAAGGATCAACTCTACATAACAGAACGTGATTCATTCAAATCTGAGCCTGATCCTCCTGCCGGCATCTTCACTTCATTTGCGCCTTCTTAAGATCCGCCACAATGACAAATACATTGTCGGGTTTGAGATATTTCTTCGCCACCCTGAGAATATCGTCCGCCCTCACCGAGTTTATCAGCTTGGCGTACCTTTGAGGATAATCGGACCCGAGTCCGTAGAATTCTATCTGCGCCAGAAATTTTGCAAAATCCTGCTGGGCGCAGTATTTCAATGGGAAATTGCCGATCAAGAATTTCTTTGCACCCCGGAGTTCCACCTCTGAGACCGGCTCGCGCTGGAGCCGCTCCAATTCCTTTCGAGCAAGCGCTGTCGCTTCTTTGGCAGACTCATCCTTGGTCTGGATAACAACACGGAAAGAACCCAATTGTTTGCGGGCGGCCAAATAGCTTTCGACCCCATAGGCAAGCCCCTTTTTGATACGTATTTCAGCCATGAGCCGACTCGACAGATCGCCTGAGCCCAGAATCTGGTTCATCAGCTGAAAGGGGTAATAGTCTTCGCTGGCTCTCTCCATGGCCGGGCAGCCGATTATAATCGTGGCCTGCGATACGGGTTTATCAATGGCCACACTCACGGCCCCTTCGGCGAATGCCTTTCGGAAAGAAGGTTCGGCGACCTCGCGGGCTTGCCACTCACTCAATATGGGAACAATCACGGTCTTTACTTCCTGAAGCGTTATGTCTCCTCCGATCACCAGAACTGAGTCGTTGGGCCGGTAAAAAGAGTCGTAAAATTTGGAAAGATCTTCCGTACTTATTGCAGCGACCGATTTCTCAGTACCCTCTACCGGGCCGGCGTAAGGGTTGTCCAGAAAAAGCGCTTTATCGAAGGCCCTGGTTGCAACCTCCAGCGGATCGTCCTCTTTGGATCGCAGAAACCCGATTATGTCATCTTTTTGTCCGTCCACATCGCCTGCGGGAAAGCTGGGATGGACAATCATCTCCGTAAAAAGGCCAACCCCTGTTCCAAGGTCCTTTTTGAGCACCTGCATCCCAATCATGGCGAAGTCCTTGGAGCAGTCAGCATCAAGAGAGGCCCCGATAAAATCGAGCCTCTCATTTACCTGATCGAATGACAAAAACCGGGTCCCGAGCAGAATAGACTTAGCGGTCAGGTTAGCCAGACCTCTCATATTCTGCGGATCGCGCGCCGAACCGGCGGCTGTCAGCAATTCCATGGTAACAATCGGGAATCGAATGCTCTTCGAATACGAGCAGCTTCAGGTGATTAGACAATTCGATCCTTTCGGCCTTGGGCATCGCCAGGCAGTATGCACCCGTCAGCAAAGGCGCGATCAGGACCGCAATAAAAACAATGCAGGTTTTCTTTGGATTCATAATTACCGCTTGCACCCTACGGGATAACTTCATTTCGAACATCGGAAGCCCGAAGCCTTATGCTCCGACCTTTTATACCGCCGCCTGCAGGCTGAGGAGCAGCATCGGTGGGCAGATTAACGGGCGGCCCCGACGGGACCAGAATCCCGATATTGCGGTTTTTGGCCGTGAAGTACTTGGAGGCAACGCGTTGAATTTCCTGCGACGTAACGCTCCGGATTGAGGGAACGTATGCGCCGATAGATGCCCAGTCAAGGGCTATTTCGTATTCGGCCAGCTTCTGGCCCAGGGAGAAGATGGATTCCTGGTCAAAGACAAAGTCGGCCTCCAGCTGATTTTTTGCCTTTTGCATTTCCCGAAAGCCTACTGGATTTTTCTTCAGAAGCTCGAGTTCATCATAGACCGCCTGTTCTATTTCTCCAAGATCCTTGTCTGGAAGAACGGAGACGGAAATATAAAAAAGGCCCGGGTCCCGGGTAGCCGGGCTGTAGTCCACGCTTGCTTCGATCGCGCGCGCTTTTCCGCGCACCAGGTGGTCATAGAACCTGGAAGTCTTCCCCTCGGCAAGAATCGCCTTTATGACCTCCAGTACGTAACTGTCCTGGCTTCGCAGATTGGGAACGTGAAAGGCTACCACCAGGGACCCGACTTGAGCCGGACGCTCGACAATCACGCGTCTTTCGCCCGGTTGAGGGGGGTCCTGATTGGAAATACTGCTGTGCAGGCGTTCCGGCAGGAATTTTCCCGAATGCCTTTTCCATCTTGGGCAAAAGGGCTTGCTTTTTGAAGTCGCCGGTTACAACGACAAAAACGTTGGCCGGGTTGTAGTAGGTTGAGTAGAAAGCCTTTACGTCCTCGATCGTCAGCCTCTCGATGTCCTGCGCCCATCCAATGACAGGCCAGTGGTATGGCTGAGACTGGAACGCAGCGGCCTCCAACTGCTCCAGCAGAAACGACTGCGGATTATCATCAACGCGCATCCGCCGCTCTTCGAGAACGACCATCCTCTCCGTTCGGAAGTCGCTTTCTCTAAGGACCAGATTGCTCATACGGTCCGATTCAAAATCGATCGGCACCCCTATCCGGTCCGAGGCAAGCGTCTCGAAATAACCGGTAGAGTCGTGCGAGGTCGATGCGTTTTGCTCGCCTCCCAGCTCATAGATTGTCCTGATAAACTCCTCCCCGCTCACCTTGCCTCGTACCTTTGAACATCATGTGCTCGAGCATGTGCGCGAGCCCGGTTTTACCCGTTGTTTCGTTCCGCGCTCCAACCCGGTACCACACCTGGAACGATATAATGGGAGATTTGTGATTTTCGAGCATAATGACCTTAAGGCCGTTCGAAAGCCGGGCTTCTGAGGCGTCCTTAAACATCTGTGCCGAACAAATGGCGGGAAACAGCAAAAACATAACCCACAGCACAAAAGAGCGCGCTACTTTCAAAGGAACCGACCTCCCGCGCCTTAACAGCGCTGATGCAGGAAGAATTTCTCCGGGCTTTTTTCTGCTCTTCGCCGCGGACCGGGCGCTGAGCCGCGATAAAACTGCCCCAGCCCACCACTACTTTTAGTCATGCGGATGTGATAATCACCATAAGTAATTCGCATAAGAAATGCAATCGAGGGGCGCCCTCGAATCCATGGTCCGGTAGTGATTGTATTAAGCCGTTCGATTCTTATAATTTAGAGTTGCACAGAAAACCCGATCCGACTCAAGGGAGATTAAATATGCCGGACATGCAACTCAGCCTCGATGAACTTGCACAAAAAGACGGCAAGGAAGGAAGGCCAGTTTATATCGCCTATGAAGGCAAGATCTATGACGTAAGCCGGAGCAGCCTATGGAAAACAGGGCTCCACATGAGGCGCCATTCTTCCGGAAAGGACCTCACTGCCGATATTGGTGGAGCTCCTCACGGACCGGAAGTGCTCCAGAGATATCCGCAGGTCGGGATTATCGGGCAAAAGTCCGTTGCCGAAATCGAGCAAAAAACCTTTCTTGAACCACTGTTCAAGAAATTGCCCATTCTTCGCAGACACCCTCACCCGATGACGGTGCATTTTCCTATCGTATTCATGCTCTCTGCGGTCTTCTTTACTTTCCTGTATCTCATGACAGGCGACCCTTCATACGATACCACCGCCCTCCACTGCCTTGCAGGCGGTGTAATCTTTACCCCGATCGTGATGCTGACCGGCTTTATATCCTGGACGGTCAATTACCTGGCGCGACCAATGCGGACGGTCAATGTTAAGATGGCTGTATCCCTGCTCATGCTGCTAGTGTCTCTTGTCGCCCTGGTCTGGCGTGAAACGGCTCCCGACGTTCTCACAAGGTTAAGGGGCGACGGCTTTATTTATTTATTGCTCATCTTTTCCCTTTGCCCTATGGTTTTACTGATTGGGTGGTACGGGGCAAAACTCACCTTCCCGATCGAAAAAGAATAAGATTGATCCCTCGGATGGATCAGGGCGGAAAAGAACTCCTGTCGAACGGAAACTTTCCTGGAGCTTTTCGTCCCGGAGGAAAAATATGGAAGGCCAAATCAATAAGGTGCTTATCGCCATAGATGGCTCGGAACAGACCCGGGGGCTTGTCGATTACCTCAGTGGAATAATTTCCGCCCGGCATACCGAGTTGGTTCTTTTCCACGTATTGCCCAAGGCGCCCGAATCGTTCTGGGACTGGGAAAAAGAGCCGTCTAACTTACCAAATGCCGAGCATCTCAAGATATGGGAAGTCGAGCGGGAAAAACAGATTCGCGATCTTATGCGCGATATTCGGCGCCGGCTCATGGGGATAGGAATACCCGAATATTCCATTATGATCAGCATCCGGAAAGTCAAAGAAGGCATTGCCAGAGACCTGTTGCAAGAGGCACAGCAAGGGTATGACGCAATACTGATGGGCCGCGGCGGGTTTAAGGGCGCCGGCGCACACGTGCTCGGAAGTGTGGCGACAAAAATGGCGGCAAAATTGCACTCCGCGAACCTCTGGCTGGTCGGGAAAAACGCTCGGAGCGGGGGAGTGATTATTGCTATGGACTCCTCTGAGTCGGCCATGAGGGCAGTGTATCACGTATCAAAGATGATCAATGCCTCAAACAACTCCGTCAGACTCCTTCATGTGATTCGTGGAATAACGGTCTCCGGGACCGGCCATGAAAAGATCTTTCCGGAAGAATACCGGCAGCGGCTGATTGAGGAGGCGGAAAACCAGATCAGACCGACCTTTGATGCTGCAACGCGTATCCTTGTCTCATCGGGAATCGGGCTGGAGAAAATCTCGACCAAATTCATTTCCGGTGTCGCAAGCCGCGCGGGGGCGATTTTTGACGAGGCCCTTCGGGGAGGCTACGGTACAGTAGTGGTGGGAAGAAAAGGGCTGTCCAGCGTGGATGAGTTCGACATGGGGCGCGTGACGGGCAAGTTCGTCCAACTCGCGGAAGGTCTTGCGGTTTGGCTGGTTGCCTGAGTCGGAGCACTCCGGTTGGAATTTAGGGATTTAGGAATTAATTCCTCAATTCCTGAATTCTTCAATTCGTTTTTAATCCCTGAATCCCTTAATTCGCAATCCCTTAATTCTTGTCCGGACTATGTCCCGCCCCTGTGGTGGATTTAAGCGGGCCGTGGTGAACGCTTACTCACCCCGCCAGGACTGCCGAACCCGTCTTTAATGCGTGGAGTACCAATCGAGCACCCGTCTAAGCTCTGCCGCAGACGCAGGGGCCATCGTCATATTGCGGTTTTTCAAAATGTCCATCGGCAGCAACCCCGGAACGTTATAGTAGGACGCAGTCGCACCGTAGTCGACCCAAATTGCGGCCCCTTCAAGCGAAAGTCCCAGAAAAAGGCCCCGGTTTCTGGAGTAGGACAGTATCTCCGCCCTGAGCAAAATATCCGTACCCGCTTCCGCTTGCCTGCCGACGGGCCCCGCCGCTATCGAAGCGTCAGCCCCGAGGGTGAATTTGCCGCCGCATATTGTATCCAGACTGCGAATGGTGTTGAGCACAAGTATCACATCGGTGGATTGAACGCCGATCTGCCACCCGAAGCTGCCTCCGCACCAGGCCCAAAAAGACGGGGTTGCTCCACGACCGGTCCTCATTGCGCACGAGCAGTATCCCGGCTCCACCACGGGCCCCAAAAATAAATGCCCCCTTGAGCACATCGGGAAAAATCGCGATCCCCTGCGCGCCGCGCAAAAGACTGGGGGGAATTGCACACTCAGGAATATCCATGACCTCTCTTATAATGGAGGTCGATGCCTGGACCTTAGCTTCCTCGCCTACTCCGGCTCTTGATAACACGGGCGGAAGGAGGCACAGACTCAAGACCATGACGAAAACGGCTAAGGCGCTCCTTTGAGCCATTGGATATCCCCTTTCATTCTGCAATTTGTTCTTAATCGCTGTGGTCTAAAAAGATGCATTACTATTGCATAACTAAGGAGTGACTTGTCAAAGGAAAAAAGCGGCCAGGCTCTCGCTGTTTCCTGTGTCAACACGCAAGTTCGGCTCCGCAAAAACGCCGGCCCCGATTCTATCAATTCATTTCATGGGGACGCCTTGGGGCCTTCAAAAGGCAGGCACACAATCACACTATGACCAACGGATGCTTCCACTCTCGGGTCCTGCCGGGATGAATGGCCCCTTTGAGAGTGCGAAACCGGCGCAGAAGCATCTGCTTGTAGACAGCCGATGCGTTTTCCTCGAAAACTTTTCTCCCTGCGGCCAGACAGTGGTCAAGGGATTTGAAGTCCGCCCAGAATACGTGGCCCATTTCGGGGACTATCAAAACGTCAGCGGCTGATTTCCGGTGTCTGTTCATTAGAATGCGAGAGATTTCATCGCAACGCAGCAGTATACCCATTGCGGACTTTGGGTATGTCGCCATTGCCGCAATATCCAGAGTTGCATCCACGGCAAGGACGAAATGAGCCCCCAGGACTATCGCAGGTACGGCGGGGACATTATCCACCCAGCCCCCGTCAACCAGCATCCGTCCGTTTATCTGGATTGCCGGGAACATTCCGGGAATCGAGGAACTTGCGGCGATGGCGCGTCTCAAAGACCCCTTCGTCAGCACGATCTCTTCTCCCGTCCGCAGGTCCATTGCAACTGCTGCAAACGGGACCGGAAGGTCTTCTATGAGCACCTCCGGAATCAGCATGGATAACAACCCGTCATAGAGATCATAGGCTACCAGTTCCATCTTGAGCATCGTGCGGGTATAGAAGACCCCCTGTCTGAACAGCCACATAAACCGGTTAATAAGACCGTGGGGTCCGGTAAAAATGAAATCCTCATCGACCGCGATGGAGGAGGTCTTGAGGAAAAGTTCGCTCTCGAACAAGGTTTTTCAGCCTCTCTATAACCCTTGCCGAATCACCAAAGCAGGCGTACATACCCCCTATTACGGCTCCCATGCTCGTCCCGACTATCAAGTCGAACTTCAGGTTCCTGCGCTCGATTTCCTGAATCACCCCCAGGTGGGACAGTGCTCGTGCGGAGCCTCCGCTAAGCACGAGAGCCGATTTGAAGCGGGACATTCAACATCCTTTTAATATATAATCAATCAAAATGGCGGCCGAAAAGGAGTGGATCATGGCTGAAGATCCGGTCGGGATACCAGTTGAGAGCGGCAGAATAAATATCGAAGGGCTCTTCGAGCAGGGCCGGATCGGCCGAAATGCAATCCTTTGCCATCCCCATCCGCTCTACGGAGGCAACATGCACAATAATGTAGTCCAGGCCGCGCGCCAGATCTTCGCCGGCCTCGGGTGGGGAACTCTGCGATTCAATTTCAGGGCAACGGGCCCAAGCGGCGGGCATCCGGCACAGGGACAAAAAGATGCTTCAGACCTTATCGCCGTCTCAGAATTCCTCCGCGCTCGATCCCCCGGGCCAATTGATTTTGCCGCCTACTCCTATGGAGCATGGGTCACAATGGAAGCAATCCGAATGGGCCTCGGTCCGGATTCGCTCATACTTATATCGCCTCCGTTGGATTTTATTTCTTTTGAGGGACTCAGACTGCCTGATGTGCCCACACTCATCACCCTCGGAAATCAAGATCAGTTCTGCCCCGTCGATGCCCTGAAAGATTGGCTCTCCAACCAACCGGATGCCAAGCTGGAAGTATTTTCCCGCGTGGATCATTTCTATTGGGGGTCCGAGCGGGAGCTTTCAGCAAAAATAGAAGCTTTCATCAGGCTTAACTTTCTCAGGGAGCTTGAGTTTCCCCAAGGTGTTTCTGATAAAAACGGTGGGCAGCCCGGTTGAGAATATCTCGGCATTCGACATGCAAAGCATGCCCCGCCCCTTGTATCTGGATCAACTCAGCTTTTGGAAGGTGCTCGGCAAGATAAATTGAATTTGCCGTCGGAATCAGAACGTCTTCCGTGCCGCTTACGACGAGCGTTGGGTTGCTGATTTTTGCCAGGGCGTCGGTGCAGTCAAACAGGTAAATTGCCGTTAGTTGAGCCTGAAATGCGTGCTCCGGCTGAAGAGGCGCCAGAAGCTGCACGCGGTAGTGTTCTTCTATCACTTTGGAGTTTTCGGTCTGAAATCTCTTGCTGAAAAACAGGGGCGTTTGTTTCCGGAGGATTTCCTCGCGGCTGAGCCCCGCATTGTTCACCAGCAGCGAGACCGCTTCCGCCGAGGGCGAAATACGGGAGGTTCCACCTGCGTGGGTGCATCCCAAAAGCATGGCCCCAAGCCTCCCGGACGCAATCCTTGCCAGCTCAAGAGCAATCATTCCACCCATTGACAGGGAAAATACGAGGGCCTTTTCGACCATGAGGCGGTCAAGCATACGGAGCGCGTCCTCGGCCATTTTCAGAATGGTATATGGCCCCGGGGGCTTCGCGGACTGCCCGCCCCCCCTGTTGTCGAAAACTATGCATCTGTAATGTTGCTCGAAAAAAGGGATTTGTCCATCCCACGAGTAGGTGCTTCCGGAAAGCCCGCTTATGAAAAGGAGAGGAAACCCCTCGCCATGAATTTCATAATAAAGATCAATATCCCCAATGTTGCTAAACGGCATCGGTTTTCTCCACGGGTTGCGGCGGCACTTTTTCGGGCTGTCGCGTTATCACAAGTCCCTTTTTCTCAAAGCCCACGGCTATGAGTTCAGTAACAACTACTCCCAGGTAAGCCCCGAACAATACGTCGCTCGGGAAATGAGCCCCTACTATAACACGGCTGGCCATTACAGCCAAAGCTATACTCAGCCGGATATACTTGAAGCGGCCCGTTACCACGCCCAATCCGTAACACAGGGCAGCTATAGTATTGGCGTGGCCTGATGGAAACGAGGCATAATAATATTGATTCGTAAAGGGCTTGAAACCGTATACGCCATGCGAAAACAACAGCCCGGGCCTGCTTCTTCCAACCAGCACCTTGACCAGATCGTTGGCAAGTCCTGAGAGGGCGACGGCCGCGAACAGAAAAGCGGCCGCTGTTGCCAGGATTTTATTCTTTTTGACGAATCGTAAGTAGATAAATCCGGCGAGTGCGGCTGCCAGATAGGGCGTGGATAAACCCAGCCGCGTTATCAGATCGAAGATGTCTCTGATCCTGTAGTCAACAGTTGCGCAAAAACGCGCGACCGGCTGATCGAAAAACTCATAACTTAGGATGCAGGCTGCAATAGTGGCTAAAGTCAACACGACAGCCCGCCCCGGTTTCATTTCGAGTCTCATCTGGCGAGTCATGGATGTGAGATCGGCCCTTTAACCCGAGTGGTGAAATACCAAAACCATTAAGGCTGCCGGTCACTCTCGAAATCCGATTTCGTTTTGATCTTGTAGTGGATGGCCCTCTTTTTCAGCCAGAATATCCCCAAAATGTCCAGCACTGAGACCCACAACCGGTTGCCTATCGCGTACTTGGAACGCCCTTGGAGCCTGGGCCGGTGATTTACAGGCGCCTCGGTCAGTTTAAAACCTTGCAGAGCTGCCAGTGTGGGCAAAAACCGGTGCATTCCGGCAAAGCGGGGGATCGATTCAACGCATTCTCTACGGAAGACCCTGGTTGAGCACCCGGCGTCTCTCACGGTTTTGCCGGTCAACAAGGTTCTGAATCCGTTGCCGAGAATGGAGGAAATTTTCCTTTTGAGGTTATCCTGCCTGCGGACGCGATATCCGTTGGCCATATCTGCGGCACCGGATTCGACTGTTCGAAAGAGCGCAGGGATGTCCGCAGGATCGTTCTGGCCGTCGCCGTCGATTGTAGCGATTATTGCAGCCCTGGCTTCAGTGAACCCGGCCCAGAAAGCGGCCGATTGTCCCGCGTTTCGTTCGAAGGAGATATACCTGTGGCGGTGATCTGCGCGCGCAAGTTCACCAAGCAGAGCCAGGCTCCCGTCGCTCGATCCGTCATCGACCCAGATGCACTCCCACTCTGCAAATTCCCGCTCCATTATGGATTCTAATTCCCTGGCCAGAGGAAGGATATTCTCCGCTTCGTCCCTGACCGGAATGACCACCGAGATGTCGATTTTTTCTCCTTTCATCGATAATGCCATGCAATTGCATGTTGTCTCAGCATATGAGCTAAATGAGTTCGCCTCCTTCGGAGGCTTTCCCGGTTTGATTAAATTCCTCGTTTCCAGGTCCGCTCTCCAGCGGTTCTCCCCGTAGGGCCGAAACCCTTTTTGCAACCGTGATAAACCCGGTGTGTGCCACCATCCTGTCGAAGGGTCGGGCGCGAAGCTGGTCGACTTTCCAATCCCGCCTCAGAAGCTCGAAATGGACTATGTCCCCAAATCCATTTGCCTGAAGCTGCCGGTGGGTAAGCTGAACCTGGCCCACATTGGGACTAAGGCTAACCAGAAGCCCTCCCATCCGGAGCATTCCGGACATGTTGCTCACAGCGCGCCATGGTTCGGGAAGGTCCAGGAAAATTCGGTCCACCTCGCACGAAAGGCAGACCCCTTCTATATCGGCAACGATGATCTCGTGGTTTTCAGGCGCAGCGCCGAAAAAACGCCTGATATTTTCGCGGGCGTCCACAGCGAATTCAGCCCTCTTCTCGACTGAAATAAGTTTTCCCCGGCCGCACATAGCCCGCAGCAGAGCAAGGGAAAGCGCGCCCGAGCCGATCCCGGTCTCCAGGATAACGCACCCGGGATAGATATCACTGTAGAAAATCATCGCGCTGAGGTCTTTAGGGTAAATGATCTGGGTGCGCCTTTTCATGCTGAAGATGTAGTCCTGCAGGGCGGGCCTGAAGAGCATCAGCTTTGCTCCTTTGCTTGTAATCAGCCAGTCGCCTTCCTCCCTGCCCGCTATATCCCCCAGATGAATGCCGCCAAGATGGGACGAAAACGGCGCATCCGCTACTTGAACGAGCCATTTCTTCCCTTTTTGAGAAGTCAGCAGAACCCATTCACTCAACTGGAATTTACTCATTCATCCGGCCCCTGGGAAATGGAAATCTTCAGGTCGCCCCTTCATCCCTGTTTTTGGGGCCAATGTCAACCTCAAGTTGCTTCAAAGCAAACTTGGGCCTTCGGGTTCCGCATGAAGGGCTTTATGTCAAGCCGCAAGCTAAAAATCCATCCAAAAAGCTGATACACACCTGAGTGCCGTGTTGACAGGCCACGTGAAAAAAAGTAGTTTTAGTTATTTTGCCGATAGTTGATTCACAACCCTTGGGCCTGGAGTCAGACATGTTCATTATTTCATATTTTCTGCTGGCGCTTGCTACGGTTTTGCACTATGTCCTCTATACATACATGTTGATCGTAATAGCCCGCGCGATTCTGTCGTGGGTAAGCCCGGATCCCTATAACCCCATCGTGCGTTTCCTTTACAATGTAACCGAACCTGCCCTTTATCGCATTCGCAGGTTACTCCCGTTCGATATGGGCGGGATCGACTTTACCCCCATGATACTGATCCTGCTGCTCATCTTTTTAGATCAGTTCGTCGTGCCGACCCTGACCAGAATAGCTTACGCACTGGGTCTTTAAAGCTTTTTCAAATTCCGCCGGTTCGAACAGGAGTGAGTTTGATGGACATAGACGGCCTCGAGGAGAAAAAATTTCGCAAACGCTTGATGGGGTTGAACCCGGCCGATGTGGAAGCTTTCCTGCTGGATGTGACTGAAGAGCTTCGCCGGTTCAAAGAGGAAAACGCAAACCTCAAAAAGGACGTACAAACTCTGGAGTCGGAAATAAAGGAACACAGGGACCGGGAGAAAACCATTAGAGCCGTGCTAATCAGCGCTCAAGTGAATGCAGAGCAGATTAAGGCGAACGCCGAGCGCGAGGCCAAGCTGGTTATCTCGCAGGCAGAACTCAAAGCCGAACAAATCCTCAATGACGCCGGCAACCGCCTTACCAGAATGGAGCAGGAAATATCGGAGATGAGGCGGAATCGAATCCAGTTCGGGGCCAGGATGCGCTCGCTCCTTGACGCATTCCGCCAGATGCTCGATGAGGACGGGAAAGAGGTTCTGCGTAAATTCGAAGATAAACAGGCACCCGAGCAAATCTAAAAAAAGGAGTCTGCTGTATGGCTGTCAAAAAAGAGCTTCTTGAAATCCTCAGGTGCCCTAAATGCAAAGGGCCGATACATCCAAACCCGGATGAAACCGGGCTCATTTGCGAGCAGTGCAGGCTTATGTATGAAATCCGGGAAGATATCCCGATCATGTTGATCGAGGAAGCAAAACCCCTTTGAAACAGTGACTGGTGAATAGTGAACAGTGACTTGAAAAAACCGGCTATTCACTATTCACTGCTCACGATTCACCAATAATATGAGTCAGCCCAGAGAGCCCTACCCAGCCAAGCTAATAATCCGGTTTTTGTTTAGCGATCCCGGAGCTCAGCGACAAGCTCTAAATGCCCTTGTATCGGATTTCGGACCGATGGATTTTCTGTCCGTTTCCGGCGCATTTACCTACACTGCTTATTACGATGATGAAATGGGGCGGGGAATCCGCAGACAGACGGCAGGCTTTCTGAATCTCGTGGCCCCGGAGTCTTTGCCCGATATCAAGCTTCGAACCAATGAAATTGAAACCAACCTCTCAGGCGATGGAAAACGGCAGGTTAATATCGATCCGGGACTTCTCAGCCAGGAGCGTTTCGTCCTGGCAACCGGGAAGAATTTTACGCACAGGGTTTATCTTCGTGACGGAATCTATGCCGATCTCACCCTCGTTTATCAGAAAGGAGCGTACCGTCCCCTGCCCTGGACATATCCCGACTACCGTGAGCCGGAGCTGCTGCATTACCTTGAGGTTCTCAGAAAGAAGCTGAAGTTTCAACTCGATGGGATACTGCCGCGATGATTGCAATAGGTTGATCTTCAAGGTGACGATGAAATGATCAGACCTGAACAGAAAAAGCTTTTCGCCGTTATCGGAAATCCTGTACGCCACAGTCTCAGTCCCGTCATGATGAGCGCGTGCTTCAAGGCGCTCGATGTTCCCGCGCTTTACGCGGCTTTCTATGTCGATGAGCTTGACAGCGATCTCAAGCTCTTGCACAAAACGGGCTTCAGCGGGTTGAGCGTGACCATTCCCTACAAGGAGATGGCATGCCGGCTGGCCGAACAAATCGACAAGACAGCCCAAAAGATCGGGGCCGCAAACACCCTGCGCAGGACGAGCCAGGGCTGGGAAGGCCTCAATACCGACTGGATCGGCGCTTTGAGGGCCCTTTCGGCAGTCGTTGAAGTCTCGGCCCGAAACGCTCTTATCCTGGGCGCCGGAGGGGCCGCTCGATCGGTGGCCTACGGCCTCATGAGGGCCGGGGCAAAAGTTACGATCTCAAACCGGTGCGTCGAGCGGGGCAAGGTTTTATCCAGGCAGATTAAGAGCAATTTCATTCCGCTCAACACTCTGGCAAAAGTTGTAACAGACTTCGACATAGTAGTTCAGTGCACCTCGGTAGGGCTGGAGGACAGTGAAGCCTCTCCCATCGCTTTCGACTCCTTTTTCAAACCAGAGATGACCGTAATGGACATTATTTACAGCCCACGATGGACCGCCTTTTCCCGAGCCGCCAGGGACGCCGGGTGCACGGTTGTCTCCGGTCTGGACATGCTGCTGTACCAGGGGGCCGCTCAACTCGAGTGGTGGCTGGGACGCGCCGTCTTCGAAACTCCCGCCATCGAGGCGATGCGACAGGCCCTGGAAGAAGCCGTAAATGAAAAATCTTCTTAAAACGATAAACCCGGTTTCGAAAATAGATGCTCAAATTCGGCTCCCGGGCTCCAAGTCGATAACCCACCGTGCGCTCATTATGGCCGCTCTTTCCGAAGGGCCTGCACAGATAGGCAACCCGCTCGAAGCCGAGGATACCTTTTTCACCTCCAAGGCGCTGGAGGCCTCGGGGGCAATAATCGAATGGAGCGCCGATTCGGTACGGGTGACGCCGCCGGCATATCGCTGGCGGCAGCCCGATGGACCGATTTTTCTCGGAAACAGCGGGACGAGCGCCCGCCTTCTTCTCGCCGTCCTCTCGGCGGGGACCGGAACATTTGTGCTCGACGGAACTCCACGCCTTCGGCAGCGCCCGGTCGGTCCGGCCGTAGAAGCTCTCGAAAAGCTCGGGACGGCAAAGCGCTGGATCGGGAAAACCGGGTTTCTTCCAGTGCAGATCACCTGCAAAGGACTTAACGGCGGGGATGTTTTTGTCGATGCTTCGGAAAGCAGCCAGTTTTTATCCGGAATCCTCATTGCGGCGCCAATGGCGCGCGGAAAAGTCGTGGTGGAATGGTCCGAACCTGTTGCATCCCGGCCTTACGTGGACATCACTCTGGGGATGATGCAGCAAGCGGGAATTCGCTTTGAGCGGGAAGCTTCCAACAGGATGGCGATCCAGGCGCCACAGGTCTATGCTCCCCGCAATTTCACGGTCGAAGGCGACTGTTCCTCAGCTTCATATTTCTGGGCCGCCGCCGCCCTGACCGGTGGAGAGGTGCTAACTTCACCCGTTTCGCCTTACAGTCTTCAGGGGGATTGCCGTTTTCTGGGCGTTCTGGATAAAATGGGCTGCCGCATCGTGTGGAAAGATCAAGGGGTGCGCGTAAAAGGACCCGAGCGGCTCCTGCCCATTGATATCGACATGAATGAAATGCCGGACATGGCGCCCACACTGGGTGTTCTGAGCGCATTCGCATGCGGAACTTCCCGCATCCGCAACGTGGCCCACCTGAGAATAAAGGAATCAGATCGGCTCAATGCGGTTGCGGCCGGCTTGAAGGTGCTCGGAGTTGAGGCCGAAGAGCTGCCCGATGGGTTGATAGTCCATGGAGGCGCTCCCCACGAACCGCCCTCAGGCCCGATCTCGTCATTCGACGATCATCGGATTGCGATGGCCTTTGCACTTGCAGGTCTGCGTCTCAATGGAGTTGTTATCGAGGGTGCGGAATCCGTCAATAAATCTTTTCCGGGTTTTTGGGACATCTTCGAAAGCCTGGGGAAGGATTGAACTTGAAAAGAACCTTAAGGTGAGTCGGAAATTATGGGAATGCTTCCCCTGGTGTGTTGTCTGTCCGTTTTGTTCATGCACACGGTCGTATTCGCGGCCGAGTCTCAAATTCAAACTTCCGCTCAAAACCAGTTCCCCTCCATGGAGTCTGAAGCTCAGGGCACAGCGGCGTTTCAACAGGCCCTGGAGCGTATCGGCAAGGCAGCCGGAACCGCAGGGGTCATGGTAGTCTCTCTTTCATCCGGTAAGGTTGTCTGCGAGTACCGGCCAGAAGATGTGCTTGTTCCCGCTTCACTCATGAAGCTGCTGACCAGCTATGCAGCCCTGAAGAAGCTGGGTCCTTCTTTTCGCTTTACAACCAAAGTATTGGCGGCTGAGGGACCGGTGGACGGGGTAATTTCAGGAGATATCTGGATAAAGGGAAGCGGCGATCCCTTTTTCGCTTCAGAAAATGCCCTTCAGTTGGCGGAAGCGGTTAAAGAAAAGGGGATCAGGCAAATCAGGGGCAGTATTTTTGTGGACAACAGCTTTTTTCAGCCTTTGTCGGAACGCATCTGCCTGGACAGTGACTGCACGGGCGCATATAATCCCGTGGTCTCGGCAACGGCAATCAACTTTAACGAACTGACTGTGAAGATCACCATCCCGGTAAAGTCACGAAAGGCTTTCATCGCCGATTCGGGCCTGGCGGAAGGCTATGTCCGGGTGAGCGGCCAGGCGGGTCCGGGGAAAAAGGGGGGTAACTCACTGAGGCTCCGTTCTGTTGGCGCGACCGGAAACGGCCGGGAACAATTCCAGCTTTCCGGGCGGGCATCGGGTCGCGGAGGCCGCGTTCGAGAGTTTCGGTTCAACGCGGCTGACCCTGCCGGGCTTTTCGCCCATGCCATGCGGGCGGCCCTGGAGCGCTCGGGCATACGGGTGCTGGGGACCGGGGCTAAAGAAGGGACGACGCCTCCCGGGGCCGAAGTGATCGTTTCCTACGACTCGCCTCAGCTTGCAGAATTGATATCCGGGCTCAACAGATACAGCAACAACTTCATGGCCGAGATGCTTTTGAAGTCGCTTGGGGGGTATGTGGCGGGCGCCCCCGGCGACTCTGAGAGGGGAATTGCCGTTGTCAGGACCACCCTCAGCGAAGCCGGTATTCCGGAGCAAATCGGAACTCTGGACTGCGGGTCGGGACTTAGCCGATTTTGCAGGATAAGCCCCGAAACGTTCTGCCGGCTTCTTGCCGCCGCCTGGAATGATAATGAAATAAGAGAAGAATTTATATCCTCCCTGGCGGCCAACGGAGAGCAGGGGACCCTCAGGAGAAGGATGCGTCAGCCGGACCTCACGGTGAGGGGCAAAACGGGGACCCTTAACGATGTGATCGGTTTTGCCGGCTATGTGTCGGGGCCGTCCGGCAAGACCTACGCGGCGGTGGTCATGCTCAATGAAGTGAGGGACAGGGCCAAAGCGAGGCAGGCTGTGGACTCTCTGATCGAGCAAGTGGCCTTTTCCGGCGTCTGACCCCTTTATGAATTGGGACAGAGGTTCTGCCGTTTTCGGGCTGTATATCGAAACGGTGGAGATTGCGTAAAAACCCCCTGTTTTTAGCCCCTATGATTGATTCGGCTCTTGACTTGCCGGTGTTGGATAGTATCCTGAATTTGCTGATTTTCGGCAAAATAACCGCCTTCTCTCCATCGCTCCCTTAAGCGGAATCTATTGCCGTTGTCTGGGAAAAGACCCATGGTGATTGAACTATTTGACCGAGGAGAAAGACAATGAAAAAATACTTCGGATGTGTTCTTCTTTTGACCTTGGCGCTTTTTGTGCTCGGCGCGTGCGAACGGCGTCAGGAGGGCCTCAAAGTGGGAATTATTCTACCGGCAACGGGTGAGAAGGCAAAATTCGGGGAGATCGAGAAAAAATCCTTCGAGATGGCGCTCGAAGAGATCAACGCGGCCGGAGGAGTGAACGGCAAGAAGATCGAGTTTCTCTACGAAGACGATACAGGCAGGCCTGATGTGGCCAGGAGTGCGGCAGAAAAGTTGATCACCAAGGATAAGGTCGTCATGCTCGGCGGTGGTTACGGCAGCTCTGAGACATTCGCCATCGCCGGAGTTGCTCAGCAGAACCGGATTCCCTTTCTGGTTAACACCGGCTCGGACAACAAGATCACCGAGATGAAATGGGACTATGTATTTCGTCTCAACCAGCCGGTAAGCGACTATCCAATGGCGCTCGAGTCTTTTATGACAGATGTGGTGAAACCTCAGACGGTGGCAATTCTCTATGAGAATACGAACTTCGGTTCCTCGGGTTCCAAGGAATTCCAGCAGACCTGCGAAAAGATGAAACTCAAGGTGGTTATGAATGAAGGCTACCAGAGCGGCGGAGTAGATTTCAAGCCCCTGCTGGTCCAGGTTAAGCAGGCGAACCCTGATGTCGTCTACATGATTTCTTACCTGATGGATGCTTCGCTTATGATGAAGCAATCCATGGAATTGAAACTCGCCCCTAAGATTTTCGTTGGGGGAGGCGCAGGCTTTACCCTGCCCGAATTCGTCCAAAATGCGGGTAAATCGGCAAACATGGTCTTTTCGGCGACCCTGTGGTATCAGACGCTGCCCTACCCGGGGGCCAAAGAATACTATGACAAATTCGTAGCCCGCAACAAAATGCCCACCGAATACCACGGCGCAGAGGCATACTCTGCGGCATATGTTATCGCAGACGGGCTGAAAAGGGCAAAGTCTCCAACCCCGGACGACGTGCGCGAATCGCTTACCAAAACCGATTTGATGACGGTTTTCGGACCGGTCAAATTCGTCGCATATGAAAAGATGACCAATCAGAACAAGCTCCCGACCTATCTTGTACAATGGATAGATGGAAAGCTCGAGCTGGTATGGCCTAAGGAAACGGCGACAAAACCTTATATATATCCCATAGATTGGGCAAAAGTTTGGGATTAAGCAAGACCGGAGGGGGCATTAGCTTGGAAGATGCCCCCTTATTTTTTTGCAGGCAAAAAGGACTGCTTCAATGGAAATGTTCATTCAGACGCTCGTTGCGGGGATTCTGATCGGCGGCGTCTATGCCCTGATCGGGCTTGGCATGACCCTGATAATGGGCGTTATGCGCATCATCAACCTGGCCCACGGCCAATTGATGATGGTCGCCATGTACATTACATTCGTTTTATATGAGTTCCTGGGGCTCGATCCCTACTATTCGTCTGCTCATTGCGCCTCCGGCGCTGTTCCTGCTGGGAGTGGCAATCCAGAAATATCTTCTTGATCCGCTCCTCAAGATCGACTCGATAATCCCGCAAAATCAAATCCTGATGACCGTAGGCATCGGAATGGTGCTGACCGAGACGATACGGTTCATATTTCATTCCGATTATAAATCCGTAAAAACATCTTACAGCTCGGCCACTTTCATGATCGGCTCCATTTCATGGAATGTTCCCATGTTCGTGGCATTCGGACTGGCCGTGCTGATTACGGCGGGTCTTATTCTTTTTCCTGCTGAAGACAGATACCGGCAAATCCGTTCGCGCTACGGCGCAGAATAAGGACGCGGCCATGATCATGGGCATCAACGCCGAATGGATCACCCAGCTCACATACGGACTTGGCGCAGCCATGGCCGCTGCCGGCGGAACGCTGCTTCTGCCGATCTATTACCTCTTTCCGGATGTGGGGGGGCCGTTCACCCTGAAGTCATTCATCATAACCGTCCTGGGTGGAATGGGCAGCACGGTAGGCGCCATCTTCGGCGGACTTGTCCTGGGAGTGGCCGAATCTCTGGGCGCCACCTATATTTCGATGGCGCTCAAAGACGCCGTGGGCATGGTCATTTTTGTTCTCGTGCTCGTATTTCTTCCCGGCGGACTTAAGACGCTTACAAAAGTTTAACAGGGTTTAAGTGGTCATGAAAAAACGCTCGACATTAATCGCACTTGGGCTGCTCGCGCTTTTTGCGGTCTTTCCGCTCGTGGTAGGGGTCCGATTACTACCGCCATATTTTCATAATCGCCTTAATGTGGGTGGTAATCGGCTCCTCATGGAACCTTCTCGCTGGATATACGGGGCAGATTTCTTTCGGGCATGCGATCTTTTTCGGTGTGGGGGCTTATTCGGCCGGCATCTGCACTACCAAGCTGGGAATCTCCGCATGGTGGGGAATGCTCCTGGGCGGCCCTATGGCCATGCTGTCGGGACTTTTTCTCGGATGGATATGTTTCCGGCTGCGCGGTTCCTATTTCAACCTGGCGACCTTGGCCATTGCCGAAGTTTTCCGCCTGGTGGCGATTTACTGGAGAGATTTCACCGAAGGAATGCAGGGAATCTTAATTATTACCACCTTTCGCTCCAAGCTGCCTTACTATTTTCTGGCGTTGGGGCTTGCGGCCCTGTGCGTATTTTCGATAAGCCGGATCATGAAATCCAAATGGGGCTTCTATTTCATAGCCATCCGCGAGGACCAGGAAGCTGCCGAGGCCCTGGGAATCAGCTCCTTCCGGTACAAAAGCCTCTCGCTGATGGTCAGTTCCTTTTTCACGGGTCTTGCCGGCGCCTTCTACATGAACTACATGGGTTTCATCGATCCGGAGGTCGTATTCTCCCTTTATTTTATCTCTATCATGGCAATTCTGGTCGCCATGATCGGAGGGGCCGGAACTATCTGGGGGCCGCCGGTGGGCGCGTTCATAATGGTGCTGCTCCAGGAACTTTTCAGAAGCTCCTTTTTCGGATATGCCCCAAAGTGGGTCAGCGATGCTCACGCCCTGGCGTTCGGGCTGCTCGTTATCCTGGCTATCCGCTATATGGCTAATGGAGTGGTAGGGGATTTTCCAAAAATTCTCAAGTTTTTTGACCCGGAAAAAACCAATGGCTTCCGGTGCAGGTGGGAATTGAGATATGAGCTTTTTTGAAACAAAGCGCCTGACTAAGGCTTTTGGAGGCCTGGTCGCGGTAAACGACCTAAGCTTCAACGTTGAGGAAAGTGAAATATACGGCCTTATCGGTCCCAACGGCTCCGGCAAAACGACCGTTTTCAACCTGGTTACGGCTTATTATCCGATTACTTCCGGGACGATTCATTTCAGGGGCAGAGAAACAAATGCTTTGCCCACCTGGAAAATTTGCAAGGAGGGAATCGGCAGGACCTTTCAGATAGTAAAACCCCTTCGCCGAATGACGGTTCTGGAAAACGTCATGACTTCGGCCTTCTGCAGGACCTCCAACTCAACGGTGGCCAGAGACAGGGCTATTGAGGTGCTCCATTTTTGCGAAATGGCAAAAAGCTGGACTACCCGGCGAAAAGCCTCACCATCGGGGATCGAAAACGAATGGAAATCGCACGCGCCCTTGCCACCGAACCCAAACTCCTTTTGCTGGACGAAACAATGGCCGGTCTTACGCCCCAGGAACAGGCCGAGGGCGTGCAACTCATCCGCAAAATCAGGGATTCGGGAATCACGATCATCATCGTCGAGCACATCATGCAGGTGATCATGAATATTTGTGACCGCATCCTCTGCATCAACTACGGCCAGGAAATCGCCAGGGGAACCCCCTCCGAGGTCGCCAACAACCAGGCCGTCATCGAAGCATATCTCGGAAAGGAATAGCAATGCTGCGGGTTGAGCATGTTGAAGCGGGCTATGGGGATGTCCGGGTGCTCTGGGATGTGTCTTTCCATGTGGCCGAGAATGAATTCGTGGTGCTTGTCGGCGCCAACGGCGCGGGCAAGAGCACCATAATGAGGACGATCTCGAGCATCGTTCCGGTCAGCAAGGGACAGATCTGGTTTGAGGACCGGCGGCTCGATCTGGTCCCGCCATACAAGATTGTAGAACACGGGATAGCGCATGTGCCCGAAGCGCGGCAGCTTTTCCCTGAGATGAGCGTGCTGGAAAACCTGGAACTCGGGTCTCTGGCGCCCCAGGCCAAAGCAAGGCGCCAGGAGACACTGCAATGGGTCCTGGAACTTTTCCCCCGCCTTAAGGAACGCAGGAAACAGTTGGCCGGCACGCTGTCGGGCGGGGAGCAACAGATGTGCGCAATTGCTCGAGGCCTCATGTCAAGGCCGAAAATGATAATGTTCGACGAACCCTCGCTGGGCCTGTCGCCCCTGCTCACCCAGGAAATCTTTCGGCTGGCCCTCAAGATTCACGAGGAGGGGATAACGATCCTCATGGTCGAGCAGAACGTCAAACAGACCCTGGCAATTTGCGACCGGGCCTACGTTCTTGAAAACGGAAGGATTGTCCTCGAGGGAAAAGGAACTGAACTGCTCGAAAATAATCAGGTAAAGCAGGCATTTTTGGGGATTTGACTAGACTCGTGTACCTTGACAAGTCCCCGTCGCCTCGTGATGACAGAGCTCGTTAACAACACCATACGATCATTTGGCTGAAACGCTCTCGCGGACATCCCCCAGCGATAATAATCTGGACTTTACCGGTCATCCCTCTTGCCGCTTTTCAGGCGGAAGTCATCCGCTTCTGGGCGTGCGCGAGATGCCTTTCGCGAGCGGTCGTGCCGCCGGTCCCGGTTCCCAAGCCCCGGCCCGGCGGAAGTGGGTTTAGTATCGGTCGCAGGGAGGCCCGGAAGGCGGAAGGCGCGAGACCCGGACGAGCGCCAGCGACTCTGCGAACGTCCGGAACCCGTGCTTTCGACTTCTCCCAGCTTGTATCCAGTTAATCCTGTAAGAAGCTCCAGAATTCGGCCTGCCACCCAATCAAGTTTCTCACGCACATATTCCAATATCTCTGGCATCCTTTTCCTCCTTGTCAAAATCTAAGAAAGAAGATAACCATCCCGATCAGGTGGCGCACGCCGAGAGAGATATTTTCCCCTTCGCCGTAAGGCACTGTTTTATAATGTAAATTATGAGCGGCAGCCGTATTTGGAAGAAAATACCAGGTGCAAAAAAGAAGAAAGCCAGGGGCGGGGGTCCTGGCTTTCCGGGGCGAATAGCTAAAAGATATGAGGGAACCAAACTTTTGGAAGGAGGGATATTCTTCTGATTGCAGACAATAGCAGATTTTTTTCTTTTGCAAATCAGGTCTAGAATGTATTTTCCATTAACCGATACGGTATATATGAAGGCCGATTTCTACCTGGAGTTCAAAAGCGAGTGAAAAACATGGTCGGAAAAACATTTGGCTGCTTTACCGGATGCATTGTGCTGATCGCTGCGATTTCGGGATGCGCCGGCCTGCAAGGCAGGGGCAGAGTTGCTCCCGGCCCTTCCCCGGCTGAAGTCAAACTGATGGAAGCAAACAAAGCGCTCGATGCGGTAAACGAGCAGTCGTCCGCCTTCTATGCCCAACTAAATGCGGTGATCCGCTGAAATTAGTGAATTCCGCAGCCGGCCTTACTGGAACGAGTTCGAACAAATCCTGCTTGAGTATCCCTCCCTGAGAGACCCTGATAACGAGGCGGAGATAACGCCCGACATGGAGTCCCGGCTTTCGGAGTGGAGCCTGAAGTGGAAGACTTCGTGGGAGCAAACCCTGGAAGACTACCTCCGCCTTGTGGACAAGTGCACTATACTGGAGGCAAAAAAACTGGCTGTGCGCGAAAAGCTGTTCGCGGTACAGGCGGGGTATCTGGCCGCAGTTATTATGGAAGCGTCGGCCGGCCACGCAAAAGCAAGGAAAGGATATCTACTCGGTTGTCGAGGACCTGGACAAAACGGGCGCGGAGATGGATTCCTACCAGCCCGACGACCTGGGGCTCTATAATTCGGGGCCGAGGCGGTAGGCTTCTAAGCACCCGTTTCTATTCTCCCTGGATATATTCCAGCGCCTTTCGAAGACGCTCGAGTACGGTTTCTTTGCCCAGCACCTCTATTATTTCGAAAAGGCCCGGGCTTATCGTGGCGCCTGTCAGGGCCACCCTGACCGGCTGAGCTGCTTTGCCCAGCTTCATTCCCAAATCTTGCGCAATCTTCCTGAAAACGGTTTCCAGACCCTTCTCGTCAAAGATCTCCAATTCTGACAACTCTGAGATAAGCCGCACAAAAACCTCGCGCACCTCCGGAGTCAGGAACTTGCCTGCGGCATCGGGATCGAACTCAATTTCGTCCACCATATAGAATCGCATAGCATCGGCCATTTCGACCAGCGTACGCGAGCGGGCCTGAAGAGTGCGGACTGCTCCGGCTATGTAGGCGTCGGGCTTATCCGGGTAATTTCGCTGAACCAGCAATGGCCTGAGCGGCGCAACGAGTTCTTCGGGACTTTTTTCCTTGATATAGTGTGCGTTAAGCCATAACAGCTTCTCCATCGTGAAGATGCTTGGTGATTTTCCGACGTTTTCGAGGGTGAACTTCTCTATCATCTCGGAGCGCGAGAAAATCTCCTGGTCCCCGCAGGACCAGCCCAACCGGACAAGGCAGTTCAGCAGGGCTTCCGGAAGGAACCCCATGTCCTTGTACTCCATAACCGAGGTCGCTCCGTGGCGCTTTGACAGAGGTGAACGGTCTTCGCCATGGATCATCGGCACGTGGCCGAACTCGGGCAGTTTTGCGCCCAGCGCCTTGTAGATCAGAATCTGCCGCGGGGTGTTGTTTACGTGATCGTCGCCGCGGATCACATGCGTGACCCCCATGGTGATATCGTCCACAACGACGGCGAAATTGTAGGTGGCTATGCCGTCGCTTTTCACGATCACCAGGTCGTCCAGTTCCGAGTTATCGAATGCAATGGGGCCTTTTATGATGTCCTTTAGAACCGTCGTGCCGCTGTCGGGACTCCGGAACCTGAGCACCCTGTTGGGGCCCGGGCCGAGGCCTTTTGTGCGGCAGGTTCCCTCGTACTTTGGCTTGCGCCCTTCGGCCATTGCCGCGCTTCGCCGAATCTCAAGCTCATGGGGACTGCATTGGCACCAATATGCATGGCCGGAATTCACCAGTTTTTTCGCGTATTCGTCGATAGACATCCAGCCTTTTGGTCTGAAAATAAGGGCCTTCGTCCCAGGTCAAATCCAGCCATTCCATTGCATCCAGAATGGCTTTCACGGACTCTTCCGTGGAACGCTCCACATCGGTGTCTTCGATCCGGAGTATGAATTTTCCGCCCCGATTGCGTGCAAAAAGCCAGTTAAAAAGAGCGGTGCGCGCCCCTCCGATGTGCAGGTACCCGGTCGGACTGGGGGGAAATCGGGTAATTACAGGTTCCATCTTAACGAAACTCCTGTGGGCGGGTCAGCGCTAAGCCCGCCTGTGTGAGTGAGTGTACTCGGGGGACCAAATCTCTGAAACGCGGGCATTTTCAATAGCATAATACTCCTGCAAACTCAATCAAACTCCCGGCGGACAAAAATACCTGATGATGCGAATTCTAAGCTTGCCCATTTTCCGGCCTCCGGCACTGCCCGGAATTAAGCGAAAAGATGGGGCCCTCTTACCGATAATAATTGCTCATTGCGAATGTTTTCGTATAAATTCGCTGAAAATTCGCCGGAAAGGTACAACTATGAACAGAAAAATCGGTCTTCTTGCCCTCGTTTTCATAGCATTGTTCATGTTCGCATGTCACAGGGGAGGAAAAGGGGATGTCCGTGGGCAGGAAGACATATACAAGCCCCAGCCGGTTGTCGTTTCGCCCTACAAAGTGAAGGTGGCTGATGTATTCAACGATACTCACAAGGTCTTTGACGTGGACGTTATCGGCCTTCTCTGGAACGGGATCGAAGATTCGCTTAAGAAGCGGGGAATGCTCTGGACGCCAAACGCCGAGGGTGAGCCGTACATATTGGAAGGCCACGTCGTCTATTTCAAGAAAGGGGGGCTGGCCGAGCGCTTCCTGCCACGCCTCGGCGACACTGTGGCGGCGGTCAGAGTCGAACTCAGCCAGGGTGGCAGACACATAGCGACAATCGAATCGAAGCATTAGGTTGCCTTTGGCAGAGGTACAATTACTCGAAACGCCTGGAAAAAGGTATTCGATAAAGTTGCGGAAGACGTAGTTAATCAGGCGGTCCAAAAGTTTCATTAGAAGAGACCGGAGGCACGGAGACGGGGTGACAGGGAAGTATTGCGGATGGCTGGATGCGCTCATCTCACCCCGCCCCCATGCGTCTCTACCTCTGGCCCTCCGCGGGGCCGTTTGTCTCCGTGCTGTTCTCGTATGATAGACTTACATAATACCTTGCTCGAAAACCATCTAAACACGCTAAATTCCCCGAAATTTCTTGACAGCTCCGTGAATTTATTTATACTAGATGGTTTCTGTTCCCCGGGAAGGTGTAGCACATGCGCGTTCGCATTGACGAAATACCGGAATCAGGACGCACTCTCAGGTTCCACTGGGATGAGGATAGGTTGAGGCAGTTCGTTCCACCGGGCGACCCCTTCAACCTCAAGCTTCGTCCGGCCCGTCAACGTCGTGCTGAACCTCAACAGGCGTGCTGACCATATACGAATTACCGGAAAGATCGAAGGGTCTTTGAGGGTTAGCTGCCACCGCTGTCTAGGGCGGTTTCGACTCCCTCTCAATGAACCGGTTGACATCTACCTGGTTGCCGGCGAGCGGGCGCCCAAGGCTGAAGAAAAGGAACTCGCACCCGATGAACTCACATATGAATTCTTTAACGGCGAGGTGATCGAAGTGGATCAGCTCGTAGCAGAGCAAATCTTTCTGGCCTTACCGGTGAAGGTGCTTTGCCGCGAAGATTGCAAGGGCATATGCCCGGGGTGCGGGGCTAACCTCAATGAAGAGGCCTGTCGGTGCAAGGCAGGCAGCACGCAGTCTCCTTTTGCAAAACTCAAATTAATAAAAACGGGATCAGGCGAATCCACTGAATAGTTTCCCCCTTATCGGCATGCTACGCCCGCTTTTGCGGGCAGATTCCAGATAGGAGTTAAATGATGGGTGTACCGAAAAGAAAAACGTCCAAAGCCAGACGTGACAAACGGCGGGCCAACCACGGGGTTGCCATGCCGGCCCTTGCCCGCTGCCCTCAGTGCAATGAAATGCGCCTGGCGCACCGCGCTTGCCCGAACTGCGGGTACTACAAAGGCCGCCTGGTCCTGGAACTCAAGGAAGAGTAGGGCGGCTGACGAGCGTGTTAAGCGAGTCTGCTGGATCTGAATTGCGATAGATGCCATGGGCTGGGACTATGCTCCCGGATCCGTGGCTGAATGAACCCTTCCGGCCCGATCTACTGTGCCCGGCCGACCCGGTGCTGCTCACAACTCATTATTGGCTTAACCCAGCTTTTTGTGTTAAGGAAGGCTGATTCTTAATTCTCGGCGTCCGCTTCTTTGCCATTGCGATACCGGGTGGTTGAAGCCAAGCAGCCGGAGCCGGCAGGGGTTTTCATTGGAGGTAATTAATTTGGATTATTTCTTGACTGAAGAACAACAGATGATTCAGGAATTAACCGCGCAGATCGCCAGGGAAAAAATCCGTCCGATCAGGGCCGAATTGGACGCAACCGAGCAATTTCCGTGGGAGATCATGAAGATCCTCGCCCAGGCGGACCTCTTCGGCCTATATATCCCTGAAGAATATGGCGGAATGGGTGGAGGAATATTCGACAATTGCCTTGCTGTCGAAAAGCTTGGGGAGGCTTGTATCGCGATCGCCACTACCTTCGCCGCAAGCGGCCTTGGAGCTTATCCGATCCTGCTCTACGGCAGCGGGGAGCTGAAAAATAAATACCTGCCTCAAATCGCCAGCGGGAAAAAACTCGCAGCCTTTGGCCTTACCGAACCCGGGGCTGGAAGCGATGTCTCGGGAATTCAGACCACGGCAGTAAGAGACGGAAACCATTACATTATCAACGGGTCCAAGCAGTGGATCACCAATGGGGGCGAGGCGGAAATCTATTCGATACTGGCCATAACCGACCGCGCCAAGGGTCCACGGGGCGCCAGCTTTTTCGTAGTCGAAAAGGATGATCCGGGATTTCTTTTCGGCAAGAAGGAGAAAAAACTTGGCATCCGCGCATCCGCCACCCGCGAGCTGATTTTCCAGGATTGCCGCATTCCCGCCGACAGGCTGATAGGCCGAGAGGGAATGGGCTTTATCATTGCCATGAAAACGTTCGACAAATCCAGGCCGGGTATAGGCGCTCTTGGAGTCGGCCTCGCACAGGGGGCGCTCGATATTGCCGTCGAATATGCCAGAAAAAGGGTCCAGTTCGATAAGCCGATCATAAGCTTCCAGGCAATTCAACACAAACTTGCCGATATGGCCATAAAAACCGAGGCGGCGCGCGCCCTGGTCTACAGCGTTGCCCGCTACATGGACTCAGAACCTCACGACGCGAGCAAAGTCGCCGCAATGGCTAAGGTATTCGCCGGCGATGTGGCCATGGAGGTGGCGACAAACGCCGTGCAGGTGCTTGGAGGTTATGGATACATGCAGGATTATCCAGTCGAAAAGATGATGCGCGACGCCAAGATCCTGCAAATTTACGAGGGTACCAATGAAATCCAGCGAAACATCATTGGCCAGGAACTAAATAAGGAATACAGCAGGCTCAAGGACACTTTTTTCTGATTTACAATTGAACTTTAACTCAAAACCATTGAGACGGGAGCTCCGGCTGATATGCACATAGTCGTATGCATAAAGCAGGTGCCTGACACCAAAAACGTCAGAATCGATCCGGACACTCACACACTGGTCAGGCAGGGAGTCGAGAGTATAATAAATCCTTTCGATCTGTTCGCGGTGGAAGCCGCACTCAAGATCAAGGACCAAAACGGCGCAAGAGTCACGGTTATTACGATGGGACCGCCCCAGGCTTCCGAGTCGCTCAGAGACACTCTGGGGCTTGGAGTCGATGACGCGGTGCTCCTCAGCGACCGTGCTTTCGCCGGTTCGGACACCTGGGCCACTTCGACGACCCTTTCAGCGGCTGTCCGCAAGATTGGCGACGCGGATATCATTCTTTGTGGAAAACAAGCGGTCGATGGCGATACTGCTCAGGTCGGACCGGAAATGGCCGCATTGCTCGATATTGCTTACGCAACCTTCGTCAAGAAGATTGAAATGCCGCAGAGTGGTTCCTTAAGGGTGGTCCGGCAAACCGATGAGGGGACCGAGGTCTGGAAGCTTCAATTACCCGCTTTGCTGACGGTGATCAAAGAAATCGGGGAACCGAGGGTCCCTTCGCTCAGGCACAAGATGCGAGCCAAGAAGGCTGAAATCCCGGTCTGGGGGGCGGCCGATTTAGGCCTCGATCCCGACTCACCGGCCTGTGCGGGTCCTTTACGCAGGTCGGTACGCGTTTTCAGTCCTCCGAGGCGAACTAACCGCATTCAGATTGAAGGGACCATAGACGATCAGGCCGAACAGCTTTTCCAATATTTGAAGAACGCCAGGGTGCCGGGTCTATGAAAGCAATTATAGACACAAAGAAGTGTACGGTTTGCGGGGTATGCTCGGACGCATGTCCGATGAGCGCCATTTCGCTTGGCGAAAACCAGATCGAAATCTCGGATGACTGCTCGCTTTGCGGCATTTGCGTGGATACCTGCGAGTTTGGGGCCATATCTCTCCCGGAGGTGGGCAAAGGCCCGGCGGAAGATCTCCAGGGCTATCGAGGGGTCTGGGTGTACGCCGAATGGCGCGAAGGCAAAGTCCACAAGGTAAGCCACGAGCTTTTGAGCGTCGGCCGAGTCTTGGCTGACAAGCGGGGTGTCGAGCTGGGGGCCGTTTTGCTCGGTTCGGACATTGATGATCAAACCGCCCTGGAACTCAGCTCTTACGGCGCAGAAGTGATCTATGTGGTGGACCGCCCTGAACTGGCTCATTTCACCGATGAGCGGTATTCTAAATGCATCGTCGAACTGGTAAGGCGCAACCGCCCCGAAATTCTGCTCGCGGGGGCTACCAGCATGGGACGTTCTTTTATTCCACGTGTTGCCGCTTCACTTCGTACAGGACTCACCGCCGACTGCACGGAATTGGATATAAACGACGAAGGGCTTTTACTCCAGACACGGCCTGCTTTCGGCGGAAACATCATGGCTACCATCATATGCCCGAACCGGCGGCCGCAGATGGCCACCGTGCGGCCCAAGGTCATGAAACCTGTCGTGAGGCCGGCCCACAAGGCCCGCATCGAACGGATGGAACTCCCGGGCCAATGCTTCGAGGCGCGGGTGGAAGTCCTGGAAGTTATTGCGGAACAAGACCAGACCGCCAAACTCACTGAAGCCGATGTTATCATCTCCGGTGGCCGGGGACTGCGAAATGGTGAGAATTTCAAATTGATCGACGGGCTTGCCACGCTCTTTGGCGGGGCGGTGGGAGCTTCCCGTGGGGCGGTAGAGGAGGGGTGGATGGCTCCTTCTCACCAAGTGGGCCAGACGGGCCGCACCGTCGCGCCGACCCTCTATGTGGCTGTCGGGATATCCGGCGCAATTCAGCACCTCGTTGGAATGCAGGGGTCCCAGGTTATCGTCGCGGTAAACAAGGACCCGCACGCCCCGATTTTTGACGTGGCCACTTACGGCGTAGTTGCAGACCTCTTCGAATTTATACCTTCATTCGTCAAGCGAATAAAGCGCGAGCGGGGCGAAGTTACAAAGTAATAGGACTGAGGTATGAGGACTGAGGACTGAGGAAGTATGAGAGTGCTTTTCCACTCAGTCCTCAGCACTCAGCACTCAGTCCTGAAGCTGGCTGGGGGATTCCAGATTGAGCGAGCAGCGCGTTATCGTGGTAACCGGAGCAAGCCGTGGGATTGGCCGTAGCATTGCCGTGGAGATGGCCGGTCCGAAAAACCATATCATTGTCAATTACAACTCCAACCCGGAGGCTGCAAAGCAGACATCGGTCCTTGTCGAGAACAGGGGCGGCACATCGACCGCCATGCAGTTCAGCGTTGCAGACCCCGGCGCGGTCAAGGCAGCGTTCAAGCAAATCCTGGATGCCCATGGTCAAATCGATGTGCTTGTCAACAACGCCGGGATAACTAAGGACAACCTCCTGGCCTTGATGAAGCCCAGCGAATGGGACGATGTTATGGACACCAACCTCAAAGGAGCTTTCCTTTGCTCTCAGGCGGTGATAAAACCCATGATGCGCCAGCGCTACGGGCGTATTGTCAATGTCACCTCGGTGGTCGGCGTGACCGGGAGTGCCGGGCAATGCAATTATTCGGCCGCTAAGGCCGGCATTATCGGCTTTACGAGGTCCCTTGCGCGCGAGATTATCTCCAGGAACATAACCGTAAACGCGGTCGCCCCTGGATTCATCGAGACTGATATGACGCTGGCTCTCCCGCAAAAATCGCGCGAAGCGTTGCTGTCGCAGATTCCTGCGGCAAGGTACGGAGCTCCGGAGGAGGTTGCGGCTGCCGTTGCCTTCCTTGCATCCGATGCGGCCGGGTATATCACCGGCCAGGTTATACACGTAAATGGCGGAATGTTCATGGGTTAGACAAAATATCCTGGTCGCGGCAGGAGACAACACGATGGGATCAGAGAATAATCGGCGGCGTGTGGTGGTCACTGGAATGGGGTTGGTTTCTCCGGTTGGTATCGGCATTGAAGAGAATTGGTCCAATCTTATTTCCGGCAAGTCAGGAATAGGGCCGATCACCCGCTTCGATTCTTCCGCATTCTCGACCCATATCGCTGGAGAGGTCAAAAACTTTCATCCGGAGGATTTCATCAGCAAAAAAGAACTCCGGAAAATGGATCCCTTTCTCAAGTTTGCGCTCGTAGCCGCCCACTATGCGATGGAAGACGCCAAACTCAAGGTGGAGCCCGAGATCTCGTCTCGAGTTGGTGTCGTAATGGGCTGCGGCCTGGGCGGCCTGTTCACGATCGAGGAATCCCACAAACTGATCCTGGAATCGGGTCCAAAGAAGGTGAGCCCCTTTTTCATTCCGATGATCATCAGCAATATGGCCCCCGGCCTTATCTCAATCTACCACGGCGCAAAAGGCCCCAACCTTTCCTTACAGACTGCATGCGCCGCCGGAACTCATGCTATAGGTCAGGCTTATCATCTCATTCGGGACGGATCTGCCGAGGCGATGATCACCGGGGGTGTCGAGTCCACCGTGACCGTCCTCGCAGTAGCCGGCTTTAACGCAATGCGTGCGCTTTCGACGCGCAATGACGACCCGGAGCACGCTTCCAGGCCTTTTGACAAGGAAAGGGACGGCTTCATACTAAGTGAAGGCTCCGGCATACTGATCCTGGAAGATCTCGATTTCGCTCGCGCGCGGGGTGCTCGGATCTATGCCGAAATAATCGGGTTCGGCGTTTCGGGAGACGCCTACCATGTGGCCGCTCCCGCGCCCAACGGCGAAGGGGCCGCCCGCTGCATGCAGATGGCTCTCGACGACGCCGGGATAAAACCCTCGGATGTGCAGTACATCAATGCCCACGGCACTTCGACTGACCTCAACGACAAATATGAAACACAGGCGATAAAGACTGTTTTCGGCGATCACGCTTACAAAATGGCGATCAGTTCAACAAAGTCCATGACCGGACACCTCCTGGGCGCGGCGGGCGGGGTCGAAGCCGCCTACACTATCCTCACCATATATAACCAGCTAATGCCCCCAACCATAAATTACGAATTCCCGGACCCGGACTGCGATCTCGACTACGTTCCCAATGTGGCCCGCAAGGCGCAAATCGAGGTGGCGCTCTCTAACTCATTTGGCTTTGGCGGAACCAACGGGACTCTTGTTTTCAGGAGATGGACCGGAAATTAGGCTCCTGCCGAGTACGTTTGTTACTTTATGCACTTGAATTACCTCCGGGAATTTACCTTGACAAGATATCTGTGCCTATGCAATAGGAGAAATAGTCCTGGCTACGTGTTGCCGTTATGGCGCTGGCAGTTATCCTGATACACAGAAGGGGGTGATTGAAGGAGCATAGACGAGCAGAATACTGAACAAGTGGATTCATATTGTTAATTTTTTCTTCCTGAACGCGGTATTTCTAGTTGTCAGAGTCGTAAAAAAGCCCAATTTCCACCTCACTCAAAGGTCTTTTGTCCGTCCGGCCTTAAACTCCTGTTTTCGTTCCACAGCGGATGGATGGAATTCTATTTCCCTGTCTACGCACATTATTTTGCCTTAAACGCCTCTCTTTCTCCCTATCTCTCTTCGGCCTTATTTCTTTTCCACTCTAGGTGGGCCTCACCCACTTGGGCTTCGATCCAGCCGTACTTTACGCGGGTTTTCTTTTTAGACCCATATTTTCTGTAAAGCAGTATTTTCTACGTGAAAGGAGAAATAGAATGGCCGCTCCATTGGAAAAAGTGCCCGGAAAAGCGTGGATTGTCACTTTCGCAGGCACCGCGATCAATCTGTGCCTGGGAATTCTGTACGCATGGAGCGTATGGAGCGCGAAGCTGACGGTGCCCAAGCTGCCGGACGGTAAGTTCAACGAAGCTCTGCTCGGCACGGCCTTGCCCGGGATCAATTCTGCCTGGACGTACCTCAGCAACGCTCAGGTTGCGACCCCCTTCTCGTTGTGCGTAGTCATCTTCGCTCTTTTGATGATCCCCGGCGGAAGGATTCAGGACAAGTACGGCCCGAAAGTCGGAGCTACCCTCGGCGGGCTGTTCCTGGCAGCCGGGTGTATCGTTGCCGGTCTGATGAAAAGCTACGAGGGACTGATTATCGGTTTCGGGATAATGGGCGGGATCGGCATGGGCATCGGCTACGCCGCTCCCACACCCGCCGCGCTGAAATGGTTTGGTCCCCATAAGCGTGGTCTCGTCGCGGGCCTGGTCGTTGGCGGCTACGGCGGCGCAGCGCTCTACATCGCGCCCCTGGCCAGATGGCTAATTGCCGATTATGGCCTCAGCGGCAGCTTCATTATACTTGGGATCGTTTTCGCGGTAGTCGTAATAATCGCCGGACAGCTCCTATCATGGCCTCCGGCCGGCTACGTTCCCCCTGCTGCCCAGGTGACCGCAGCAGCAGGCGCTCCGACTCAAACCGCCATGACGACGTGGGACTGGTCGGCATCCGAGATGGTCAAGACCTGGCAGTTCTACGCGCTGGTCCTCATGTTCATTGGTACGACTCAGTCCGGTCTTCTGATCATCGCCTTTGCAGCACCTCTGGCTGCTCCGGTGCTCGGGGCGCTGGCCTGGACCCTTGTTTCCTTTGGAGGAGCGGTCAACGCGTGTGGCCGGGTCGGCACCGGTTTGTACTCCGATAAAATTGGCAGGACGAACGCCTATACGCTCAACTGCCTGGTTTCCGCTCTGTGCCTCTTCGCAATGCCTGCCGTTATTGGCATGAAAAGCGCTCTCCTGCTCTTCCTGGCTGTCGGCATAGCTTACTGGCAGTATGGCGGAGGTCTGGCTCTCATGCCGTCTTTTACAGCAGATTTCTTCGGGCCCAAGAACCTGGGCTTCAATTACGGCCTGGTGTTCATCGGCTGGGGTCTCGGCTTCTTCATGGCAAGACTTGGCGGAACCATCAGGGACATAACCGGAAGCCTCAACTATGCCTTCTATATGTCCGGCCTTGTGCTGATTATCGCCGTCATCCTGGCCCGTATCACGAAACGGCCGTCTGCCGAAGGAGTACGAGCGGCTGCGGCGGCTGCGAAGTAGGCCTGGGCCTGAGCCCGCGAACGGTGAAAAGTCGCCAGGCTGAAGTAAAGCGGGAAAAAACCAAGCCCCGGGAAGATGCTCCCCGGGGCGCCCTATCTATTATGACCCCCGTCTTTTCAGGCGGGGGTTCTTATATCATTTCGAAATTCATTTTTTCGGTAATGCCGAAACTCAACTCCAAAGAGCCCCGCTGGTGCTAAATGGATTACGGTCCGCCGACTAAGAAATCCAGAGCGCCTTTCTTCTGCCAGATGCCGTCTTTGCAAACGTAACAAAGCTTTTCATCGCAGACCTCAGAGTCCCGGTCGTAAACTTCCGTTCCGATTATGCACTGCCTGTTTTCCATAGATCTCTTCTTCTCCTTTTTCCCCTCTTTTTTAATATAAAATAATCATTCCAATTAGATACTGCCATCTGTCGGATACGGGCCGGGGTGAAGGGTGAAGGGTGAAGTTAGAAAGGTGAAATTTTCACTCTTCACTATTCTTTGTACCCTTACGCGAGGCCGGCCTCAGACATAAGTTTGCCAAGCACCTTTTCCGCCGCAAAGTATTCTTGCGCAATTTCGCGCGCCGCCTTGCAGCTTGCCTCGTAATCGCTTTCTATAACGTCTACAGCCGCCAGGATTTCATCCATCGTCAAGAATCCGAAAAGCCCTTTGCCGGTCGGCAGGAACTTGCTGAACCCGGTCTCCTGGGTTATGACCGGCCGGCCGGCCGCAAGGAAGCAAGCGCTTCGGTCGCTGAACCAGCCGGTCCTTGGACGCACCACCTGCTCCTTTGTAACCGTGAACTCGCCCCTGGACCTCTGGATATGCTCCCGGTACTTATCGACATCCTGAGAGATCGGCAGAGAAGGTGTAATCCTCCATCCATTTTCATTAAGATACCGCAGCGTCTGATCGTCTACCTGCGTTGCAAGTTCAAAACCTACAGGCCTGCGCTTTGGCAGATCGATGATCTTTATAAACTCCCTGTCCTTTGTCCAGTAGTATGTCTCGCCTCGGAAAATCAGGTCCTTACCCTTGTTTTTCCAGGTCGTAATGGTCGTATACACCGAATCATTCGCGCGAGGAAAGGGGTTCTCCCAAAAGTCCATGAGCACCGGCTGTCTGGTCGGATGCCAGCAAACAAGATCGACCGGCAGATCGCAGTCGGGCTGCCCAAGGTTCTCTCCGAAGGAAAAATGAATGTCGTGTGCGGCAAGGGCATTCAAGGTCTTCAAGTCCCCTTCCAATACCTTCACCTGAACATTGAAAGGGTCGGACTCTACATAAACCCTTCTGGGGATGGACATATGCTCTTCGCGAAGCTCCTGGGAAGCGGTCACGTTAAGGAAGGCGTCAGCCTCCCTGTAAAGTCGCATCAGCTCATCCTCACTCATCCCGTAGCACTTGCCGCCTTCGTAGCCGCCGCGAAAGACCCACTTTCCGGAAAATCCATATCTTTGGAGTACGGGGGCAACCATCTCGATATTCCGAGACGCATCAGGGGTTAATTCGAAGTCTGTCACGTCAAAGACCCACCGGCTGGAGTCCTCGACGTAGTAAACGTCCCACCCGAGCCGCCGAAGTCCGATAAGGTAATGCAGAAACTGATAGGTCACCCCCGCGAGCGGGTACCAGAAGATGATTCCGAATACTATGAGTTTGCCTTTGCCATGATTGCCTTTTATCATATCTGCTCCTTCATCCGGCTCAGATCGAATAAACATCATCTATCAGCTTCTGATGTATTCGACCGAGTATTTCGGATCTTGCGTATATGTCTTCTGGATCGGCTGAGAGGGCCAGTTCCACGTATCCTCGTGGTAATAGACATCATGACCGAGCTTTAAAAACCCTATCGGATACTGAAGATAGTCCCAGGCGACACCACCCAGCGGATACAACCCAACCAGCCCGGTTACGATTATACGCAGCTTCGAATCGCTTATGCCGCGTTTAGAGTGCATCTGCAAAACATTATCGGTCATTGGGAAATCTTTGTTTCCACCCTCTTCCGGAATTTGTCAAGAACAAACCAACTTTGACAAATCGATTTGAAAATGCCTCAACTTCTTAAATATATTGCCGATTGTGGCCGAATAGAAGACAATGAGAACCAATTCGTTTCAATCCGGCAACAGGATACCCAAAATTCATATCCGGAGACCGGTAATCCGGTATCCGTAAAGGAAGGCCCTGAATGCAGATCACCTGTCTTGGCGCCGCGCGTTGTGTGACCGGCTCCTGTTTTCTCATCGAAAGCGGCCGAAAATACCTGGTTGACTGCGGCCTCTTTCAGGGGGGCCGTCAAATGGAAGCGTTAAACCGCGGCCCCTGGGGCTTCAACCCTGCCGATATCGAAGCGCTCTTTCTGACTCACGCCCATATTGACCATTCCGGCCGGATACCCAAGCTGGTAAAAGACGGTTTTCGAGGCAAAATCTATGCCAGCGTGCCAACAGTCGAACTCACCAAGATTTTGCTCCTGGACTCAGCTCACATCCAGGAAATGGAAGCCGAGTGGCAAACGAGAAAGAACAAGCGCCGGGGGGAGGCGATCACAGAACCGCTCTATCGGCTCGCGGACGCCGAGGCGTGTTTTGGTCTTTTCGAGCCGGTGAAACAGGACGAAATTCTTCGTCCCGATGCGGACTTGAGCATCCGGTTCCGCAACGCCGGACATATTCTCGGGTCTTCGCTTCTGGAAATCTGGGACGGACCTTCGGAGAGCGCCTCAAAGACAGTGTTTACGGGCGATCTGGGGCACAAGGGGCAAATGATTGTCGAAGACCCCGAAATCCTCACGGAGGCGGACATCCTTTTTATTGAGTCCACTTACGGAAACCGCAACCACAAATCGATTGAAGAAAGCGAAGGTGAACTGCTAAAGGCAATCCAGTACAGTTGCTCACGCGGCGAAAAAGTCCTTATTCCGGCTTTTGCCGTGGAGCGGACACAGGAGCTGCTTTTTATCCTTAGCCGATTTTTCCGGCAAAAGCTGATACCGCCGATGCCGGTCTATCTGGACAGCCCCCTGGCGATAGCAGCTACAACCATATTTCGCAACATGAAGCAGTATTATGACGAGGAAGCCAGGGCTGCGCTGGACTCGGGAATCGATCCCTTCGATTTTGATCAACTCGTGCTCACCCCTTCGGCCTTGGAATCAATGGAAATAAACACGCATCCCGGCCCGGCCATCGTGATCGCGGGAAACGGAATGTGTACGGCCGGCAGAATCAGGCACCATCTAAAGCACAACCTCTGGCGGCCGGGATGTTCTCTGGTAATAGCAGGCTTTCAGGCGGCCGGCAGCCTGGGCAGAACCATCGTCGAAGGTGCGCGGATGGTGAGAATACTGGGCGAAAGAGTGATCGTCCGGGCAAAAGTTTTCACCATTGGGGGCTTATCGGCCCACGCGGACCAAAATGGGTTGCTTGAGTGGATCAGCCATTTCAAAAATCCGAAGATGCGGGTCTATGTGATACACGGCGAACAGAGTGTGAGCGACGAATTTGCAAACATCCTGAGACAGAAATTCGGGTTTGATGTTCAAGTGCCCTCAATCGGGAGCCGCATCACGGATCGTGAAGCGGGAAGCGGGAAGCAGGAAGCGGGAATGAAGACCGGACAACAAGAAGCGGGGAGCGGGCATATTTCCGAGCTGGCCCAAAAAATCGACGCGCTCAGGAGCATTCTGGCAAGCCCCGGCTGTGACCTATCGCCGCATGTGCTTCAGAGGATCGAAGATGAAGTGATTTCGGCCAAAGCCCATCTGGATGAAGCGTTGCAAAGCGCCCAAAGGAACTGGGAGCAAGGAGCAGGGAGCAGGAAGCAGGAATAAAGACCGCACCACAAGAAACATGAAGCGGGGAGCGAGGAGCTGGAAGCTGGAATGAAGACCGCACCACAAGAAGCAGGGAGCATGAAGCGGGGAGCAAGGAGCAGGAAGCGGGCAGGGATGATGGAGTCTTGATTCCCGCTTCTCGCTTCTTGCTTCATGCTACCTGGTAAGAAGCAGGGAGTTGAAATGAAGACCCCGGCAAAAACATTTCAGAACTTGGAGGTCTGGAAGAATTCGCATGCCTTCGTACTTGATGTGTACCGCCTGACCGCGACCTTCCCGGCTGATGAGCGATTCGGCATGATCAGCCAGTTCCGGCGCGCGGCCGTGTCCATTCCGGCGAATATTGCCGAGGGATTTCGAAAGTACACACCGGCTGACAAAGCGCGTTTCTTTAACACTGCCGAAGGATCGCTGGAGGAATGTCGCTATTACTGCATTCTGGCTCAGGATCTTGAATACGGTGATACAATCAAATTGCAAAAAGCACTGGACGTAATCGCAGCTCAACTGAGTGCCTACCTCCGCTGTGTGCGCGAAAATTGATTCTCGCTTCTCGCTTCTCGCTTCATGCTCCCTGCTTCCCGCTTCCTGCTTCCCGCTTCCCGCTTCACTCCCCCGAGTCGAATAAATTTGCGATTATTTCGTGGATATCCAGCTCTTTTTTCCTGAACCCTTGCTGGCCGAAGACCATGTTCGCTTCCAGGACGTAATACTTTCCGGCGTGCTCGCAGATATCTAGGCCGACTTCATCAAAACAGCACCTGCGGGCTGCCTCAACGGCAAAATCGAGCGCCGCAGCCGGAATGTCTTCAAACGATATGGTCCCTCCCCGGGAGACATTATTTCTAAAGTCGCCCTCTGCATGGATGCGCCAATAAGCGTGAACCAGGTTGCCCCCTATTACCACCACCCGCAAATCACGTTCTATCGGAAGATACTCCTGAATGTATGCAGGATTGTGGGTTCTCAGATACTGCGAAAGTTCTTCCGGGTCGCGGATCAGAAAGACACCCTCGCCCTGCGACGATCCGATGGGGGTTTTTGCAACAAAGGGATAGTTGAAATCGCTCTCTATTTTTCCGGAGCGGTCACGTCCGTAATAGATTCCAGTCCTGGGATGGGGTATTGAGAGCAGATTAAAAAGGTCTGTCTGCGCTATTTTGTTGCCGAGAAAATGGTAATAATTGCGCGGAAAGACATCGAGTCCCGCTGCCTGTAAAATCTCGCAGTAAACCGGACCGGGGTAGCATATCTTTTCGGCAAGAAGGATTTCTCTTTGCAACTCTTCGGGGTAGTCGATCCAGTTGGGTTTAACGCCGACGCACCGGATCGAGCTTTTCCTGAGCCTTTTTCCGAGGGATATAACGCGGCGCGGAAGTTTCTTCATACTTCCCATATATGACGACATTGGACCTAAAGTCAACCTCGAGGCTGCCTTCGAGATTTAACCCTATATGGCCATTTCTCTATCTGCGCCATCTGCGCCTTCTGCGTAATCTGCGGATCATCAAGGCTGCCTTCGATAATTAACCCGATATGATCCCACTCGCGCTTCGCTATCAGGACTGAGGGCCTCCGGCCCGGCGCTGGGCAATCTTGGAGTGGTGTTTCGCCGGGTTGTACGCGCCACAGAGCCCCCGGACTGGAAACTTCCGAGGTGACGAGGACTGAGGACTCTTTAGAACGAAGGGCGGAGACCGGAGCCAAAAAGGTCACGAAGAGCACGAAGGAGAGGAGCGGTAGCGGGGTGAAGAACACGAAAAAAAACTATTAAGAAAGAATTAAAAGACCACCAAGTCCGATTCGTGGCGGCCCCACAAAGCTAATTCCATGCCGGCACACTGAGGGAATGCGAAGCACACGAAGGAATCTTCTCACAGAAACAGCACAGATTCAGGATTAAAGCGCCTAAAAATGAAAATCCGATACTCATATTCATTTGTCAAAGAGTTTCATTGGCTTACTGTAATTCCTGTAAATACAGGGCAAATGCAGGGGCCGATTGCACAACAGACTGATTTAATTGACAGTTTTGGATTAGATTCTCTGCGATAACAGGTGATAACAGGAGCGGGGTGCAGGGAGCAGGAAGCAGGAAGCAGTGAATGGCTTCGCCGGGTAAGGGGTGAGAGGTGAGGGGGAAAGACAGTGACGCGGGGACGCGGGGACACGGAGACCGGATATAGACAGTGACAAGGGTGAGGGGGGAATGAGGAATGAGGAATGATGAGTGATGAATGATGAAGAACAGGACGCCTTCCTTCAAGGTATGAAAACCTCAATTCGTGAATCGTGAATGGCTTCGCCGGGTAAGGGGTTAGGGGTTAGAGGTCATTGGTACCGCCTCGTACCACTTGCCCCTGACCTCTTACCTCTTACCTGCACCATTATTATACTGCACAGTGATTTTGCTTTGCCAAACGGCAACGAGAGGCGGCATCCAGAAGCAGCAATAGAAGCGGCAATAGAAACGGCAAAAAGACGGCAGCGGGAAGCAGGGAGCAGGAAGCGAGGAGCAGAAAAAAATAACTCCTCTTGGTTCTATCGCTACGCGAGGAATAGTGTACAGTGAACGGTGAAAAACACAATCCCAATCCCTTAGCCAATCGGGACCGCTCAATCCTTGAGCAGGCACGCTTTAGCGTGGTCCGACCCCCGAACGTATCGATGTGGGCCTCTGGCCTTCCATTTGGGAAGCATTTGTGCAATGCTGTGCACAGCACAGAGTCCATTCGAAGCCGGGACGCCAATTCCCAAGAGACCGGCAGGAATATCGCAGAAAAAACCGAGGTTTTGAGAAGAAGCGCCGTCCGGGACGCAAGCCTAAGAGCAAGGTAGCAACCCCGTTGCGGCCCCAACCCGAAACCCGTAAGGATTTGAAAGGACAGCTATTTCTGTTAAGCTAATGGCATTAGGCCCGACCCCATGGGTTGAGGCTGAGCGCGTTAAACGGACAAAGTCTTGATCGGCGAATCCCCGATCTGACAACACTGCGAAACCACATCGCCGCATGGGAAAGCGACCGGAACAACCGGCAAGCAAAGATTCAATGGCAGTTCACGAATGACAAGGGGCGCATAAAGCTGAAGCGACTTTATCCGCAACTTTAAGTGTTACATGGTACTAGTGCATGGAGATAGCTTTTTCTAGTATCGCCCTTTCGTATTCTCCTCTTAGCCCATCGATCTTCATACCCTGACATTGAAGTCTTAACTCGAAGGTGCGCCTTGTCCCCTGTAAGTTCCCTAAATCGGTAATGTCAAGCAAATGAATTTTGCCGTCAACTCCGCCGGTAAGTAGAGCTGCTGGTCCCATGAAACAGACAGAAGTCACTGGGCCAGAGTGTAACACTTCGCGATAGAGTTCCTTATGTTCAGAACTGCTCGACTGGCCGGAGGAGCTAAACTCCCATAGACCGACCCTCCCATTACGTCCACCTAAGGCGATCAAAGATTTTTCATTCTCACCATTTACAAGGCAAACAGACCCGATCGCAGAGGGATGAGCAAATTCTGCAATTTGGATTGATTGAATCCTTGACTTTTCTCGTTCCCGAGCCATCTGCAAATGAACGAACACCCGACCATCCTCCAAGGCCGCAACCATCCCGCTGTTGCCCAATGTTTCACAACAGATAGAGGTCTCGGTGGCCCATGAGCTTTTAATTGGTAAGGAATCTGTATAAAAGTCAAAGATTTTTGCGGTACAGTGGTCACCTTCGGAAAGCTTCTCGACTGTAATAACCTTGTCTTCTTTTAATATTACGTTCAGATATGGCATCTGAATTTCAAATGCACCTGCATCCTTATAAAACGGATCGGCTTTATTTAAGAATATGACTTGGTTTCGGTTAGATAGGCAAAGCCCGTTACCTGGAAGCGCAGAAATCTGAAGCATTCTGTCTCGATTTCCTATTCGATCTGATGCATAGTATACAATTCGCGAGCCCTCTCCAGAATGGTCACTCACATTCCACTGACGAATCGATCCATCACTATAAGCAGCGAAGAATCCGTCCAAATTCAGAGGTACAGCAATCGAGCAAACTTCTCCGGTCTCTTCAAGGCGAACTCCAGATAAATCGGCTCTACGGAAATCAGCATCGACAAATACGACGTTGTTCAAATTAGCTGACTTCAATGAGGTATTCCGAAAATTCTTCCCCGTCAAATCGGCTCCAGAAAGCTGCGCACCATCTAGAACCATGGTGCTCCAATCATTCTCGGGAAGCCTGCCCAACCAGCTGTATAGAAGAGTTACCGCCGTTCTGCCCAGTCGAGCCGAGCGAAGCCTTCCATCTTGAGAAGATGACTGTTGATTACCCTCTATTCTGCTCATAAGAGAAAGGTCTCTAAGTGTCCGCTGATAGTCATGTCCACTCTTCTTCATCAGTTCCGCGGTGAATCGCAAAATTTCATGATTAAAATCCACTCGTTCGACAATTTTTCGCGTTTCCGATACCCCCTTCCGCAGGGCTTTTTCAATACGGCGAGCCACAAAATATTCCCGGATTGATCGATGGCAGAATTCAACAGGCCAAGCATCGGAATCGCAGTCATTTACTCTATCAGTCCTTTTATGCAACAAAGAACGTACCCCTATTCTGTGAACTGCATCTTCTCCCTCAACCCGCTCATCGACCACTTGTTTCCACAAGAGATGAGCGAATTTCGATGTGTCCGGCGCCGAACTCGTTAGCGTGTCTCTCAGACTTCTTAAGCAGACGTACTCCTGCGGTGCCAGGTGGATCTCCATAGCGATACGTTCCATTATTTCCAGTAACCCCGCTTTCAATTCAGCCCCAAAAGTATGCTGGCCATTAGATTCCAATAACTCAAGCTTACTTTCGTTGTTTAGACAGTTGTCGATATAACTTTGATAGATGGCCGTCTCGCTGGAGAAATCGCTATCGGGAACTGAAATAGTTTCCGTAACCATTTTTAGAAATAGTGGCTTCCTTGCTAGCCCAATAGGATCATGCATTTGACTTAACCTATGCAAATTGAGTTTTTGCACAGAATCTATTGCCAAATTTTCAAGTTTCTCGTATACTTCACGCTTGTCAAAGGGGGCGATGTAAAATATCTGAGGATTGCCCAGCTTATGCTTGAGGTACTCTCTCTGCGTAAGTTCCTCGAAAAATGGTGTTCTGCAAGTTATGATTATTCTTCTCAACCTTTCAAACTGATTACGGCAGCAGTCAACGAGCAAATCAATCGACCGTCTAACGGCATCTACATTGAGCGTCTTTGTCATTTCATCCATCCCATCGAGGATGGCTAATATGTTCCTTTGCTCGGCCATTTTGCTCCAGTCTGGAATGGTTGACCCCAGCTCCTCAACACGATCGCGCAAAAAATTGTGGGAATTGAATCCAGGTCTCGCGAACCGGCTTAATGGAAAGCGAACGGGGATCCACCCTTCCCGTGGTTCCCTCCTGTATTTGGCCAAGAGCTGACGCGAGAGCATATAGGTGAACGCTGTCTTTCCGTCGCCGAAATCGCCAAGAACAAGGCAGACACGTGACCCTCCCTGAATGATCCAGTTGTTGACAGTATCCATTAGTGAGTTCGGCAACGGAGTACGCGTTGCGTCAAGGGCTCGAGGAGAAATAAAGCGATCATTTCGCCACAACTCTTTTAGGCAGTGTATGTCATCATTTTGAATGAATACTCCAGTCTCTTGCTGATCGGTAACATAAGCAGGCCAAGGTGGTGGTAATCGCAATGGCGGTTCAAGTCGCTTTAGCCAGGTACTCCTAACATGCTTGATTTGCTGTTCAGACCACTGACGGGGGTGTGGCTCTGCTGGCGGATGATCAATCCACCGATCGTATAGATCGGGTGCCAAGCCAAAGAAATGATGTACGTCCGTATCTTTAGTCCAAAATTGGACAGTAAATGGAAATGCCTGAGTAATGTTCAATTTTTCGATTAACTCGTCTTGAAAATTCCCTATTACATGTGCTCTCGGTGCGATCAATATCCAGTGATCAATTGTGATATGGCTGTTATGTGCATCGAATAATTTGCCGAGGACCTTATTAAAATCCAGTTCTCCTTCGTGACTCTTACATTCGACCAGGCAACGTACTTCTTGGTTGTCAATTGCTCGACAATATACTAGTTTTATGTCACACCCAAATTGCGAACCACGCCTTTGCTGTCTTATTTTCTTTGGGGAAACAATGACATCGTCATCATTAAAAACGAATATTTGACGTAGAAGTTTCAGGGTATCCTGCTCTAATGTTTCACCTTTCTCTTCCGAACGCACGTTTAGAATTGGTCTCTGGATGACTTCTGTTCGTTCGTCTCTCGAATCTTCGCTTTTCTCCCCTTCCGGTGCCGAGGAACCATCAAATCTTGCTGATGACCATTTAGCTTCGTCAGTTGCCAGTGCAGCCCAGACCTTTCTGCGCCATTCAATCTGTCCTCGATGATTTTGCCAAATTAAAAAATCTTGATCATTTTCGTTTTCAAAATTAAAGACAAAAGCGAACTCTGCCTTCAGATGCTTCCAAAATGTTTCTTGGTTATTTGGGATTTCGCAGAGTTTCTGGCGAGCATTAAGGTAGTCGCCTCTTGCCAAGAGGCGGCGAGCTTCTTGAATTATCCATTGAAAACCAAGAGCTTCCTTCTCATGTTCTGGAATGCTCAATGATTTCTCAAAATCGTGAATATCATCGATAATCTTTCCGGGTATTGAGCCCGTCCATTCGAGGTCTCTCAATATGGCAGTCATTAGGTCAGCACACCGGACTTGGGCATGAAAATCGCTTTCCGTGCGAGCATCACTGAGCATATTCCGCAATAGGCCTTCCACTTTGGCATGGCCCTGCTGGATGAGAATACCGGAAAAAAGCAGGATGACCTCCCTCCATTCCGGTCGGTAAATCCTTTCGGGCGAGCCCCACAGCAGTTCCTGCTGTTGCTCGTCCGGCCGGGCCGCAATGGCCCGCGCGCCCAGGTACTCCTGGAAGGTGCGGTGCCAGAATTGCACGCCTCCGGAGCGGCCCACCACGATCCCGCTGTCGATCTCTTCGGCATCGAGGAACTCCGCCGCCCGCGCGATGGAGGTTTTGTCGACGACTCCCCCAATTTCAAAGGCGATCTTTTCAGCGGCCCATCGTTTGTCAACCTCAGTTCGCATGCCCTCGGGATGGTCCAGCATGGCAAGTGCCAACTCCTGCAGAAGGGCCACGGTCAGTTCCGCCTTTCCCCGACCCAGTCTCTGCTCTCGGGAGCGGGACAGCCAGTGGATGATCGACTCGTAGAGATCGGCCCGCTGCTGGGGCAGCCGCCGCTCGTTCGAGTGAACGACCGCCAAGGCGGTGAGCATGACAGGATTTCGCGCCATGCGGCGGATTTCCTGCCTCGCCCGCAGGGCACCGAGCAATTCGGAGCAATGCTCGCCGGCCGCCTGGGGACTCTCATTATAGAGGGCCTCGCACCACCTGGAGAGGAAAGTCTCCACCGCTTGGTCGGAGAGCGGATCGATCTGGGCGTGCGCAAAGTCGGGAAGGCGGGCTTCCCCCTCGTAGCCCGCGGGTCGGCTGGTTACTACGATACGGCATCGGCGATAGGTTCCCGCTATGGCTTCGATGAGTCTGGATACCCGCTCGCGGGCTGGACGGTCCCGGGCTTCGTCCAACCCGTCCAGCAGCACCGTGCAGCCGCCGTCGAGCTTCCGGCGGAAAAACGTTTCATCGAGGCTCCAGCCGTTTTGAAAGCAGTTCGCGGCCAGGTAGTGCTGCAGCCATGCCGCCGAAGCCACGCCCGCCGGGACTGATGGGTCGTTTCTGCGTGACGTGACGTATTTGTCCAACTCGACCAGCTCAACCAGAATAGGGAATGTCCGTTCCGTAATTCCCAGCTGAGTCGGGGCGGCGGCGGGTACATCGCCCAGTTCCGTCAGGCAGAGCGAATGGGCCACATGGAGAAGGAACGTGGTCTTGCCCGCCCCCGCTTCGCCTATGACCATTAGCCGTTCGTTCCGGAGAACCAATTCCAGCAGCATGCTCCTACTCGCCGCCCGTTCACTGCCCACGTCGATGTCTTTTTCCGGGTCCTTCCCGCCTCCCTTCTTTGCCGTCCCGACGGCGGTCGCCGGTTGTGTCGTGGTGAGGGAGATGAGGAGGTCCTCGATGGGGAAGCGGTGCACCCGCTTCTGCCCTACCTGCAAACCGCGTACGACTATGTGCGAGGTCTTCGAGAGGAGGGCGCGCAAATAACCGGTTGGGTCGGGCAGGGCTGTCGTACGTTTCCAGCCAGATACCAGGAATCGAAGGATATTGCGCAGATGCGCGTCGGCCTTTTCAAAGAAGGCGTCTGCGGATCCTCTCAGCCCCTCGTAGGTCGAGTAGAGTCCCTTGCGCTCCAACTCCTTTCTGAATTGACGGACCTTGGAATACTGATCCAAATCTAAGTTGTTAGGGGCGACCTTATCTGCGGCGAAGTAGAAAAGAATCCAGGGAACGCCTAGCTTACCCCATCGCCGCAATGCGTCTTTGAGCTCTTTCTCCGTTCCCGATCCATGGCTGCCGGGAGTGCCGAAACGGTGCTTCATGATGCCGAGGTAGATGTCATAGTGGGCGGGCACCTGGTTGTCGATGACACTTTGAGGCTTGGGACCGATTTGCGGGACAGTATCCGTCTCCCACTTCCACAGTTCAAAACGAGCACTCAATGCACGGCCATCGGTTCGGTTGATCCGGTCGATCACTTCATCTAGCGCGCGGCGTTCCTCCGCGACATCCCCGGGCGACGATACGAATACGCGGATAACCGAGATCATTTCGGGAACTGGTGTCATTATCTCTCCAAGAACCTCTGTTTTCGGCACTTTGTTCGAACATGCACTTCATAGCTATGAGCGTGACCGATAACTCAAAGGGGCTAAAACATTCCCACTCTGGGGAAGAATAGTATTCAGAAGTACCTAAAGTTAATCCATTAGCCTTGATCCCACTTGGGCTCAAAATTTCCGTGAACCCAAATTGGTTGACAGGCTCCTATACCACGGAGATTAAAACGTCAAAGATCGTTCATTCGACTCTCCTCGATCAAATACAATCAGAAGGTTATGTTGTCCAGAGGAATTCACCCGGTTTCCGTTGAAACTTAAATCAGCATCTGTGGTAGTGGTGTAGTGGTGTATGATATACGGTTCTTTTAATAAACTTTCATTTTTGATTCGGATTTGAACCAATGTACCTGTCAGTTCTTGGCAAGGGGCCATCATCCTGCAAAACCTTTTTTCGGTAGCTGCATCAATTTTCTCTTAGTTCACGAAAACGGAAGTATTTTTCCCTCCGAACTGGGGATTTCCGCTGATTTACTAATGGTCGGGTGTCGAATAAAGAAGAGAATTCAGTGCTTTTCCATTTTCCAGTACCGAAGGGAAACACAATGAGATCTGTTCTCGTGGAGCTAAGTTTACGTACAGCTTGCCAGATCCTTGCGTCTGACTGGACCAGGGGTGAACACAACATATGATTCGAGAAGGCTGCGTTTTTCAGCGCTCTATTCCTCAATTTATAGGAAAACAACCGCGATATCCGCAGGCATGGCTCGCATGAGGCAGCCGGATGGACAACCGGCTTTTCGAGCAGTATATTCAAGCTGAGATAAGTCATGCAGTAACAAAAGAGCGCTATTACGTTGTCAACAAAGTTATGAGATGTCGCAGGGAATCGTCACGCAGTCAACTTAAGAGTTCGCAGGCAGAACATTCGTCTGCCGCACCCTTTCCTCATGCCTCCTTCGTGTTCTGGTTTGTTGATGTCAATAGTTTTTAGTTAGTGATGAGTGCAGCCTGCCCAGGGCGCATCCGGCTGGAGCCCCCACACAGCTCAAAGCCGGATGCGCCCGCTATGAGCGCCAGAGGGTTTTTCCCGGCTGCCCTTCATTGTAATTTGCATTTCCTTTGCGCTTACGGTGGACGTCGCCTTGCCAAACTCTGGTATTGGAGAGTCTCGGTTGAGCCCTAATCTTGCTTCATTGCGACTAAGGCGACGACGGGGAGTCATGGAGGCTTCGCGAGGAGGTCGATATGATCGCCTCGATAACACGAATGATAATCTCCCCGTCTTCACCTAAGCGGCTAACTTTGACTCACTCATATGTTGATGGTTGCTCACATACACGGTATTGTCCCGAACAATCGCAAAGATAATGCGAAGAAGTTTGCGACATATGGCAATCAATGCTTTTATCTTGGCCATACCTCTGCACAGCATTTGCTGATATTTTGCATGCAAGATTCCGTTGCTCTTCACCGCGTTTATAGCTGCAAAGAACAGAACCTTTCTGAGATAAGAGCGACCCCGTTTAGAGATACGCCTTTGGCCTTTTTTCCGACCGGAACTAATTTCATAAAGATCAAGGCCTGCCAGTTTCGTTATCTCGGAGATCGTGCTAAACTTTCGGAAGTCACCCACTTCACCGATCAGTCCCGCGGCTGTCACCTCTCCTATTCCCTTGATGGACAGAATGCTGTGGCTGTAAGGGATCTTTTCAAGATAATGTTTCATCTCTTTTTCCAAGCCATCTATAAAGCCGTCCTGGTTTCGCATATTCGAAACAAGATGCCCGATCTCCTTCAGGATACTCTCCCTGCCTTCGCTGATACCTACCGACTTCTTTGCGGCTTCAAAGATTTCCTTTGCACGCTTTTGCCCCAGTTTCCCTCTGCTTACCTTTCTGAGGGTTGCGCACAAGGCCTCGATGCCCATTCTAACAATGCTTTCCGGAGTGGGACAGCTTTCTACCAGGTGCAGGACGCTATTCGACTTCGTCTTCCACGAGAATTCAGGGAAAATCACGAAAAGCAAATGCTGCAACTGATTGCTCATAGATGTTCGACTCTTTATAGCTCGCTCTCTAGCCTGGCTGAGTCTGCGCAGCTCGGCTGCCGGCCCCATCGGGATAACCAATGTCAAAGCATGCCCAAGCGCAATAACGTCAGCTATCACCCTTGGGTCCTTTTCGTCCGTCTTGTTGGGCGAATTGCCCGTCAGCTCTTTGAGCCTCTTAGTGTGCACGGGATTGGTTTGAACCAGCGTTATCTCTTTCTTTTTCAAAAAGTGAAGCATGGGTTCCGCGTAAGGTCCTGTGGATTCAAAGCCAACCACAATCTGTTCCAAATTATGGCCTTTCTGAAACTCAACGAGCTTGGCCCAAAACTTCTCAAACCCATCTCGCAGATTGTAAAAGGCAAATGGCTTAATATCCCGACCGTCGGGCGCTCTGAAATAGCCATAGTTCATCTTTTTTCCGATATCAATCGTTGCTATGAGCGTATTCCCGTTGACCTTGCCGAGCTTCTTTGGTTTATTTCGTTTCACGGCTATGCTCCTCCTTTGATTCGTGTTAACCAACTTGCCATTGGCTCAAATCAAAGCGAGTATAGCCGTTTTCAGCTAAATGCAAGGCTTACTGCAACATAGCAAGCTTCGTACTCTTCGTGGTTGCTGGCTTAAAATGATTTTCTCACCAGGACACGAAGAGCAGGAAGGTTCTGCCGAGCCTGCCCTGTGTGGTGGCGCAAAGCCCCAGATAGCGCCATACAGCCGCCTGACATTAAAGCAAGCAGCTTCGTGCTCTTCGTGATAAAGATAGCCTTGGTCAATCGCGAAGAACACTGAGAAGGCACGAAGGGGGAGTGCAGCGGGGTGAGGTGATTGTGCCGACACATCCGCTAAAGTTGACGGCTATGGGCTTTCGCCGGAATGACGGGCTGTAGGTCTATCTATCGGGACTTAGTTGACGTTGCGCTGTCGCTCGGTTGATTGAAAGTCCAGCTTGAATTTTCAGATAAATTCCACCGACGGTCAAGATTTTGATGAAGGCAAAGACCAATGGCCACTTTTGACGTGCTTAAAAAAGTATCGGATACCGTTTGGGAGATTCCCACGAGCTACAAGCAGGGAATGCGCGTTCCCGCCCGTATCTACGCCACGGAAAAGCTTGCAAAGGAAATGGATGAGGGAGTTGTGGACCAGGTGACAAACGTCGCCACCTTGCCCGGCATACAAAAATATGCCTTATGCATGCCGGACGGCCACTGGGGCTACGGCTTTCCGATAGGAGGGGTGGCTGCGATGGACGAGCAGTCCGGGGTCATCTCACCGGGCGGAATCGGGTTCGATGTAAACTGCGGCATGCGGCTTGTCCTGACCAGTCTCACCTACGGTGAAGTAAAAGAGCACATCAAAGAGCTGGTGGATCGGCTATTTGCGCGGGTCCCGGCCGGGGTGGGCAGCAGCGGATCTATCAAACTCTCGCATGACGAGTTCAGGACCATGGTTGAAAAGGGCGCCCGGTGGTGCGTCAAAAACGGGTATGGCTGGGAGGAGGACCTGGAGCGTACGGAAGAATTTGGCCAAATAAGCGGCGCAGACGCCTCCAAGATAAGCCAGAAGGCAGTCGAGCGAGGGCACAAACAGATCGGCACTCTCGGTTCCGGCAACCATTATCTGGAAATCCAGGTGACCCGGCGTGAAAATATCTTCGACGCCAAACTGGCTGAGGCTTTCGGACTGAACATTCCCGGCCAGGTGGTGATAATGTTTCATTGCGGGAGCCGCGGTTTCGGTCACCAGGTCGCAACCGACTATCTCCAGGTCTTCCTGAAGGTTATGGAGACAAAATACGGCATCAGGGTTCTGGACCGCGAGCTTGCCTGCGCCCCCTTCCTTTCCCCTGAAGGACAGGACTATTTCGCCGCCATGAAATGCGCGATCAACATGTCTTTCGCCAACCGGCAGGTGATTCTGCACAGGATCCGCGAAGTCTTCTCCGATGTGTTTCGAAGGGACCCTGCCGATTTGGGGCTTCGCCAGGTATATGACGTCGCTCATAATACGGCTAAGCTCGAAACTCATAGCATTGACGGCCGGCAAAAGCGGTTGCTGGTTCATCGCAAGGGGGCGACCAGGGCGTTCGGGCCGGGCGCCGAAGGGCTTCCGGCGCTATATCGCAAAACCGGGCAGCCGGTGATTATCGGCGGAAGCATGGAGACTGGTTCTTACCTGCTTGCCGGAGTCGCGTCCGGGGACCAGACGTTTTTCAGCACCGCTCACGGGAGCGGCAGAACCATGAGCCGGCGCCAGGCAAAAAAAATGTTCCATGGCAAGACGCTCCAGCAGGATATGGAGCATCGCGGCATCTATGTCAGGACGGCCTCGTGGTCAGGACTGGCCGAGGAAGCCGGACCGGCGTACAAGAATATCGACGAGGTGGTTGAAGCCACCGAAGCGGCCGGCATCAGCAAACGGGTAGCGCGGTTCGTACCGGTGGGAAACGTCAAGGGCTAGCAGCGAGCCGCTGCACCCGGGATTGACAACGCCAGACTCGCCGCTACCTTCGGTGGCGGCGGGGACGCACGGTAAACAATGTTACGCGCGACCCGGCGCTTTCCACAGCCCACCCACCTGCCGGGGAGGCGGGCGGCTGCCCCCGGACGCCTATCTGGGGACCCATGTCGAGGGCGCCCCTTAACGGGGTGATGAAAAAGGATTGGAATTCCCACATCAGTGCGAAAGAGCCTGTAGACGTCACCCCGGCGAACCCTGCCCCGGAAGTGTCTAGTCCGGGGGCCGGGGTCCAGTGCTGTTAACCAACTGAAGAGACGCTGGATTCCGGCCTGCGCCGGAATGACGGATTGTAGGTCATTACCTCTAGGAACTTAGTTGACAATGTACTACTTTTGAATCCTGTTAATCCTGTCAAAGTTGGTTTTTCCGATGGCCGAAATCTCAAAAACTCCGATCATGCTCATCACCGGAAGTCTTGGCAGCGGCAAGACGACCCTTCTGATGCGCATCATAGATTCTGCCTCATCTCTACCCGCGGCGATTTTGCAAGCGGGCAACTTGGCTGCCGTTCCCAGCGGCCCCGCGGCGATTCTGCAAGCGGGCAACTCGGCCGACGCTCCCAGCGGCCCCGCGGCAATTCTGCAAGCGGACAAGCCGGCCGGCGGTTCAACTGCCTTTCGCATCGCGGTCCTGATGAACGAGTTCGGCGAGCTGGCGGTCGACAGCAGGGTAATCAGCGGCAAAAATATCGATATTATCGAGCTTTTAGGCGGGTGTGTCTGCTGCTCTATGACAGGGGAGTTCGAAGCCGCCGTAAGAGAAATAATTGAAACAATCGGGCCTGATTTCATCGTGGTCGAGGCTACGGGCGTAGCCGAGTCGGACGCCCTGGTCTTCGAAGTCGAGGACAACCTTCCGCAAGTCCGGCTTGACAGCGTCGTTTGCATCGTGGACGCGTATCTCGGGACCAAATATCCCCATGTCGGGTACACATCGAGGACTCAGATTGCTTCAGCCGACATCATCCTGATAAACAAAGTCGACCTCGTAAGGCCGGCCGAGGCCGAAACCGTTGAGGTCCAGGTCAGAAAGTACAATGAGCGCGCCGTATTCCTAAGGACCGTGAACTGCGGGGTCGATACGAACCTGCTCTTCGGGCAGACTTCCCGGGCTTGGGAACCGGGACCGCCAGCCCATATCTCTACAGCCCACCCGCCCACCCGAGAGGCGGGCGGCAGCGGCGGGACCGCAGCAAAGTCTCGACAGCCCGCCAACTGCATTCATTTACCTGGACCACTGAGAAGACACTCGACAGCGCAAAATTCGATGGACTCGTCCGCGAACTTCCGGTTGACCTGATTCGCGCCAAGGGTTTCGTGCGCTTCGAAGATGGGGGCCGCCTCTTCAATTACGTCGCAGGGCGGGCCGATTTCGAGGAATTTAACGTGGAGCGGACCGAACTGGTCTTCATCGGCCATAATCTGGACAGGCTTCGCCCGGAAATAGAGAACAGGCTGCACGACTGCGAGGTGAGATAAATGCCGTTTGAATTTTTTGATGAAATCGCCACAGCCGATGTTGCCTTCGAAGCATGGGGGGAAACAATCGAAGAGATGTTCATATCCGCTGCCGAAGCCACAATGAACGTGATGGTCGCAGATCTTGAAAAAATCGAGCGCCGGGAAAAGCGCGAAATAGAGATCCGCTCCGACGCCATTGATATGCTGCTTTTTAACCTGCTCCAGGAAATCATCTTTTTTAAAGACGCCGAGCAGCTTCTTCTTCGAATCGAGGATGCAAATACCGGATACGAAAATGGCCTTTACTTTGTAAAAACAACCTGCTGGGGTGAGCAGATCGACCCCGGGCGGCACCAACTGATCGTTGACGTAAAAGCCGTTACCCTCCACAGGTTCAAAGTGGAGCACACGCCGCGCGGATGGGAGACCTTCATTATTTTGGACATATGATTCGCCGGGAAGCGGGAAGAGTTTTAGTTGTGAGTTGTTAGTTTTTAGTAACTCAGAACTGAAAACGTGAAGTGTGAAGATGGAAGCGTGAAGCGGTAAGGTCGGTTTTCGCTCCCCGCTCCCCTCTTCCCGTCGCCCATCACCCATTACTCATCACCCATTACCCATCACCCATTACCCATCACCCTTCATCCGCACCAAGTATTAAATTAGTGACAATTTTGTTCAAATTTGTTATTCGTAATCTTGCCTTATTCAAAAATAAATCATCACATATTAGAGCAGGCAACCTGTTGTGCCTTAACAGGGTGATGAAAAAGGGTTCTCTGGTGGGAGAAGCGCCTGAAAATGGCTAATGATTTCGTCATTCCGGCGGAAGCCGGAATCCAGGCGTTTCCCCAACTAATTGATATTAAAGCAAAAGACACTGGCCCCCGGCCCCCGGACTAGACACTCCCGGGGCAGGCTTCGCCGGGGTGACGTTTATAGGATTTTTCGCCCTGGTGGTGGAATTCTAATCCTTTTTCATCACCCTGTTAAGTCCGTCTTGCGAGGTTAAAAATGCCCGACGATTTTAGTTTAATTGAACTGAGAGCGTTGCACGAGATAGCCAGGGTCCTTTGCCGCTCGAGCGAACTCAAGGACCAGTTGCAGGAAACTCTTGACGTTCTCAGCACGCGCCTCGGAATGGAGCGCGGGATGATCTCCGTTCTCGATTTGCAGACCGGTGAGGCATGGCTTGATGTGGCCCGCGGGGTCGATGTGGAAACCGGACAAATCAGCTACCGGCCGGGCGAAGGAATCACCGGCAAGGTTGCTCAGACCGGACGTCCCATGGCAATAGCCAATCTGGGCAAGGAGACTCATTTCCTCGACCGGACCGGAGCGCGCAAATCTTTGAACCGGGCCGAGCTGGCCTTTTTGTGCGTCCCCATCTTCTACCAGGGACGCTGCGTCGGCATTCTTTCTGCGGACAAGCTTGCCCACCAGGTCGAAGAGATCGGCGAAGAAGTCAAGACGTTGAGCGCGGTTGCTGAATTGCTTGGCAAGGTGGTCCATTTCCGTGCGGTCGAGGAGGAGAACAGGCGCCTGAGGCGTATGCTTGCCGAGGCCAGGCGTCCAACCACCAACATAATCGGCCGCTCCAAGGTAATCCAGGAAGTCCTTCGCCTGATCGACCAGGTTGCCGACACGAACACCACTGTGCTCATAACAGGCGAAACCGGCACCGGGAAGGAACTGGTGGCAAAGGCTATACACGAGAACAGCCGCCGTGGAAGCGGGCCCATGGTGCAGGTGAATTGCGCGGCAATGCCTGACACGCTCCTTGAGAGCGAGCTGTTTGGCCACGAAAGGGGCGCATTCACCGGGGCTATAACACGGCGGCGCGGACGATTCGAGGAGTCGCAGGGCGGCAGTATTTTCCTCGACGAGGTGGGAGAGCTTTCGCCGATCGCTCAGGCAAAACTGCTGCGCGTTTTGCAGGAAAGGGAGTTCCAGCCGCTCGGTTCGTCGAGGACCGTTAAGGTGGATGTCCGGGTTATAACCGCCTCAAACAAGGACCTGGACTTGGAGATCTCCCAGGGCGCCTTTCGCCAGGACCTCTTCTACAGGCTGAATGTGTTCCCTATCTATCTGCCGCCTCTACGTGAGCGGGGACCCGATATCCTGCTGCTGGCCGACTATTTTGTTCTGAAGTACGCCCGCGAGTTCGCCAAACAGATAAAAAGAATCACCACGAGCGCCATAGACATGCTGATGTCCTACCACTGGCCAGGGAACGTTCGCGAGCTGGAAAACTGCATCGAACGCGCGGTTTTGCTCTCGCAGGAAAACGCAATCGACTCCTGGCACCTGCCCCCAACTCTGCAGATGAAGCCCGAAGGCATGCAGAACGTCAGCCGGGGAAAACTGGAAGCGCTCACCAGCGCCTTTGAGCGCGACCTGATTACCGACGCCCTCAAAGACGTGCGCGGAAACCAGTCCCAGGCCGCCCGCCTGCTCGGCACCACCAAAAGGATCATTCAGTACAAGGTGGAAAAATACGGAATAGACCCCAGAAGATTTCGGGCAAAACAATCGGCCTAATCGAATCGATGCATTCTGAAAAAAACCTGGATAACTTAGGTCCATCATACCGGACATTGATCCTGATTTCCTGCGCCGCCGGCTTGGGCTGCTACACCGGGGCTTACATGCGTATTCCGATCCTCCCGTTGTATGCGCGTTCGCTCGGGGTCGGCACCATCGAGATTGGAGTAATAAACTCCCTGTTCATGCTGGCGGCCGGAGGTTTTTCGATGCCCCTGGGAATCATGTCCGATGTGCTTGGCCGAAAACGGATGGTCCTGGCAGGCCTTTTGATCTCGGCCCTCAGCTCGTTTCTGCTGGCCTTTAGCCGCAGCGCCCCGCAAATGATGATTATATACGTCTTTGCAGGGATCGGACTCGCATCCTTCGGCCCCACTATGATGTCCTTTGTTGCCGACTTCTCACCTCTGACTCACCTCGGGCGTTCTTACGGCTGGTACACAATGGCCATTTACGGGGGCATGGGCCTTGGCCCAACGATCGGGGGGTTTTTCGCGTACTTGCTCGGCTACCAATGGGTTTTCACGATCTCGGGAATCCTGGGCTTTATTGTGTTCCTGATCGCTTTGCTTTCCTTTCCGAAGCAAAGGCCGGCGCATCCGGACGCACCACCGAAAAGGGCCCGCCGAAAGATAATTCGGGAGCTTCTTGGAAACCGCCCTCTTCTGGCCTGCTGGCTGGTGACTCTTTTTAGCTGCTTCGGACTCGGGGTCTTTATTACTTTCCAGCCCCTTCACGCAAGCGATCAGGGGATAGGAGTGGGAAAGATCGGGCTTATTTTCGGCACACAGGCGCTTGTGAACGCTCTTAGCCGCATCCCGTTCGGATATCTCAGCGACCGGGTCCCGGACAGGAGCACCCTCGTGGTATGGGGCCTTCTCGGGTATGCTGCTTCCACTGCCGGGATCGGCCTTTCCACCTCGCTGGCGACGTTTCTCATTAGCGCATTCGCGATGGGAATCGGCATGGGGATTGCCTTCACGGCTGTAGGAGCGCTGATCTCCGAACTGGTCCCGGCGGACTCCAGGGGATTTGCAATGGGCGGTTATAATACTTGCATCTATACCGGCATGATGTTAAGCGCGCTGATAATGGGGGCAGTGGCCGGGAGGTTCGGTTTTCGAGCCTGCTTTCTGATTACGGCGGGTCTGGTTGCAGGGGGCGCCCTGGCGTTCAGATTTATTTTCCAATCCGTCTCGGTCGAAAAGAGGGCGCTCTCCGAAAGCTCGTAAGGATTTTTCGACCTAAAAGAGAGGATCTTTTTTTCAATCGCTGCTTGAGTCACTGGACATAAATGCGAATATGAGTGATAATTTTTAGCTGGCGTCTCATCGGGATGCAGACGAAACGCCGGCTGTCACACTTTGCGGCCGCCGCTGAAGGCAGTGGCCAAGTCGGCAGGCGGTCCCACCGCCCATTGAAACTGTTGGTCAGGAGGGCTTTCTAATTGAGTCCATTTTATAAAAATCTGGCTCTCTGGCTGGTAATCAGCTTGATGGTGATTCTTCTTTTCAATATGTTTCACCAGCCGCAGAGATCCAGCCTGGAGACTACTTACAGTCAGTTCCTTGCTTCCGTCCAGAAAGGCGAAGTCGCTCAGGTCACTATTCAGGGCGATCATGTGTTCGGCGCTTTCGTCGATGGCAAGACGTTCAAGACCTTTGTTCCACGGGATTCGGATATGATCAAGATTTTGCGGGACCACGGGGTCAATATTCAGGCCAAACCCGAGGAAGAATCCCCCTGGTACATGAACGTGCTTGTCAGTTGGCTCCCGATGCTTCTTCTGGTAGGCGTATGGATTTTCTTCATGCGCCAAATGCAAATGGGGGGCGGGAAGGCGATGAGCTTCGGCAAGAGCCGCGCGCGCCTGCTTAACGAAAGCTCCAAAAAGGTGCTTTTCAATGACGTGGCCGGAGTGGACGAGGCCAAGGAAGAATTAGAAGAAATAGTGGAGTTTCTGAGGGACCCGAAGAAATTCACCAAACTCGGGGGTAGAATCCCAAAAGGCGTCCTGCTGGTGGGCGCGCCCGGTACGGGCAAAACTCTGCTTGCGCGGGCCATCGCGGGTGAAGCAGGGGTCCCGTTTTTCTCGATAAGCGGCTCGGATTTTGTCGAGATGTTCGTTGGCGTCGGCGCATCGCGTGTGCGCGACTTGTTTCTTCAGGGCAAAAAAAATGCCCCCTGCATTATCTTTATCGACGAGATCGACGCCGTGGGAAGGCATCGCGGCGCAGGTCTTGGCGGTGGGCATGATGAGCGCGAACAGACCCTCAATCAGCTCCTGGTGGAAATGGACGGCTTTGAGTCCAACGAGGGCGTGATTCTGATTGCCGCGACCAACAGGCCCGACGTTCTCGACCCTGCCCTGCTTCGCCCGGGCAGATTCGACAGGCAGGTTGTGGTCCCGGTGCCCGATATCAGGGGCAGGGAAGGCATCCTTAAAGTCCATTGCGCAGCCAAACCGCTTGCTCCCGATGTGGATATTCAGACCCTGGCCAAGGGTACGCCGGGATTTTCCGGGGCCGACCTGGAAAACCTGGTCAATGAGGCTGCACTCCTGGCTGCCCGCAGAAACAGGGACCTCATCGCAATGCTTGACTTCGAGGAAGCCAAGGACAAGGTCATGATGGGGCTCGAAAGAAAGAGCATGATCCTGAGCGACGAGGAAAAGAGCATCACGGCCTATCATGAAGCGGGACACGCTCTGGTCGCCAGGCTGCTTCCCGGAGCAGACCCGCTGCACAAGGTCACCATCATCCCGCGCGGACGTGCTCTCGGACTTACTCAGCAGTTGCCCCAGGATGACCGCCACACCTATCCGAGGGACTTCCTGCTCGACAGCATAGCCATTCTCATGGGAGGCCGGGTTGCCGAGGAGATTTCGTTCAATATGAATACCACCGGGGCTGCCAATGACATCGAGCGGGCGACTCATATCGCACGGCGCATGGTTTGCGAATGGGGAATGAGCGAAAAGATGGGGCCGGTCACTTTCGGCAGGCGCGACGAACAACCTTTTCTTGGCCGCGAGCTTGGCCACCAGAGGGATTTCAGTGAACAGACCGCACTCAATATAGATAAGGAAGTGCGGCGAATAGTCGATGAGAATTATCAGCGTGCCCGAACTCTTCTATCCGAACACAACGGTCTGCTCGCAAAGATCGCACAAGCTCTGCTGGACCGCGAGACACTGGACCTAAAAGATGTCGACGCGATCGTAAACGAGATTGAACCCGGTCTTCTGGCTACTCTTCCGGTGAAAAGCCGGACATATAACATCAAGGCCTTCGCGCGAAAGGTTGAAAGCCCGGTTTCGGCTTCGCCTGAGGGCGGAGACGGCCAGGATGATGCCGAAACGCCCGTAAGCCCGGCGCCGGACAGTGTTAAAGCAAATTAGCCGGCAAACTTCCATTTATAAATTGTCAGATTCCGGCCACCGGTTAGACGGGTGGCCGGTTCTCGTTTCGCGTTCAATTGCTTCCAGGGGGTCAGACTCGTGGACTCCTCCGAAACCATAGGCGCCGGGGTGAAGCCTGGCAACTCGAGATACCCACTCGTTTCAACGGCAGTCGCATCGTAGCGGTTTTCCCGGAATGCGCCTTTTCTCTCCTGTCTTACTCACTCGGCATGTTAAACTGATTTGTTGACGTCAAAACCAGTACTCTAATCCTCAAAAAGGGGCGTGCATGACAACTTTATTCAATAGACGTAAGCCCTTGATTTGACCCGACCACCGACTGGGCCGACGCGCCATTTTGTCCAAGAATTCCAAGAGTGAGGAAATAAAGTTATGGAGAGCAAAATCGTCTATTTCGAGGAGAGAAAACCGGAAAACACGGATGTAACCTTCCGTCTTGTTCAGGAGAAATTGAAGACTACAGGGATAAAGAAGCTGGTGATAGCTTCGACAACCGGTGCCACCGCAAGAAAAGCCATGGACTTTTTCAAGGACTCGAACGTAAAGCTTATCGTTGTGCCTCATCAGTTTGATTTCCGAAGGAAAGTCAATCCGTTCCCACTTGAACTGGTAAGGTCCCTGAGAGACTCAGGCCACGAAGTCCATTTCGGCACCATGCTATTCCACACCAGCGGCCTATACGAATCCAATGTCCCTATCGTCATGGGAAACCTGCTTCGCTGTTTCAGCCAGGGAGTCAAAGTATGCTTTGAAATAGTTCTCATGGTAACCGATGCAGGTTACGCAGCATCCGGGGAGAAACTGATCGCCATAGCCGGGACCGCAAGAGGTTCGGATACGGCACTTGTCATGCAGGCAGCCTCTTCTCAACATCTCAAGAGGCTTCGTGTTCACGAGATCATCTGTAAGCCTCTAAATCCGCTGAACATAGACGAGGTACTGGAGGAGGAGTCTTCTCAGGGACGGCTCCAGGATTACTCATCCGAATGACTGATTTCGGAAGTCGCAACCCTGCAAGTTGACGAGGCCCATACCATCAGCATAAAATTGTGAAGAAGAATACATCGAGGGCCGGTGCTTCAGGGAACCCGGTTGCTTCGGACAAGGCTGTCCAGCGATGAAGGGAGGAAGAAAATAATGCGATATGTCAGACTCGGGAAAACAGGGCTAGAAGTCTCCGAGGTGGGTTTTGGAGGTATTCCCATCATCCGTCTATCCGCTGCCGAGGCAGTGATGGTTCTCAGGCGGGCTTATGACAGGGGGATAACCCTGTTCGACACGGCCAATGTGTACCTCGACAGCGAGGAGAAAATCGGGCAGGCTTTCGATGGAATCCGAAGCCGTCTGGTTCTTGCCACAAAAACTTTGAAGCGCGACCGCGCGGGCGCCGAGGCAGATATCGATCTCAGCCTGCGGCGCGCGCGGACAGATTACATCGATCTTTTTCAGATACATCAACTGTCGCTTGAACGCGATTATCAGGCGATAACCGGACCGGACGGGGCACTGGAGACAATCTTCCGGGCAAAGCAGGCCGGCAAGATCAGGCATGTCGGCGTGACTTCACACAGCATCGAGATTGCCATAAAGCTGGTCAAGACCGGACTTTTCAGCACCGTCCAATTTCCCTTCAACTTTATAGAGTCCGTACCCGTCGAAGAACTCCATCCGGCTGCCCGGCAAGAGGAAATGGGCATTCTCGCCATGAAACCTTTCGGAGGGGGTGTACTGGATAGGGCTGAGCTGTGCTTCAAGTTTCTTCGCCAGTTCACTGACGTCATCCCGCTGCCGGGGTTCGATGCCGTCTGGCAGGTCGATCAGATTGCGGCCATTTACGAGACTGAAAACGAGGTCTTCCCTGAAGACCTCGCTGCTATGGAAAGGTACCGAACGGAGTTGGGGCAGCAGTTTTGCCGCCGGTGCGAGTACTGCCAGCCCTGTGAACAGGGGGTTATGATCACATCGGCGATGAGCTACCCGATAATTGCCCGCAGGATGTCCGACGCTAAGGCAGCAGGGTTCGCGGCAAAGATGATGGAATCCGTCAGGAATTGCACCGAGTGCGGGGAGTGCGTCGAACGCTGCCCCTACAGCCTGCCTATCCCTGAGACGCTCAAAAAGCACCTGGCCCTTTACGAGCAACATGCAGCAGGGGCTTGATGCTCCGATCGAAAGACAAAACCATCAATGTCAAGGGCAATGCGGCTCACATAACTGAAACCGGCGATGGAATGGGAAGACGGTCAAAATTTATGAGAAGAGAAGCGCGGATTGCATACATGAGTTCCAAATCTTTCGGAAATGAGTAGCATTGGCGCCATATGGGAGCTTCTCAAGAGGTGCCCATTGTGTATGTGACGACCAGACAGGGATACAAGGTGGACCCTTCACTGAACGGCCGTCGGAAGTAGCCGGTAGATCCCGCTTCAAGCCTTTCATTTTGGCTTCCAAACCTTGCCTGATTCACCTTTTTACTCTAATACCCATCAGTTGAAAGAGCTGTCATCGGAACTCGATCCAGGATTGAGCAGAGGGGCTATCAACTGCCGGGAATGGTGGTGAGTCCCGCAACTGAAAAAACCGGTCCAGTTGACCTTCCACTTGCGTTTTTGATTAGTATATGGGAAGGTTCTACGGACCTACAAGGTGTTCTGAGATGTTTTTAGAGCGGTGGACGAACCCAAAATGCCCTTCGATGTCCTTTGGTAATCAGGTTGATGTATTATTCGAAACAAAGAAATAAAAAGAAGGCAATGAGGACGAAATTGTTAGTGGTAAGTTTGTGTCTGGTTCCCCTGACGACCTTTAGCGCCATCGATGTACACGCCCACCCTCCTTGCGAAAAGGTCTGGGTTGACGGCCACTACAACAAACACGGGAAATGGATTGAGGCTCACTGGAAAAAGCAGCACTGGTGGGGCCCGGGCCATAATGACCGCCGCGGCGTATGGGTTCCTGGGCACTGCCGGTAAGTCTCTATCTTTTGTTTCTCTGCATCATTTGGATTTACTTGACACTCTGCAAGAACCCAGAATACTCTAAACCCTGCTGAGAATCTCGCGGGGATTGACCGGAGACCGTTTTCCACGACCAGTTGGCGGAATGAACCAGGAGGGAGATGTTCATGGGAAAAAGATGGCGAAGTTCAGCATCTGCGGCTGTATGTCTTTTTTGCATTCTTTTTGGGGCCGGCCTAGCCCTTGGGGCCATCGACATTCCGGACAAATTAAAGGACATACCCCTTTATGAAGGATCCAAAGTTCAACAGGCGATCAACATGGAAAACCATGCCATGATCGTAGCCTCTGTCAAGGCGAAGGCTGATGCCATTGCGGATTTCTACAAAAAGATAATGGTGGAAAAAGGTTGGAAGCTCGCTTTTCAGTCAGAGCAGGAAGATACGAAGGTCATTCATTTCCAGAAGGATAAACAGGTCTTCCAGCTAGTCGTCACCAGCGATAAGAAAGCAGAAGAGACAACATATACACTGATGCTCGCTTCGCGGTAGAGGAAGAGCGAAATACTCAGGCGATTTTGAATCCCCGCCTTGGGGAGGGTGGGGTCTGGGAGCGACTTGGTATTAATACCGAATCGCTATCGGAGATCCAAAATCCACATTCCAAAAGCTTTTTTGGATGGAATCCTACCCGGAAATGCGGTTCGGCTCCAGTCGGTAGTCAAGTTGACGCATTATTCAGGCTCATAAACAAAATCCTAAAAATGCAGCCTACGGATTTCGCGATCCTGAGTATTTCAAACTCTATCTCCACGACCCTCGTACACCGGAGAACGCCCGTTTGCCGGATGAACCGGAAATCCCCTCGGATTTAACGGCTTACAAATTATCCCTGACAGTCTTAACCAGTTTCTGGATCTCTTCGGCGGTGAGCTTGCCATCTTTTCTAAAGATCAGGGTCCCTTTTTTATCGAATACCATGACATTGCTGCTGTGATCGGCGATATCCCAGGCATGGACCAGCACTTTCTTGTAATCCCTGACATAAATGGTCTTGGGATAACGCTCTTGTTTTTCTTTCAAGAACGAATTTATAACGAAATTAGGCAGCATGGAGGCGGCCATATTAATGATTCCATAGGATCTAAATCTATCGGCGGGGAACTTCTCTTTATCCAGGGCTTCGCTGGCCGGGTTGTTGGTATCCCTTTCGTCGGGAGAGACGTAAAAGATGACGGAAAGTATTCCCTGCAATTCGTCGCTGCTCCAGGGTTTTGCGTCCAGCCTTCCGCCCAGTTTCTCCTTTAATTCCACTTTGGGGGGCGGTTCCCCGAATTCCAAAGCCCAGACCACTTGATTGAATAGCAAGGCAGCCGAAAGAAGGATCAAAACTTTTAGCAAGTGTTTCACAATGGCGTTCCTTTCTTCAATTGTGCATTGCTTTTATTCCAGCGAAAGCGACATTGCCGTCACCTGCAAAAGACGTACATGCTGATCTCCTTTCTTCCGGTGGAACAGCAGCGCGTGGTCGGAAGCGAATAAATCATACGCCACCGCTTGTTCGCCGATGACTGTGTGTGACCGGTTCCTGCTTTGCCCACGTTATTGTATGATCCTTGCGTATTGCCAAAACGTGGCAAGTTCTTCGGGTTTCCAACGCTCGGACTGGTGCTCTGTCCTGCGGGCGTCCGATAGAGTCATGAACTCCCACATCGTGAAGTCGCCTCAATACATTATGCAAAGATGGTTGACAAGTCTTTTCGGGTCTAATCTGCATTGCACTTGCGTGTTTTGATTGGGATATCATATGATTCCATGGGCCTCGGCGGTTTTCAAAAGCTTTCTCGGGTGGAGTCTGACCCCGAAATACGCTTCGGCCAATCCCATTGGCGACTATTTTGAAGACTTATTCAGGATAGGAACGTACCATGAGAAAAGGTCGATTGTTATCGCTGTTAGCCGTTGGGAGTCTGGCTGCAACCCTCATCTGTATAATTGCGATACTGGGGGGCCAGGCCAATGAACCGACGGATGGTTCAGTATCTGCTGCGGCTTCCACTTTCGCAGTTCTCGATCCCTTTGATGCAACCAATGGGGCTAACCCTTCCGGCTCGCTTACCCTCTCGGGGACAACTCTTTACGGGATGACCTCTCAAGGAGGCGCCGACAACTTGGTAGATTATCCTGTTGTTAGAGCGATGTCTACGGAGTTGAGTTCAATCCCCTCCGGTGCTGTGGCTTGTGAGGGTTCTGTTTACACCGCTGATCCCGACCCTAAAGGCACAAACGTTCGATCTGCACCTCAGAAGAAGTCGCCTGTTCTCATCGTGATTCCCGATGACTCTGAGGCTACAGTGGTGGGTCTCTCCGCTTCTTTTGAGGATTGGGTGCTCATCCATTCAGCTCAGGGGGTAACTTCAGGGTTCTGGTTTCAAGGAGAGGGGTGGGTCCATGCGTCGCTCCTTGCCGTTCGGGCTGTTCATCCCACCGGACGGAAGGTTCCTCTCTACAGTAAGCCTGATCCCGGCAGTTCGGTGATCAAAATGGTTACTGGAGAAACAGAAGCCCGGCTGGCAGGATGCATGGGGCATTGGATGCAGGTGAGGATCGGAAAACAGAAGGGGTGGCTTGCACCAGGAGACTATTGTGGCAATCCGGTGACAGCGTGTCCTTGAAAGGAGATATGGCCATGGAAAAAATGAAAATCATGAGCCTCTCGCTGGTCTTGCTCATTGTACTGGGATGGGCAGCGCAGGCCCGCACAGAGCGGTTTCCCGTGAAGGAGGTTCCGCCTGAGGGAAAGTCGTTGGTTGATTTTCTTCCCAAGGGGTGGACCGTGGAAGACCAGGCGAATGGCGACCTGAATGGTGATGGAGTTTCCGATATCGCCGCCATACTGGTTCAAGGCAAACCCGACAGCGCTGAGGACGAGCCTCAGCGTGCCGTGATTGTTCTCCTGGGCCGCGATAAAGAAAAATTCATACCGGCGGGGACCAATGACAAATTGCTCGAATGCAAGGGATGCCTCGGCATTAAAGAGGCGGTGGGAATCAGTATCAAAAAAGGCGTTATTGTCGTCGACCAGATGAGTGGCTCCCGAGAGTTTGCCAATGAGACATGGCGCTTTCGTTATGATCCCCAAACACAGCGGTTCGTAATGATCGGCAGGGATCTCGATACCGGAGACGGAATGCAAGGTACAGGAACGATAGAGAGCTGCAATTTTTTGACCGGCCAGAAAATAACCGAAACCTACCGTTACGATAAGAAGGGCGAACGCAAAATTGCGACCTCAACAAAGAAAGAAAAATGCCCCGAGAAAACACCTTTTATCGAAGATGTCGAATCAAATTGGACGGATTCGGGACATTAATGCGCGTTTCAGTAACCTGTTTTCGGATTGGAAACAGGTACCAGGAGCAGAACATTTTGGCGTCCTCACGCCACTGCAAGCGGTATGCCCTCGGGTAAAATGCTTTTCTTACCTGACTTTCATTTCTATGGCAGTGATATGGTCAATAGCGACCAGAGCATCATAGAACTCTTTCTGGCTTATTTTAGCAAGGTGCAGAAGGTTACCTTTAACATCACTAACTATGCCGGAAATTGTCTGGCCTGATGATAAGGTGAGTGTCACGCTCTTGCCTTTGAGCCCAGCCAGATTCTCCATCATGGATGTATTTACATTAAAGCCGGCAGCTTCCTTTATCCCTTCTTCACCGGCTGAAAAGCTTTGCGGCACTACAAATGGATTTACTCCAAAGATTACGATCAGAGCAATAATAACTACCAAAATACTTCTTCTTTCTAACCTTTTCATAATTCGCCATCCTATGGTTGTTTAAGGTTTGTTCCAAGATTCATGTGTTGGCTCTCTATTTCCAAACCCGGCAAAAACAATCACCTGCCCGAATGGAGAGATCTTAGTACGACGTAAGAAGTTATCCTACCGGAAATACCGAAAGATCGATACACAAAAAACATGATCAAGGAAAGACGCCATTTTGTCAGTTTGATTAAAACCCTTTGGGCACGTTTTATTTCGGATTGAGTTTTGGTGACAATGGCCTCTAAATTGGTCAGGTGAACATGGTAAACCAGAACCTATCAAGAGGAGTGCATCTAATCCGAGGGACGACAGGCCAATGCCTCGCTGAGCGGTTTGATAACAGGCGACGCGCCGCCCAAACTAACCTCAACCTCATATACGATGACCGTAGGCGCGTCGTCCCATTTTTGCTCGTTGATGAGCTTCAATTCTTTTTCGACGCATGCGTCATCCTTGGTTGATTGAAAATCACAACGCATCTTCGCCATTTCTTCTTTCGCGGCCTGATATCCATTAACGCAGGATGAAAGCGATCCGCTTGCAACACCGGTCTCCTTTACGACAACGTCTCGACACGCCGGGCCTCCTGTAACGACGGAGCATCTGGACGCGAAAACCCGTTGATAACGAAGCTTGAGAGTCCCGTCTTTTATCTCAAGGGCCTGAATGCCTTTTTCCGCCGTGTCCTCGAACAGTTTTTTCTTGCCGGATATGCGGAAAACCATGAACCCAAGCCCGCCATTGGTTCCATCGGCGGCATCGAAGAAGGCATAGTCTGACTTGACGCCCTTAAAATAGCCGCTCCAGGAATCGCCAGGGATGACATATTCATTCCGTTCTTTCGCTTGCCGGCACGGAGGCGTTCTGCCGGACGCGGCAGGAATGATCGAGAGCCGATCAGCTCCAACCTCCCCAAAATCGACCTGCTTCACTACAAAATGCGGGTACGTGAAGCACGAAACTTCCCTCTTTACCTGAGGATTAAGGGGATCGGGCTTCAAGCTCACATGCCGAATTTCCAACGGCTGATCATACAGACTCTCGGCAAGCGCTCGCTCCGGCAATCCAAGGCCTGCACCGAGAAGCACAATCGCTCCAAATAACCCGGAATAATGCATCAAGTTGTGCGCTATGCATCCAAACTGCATTTTCGGGCCGGATTCTGCCCGAAAGAACTTCTTGAACAACCCCAAAGCCCGCAAAACCTTACAGTTTCGCAATCGAACATGCAAGTTACAGGTCAATGAGACCGGTTTTTGCAATTTCACGACACACCTCCTTGCCCGCAGTTGATGGTTTCGTTCCCCCGCCCCATAGTATTGGGGAGGCTCAGGCGAAAACTCCACAGCCCGCCCACCCACCCGCCAGGCGGTCATTGCTGTCCTCATAGCCTGCCGCTGCCTGATAGAACCTCTGAAGCAGTAATGGAAGCAGGGAGTGATCTGTATGTCTCGGTGATCTCGGATCTTCAATCTGAGACGGCACACGCCTGAGAAAGTCGAACCGCCGATCGATCTCCCTAATGAGAAAAAACCGGGTATCGGTGGTGATCTTTGCGCCCTGAAAACCGATGCTAATGGATCTGTGGAAATCCGGCCTTATGGTCCCCGTCTTTTTGTCACCGACTGCGCGCATGCAGCTTTCCCTCCCCCTTACGACTTTACGCCATAATATCAGATAGTTGTGACAAATGCATTATCATTGTCAGGCATGCTCACACATAATCCAGGTTGAAATGCCGGACGTGCTCGGCGCTGCGGAGAGCACCGATACTATGGAGTAAACTGTTGCTGTCATATCCTCAGCGGCCGACCGGGCATTGTCGCACTCAAGACCGCCCGCATTTTAATCGACATCAGAATTCGCATGCCTGGCGCTTTTGTGAACGCTTTGCAATGAGGCCCCCATCCTGTCTTTATAATTAGTTTCCGTCCCGAAAGGGTTCTTTTTCGCCCTGGCGGTGTCAATCTTCGGGGTCTCTTGTGCGGCGTACTAATGTACGCCTCCGCGCAACCCCTCGATTTCCTTGCCAGGACGAAAAATCCCTCCTTTCCGAATCGGAAACTGCTAGTGTTCATCCGGCGTTTCCGGATGGACACTAATTAGTGCAATATATGTGTAGGTTCTTTGTGCCGAAAACGCGGCCATTAACTGCGAAGCCAGCGGCGTGTCCTGAAGGCGTAAAAACCGGTCCGGTTGACAGATCTATCACTTGCATGTTCGATTGGGAAATCGTAAAGTCCTGCGGGCTTTGGAGTAGTTCACGAAGTGTTTTCGGGAAGAATCCGACCCGGAAAGGCGGTCTGGATGCATAGCGCATAAGTTGATGCATTATTTGGGATCAGAGACGCGAGTTGGTAACCATCACAGCATGAAAAAAGGAGAAAAAAATGGCAGTCACCTCAGTAAACAACGTGTTTGAGAAAATGCCCCAGGTATTCAATGCTGGAGAGGCGGCGGGAGTCAACCTGATTTTCCAGTTTCACATCACCGGCGACCAGGGCGGTGACTGGAACGTGGTGGTCAAAGACGGCGCCTGCCAGGTGAGCACAGGGGTCCACGCCAGCCCCAGCGTGACCTTCACCATAGAGGATGCGGACTGGGTGGCCATGTGCAATGGTGAGCTCGACGGTATGAAAGCCTTCATGACGGGTAAGCTTAAGCTTTCGGGGGACATCATGTCTGCTCAGCTGTTAAAGTCCTTGTTCCCGTTTTGATAGACCTGCAACCGGTCCCGAATGGACCCGGTTTTCGGTATTGCAGCTGAGGGTGCGGTGCGCCTCGACCCCAGTTTTATATGGTTGAAGCGATCAGCGCCGCTCCTATGGCGCCGTTTACCTGTGCGTATTCTGAAACAATGATGGGTGTGTTCAATTTTTCTTCAAGCGCCTTTACCACACCGATATTTTTGGCGACCCCCCCGGTCATCATGACCGGTGGGGTAATGCCGATCCGTTCTCCCATGGCCATTATACGGGAAGCAATAGACGCATGAATCCCTGCAATGATATTTTCCCTTCTTGCTCCTTTGGAAATCAGGGAGATTACCTCTGATTCGGCAAAAACCGTGCAAAGGCTGCTGATGGAAGCGGTATTGTCCGCATGGAGCGATAATTCACCAAATGCATCCAGGTCCACTTCCAGGGCGCGTGCCATGACCTCCAGAAACCTTCCGGTTCCCGCAGCACACTTGTCATTCATGGAAAACTGCTGAACCTTTCCGTTTTCATCGATCACAATGGCTTTGCTGTCCTGCCCTCCGATATCGATAATGGATCGTATCGCCGGATTCAAAAAAATTCCGCCGGCCGCATGACAGGTAATTTCCGTAACCGCTTTGTCGGCGAACTGAATACTGTTTCTTCCGTATCCGGTGGCAACGATCTTGTCGATCATGGAGGCTGTAAGGTCAAGTTCCGAAAGGACCTGGTCAAAAACCTGCCGCCCCGCATTTTGGGCGTTGTATCCGGTCAGGATGACACGTGCGCCCAACAACCTGTTGTCCTGTATGATTGCCGCCTTGGCACTGATTGAACCTACATCAATACCTGCTGTTATCATGAAACCCTCATTTCAGCATCTCAATAAATGCGTCAATCCGGGTTTCCACCTGGCTTTCGGAAAAACTCCTCTCATCGGTCATGTCGGCCTCGATCATCAGGGTGGGAATGCCGACCTTTTCCTTAATGAGTCTCTGTATGTCGTACTGGCCCAATGAATAGGGCTTGCAGCTTCGGTTGGAATGAAAAACCACTCCGTCGGCCTCGTATTTTTCAACAATTTTGATAATGTTGTCGGCCATGATGTCGGTTCCGGTGTTCAGAAAAATCCTGGTGTACATTTCCGCCAGGGAACCTAAAAAATCGTTTTCATCCATGTATTTCATAGTGCCGCACCACCCGGAGGTATAGGTGTCTGCCACCAGGCAGGCTGAATGAGCTGCAAACTTGTCGGACAGCCATCGCAATTTGTACCAAACTGGAATGTTGTCCCAGACCAGCCGGTATTTTTCCTCCGGAAGCATTCCGATGCCCTGGGCGATCCGGTCTTTCATTTCCTGCAGCAAGGATTCGTAATAATCCACGGCGATCTGCGTTCCCCGCAGGGTAACAATCATGGCTAGGTGAAAAAACGCATCGAAACAGGTCATGGGAGCCGGCCGGTTCATGGTGGTATCCAGGATTTCCTGCCAGAGCCTCTGCCCCTGGACGGACAGTCTGCCCACTTCTTTCATGCGGTCATAATCAAACGGCTTGCCGCAGATTTTCTCCAGGAGTGTGATATATTCCTTTATCTGGGCCGTTACATACCGCTTCATGTCGGCATTGAATTCCGTGTGGCAGATCGGCGTATCCAAAATGAACAGGGGCACATTGAAATACCGCGCCTGCACCTCATACCACTTCAGCACGGTCCCGCAGATATTGTTGCAGCAGATCAGCATGTCAGGCGCCGGCAATCCGCCGATGGGGCCTCCGTTCACTGTCGCACATGCAATGTCGGCCCGCGCATAGGAGCAAAGATCGCTCGAATATCCCATCTGTTCGGATTTTTCACAAAGTTCCGCACCCATCTTGCTGGCTCCGATCATGGCCCCGTAGTTTTCCGGGTAGATCGGAATTACATCCATCACATGCAGGGGTTCAACCGGTCCGCCGCTTGTGATCCACGCGATTTTTTTGCCGGTTATCTCTTTTGGGGTTTTGGCCTCCATATAGTAGGCCGTCATGATCTCTCTCATTTTTTTATCGGACTTGATTTTTCGTTTTTCTTTTTCCGGATCTTTTATTTTTTCCATCGTTGTCATGGTTTTCTCCATGCGATCATCCATTCGCGTTTACAGCATTTCCATAAATGCCTCACACCGTGTTCGGAGCTGGCCTCCCGAGGACGTCTGTTCTTCAATTTCAAACAGTATGCTGGGGATGCCTTCTTTTTGAAGCATCTCTTTCATATACGGGTAGTCAAATGAATGGGGGTCACAAAATTTTAAAAATATGAAAATCACTCCGTCGGCGTGGTTTTCCTTGACCTTTTCCACTAGATGGCTGCCCCTTGAAAAAATCCCGGAATGCTTTGCCGGACACACAATCCGGCTCATATACCGCCGGGCTATGTTTTTTTCCAGGTCACCCGTTTCATCGACCCCGCCTTCAAAATATCTTGCCCCGGTGCAGAAGTCGTCCCACACGACGGCGCCACCGGAGGATTCGATGATATCATAGATATCCGGCATGCTGCACAGCCCGCCGCTCAAAACTAGCCGTTTCGGCTTTGAAGCGGTGTCGTATCTTTCCTGTTCAAGAGCAGTGACGACCTCCCCAAGAAGATCGACAAGCCGGCCCCGGTCCATGACCATGGATGCCTTGACAATTGTGTGAAGGTCGCTGCTTTTGATTTTTCCCGGGCTTGCCTTTCTGATTTCATACAGAGCCGCGAGATGCTTTCGGACCTGGTTGGATGTTCGGACGGCCTTTTGCAGCTTTGCATCGGTGATCCTCATCCCAAGGCCGGCCTCAAGATCTGTCCGGAATTTGTGGATCACGGTGAGCATATATTGTTCGGCGCTTTCCGTATCCAGCTTTACCGGCATGATCAGGTCCGCATGAAAACCATAATTTGTGTTCATCCTCCAGATATCGGACAAACGTTGAATGGAGTCACAGGTATGGGGAAAAACCGTTCCATCCAGGAAATCCAGGCGGCCTGTAAGAGCATCTTCCAGAGCGCCGCGTACAAGGCTGCAGCTATAGGCCTGTAAAAATGCACCTGCTTTGGAAATCGTCGCTCCCGAACCCAGGATTCGAAACGGAAGGGCATCCGCCGCCGTGATAAGTTCTTCCGGTGTATAGGAACAAAAATGGCCGATCACTCTTCCATGGGTTTGCTGTTTCCAGTTTTGAGCATACTCAGCGGGATTTGAAACAATTTTCTTAAACATGTCGATATGTTTCATCTATGATACTCCTCGGGATCTTTGGATTTGTACCCACAGAGATTTCCGGATGGACACCTGTTTGTGATATATTGTATGCGATCAGCCGGTGCACAGGCCCGCGCTTTTTCGTCTTGCGATCTCTTCATCCTCCAGGACCCTGTATGCAACTTTTCCCACAAGGGTCAAGGGGAGTTCATTACGGAATTCGATTTCCCTGGGGCAGCTCCACTTTATTAGATCCTTGCGGCAGTGGTCGATCAATTCCTTTTCCATATCCGGACCGGCCTTGGTTTTGTCTTTCAGAACGACAAATGCCTTGACACGTTGCCCCTGGGCCTCATCCGGGACTCCGATTACACAGACATTGACAACCTCCGGGTGCTGATAAAACCTGTCCTCCACCTGGGCAGGGTACACATTCATCCCGGAGGATTTTATCATCCGTTTCTTCCGAAGCTTGAAATAGAAGAAGCCATCCTCATCCCGCGTTCCAATGTCTCCGGTGTATAGCCAGGTGCAACCGTCTTCGTGAACCTTTAAGGTTTTAGCGGTTTCTGCCTCCTGGTCGAGATACCCCATCATGACCGCCGGACCCGCAATACAGATTTCCCCTTCTTCTCCGCATGGAACTTCCTCGGTCGTACCGGGCTTGACGATTTTCGCCTTCATGTTCGGAAAGGGGATTCCGATGCTTCCTTCCCGGTATTCATTGAGCGGGGTCGCCATGATACCGGTCACTGCTTCGGTCAAGCCATATCCTTCAAGCAATTTTACGTTCCCCCCCTGCTTTTTGACGATCTCTTCGAAACGTTCCTTAATCACACGGGGAAGGGTATCCGCACCGCAAAAAGCCGCCTTCAGGCAGCTCAGGTCTGTTTTTTTAAATCCGGGGTGCCGAATGAGTGCTTCATACAGGGTAGGTACGCCGACTAACAAGGAGGGTTTTTTCTTCTTGATGAGTTTGGCAACCTCTTCGGCTGTAAAGGTCGGGACCAGTATGGTTTTCCCGCCGCCCATAAATGTCGCATTGATGCAAACCCCGAGGCCGAATCCGTGAAAAATCGGCAGGATCGCCAGAACCGTGCTCCCGTGGTCTGTTCCAGCCCATTTAACGCTTTGCAGTCCCTGCGCAATAAAGTTGTAATTGGAAAGCATGATTCCCTTGGGTTTGCCTGTAGTGCCTCCGCTGTACAGAATAACGGCAAGATCATGGGTATTCATGTCTGCTTGGGGAGCATCCGGAAGAGAGAGTTGCATCAGGTCCTTCCACCAGCGGACCCTGGAATCCCTGGGAACCTTCGGTATTTTGCGGCCCTTTGTCAAATTGAAACCAATCCCCTTCAGCAGGGGAAGATAGTCCGGGATCTTTGTAAGGATCAGCAAATCCAAGCAGGTCTTGTCCATTACATTTCGGAACTTCTGATAAAATGCATCAATGGTAAGGGCGAACCTGCTCTTGCTGACCGATACGTAAAATTCAATCTCCGGTTCGGTTGAAAGGGGATGAATCATGCTGGCTACCCCCCCCAGCTTATTCACCGCATAAAAACAGATGATGCCCTGGGGAGTGGTGGGCATGGCGATGGTTATACGGTCTCCTTTCTTGAGTCCAAGATAAGCGAGAACATCGGCAAACCGGTCGATCTCTTCTGCAAACCGCCCGTAGGTCGACACATGCCCAAAAAAGTCATAGGCAATAGCATCCGGATTCTCCCTGCAGGTCTTCATAACCGCTTCATACAGGGTTACCTCCGGATAATCAATGGACTCCGGGACATCGCCGTAAAACTTTAACCAGGGCTCTTTATCCTTCATGTCAATCCCCCCTGTTGGCAACGCTTTGGCCTTTTCGGTATGTTTTTATAAGACCGGAGGCTTTGGGGAACCTCAGTAGAGCTGTGTCCGCCATGTCGGCATTTCTTTACAAGGCGGCGAATATTTTGGCAGGGGCTGCCACACTTAGCAATGGGAACCATCGGCTACGGCCTTTCGCCACTCATTCTCAGGCAGCGGATTGTTCCGAAGAGTACGGCTGTATGAGCACTTCTGCGGGTATGCCCAAACCGGCATGAAGCTTCCGGATCATGCCGATAGTGAGCTGGCGCTTTCGGTTCAGGACCTCGGAAACACGCGCACGGCTGCCGATGAACTGCTCGAGGTTCCGGCGAGAGAGTCCACGGCTCTCAATATAGTAGAGGATAGCTTCAACCGGATCCGGCAGCGGAATCACGTAATGTTTCTCTTCATAGGCTTCGATGAGGGTAATCAACACCTCCAGCCGATCCCCTTCCGCAGTATTAGGCGAAGCATCAAAAAGGCGTTCAACTTCTTCCATTGCCGCCCTGTAATCAGCTTCCGTTTTGATAGGCTTAATTTCCATACCACAAACCTCCGGTCAAACAGTGGCGGCATTGACCCTGCTATATTCCTGATGAGTACCTGCAAAGCGGATGTAGACGATCCCGAACTCATATTGAATGGCTGCCACCAGCCGGTAAGAGTTGCCTTTAATGTTGAAGACCACTCGATTGCCAGCTATAAAGCTGGCATGCCGATAAACGTTCTTGATATCTGAGGGAGATCTCCAATGAGCCTGCTTGACATCGGCATACCACGCCCGCAGAGGTTGCTCGGCATCAGGATGCTTTTCCCAAAAGTCTTTGAGCATTCTTCGAGAGATGATTCGCACTAGGGCAATTTAGCATGTTCCCGCCTTGGGATCAAGATCAAACACTACGGTTTATATAATGCACTGCGCCAACAATTCCAACTCAGGGATTCGGGTTGCAAACCAGCACATTCTCTGAGCCTCAGTGCAAGAGTTCCCCAATCCCTCACACTCACAGCAGATTTTGATTGATTTGCCGAACTTTTGCCAACTTATTGATCAATACAAATTCGCCGTCCTTGTAGAATCCGAAGAGCCGATCCTGTCCTCTCGAATTCTGCCCATTGTCCGCAACGATCCATGTACGTATAGAAGTCCGGCAATCCACGAACCTCCAGAAATGGTGTTAAAACGCTTCAGGCTCCTTTCAAGAAATGCTTCTCATTTCGACAATGCATGATATAAAATTTTACTCTTAACTCATAATTTTCGGAGACAAACCTTGGACTTTGAAGAATAACAGCAGCTCTAAAACAGGTTGGCCCAGGGGAGAGCCGGCACCCGCCGGGATCGGTGGCCCTCTCTGTTCAAACAGGGGAACCTCATGTTATGGGATCGAACAAACCGTCCGCTATGGCTCCGCTGTTCAGTGGGTGTTATTCTCGCTATCATCGCCGCTGCTATGCGGTTGCAGTTCATGGAAATTCTTGAGCTCCGTGTCACCTTTGTGACCTTCTACCCCGCCGTGGCGGTTGCGGCGCTATATGGGGGATTTAGCGCCGGGTTGCTTGCCACAGTCGTCTCGGCCGCCCTTGCCGACTATTTTTGGATGGAGCCGGTTGGCCAATTCGGCATTACGAATTCCGCCGACCTGATAAGCATGGTCGTCTTCCTCGCCAGCGGCGCCCTGATCTCCTATCTGGCCGAAGCGGCATACCTCGCCCAGGCGCGGGCGCACAAAGCAGAGGAACAGTCAAAGCTTGCCGCCGAGCGTGAAAAGGCGGCTTTCGACCTTCAGCAAAGTGAGAGCAAGTACCGCGAACTCGTCCAAAACGCCAACAGCGCCATCATCCGATGGAAGCGCGACGGCGCTATCTCCTTTTTTAACGAATACGCTCAGAAGTTCTTCGGCTACAGTGCTGAAGAGGTCATCGGTAAGCACGTAAATATTCTCATACCTGAACAGGAGTCCACCGGGGATGACCTGATCGGGTTGTTTCAACGTATTGTGAACCACCCGGAAAGCTACGTTAACATTATAAATGAGAACGTTCTTCGGGACGGCAGCCGGGTCTGGATGGCCTGGACCAACAGGCCGGTATTCGACCAGGACGGGCAAGTGCTGGAAATATTTGCCGTCGGAAGCGACATCACCGAGCGAAAGCGGATGGAAGAGGAACTGCGTGAGAGTAAGTCTCGGCTCGATCTTGCACTGCGATCCTCCCAAATGGGTGTGTGGCACCTGGATTTAGTCGAAAACAAACGCCATTTTGACGACCAGGTCTGCCATCTATTTGGTATCAACCCGGTAGAATTCACCGGAACCGAAGATGAGTTCTACAGGGTGGTACATCCCGACGACCGTGAGATGCTCAAGGCGCAATGGGCCCGGACCATTGAACAGGATGTGCCCTATGAAACGGAGTATCGAGCGGTCTGGCCGGATGGAAGCGTCCATTACGTCACCGCACGCGGAAAGTCAGTCCATGATGACAAGGGCCAGCCGGTGAGGGTGAACGGTCTTATCTGGGACACCACCGAGCGCAAACGGATGGAGGAAACCCTCAGAACGACAGTGCAGCGCTTTCATAGAATCCTATCCAGCATCTTTGTCGGCATTTTGGTTGTAACCGAAGACGATCGAATCGAGTTTGCAAATCAAAATTTTTGTGACCAGTTTGACATCGCGGAAGCTCCTTCAGATTTGATCGGACTGACAGCTAAGGAAATGTTGCAGAAAGTGTCGCCTGCTTATGCTTATCCCGAAGCATATTTGGTTCGCATCCAACAAATTCTCTCGCAGAGACATCGTATCGAGGATGAAGAGGTTCTGATGCGCAACGGACGGGTGCTCTTGAGAGATCATATTCCAATTCTGGTCGATGGAAAGCCACGTGGCCGAATGTGGCAACATCGCGACATCACACAGCGCAGGCAGGCAGAGGAGGATGTCCGCCGGCAGCGCGAATGGTTGAAGGTGACTCTTACCAGCATCGGCGATGCGGTGATCGCAACTGACGCATCCGGCCTGATCACCTTCATTAACCCCGTCGCTGAGGCCCTGACCGGCTGGCAGATCAAGGAAGCAGTGGGTCTCCCGGTTCAGAAAGTCTTCCGGATAATCAACGAAAAAACTCATGAACCATTACCGGATATTGCCGAGCATGTCCTTAGCCCGGATATTTCATGAACTCTCTCGAACGCATTTCCGAGGTGGTTTGGAAGAACCGCCTTTTATGCGTGGAACATTTTTGTGACATTTCTTCTGTCTGGTTCTATTTTTCAGCTCCGCGTCAACACTTTTCACTCCATCCGAACTGCCCATTTCCTCACAATGAGTGCGCATGGGCGCACCTATCCCACTGACCTACTTGTAAGATATTGATTTTGTTATTGTTATTTGCGAGATCGGCCCCTCCTATCCAGCACACAGCCTGGCATGAACGGCAAGAAACAAAGACTTCCAGGGATATGCACTGGAGAGATGAAAACGTATGCGCCGGGTATTTTGAACAATCACGGCCCCGATCTTAAGCAGACGAAGACGGATTGTGTCACATTGGGCTTCCTGCAATTCGGTTCCCGAAAGCCCCAGGCGCCGGATAGCCTCTACCAGTGTGTACGCCATCGAAGACAGAAGAAGCCTGAACTGATTGGCCCACCAGTCATGGCAACTCGTCCGGTCAGCAAACATATACAGTTGCTGTTCTTTGATCCGATTTTCCATCTCGCCGCGCGCGCAGTAGAGGGCATCGTATAACCAGCCGGGATCATCCGTTATATTGGTGACTACAAAGCGCGGATTACTGCCCTTGGAGCCGTGTTCGGCCTTGATGATTACCGCGCGCTCGCGCTTCCATGTCGCAGCCCCATACTGGAATTCCCCAAAGAGCCGCTGCTTGCCGCCGTCTTTTTTAAATCTTGCGGCTGCTTCCCGAATCAGGCTGTCGCCCAATGTCAGAAGCCGGGAATTTTTCGCCAATCCTACCATGAAAAAAACTTTATCCTGCCGTTCACACCAGGACAAAATCTTGTCCCGGCAAAAACCGCTGTCCCCGCGAAAGATTATCTTCACATCCGGCCATTGCCTGCGAAGCCGCCGAACCAAAAGAGACAGGATGGCCAGTGTATGCTTGGAGGCATCAATGTTGCTCGGCCGAAGGTAGGAAACCAGCACATGGTCTCCACAAAAAACATAGAGAGGAAGAAAACAGTAGTGACCATAATAGCCATGAAAAAAGCGTCCAATCTGCTCACCATGAACGGGGTCATCCGTGGCGTCAAAATCGAGGATCAGTTCCTCGGGTGCTTCCCCGTGGGATCGAATGAAGGTCTCGATCAGCTCTGCGTTTATGGCCCATGCGGTCTCGCGGTTCTGACTGTTTTCAAAGCGGCATAAAGTCGACTTGCTGGCCAGTTCGACATCACGTCCGACCCCGGTCTGAATGGCAAGGTCTTTTCTCAAGCTGTCGTGGTCGTTGAGGTCCTCATATCCCAATGCAATGGCGTATACCCGCTGTCGGAGCAAATCGCGCAAAGTATGGTCACAACTGGCTTTCCTTCGAGAGTCCTTGAGGCTTTGAGCAACCCTTCCGGTCAAACCGGTGAGTCTGTCGGCCTGCCTCAACAACAAGACGCCGCCATCACTGGACACATTTCCACCACTAAATTCAGCTTCGACTCTGCGCTGTTTACACCCTGGAAATTGGATTGCCTCTGTTGTACAATCTGTCATGGCAAAATCTCCTCTATATTTCGAATTAAGCCATCGAAATACTAACAAAAAAAGGATGATTTTGCCATTTCTTTATGAAATATCCGGGTTAGTGAGGGAACTATCGTTGCCCTGGCCAACCACTCGACCCTGGTCTCTCGTGACGGGCGTGAAATTCCGATTGAGGATAGTGCTGCCCCGATCAAAGACGACACAGGCAAGATATCCGGTGCGGTGCTGGTTTTCCACGACGTTACGGAGAGACGGCGCGCACAGGAGACCCTGCGGGCAAGCGAGGAGCACTATCGTTCTCTATTCGATAACATGCTAAATGGATATGCATATTGCAAGATGCATTTCGAACAGGACCGGCCGATTGACTTCACCTACCTCGACGTTAACGGAGCCTTTGAAACCCTGACCGGCCTGAGGGACGTTGTCGGGCGAAAAGTGTCCGAAGTAATTCCAGGCATAAGGCAATCCGACCCGGAACTCCTCGAACTCTATGGCAGGGTGGCGCTGACAGGCATCCCAGAGCGGTGTGAGACCTATGTTGAAAGCCTGGGCATGTGGTTTTCAATCTCTGCGTACAGTCTGCGAAAAGAGCACTTTGTAGCTGTATTCGATGTTATCACAGAACGTAAGCGGACCGAGGAGGCACTCCAACTAAGCGAATCGCGCTTTAAACTCCTCTCTGAGACAGCGTCTCAATTACTGGCATCCGAGAATCCCCAGGCAATCGTTGAGGATCTGTGCCGGCGAGTTATGCAGCACCTGGACTGCCATGTCTTCTTCAACTTTATGGTCGATGACGTAATGGACAAGCTTCACCTCAATGCATGCGCAGGAATCCCCGAAGAAGAAGCCCGAAAAATCGAATGGCTGGACTACGGAGTGGCCGTAGCCGGATGTGCGGCCCGCGATGGGATACGTATAGTGGCGGAAGATATTTTCAATACTCCGGATATCCGCACCGAGTTGGTAAAGTCTTGTGGAATTCAAGCATACGCTTGCCATCCTTTAGAGGTCCAGGGCAAAATCATCGGTACGCTCTCCTTCGGCACGAAGACAAGCACGCACTTTTCGGCCGAAGACCTGGCTCTCATGAAGACGGTAGCCGACCAGGTCGCTACCGCCATGGAGAAATTAAGTCTCGTCGATGAGCTTCGGAACTCGCGTGATGAACTCGAACTGCGCGTTCGGGAGCGGACCGCCGAGCTGAACGCATACATGGCAAAGCTCCAGCAAAGCAACCAGGCGCTTCAGGATTTTGCCTCCATTGCCGCCCACGACATGAAAGAACCTCTTCGCAAAGTCATCTCTTTTGGCAATATGCTCAGGCAGAAGTATGAAGATTCGCTTGGGCAGACCGGCAGCGACTATCTGCAAAGAATGCTCAACGCAACGGAGCGGATGCAATCCCTTCTGGCGGGACTTTTGGATTACTCACGAGTTGCGATGGCATCAGAGCCATTCAAGGAGGTTGATCTTTCCGATCTCATCGGCGAAGTCATTTCGGACCTGGAAGTAAGAATCACGAAGACAGGCGGCGAAGTACATATTGGGACCCTTCCGGTCATTTCAGCCGACCCCACACAGATGCGGCAGTTGTTCCAAAACCTCATCGGCAACGCGCTGAAATTCCACAAACCGGGCGAGAAGCCAACGGTCCAGGTCCGGTCCGTATCCCATTCCGATTCAGGATCTCAGATCGTCGTCGAGGATAACGGTATCGGCTTCGATGAGCAGTACCTCGACAAGATTTTCGCCCCGTTCCAGAGGTTCCATGCCAGAAGCGAATACGAAGGAACCGGGATGGGACTTGCCATCTGCAAAAAGATAGTGGAACGGCACGGCGGGAGCATAACGGCAAAGAGCACGCCGGGGGCGGGTTCAAAATTCATCGTTACCTTACCCGTTCGATCCCGGAAGGCGCCCCGCCGACAGCCCCGTCTCGCGGGCGGGCGGGCGGGCTTTCGAGAATGAGCGGGGCGCCTTCCGCGCTACGCGGGACACCTTTTTGCCGAACGTGTCTTCAAGCCCTTCCAAAGATTGCACAAGCGCAGTGAATATGAAGGCACCGGGATAGGGCTTACAATTATACCGGAAAATTGCTGGGCGTCATGGGGACAGTATCAGGGTTTAGAGCGAACCGGGGAAGGGATCGACATTCATAATCAGACTGCCTGTCAAGCAGGACAGGTGGGAGGGCATATAGTGGAAAAAAAGGATCAATACGCAATTCTTATGGCGGATGATGATGAGGAGGACTGTATGCTGGCGGCTAAAGCCTTTGCAGAGAGTGGGGCCAAGGCTGATTTCTCCTGCGTCTTGGACGGTATCGAACTGATGCAGCATCTTTCTGCGCGCTCCCTTTCTCAAACAGGAGAACTGCCCAATCTAATCTTGTTGGATCTCAACATGCCGCGAAAGGATGGACGCGAGGCCCTCCGCGAAATAAAGACCGACCCCGCGCTTCAACATATTCCAATAGTCGTTTTGACCACGTCCAAAGAGGAAAAGGATATTGCCTTCAGCATGAAAGCAGGGGCAGAATCATTTGTCACCAAACCAGCAGTTTTTGAGGACTGGGTCGAAATAATGAAATCTCTGGCCAGGAATTGGCTCGTAAGGTGCTCGGATCAGTCATGAGCGGGCGGAAAGGCAAAACCAAAACCTACTATAAACTCTACTCTGCCGCTGTGCGTAACAAATCTTTGAAACAGCCGCCATCTCAGGCTCGGCGAAAGTCTACACAGGCTGCCAATAGGTCGATTTTGCGATGTTTCAATATATGTGGTTCGCCTATCTTAAAATCATCTGGGAAAACGGTGGTTCGCGTGGATCAGGCAAATGACAATCCTTAGTTTAGTTTCCATCCCGGAAAGGGGTCCTTCTCCTCCCCGGCTGTATCAATCCCCAATCTCGACACCTCGCGGAGCGTCGAGATCTAGGCTGCGGCCTCGCCGCCCGCCCCTGATCAAATCCAGAAGCATAGGGTCGATCAGGTCGAAAAGCGCTCCGCAAGAACCGCCGTGGTTCATTCTTTTCCCAAAGAGCGAGCGGCGCAGAGGATCGACCCTTTCATTTACTATTCCGGTCTTGCTGACCGTTCCCATCCCGGCGGCGATCTTCTCTTCAAATAGCAACCGCTTTGCCAGAGCGCAGAATTCCAGGGTTTTTTCTTCCAGTTCTTTGGTCCTCTCCGGCCAGTCTGCGCAGGAGGCAGCCGGCCCCAACCCTGAATCCGGTTCGGCCGCTAATTGGTGTTCCAGCTCCGCCATATAGCTAAGCGCTACATATAGAGTACCATACTCAAGACCCCGTATACCCCGCCTCCAGTTGAGCAGCCACGGTTTTCTCCAGTTCCAGAGCAGGTTGGCCTCTCCAAAAGCGATGAGGTCAGCAGCGGCTTGCTTTGCCTTCAAAATCCCCGATTCCGAATACCGGATGCCCGATGGCGCTGCGCTTCGCTCTTGACGGGTGAAGGGTGATGAACTCCGTTTCGTTCCCGGGCCGAGAGGCGAACCGTTCACGCTTTTTTTGCCGCGGGGCGTGGAAGCACCGGAAACATCATGCAGATAATTCAGTATATTGAAAAAAAGCCGGTTCCCCCAAAGGTCGCCTGGGGTTTCGAGATGAGCGTATGAAAGAACCAGCCGGCCCTTTCCCTTCTCAATTTCTATTATTGCCGGATGGCCTTTGATCCGCGCCGGGTCAAGGTTGATTCCGTAGGCTTCCTCCAGTTGCTCCCAGCCGGCGCTTTCGCCTGTGTCGCATACTCGCAGGTCCGCGACCTGAAAGCCAGCCCCGGGGTCAGCGTATGAAGCCAGGCAGGCGGCCCGGCAACCGGGGTCCAGCCGGAATTGAGAGGGCCACCAGACAGAAACGGGAATCCGGGCCGGAAGATTCTTCCAGGCGGGATGCGAAAGCGCACCTGAGATATGAATCTCGCCGCTTGCGCTCGGAAGACGTTCGGACAGGGGCATTCTGCGAACCGGGGTAAGGTAGAGAGCGGGAGGACTCGACAGGGCCAGCCCGGCGCCCCCGCAAAATCCGATATAAGACCCGCCTTCCTCGATGAACCCGGCTATTTTTAGTCTGCCCGTTTCTCCAAGCGCGCGCACTTTATGGGCCGCCCACCCGCCCGGCACAATCAGAACTCGAAATGCGTCAAGGCAGTCCTCGCAAATCTCCGATGCGCTGATCAACCGGAAGGGGATCTCAAGCGCCGACAGCGTATCCATGCAAAGAAGCCCCCATACGAGCGACTGGGTCCACAGGACCGCTACGGGAGGGCCGGCCCAGCCGGGAGCTCCGGAAGAATCAGTCTTTTCCATCTTTCTCAGTCCCATAACACTGTGCTAATCCGTAAGCGGTCACCGCAGAGCTTCCGGCTAAAGCCGGTAGGCGGATTGACCAGATTATGCAGAGAAGGTCAAAATCTTTTTAGACAGGATTTACAGGATTGAAAAATCTCCAAATTAGGGATTCAGGGAGTCAGACACCTCCGGCCAAGCTGGAGGCCTGGAAAACCGCGAACCGCTCAAAGCGGTTGGCGGTACTTGATAGCTCCGAGAATATCCGCATGGTCTTTGACTACCGCGCCATCGTCATTCCGGCGGCGCTTTTGAGCCGGAATCCAGCAGATTTTCGCAGGTTGTTATACAGCTTTAGCCAGCGCTTCAAATTGGCAACCGATACCTTTAAAGGCCCTGACGAGACACAAGAACCTGGATTCCGGCCTAAGCACTGCCGGAATGACGACCTGACTCCCGGAAACGTCAAACTCTGCGAGTCCGCCGGCAGAGCCGGAGGATTACCCTATTATTTAGGGATTTAATTCATAGATCCCCCAATGCGGCAATCCCAAATCCGTTAGGGAGCGTTCTCCATCTGTACACATTTTTTTCCTGTTAATCCTGCTAATCCTGTTAATCCTGTCCAAAGGCTTTTCCTCCGCGTCCTCTACCACGGTGAACACTCTTTACCGTGCGGCTCTCCGCCCCGGATTTCTTGAGCACGGCGACTCCGCCCTGGACATTTACCGTATTGTTGATTCCCGCCCGATCCAGTTGACGCATTGCTTCATAGGATCTAGCCCCCGAATTGCACACCAGAAGAAGCCGCTTGTCCCTTGGGACTTCCTCTATTCTTCTGCTCAGGGTCTCCTGGGGAATATTGAGCCAGCGGTCTCCATAGCGCTCCATAAACGGGGCCGCATTGGCGGGTCCTCGTACATCCAGGCAGAGGCAGTCCGCGCTTTCCTCCAAAAGAAAACACCTCTCGAACTCATCCGGTTGCATCGGCCGGTTCAAGCCGTCCAGGACATTCTCCGCCGTGTTGCCTGCCGCGTTGACTACGTCCAGGGCCGCCGCAAAAGGGGGAGAGTAGGCTATTTCGAGGTTCGAAACATCTTCGATCGCAGGTTTGAATGGAAGAATGGCGGCAATCGCGTTTATCCGGCCGATGACTGCATCGCCGTTGGCGCCTACGGCCTGTGCGCCCAAAATGCGCCGGGTCTTCCGGTCGACCGTGAGCTGGAAATAGATAAGGTCCTGGGTCGGATAGAAGTGCGCCCTGTCGGCCTGGACAACCAGCACCGGCTCGGCATCGAAGCCGCTCTTCAGTGCCGATTGAGGCGTTATGCCCGCAGAAGCGACGGCCAGATCGAAAATCTTTATCGCAAAACTGCCCACCGTGCCTTCGAACTTTGCAGCCCCACCGGCAAGGTTGGTCCCGATGACCCGCCCCTGCCGGTTTGCAAGGGAACCCTGGGGAAAGTAGACCGGCTTCCCGGTGACGAGGTGCGTGATTTCTATGCAGTCGCCTCCTGCGTAAATTTCCGGGTCGGAAGTCTGAAGCATCCGGTTGACTACTATCGCCCCTGAGGGCGCCACAAGAAGCCCGGCGCTCCGGGCAAGCTCCGAGTTGGGGCGGACGCCTGCGGCCGTGATTACCAGGTCGGCCTGAATGCTCCCATCGGACGTTTTCACTTCAAAGGCGGCCTCGCTCGATCAGTTTCCGCCGGATTTCAATCACCCGGCGTCCGAGATGGAGTTGCACGCCTTTTTCTTCCAAATGGGTCCGGACGATGCCGGCAAGCGAGCGGTCGAGAATTCCCGGCAACACCTGGTCCTCTATCTCCACCAGGTGAGTCTCGATCCCCCAGAGGTCGCCGAGCGCCTCCGCCATTTCGCAGCCAATTGCCCCGGCGCCTACGATCACGGCCCTGTCCACTTTGCCACCCGAAATTCTGTCTTTCACGGCGATTGCGGAGTGAAGGTCTGAAACCGAAGTCACCCCGGGCAGGTCAATGCCCGGAATCGGAGGCTTGTTCGGTATGCTTCCGGTTGCTATCACCAGGCGGTCGTACGGAAGGTCTTCCTCACCCCCCGATGCCAAATCCAGGACCCGTACTCGCTTGGCTGCCCGGTCGATCGCGAGCGCCCGCGTGCGGGTCCTTACCCGGACGTCCTTTGCGTCCTGAAAAAACTGGGGGGTCCTCTGCATGTGGAAGCTCGTGCTCATCAGTTCCTGCACGCTGCTTATATCTCCCGAAATGAAATAAGGGATCCCGCAGCCCCCGTAGGAAATGTATTCGTCCTGATCGATTATAACCACATCGGAGTCAGGTTCGAGCCTCTTCAGGCGGCATGCCGCCTTCGGCCCAAGAGCAACGCCTCCGATTATCACCACACGTTTTGCACTCATCAGCTTTTTTCTCCGATCCCGCTAATCTCGATGGAGGTAAGGATGAACAGGTTCCGTCCTCTCATCTCCGTCTTCCGTCTTCCGTCTTCCGTCCGTCGCCTCAGTCGTTTCCGAAACTGCGGATGGCCCCGCAGTCCGGACATGTCCACTGAATTCCGTTACAGGTCATTCCCCAGAAATTTTCTTCCATGCAATCCGAACAGATCATGAAACCGCACGGACAGGTCCAGCAAAAACTCTGCTCCTGCGAGCAGGCGCTGCATATATACCTTTCCGGCCGCCGCCATTTTCCCTTTCGCCCGGATTTTTCCAAACCGCTCATTTTTCCCTTCTTTCAGTATTGTGCTGGAGTCCATCCGGAAACACCGGATAAGACAAACAGTTTCCTATTCGGAAAGGAGGCATTTTTCGTCCTGGCAAGGAAATCGAGGGGTTGCGCGGAGGCGTACATCACAGTACCGCCTCGCGGCGGTCCCGGTTCCCAAGCCCCAGGGTGGAAAAGGACCCTTTCCGGATGGAAACTTAATTTTAAACCGGCAATTGCGCTTATGGCCATGAAAATCGGCCCAATGCAAGCCATGTGTGCATAAATCAAGTACGCTTTAACCGCAGAGGGATAAAATTCACCACGGAGGCACAGAGGGCACAGAGATTTGGAAAATGTATCTGTCCCCGATTTTTCCCTGTTTGTTCAATTGCTTTTCTCTGCGCTCTGTGTCCTCCGCGTCCTCTGCGTCTCAGCGGTGAACGCTTTCTTTTTTTGCATGCCTGCATTTTGCCGTTTTTACTGCCACTTCTATTGCCACTTCTATTACCGCTTCTGGTTGCCGTTTTGCACGGCCAAATCCCACACTGGTAGTCTCAACGACGAATTTCAAAATTAAGGGACTTAAGGATTTGAGGATTTTTCAATTCCTCAATTCCTCAATTGATGATTTCTCGAATTCCTCATTTCCCAAATTCCTAAATTCCATAATCGAGGGTTTTAAATGAACCATCGGCATTGCGTTAAAGATTTCGAATCAAGGGAGGCCATCGACCGGAACCGTGGCGCGTTCGAGCTTTGGGAGGCGGTTTTACTGCAGGCGATTGAAGACTTTCACCCCAAGGGACGGAACCTCGAAATCGTGATGAGCGGGATCAGGGTGCAGTGGCGGACGAACAGTGCCGAGACGCGCCGCAATAAGCGTAACGCTGCGGCATGGTTTGGATCGTCTTGCGAAGATGTCGGCAGTTTTTTGTGGATCTGCGACCTGTTTGGACTGGATGCCGATCTTGTAAGGGCCAAAGTGAAGAACAGAAATTTTGAATTGACCCGGTGAGTGACACATCTCAGCGGTTGTGAGAATTTTATGCGCCATGTCGGCCGACTCCCCTGACACTTTGGCATGTCACAGACTGCCTGTGTATTCATTCTAATGATCTTTGACATTAGATGCAGCGGCGTATTTGCTGAGCCAAAAACGAAAAAAATCCTAAGTCCGAGTCATTTCATGTCATTTCCCCGCCCGCAGGGCCTGTTCGGCGAACAGCTCCTGGCAAGCGCGTCGCGTCGTGATTATTACTACCACTATCAACAAAGTCGCCCGCCGAGCTTGCCCTGAGCTTGCCGAAGGAAGGGTACGCGGCGGCGTACCTTGATGGGTGAAGAGTGAAGTTAGAAGGGTGAACTTCCGGCTAAACGCCCCTGGTCATAGACAGGCCAAGGAGAGCGTAGAGAAAGGACCAGATTATTTCCACTCTTCACTTTTCACTCGCCACTCTTCTTTGTATCGATAAAGGGGCTTAGAAATGAAAGAAATCAGTGAGCTGGTGACTCCGCACGACCTTGGCTACACAAAGGACCATGAATGGGCAAGACTTGAGGGGAAGATAGTTCGCATAGGCATTACCGATTATGCTCAGGATCAGCTCGGGGACATTGTCTTTGTTGAGGCGCCCGAAGTGGGTAAGACATTAAAGAAAGGCGAGGAATGCGGAACATTGGAGTCCGTCAAAGCGGTGGCTGAAATCTACATGCCCGTCAGCGGGGAAATAATCGGGGTAAATACCGCGCTGGAAGAGTCGCCCGCTTTAGTCAATACGGCCCCGTACACTGATGGATGGATAGCAGACGTGAAGCCTTCCGATCTCTCCGAGATGGATGGCCTTATGGCCCACGATGCATATCTTGAGATGCTGAAGGGAATGCAAGAATGAGATATCTGCCTCACACCGAAGAAGACATCGCCGAGATGCTCCAGGTGACTGGGGCCTCGAGTCTGGACGATCTTTTCTCATCGATTCCCGAAGCTTGCCGCCGCAAGACGGACCTCGTGCTGCCCGGGCCTGTGACGGAGTGGGAATTGAACGAGATGATGGCGGCCCTGGCGCAATCGATGGCTGTGGCGCCCCTGTATAAAGTATTTCTGGGAGCGGGCAGTTACGAACATCACATCCCGGCATCGGTGTCCTATCTTCTTGGCCGCTCGGAATTCTCCACATCCTATACTCCATATCAGCCGGAAATAAGCCAGGGGACCCTGCAGGCAATTTTTGAATACCAGACTTTCGTGGCTTCTCTTTTGGGCATGGATGTAGCCAACGCCTCCCTCTACGATGGAGCTTCAGCATTGGCCGAAGCCCTGCTTATGGCGGCCCGCGTGAGCCGGCTGAAAAAGGTGGCGGTATCGAGCCTTATTCATCCCCTCTATCGGCGTGTGATACGCACCTATCTTGAACCAGCGGAGTTCGAAATCATCGAGCTGCCTTTTTCGGCAGACGGCAGAACGGACCTGAGCAAACTGGAAAGCACCGAAGGATTGGGGGCCGTCGCCATTCAGTCGCCCAATTTTTTCGGCTGCATAGAGAATCTGAGTGCTGTGGGCAACCTGACCCGCGACACACAGACCCTGTTCATTGCTTCTTTCACGGAACCTCTCGCTTACGGTCTCTATAAGAGCCCCGGGTCCCAGGGCGCCGATATTTCCTGCGGCGAAGGTCAAAGCTTCGGTATTGCCCAGAGTTACGGCGGACCGGCGCTGGGAATGCTTGCCTGTCTCAAGCAGTACGTGCGGAGCATGCCGGGCCGCCTGGTGGGCCAGACTGAGGATATGGACGGAAAACGAGGATTTGTCCTGACGCTCGCCACTCGGGAACAGCACATAAGACGGGAAAAAGCCACGTCCAATATCTGCACCAACAGCGGTCTTTGCGCCGTAACCGCCGCCATGTACATGGCCTCGCTTGGTGGGAGCGGGATCCGTGAACTGGCCCGGCTTAATTATGACAAGAGCGAGTACCTCAAGAAGGAACTGAGAAAGGCCGGATTCAAAATACCCTTTGCCGCTGCTACGTTTAATGAATTCGTCGTTGAATTTCCGCCCGGCTTTGAGGCGATTTATAAGCGTTTACTCGACCGGAAGCTGGTGGCGGGCCTTCCTTTGGCGCCCTACTACCCCCAGTTTCCCAACCATTACCTGCTGTGCGTTACGGAAACCAAAACGAAGAAAGATATCGACGCCCTTGTGAGCCAATTGAAGGGCTAGTTCAATACCCATTAACCTCAGAGGCATAAAATTCACCACAGCATCTCATGTCCCGCGGGGACACCTGGAGACACGGGAAAAGGCCCTTTTCGAAGCAGAGGCACAGAGGGCACAGAGATTTGAAAAATGTATTTGTCCCCGATTTCACTTGTTTGTTCAATTGCTTTCCTCTGAGTTCTCCGTGTCTCTGTGGTGGATATTTCGGTGAACGCTTTGGGGATTCGTGAAACGAGGTTGAATCATGAAAGAATTCGCTGGCTCCACTGGATTGGTGCTCAATGAGCCCCTGCTCTTCGAAAAAGGCAAAAAGGGCAGATCGGGGATTTCCATGCCCCGGAGGGATGTGGAATTTTCTGAACTGGACGAAACCCTGACAGGAAACGGCCCGAATTTCCCCGACCTGAGCGAAGTCGAAATAGTGCGCCATTACACTCGCCTGTCCACGTGGAACTTTGGCGTAGATACGGGCATGTATCCCCTGGGTTCATGCACCATGAAGTATAATCCAAAGACCAATGAGAAGCAGGCCGCCCTGCCAGGGTTTGCCGGGGCCCATCCCCTGCTCCCCGCCGGATTGTCTCAGGGGACGCTTAAAGTGATGTTTGAACTCGAACGTCTCCTGGCGGAAATCACCGGTATGGACGCGGTTTCTCTTCAGCCGGCAGCCGGGGCTCACGGCGAATTGGCAGGTATGCTCGTTTTCCATGCTTATCATAAGAGCAAAGGTTCACGGCGTTCCAAAATCATTGTCCCGGACACCGCCCATGGCACTAACCCGGCCAGCGCAGCTTTGTGCGGCTACAGCCCCGTCAATGTGAAATCCAACGAGAGAGGGGTGCTTTCCGCCGATACCATTGCGGAGTTCATGGATGATGAAACGGCCGGAATCATGGTCACCAATCCCAATACTCTCGGATTTTTCGAAGAAAATATCAGAGAGATTGCAGAAATTGTGCACGCCAAAGGTGGACTGGTGTATGCCGACGGCGCCAATATGAACGCCATGCTGGGGATCGTAAGCATGGGTGAGGTCGGAATAGACGTACTTCATCTGAACCTTCACAAGACCTTCTCAACACCCCATGGGGGCGGCGGACCCGGCGCCGGCCCGATATGCGTCAGGAAACACCTGGAGCCTTTCCTCCCGGTACCCCGTATTGTCGATGATAATGGGGAGTATCATCTCTCCTACGATTTTCCGTCATCCATAGGCAAGCTCCATGCTTTCTACGGCAACTGGGGTATCATCGTAAGGGCTTACAGCTATATCCTGAGTCTTGGAGCGGACCTGAAAAAGGTGAGCCAACTGGCTGTGCTCAATGCCAATTACATAAAGGAAAAGCTCAAAGACACCCTGCACCTTGCCTACGACAGGCCCTGCATGCACGAATGCGTTTTCTCCGACAAGCTCCAGGCGCCTTTGAAAATAACCACTCTGGACATGGTCAAAAGATTGATTGACTACGGCTTTCATCCACCAACCATATATTTTCCGCTGGTCGTTCATGGGGCCATTATGATCGAACCCACGGAGACAGAGTGCAAAGAAGAGCTGGACCTTTTCGTGGAAGCCTTCAAGGAAGTCGTGAGAGAAGCGGGTGAGGATCCCGAACGCCTCTATAAGGCGCCCTGGCGTACAAAAGTGCGGCGGCTCGATGAAACAGGCGCTGCACGAAACCCCCGGTTGACCTGCGGGGCCGGCGCTTGATGCCGGATATAACAAAGTGGGGTCTACAGTGGAGACGCATACCACCGGTTCGGCTTCCAGGCGGACAACCAAAAGCTGGCTTTGTGCGGATTTAGCCTTGATGGATTACCAAAAGGTCCGTGACCTCCAACTGCGTCTTGTCACCGCCAGAGAGTGCAGGAGCATCGTCCCGGATATTCTCCTGCTCATGGAACATGAGCCGGTTTTCACCCTCGGCCGCAGGGGCGGACGGGAAAACCTCATGGTCTCTGAACTTTTCCTCAAGGAAGCCCGAATCCCCATAGTGCATGCAGAACGTGGCGGGGACATAACATTTCATGGTCCAGGTCAACTGGTCGGGTATCCGATCCTGGACTTGCGCGCCTCCAAACTCACGGTCACCGGCTACGTGGAAAAACTGGAGGAAATCATGATCCGAACGGCGGCCCACTGGGGGGTGCACGCCACGCGCAACCGGCTCAACCATGGAATCTGGGTAGAGGGCCGCAAATTGGGCAGCCTGGGAATCGCTATCCGGCGAGGAATCGCTTTCCACGGTTTTGCTCTCAATGTGAATGTGTCGTTGGAACCGTTTGGCTGGATCAACCCGTGTGGGCTGCAAGGGGTCAAAATGACCTCCCTGGAACAGCAGATCGCCTGCAAAGCGTCAATGAAAGAGGTTCGCGAGCAGATGAAATGCAACATCGAAGAGGTCTTCGATGTGGACCTGAACCTTGAAATTCCACCCTCTTGCGCTATGTCCTGCATAAGTCTGCTCGATCGGGAGAGGGAAAGATGATTGGGGTCACGCGCTGCATCTGAATCAAATCAAGCGGCGAATTTACAATATTTAAGGGCTTGTCCGTAAATAAGCCTCTTAGGGATTGCGCCGGATTTTGAGACTGATTTGGTCGCGAAGATTGAGCAAAACCGCAGGCGTAGTTGTGCTACGTCGAGGATTTTGCGATTGAGGAGCGGCCAAAGCCGGCCAAAAGCCGGATGCGAGCGCAAAGGTTTTATTTACGGACAAGCCCCAAAATGTCGCTCCAAGCCGGAGCCGGTAATCACGAACGTTATACCTTACAACCACACAAGAAGAGGAGCTCGAAGATGGCAAATATTCTCGTCCTTTACTACAGCATGTACGGCCACATAGAAACCATGGCGAAGGCGGTCGCCGAAGGCGCCGGAAGTGTTCCGGGTACTAAGGTCACGATCAAGCGCGTGCCGGACCTGGTGCCGGAGGAAGTGGCGCGCAAGGCCGGGGCCAAAGTGGATCAAGCGGCCCCGATCGCCACCGTTGATGAATTGCCGACCTATGACGCCATCATCTTTGGCACGCCAACTCGCTTCGGAAACATGTGCGCGCAGATGCGCAATTTTCTGGACCAGACCGGCGGCTTGTGGTTCAACGGCAGCCTGGTTGGAAAGGTGGCCAGTGTTTTCACCTCGACCGCTACCCAGCACGGCGGACAGGAAACTACGATTACTTCCTTTCATTCGACGCTTCTGCATCAAGGTATGATCATTGTGGGGGTCCCTTATTCCTGTCAGGAACTCATGAACATGAGCGAAATCACAGGTGGATCGCCTTATGGCGGGGGGACGCTTGCCGGTACGGACGGCAGCCGGCCACCTTCGGAAAATGAGCTGGCGATTGCCCGCTTTCAGGGGAATCATGTGGCCAAAATTGCCAAGAAGCAATCGGCATGAGCCTGAGCGCCGGTCCGGCTACACCCCCGTTTTTGGGGGGCGTAGCCGAACCGGGAATCGCCCTTGACCCTTTCAGGGCAAACGACGAATGCCTAGCTTTCTTTGTAGGTGAACTTGTATTTGAAGGCGGCGGGGTCGAGCCAGATCGATGGTCTGGTTACCGACTTGGGCGAATGGATAACCGAATGTGTTCAGCGGCTCACCGGACTGCGGCGGGTTTAAAATGACGTCGCGCCCTACGGCAATTTTGATGCGGTACGGGTCGATGCCGCTCCAGAAATAGGACCTGTATTCGGCCGTCTTGGGGTCTTCAAGCTTGAGGTTTTCGACCAGCATGGCCTTGCGGACATCGGCGGGTCCACGGGCGCCCATCCATAGCCGGGCAAGTAGAATTCGGCCCAGCAGTGCTGGTAACCCGTGATATCCTCTTCAGCCTTCTTGCCCAGGCGAAGCCCGAAGATTTCCCGGGCGGGCACTCCGGACGCTCGACACAGAGCGACGAAAACCGAAGAAATGTCGGTACACTTGCCTCCGAGCTTTTCCAGCAGGGCGTACACATCGCCAATTCCACACCCGGGCGTGTCGGGATCGCGATACATGTTGGCGCAGGTCCAGTCATAAATAGCCCGGACCTTGGCCGCCACAGTCTTCTTGCCTTCGGTGATCCGGACGGCCAACTTTTTCACGTCCCCATCGATGGGGCCGAGGCGTGTGCCTGAAAGGTACGGTTTGAAAGCCGACTGATCCCAGCAGACTTGCCTGCGCGGAAGGTCTTTTCGCACAACTTCCGAGCGTTCGGCATGAAAAGCAAGGGTCATCTTCCGGCTCTTGGCATCCTTATCCCAACGCGCGAACAGGATCGGCGTTTGATTTTTCCGATCCGTGTAGACAGCCGACTCGCTGTAGTCGCCGGAAACCTTGATGTCAGTGATGAGCTGATCGGCGTCCGAAACGGGATATGGAATCCAAAGCCGGACTTCTTCACCTGTTTTCTGGCCCACAGGTCAAAATCCATCGAAACCATTCCGGACCGAGTGGCCGCAGAAGCTGCATGGGCAGAGAGAGCCAGACACATGAGCAGCAAAACAGCAGACCATTTCTTCATTATTACCTCCTCCTATTTTCCTTTTTGCTTTGTTGGCGCCAATCATACGCGTTTTCCACAAAGCCCGCGAAAGATTTCTTGAAGATCCCGGTCGGTCAGGTCCCGCAAAAGCACAGTGTCATAGTCATCGGCTTCCATCTCGGCTTCGTGTTCCTGCATTGGGCAAGGGGGTTTCTCCTCATCTGTTTTGCCCCTCACTTTCAACCCTCCGGCTGTTCTATTGTCCGCCAGGATTTCAAATCCGGCATTATTTTTGACCCAGTGATCGCATTCGTCGTGGCTTCCGACGAAAATGAAACTGATCTCCCGTTTCCCCATGACTGCTACCAAGCGGTATCCCCTGACAAGGTCGAACTTGATGCAATTGGGTATGCGTGCTTCACCATACCGGGTGAGCCTTCCTATCTGCTTTGGACTGCAAATACCTTCAAGGGCCTGATTAATGATCTTGCGGGCATGTTCGCCCGCCTGTGAAGCATTCCCCCCACCTCTGTGCAGGTCTCTTAGCTGCCTGGCAACATTTGGACTGATACGGACATTTAGTTCCATCGGCATAAGTTGCTCCACGCAGGGTTGGCCATCTACACTGGTGTTTGATCTTTATACCAGCCAGGCTTGCTTCCGTCCAGTGGATTTTATCGGGTAAACCAATGTAACCAATAGGAATAATCTATCTATTTTGGCCGATGAAATCGAAATATCCTATTTGACAAATAGATGCCGCGTTCACATATTAAGCTACGAAATAGGCCCTGGACGTGGAAGTTTTGATTCCTTTAAAGGAGGTAGAGATGCTACAGGTAAAAGAGGTGGAAAAAAGATCAGCCAGTATTGTTTATGACGCAAGCACAAGTTGTCATGCCCCTTCATGTCATGCTCCATCATGTCATGCCCCTGCATGTCATGCTCCGTCCTGCCACGCACCCAGCGGCAGCAAGTAGCTCCGCGTGCTGAGGGATGCTCTTAGCCAGAGCCCCTCAGCACCCTCTCTGCTTGCTCCACCACCTTTAACTATGGCAATGGGTCTCATTACATATTCAAGGCTGAGAACAAAGGCTGGCAAGCATGCTCGGGATTGAAATTCCAGGATTTAAGCGCCTGTCTCTGGCCAACCTGGTGCTTGACTACAACGGGACCTTGGCCTGCGACGGTAAAGTGATAACCGGTGTTGGGGAGAGGCTTGAGTTGCTCTCAGATCGTCTTCAGGTGCATGTCCTGACTGCGGATACTTTCGGCAGCGCAAAAGAGGAACTCGCAAAACTGCCCTGCCGGGTCTCGGTCATTTCCCCTGAAAATCAGGCCGAAGCCAAAGGAGACTACATAGGAGATCTCGGCCCCGAGGCGTGCGTGGCGATTGGAAACGGAAGAAACGATCGTTTCATGCTCAAAAGGGCCGCATTGGGTATCGCGCTGCTTCAGGCTGAAGCCGCATCCATCGAAGCGCTGCTCGCTGCTGATATTCTTAGCCGGAATATACTGGATGCGCTGGACCTGCTGCTCCACCCGCTGCGCCTCACCGCCACCCTGCGTGACTGATTCGGCCTGCACGTGCCCCGTTGCGCCTCGGCGCCGAGTATTGCCAGGGTGTTCAAACCCATGAGTGCTAATTTAAACAACAGTCTTACGATGAAAATCCCTGGAGTATAAAATGTCAAACAAGACCATCGAAGATCGCGCTTCCGGCGCCATCATGGGGGCCTTCATAGGCGATGCCCTGGCCCTGGTCCTCACTGGGATTGTCACAATCTCGCTGAACTTCGCCGCGACTACGGCGATTGGATCGACGGCTATACCGATCCCAAACCCGGCAGATACCACGATGGACTCAAAGCAGGTCAACTTTCCCAGGCAGGTTTTATTCTCACGCTCATGCTTCGCTCCCTCGTTGATTGCGGCGGTTACGATGCAGAGGACTTTTGCCGCCGGATGGATGAGCAGCTCTTTCCGCTTCTCGACGGAACACCGGTGAGCGGACCGGGGAGATACACCAGCCAGTCAATCCGGGAGGCATGGAGGCGCCGCGTGCAGCAGAACCTGCCATGGGGGCAAACCGGAGGTCACGCGGATACCAC
>CAVWTD010000014.1:150000-327556 GCA_963757915.1 uncultured delta proteobacterium | reverse complement strand
AGACAGTTTGTCCGCGCGCCTGCAAAGCTGCGGCTATCGCGTGCATCGCGATGGAAAACCCGGTTGAACCGTGAACGGCAATGACCACGCCACGACCTGGCCGGCCTTCATAGAGCCGATAGGCCAGCTTTTGCCCATCGCGGGCCTGATAAAACTCAAGCGCGGGCAGGCTTTGAGAAAAGCTGGCGATCAGGGCGACATTCTTCTCCACGGCTTCAAGTGGCGGCGGGGCTTCAGGGTGGCTGAAAAGTATCATGCCGCCGAGAATAATAACGGGCGCCACAAGAATTGCAGGGATAAGATAAAAGAGGTTTTGCATGAGGCAATGAACTTTCGAGTGGGAAAGAGACTTTCCGAAATTAACCCTCGGCAACCGTTTCCAGCAAACCCTCACTGTTTCGGCCAGAACCTCGTTATCCGTAATCAACGGCGGCATAGGTAAATGGTAGCCCCAGCGGCCGAATCAGGACGCCCTTTTTCAGGGCCCTCAGGCAGACGCTCGGGCCGTCGCCCCGGCTGCGCTCTCTTTCGGTCAAATCGAACGCGGCAATCATTCCAAGGCAGCGGACATTGACCACACCGGCAACACCCTTGAAAGCCTCGAAGCGCGAAGCGAGGACCTCCCCTGACCGTGCGGCCTTTTCCACTATTTTTTCTTCCCCGTACACATTCAGGCACTCGATGGCCGCCGCAGCCGCAATGGGGTTTCCTGCAAAAGTGTGCCCGTGGTAAAATGTATGGTCCTCGGGCTCATCGGTAAAGGTTTCGAAGATTTCTTCTTTCACCACCGCTGCGCTGATTGGAAGATAACCCCCCGAGAGGCTTTTCCCAACACAGACGATATCCGGGTCAATGCCTGCGTGTTCAAAGGCAAACATCCTGCCGGTTCGTCCAAAACCCATGGCGATCTCGTCCACGATAAGCAGCACGCCATTTTCCCTGCAAAGCTCGCCCAGCCTTCGGAGGTAGTCGGCGGGGTACATTCTCATTCCGGCGGCCCCCTGGCATAACGGCTCCACAATGACGGCCGCAAGCTCATTTGCGTGCTCTTTGACCGTGCGCTCCATGGAAGAAAAGCACTGCAGGCCGCATGTCTCGGGAGCTGCCTCGGCGGGACACGCGGAGCAGTCCGGCGTTTTTACCTTGTAGACCGGGAAAAGCAAGGGCCGGTATGCGCCGTGAAAAGAAGGCAGATACCCAACGGCCATGGCTCCGATGGTATCCCCATGATAAGCGTCCTCGAATGCGGCAAACCTGTAACGGCCCCTCTCCCCCTTGTTATGCCGGTACTGAACGGCAATCCTTAGCGCGGCCTCCACCGCGCTTGCCCCATCGCTTGCGAACAGCGTTCTCCTGTGCCTGTCGGGGAAGAGCCCTACGAGTCTGTAAGCCAGTTCGGCTGCGCGGGGGTGCGTAAGGTTGCCGAGAATACTGTGCTGGAGTTTCCCGGCCTGACTCATGATGGCCTGGACGATTCTAGGGTGGCTATGGCCCAGGTTGCAAGCCCACCACGAAGAAATTGCGTCCACGTACCGGTTGCCTGCGCTGTCGAAAAGAAATACTCCTTCCCCTCTCGTCATTACGGGAAAACCATTCCTTAGCGCCGAATGCTTCGTGTACGGGTGCCACAGACTTGCCAGATCAAGCTCGCGATAGTAGTCGGTAATATTCTTCATGACTTATCCTGTTTCGTGATTCGTTTTTTCTCGAAACCGGAAGCTGCGCTGCATATCTTCTGAAAACTTGAGGACTGATGCCGTTTTCTTCAGCCAACTCGGCCATATACGGAATGCGTCCCAGCACTCGTGCTTTTCCCATCCTCGCGATTGTTTCAACATTGTTTTCCTCGATTTCTCCCCAGCCCGCTCTTGTGGTCTCACAAAAAATTATCCCGTGCAGCGTAAGGCCCGAGCGTTCAATCTCCCGGATCGAAAGCAACGTATGATTTATGGTGCCCAGACCGGGGCGGGCCACGAGGATAACCGGAAGCCCCAGCATCGCCATCAGATCGATCATCGTTTGATTGGCGGAAACGGGCGCCAGCACGCCTCCTGCGCCTTCAACAACAACCCGCTCGTGCCTTCGGAGCAGGCTGCGAAAGGCTTCAAGAATCCGGTCAAGCGAAATTTCCCGGCCCGTTTTGGCCGCCGCGAGATGAGGCGAACACGCCGGCTCGTAAATGAAAGGGACCATATCGTGCAGCTCCTCCGGGTCTGGCCGCAGTTCAGCCATCCGGAGGCAAAATGTGAGGTCGGGGCTTTGCAGCTCGAGGCCTAGCCTACCGCCCGCCCCGCTGTCCCTCTGTACAGGCCCCGCTCGAAGACAGCGCCGAGACCCGGCCGGCGGTCCCGGTTCCCAAGCCCGCCTGTCTGAACCGGTTTCATTGGAACCGCGTCGATCCCGGAGGCGCGCATAGAGACCAGCACGGCGGCCGCCGCGATTGTTTTGCCTGCGTCCGTGTCGGTGCCCGTAATAAAGACTCCTTTTCCTGGTGGAATCATTTCTCTTTCCTTGCCGTTACGTAGAGAACGCGGTAGGTTGCGAATACCCCGCCGCCAGGAGCTGCAAATCTCTGTTCGTAATATCCGATCAGCTTTCGCAATTCGGTTCGGTTGAGCAGTTTGCATCCGCTGTTCGCTGTCCCGGTAACGCCCTGCCGGTTTAGGCTTCGAAGAAATCCGCTCGCGGAGTCATAGCGTTCCCGGAGGGCTTCCTGGCGGCTGCGCTCGACCCTCAGCCCTGCCGCCTCAAGTGCCTCGAGGACCTGTTCCGCACCCGGCAGGCATACGGGGGCTGTCTTGGTGGGAAACAGGCACGCTCGAGCGGCATGGAGTTCCCCGAGTGTCCCCTTGACCATCAGCGCCGAAACGAGGTTTCCTCCGGGTTCGAGCATGCCGGCGAGCCGTTTGACTGTATCAGATACCGGGGTCATCCAATGCAGGGCCGAACTGCTGATAATCAAGGCAAAATACCTGTCAGGGCGAAACTGCCGGGCATCGGCCACATGCCAGCGGATTCGGCTGCATTCCCCGATCCGCTCTTTGGCCAGATCTATCATCGGGCGGGCTATATCTACGGCATAAATCAGAGCGCGTGGAAAACGTCTTCTCAGCAGTTCAGTCAGATACCCCGTGCCGCAACCAATTTCCAGGATGCTGTCGATTTTCTCCCGGGCAGGCATCGAAGCTGCAAGCTTTTCGGCAACTGTGCGCTGCACGTTGGATTCATCGTGATAGGTTTGCGCGGCGGCGGCGAAGCGTGCGGAAATTGAAGAGGAGTAAGCGGTCTGGTTCATCTGAGTAATTCCTGAAACTTTAGAATTCGATAGATAATCTCCTTCCCGCGCTGCTCGATGAGCGAATGACCAGCGGAAGGTACCAATTCGACATCTGAGACCGGGAGCTTTGAAACCAGGAATTGGGCTGCCTCCCGTGGCACGATCCTGTCCTGTCTGCCGTGGATTATGAGGCAGGGGGTGGTTAGTGCAGGCAGAGCGTCGCGCAGGTCGGCGCGCGCGAGATATTCAAGCCCGTCGATAAGGGAATTGGTTCCCTGTTTGAGTGCGTTTCTTGTTCTCCGGGCCAGTTCATCTGCCGGGATACGCAGAGGATAAAGCGCCTGCAAGAGAAAATCGGCGATGACCGCTTCAGGGTTTCTTTTCAGCCCTCGGATCATTGCCCGCAAAACTGCAGGGGCGGCCCCGGCGTTATATCCCGTGTCTGAGCAAAACCGCGCTGTTGCGCTCAAAAGCACCAGGCCGCAAACTTTTTCCGGAAAGTTGGCCGCCACCTCGATCGCCGCGATGCCCCCGGCTGACCATCCAACGATGCAAACAGGCTCGGCTGACTTATCGAGATGGAGGGCAATTGCGCGAGCATATGGGGAAATTGAATTTCCCCTGTCTCCTGTGCCCCTGTGGTCATCGGCTTCCCCTTGGATTGTGCGCCGTCGCCTGCCTCGGACGTTGATCCCGGGTACGCCGAGGTCGGCAAGTGAAAGAGAAGTGACCCAATGAGAGTCCGCCATAGACTCGGCTAGCGGATGCATGGCTTGCGTCCCGTGCGCCCAGCCGGAAATGAGTAGGACCGAAGGCTTTTTCATTTTCCATCCCCGAAGGTAAAACCACTTAGACAGGACTAACAGGATTTACAGGATTGAAAAACACCTCATGACTGCCGGGCTGTTTTGCCTTTGGCACGATACGCGCGATCAACATGTCGGCTACGAAATCGCCGCCGCCGATACCATCGTAGACCACCTTAGCGGCCCGCTGACATTCCACCTGCAGGCCGGCTTTGCTTAATTCGTGGGCCAGTGCCTTCTCGTAGACCGATTCGAGGAACCCCGGCCCCAATGTCCGGTGGACCCTCATTGCGCAACCAAAAATTTGTTCTGTCAGGGCCGCGTCGTGCATCCCGTCCCCTTTGCATTTTTTTCCTGTTAATCTTGTGAATACTCGTCCTGAAAAGCTTTGCCTCGGCGGCAATTTCTCCGGCGGCCCTCTCCAGGTCTTTATCGCTATGGTCCAGCGTGACCGAAAGCCTCAGGCGGGCAGTTCCTTCGGGTACCGTAGGAGGGCGAATGGCCACGGCAAGTATGTCTTTTGATTTGAGTCGCTGCGCGACTGCAAGTGTCTTGGCGTTTTCGCCGATGAGCACCGGAATGATCTGGCTTTCCGAATTCAGGGTGTTAAGGCCGGCTTCCTGCAGCCTCTTCCTGAAAGTTGCAGCCCGCCGGAGAAGTTCCGCGCCCGGATTGCCCGCTTTTTCGATCACGGCAAGCGCGCCGAGAGCGCTTCCCACAACTGCCGGTGGAAGTCCGGTCGTATATATAAACGCCCGTGCGCGATTGACCAGCAGCTCCCGCAAAGCGGACGAGCATGCGATAAACCCGCCATATCCGCCAAGCGCCTTGCTTAGCGTACCCATTGACACACTTATGCTGTCCTCCAGGCCGTGTTCCCTGATCAAACCGCTCCCGCCCGGGCCGAATACACCTGTCGCATGCGCCTCATCCACCATTACCATCGCTCCGTATTCGACGGCCGTGGAAGTTATCTCGGCAAGCGGGGCGATATCTCCGTCCATGCTGAAGACGGACTCGGTGACAACGAGTTTGCGGCCGCCGGCGGGGCACTGTTTCAGCAGGGTCCTGAGATGGTCCGGATCGTTGTGATGGAAACGCTTCAGGTTGGCCCGGCTGAGCACGATGCCGTCGATGATGCTGGCGTGGGCCAGTTTGTCGGCAAATATGTGATCGCTGCGCCCGGCGAGCGACGTAATGACACCGGCATTGGCTAGAAATCCGCTGCCGAAGACCAGGGCTGCGGGATATCCCTTCAAAGCGGCAATTACCCGTTCCAGTTCATCATGTGGGTCCAGGGTGCCTGTTATCAGTCTGGAAGCAGTCGCCCCGCACCCATACGATTCGAGGTATTTACGGCTTGTGGAGATTGCTTCCGGGTGGCGTGCAAGCCCCAGGTAATCGTTTGAGGAAAAATTGAGGAACGTCCTGCCCTCGATCTTTATCTTTCCGCCGGCCTCGCTGAAAACCGAAAGACGGCGCTCGAGGCTTTTTTCGCGCAATTGGGCAATCTCTTCATCGATCCACGACTCAAAACGCATATTCGACCTCGAGGTCGCGGAGCATCTGAAGGTCCCGGTCCACGTCACCGCCGGCAACAGTTAGAAGCGGGCCTATCATCATTGAATTGGCCCCGGCGTGGAATATCATGGACTGCAAGTCGCCCAGGTGCACGCGCCCGGCGCAAACCTTCACCTCGGCGCGGGGGTTGGTCAGGCGAAACATGCTCACGGTGCGCAATATATCCAGGGGCTTCATGATTTCCATTTTCTCCAGTCTTGTCCCGGCGATGGGAATCAGAAAATTAAGAGGAATGGAATCAACGGCTTCCCGCGCCAGGGTCAAAGCAAACTCGACCCGTTGCTCGATCGACTCGCCAAGACCGAAAATCCCGCCTGAACAGACCTCTAGCCCGGCTTTCCTCGCGTTCCTGACCGTTTCCAGACGCATTTCCCAGCTATGTGTGGTGCAGATTTGAGTGAAAAAGCTCTGCGCGCTCTCCAGGTTGTGGTGATATCTCTTCAGCCCCGACGCCTTCAAGGTGCACAGTTGATCGTAGTCCAGGCACCCGAGCGAGCCGCACCAGTTCACTCGCGGATGTTTCTTCTGCCGCACTGCGCTGCACACGCGTTCGACTCCGTTTTCAGAAAGGGCGCAACCGCTGCTGACCACCCCAAAATGCGTAACGGGAAGCTCTGCGGCTGCATCGAAGGCCTCGGCCATTGCTTCTTTTGAGCAGAGCGGGGTAGTCTGGATCTCGGTGTCATGGCAGGATGCCTGGGCGCAAAATGCGCAATCCTCCGAACAGGCCCCGCTTTGGGCGCTCAAGATCGAACACAGGCGCACGGAGTTGCCGAAATAACGGTAGCGAACCGTACTTGCAGCAGCGAAAATCCGGGGCAGATCGGCGGCAGGGGAGCCCAAAACATAAAGCGCCAGCTCCTCGGATATCGGCTGATCGTTTTCCGCAGCCTCCCGAATCGATTTCAATTCCCGGTTCTCCATCCAATTTCACCTTTCCGGGCAGGGTGCCCGATGGTTAACCTCGTGACGGCAAGGAGGTTAACCATGATTGCACTTTTTATCACATCCTCGAGTAAATGAAAGAAAAATCTTGGCCTGTAGAACGAAAACGAAAAAAGATAGCGAGATTTTCGAGTTGAAACTGCAAGAAGAATGATCTTAGAGAACATGAAAGAATCGGTTCCAGAACTCCTGAACCGGCACTGCGGAAAGGTGCGGCGACGGCTCAAATGAATACCGAACTCCGAGGGAGTGCTCCAATGTGAAGCAGCATCGGGAGCGTGGGCAAAGTCCCGCCGGCTTCAAGGTAGTCCTTGTGCGGATCTGCCAGACCATTGACTCCATAGGCGACACCCAGGCGGTCGTCAGGTCTCTTCCAGCGTATTCCGCTCACCTGTGCGCCGAGGCTGGCATTGACGAAACGAAAACCCCGCAGCGTGATAGTTCTTGACACCAAGGCTTGCTTTATGGTAGTGATACTAATAATTTGTAGGCGATGAAGTTCGCCCTAACCGCCCTGTCAAGGGATGATAACTTCTACTGCGGTATCGGGTAGAAGTTTTTTCTTCCATATTCCTTCTACTGTAAAACGCAGTCGGAATCTTCTTTGTTGGTTTTTTGACTTTGTGCTCCCCCCTCAGCTCATGGTTCGATCGTCGCCGAACAGCATATAGACGTAATTGAAGTCCCGCGAAACCGCATTGCGAAAGGAGACAACAATGATGCTTACGCATGAAGAGATTGAACACAGGAAGGGCTTGCCGCACGTAGGGGATACTGTTCGCAGCAGAAAACATGGAACTCTCTGGCGCGTTATGACGAAGAGTGAGAGGTGGGCGCCAAGTGCGGATGACCCAGGGAGCGGCAATGCTCGCCTGGTCCCAGCCGTTTATCTCGGCTTCTGGAAAATTGTGGAAGGACAACCCCCTGGAGTGGGTGAGATGCTCGGGTTCTTGTATACTGCCTTCGACAACACCTTTGAAACAAACTGGGAGATTGTGAAAGAAAAATAGTTGGACTTCCGGTATGGGTGGCCTGCCGGCCGCAAGCTGCAAAGGTGGGGTGCGCGCGCACTGATCGCGTTGCAGAGATCCAGGTCCAATTTTATTCCCGCCTCGTAAGCGATTGCCGGAACGTGCAGAACGGTGTTGGTCGAACAACCCAGGGCCATATCCACCGCGATGGCATTTTTGAAGGCAGCCTGAGTGGCGATTTGCCTCGGGCGCTCATCTTGATTGACAAGTTCGATTATCTGCACGCCCCCCTCCTTCGCCAAGCGGATGCGGGCGGCGGTTATAGCAGGTATTGTGCCGTTATCCGCAAGCCCAAGTCCCAGCGCCTGGGTCAGACAGTTCACTGAGTTGGCCGTAAAGATACCTGCACAGGAGCCGTATCCAGGGCAAGCCGATCCCTCCAGTTCCTGGAGTTCTTCGGTGAGACTTGGCCAGTCCGAACACCCCAGACTGTCTCGAAAAGACTTGGTGGGCTGCGCTCCGCTTAGCCCACCCTACATACTTGGCCAGTCCGAACACCCCCTACTGTTACGAAAAGTTCTTTGGTGGGCTGCGCTACGCTTAGCGCCACCCTACAACGCCTGGCACCCCACCTACAGGTCTACAGGCCTTTTCATGGTTTCAGGGTGTCCACAAAGGACATGAATAACTGCTCAAAAAAAGAATCGGCTCTTTCCGCGCAGCCATGCTGAGAAGCAGGACTGAGGGCTGAGGACTGAGGGCTGAGCAAAAGCGGCGACCTTGCGCGCAGCCATGCAGAACGCATAGACATTAAGAGTGGTGCGGTTGGAGGCAAGCCAAATGTTAAGCGCATCAGGAAGTTAAGTGAAAATGGTGTTAAAGTTTCACTCTCAGTCCTCAGTCCTCAGTCCTCAGGGAGCGAAGCGTAGTTCAGTCCTGATAGCGAAGTGTGAGCGCGTAGCGCGGGGGCCGACCGCTCATTCTCGACAGCCCGCCCGCCCGCGAGACGGGGCAGGAGCGGGAGGCCTTCATCCCAATTCTTAATTCCTAATTCCAGATTATTTTAGCTATAATATAGGCACCACCAAAAAACTATATGGAGAAAGACGGCCGATGAGCATGCCTGGGGACGGGGAAATTGCGCACTCCGAGCTGGAAGAGATACGGCAGCGTGCCAATAGATTTCAGAGTATTTTCGCCAACTCGACTCTCGGTATCTTTCAGTCTTCGCTGGAGGGGCGATTTCTTATGGTCAACCCGGCGTTTGCAAGGATACTTGGCTATGACGATCCTGAGGACCTCGAAAAATCGATTCAGGATATCGAGCACCAATTCTATCACGACCCTGGACGCAGGTCTGAAATACTTGCAACCATAGAGGGAAAGGAGGGCGTCTCCAAGTTCGAAACCGAAATCCGCCGTAAGGACGGCAGTCTTATTACATGCGCGATGAGCATTCGGGCCATCCGGGACGATGGCGGCAAAGTCATTCACCTGGATGGCTTTATAGAAGACGTAACGGAGGCGAAGCTTCGGGAAAAGGACCTCAGGGAGCGCTCCGAAAACCTTAGCAGAGAAGTCCGGCGGCTTCGCGCCTCATTCAGGGACCGCTACCGGTTAGGGAAAATCATCGGCAAAAGCGCAGTGATGCAAGCAGTCTACGAGGATATGCTCGGGGTTGCGGGTTCGGACACCAGCGTTATTGTTTACGGCGAATCGGGGACCGGAAAGGAACTGGTAGCCCGTGGCATCCACGAGCTCAGCCCGAGGCGCGCTGCGGAATTTGTACCGGTCAACTGCGGAGCCATACCCGAGCATTTGTTGGAAAGTGAATTCTTCGGGCACAAGAAAGGCGCCTTTACCGGCGCGAACACGGATTCCCTAGGGTACCTGGACCGCGCTAACCAAGGGACTCTTTTTCTCGATGAAGTCGCAGAATTGCGCCTGGATATGCAGGTCAAGCTGCTGCGGGCAATCGACGACGGCGTTTACTTTCCCGTCGGAGACAGCAAGCCAAGCAAATCGGATTTCAGGCTCATCACGGCCACCAACAGCAACCTCAGGGAAATGGTTAAAAACGGTAAAATTCGGGAGGATTTCTTCTTTCGGATCGACGTCGTGCCGATCGATCTTCCCCCGCTGAGAATGCGCCGTGAGGATATACCGCTACTGATAGATCATTTCTTGCGCGAGATCACCAAGAGCGAAAATCCTCCCGTCCTGCCTGGCCCGGTTCTGGAAGCCCTCTACAAGTACGATTACCCTGGCAACGTCCGTGAATTACAAAACATTTTACAGCGTTACCTGGCCATCAGGAAGCTTGATTTTGTCGGATTTTTCGAGGAAGAGCAGGGACCGCGCCCTTACCCGACCGCCTATGAGGGGATGCCCCTGCAGGAAAGCGTCACCGAATATGAAAAAAGCATGATTGAAAAATGCCTTGCCTTTTACCAATGGAATAGAAGCCGCACAGCAAAGGTTCTTGGCATAAACCGAAAGACCCTGTACAGCAAGATGAAAGCCCATGGACTAATGGCGCCTCACTATGGGGCTAAATAGCCCCTTACCTGAATCTCAGTATTTCCAGTAACTTATTGCGATCCCATCCATGATGCTGGGGCCAATTCTACACACTCGCTTGCCTCCCGGCAACGCCTGTTCACAATTTTACCAGAAATAACAATCGGTTAACCTATTTGTCCAGGTTGGCGCAATACTTGCCTTATAGCAGGCTTAGAAATCTTTGGCCGGTTGGGCAGGACCTGGGCGGAAGGCCCCCTGCGGCAGGGCGATGACCGTTAAGCCTGGATAAAAAGGAGAACAAATGGAAGCCCGTGAACAGATCGAGGGAAGGAACCGCGTACAGGAAGCAATCGCTTTCTACGAGAGCGCCGGAAAAGAGGCAACTCTTAGAGGAATTGATAAACCCGATGGGCAATTTGTCCGGAATGAGCGCCATCTTTTCGCCGTCGACCTGGAAGGAAACATGCTCGCGCATCCCATAAAAAGGGATCTGACGCGCAGGAGCGGAGAGGAACCTTCCTACGAAAGCATTTTCGACCGACTCTTTGGGCCCCTCGAGTAAAAACCGGTTCACAGGCTACAGGGGCATCGGTCATGCGGCTGGAGAACATAAGCAAGATATGCAACTTTTCGAAACGCAATATTTTACTTAACGGACCCAATGGGTCACAAGGAGATTGAAATGGAAGAGCAAAGAGAAATCTTGAAGCAAAAAGTTATGAAGCTGGTGAAGAACTTTGTCGAAACCGAAGGCGGTGTCACCAAATTTGATTTGCAGGTTCTTTTTGGCAACCCCGTCGAGTCGATTGGTTGCAGTGAAGTTCTCAAGGCCCTGCGATTGAACGGCTTTAATCAAATGGGGCCGACTAACGGAAATCTAAGTTAAGGAAGCAATAAATCCTCTCAAAGAAGACAGCTTGAGGTTATCCGAATGAGAAAGCCGCTCTGGGTCCCCCCTGCAAAAGTGATAGACAAGGCAAACATCACCCGTTTCATCGACTTTGTAAACAGGACCTGGGGCCTGACAATCGGCTCCTACGCCGACCTGCATAAGTGGTCTGTGGACAGGATACCCGAGTTCTGGGCTTCGGTCTGGGACTTTGTTGAAATCAAAGCCTCCCGCAGATTCGATAAGGTCGTGGACAATCTCGACAAATATCCGGGGACAGACTGGTTTCCTGGCGCAAGGCTCAACTTTGCGGAAAACCTTCTGAAATTTCGGGACGAGCGCCTGGCATTTGTATTTCGGGGTGAAGACAGAAAATCGGGCACTATGACTTATGCCGAACTTTACGATTCGGTTGCGCGTTTGTCTAAGGCCCTTCGAGATTTGGGAGTCGTTGCGGGGGACCGGGTTGCCGGCTACATGCCTAACCTGATGGAAACGGCGATCGCGATGCTCGCCGCAACCAGCATCGGGGCGGTTTGGTCATCCTGCGGCACGGAACTGGGTGCTCGAGCAGTAGCCGACCGTCTGGGTCAGATCGGTCCGAAGGTGCTGTTCACGGCCGACGCACAGCTCTACAAAGGTAAAGCCGTAAATGTGCTCTCAAAAGTCGAGGAGATCGCCAAAGAGATCCCTTCGCTTGAAAAAATAATTGTGACGCCCTATGTGGAGCGGCGGCCTGAGATCGGCAACCTCAAAAATGCCGTGCTCTATGCCGACTTCTTGTCGAAAGATGCGCCGGATATCAAGTTCGAGCAGCTTCCATTCAATCATCCCGTTTTTATCATGTTTTCCTCGGGAACAACCGGAAAACCGAAGTGCATGGTTCAGGGACCCGGCGTACTCATAAATCTGGCCAAGGAGCTCCTGATCCAAACTGACCTCAAACGCGAAGACAGGATTTCTTACATTACTTCGCCGAGCTGGATGATGTGGAATTGGCTGATCGGATCGCTTGTTGCCGGCGCGACCATTGTGCTCTACGACGGCAACCCTAACTATCCCGACTGGGGAACGATGTGGCGACTCGTCCAGGATGAGAAGATCACAATTTTCGGCTGCAGCGCGAGCTATATTAATTTTCTAAGGAGTGCGGACGTGAGTCCTGGAAAAACTTACGACCTCTCCTCACTTAGGGCCATGTCTCAAACCGGCTCGGCACTTTCTGCCGATGGGTTCGAATATGTCTACAGGGAAATCAAGGGAAACATGCACTTTAATTCAATTGCCGGGGGAACCGACATAAATGGATGCTTCTCGATCGGAAGCCCGATCCAACCGGTATATGCGGGCGAATTGCAGGGTCCCGGTCTGGGCATGAAGGTAAGGTCCTATGACGAATCGGGCAATCACGTCGTGGACCGGGCAGGAGAGCTGGTCTGCGAAGCCCCCGCTCCCTCCATGCCTCTATACTTCTGGAACGATCCCGAGTTCGCCTGTTACAAGAACGCGTATTTCAACGTCTATCCAGGGGTTTGGCGGCACGGCGACCTGGTTCTCTTTCATGGAGATTCGGGAGGAATTACCTACCTTGGCCGCTCTGATTTCACTCTAAAACCCTCCGGAGTGCGTATCGGTCCGGCGGAAATCTACAACGTCGTCGACAATATTGAAGGCATAGCGGATAGCATGGCGGTTGGGCAGAATTGGGAAGGCGATCAGCGGATCATCCTGTTTGTCAGGCTTGCGATGGGACATGAACTGACCGAGGAGCTTAAGACCCGGATCAAGACCGCTTTACGAAAGCAGGCTTCTCCACGTCACGTTCCAAGCCTTATTATCGAGGTCCCCGACATCCCTTACACTTTCAACATGAAAAAGGTGGAGAGCTCGGTGGCAAACATATTGAATGGAAGGCCCGTAACCAACAGGGATGCCCTTATCAACCCGGAATCGCTGAGCTTTTACGAAGAAATCGCGCGCGCTCTTCGCGAACCGGCCCCAGTGCCTGATGTTCCGGACGGGGAGTACTTTGCTGGAGGTCTAAAGCCACCTTTTCACGCTCGGCAGCAAGCCTTGAGTGTTCCTATGCATTGAGTGCCCGCGCGAGTACGTTGTCAACAAAGTTATCACATGTTGCAAGGAATCGTCACCCCGGCGAAGCCTGTCCCGGAAGTGTCTAGTCCGGGAGCCGGGGTCCAGTGCTGTTAACGACCTGAAAAGACGCTGGATTCCGGCCTTCGCCGGAATGACGGCCTGTAAGTCCTCGTAAAACAGACTTATGAACATCACTGGGCAAGAAAATGCCATATCGATTGCGAGCACCCCTCAGCGATGTACTTCGCGAAGCGCGGAAGGCGCCCGCTACGCAGGGTCTATCGTTGGGCGTTCGCGGGGCGCCTTACCTATAGGAACTTAGTTGACACTGCACTAGGCCGGAGGAATTGGTCATGGCGAATCGGCCAGCCGGCTCCATCCGGAAACAGCCGGCAAGGGCTGCTGAGACGACTGTGGCCGGAAACCCGGCACTAAATCTCCGATATAGCGCCGCAACGGCTACGGCCGGGTAGAAGGTCAGGAAGGCGAAACGGAGATGCAAGAATTCGCATTTTTGGAGATCCGCGGATTGCCGGACTTTTACAAGTACATGGATCCATACGGAGAATGGGCAGAATTCGACAGGACCGGATTCGCTCTTCAGGCCCCGGCACAGAAACTTACAACTCCGCTCATACGCTGAAAAGCCTAACCCGCCGCTCAACCGGCTGAGTAATCACCCCGTGCTTATTTCTTGGCGTTTTGTGTAAATCATTGCCGGCATGGTTGCCCGCCGGTTAGGTTTTTGTTCGTAAGCCTACCCTCTATTTTTTATCCTGAGAGGCACAATCCGCCTCCTCACAATTCATATATCCCGACCATTGAATTCGTGAGAACTCAAAAGTTCAGCACATCCGAATATCTTTTAGGCAAGGTCTCTCCGGTCAGATTCCACCTTTGGCAAGAACGTGTTATCGTTAATTTTGCCTGGTCTGGACGTTCACTTTATTTCAGGAGGTATGATCATGACCCACTCAATGACTACGATCCTTGGTGCCGGCGGCTCGATCTCAAACGAGCTAGCAAAGATCCTTGCGGCCAGGAACACGCCCTTCCGACTGGTAGGTCGCAACCCTAAACCATTTGCCGGGGCTGAATCGGTCGCAGCGAATCTGGCCGATCAGGAGCAGACCATCCGGGCAATCGCGGGGTCGAGCGTTGTGCACCTGCTCGTCGGTCTCAAATACGACCACAGGGTTTGGCAGGAACTCTGGCCGCGGATCATGGCCAATACTATCGAAGCCTGCAAACGAGCGCAGGCGAAGCTGATCTTCTTCGACAACGTCTATATGTATGGGAAAGTCGATGGTCCGATGACGGAGAACACCCCGTACGCTCCCTGCTCTAAGAAGGGAGAGGTCCGCGCACAGATTGCGACAGCGCTTATGAATGAAGTGAAGGCCGGGGATCTGAGCGCAATGATCGCACGCTCGGCGGATTTCTACGGACCCAATGCCCAAAACGGTTTACCAAACATTTTGATCTTCGAGGCTTTCGCGAAAGGGTCAAGGGCGTCTTGGTTGATCAACGCTGCCGTACCTCACTCGCTGACCTTCACTCCTGATGCAGCACGTGGCCTGGCGATGCTGGCAGAGCGAGAGTCGGCGTGGAACCAAGTGTGGCATCTGCCAACCGCGCCCGATTCGCCAACCGGCAAAGAGTTCATCGCAATTGCAGCAAAGGAATTCGGTGTGGCTCCAAAATTCCGGGTGTTGAGCAGACCGATGCTTCAGGTGACCGGGTGGTTTAATCCTCTGGTTCGCGAGTCTTATGAGATGCTTTATCAGAATGATTCTCCCTACCTGTTCGACTCGACGAAGTTCGCCAAAGAATTCGGCTTCGCGGGAACTCCTTATCCGGAAGGAATCCGAATCGCCGCCGATCCCTATAAGCGGAAGGCGTGAAATGTCTCGACGAATCGACATGTAATACCCAATTGCGTTCAAGTTTGATCCGATGGGTTACGCTTCACCCATCCTGAGCGATGGACAGCTAGATTTGTAGGATGGGTGGAGTCCCGCCAGGCGGGACGAAACCCATCATTTTGGATGCATTTTGAACGCGAATTAGTATAAGTGGAGTTTGCTGTAGTCCACCTATTGCACTGAGTGCGATACTCAATAGAGGCGACGGAGTACCTGCAAGAGGCCGAGGCCATGTTCCGAGAGATGAGGATGGATTATTGGCTGGGCAAGGCGCGGGATACGCTGAGGAAGCTATGGTCGAAGACCGTCTAACTGGGATAACTCGATCCGATAAAAGTTAAATTATCTCTCCTCCGCCTTGAGAAATGGAACGCCAAAATCTTCGCCATTTTCGAATCATTTGTTTAGCGAATCGCTGCAGACTGGACTCTTTCGAAATTGGCAAGATGCAGAAACTTTTAAAGTCACCGATCAAACACAAATTTCCTGGGTTTGTTACGTACAGTGGGAAGATACGCAACTTTCCGTTGGACGTGCGCCGGTTACACTGTTGTTGGGAGTATTGCAAATGGACAGATTAGCGAAAATACTCGAAAGTGCACGATCGGGACACCACCAAGCGTGTAAAAGCTGTACACGAAATCCAAGAAAAAATACAACTTCTTTTGCTCGTAATTGCGACGAGCACTTTGGCGTAAAACAAAATGGATTAATAATCATTGCGCGTGATCCAGGCGCAAGTGACGGTGGTTCATCCCACACCGGCAAAATCTGTCCTATTCATAACCATGATGCATCTGCAAAGAGAGTATTATCAAAATTGGCCTTATTAAGAATACCAAATCAATCAGTCTATTTCCTTAACGCTATTCTTCACGGATACTTTGATTTAAATTCAAAAAAGAGTAATAACTCTGAAAGAAATTATTGTAAGGTCATTCTAACAGAAATACTGGACATTCTAAATCCAACGTCAATTCTAGCATTAGGAATAGAAGCATTGCAGTCTTCAATTGAAATTCTACAAAACTCAAATATCAAGAAACCAACGATGAAAGACATGATTTCACAATCCTTTTCATTCGGTAAAATTGCAGGTGTAAGCATTCTTGCAATGCCCCACCCAGCATATGCTGGTATAAATCTAGGAAAGTATGGGTTAAAGGAAAATGAAGTATGGGAGCGAATTGCAATCAAAATTAACAACCTATTTTGATGGGTTCCTACCAACGAATGCTTCAAGCGGACCCAAACCACGCTGGGCATGTTGTGTCGCTTTGCCTGAAGTTTCTTGGCGGCATGGTTTGGGCAGCTTATCCCCGGCCGGCTTCTGAGCAACCATCAAAGAAGTTCATACAGCTCTCCTATGTGGCGTTATGGATGGGGCCGGTCGACTGATCAACATATTGGTGTCATTGTCGTTATGCGCCACGGCCTGGGCAGGATTTTCCACCTTGGCAAGAAGGTTAAATTTTGAATGTGCACATACAACCTTTATCTCTGGCGAAAATTTATCAGAAGAGTTAAGTTTAACCGCGTATTACAATGTTGACCTCATCCCAACATGAATGTATCTTCCGGTTGCCAACTGATAACGCAGGGATCATTATTTGGTTATCTGCCTCTTCAAAGGCGGAGTTTGGTCTGCCATTGTCGACCGGACAATTGACGAGAACCAATGAGCCAACCTAGACCTTCGATATACCGCGACGCCCTCCAGGTGTCTCCCGAGCGCATCGCAGCAATGAGCGATGAAGACTTGAACATGCTTATGGGAGACCTGCTTCGAGCCCAGGCGTACAAGTGCGGTTCCCCACTGAACGAAATCCGGGTCAACACCGAGGGCAAAGCTAAAGACGATGGCTGTGACGGTTGGTCTGCCAAGCCGGTAACACCTGACGACTGGCTCGGCTCGACAGACACCTGCTGGCAATTCAAGGCAGGCTCAGCTGGAACACCAGCGAGGCTTTCTGGCGAAGTCCTCAAGCGCATTCCGAGGAAAACGCTTACGAGTGGCGGTCGTTTCGTCGTGGTCGCCAGTGCATCAACGAATGGCAAGAAAGGAGAGGATGACCGGCTTGCGACACTAACGGAGATTGCGGCGACGGCTGCAATTCCTACAGAGCAGATCGAAGTCATCGGAAGCGAGCGCCTTACGAATTGGTGCAACCAGCACCCTGCCGTCGCGACACAGTGGGCGGGACTTCCCGAGGGACTTTGGCGCCTGGATGACTGGTCCAACTCCGATGAGCATCAAGTTCCATGGCAGGCATCGGCGACGGTTCAGTCGGACATCGACGCCCGGCTTGCCGATCTGGATTTCAGAACCGGTGCCGTCTATCACCTCCACATTCAGGGTCATCCTGGCGTCGGCAAGACCCGCTTCGCCCTCGAACTATGCCGCGAAGCCAAATGGCGCAGTGCGGTGATTTACATCCGTCAGGCTGCAGATTTTCGATTAATGGCGTTGATCGATCGCGCTGCAACGGACCCCGGGGTTCAACTAATGGTGGTTGCTGATGAAGTGCAAATTGAACAGCTCCGAGAATTGCGAGATTCGGTGGGGCGAGGCAATGGTCGAGTCCGCCTTATCACTGTGGGGCAGAGTCCGAGTCCCGACCCTAGACGCATACCAGTTCAATCATTGATCCCCCTCGGTCCTCAAGAAATGGAAAAGGTAATCAAGGGCTGGTTCCCTGGAATGCCCCTTGAGCATGTCAATTTCGTGGTGCGCTTCGCGGATGGATACGTCCGTCTTGCCCGCCTGGCGGCGGATGCTATTGCCAGAGATCCCGCCATGGATGTGCAGGGTTTGCTAAGCCGCTACGAGATCCGAGCGTTCCTGGACAGAATGCTCGGAACTGGTGACAGAAGGGCCCTGTACGTTGTTGCTGTCTTGACTAATGTTGGCTGGACCGACGACAAGCAGGAAGAGGGTAAATTGATCGCCAGTCACTTCGGCCTCGATTGGAATGCGGTGCAGGCCAGCGTTGACGAATTTCACCGTCGCTTTGGTATTGTACCGCGCGGGGGACGGTATCGTTACATATCTCCGACGCCCCTCGGAATCCACCTCGCGGTTGAGGCTTGGACCACCTACCCCGATCTCCTGAAGACCCTGCCCGGCGTTTTGCCATCTGAGCAGGCCATAGATGCATACTACGAACGTCTACAATCAATGGCCAGCAATCCGCAGGCCCGATCATACGCCAGAGAGGAGCTCGCCTTTTTTTTTCGTATCGATGACTTCATAGACCCTCGCGCGGTTCGCACGTGGTCGGCCCTCTCCTCAGCAGATACTGGCGAGGCCGCCCGCAACATCCTGCGAGCCCTCAGCGATTCTAGCATCGAAGATCGCAGGCGTATCCAGGGTCGCGCCAGACGGGAGATGGTTTGGACGCTTGTACGCGTCTCCTGGAAATCATCTTCATTTCATGATGCGGTCAAAGCACTTGCCCTGCTCGCCGAGGCCGAAAACGAGGCATGGGCGAACAATGCCCCCGCTGAGTTTGAGGCACGGTTTCAAATCTTCCTGGGGGGAACGGCTGTCCATTATTTAGACCGCTTGTCTGTTCTAGATGAGCTACTGGCAGAGGAGCGCCCCTCATTGACAAGTCTCGTAGTGAGGGCGTTAGCGCAAGTTGGGAGACCAGCACTTCACTCGTATGGAAAGCGGTCCGGCCTCCGACGAATTACCTGAGAGGGAGTGGCAGCCACTTTCGCTGCTGGAGCATTTACAATGCGTGGATGCTGCTATCACCAAACTGAAGGAAATCGCAAACCGCCGGATAGCCGACATCCAAGCCGACTTTGTTGCGGCGGCCAATGAACTTTCCATGCTACTCCAGGAACCCACTGTGATGGAACTCACAGCCAGTTTCTTTGACGCCGTGCGAAAAGCTTATCCTGAAGCCCGAGAGCCGCTTAGAAAAATCATCGCCGAGGTCATTTGCAGAGAAAGCAAATTCCAGAAGCAGTTGGCAGCCGCAGAGTTAGAGAAACTCAAGAAGCTGCACGCCCAATTCGAGGACCCGTCCTTAGGCTCCCGGCTGCAGCAGCATGTCGGACAGGCACCATGGGAACAGGAAGAACTACCAGACATAACGCAATTGGCGAAGGAACTCATCGCAGCTCCAGATGTTCTCGTGGAGCAGTGGCCATGGTTGACCTCCGGTGAGGCGCATGACGCTTGGCGGCTGGGTGAGACTCTTGCCGCAGTAGATTTAAACGGAAAGCTGGCTGAGACACTCCCTTCGATTCCTGGCGGTGGACGCGATCTACGTTTGCTCTGCGGGTATGTGTGCGCCCGACGACGTTCCCAGGGTGACGAGTGGTACAACAGATGGGTAAAACTCCAGTTCGGACGAGACCCGAAGCCAATCGCACTGCTCATCGGGGTCGTGTGGAGCTGTGGCGCCACTGAGTACGTGGCGAACATGGTGGTGTCCACACTGCGCAATGAGCAGGTGAGTCCAAATATTGTGGGACAACTTGGATTCGGTCCCTGGGCCGGGAACCTATCAGGTGATCTGTTGGAGAAGGTACTTCGTGCAATGGTGGACACAGGGCACCAGCGTACAGCCATCGGCATCCTGGCGCATCGGATGAAGTCCAACCCCGCCGAGAATGAACGCTGGAAGCCGTTGGCTCTGGAATTGGTGACGGCTTCTGATCTCATCCGTGGCAAACATATGGTGAGCTATTATTGGAAGGAAGTTGCCAAGGCCATTGTCGCGGACCATCCGAGTGAGATCGCTGCGGCCATTTTTCGGGAGCAAGCAGATCACGAATCAGGAACCTGGTTTGCCGAACACAGTGATGCGGCAGGTGTACTCCTTGCGTGCAGCGAGTACGACCGGACCGGAGTCTGGACGGCAATGAAGCCATACCTGTCATCTCCGGTTGGTGGCTTGAGGTTCAGCATCGGATTTCCACGAAAAGTGCTGGAACGAATGCCTGCAGGATGATGTTGGTGCCTGGGTCGCCGAAGAGCCTGCGGAGCGTGCTGCCATGGTGGCAAGGCTCACTAGTAAGGATGTGTCCACCGATGAAACTCTCGCTTCGCGGATTATCGGTAAGTACGGTGACAATGAGCGCGTGGCGAATGCGTTCTTTTCCAACTACTTGGCTGGGAGCTGGTGGGGACCTGCGTCTGCGCACTGGGCCGAATTGGCTGAATCGCTTGAGGCGGTTGCCAAACGAACGACGCTGCCAAAACTGCACCGGTGGGCCGCCAGTTCAGCACGATCCCTGCGTAAGATGGCCGAACGCGACCAGCAGCGGGAAGAGGAAGAAGATCTGCGTGGGCGCTAGGGTGTGAACAAGGCGGTATGCGAAAGGGGGTGAAACCTCCAGCCTTGATACTAACGGGCCAGTTCTTAGCCCGCTCCGCTCCCGTCGAAGTTTTTACTATCTCTCCTATATGGCGTTCTGCGGTGGGTCATCCAGAATGTTTCTATGTGCAGATCATATTTGCAATTCTCATCCTTGGGTTAATGAAAACATAGCTGCATTTTCGCCCGATGAAAGTTCCATTCTTAAGAATGAAGCGGAACGAAGATGCAAATTGCGCCGTGTTCGCAGTCACATCTTGTAATGCAGGTTTTATATGACCCCCTTGGGGGTACGGAGAGAAATATGGGCCTTCAGGTAAATGCGTACCTGAATAGTTTTTTGGCTTTTTGCCGCTTCAGGTTGCCGTTTCTATTGCCCTCGCGAAGCGATAGAACCAAGAGGAGTTATTTTTAATTGCTCACTGCTTCCCGCTTCTCTTCCCGCTTAGAAAAGTTTTGAGTTTTGGGTTTTGAGTTTTGAGTTACTAAAAACTGACAACCAGTAACTAAAAACTCTTCAGCTTCCCGCTTCACGCTCCTGTTATCACCTGTTATCGAGGAGAATCTAATCCAAAACTGTCAATTAAATCAGTGCGTTGAGCGGTCAGTCCCTGCATTTGCCCTGTATTTACAGGAATTACAGTAAGCGAATGAAACTCTTTGACAACTGAATACGAGTATCGGATTCTCACTCTTAGGCTCTTAAATCCTGAATCCGTGCTGTTTCTCTCGGAAGATTCCTTCGTGTTCTTCATCGTGTGCGAAAATCGCTTTAGCCAGCTCCTCTCGCTTAGTGGACTCTTGCGGGGTAGAACACTTATGGGCTCCGCAAAAGCTCCGGTCAGACGAATGCCGTCCCTGCTCCCTCGAAAGTTGACGGCTCCGGGCGCGTTAACCAAGTAACACTTTACATCGACAAAGGGGTCAAGCGGAGACAAAAGCTTTGCTCAACTCCTCCGGGAAGCCTGAAAACGGGCGGGCAGGGGAGGGCCGGTTCCCAAGCGCCGTCGCCCTCAAAACTTGATACTCTTACCACCGGGTCGATCATTATTCAGCAGGGCTGCGCAACTTAGCAGCTCTGCCCGAATCCCGGCGATGGACCCCAGCTTTTCGCTAAGCTCTCCCAGGCTCTTTTCAACGTTGTTTTTCCCCGCCTGGTGAAGCGCCAGGGCCTTTTGAAACGAGATGCGGATTCCCGCCAGGGTAAGATCTATCTTTTCATTCAATGAGGTCTGGAAATCCTTCATGGTCTTGGTTATACGGTTTACCAGATCATAACGCACCCTTCCACAGTGCCGGTCCAGGAGTTCTGCAACCGACTCCTTCATGCTCTTTAAAATCATTTTTTTGGCAATGAACGAAGGCAAAGCGGAGGTAACGGCAAGTTGTACCAATTCGAGCCCCACCGGATCGTCCTTTAGCATGAAGTAAAAGTCACTCTTCTTGCTCAAGCCCTCCACCGAAGTAAAAGGCTTCAATTTCAACTCGAAAATGTCACTGGTTAAAGTCAAAATCCTCTCGATGATTTCGTTTGTCTTGTGGGCAAATTCTCCGTGAGCTTCTTCAAGCCTGGCGGAAATCTTTTCTGCAAGCTGCTGCCGCCAGGGGTTGAATGTTCCCCGAATTCCCTCAAAGACGAATTGTTCGAGCTGCTCCCTCAGACCTCCGCTCCCGCGATTCACCGGCCTCAGGTATTCTTCTTCAAGCTCCCTTTGAAGCGCAGGCGATTTCTCTCTCTTAAATCCGGATATTTCTTCGTCCAACCCGGAAATGATCTTGCCCAAATGCCCTTTGAGCAGGAACTGAGTATTCTCCCGGTCCTTTGCGATCGCCTTCATCTCCTGTTCGAACCGCTCGATCTTTGTCTGAAGTTCCTGAAGCGGCAGCTTGATAGCTTCCTGTTCGAGTTGAAAGGAGATGGTCTCGTCGGATATCAATTTGAGCAGGTTATTGACAACCGATTGCAGAAAGACCCTGCCTTTTTCACGGGCCAGAAAATCCAGAAGTTGTCTTTCAAATTCAGGGAGGAGGCTGCGCGCCAGAAGAAGATCGTCTCCGGCTTTTTTCCCTTCAAGCGCCCATCGGGCCGACAACGGATAAATCCGGACTTTCCCCGGCCCGACCTCTTCCTCGATGATACGGCAAGTAAATTCCAGGGACTCCTTTTGGTCACTGTCGCTGACCTGGTCTATCTTGTTGAGAACGAAAAAAACCTTATCCACAAACTCGCGTACGTCCTTCAAAAACTGGTGCTCGCTCCTGGAAAGAGGCGGATCCGCCGAGATTACAAAGATTCCCGCATCGACATACGGCAGATAGGCGTAAGCCGCCTCGGTATTGTGACTGTAGACCGAGCCGGCGCCCGGAGTGTCGATAATGCGGACCCCGCCTTTAAGATACTGCGAAGGATAAAGGACCGTGACCTTCTTCACTTCCTTTTTGTTTTGAGGATTTTCGCGCTCCGTAATAAAGGCCGGAAGAGCTGCAATATCGATTTCTTCCAATCGGTCGTTCAGATACTCCACCTCGACCTTCAGCTTTGGACCGTATCGAAGAATTGTGACAACGGAAGTAAGCGGTATAATGGCTGTGGGCAAGATGCTCTCACCCAAAAGAGCGTTGATGAAAGTCGATTTACCCCGTTTGAACTGACCGAGAACCACCAGGTTGAAAGCTTCCTCTTCCAGTTTGGTCCTGGTTTCATCCAGGGATTTCGAGGTCACATCGCGCACGGTCCCCTCCAGTTGTGCGACAATGCCGATCAATCCTTCTCTTAGTTGGGGGTAATTGAACATGGATAAGGACAACCTTCTCGATTTGAGATCAAAAAAAAACTTCTGTTTCCAGCGAGAAAACAGAAGTCATCATCCCCCTAAAGGGCAGTTATGGTGGAACTTCATCACCGCATTTATTAATATACAGGAGACTTTCCCCTGTCAATCCATAATCTGGAATCATCTGTGCGGGGCAGGCTCTGATCCGGGGGTTTGAGTGCCCATCCTGGCCGGCGGCCCCGCCGCCTTCAATGAATCGTCGGCTTATCGTCCTCGGACTTAACTATTTTAAGGTGAACTTTTCTCGTCTTGACTTTTCGTTCGGTCTTGTTTCCCTGCGGCCGCGAGGCGCCGCCGAAATTGGTCTGGCAGTACCTTACAGCTTTGAGCCCGGGTTTGATTATGAGAATGAGACCCGTAAGAGCGACTGCAAGCCCCGTCATCGGGTCGCGCCCTGAGGCAAGAAAGCCCGTGTATATCAAGGTTATCCCGAAAAACAATAAAGCCGCTGAAATCATCTAAATTCTCCGGAATGTACTTTTGGATTCAAATAATTATAAGCATTATGGGAGTTAATACCATTTTTTTCGGCGCCTTATATCAGATTCGTCCCAGGAGCCTGAGCACCCCGATGGACAGAGCGGGAACGTAGGTAATGAGCAGCACTCCCAGCGCGAGTATGACCAGAAAAGGGATAACATCCCGGTAGAGCACAGTCATCGGCTGTCCGAAACGAGATGAAGATAAGAGCAGGTTTAGACCTACAGGTGGAAAGAGAAAACCAAGCTCCAGGTTGGCCAGGAAAATGACGCCGAGGTGGACCGGGTGTACTCCGAAGGCTACACCGAGCGGAATGACAAGGGGAGTGAGAACGATTATCGCCGAAAATATTTCCAGAATGCTCCCGAGCACCAGCAGCACGACGTTCAACGTCAGCAGGAAAAGAAGGGGCGAGTGAACCCGCTCCCTCACGATCTCCAGCAGCTTGTCGGGGATTTGTGCGTCGACGAGGTAGCTTGTCAGGCCCATTGCGCAGCTAAGAAGTATCAGGACGGCCCCGACGAGGGCGGCAGCTTTAACCAGCGTCGCCGGCAACTGCTTCAGGCTCAGGTCCCGGTGAATGAAGCACGAGATAACCATCGTGTAGGCGCACGCGAAAGCGGAAGTCTCCAGCAGCGAGGCGAGGCCGGTACCGAACAAAATGACCATTGCCACCGGGATCGAGAGGTCCCATTTGGCGATGCGCCCCGCAGCCAGCAGTTCGCGCCACTTGAAAGGCTGCCGTACAATCCCGCTCTTTAAACCGACGCTTATTCCATAAATCGACACAAGGGCGAGAAGCAGCATCCCGGGCACCATCCCGGCGATGAACAACTGGTCGGCCGGAGTGTTTGCGACAACGCTGTAGAGGACTACGGCAAGACACGGGGGAAACAGAAGGCCGAGGCTCCCGGCCGCCGTTACAAGACCAAGCGAGAACTTTTCGGGGTAGCCATCGTTTAGCAGTATGGGATATACAATCCCCCCAAGAGCTATGATGGTTACGCCGGAGCCCCCGGTCAATGCTGTGAAAAGCGCACAGACCGCGCCAACAAGCACCGCTACCCCCCCTGGGATGCACCCCAGCAGCGCTCGAAAAAAATTCACCAGCCGCCGTGGAGCGTTGGTCTCCGCGAGGACAAAGCCTGTTGCAGTAAGGAGCGGTATGGCGGGAAGGGTTGGAGAGCCGACAAGTCTGTAGATCTCAGCGGAGACAGCCGAAACCGGGGTCCCTTGCCTCCAGAAGAAAATCAGCGCCAGTCCGGCCATTGTTGCAAAGACAGGCGAGCCAAGAAGGGTCGCGGCCATCAATATCGCGCCCAGGACCCAGGCCATCGAGTCCGTGGGCTGAATTATGCCAAGACAAAAGGCCGCGCCTACGATAGCCGCTGCGCAAAGACGCGCCGGAAGCCAGTTTGAGGATTTTAAAATGTAGGTCAGCGAGATAAGCCCCAGGCCGAGCGGCATTACGCTTTCGCTGATCCAGACCGGGAGGCCGAACGTGAGCTTCTGGCCCTGCATACGTTCGGCAACAACAACACAGAAACTGGCATAGGCAAGAATTGCGGTGACGGAGGCGGCCGCGCAACGGGAGAAAAACTCAGCCTCCTGGCGCGCCCGCACTCCATGCAGCAGGTTTGCCGTTGAGATCGTGAGATGTTTGCCGGTCAGGGTGGCGGCAAATCCGCCAATGAACGTAAGAAAAAAGGTCAACTGCTGGGTATAGGTGGCCGAGCCGGGGATGTGAAACCCTGCAAGCGGGCGGCCCAGAAAGTCCACCAGCGGCAGGGCTGCAAGCAGCAAAAAGCCGGCTACCGGCAGACCTTCCACGATAAGTCTAAGTGTGGAACGGGGTGTCACTTTCCTGCCTCACCCGCGTGCCCCCGGCATTGATCCCTCAGCTTCAAGGCGGTGTCGAGAGATTCGGCAGGCAAGTACGACCCGCGCACCTGAGGAAGAACGCTTTCAACCAGGCTCCGCCATTCATTTAAGGTTTTTTCGTCAACCGAAACAACTTGGACCCCATTCTTCTTCAGGGTCTCAATGTCACTTTGGTCGGTTTTTATCGAGAATTCCCGGAGGCGCTGACAGGCTTTCAGCGCTGCCTTCCTCATGGCAGGGCGAATTTGGGCGGGAATTTTCTCCCAGGTGGATTTCGATATCACTATGCCCCCCATGAAGACGGCCCATTTAAAATCGGTCATATACCTGACATGTTTATACCACTGAAGCAGAAGAATACCCTGGGGATTGATGGTGACCGCATTCACCAGTCCTGTCTGAAGGGCGGTTGCAATCTCGGTGGACGGCAGAGGCACGGGCTGGAAGCCGGCTTTTTTCCAAAGTTCCGCGTACTGGTCGTCGCCCGCCCATACGAACATCTTGAGTTTTCTCATATCATCGGGCGACCTTACGGGAGACTTCGTGAAGAAATGAGCCCATCCCCCCACCGACCAGCCAAGGACAATAAAACCTTTCGCCTCGAGTTGCCGTTCTAACTGGGGAGCCATCTTTTCAAAAGCGCAATCCAGCTCCCCGTAGTCAGAATATGCCATGGGGATTTCGAGCCCCAGTACTCCCCGGTCTATTGCGCTAAGGCCGTTTACGGTGAGAAGCCCCGCATCCAGTGTGCCAAGCCGCATCTTTCGGACGAGGTCCATGTCGTCTCCGGCCACCCCACCCGGATAAAGCCGGAATACAATCTGCCCATTGGACACTTTTTGCCATTCAGCGCCCATTTCCTGAAGGATCTTGTGCCATTCGGACCCTTGAGGAACAAGCGTCGCCACTTTTATGACAATCTCGCCGGAAGCCTGTGCGGCAAATGCGGAAATCGAAAAAAAAACGGCCGCAAAGCAAAGCCGTCTGAGAAGGGAGCGGGGAGCAAGGAGCACGGAGCAAGAACGATTTTTGCTTCCCGCCTCTGACTTGCAGTTTTGTTTCCAATGAAGTTCCATGTTGTTTCGTTCACCTGAATCAATCGAGAAAGAGACGGTCCATTCGGCCGAGGAGCCATCGTGCCCGGCGTTGTGCTATGATATTTGAAAGCCGCTGGTCGGGTGCGTCGTCGATATTGATGGCCAGCGCCTGATCGAGCAGTTTTTTGAATTCAACCCGGTCCTGTAGCGCTACGTCAACCGTTTCGGCAAAGGAAACCAGTGGGGCGGCCCTTCGTCCCCCTGACAGATGCACCGCCCGCGTAAGGCTTTCACGCGCACGGTCGATAGAGCCTCCGCTTGCAGCCGGCCTCCCGCCATCGTAGACAATCATGAAATCGTAGAGAATGCCCGCGCCAAATTCAGCATTAAGTTCAAAGGCGCGGCGAATGAGGGCCTCGACCCCGGGCAGGCCGGCTGCGAGGGCAGGGTCGGTCTTGTCCAATGAGATGGCGGCACCCCACGCGGCTGCGGTCCAGTAAAGGAGTGCAACGTCTTTTTTGCCAAATGGGGCCAGCGCCTTCTCAGGATCGTTTTTCAGAAGATCGGCGAAGCCGGGCCGGACTTCCTCGAGGCCGCGAATTCCGTAACCAAGGGCCCGGCGGTAAAGGCGCAGCGCACGCTCCCTTAGCGATATGGCCCTGATAAGGTCGGTGTCTTCAATGAAATCGGCCTCAGTTTGTACGAAGCCATAGGCGTACTGGGTGAAACCGCTCGTGGCCGCCAGCAGCAGCCCCTGATTATGTGGGGACTGCGCCAGCAGTCCCTCGATGGTTTTAAGTCCGAAAGGCAGTGCTGCGCCGACCAGGTCCGGATCATCGTCGCTTGCGTAAACCGATGAGCTCTCAGCCAGAGCATTGCCGAGGCGATCCACCGCGAGTTTCTGGAGGGAACAGCCCGGCAGGGCCAGGATAAAAACCCAAATCGACAACCGTAAGAATACCCCAAGGGAGCTTGCGGGCAATTTGGCCGTCATAATCCGATTCCTGTGCTCATAGTCTCCTTCTCCAAAAAGCCACTGATGCTACCGCGATCCTTCAAAATATCAAGCACCTTTTTGGAATGAAACCGGGTTGTACGCGCGATGAAATTCTTTGGCAGGCAGTTGCGCCGACGGGCTGCCCAACCGGGTTTCAGGCTATGGGTTTGAACGGGCGACACCCTGCTATTTGACTTTCTTGAAAAACAGTTCCTGCGGCCCTGGAAGAGTAACGTGAATAACTCCGTTATCAAGGCTTCCAACGATCACCCCCCCGTTCTTGGTGTTGAGCCTGAGTTCGTTGCCCTTCACATACCAGGAAAAACTGACCTCATCGTCGCCAACCCTCCAGACGCCTGCCCCGGTTTCTTTCAATTCCAGGATGGTTTCATGGTGATGCGGAGAAGCTTTGATTTCAGCAATATAGGTCCCAACGTGCCCGGCCGATGGACCGCAACCTGTCAAGGCGGCGGAGATGAGGCAGAATAGAAGCAGCCGCAAAAAAACCGAAGATTGTACCTTTATACGCATCACGATGAACCTGTCACGATTCGGCCGAGGTAATTCGGCTCCCGGCGCCAAGGATCGATTTCAATCTGTTCAAAAGCTCCGGTCTGTCAGAATAATAAATCTGGACAGAGAAAACCAGCATTAGCACATTTTCCAGGACCTTTTTCCAGCCGATCGGCTCACCCACAACATCGTAGCACCCGCAGGTGATCGGGGCGCCCCTGTACATGTTGATCAGGATCATTACGTCGAACATTATCAGAAGCAGTCCGATCACTATTATGGATGAGCGGGACTTGAAACCGATGATCAAAAAAAGACCGGTTACGAGTTCGATCCAGGGCAGTATGACAGCTCCAAGGTTCAGGAACATGTAGGGCATCAGCCGGTAATCTGCTATTGCTTCCGCGAACTGGGCAGGATGCGGTATTTTGCTCAAACTTGCGTAGATGAAGAAATAGCCCAGGTAAATCCTCAGCGCAAAAGCAAGATACTCACTCCTTATAATTCGTTTCATAAGAGCCGGGATCATCTCGAAACCTTTTGCTCGACCGGATAACCGTTGGCCTCCCATGCCTCCAGGCCACCGTCCAAAACTTTCACATCCGTATATCCCCGGAGCAGCAGTTTGTCTGCGATTTCCAGATCATACGGCCTGCTTATCGTATTTCCGTAAACCACTATCTTTTTGTCTTTCTCTTCGTTGGAGAAACTCATCAGGTAGACGATATCGAAAATCGCCATTGGCATGTTCACTGCGCCCTTTATGTGCCGTTCCCGGTAGAAATTGTTGGGCATGGCGTCTACAAAGAGGGTTTGTCCCTGCCGGTAATCTTCCATTGCCGCAGAGGCGCTGATCGAAGCAACTGCCTCCGGACGCTCGGGGATAAGTGGAATTCCGTAAGGATTTGAAAAGTTAAAGGTTATCGCCAGAAGAACACTTACCCCGATCACAAGCACAAAATCGAACCAGAACACCCGGGAAGCTTTGATTACCGCATCGGCTTCTTCCTCGATGATTTCCTGGTCTTTGAGAAGCCAGCTACGCATTTCCCGCATGAAGTTCCTCGAAAGGTCCGGGTAATCACGCAGGAGGCTGTCAAATTGCTCCTTCGAGAACACAACGAGCTGTGTTTCGACCAGACTTTGTGCATTTGCGGTACGCGTGTCGCCCGCCAGGAGAGCCACCTCGCCGAAGTGCTCGCCGGGTCCGCGTATAGAGAGCTCCCTCTCGATCCTGTCCTTATGTCTGACGAAAATCCTGACTCGACCGGAACCGATGATATAGAAAGCGTCCGGCGGGTCCCCCTCTTTGAAAATTATCTCGTTCGGCCGCGCAACCCTGCTCTGAACCGTTCGGGCAAGTTCGTCCAGCGCTTCAGGTGGGGCATCCCTAAGAAGAAAGCTCTTCAGCAAAATCTTTCTGTTTTCAAGCTCGGCATCGGTCATTGCTGTCGCTATTTCTTTTTGTGCAACGTCCTCAACTGCTTTATAAACCTGTCAGGGTCCTCAATACGCCCGTGTGGCTGTAAAGCACTTTCCCGTCTTCAGTTGAAACGATCATGGTAGTAGGCGTTGGCACACCCTCCATAGAGGCCGAAATTGCCATATCTTCGTCAAGCAGGATCGGAAAAGGCGTCTTGAACTTTTTCTTGTAGGCGTCCACTTCGGCTTTTCCGCTGGCGCTCGCTATTGCTATCACCTTTACATCGGCCAGATGCGAGTTCCCCTTGATCGCTTTGTAGATATTGTTCATTATGGGGGCGTTGGCGTGGCAGTGCGGGCAAACCGCGCTCATGAACTCGATAACCACCAGCTTCGCTTTTATATCACTGACTTTGAAAGGCTCCATCCCCTTCAGTCCGAGATACTTCTGCGCCTGCGCAGAATCAGGGGCGGGAAGGGTGAATTTCGCAGGCGGGAATTGCTCCTCAGAGACGTTACAAAAAGCCCCGTTAGACTGTAAGAGAATAAACGCGCAGATAATAATTTGAAAAAAATTGATGCATCCCCTCTTTTCCATCTCTTTTCTCCATCCTGTACTCGATTCTGTTAGAATGAAACGCGTCGGGTTAAGCAGAATATGTGATGCAGCCTGCTGCGTCAATCATAAGATGAACCAATCAGAAAATGAGTTAATTTTAGCCTGAGTTGCCGGTTGGGCAAGTCCCGCGTTTTATAGCCAACTCTCTTGAGGTGACCCGTTAGGTATTGACCGGCGCTGCCAAGCAAGGTTTAATTCCTCCGGGCTTGATTCAGCGACCTTATGTCTATCATCTTGGAGAGTACCCGGCACAATTTTATTCGTTACCTTTATCTTATTAACACAGGTCCTTTCTGCCTTCCTACACGAATGACGCATGCGTGTGGGGCTGCGGGAAGTGCGACTGGCGGCGTGTTCTTTGCTGAAGGGGGACTTCTTGAGACCACTGTGTCCAACATCAACTGCCGGACTGATGCGGAGACAAACAGCCTGTCTGGACTGGGAGACCCAGGATGCGGAATGAAAATCGGGAAGTGGAATTGGAGGCCGAACTTAAACGATTGCGCGACAGAGTTTCTGAACTGGAGTCGATGGCAGAAGGCCGCCGTGAAGTGGAGAAGACTCTACGGGATCAGCTTCAGTTCCTGCAGACATTGATTGACACCATTCCAAACTCGATCTTTTTCAAAGATAAGGACGGAAAGTACCTGGGATGCAATAAGGCGTTCGAGCGGCGCATAGGATTGGACAGGGGCCACATCATTGGAAAATCCGCCTCTGACCTCTTTCCGGAAGAGCTTGCCTCTCGATATGAGCAGCATGACGCAGAGCTTTTCGAGGAGCCCGGTGAAAAAATATACGAAACAAGGCTGACCTATCCGGATGGGCAAGACCGCGATGTCATCATAACAAAGGGAATTTTTACGGATTCCGAAGGCAATGTTGCAGGATTGGTGGGCGTCGCACTCGACATAACTGAGCGCAAACGAGCCGAAGAAGCGCTGCAAAGAGCGCACGACGAACTCGAGGGGCGTGTGGAGAGAAGAACCGCTGATCTGGCGGAGGCCAACCGCAACCTGCAAAAAGAAGTCGCCGAGCGAAGCAGGATTGCGGAAGAACTCCGCATGAGTTCCGAAAAGCTGAAAATATTTGCCTACTCCGTTGCACATGATCTGAAAAGTCCCTCAATCGGAATTTACGGGCTTACCGGACTGCTGCAGAAAAACTTCGCTGGAATCCTCGGTGAGAAAGGCGCCGGTTTTTGTGACCGGATCATGAAGGCATCGGAGCATGTGGCCTCCCTGGTTGATGCAATCAATCTGTTTATCGCCACAAAGGAAACCCCGCTCAAGATTGAGGCGATAGATATGGCTGAGGTCTTTCACATGCTGCGGGACGAGTTTTCGGCGAGACTGAGAGTGCGGCGTATAGAACTGGTTGAGCCCAAAAGGATTGTGATTGTGCGCGCGGACAAGATTTCCATGCTCAGGGTTTTTAGAAATCTGATCGATAATGCCGTCAAATATGGAGGCGAAGGGCTCACTACTATTGAAATCGGTTATCAGAAAGCCGGGGATTTCCATCATTTTACGGTAAGAGACGATGGCGTCGGCATTCAGGATGATGACGGCAGCGATATATTCAAAGTGTTTCAGCGGCAGTGCGCATCGGATGCGATCGAGGGTACGGGTCTGGGACTGGCGATCGTAAAAGAAATAGTCGAGCTGCACAAAGGGCGGGTCCGGGTGAAGCGGGGCACAGAGCGGGGGACGGTTTTTCATTTGTTCATTTCAAGAGGTCTTTAACTCAACCGATTCTCAGGGAATGTAATATATGCAGCATGAATCCGAATACGCATGGGTTCGCGACTTGCCCTGGCTGATTGTCTTCGGCCTTCTTTCGTCGGCCTACTGCGTGCTTGCTGCCGGTCACATAGGTGCGACCTTCGACGAACCGGTATCTTTGCTTCGAGGCCTCGAAGGCTGGCATCTGGGCGGTAGCGGGGCGAACGACCAAAATCGGTACAATGCCCCTGCCGGTCGATGTGACGACATTGCCGCTATACGTTTGGGAATTGTTGCGAGGCCAGCGTTTTGATCTGCTCTCGGAAATTGACCGGATGCTGCCCGTGGCGCGCGCTGCGACGCTGGTGTTTTGGTGGGCGGTGCTGTTTTACGGTTGGAGGGTGGGATGGGGCCTCGCCGGACCTTGGGGAGGGCGGCTGGCTGTAGTGTTGCTTGCCTGTGAACCGTCCCTGCTGGCCCACGCAAGCCTGGCAACAACCGATGTGGCGATTACTGCCTGCATGCTCGCGCTGGTATATCACTTCCGTGAGGGACGAACATCCGGGTGGCGGCTGCGTGTGGGTCTTCCGTCCCTCTTGTACGGACTGGCCCTGCTGGCTAAAGCCTCGGCGCTGCTACTGGGCCCGTTATGCTTGCTGGTGCTCGAATTGGATCGACTGGGGCGCAAACAGGCATTCGCTGTCCCGGCAAATGGCGGGGTGGTGCAATTTTTTAGGCGACTCATCGCGGAACTTGGTCCGTTTAGCCGCGACTTAAAGCAGATTTTTGGTTTGGGATTTCTCCTGATGCTTATCTACTGCGGCAGCGATTGGCGCCCCGAGCCCAGTTTTGTAGCATGGGCAAGGACACTGCCTGATGGCCCGATGGCATCAGTTATGGTGTACGTGGCGGACCATTTACGGATTTTCAGCAATGGCGCAGAAGCAATCGTTTATCAGATCAAACATAACAATATCGGACACGGTGTGTTCATTGCCGGCCGGACTGACCCTCGCGCCCTGTGGTACTACTTTCCTGTGGCGATGACAATGAAGTTGACGGCGTCTGTGCTGGCCTTGCCGTTGCTTGTTGCGATTGTCAGGCCAAGAGCGCTGTGGAATTGGGTGACCCTGATAACGGCGGTGCTGATTCTTTTCAGTGTCACCTTCAGGGTGCAAATCGGCATCCGGTTGGTTTTGCCGCTGATCGGTTTTTTCATCGTAGGTGCGGCAGGTGCGGCGGCTAACATGATCGCAGCGATGCAATCCGGCTGGCGAAGATATTTGGCTGCAGGAGCTGTGGCTGGCTGTGTATTTTGGACTGCGGCTGCATCGGTCATTGTTTGGCCCAATGCGCTCTGTTATGTCAACGAGCTGTGGGGCGGAACCGCAGAAGGTTACAAACTGTTGAGCGATTCCAATTATGACTGGGGCCAGGGGATCAGGGAACTCAGGGACTGGCAGCAGCGAAATGGCATCGAGAACCTGGACGTCTGGTATTTCGGCACCGATCCGGATCGGTTAAAGGGACCTTTCCATCTGGTTTCCATGAGTGATGGCGACTTCCAGGGGCCGGATGATTTTATTGCACGGTTTCGTGGACGCTATTTGGCTGTCGGCACAACCAATCTCTATGGCGGCTATTTTCATCGAAAATCCTAAAAAGGGGCACACGCCTTGAAAAATCGGCACTGATCGCCATTCGCTATCTCAGGACCAAACAACCCGTTGCCCGCACAACGACATTTCTGATCTATGATTTCACCGGTGAACGTCAGGTTGGGTCCTGGGCAGCATACGTGAAAAACGGCGCTACACATGTCGGCAATGCTGCAGACGGGTCATGAAGATCCCATATGTATGATACTGCCTCTGGGTGACCATCTCGCTCTTTTGGGGATGATTTCATTGTAGCATTCGATGAAATCGCCAACCTTGCCCAGGGTCGAGCCTGAGACCTCCACGCCTACCTGCTGTCCGGCTCTGGCTTCCTTTACCGGCCGCTTCTCGATCTGGAGCGATTCGATCCTGGCGCTGTGAACCGGTCCCATCGCCGTTACCACCCGAAAATGCTTTCCGACCTGGACGGCGCCTTCGACGACCTCGCAGCCTAAAATCACCCCCCCTTTTTTCGATCTGAAGGTCGCGATCACCTCGCATTTTCCGATAACCCTCTCTTCGGTCTCAACCGGAGCCAGATTCCGGGCAATGGCTTTGACATCTTCAGCCAGCCTGTAGATTACGTCGTACAGGCGCACCTCCACCCCATGTTCTTTTACCCACTGTTCCAGCTTTGGGGTGACCCCTACGTTGAATCCGATGACAAGCCTGCTCCCGGTCAAAGCCATCAGCAGGTCTTGTTTGGCTATGTTCCCCACGCCGGAGTGGATCAGCTCCACTTCCGCTTCGGGCAGCTTCAGGTTGGCAAGCAGAGCGGAAATGGCTTCAACGCTTCCCATCGTATCGCATTTGAGCACCAGTTCAATTTTTGCCCTCCCCTCGCTTCGGCCCGCAAATTCCGAGGGGGCATGCCTTGTCTCTTTTGAAGTCTTATGGGACGCCTTTTTTATCGCTCATTTTGATCTCCATTCCGGTTTGGAGCGCATTTCCGCCACTTGAGTAAATTTCTTGTAAAATTAAGACAGGGCAAGATTGCTGGCTAGTGTAGCCATCCGGAAACACCGGATTAAAATTCGGCGCCCCGCGAGGCGGGTCCCACCACCCCGCCGGAGCGGAAAATAATCATTTCCGGACGTTTATGTTAGGAAGAAAAATGAGTACATCACGAATGTGAGTAAATGACAGGCGCCCGCTCAGGCAAGCGCCTTATCGAAAGTAACGATCATGGCCCTGACCGGGCAGCTCTTCACGCATAGCTCGCAGGCGCTGCACCGCTCGGATTCAAATTCGACTTCCATCTGCGGTCTCTTCACGTGGAGAGCCCCAGTCGGGCAGACAGCCGTACAGGACCCGCACTGGTAGCATCGTTCCTCGTCGCGGCGAATACCATGGCCGACCGGTTCCACCTGGACGCCGACCTGTTCGAGATATTGGACCCCTTTGTCGAAATTATCAGCGCTGCCCTGCAGTTCCATTACCAGCATTCCCTCTTTTCGGGGAAAGATCTGGGCCTTCAGGATATTGAAAGCCAGGTTATAGTCGCGCACCAGGTTGGCTATTATGGGTTTGTCGACAATTTCCTTCGGGAATCTCAGTACAAGCGTTCTTGAATGCATGATTGCTCCTTTCTCTTTGGACCAGATAAAAATAACATTGCCGAGCAAAAGTCCAAGCATTTTTTTTCGGGCCTTCCCCTCCGATATCCGAACCTTGCTTCCGATTTCCGCCACCCCGTTTATTTCTTGACCATGAGGGCATTAAAAATATACTATACTAAAAAACAGTAGTTTGATTTTTCCTTGACGCCACTTTGGAGTTGATATGAAGCTGTCCACCAGAAGCCGATATGGAGTCAGACTTATGCTCGATTTGGCTCTTCACGCAGATGAGGGGCCTGTTCGACTTGGGTCTGTCGCCCAAAGGCAGGGTATTGGGATAAAGTACCTCGAACAAATTATAATTTCTTTAAAAAAAGCGGATTACGTTACGAGCGTTCGCGGCCCGAAGGGTGGGCACCTGCTGACCAAGCCCCCGGAAGAGATTACCGTGGGAGAGATCGTAGGGCTTCTGGAAGGTGGCCTGAAGCTTATGAGGTGTGTTCAATATCCCGAAGAGTGCGTGCGTTCCGAGTACCTGCGTTACGAGAATTCTCTGGATGGAGGCGACCGAGGCCATTCGCGAAAGGCTTGACGCGATCACTTTCAGAGAGCTTATGAATAGGTCCCCTGCCCGGGTTGATTCAAAAGAATGTGAGCCATAATCGCCGGGGCGAAAGTCAGGGCGACCGATGCGGGTAACTTGAAATGAAGATAAGATCGATTGCGGTCAGCAAAACAAAGGGCACTCGGAAGATACCTGTCGAACAGGCGCTGCTGGTTACGGAACATGGCATTCAGGGCGATGCGCATGCGGGGGCATGGCACCGGCAGGTCAGTTTTCTGGCAATTGAGAGCATCGAGAAGGCTAAAGCCGCCGGTCTCTCGGTCGGCTTTGGAGATTTTGCCGAAAACATTGCAACCGAAGGAATCGACTGGGTTAGTATTCCGGTGGGCGCCCGGTTCAGGTTGGGCAAATCGGTCCTGGTGGAAATCACCCAGATCGGCAAGGAATGCCATAAAAAATGCGCGATCTACTACCAGGCCGGAGATTGCATCATGCCGCGCGAGGGCGTTTTTGCCAGGGTAATCGAAGGGGGTATCATTCGCTGTGGGGACAAGATCGCTCGGGTTGACGCCCCTGATGCTGCAGGATGAAGCAGGCGGACTGCATTCATTGCGGATAAGAATGCGCCTGCCGAATTCAGTTTGCATGGGATGAGGCGTGTGCGTATTTTACGGCTTTAATCCCTGGAAGCGAACTCAGAGGTAGCCAAGAAGGTCATGCAGACGAACAAAGCTCATTTAAACCACGCGGAGATAATCGAAAAAATCCGGGCCCGAAAACGGGAACTCGGCAAACAACTGATTATTCTGACCCACCATTACCAGCGAAAAGAAATCGTTGAGCTGGGCGATTTCGTTGGGGATTCGTTCGAGCTGTCCAGAAAAGCGGCAGCAGATCGGGATTGCCGCTACATAGTCTTTTGCGGTGTGCACTTCATGGCGGAAAGCGCCGCGATTCTCGCGCAGCCCGGCCAGGTCGTTCAGATTCCCAACATGGAAGCCGGATGCTGGATGGCCGCAATGGCCGAAGCTGAAACGGTGAAATCCGCCTGGGAGCAGATCGAATCTGTTGCCGGAGAGGATTCGACCATTCCGGTGGTCTACATGAACTCGGACGCGGAACTGAAATCTTTTTGCGGCAATCGCGGCGGTATCGTCTGTACTTCGTCCAATGCGGCCAAAGCTGTCAGGTGGGCTTTCGGACAAAAAGAAAAGATTCTGTTTTTCCCTGACCGGCACCTTGGCCGTAATGTTGGCCACGATCTTGGGATAGCCCCTGAAGAGATGGTTGTCTGGTCGCCCGGCAAGGCTATGGGCGGAAACGATCCCGACGCGCTCAGGCGCGCCAGGATGATCCTCTGGGATGGCTATTGCCTGGTGCATACCCGGTTTACGGTTGATCAGATTGAAAAAATGCGGACCGAGTTTCCCGAGGCCAGAATAGTCGTGCACCCCGAATGCACGCGAGAGGTGGTGGCGCAGGCCGATGCGTGCGGGTCAACCAGCTATATAGTGAAATATGTGAGGGAGGCGCCTCAAGGTTCGACAATCGTTATCGGTACGGAAATAAACCTGATCCATCGTTTGGCGTGTGAATATCCGGACAAGAAGGTGCTCGACCTGCATTATTCACTCTGTCCCAATATGTTCAAGATAAACTTGGCAAATCTGCTGCAGACCCTTGAAAATATTGGCGAGATGAATGTGGTTGCAGTATCCGAACAGATAAAGGCGGGCGCCAGGTTAGCCCTGGACCGGATGCTGGCTCTGGCGTAGTCGATGTTTAAAACGCTCCAGCCCCTCATCCTTGCCTCTGAGTCGCCGCGCAGAAAACGTTTGCTTCTCTCCGTCGGGGTTGAGTTCGAGGTGCATCCAAGCAGGATAGACGAATCGGTCTGGCTGGGCGAATCGGCTGAGCCGGGGGAAAGTCCTGCTGAAATTGCCGAGAGATGGGCCTGTCTCAAGGCCAATTCGATTTCTCCTCTCCACCCCGATTCATGGATTTTTGGAGCTGACACCATAGTTGTCCTCGACGGCCGCATTTTCGGAAAACCCTCAGATGCCGCCGAGGCCGTCCGGATGCTCAATGCCCTGAGCGGCAGGGTGCACGAGGTAATTACGGGCATGTGCCTCATCCAGCCCGGCGGGAAACTCCGCAGGAGTGGATCGGTAACTACACGGGTTCACTTTAAAAACCTCTCGATGGAAGAAATAGAGTGCATACGTGAGGACCGGCCGAGCCGATGGACAAGGCCGGAGGCTACGGCATTCAGGGGATCGGGGCTTTTCTGGTAAGATCCATCGAAGGCTCCTATACAAATGTCGTCGGCCTTCCGCTTTGCCAGGCTCTTGAATGGCTGATGCATGAGAATATTATCGAGCCGGCGTAACCAGCGGGGCCTTTGCCCTCATTTTTGCGCAGCAGGACGTAGAATGCGCCCCAGCCTCCGTCGTAGGAACGGGCCGAGGCGAATGCCAGGACCACCCTTTTTAGGGGCGCGCGCGTAAGCCAGGTGGGCAAATTGTTCTTTAGCACCGGTTCCTTGTCCTTGGAATTGAGGCCTCTTCCCGCAATTATCAGTACGCACCTGCGCCGGGCGGCAAAGCACTCCATGATGAAGTCCCTGACTTCTTCGCGGGCCTGCTGCCTGTTCAGTCCGTGCAGGTCAAGATAGTCCTGGTAGCTGAAATAGCCCTCCCGCAGCTTCTTCAAAACCTCGGGCGAGATCCCCAAAACAGCGCCGTCGATGTATTCATCGGAACTCGAAAGCTCAAAGGGCCCCTCACCGGCTACCAGGTCTACCAGTTGAGTATAGGCCTCGATTTCCTCCCTGGCGAGAAAACGCGGATATTTCTTCTCGGGAGGCCGGAGCGGGACCTTTTTGCAAGGCCCGGCAGGCAGGGGGCTTACATCGGCCATTGCCGTCTGAAAAAGGGAATCCTCATCGGCTTCGACTTTGATCCTGGGAAGATGGACCCCGTTTTTTTCCAAAAATGGGTCGGGGTTGGCTAAATGTTTTGGATGGGAGGAAAAAATTCGTCCAAAGAGTTGATCTAACTCCTGAAACGGGGTATAGAAACCGTGGTGGGGCTTATGCCGTGTGGATCGGCGCATCGGTTTGAGGCTTTCACCCTTGCGTTTGTTCATTTCGGCCTCACTTTCTTGTCTTAAAATAACACAGGAGAAAAGGGCGGAAAACCTATATCATGAAATTGAACAGCGCAGCCCTGATTGAAAACCAGCATGATTTCTCAAAACTTATAGGTAACCTCGAAAAATCCGCTCATGTTGCTGTCGACACAGAGTCAAACAGTTTTTATGCCTACTTTAACCGAATTTGCCTCATTCAGGTATCTACCGAGCAACAGGACTACATCATCGACCCGTTTTCGGCCGGCGATATCGAAGGTTTTGGGAAAATCCTTTCCAATCCCGACATAGAAAAAATTTTCCACGCCGCTGCCAATGATATCGCCGGGCTCAAACGCGATTTCAAATTCACGGTGAACAATGTTTTCGATACGTCAGTCGCCGCGAAGATGCTGGGATATAGGCAACTGGGGCTTGCACCGATTCTCCTGGAGCATTTCGGCATAAGTCTCAATAAGAAATGGCAGCGTTATGACTGGGGCAGACGCCCTCTTAGAAACGAGCAGATCGAATATGCCCGCTTCGACACCCATTTTCTTATTCCGCTGAGGCACAAGCTTGTCGCAGAACTCAAGGAAAAAGATCTCCTTGGGGCAGCCCGCGAAGCCTTTGAGAAGCTATGCATGCAGCAAATCACGGAAAAACATTTCCGCCCCGGCGATTTTTTGCACATATACGGGGCGCAGTCGCTGGACGTGGTCGGAAAGCGCATCCTTAAGGCGCTTTATCTGTTCCGCGAAAAAGAAGCTCGCCGCCGCGACCGTGCGCCCTTCAGGATTCTAACGAACGATACGCTTCTCAGGCTTGCCCTCCAGCGCCCTAGGAGCCTGCAGGATTTCACTAAAATAAAAGGCATTCCCCGTATCTACACCGCCTCCCACACCGCCGTGCAGCTTCTGGAACTGATCCGCAGAAATGAAGAACAGGAAGATGAGGCAGTTGTGAATTAATTGAGTGCCTCAAAGCCAATGGAATTAAATATTAGCGGAGACCAAATGACTTCTAATATTGAAATTAAGGATAGTTTCAAAAAGTACAGCCACGATCAGGATAAAACGAGGACTCCCGAACAGACGATCTCATGGGTGAGGGAACGTTTGGCCGGACTGGATATGAATGTTCTTGCAAGGACTGTGAGAATCGATACCGGCAGACTGGACATCCCCGTATATATCAGTCTTTGCGGCCAAGACGCTACCCGGTTTACCGGTACGAAAAAACAAATGGGCAAAGGCGCCACTCCACAGCAATCCGAAGCGAGCGCCCTGATGGAGCTGATGGAGCGTTTCAGCTTCTTTGCATTTGTTCAACAGTTTCCGTTTCCCACTTTCCGGTACAGCGGCCTCGACGACTTTGCGGTCTCGGCGGATGATTTGAAAAAATCGGTGTATGATACTCAGACACCGGTAGAGTTTTGCCGAAAGTTTCTCGATGATCTGCCGCTCCGGTGGGTGAAGGCCTGGAACCTTTCGCTCGGCAGGGAGCAGTGGGCGCCAATCGACTGGTTCTACACCATCAACGAGTATAACGGGCCGGCTGCCGGAAACACTCTCGAGGAAGCAATACTTCAGTCCCTGTGCGAGGTGGTCGAAAGACACGTTGGCTCTATCATCAGCAACGACATGCTGGTTACCCCTGAGATTGATGTCGATTCCCTTCGCGACCCTGCGGCAATAGAACTCGTAAATAAGTTTCGGGCGAAAGGAATTGAGTTGTTTCTGCGAGACTTCTCGCTGGATACCGGGATCCCAACCGTGGGAGCGCTCGCCTACGACCCGTCCACCTTCCCGGAAAAAAGCGAGATCGTCTTTACGGCCGGCACCACCTCCAATCCCGAAAAATCTCTTTGCCGGGCGCTCACCGAAATAGCGCAGCTCGCCGGAGACTTCCAAAGCCATACTTCCTATCGGCCCACGCTTCCAAAGTATGCGAGCCTGGAAGAAGCGGCCTACTTGATGAAAAGCAACGGGAAAGTTTCCATCCGGGACCTTCCGAACCACGACGACAGCAACATCCGGGTTGAAATCGAAAGGTGCACGGCTGCTCTGACAAGAATCGGCCTTCAAGTCCTGGTGATAAATGTCACGCATCCACAACTGCAGGTCCCGGCGGTTTACACTATCATCCCGGGTGCGCACTTTCTGGATCACACCCGCAACACCGATTTTCCGCAGCACGCGGCGCGAACCATGCTGAGGGGACTTGCCGATGACGAGATGGTCCCGCAGATGGAGCGGCTCCTTTCCACCTTCGGACCCCGTTATGATCTCACGTTCTTTCTAGCCCACAGCCTCGAACTGAACGGGAACCCGGAGACTGCTCTGGCGCTTCTCCGGCGTGCTCTCGATCAGTCCCCGGATCCGGGTGAAATCGGCAGCATCCACGTGCACATCGCCTCCTGCCTCAAGGAGTTGGGAAGATACGAAGAAGCTCTGGATGCGCTCGATCTTGCCGAAAAGGCCAACCCCGAACTCAAAGAAATCTACAACCTGCGAGGGTTCTGCTATTTCAAACTGAAGAAACACAATGAATCGATCGCTTCTTTTGAACGGGTTATAGAGCTGGATCCAGGCTCTGCAATAGATTACGCCAATATCGGCTCCAACCTGAGAGAACTGGGCCACAAGCAGGAAGCCAGTCCGGCTCTACCGGATCGCTCTGGAACTCAATCCCGACATCGATTTCGCAAGGACCGGCTTGGAAAAGCTGGAGGCTGAGATGGCCGGGCAATGAGTCTCTTTTAGATTATTCCATACGTGCGACAAATCGACGGCCTTTTAGTGTTTTGTCGTCCCATTTGCCATTTGTTTTTCACGCTCCCGCCTGCGCAGGGCATCGGCCGGTCTCGTCTCGGGTAAGCTTATTTGGTCGAACGTTCGGGGAACAGGCAATTGAGTTCCTGAAAATGATTGATATGAAGCTCAGCCTTCAGGGAAGGGTTCTTGTAACTGACGAAATGAATTCCGGTGGAAAGCGCCAGCGCTTCGTCCACCCTGGAGTCGCCGATATAGAGGACGTGCTGAGGCAACACACTGAATGCGGCGAATATTCTCTCCATTATTTCGGGATGGGGCTTGGGGTTGCGAACGTCGGAGGCGCACACCACGAGGTCGAAATACTCACTCAGGTTGAAGTGCCGCAGAAGTTCGAGAGTGGAAACGGTGCGGTTTGTCGCCAGGGCGGTCCGAAAATGCCTCCTGGCATGTTTGAGAAAAGAGACCAATCCGGGTTCACAGCATAGATAGTCGTTGAACGGGCCAAAATCTATGGTTTTGAAATACTCGAAGGCGCGGTCGAAATCCTCGCCCTCCCCACCGGTCAAGTAGACCAGAGACTCGCGGACAGGGTGCATATGTATGAATTCGTGCTGGTCCGCCCTGACGGGAGGCCGCCCGATTATTTTCATGATATGGCTGTAGAAGTGAATATTGGCCTCTCGTGAATCGAAAAGAACCCCATCACAATCGAGCGCAATCACCTTGAGATTGCGGACTTTGGCGACAAATGCCTCCGGTGGGCCGTCATTGGTATTTTTATTCATGTATTTAGCGGTCCGTGCGAGCCTTCCGTTTCTTTTTTCATTCAAACTTTACTTGCCGCAGATTGATTTTCATACTAATAAATACAAAGAATCATAGGAAATTTCGATATTCGAATCCTGCCTCCGATCTCAATATGGGGAATCCGCAATGAAAAATCAATTCGATTATCTCGTCATCGGCAGTGGGATTGCTGGTCTCACATTCGCCTTGAAAGCAGCGCGGAGCGGATCGGTAGCAATTGTAACAAAAAAACACAGACTTGAAACCAACACGAATTACGCTCAGGGCGGAATAGCATCCGTGTTCGGGCAGGACGACTCTTTTGACCTCCACGTTCAGGATACCTTGAATGCGGGGGACGGCCTGTGTCATCCTGAAGTGGTGGATTTTGTCGTAAGAACCGGTCCGGAGCGGATCAAGGATCTTCTGGGACTGGGGGTCGATTTCAACCGGGGAGCCGACCCGAACTCATTCGATCTGGGAAGAGAAGGAGGGCACAGCCGCAACCGGATTCTTCACGCCCAGGACATGACAGGCAAGGCTGTTGAAAACGTCCTGATGGCTGCCGCCGAATCAGAACCAAATATCGCTATCTTCGAAGACCATTTGGTCCTGGATTTGGTAGTCCAGCATCAGTCAATGATGACCGGATCTGACGATCTGTACCATCGGGATACGTGCCGGGGTGCATACGTCCTTGATATAGCCGCAGAAAAGATTCATGCCTTCGTGGCAAATGCGGTGTTGCTTTGCACCGGGGGGGCCGGGAAAGTCTATCTTTATACGAGCAATCCCGACGTAGCAACCGGGGACGGGCTCGCCATAGCCTATCGGGCAGGCGCAAAACTGGCAAACCTCGAATTCGTTCAGTTTCATCCTACCTGCCTGTATCATCCGACGGCTAAAAACTTCCTGATCTCCGAAGCAGTCCGTGGGGAGGGAGGTAGACTGATCGACCGCCGCGGACGGGCCTTCATGGAGAAATATCATCCGCTCAAGGATCTGGCGTTTCGCGATATTGTGGCGCGCGCGATAGATACGGAAATGAAGACGACAGGAGATGACTGCGTTTTCCTGGACATCAGCCACAGGGACGGCGATTTCCTCAAAGAGCGTTTCCCGAACATTTACCAGAGATGTCTGTCCCTGGGTATCGACATCACCCAAGACCCTATTCCGGTCGTTCCAGCCGCCCATTACATGTGTGGAGGGATCGTCACCAACCCTTCGGGACGTACAACAATCCGGAACCTCTATGCTCTTGGCGAGTGCGCCTGTACCGGGTTGCACGGGGCAAACCGCCTTGCCAGTAATTCGCTGCTGGAAGCCATGGTCTTCGCGCACGTTGCGGCCGCAGAGTGCTCAGAACAAATCCAGTTGTGGCGGAGCCGCATGCTTCCCGACGTGCCTGACAGCCCCGCACAAATCGCCCATCAGAATTCCTCAAACAATGAGATGGTCATGATAGCCCATAACTGGGATGTCATCAGGCGCCTGATGTGGAACTACGTCGGTATCGTGAGGACGGACAAGCGGCTTGCCCTGGCCTTGACTCACGTCCTTCAGATAAGGATGGAATTAAAAGAGCATATGCCGAAAATTCCGCTGAACAGCGACCTTGTAGAACTCCAGGGGCTTGCTCTGGTGGCTGAACTTATCATCCGGTGCGCCGTTCAGAGAAAGGAGAGCCGGGGGCTCCACTTCAATGTGGATCATCCCGAAAAGGACGATTCCAACTGGCTGAAAGACACGGTCGTAAGAAAAAATCCGGCGGAAGAGTTCCTTCCAACTGTGCGGTTCAGGACAGATGAGCACGCTTCTGAGCGGGGGCAGCCTCTTTCGTTTCTGCATCGATGACGGGTTCGGCGGACGCTGAAAATGGTGCATCAAGAAGCTTCGGGGCGTTCGGGTTCTGTTCTATCCTCATAGTGAGCATTCCACCCATTATGCTGATTTCGTAGTTCTTGTCCGCTTTGCTAAACGATTCGCTTATTCTTTTGATCTGCTTTTTTGCTTTCCTGTATATATAGATCATGCTTGCCGCAAAGAGCGCAAACATGATCAGGAAGACCCAGCCGGACGTCGAGATAACCTTACCTATAAATATGATTACCCCCATGATCCCAAAAACAAACAAGACCTGGAGCCCGATGATCATGTAGAGGTAATAGATGCCCTGATCTATCGTGGCTTCGCGATCAGTCCTGCGTTTGGCCGCCTCGGATTCATGCTCTTCATTTTTTCTTCCGAATAAGCGTCGGAACCACATTTTCAATCTTCCCCTGGTTGTAGAAATTGCGCCCGAGTCGCCTCTGTATCCGAACGGCCGGCAAGCAGGTGCGGAGCGGGATTTTGGTCGAGCATCCGTCTTTTTATTCGGTACTTCTCAATTTTCACTTGATTCTCGATCATCTGCCTTGAGAGCCTATACCGCAGGTTAATCACCCATACGAGCAATCCTCAAACGAATGTCGACGTCCCACTAAAGAACCACCGATATTCCTTACCGCGCTAAAGAAGGATTTCGTCATATATCGTTCAGGATCGACGGAATCAACGATAAAATAAGCATGGACGTGACTGGAGTGAACCCGAGACCTGGGAAGGTAATGCAAAAGGATTGGAATTCCCACACCAGGGCGAAAAACCTTAAAGACGTCACCTTGGCGAAATTCCGGCTTTCGCCGGAATGACGGGCGGAAGGTCATTACCTATCGGATCTTGGTTGACGCTGCACTAGACCCGGTTAAGTTCCTTTTCCCGCGGGAAAAGGGGCAGGTACCTGTATGAGAGCGAAATTATCAGCACGCAGTAGGCAAGCATCGCAAGGATTGGCGCTGTTTCATAGACAGTCGGAATATAGACTTGCCATTTGTCGAAGGGCATCACGGGAGCGGCGATGGCCGGGATAGTCATTACGAAGCGATTGAGCGACACGCCGATAATGTCGAGCAAAAAAGCACCGAAAAGCAGCCCATTGCTCCTTCTGCCTGCGGGCGAAAGCAGGATCAGGGCCGGAAGAACGCCGCAGACGCCAATCTCGGCGATCAGCAGCCAGATTCCGTATGGGCCCCAGTAAAAACTCCCCAGGGTCAAACCGAATCCGGGTGACTGAACAAAACCCCAGTAAGCAGTATCGGCAATCTTCAGCACCATGTAGACGCCCAGCAGCACGCCTTCGATCTTGCCGATCAGCTCATAGACGCTCCTGTCAACCAGTTTCTTCCTCGAGACTTTTTCGATGCCCCGGCAGATAAGGGCGGTGAAAGCCGGTCCGGAAGCTATTGCCGAGAGAATGAAAAGAAAGAATGTCCAGGGCCAGATAAAAAGGCCGGTTCTGTATGCATAGGGTCTGGCGAACAGAACGCCGGCGACGCCGCCCAGAGATCCTTGGTGGAAAAAGCTCAGGAATGTGCCGGTGAGGGCGAAAATGGCCATCAAGTCGTGCATGCTGTGTCCGAACACTCCGAGAGGCTTCACTTCGCCCAGCTTGCGGTTCTCGAGAATTAGCGGAACATATTCGATGATCAGGACAATAGCATAACAACTGATGCAGAATATCACTTCCGTTAGCATTGAGTGGACATTTGCGTGCCAGTATCCGAACCAGCCCCGCAACGGCTGCCCTATTTCGAGCAGAAGGATCGCCAGCGCTCCCGTGTAGCATACGAACCCCACGACAACCGCAAGATTTATTATTTTTCCGAGTTCCTTGAGTGCAGGAAAGAAACGGGACAGTCCGTAGTAGAGAAAGCCGGAAAAGAACGCCCCGGCGCCGAGCGCGATAATGGCCAGGTCTGCTGTAATGTAAGCCCCGAAGCCGAAATAGTCATTTAACCCGGTAACATTCAGGGCCTTCAGAAGCACCACGCCTCCAGCCAGTACGCCCCAGCCGATCACTCCAACCAGAAGCAGTGTCCAGAGCCCGAAAATCGGAAGCGGGCAGCGCTTCAATCCTTCTGGAATCAATGCTCTATCCATTCTCTACCCCTCGTAGCCAAGGAAATCAGATTTGGGCTGACTTTTTATCCTATGATTCCTGTTTAACGGCATTATCGGAAAGTTTCTTTATCCAGTCCTGAGTGCTGATGTAGTAAACCTTTGGCTCGGTATGGAGCTTTTCAATAATTCGAAACGCGTTCGGGTCCTTTGACAGCCTGGCCACATCAGAGTGTGGGTCCCTCAGGTTGCCGTATGTTATGGCCCTCGCGGGGCAGGCATCAGCGCAGGCGGTGGTGTATGTCGCCTTGTCGGGATCGGTCCCGTCCTTGTATGCCTTTGAGCGAGCCTTGAGAAGCCTCTGATGGCAGAATGTGCATTTCTCCACCACACCGCGCATCCGGGTGCTTACCTCAGGACTCAGCATGCTTTCCATAGGCTCGGGCCATTTGGGGTCCCACCAGTTGAAAGCCCTCGCATGATACGGGCAAGCGACTATGCAGTACCTGCATCCGATGCAGCGTGGATAAATGTGGGTAACGATCCCGTTGTTCTCGTCCCGTGTTGTCGCATTGACAGGGCAGACGAAAGTGCAGGGTGAGTGGTGAGGAGAGTCGCAATGCATGCACGGACGAGGCAGGAAGGCATATTTGTAATCAGGGTAATTCCTGCCGTTGTTTAACTGGAATATTGACATCCAGGTTATGGAACGCAGTTTGTTCGATTCGTCGAGCCTGAAAGATATATTGTTTTCGGCCTGGCATGCAACGCTGCATGCGCCGCATCCCGTACACTTGTCCAGGTCGATCACCATCCCAAAACGAACAGCGCCTTCCGCATGTTCTTTTTCGCTCACGGATTACCCCCTTACACGCGACGCAGTTGAACGCGGCAAGCCCACACAGTCCCTATACCGCTCACGGGATCCAGTTGAACTTCCATCAAACTGTTCGCATTTACACCTTTGTTTTGAACGTAGTCGTCGTAGGCCTTGTGCCCCAGCCCCACAGGCAGGTAAACGACTCCAGGGCGAGCCGTCGCAGAAACATTTACCCTCACCCTCGCTTCCCCCTGAGTCGTTTGCAGGGAAACAAGCTCGCCTTGCGAAAATCCGAATTTGGCAGCCGTATCGGGATGCAATTCAATGAACACATCCGCACCCTTGAGAACTGAATTGGGAATAAGCTTGTTCATGAAGGGCGGGTTCGGCAGGTAGCCGCCGGCAGTAAACGAAGGCTTGTAGGTAACCAGCAGCAGTGGAAACTCGCTCTCAGCTCCCGATAGTTTTGGAAGTTCAAAATGTGGCAGATAAAGCTTATCATCGGAAACGGCGGCGCCCTTTATCCCGATTGACCGGCAGGCAAGCTCCAGTTTGCCTGAAACGGTCTCGAAACGGGCAATTGCGGCCGGCGAGTCATACCAGCAATAACCGGCTTTGAGCTTTTTCCAAAGCTCTGCGCCATCGGTGAAATTTGGCTGAATGGATTCACCGGCGGAAAGCTTCATGATTGGGACATCCGGCTTATCGGCGACCGCTCCTTTACGAGATTGGGCAAGGCCCTCAATCCTGAATTTGAGGTATTCTTCATAGCTCTTCCACGGCATGGAAGAGCCCACTGAACCTCCAATACCGCCTGCCAGAGCCAGGAGCACCTCCCCTGTGTGTTTAGTATCCAGCAGCGGCTTCAGTATGGGCGTGCTGACGGCATAGTACGAAAAAGGCGCCCATGGAATGCCCAGTACGTCATCGCAGCGTTCGAAAGCCGTGTGGTCTGGCAGTATAAGATCTGCCTGGGCCGCCGTCTCGTCCATGTAAGAGGAGAACGAAACCAGCGTCGGCACTTTTTTCAGGGCTTCCCGGAAGAGCTTGTTTTCCGGCATGCCGTACCACGGGTTAGACTCATGGACCAGAAGCATTTCAATCGGGTATTGCGATCCTGCGCGGACGCGGTCGAGAAACCCGTAAAGGCCGTTCCGAGTTCCTTTGTCCGCTGCTTCATCCCTCCGGATCGGCGGCAGGCCGGCGAGCGGAACGCCGCGAGCGAAGCTTACCAGCCCGTTGGGCTTCAGATTGCCCTTCAAAGCATTGAGGGCTGCGAAGACCAGTTGGTGATAGATGCCGTTGGCGCTATCAGGCTGGCCAACTGCCCAGATTGCCAGGGCTTTTGGCTGTGCGGCAAACTCTTTGGCGACCTGGTCGATTTGAGCTGCTTCAAGGCCGGTCACTTTCGCAACCTGTTCAGGAGAGTAGGCGGCTGAACTCACCAGACTCCTGAACCCCTCACGCTTCTTTCCCGTATCGTCGGTCCAGTCTTCGAAACCAAAGACGTTGTTTTTCACGAAATCAACATCATAGTGTCCGTTGCGTACCATCAGGTGAGCTATTCCCATGGCGAGGGCAGCTTCAGTCCCCGGCGCGACGGCAAGGAACTGATCTGCCTTGGAAGCGGTCATCGAGCAGCGAGACTCGACCTGAACGAGCTTGACGGATCTTTTCCCTCCCTGGGTCCATTGGCGCAGGGCGGGGAACACCGCGCTCGGGGCGCCAGCGCCTTCGAACAGATTCGACCCGAAGCTCAGTATGTATTCGGCATCTCCGAGTGCGAAAGCAAACGGCGAAGCCTTGCCCGTTGTAAGCTGCGCGGCCAGTTTGAGACCGTCGGCGCCAGATGGCATCCTGAACAGATTTGGAGAACCGTACGCGGTGAAAAACTGAAGCCACAGGTCGGCCATGCTGCTCGGTCTGTTCGAGATGATGCCGGCCAATTCATGCGATTTGCCCTCCGACAGCATCTTGCCCAGCTTCTTTCCAAGCTCGCCCAGCGCTTCATCCCATGAGATCGGCCGCAAGCCGGACACGTCTCCACGGCTCTTTGTCTGCTTCATGGGCTTTGGAATGCGGTAAGGAGCGTATAAAAACTGCAGCCCTGATGCGCCAAGGGCGCAAATCCCACCTCCAGTGAGCGGATTTGCCGGATTTCCCTCGATCAAAATGGCCCTGTTTCCATTTACCAGACGTGCCTGTATGGCACAGCCCCCTTCGCACATCGTGCATATGCCGGCTGCTTTTGTGATCTCACCGCGTTCGGGGGAAGGGCGCCATGACCAGTTCTGGGACCACCTTGCAGAGTCGGCGGCCAATTGCCATGGCAAGGGTGAAAGCAACGAGCCGCCGACCGCTCCGGCAGCGAACTGTAAGAAAGCTCTCCGAGCAAAATTCATTGCATTTCCCTCTCATGAAAACCAGTGACCCAGAAATCGTTCCAGAGTCATATAAACTCTTGAAATCACCAAGATTCCTTACTTTACTTGTGGCAGATCTCGCAATTGTTCGAGGCGCCCTTCAGGGCATGACATTTCTCACATTCCACCATCTTCATGGTGGATATGCTATATCCGGTAATAAGATTTTCTCTGTACATAGGAGTCTTCTCCTCTTTTGAGACGTCCCTGTGACAGCGCGTGCACTCCAGACCCTGTCCCTTGTGGGGAGCATGGGAGAAATAGACGTTGTCGGGCTGCCAGGCATACACTTTCCAGGGCACTTCCCGGTTTTTCTCCACATAGTCGCTCACAAGTTTGGCCTCCGCTTCACTGCTCCCTTGGGCGGATTCATGGCATTCCTTGCATCTGTCTATCCTGGGGACCCCGCTATAGGTGCCATCGGCGCGCAAGCTGTGACAGGACTCGCAATCCTCGCTCTGGTGGGCGACATGGCTGAAATTAATAGGTTGAGCCTTTTTAGAATAGAGCAGGTTCGGAAAAACGACCCATCCGACGGCCAGGGCGCAGATAAAGCCCAATAGAAAGAAAATCACCCCCAGTGGTTTGTTTGCAGAAGAGCTACTTTTCTCTTGGTTCATAGGCCAGCCTCGGTATTTCCGTGAATGGATGAAATGATCCAGCAAAGATTGTGCTCTTTATGCATCTTAGAGCAGCTCCCGCAAGTGATAAAATTAACATGTGCGGACAAACCTTTTAGATAACTTTATCAGAATGCGCAACCACTTAAACGCTTATCCAGACTCTTGTCAAGCGAAAAAAAGACGGGAATCCGCTAATGAGAATCAGATTTGATGGACTCCTGGGTAATAATAATCGCGAAAATATTCACAAATTTCACGCCACCTGCCAAATCCAATCCGGTTGAACGGCAATAAAATTACAGATAAAAAAATGCGCCGGCAATTTTTTGTCGTTTTTCCATTTTTGTCAAAAGTCACGGGGCAAAAGGTTCGAGACCTAAAAAGGCCGAAAACTCCGAAGGTTTCCGGATGTCATATGGAAGGGAAACTGCTAGTATGGCGTTCGTGATAATTTAGGCGCAACTGCGCTATAATTTCAGAGTTCCCATCGGATTTCGTGGTCTTACCAGAATTGAGCCTAAAGAAATGAGGGTGGATATTCAAAGCCCGATCGGGGTATTCGATTCCGGAGTTGGCGGACTGACGGTTGTCCGCGCCTTGATGGAGATGCTTCCGTTTGAGAATATCATCTATTTTGGTGACACTGCCCGTGTTCCTTACGGGGTCAAATCGGTCGATACGATCTGCCGATTTGCGTGCGAGATTACTGATTTTCTTCTGAAAAACGGAGTAAAAATCCTGATCGTGGCGTGCAACACTATGGCGGCGGTGGCAAGCGAAGTGATATCGGGACTTTCGTCGGTGCCGGTCCTCAATGTCATCGAAGCGGGGGCCTCGGCTGCCATTTCTGTGACTCGCCAAAAGTATATCGGAGTGATCGGCACCCCGGCGACGATCAACAGCAACGCATATGCCAGGGCCATTCACCGGCTCGACCCCGCTGTCAGGATATATTCCCATGCCTGCCCTCTTTTTGTGCCGCTGGTCGAAGAAGGTTGGCTCGATCACCCTGTAACGCGTCTTACGGCAATGGAATATCTCAAGCCGGTGACCTGCCATAAAATTGATACACTGGTCCTCGGCTGTACTCATTATCCCCTTCTAAAACCTCTGCTCCAGGAACTGGTGGGCAGAGAAATCTCGCTGGTGGACTCAGCAGAGGCGATGGCCGAACAGACGGCCCGGACGCTCGCGCAGATAAATATGAGGAATCCTCACAGGACCGGCCCCGAATACCGCTTCTACGTATCGGACGTGCCGCTCCGGTTCCAGGCAATTGGAGAGCGCTTCCTCGGTCGGGCGCTGCCTGATGTGCGGGTGGTGAGTTGGTAGGGGGTACTAATCCAAGGTGTTCCAGGGTTTGAGTCCGCCATGGGGGCGCTCGATTACAAAGGGATTTTTTCGGCTGGCGGTCCTATGAGCCCCGGGGATTGAATCGTGTAAGCTTTCAGCCGAAGTGCACGAACTTACTTACGATCGCAGGGCTGTCCAGTGCTATGACCTTCGGCTCGATGCGCAGGAGTTCGTGAATGTTCCACTGTCCGTCTTTTTCGATTAACTCCAGGGCCTCTTCCCTGGATTCGGCTAAAACGGCTATCTCGGCCTGAAGATAATTGTCTCGATAGATGTGCGGTTCATCGAACATCGACCAGCTCGAAAGAAATTTGCTGTGGCGCCAGATGAAAATTTTCATGGTATTTGATACCTGCGCGTCAGACTTGAAATTTTTGGCTCTAAACGCGAAAAATACGGGCCGCATTTTTCCCGGAAATGTAGTCTATCTCAAGATCGGGGAGACCGGACTGCCTCATCTCCTTAAAATAGCGTTTCGGAGAGATAAGGGGATAATCGCTGCCGAAAAGAATTTTATTGGGCCCCGCCACCTGTGTTGCCACCCTGTAGATGTCACTCCTGTACACAAAGGGGGAAGCCGCCGTATCGTAATAGATATTTGCAAAAAGCCCGGGGTCGTTTTTCTTCAAAAGTTCGAAAAAGAACAGACCGCCGCCCCAGTGTGCAAGGATGAGCGTGGCTCCAGCGGCGGCCCTCGCCATGTCATAGTAGAAATCAAGGCCGAACGGAGCTTTACCCGGATATTCATGCCCGACGGGTTCGTTTGCGTGGGCGAGGAGCACGAGGTCTTTTTCACGGCAAAGAACGGCAATTTGCTTGAAATTGTTGAGGACACGGTCCATATTCCCGCCGACAGTGTAAACGGCAAGTTCTCCGAATCCCCTGACACCATCGAGGAGCACCTTTTCCGCCACCTCGACGCACTTTTGCGAGAAAAGGTCAAGACAGGCCAGCGGCAGAAGGCGGTCAGGGAATCTCGCGGCGGCATCGAGCACATAATCATTGTGGCGCGCGAGCAGCTCAGGGGTTCGCCACGGAAACCCGAATACCACCGACCGGTCTATCCCGTTTTCATCCATCGATTGGATGAGCATTTCCGCAGATGCCATTTTCGAATCTGCGGGGCCGTATAGAAGTCGGAATTCGGGCTCGCCCCTGATGGAACAGGTCCCGCCCGCGAATGATATCGGGCGGGAAAATATGAGTATGGACGTCTATAATCAAGGTTGAAGAACGCTCCGTTCGGCTGTAAATGAGGTGCGGTGCCCGGAGGTGGATAACTTCCCATTTCCGGCATTTTGTAGCCGATTTCGGCTTTGCATGCAAGCCGGTAAGGAGATCCCCAACACTCTTAGGAGCGACGATGCTCGACAAAATGGAAACCGTTGCGCGAAAGATCATCTTTGAGGCGGGAGAGCTTATCCAGCAGCACATTGGACAGGTAGCCGGCTCCTGGGTCCACAGGAAGGGTCCCTCGGATTATGTGACAGAGATCGATAAAAGGTGCGAAAATCTGATTATCGACGCCATCCGGAGCAATTTCCCCGACCACCACATTATGGCCGAAGAAACGGCAAATGAGGGTTTGCAGCCGGGGTACACATGGGTAATCGATCCGGTGGACGGCACAACCAATTTTATCCACGGCTTTCCGTTTGTTGCCGTTTCCATCGCAGTGTGTCTGGAGAAAAAACCGGTTTTGGGATTAGTGCTGGACCCTGTTCGAAACGAGCTCTTTTCGGCAAGAAAGGGCGCAGGGGCCTGGCTGAACGGATCGAGACTTCCGAGGCGCGAAAAAGTGAGTCTCGATCAGGCGCTGATTGCGACCGGGTTTCCGTTCAGGGCCAAGCAATACCTGGATGACTACCTGATTGCTTTCAAATCGATTTTGATGAGCACGACCGGAATCAGGCGGGCTGGGTCCGCAGCGTTGGATCTGGCATACCTGGCTGCGGGACGAGTGGACGGCTTCTGGGAAATCGGCTTGAAGGCCTGGGACATAGCCGCCGGCGCGCTCCTTATCACAGAGGCCGGCGGCATGGTCAGCGATTTCCGGGGCGAGGACAATCACCTGTTCAACGGAAATGTTGTAGGAGGCGTACCGTTGGTTTACGAGTTTCTGATCGAGCAGGTGCAGAAGTGGTTGGTGCCTGCGCTGGAAGCGCAGAGTTGATCGATCAGGCCGCCTGGCTCGGAGAGACAATGCTCATAGCCATCAGTTTCTTGCTGTTTTCGAATATTACCTCCATCTTCCGTGGGGAGATGACTTTGGTAACTACGCCAATCCCGAAGCTGGGATGCAGCAGCAGAGCGCCTTCTCTGTAGTTGTCCGAGATCTTGTATGCAGGGATACCCTCCCTGCTGGCATCGAGCAGCAATTGCCGCCAGTCGTCGTCGGTTTTTGGCCTGGTGATCCCTTTATAGAGGACCGATGGAAGCAGGTCTTCGTCGTCTTCGCTTTCATCGAGCAGCAGGTCGTCCTCGCGGCGAAATCAAGCTCGTCGGCTTGTTCGAACTCAAGTCCGGAATCGTCTTCAAAGTCATCTATCATGCGGTCGCTCTCCATATCTTTCTTCGGCATGGTTCATTTCCTCATCTTGCAATGTTGTACGATGCACTCCCGTTTATTGGAAGCGTGATGAAAGGTCAAGTTTTTTCCACGTTCACCCCGGCTTAAGCAAACCATTGTTCCGGAATGTTAATTTTTGATTATAATACTTTGGATTTTTCGGCAAATAGTCTAGGAAGAATTTTTTTTGAATCCAGCGCCAAAAGGCCGGTTTTCAAATGCTAAATATCATTCTTAATACGATTCTGCCCATCTTCAGCATCATCCTGCTAGGATTCATACTAAAATGGAGAAATATCATCGATGACGCATTCGCCAGGACAGCAAACCTGATAGTATTCAATATCGGAATACCGGCAATGATTCTCAGTCAGATAGCCCGGGCGCCTTTCAGTGAGAATTTCAACCTGAGAGCCGTTGTATGCTCACTTGGTTCTTTGTGTATCGTGCTCCTTTCAAGCATGTTAGCGGTTCGCGCCCTTTCGATCCGCGCAGACCGGCGCGGGACTTTTCTGCAGAACAGCATACACGGAAACATCGGATACATGGCATATTCGATTGCTTATTACGCAATCGGGGAATCGAGCTTCGCCCGGCTGGTGATTCTGAGCACTTTTTTAATGATCGGCCAGAATCTGCTTGCCGTATGGGCTCTTACCAGTTGTGGCCCAGAGGCGCGGGTCAACGGGCGGAAATGGTGGTTCGTTGTCAGAAATATCGTGCAAAATCCAATCGTATTGACCGTTGGGGTTTCGATTGTCTTTGCGGCGCTGGGCCTTAAAATTCCCGGTCCCTTGAGCAAAGGGCTCGATATCCTCGCCGGAATGGCGCTTCCGACCGCATTGCTCCTGATCGGCGCGAGCCTTTCGTTTGGCGCGATGAAGTCAATGGTTGCGGAAATCGTCGCCATTGGGACCTTTAAACTCTTGGCATTGCCGCTTGTTGGCTACTTTCTGATGCTCGTGAGCAAAGTGCCTGGTCCGCTTATCCTCCCCGGAGTAATTCTGCTCGCCTCTCCTCCAGCCACTATATCCTATGTAATGGCAACCGAGCTTGGGGGTGACCCGGAACTTGCCGCAGCAAGCATTTCGGTCTTCACTCTGGTCTCAGCCCTTTCTTATACAGTGATTTTATCTTTTCTCGCGTAATTGTAAGCGCCCGGAAACAGGATTATGAGGCGGAAAAAACCACCCTGCCTCCCACGAGCGTCATAACCGCTTTGCCTTGCACTTCGGTGCCGGCAAAGGGGCAGTTCCTGCTCTTCGATTTGAATCGGTTGACATCGATCGTATATTTCACTTCCGGATCTATAAGAGTCAAATCGGCAGTAATCCCTTTGCGCAATGTGCCGAAAGGGATTGCCAGGATTCGGGCAGGGTTGCGCGATACCTTTGCGACTGCTTCCAGGGGAGTGAGGACGCCTTCGCGTATGAGCCGCAAAATAAGAGGCAGGGACGATTCCAGACCTATTATGCCATTTGCCGCATATTCGAATTCCAGGTCCTTTTCAACTGAGCTGTGAGGCGCATGATCCGAAGCAATAACATCGATGGTCCCGTCGCACAGCCCGGCCTTTATTGCCTCGATGTCCTCGGGCCTCCTCAGCGGTGGATTGACCTTGTAGACCGGGTCGAAGGTGGAGATCAGTTCTTCGGTAAGTGTAAAATAATGGGGTGCGGTCTCTGCGCTGACTGGTACGCCCCGTTTTTTGGCCTCGCGTATCAGCGCCACAGACCCGGCAGTGCTGATATGAGCTAAATGAAGCCTGCTCCCGGTAAGCTCGGCCAGAAGAATGTCGCGGGCCACCATAATCTCTTCAGCAGCCCTCGGTATGCCCCTCATGCCGAGCCTTGTCGATACGGGACCCTCATTCATCAGACCATCGCTGGAAAGGTCCAGGTCTTCGCAGTGGCTTATGACAAGCAGGTCGAAAGTTTTAGCATACTCGAGCGCGCGCCTCATAAGCAGGCTGTTCATGACGGGCCGGCCGTCGTCCGATACGGCTACGACCCCTGCGGCGCGAAGTTCCCCGTATTCAGAAATGTTCTTGCCCTCGATCCCCTTGCTTATGGCCCCCACGGGGAATACTCGGCAAGATCCCTCATCCCTGGCCTTCTCGAGAATGTACTGGGTTACTGCGGCGCAGTCGTTTACCGGGTGCGTGTTGGGCATGCACGCCACCGAAGTGAATCCTCCCGCAGCGGCAGCCTGCGTTCCCGAGGAGATTGTCTCCTTGTATTCTTCTCCCGGTTCCCGCAGATGAACATGCATGTCGATGAGGCCCGGCACTATCCATTTGCCGCTTGCGTCGATTTGCTCGAACTGCGAGAGCTTTTCGGGGCCAAGTTCGATTTTCGCGCTAATTTCGGCTATGATTCCGTTCTCTATGAGAACGTCAACTACGGCGTCCAATCCCTTCGCAGGATCGATCACCCTGCCATTGCGCAAGACAAGATTAGCTGAATTTTGCTTCGTGTCCATTATCACTCCGGGAAGAGGCAAAAGCCTGATAGATTATCTTTGCGCGAGCAGATAGAGCAGCGCCATCCTGACGGCAACACCGTTGGTTACCTGGTCCAGGATAACCGAATAGGGGCCGTCTGCGACTTCAGGGCTGATTTCAACCCCCCGGTTCATCGGGCCGGGATGCATAATCAAAACGTCTTTTTTCGCCCCCTTCAGTCTTTCGGCGTTTATGCCGTACAAAGTCGCATATTCGCGCAGTGAGGGCAACAACATCTGCTGCTGCCTTTCCTTTTGAAGACGCAGAACCATGATCACGTCAGCATCAGGAATGCACTGTTCCAGACGGTTCGACACCTGAACGCCCATTGCGTCGATATTGGGGGGAATGAGTGTGACAGGGCCGCACACCACCACTCTGGACCCCATTTTTGTCAGGCCCCAGATATTGGAACGCGCCACCCGGCTATGGTATATGTCGCCGACGATAACCACGTTCAGGCCGTCCAGCCTGCTCTTGTTGTCAAGGATTGTCAGCATGTCGAGCAGCGCCTGAGAAGGATGCTCGTGCATCCCGTCCCCGGCGTTGATCACCGACGCCGTGGTGCGGCCGGCAAGCATCTGAGGAGCGCCGGAAGCGGAATGGCGTATTACGAAGACATCGGGTCTCATGGCCTCCAGGTTTTTCAGGGTATCCAGCCCCGTCTCGCCCTTGACTATCGAACTGGTTGAGGCGGTTATCGAGTAGGTGTCGGCGCTTAGTCGTTTTGCCGCGATATCAAAGGAGGTCCGCGTTCTGGTGCTCGGTTCGTAAAAAAGGTGAATGATCGTTTTGCCTCTAAGGGTGGGTACCTTTTTGATGGACCTCTCATTGATTTCCTTGAAAGAACGGGATAAATCTAAAAGGTATTCAATTTCGGCGACCTCCAGGTCGCGAATTCCCAGAAGGTCTTTCCGGTTGAAGCCCATATGAGTCCCTCACAAGGTCCTGGAAGACCGCTTCGAAGTCACCGCGTTCAGTTGCTGTTTGGGGAGATGCCCGGCGCCATGTGCCGGTTCCTGGATTTTCAACCAGTTAGTCTACCACGACGTCGGCCGCTGAGGGTAATTCAAAATCAGCCGATGCGAAAAATGAGGCTAAATTCTCTGTATGCTTCCTGCACTTTTTGATAAAGTTTTTTCAGTTTTGGTATTAAGATATATCTGAAAACTGCCGAGAGCCGGAAAGTCCGTGCTGTTCCGTGCCAGTTGACATGCGCTTGCAATGGCACTAAATGGAACGGCATATTTTATTTTGAAAGGAGTTGGAATGCAGAGAGTTCCCATCACCAGGGATGGATATAAGAAACTCATGAGTGAATTAAAACGCCTGCAAAAGGAAGACCGCCCCTCAGTGATCAAGGCCATAGAGGAAGCTCGCGGGCACGGGGATATCTCGGAAAACGCCGAGTTCGAGTCCGCTAAACAGAAACAGGGCATCATTGAAGGAAAGATTCAGGAATTGACCGAAAAGGTCGGCAATTCGCAAGTAGTCGATTTGCCAAAGAACGTGGAGGGGAAAGCCGTCTTTGGCTGCGTAGTGATCGTGGAAGACCTCGAAACCGGCGAGGTCAACTCATATCGATTGGTCGGTCCATATGAGGCCGACGTGCTGGCTGGAACCATATCTGTTACATCTCCCATCGGCAAAGCTCTCATCGGCCGGGAAGAGGGCGACGAAGTTAAGGTTCAGACACCTAAGGGCATCCGGAACATCGAAATCCTCACAATCCAGCCATGACATAACCCCTGGAGCTCACAGGCTGGACTTACGGTTGCGCGGAAGTCGCTCTCGGCAACATGGGGCACCGCTACGCCCTCCTCGCCTCGAATTTTCAATGGAGATCTTCTCTCTCATAAGACGCAATCGTCACTGCGAGCTGCGTCGTGTGCTCAGCAATAAATATTGTTTTCTTCCTAAGCTCCTGGGTTTTCTCAAATTATAATTGCTATTCTCCGGCTCACGGTTTAAAATTCATTGAACCCGAAATTAATTAACTGCTCCAAGGAGTCTAAATCATGAAACTTCCGAGGCTGTTATCAGCGATACTGCTTGGTGTTTCTATGAATATGGCCGCGAGGACCGGTTTCGCCCCCTTCGTGGGCGCGGTTTTCGCTCAGACCCTTGACAGCCCCATGCCTTCTTTTGAGAACCGCTACGAAACGGACCACTTCGTTCTCAAATGGACAAACCGGAGCGGGAATTCGAGCGACAATATCAAGGACCCGCAAATTATTAAGGACACAGCGGGATATCTCGAGGATGCGTGGACAAAATATACGGATCTCTTCGGAAGAAAACCCTACACGGCCCCCGGCAAGGACAAGATAGAGGTGGTTTTTCGAAACATTGACTGCTTCGGAGTTGCAGATCCTCCGGATGGGCCGATTCAGTTCGATTCAAAGGCATGGGTATATAACAAAGGCATCCGGCAGCCTACCTCAGCACACGAGTTGTTCCATAGACTGCAATACGCTTACGGTTACAAAACCAGGTGGATGCCGAAAAAACCCTACCAGTGGTTCACAGAGGGCACTGCGGCCTGGTCCGAGGTCTTCGTGTGGGGAAAGGTGAGCCGTAACTGCAAGGTGGACGCACTTTTCAAAGATACCAGAATGGACCTTTATCAAGCAGACACTACGGCGCTGCCCTTCTGGATATATTTTGTCCAGGGCAACCATAAAAATCCAAACAATCACCTCATGGTGGAGTATTTGGAAAAATGCGAACAGCTACATGATGAAAGGCTTGCCCTGAACGAAGTGATACAGGAAAAATACGGACCGGTTGAAGGCTTCTTCAAGGACTTTGAAAAAAACCGAAAAAAGGGATTCTGGAGCGATGTCTGCTCGGTCCCGTACAAGTGCATCCTGGGACCCGAGGGGACGGACCTTGTCGACGAGGTTAAAAGCATCCAGGGAAACGGAAATTAGGAGTTAGAAACACCTTCCTCGTAAGACAGACTTATGAACAACACTGGGCAAGAAAATGCCATATCGATTGCGGGCGCCCCTTAGCAATAATCTGGTCATTCAGTTTACCGCCTTTAGGCGGAAGTCAATCGTGTCGGGCGTTCGCGTGGCACCTTGTGACCTCGCCATAGTACCCTGTAACCCTTGTAGCTTCGAGTAGTACCGCTCCTGTAGGGTGGGCACGCTTTTGTGCCCACCAAGGTGGGCAACGCTCCGATTTTGCCCACGGATTATGCGAAATACATAATGTTACAGGGTAATAGGTGCTGACGAAAAAGACCGGCCCCTGCGATTCCGTTGGTCGGACTTCAGTCGGCGACAGACTTCGCAGCTGCGCTTGCCCGGCATGATCACATCCACCATTCCTTATTTTAATTGCAAAACGTACATAAGGGCGTACACTACGGGTAGGAGTGAAATCCCCCATAGCGAGGCGAGAGATATGCAGGACACGAACGTTGTTGAGCTGCGAAAGCGCATCAAGCATTACTTTGATGCAGTGGAAAGCGGTGAAGTGGTGCGCGTTTACCGCAGAGGCAAACCGATTGCCGAGATTTTGCCGCTGACAAAGCGGCAGGCTTCATGGAAGCGGGAAGTTCCGCGTCTTACTGTTCCTGGCCTGTCACTGAGCCGGGAAGTCCTGAAAGACCGCGCGGAATCAGACTCATGAGGGTCTTTTTCGATACATCTGCTTTCGTCAAAAGGTACATCGAGGAACCTGGAGCGGACAAGGTCATCGAGATCTGCATGAAGGCTGAGGACCTGGTTCTTAGCGTCGTTTGCCTGCCCGAAATGATTTCTACGCTCAATCGCCTTGTCCGCGAAGATAAGCTGTCCCGCAGTGATTACGAGAAAACTCGGGACCTCATTTTGAAGGAAATCGAAGACGTGCAGATATGCTATATCACCCCGGAAGTTGCGGCTCGAACGATAAAATGCCTCGAAAATAACCCGGTGCGAGCCATGGATGCCTTGCATATTGGCTGCGCTCTTGCCGTTGAGCCTGACCTGTTCGTATCTGCCGATCACCGGCAGATTGAAGCCGCCCGAAAAGAGGGGCTAAAGGCCATCGAAGTGTGAGACCCAGTTCAAAGAGCGACGAATAACCTCAAAGTGAGCGGGGGAAAGTTTCCCCCGCACCCCCGCAGGATTTCGGCCACGCGCGGACGCGCGAGGCCGAGCGCTCGGCGTTGTCGGCGGCAAGCCACCGCATGCGCGGGGCCGCCGCCGCAGCGCCACACTGAGCCGCGTAGCGGCGAGGGGGTGTGGGGGGCGCCGCTCCCCACGCTTTTGAAAAACCTCACTGCTGCGAGGAGCAGGGAGCGAGGAGCGGGAGTGTGGAAATGACCGGAACGATTCCGGAAAGAATGCAGGCCGTTCAACTGGAAGAAAACGGCGGCCCGTTATTTGTGAGGCAAATCCCTGTCCCGCGCCCCGGACCGGGGGAAGTCCTGATCAGGATGGCTGCGTCTCCAATTAATCCGTCGGACCTGTTTTTTCTGGCGGGAAATTATGCCTTTCAAAAACCTTTCCCCGTGGTTCCCGGACTGGAGGGAAGTGGAACGGTAGTGGATGCCGGAAAAGGTCTGGTTCCCCGTATGTGGATGGGGAAACGCGTGGCGTGTGCCGCCGCACAAACCTCGGACGGCACATGGGCTGAATACATGGTGACATCCGCTATGCTTTGTTTTCCGCTGCCGAAAAATCTCTCCCCGGAGCAGGGGGCGATGTTGATAGTCAATCCGATGACCGCCATTTCTTTTTTCGACATCGCCAAGAGCGAAAAGCACAAGGCCATTGTCAGTACCGCTGCGGCGAGCGCGCTGGGGCGGATGATAATCCGCCTGGGCCGGCAACATGGCTTGCCCGTCATCAATATCGTGCGGCGGCAGGAACAGGTGGAACTCCTTGAGTCGCTCGGGGCCCAATATGTGCTCAACAGTCTCGATGGGGACTTCCCCGATCGACTGCGCACGTTGGCGCACCAACTGAAGGCTACCCTCTTTCTCGATGCCGTAGGCGGAGGCCTGACGCAACAGCTTTTGGACGCCGCGCCGTTTGGCGGCGCCGTGCTGGTTTATTCAAACCTGTCAGGCGAGCCGAGCATATTCAACGCAGAAACTTTGATATTCGGCGATAAGAAGGTTGCGGGTTTTTTCCTTTCGAACTGGGCGGCAAAAAAGAGTTTTATTGCAAGACTGTGGTTTACCCAAAGAGTAAAGAAACTGGCTGCTACGGCTTTGCAGACGGCTGTGCAAAAAAGGCTTCCCCTGTCAGCGATACAAGAGGCATTGGAAATCTACCAGAGTAATATGACCGCCGGCAAGGTCCTGCTCGTGGCAAATCCCGAGAAAGAGGCATAGACTGGAAGGAGCGTAGCGGGGTGGATGGAGGAGCGTAGCGGGGTGGATAAACACGGATTGTTGAACTTTTCACTCTTCACTCTTCACCCTTCACTCTTCACCCTTCACTTTTTTCACGATCCGCTTCATACGCCGCTTTCGTTGAGCGCATCCAATATTTCAACTGCTGTTTCTTGAAATGGAGAAACACCGAACCTGGAGAGAGCGTCGATAAATGCGGCCCTGTCCATACCTGACAGTTGTGCCGCTCTTTCCTGACTGATTAGGCCAATTTCATACCACTTGACCGCGGCAGCAAGTCGCATTTCCCCCGCCAGTTCCTCGGGGCTCTTGTTCATGCCCAGAAGGACCTCGTCATCAACTTCCATGCATATGGTTCGTGTCATGGTGATGTCTCCTTGTTCCCAAAAAACAAACGCGAGCATCCGCGAGTGTGCATACAAGTATCTCTTTTACCAGATAGCCGAGAGGTTTTCCAGGGACCATCCGGATCAACCTTTTCGTTTTTGTCAAGCTGGAAGGAGCGTAGCGGGGTGGATAAACACGGATTGCTGAATGAGGAAGAAACAAAGCGAACTTCACCCTTCACTCCCCCAAAAAGAGTTTTGAGTTTTGAGTTTGAGTTTTGAGTTAACTAGTGTCCATCCGGAAACCCCGATTTTATATTTTCACGTCTAAGGCAAATTCTACACTTGAGAGCAGAATGGCCTTAGTTTGGCAAAAAAACAGACAGCTTAGGGTAGCTCTTGATGATTTTTGAAATTTTCCGCAATTTTTCGAAACACTACTCCATCGCCTTTCATACTTCTGGTTCAGAACAGGTGTTAAGCTTGCTCGATCCTAAGTCTACCCAGTACAAGCAGGTTGTATGCGACAACAGCGCTGCGCACGCATCGCATGAACCCGTGCCATCCGGACCAGGCGCAACGGAACAGGCCAAAAGCCCGCTTGAGCACAGAGATGTTGGCTTCGATACCGGCCCGGAAGTTCCTGAGCTTTTTGTAAACCCAGGTGCTTTTCACCATCTCAAGGATCGATATCCCTTTTCTTTTGGCGAAGGCGATATCCCTTATCCCATTGGCTTTTCCGGTTTTGAGGTTTGTCTCGGAAGCAAACCCACCATCGGCAGCCACCTGCCGAGGAAACCTCCCATAGATTTGTTTCTGCCGGTCCATAAGGGGCACGAACATCGAAGAGTCAGCAGGGTTGCCGCGCTCAATGACACAGTCGAGGATAAGGCCCGATTCTCCACCTGTGAGAAAGACCTTGTGCCCGTAGGTGGTCTGCCGGTTGCCCTTCTCGATAATGTCCGAATGACACTCGAAAAAAGAGACGATCTTCTCGCTTGCGGGGACTTTTTCCCCGTTGATTACCCGGCGCCGAGTCTGGTCCATGATTCGGGACAACAGACCCAGCGCTCGTTCCAGTTTCTCCACAAGAATACGCGCCTGGATCACCTGCTCGGGATCGAACGATTTATATCCGGCGAGAACTGCAACGGCACTTTCTCCGTAGCCCCTCACCAGTTCAGCGAAATCGAGCAGATCTTTGTAGCACGACCTGCGTACCGTTTCTTTCCGGCTGTCTTTGATCTTAAGCACTCGTTTTTTGACCACCCGCCGGTGATCGCTGAAATGGTAGCGTGGGGCGGGGAAAAGTCTTTTGCCCTCGATGAGAAGACGGGTGATAACACGAATGGCGTCTTGAAGCAGCGTGGAGTCAGTCGGATAGTGGATATCACACTCCACCGCCGTGGAATCGATACGAACCGTGCGCCCGTTCTCGATTCCAGTCTCGGACGCTCTGGTTATGACCGCACTATTGATGGCTTCCCAAGTCTCTTCGCTCAAAGACTTGATGTTCTCCTGCAGAGTCGAAGCCGAAGGGCGCTGCTTTCGCTCAAGTCTGGCAAAGGTGCGAAATGTCATTGAATCCGCCAGATGAAAGGCCAGTTCCTCATAGCTCAGGTTACGGTATTGCTTCAGAATGGCGCAACGTAAAACTTGTTCGGCGGTCATACCCGTTCGGCCATTGTCGGTTTGTTTTACTCCGACCAGATCGCGGTAAATCGGGTCGAGCATCCGAGGAGTTTCATCGATGATAAGGGAAATGGCCGCCAGTTCCTTCCCGATTTCGGTAAGGGCGAGAGTATGAAAAACGGAGAGTTGAGGGCTTCTTTTTTGGCGCATTTTCGACATCCGTGAATGGAGTGTTTGTCTTAAAAATCCGGCAGTTAGCGCCAATAGAATGCCAGATTATCAAGCAAAACGCAACGATAAAATGGGTAATTTGATTAATTAATTCAGCATGATAACTGTTTCCGGATGGGAACTAACTAACAACTAAAAACTGAAAACTGAAAACTAACAAACCCTTCACGTCTCACCTCGGTTGTTGCATCCCTCCCATCAGTCGCGCCAAAATTTATAGGCGATCATGGCAGTTATAAGCTGCATGCAGGTGATAACTCCCACGCAGCCAAGCCACCCGTACTGCTTCCAGAGAAAACCGGGAATAATCGAGCCTGCACAGCCGCCGAAGTAGTAGAGGGCCACGTAGAGACCTGCAGCGCTGGACAGGCCCTCATGGGCAGCCTTGCCTATATGGCTCGATGACGCCGACTGGCATGCGAACACTCCGGAAGACTCAAGTGCCAGTCCTCCAATGATGACCGGCACATTCTGAATCAGAGTCAGCAGCATACCGGTCGCAGACATTCCCACAGCCCCCACCAGCGCCCGGCGGTGACCGACACGGTCCAGGATGTACCCCGCGACCGGTGTTATGACGGCGCCGATCAGGAACACGCCAAAAATTGACCCCAGAGCAGCAGGTCCAAGGAAAAAGGGCTTATCCGCCAGGTAAAAGTTAACATAGGTAAACGCCCCGGCCATGCAAAACAGAACGTTAAATCCGACGGCGCAAGTCGCCAGAAGCTGAGGATTGCGCAGATGCGCTCGCATCGACCGAAGGGCCGCAGCCGCATTGCTTTGACGTATGAAGTTTGTAGAACGCGGCAGGAGGAGCCATGTGGTCAACGCTGCGGCTAAAGTGATCGAGCCAAGGACAAAAAAAGCAATGCGCCAACCCCAGTGGGTTGCGGCCAAACCGACGATGAAGCGCCCTGAAAAACCGCCGATAACCGTGCCGGTCACATAGGTCGCCATGATGGACCCCACCGACTCGCTGGGCGATTCCTCGCTGATATATGCTATGGTAACGGCTATAATGCCCGGAACAAAAAGCCCCTGAAGAAAACGCCAGGCAATGAGCTGACCCAGGTTGTCCGATGTCCCGGCCAAGGCCGTTGGAAGAGTAAGGCCCAACATAGCGGCAACGATAACCCGCTTACGTCCCAAGCCATCAGCCAGCAGACCAACCAGTGGGGCCGCTAACGCCACTGCCAGTACCGATGCGGTCACAGTAAGACTCACCATCACTTCCGAAGCCCTGAAGATCTGCCGCAATTCCGGCAGCAGCGGCTGAGTAGCATAAAGATTAAGAAACGCGCCGAAGCCGGTGATAAACAAGGCCGTCAGAGCGCTCACCCGGCCGCGGGCAACGGCTCGGGCGGATATGGCCGGCCGGGTTGTGGAGCATGGCACTTCCGGACTCATAAACGTATTTCTCCTGGTCGATGCAACTGTCTGAACCGGCTGTATCCCGAATAATGCGTCAATCTGACCCTCAACTGAAGTCGGACCGCATTTCCGGGCCGGATTCCATCCAAAAAAACTCTTGGAGTGCTGAATGTCCATAAATAATACGGTATTCCGATCAAAACCCGCGAGGAAAAATGCCGATTAGATCAATTTGGGCAATTTCAGGAAGCAGGGAAGACGGAGGACGGAGAACGGAGAGCGGAGGATGGAGGACGGAAGGCGGAGAGCGGGGAGAGATTTTGACAGGATTAACAGGATTAACAGGAAAAGGGCCGGCTTGCTGGAAAGCAGGGCAGCCAAGACACGGGCCTTTTTTCCGTTAAGGTTTACGTCAACCCTCCAACAAAGCACCGCCTGCTGCATGAACCGGGTCGTCAATTTCCTGGAGATCAGCAGGAATATTGGAGAAAGGGCCGCAGGCCGGAAGGAGCGTAGCGGGGTGGATGAAGGAGCGTAGCGGGGTTGATAAACACGGGTTGTTGAATGAGAAACAAATAAATGGGGGGGTCAGCTCTTGAAATTAGAAAAGAGTAGAGAATATCCTGGCAGAGTATTTTGGGGGTTCCCGTATTTCATTCTAATTTCCTTGCCAATTTCTATTTTCAAGGGCTGACCCCTATTTACTTACATTACAGGCTATTCGTCGATTCAATAAGATGAAGTCCCCGTTGTGGCAACAAATCGCTGCTGGTCTTGAAACCGTATTCCCAGGCCCCAATTACGAACTCCAGGCCCAATCTGACTTCCTTGGGAATCTGTCAGCGCACTTTTCACGTAATGATCTGAATCAGGTCAAAAGAGAACTCTGGCGCGCCACGATTGCGGCCATCGTTTATTATTGGCTAAGAAACCCGTCTGTGCACGGCTTGGGACCAGGGCAAAACACCTCCTTTTCTGGCTCAACTTACCTGGGAAAGCCCGTACCTAATTTGGATTTCAAAAGGCTTCACAATGCGGCTGCCAAACTTCTTGCCGAATTACGAGGTAGGTCCGAGAAGACTGGTCAATTCTTCGGAGATAACAGGATTCTTGGTGATGACTGACTCGTGCAGAGGTGCTTGGCTTGCCTCGGGAATTTGCCAAACTTCCCTATCGATAACTTAACGAATTATTTGGCGTGAACTTCAGCCAAATCGCTGAGATTGCCAAGCCTCAAAAACTTGAATCCATTTGGAACAGCGCCGTGTTGTGGGAGCCAAATGAACCGATACTCGCGTTGATAGGCAAACTTAAAATCTTTGAACGTCCAAGCATCAAAGTGTTCGTTTATTAGTATTTGATATGGGTCGAAGTACTCGACAGGGTTGTGATAAAAACGCCAGCCTGGTAATTGGAAACTCGCGGCGACTTCAATACGGCGTGCAAAAAGGTCAGCATCCTTGATTACTATGCACGCGTCGGCCTTAAAATCGGTAAAAAGGTCCGGGTGCCAATCGCAAGTCATACAAAAGACGTAATAGTCGGGGCTGGTCACCGTCCTCTCTAGGTTCCCAAGAATAGGAAGATTGTGACCATCTTGAGTCGTAATACGCGGTCCAGCGAGAAAAGACTTTTTTGAACATTCTTCATCCTGTCGAGCTTTATCGTGATCCATCTGTTCGAAGTCAGAAGCTGGACGGATTCGAATTTCCCCTTTGTGGGCTAACTTTTCTATGTGCGTCCGTTTGTCGTAACGGAAGAGCACATTGCCGGCGTTCGGGTGCTTAGGGTGGGCAGGAGACTCCTATGCTCTCATTGTAGAACATTGTACCATCGGGCAAGGCCAGTGGCAGCGACACGTCACGAAGGGTAAACTCCAAACGTGTTTGATGTTCCTTACGAAACCAGTACCAAGAGCTCAAAAAACTCTGAATCGGTATTACGTCGCGGTCCCGGCTAATCAGCGCCTTCATGTTATAAAGAATATCTTTGTAACGCTCAATCAAGACTCAATCCGATACTCGTTCAAGGTAACGATAAATTTGGTACTGAAATTCCCAGAACTCAGGTTCGTAGCTATGAAGATTGTCTCCGAGCGAGCGAATGGCCTCTGAGTGAGGGAAGCTTTCTGGAAGATGAAAACTAGGAACTCGCAACATGCTCATGACCTTTCTAAAAGTTTGTTTAGGCTAAAAGCGTTTGTCTGGAACATCGCTCCAATCGTATTTGTACGGTCTCTTTGGTAATCTTAGCATGAGAAATGCAGTGTGTAGCTGGCCCAAGCTCCGATCCGTTGAGTTCAATGATCGTCCATTCAAAAAGAGGATTGATGCCGCAATTATTGCATATGCTATAATCTTTCATAAGGCTCCTCGTGGTTGCATATCCTAGGTAAAAATGCCGTGTTGGAAAGGAATGTCCGTCATCGGCCAATAACAAAGGGAATGTGAAGGCTCGTAACGCTAGGCGGATCTGGTATTTCAAACTCTTCTATATCAACATGAATATATTTTGCAGCGATAACCCCCAAAAAATGATTAAAAAACTGTATGAAATTGCCAGAGACCTCCAAAGTATCTGAAAAATACTTTTGGATTGCGCCAATTTCATCCGACACATCTATTTTTCCTAAAATCGCAGACAAATGGAGAATAGTGGAACAGTAAAATAATGAATTCCCTTGGGCTTCAGCCAAAAAGATCTCGAACGGTTCGTCATCCCTCATTAATTCCAGCTGCTTCAGAAGCTCGCCAGGGTCATAATGAAAAGCAAATCTATTTCTGACCTTGCTTATCCATTGATTTTTTCCAAAAAATTGTTTCAACTTCTTTAGGCTTGATTTTCCTTCATCGCTGAGTAATTCCTCATATTCGAGGGCCAGTGTGCTTTTGAAAAAAGTTTTGCGCAGGAATTCCCAGCACTCCCACAGTTTTCCAACCAAAATACCATGAAAGATAAAGAACTGGGCAATCTGACCTTTCTTCTCAATTTCCGTAAGACCTTTATCTGAACAGAGAAGGGTGGTTTTTTGAAGCACATTTATTTCATTGAGCATAGTCCCTACTTGAAAAAGAAGAATCTGTTCTCGTTTTGGAATGCCTGATAGATCCTTTTTTTTAATTCCAATTTTGAAGATTTTCATTGTAATGACTTCCAATTCGACGGTCCGGGGTCGGGCCACGGTAAATCCGCTACAGCCAAAGATCGAGATGTAAAAAACAGCCGTTTTGCAGGCTTAGACCGGCATTTTTGACCAAAATCGTTGCTCTAAGAGCTGCAGTCACTCACGAGAGTTTTTTATGAGAAGCATCGGGGCTGACTCAAGCCCAGGAGAACTGGAGCGCCGTCGGATTTTTGCTTTGTTCAGTGTTTAAGTTCTCGGCGGGATGTCGGCCGTCTTCTCCCCAGCCACGCAGCCTTTCGGCATAATACCGAACATCAGTGCGAAACCATAGCGAAAACTTGCCAGTTGGAACATTACAGATCTTGCCAATAGGTTAAATCTCCGATTTTTTTATATATGTTCTGTTATTACGGAGACGGGAACAGGCTGAAGCAGGTTAGGCTGAAGGGAGTGATAGGGTAAATCGCAAGCACCGCACCGGTAGCCCCGTTTTTTCTCCTCTTGCCTCATTCACCCACTAACCCGTTCACCCATTCCTCGACTCACCCGCTCTTTTCCTATTCACAATTCACCATTCGCACCCCGCGCTACTTGCTTCCTGCTCCTCGCTACCGTCTGTTTGCCGCTTCTGGTTGCCGTTTCTATTGCCCTCGCGAAGCGATAGAACCAAGAGGAGTTATTTTTTCCGCTTCTCGCTTCGTGCTCCCTGCTTCCCGCTCCCTCTTCAGTTTGCCGCTTCTGGTTGCCGTTTCTATTGCCCTCGCGAAGCGATAGAACCAAGAGGAGTTATTTTTTCCCGCTTCTCGCTTCGTGCTCCCTGCTTCCCGCTCCCTCTTCAGTTTGCCGCTTCTGGTTGCCGTTTCTATTGCCGTTTCTGGATGCCGCTTCTCGTTGCCGTTTGGCAAAAGAAAATCACCGCGCGATACAATACTGCCAACCAAATTGCAGATGTCGAAGGAATCGGGGAGTTGAAATTGGTTTCATCACTCATCACTCATCATTCATCATTCTTCCTCCCCGCTCCCCGCTTCACTGCTTTTTTAGTCTTGTCTTTTCGTTCAATTGCCTTCCTCTGCGCCTCTGCGGTGAAATTTGGTTTTCCCGCTTCCTGCTTCCCGCTCCTGTTATCACCTGTTATTGCGGAGAATCTAATCCAAAACTGTCAATTAAATCAGCTTGTTGTGCGATCAGCCCCTGCATTTGCCCTGTATTTACAGGAATTACAGTAAGCCAATGAAACTCTTTGACAAATGAATATGAGTATCGGATTTTCACTTTTAGGCGCTTAAATCCTGAATCCGTGCTGTTTCTCTCGGAAGATTCCTTCGTGTTCTTCACCCCGCTACCGCTCCTCTCCTTAGTGCCCTTCGTGACCTTTTTGGTTCCGTCCTCCGCCCTAAGGTCCAGGTTTACCAACTCAGTCCTCGTCACCCCGGAAGTTTCCAGTCAGGGCCTCAGTCCTCAGTCCTGGCTCCTGAGTCCTCCGCCCTCCGTCCTCTGAATTAGAAGGCCATTGTTGGCCTCGGAATCATTGCTGTAAGATGCCCCCCAGGTGAATAGTGAATTAAGATGGATTGGCCGAGAAAGCACAGCCGGTAATTGCTGGAGCCGAGAGCTCGGTAGATAAACCTGGCTCCGGTAGACGCGATGTTTTCAGTCAAATCTTGTTCAAAACGATTTCCATCTTGCACAATCATTGTGCCGCCAGGTCTTTTGTGAAATCAGCAAAAGCCATCAACTCCGCGCGCAGTTGTGACCATAGATTCGGCAAGACCGAGATTAACTTGCTCATTCTGTCCGGCATGAGATTCATAGTATAAACGTTTCGAACAAGGTGCCTGAAGCGTCGGAATTCATCCAATCTGTCGGCATGTTCCTGAGAGATAACGGCAGGTCTCACACCTTGGATTTCCCGCCCCATCTGAAAGAGTAGATCGCGATGCCAAACCTCACTTGATGGAAGCGATTGGTCCAGACGCCGTGAAATCATTTCAAAGATACGTTCCAGACCAGAGTAAAAACCATGGAGATTTAACGCCACAGAGTCCAGGTAAACATCCTGATCTTCTGACGTTTCTCTCGTACAAGACCAGGCTCGCAGCGCGCGCTTTACAACCCGATCCAGATCCGGTATGGCGCCATGAATCCGGTCGGATAGTTCCTGGTAAATGATGTTCATAGTTCTATTCCGTAGCGCTGGATTGCCCGAAGCATTGATTCACCGGCGGTTCCCATATCAATCAGATCAACAGACCGATCGGCGATCATCTCCTCGGTCATTCGCCAGGCTTCCCAGTATTCATCTCCCGCAAGGCCTTCAACAGCTAAGTCTACGTCGGAATGGGCGGAAAGGCACGCCTCTTGTACCAGGGAACCTATAAGAAACACACGCCGGGCACCGAAACGGATCTTGAGCTCGGCAGCAGCGCGGCGAACGAGAGCCAGCAAACGTTCACGTTCCTTCTGAACCGATGGAAGCGGTGCGGCTGGCTTTGGCCTCCGCCGTGCACCCTCGAGGTAAAGCTGCCAACCCTTACGGGTTAGTTCCAGGGCAGTCGCCATGTTTCCCTCCAATTCATGAACAGGTGTGCCGAGGTAAGGGATTTTCGTCCCAGGCTCTGGCAAGAAGATTAATGCATTATGCCATCATGACATGTGAGGCGGCGCCAACACAGGGATAATCCGGCGTTTGTGCTTTCGGTAAATGCCGAAATCCGCATCGAGTGTCATAATCGAACTGCTGTCATGCAATTCAGCCATCCGCACCAGGCACGCGTCAGCCAGGGATATGGGCACATTCCCGTATTTTCTCAGTAAGATGCTGACAGGAACGATGTGATCTGCCAAGCAAAATGAAATATCCAAAACGTCCCTCTGCAGCAATTCAAAAACGGAGTCGGCGCCTTCCTCCCATTGCCTCAAAAGAAAACACGCCTCGGAGATGACCGCTTCACAGGTCAACAGGGGAGGCTGAATTTGCGCCCATTGGGCCACGGCCCAATCGTGATGCTTATCCCGCCCATTGAGAAAAGCGACCAGCGGACCGGTATCCAGGATGACCTGACGTTTCATTGTCCGTAACGAGCCATGTGTGCCGGATTCGTTGAAAGATCCGGCGGGCCTTGCACACACCCCGCAAGATCACGCGCATAGTCGAGGCAGGAACCCGTATTCTGATTCTTCTCGTTGGAAAGGAATTCCTTGAGGGCTTCGCGCAAGACGGCTGACTGGGTTTCGCCTCTTTTCCTGGCGGCGCACTGCATCTTGGCCAACAAATCATCCGGCAGCTTTATCGAGATCGTTTTCATTGCAATCCTTGTATAACTTGCATAATACGAGTTTGCATATATGGTATTACAATAAATCGCGAAAATCAAGGCGGAAAGTCCTTTTGGACGCCTATGCTTGAGGTGGTGCTGTTAAAGACCTCCGATTCGCTGGTGACAATCTTGCAGGAGACTCATAACTGTTTATCCGCAGATGTCACAGATGTACGCAGATCGTTTTGGGAGAGGATGAAGCGTTTGTATTCAAGACGCGGTACTCCAAAGTTAAGCAATAGCGCCTTCTGCAGCCCGGAGGCTTTCAGATAATTAATGACTTGGGCCTCTTCTACAGATGAAAGCCGTTGGAGCGCCTTGAATTCGACAATCAAGGAGCCAAAGCAAATAAAGTGCGCCCGGTAGGTGGTGGTGAGGGGTGTGCCTCGATAGAACACGGGCATAGGGCACTCCCGCTTGAAGGGAATGCCACGAGCCGCAAACTCTATTCCCAATGCTTCCTGATAAACAGGCTCCAGAAAACCGTGCCCCAACTCGCCATGAACCGCCATCGCAGCGCCGATAACGGCATAAGTCTGTTCATCTCTCGCCGAAACATCTGTGACCATCTCTCTGACCTGTCGATGATCAGTCATCTGTGGATTAATCCTTCGGACGTTGCGGCCAAACAGCAGGTGAGGATTATCGTAATAACGAGTCATAAAAAACGCGCCAGTTTTCCCCCATGATTTTTCTAATGCTTGGCTCGGGATATCCATGTTCACGCATTATGCGGGCAAGGTCCGTCAGCTTGGTGATGTCCTCAAATCCAACGTTTGCCGTGAGAAAGCCGCAAAAATCAGTTCCGATGCCTATCACGTCGGCGCCAAACGACTGGGCTATCCAGTCAATGTGGCGGAATATGTCCTGGATGGAAGCCTCCCCGGAGGGAGTGAGCATTGCCGGGTCGGCGGCTATTCCTATCACCCCTTTGCGCTCGAGGATGGCAGCTACCTGGTTCCTGGTGAGGTTTCTGGGAATGTCTGCGAGCGCGCGCACCCCGGTGTGGGAAGATATGAGCGGTCCTTCATAAAGCCGGACGAGGTCTCGAAAACCAGGCTCCGCCAGATGGGCCACATCGAACGCAAAACCTTCGCGGGCCAGTTCCTTGGCCAGCGTCTTCCCTCCGGCGGTCAACCCTTCCGGAAACGGGACATTATTGCCGTCGCCAATCCTGTTTCTTCCCACGTGCGTGAGGCCGGCCACTTTTATGCCCGCCTGCCGGAGCCTTGCACGGTCGAACTCCAACAACCCGTCAGCGTTTTCGATGAGCCATATCATCCCGGGCTTCTTTTGCCTGATACAATCATCGAGATCTTCGGCCGATTTTATATGAAAAAGCCCCGTAAGATATCGTTCCGCGTAAACCATAAGTTTTGACAGAAAATCGGCTGACGCCGCGCCGTTATGAATGTCCGGGCAATACAGGGCGGCAACTGCTGCGATCACATCAGCGTTTTTCATCTTTTCCAGTGTTACCGGAAGGTCGGTCAGTTCTTCGAAAGGCACATTCGAATGCGATTCGAACATTTCATAGAGGATATCGACATGCCCGTCGATCCTGAAATCCGTCTCGCCTGGTTCGATCTGCTGGGCCGCAGGCGGCGTTTGTGAATTTGGCGTCATGGGATTAAATAGACCTCGCGAAGCGGTAAGGGTGCACCACTAAGAACACTAAGAACACTAAGAAAAGCTTTTTTGACAGGATTAACAGGATTTACAGGTCTCAGGACCTAGAAAAATAGCCAAGAATTAAAGGATTGCTAATTGAAGGTTTTGATCCAGGCCATAGATTCCTGAATCATCCCTAAACCCTTAAATTTTCGACCCTGTTATTCGTGTTAATCCTGTTAATCCTGTCTAAATCCGTTTTGGATCTTAGGGCAAAAATCCAAACCACAGGTACTCATTTCCGCGAGGAACCAAAAAATAGCCGGGGAACACATGATTTTGCGCGCCCCGGCTTTCAATGCTTTCCGTCCTGAAAGAGTTCTTTTCCGCCCTGGCGGTGTCAATCTTCGGGCTTCCTTGTGCAGCGTACCAACCGTGTACGCCTCCGCGCAACCCCTTGATTTCCTTGCCAGGGCGAAAAATCCCTTCTTTCAGAATCGGAAACTGAGCGGGTTTGGAACCCTTATCTCCGAACCGGAGATTCCGTGGGTGCATGTCACGTCGGCACGACATATGTCGTCGATGCTTCATTGACGTGAACAGCAAGGATCTTCTTCTCGATTTCCTTTACCTGGAGCATCCCTTTCACCTCCTTTCCCCTCAGGATCATGCGGATTCGAACGGGGCGAGAACCTCAAGGCCGGCCAGCGTCCCGGCCGTTTCCGCACATATCATCGCGAATTCCTCGCGCTCTTTATCTGCTCCGTATTTTGGGTAAAGTTGGTTGGCTATCTCTTCTAAAGTCGACTGTCCGTCACACAACCGGAGAAAATCAAACCCGAATTCGTTGATTTCTCGAACCTGCGTGCCGTCCGGCGCCCGGCTGAAGGCGACAAAAACCTCCCTTTGCGGACAAGTGTCCGGAAAATGGCCGCACTTCAGTTCCAAAATAAGGCTTGGAATATCGAATGTGAACCGCTCGATCAACATCTTTTCGTTGCGCAGCGGTTTGAGGTCACCGATCCGGGAAGAGTCGATATGAAACGGCGAACACGGCGCCCCGGCTTTCCCTGCACTGAGCAGGCATGTTTCATATTTTAGGACTTCGGGAATGAAGTCCCGTACAAGAATGTCTTGCCGGGCGAGACTTTCTGCGGCGAAATCACGGAAATACGCCAGACATGCCTGAGGCGTAAGGCGGCGTCGAGGACTGGTAGAAAAACTTCTTTTGACAGGATTAACAGGATTAACAGGAATTGCTATTTGTATATCCTGAGGGTCCTGTTGATCTTGCTGAATTGGTATCTCGACGCTCCGCGAGGGGCCTCTGCGGTTAATAGATTCGATTTCGGCAACCCGGTCGAGAAAACCGAAAAAAAGATCAAAAATGGACCGGTTTAGTTCAAGGCTCAGCAGGAGGAAACTTCTCGGGTAGAGAGTCGCGATTATGGGGAAGTAACTTGCCGTTTCGTTAAGTTCTTCAAGGGTCGCGGCAGGGCAGGGCACGTTATAGAAGCTGGAAAAAATGGCCGGATCCGAATCGATGAGCGCATCGTCGGATGCAATTCGTTTCCCCTGGTCGAACTCAATCCCAAGGGAAAAATATGTATCGACATCTCGAACCAGCCGGTGCCTGTATTTTTCGTACAAGTCAGTCCCGGGCAGAATGGTCGTCATCTGCACCAGGATGTTCGCATTTCCTGTGGCTGCGGATTTGAGCGCCAGCTCGAGGGTTGCTTCGAGGTCTTGCCTGCTCTCCTCGGGAAATCCGATCACGAAGCTCAAAGTGGGGACGATGCCCGCTTCGGTCGTTGCGCTTACTCTATCGAAAAGGACCTCGCGGTCTATATCTTTGCGAATGAAAGCCAACGTCTTTTTCGACCCCGAGTCGATCCCATAGCACATTGTCTCGCATCCGGCTTTGCGCATCAAATTCAAAAGGTCTTTATCGACCGTATCCAGCCTGGAGATGCAATACCAGGGAAGGTGGTTCAGGCCCGCGTCTAAAAGGCCGAGGCAGAACTGCTCCGCAAAGCCTCTTTTGGCCGTAAACTGATCAAAAGCGAGGAGGAAGCACTCGGCGCCAAAATTTTCGGCCAGGTTTTTCATTTCCCCGATGATCCGGTCTGTTGAAAATGTGCGCGCCCTTCGTCTCCACATAATCGATTGAGAGCAATAGACGCACCGGTGCGGACATCCCCGGCCGATCTCCAGGATGGCAATCGAGCGCCCGATGCCGCAGACGTCCCGGTATTCATGAAGGGGGGCTACGAACGTATAGTCGCTTGCAGGCAGAGAATCGAGCTTTTCGATCAGCTCCCTGTCCGGATTTCGGACTACCCGGTCCAACATGCGGAAGGTAATTCCATCTATCGAGGCCAAGGGGACCTGTCCTTCGAAAGCCCGAACCAACTGGGGGAAAGTTATTTCTCCTTCGCCGCGGACGATTGCGTCGATGAATGGAAACCGCGAGAGGGTAAGCTCATCTACACATGAAGCGTTATGTCCGCCAAAAGCTATTTTGAGCTTCGGGTGTAATTTTTTCAGTTCCTGAGCAATCCGGACGGCTGGAGGGTAGGTGGTGCACTGGACCGAAAAAGCTGCCAGATCGGGTGCGAACTGCAGGATATGCCTGGCGCATGCCATGTAGATGTGTCTGTCCATGGGAAGAGCTTTGCGGCGAATATCGAGCGGAAAGTCGAATATTTTCACCCGGTGAGGGGAAGATCTCAGAACGGTGGCAAGATTTATGAGCCCTAAAGGAGGCAGGTTGTACATCGGTTCGAAATAGAAGGGCGGGAAAACGAGAGCTATGTTCATTGAGTCTCCGTACGGAAAGGTCAAAGGAGAGAACAAAAATATTCTATCTCTAATGGTTCGCACGAACAACCGCAATCAGTGTTGAATTAAGGAATTGAGGGATTTAAGAATTGAGCAATTGGGGAATTAGTGGTTTATGTGTTGTGGAACCGGCGCGCAACCTGTAGGGATAAAAAAGTGAAAGCCAGGAGGAGGGAGGGGGGCCTGGCTTTCGGGGAATAGGGTTATATAGAAACCAACTCTTTGGCGATTACAGTCTCCAACTTTTTATGCCGGGAGGCAATAAGGTGAAGACAGTAATCTTGTGTAGCATGCTACAGTAGTTTTTTGCATAAAGTCAAATAAAATATGCATAATTTTTGCGATTTTGCACGCTTTTTCGACAATCTGGATCGCCCTTATGAGCCAGAACATTGTAAATACCGTTAGAAACCGCCGGTTGATTGCCGCGCACCGAGGAGCTCGCTCGCTTGCCCCGGAAAATACTCTGGCTGCCGCACGGGTAGCTCTTTCGGCCGGCGCCCGGATGTGGGAGATCGACCTGCGGATGAGCCGTGACTCAGAACTCGTGCTGCTCCACGATGCTGACCTGAAGCGGACATCAGACGCGCAGAGCAAATTCCCAGGCCGAAGTCCCTGGCTCGTTGACGATTTCACTCTCGGTGAACTCAAGACCTTGGATTTTGGTTCCTGGTTTGCCAAAGCCGATCCGTTCGGGCAAATTGCGGCAGGTGAAATTTCGCCATCAGAGCTGGCCAGGTATTCAGGCCAATCGGTTGCGACCCTTGAGGAGGCCATCTTGTTCACGATACGCAACGATTGGCTGTTGAACGTAGAGATCAAAGATTTGTCGGGACGGCCCGGCCATGAGTCGATAGTGCAAAAAGTTGTCAGCGTGGTTCGCTCGATGGGCGCGGCTGAAAAAGTGCTTATTTCCTCTTTCAACCATTATTATCTCGCGCTCATCAGAAAATTGGACAGCAATATCAGGACTGGAGTTCTTGTGAATAGTTTTCAAACCGATCCCGTAGCATTGATGCTGGATTTGGACGCTTTTACCTTTAACCCGGGGTGGCGCGCCTTTCGGCCGTGGCAAATTCGCAGATTGAAGCAAAAGGGTTTCGGCGTGCTTGTCTGGGTCTTAAACAATCCATGGCTGGCTCAAGCGTTTTTTGCGATGGGGGCGGACGGAATTTTTACAGACTTTCCTCAGAAATTTTCGCGAAGATGAAGGATTGTGAACCACGGACGAACACAGATAGACACAGATAAAGGAATTGAGGAATTGACGGATTGTGATCCCATGAAAATCTTGATACTGACAGCGCTGCCTCAGGAATACGCTCCTCTAAAAAAGCTTTTTCCCTCCTGGCGCCTTGTGAGAAAGAGGCCCTCGAAGAAGTTCGCCCTTGAACTGCCGGGCAAAGAGATTGTCCTGATCGAATGCGGCATGGGAGCAAAATCGGCCCAAAAAGCGCTTGGGGCCGAACTGGCGGAGTTCACCCCCGATCTTCTTATATTTTCCGGTTTTGCAGGAGGGCTTCATCCGGACCTGCAGACCGGGGTTGTCTGTTTTACCATGAGCGCGCGTGGAATATTTTCCGAAGAGGTTTTCCAATTCCGGGTTCCGAATGCGCTCTCCGATTTCCTGGCCCAAAATCATATCAGACCTGTCCTGACACTTAGCGCCCAAACTCCCGGAGACAAGCAGGCCTTGTCTGCTCTTGCCTCCGGACAGATGGCTGTTTTGGACATGGAAACCGCAGCGGTGGCCGAAATAGCCTGGCATAATAAAATACCCTTCATTTGCTTAAGGGCCATAAGCGATCCCATCGGCCATGACCTTGGGTTCAATTTGAGCGATATTGCCGACGAGAGCGGGAGGATAAGGCTAACAGGCGTGCTTTTCACAGTAATAAGAAAGCCTGTGACCTTGAGGGCCTTTTACCTTTCATGGCGAAGTTCCAGGCATGCGGCGAGGAGTCTGTGCGGGTCAGTGGCCGCTTTTCTGGGGATTCCAGCCCCTTTGTTGGGCAAGATTGCGGGTGAAATTAGGATTGAGCGGCAGTGAGCGGGGATCCCCGGATATTGGCGAATACCGGGACAAGTAATTATAGACCGCTTCGGCGGAAGTATTTGAATTCTTATAGAGCGTGAACAATACCATCGGTACGAGCAGCGTTGATAACAGGAGGAGATCCACGAGGCCCAGCAGCACCTCGCCAATGTAAAAAGTAACCGCGATATTGAACAAAAGGACCGAGAAGTAAAGCGCCGGTCCGAGCAGCCTCATCCAGGATGAGAGGCCGGTGGGCGAGCGGCGTCTTGAATCCACGGAAAATATCCATTCCAGTGCCTGCAGAGCATCTGTCAGGACAGCCCCGACGAACAGCCACCCTCCAAAATTGCTTATCGGGATTCCGAAGTAGAACCCCTCGTAACGGTATCCGTAAATATGGCCGAGAAACCACCTTTCTCCCTGAAGGGCGACCGGATCGATAACTATATCCAGCAGGACGAAAAGGAATGCGCCAAGAATCAACGTCTGCCAGGAGCGCCGTATTCGAGATGTTTCGAGCGTGATCAGACTCCCGGACAAAAGGGTTACCGGGCTCAAAAGAAAAACGGCCAGCGAGTAACTGCAATAGGAAAGGAAGACATAGGAGAGGGAATCCATGAACGGGACCCCCAAAACCCATAGCTCCCTGTCCGCGGTGCTCTGTATGTAGAAATAATCCCCGTATGGAAACCCCCAGTGAATCGACGAAAATTCAGAAATCCATGCAAGGGCGTAGCCGAGCGGAATGTAGGCCAGAGTTATTTTCCAGCCGATATGCCGCCAGCCGGCGACAAGGTATACGGCAAGAAAAACAAAAACATAGGGGCGAAGGAGGATGGTCCCCCAGAGGAGTTTTAGCAGCTCATGCATTCAGGTTCCATTTGAGCATCCGAAAAAGGTCCTTCAAACCCATCTGGCGCACGATAGTGGGCTCGAACCCGCAGTGGACCATACACTGGGAGCACCGGGGGTCAGCGCCGGATACGTAATGGTCCCAATCGGTGCGATCCATCAGTTCGGCAAAAGTGCGGTAATGAGTATCCGTTATAAGGTAACAGGGGGATTTCCAGCCCTGTGAGTTGCGTGTTGGATTTCCCCAGGGCGTGCATTTAAGAGATCTTTTCCCGGACACAAATTCCAGGTAGAGCGGATTGCTGATTATCGGGAAATCCCGCCCCCAGGTGCTGATCTCGCGGAATTTCTTCACTATTTCACTTCTGGTTAGAAAGACGTCCCGAACGACCTCTTCGTAGCTGAAACCGGGAGCGAGAAGAAGACCGTCGACTCCGGCCTTTGTTAGCTGCTGAAAAAGCTTGGAAATATCACTAACCGAAGAGTCGCGGTAAACGGTAGTATTGGTGCTTACACGGAAACCCTTGGCTTTGGCGGCTTTCACCGCGGCAAGGGCCTTGCTGAATCCTCCCGGCTTTCCGATTATGGCATCGTGAACTTGCTCGGTCCCATCGAAATGGACGTTCCAAGTCAAGCGCGGGTTCGGCCTGAAAAGCGATAGCGATTCCTCGAGCAGCAGGCCGTTTGTGCAAAAATAGATATGCCTGCCGCGTCTGATCGTTTCCTCGACGAGTTGTGGGGCTTGAGAATAAAGAAGTGGTTCTCCACCGGTAATGGTGACTACAGGCGTTCCTGTTTCTTCGATTGAGGTAATGCAATCTTCGAGGGACATTTCCTGGGAAAGGCTGTCATGATACTCCCGAATCCTGCCGCAGCCGGCGCAGGTCAGATTGCATCGGTGAGTCGGTTCGAGCATCAATACGAGGGGAAACCGCTCGACTCCACGCAGTTTCTTCCCGAGAAGGTAGCTTGTCATCGAAACGTAAAGACTGGCTGGAAAACGCATCAAAACCTCGATTCTCAAAAGCGGGAACTGGAACGGTTCTTACCTCTACTGCTCACCGTTCCGCCTCTATTGCCGTGTAACGTATCCGTTTTGCCTAAACCAGGCGATTGCGTCGGACAGGGCCGTCTCGACAGGCGTCTGTGGGAACCCCAACTCCCGTATCGCCTTGGATGGGTCGAAAAACATACGTTTTGCCGCCATTTTTACCCCTTCGTAAGGGACCAGCGGCTCACGCCCGGTAACCAATGAGACGAGATGCAGAATTCCGGCAAGCCACAATATCGGGGTATAGGGAAGTTTTACCCTGGGCGCGGGAACTCTGGAGATCTCTTCGAGCATTGCAAAGATCTCCGCCAGTGTGAGATTACGGTTGCCCAGGATGTACTTTTCTCCAATTTTGCCCTTTTCCAAAGCCAGCCTGTGCCCTTCGGCAACGTCCCTCACATCGACAAGATTAAGACCCGTATCAAGATAAGCGGGCATTTTCCTGTTTAGAAAATCGACAATGATTTTGCCGGTCGGCGTAGGTTTGTGGTCTCCAGGGCCTACCGGCGTGCTTGGGTGGACGAACACCAAAGGCAATCCCTTATCTAGGAATTTCTCAGCCTCCCGCTCGGCCAGGAACTTCGATCTCTTATAGTGTCCGACCATGTCATCGAGACAGACCGGAGTGTTCTCATCGGCTGGAGTTCCGTCCGAAAAAAGCCCGAGCGCTCCTACGCTGCTTGTATGCACCACCCGCCTGACTCCGGTCACCAGCGCGGCCTGCATGACGTTGACCGTACCGGTTACATTGCTCTCATAAATTTCTCGCGGGTTCCGGCGCCCATAACCTGTAATCGGCTGCAACATGAAAAACCGCCTCGGCCCCCGACATAGCACTCATTACCTGGTCGGGATTGCGGATGTCGCCGATCTGCCATACGATGCCGGGCAGGTCTCTGTATTGAGGCGATTGTTTGCGGCAAAGCGCCCTCAGGCTCCATCCCTCGCGAATCAAGGCCGCTGCGACGTGATGTCCAACGAACCCCGTTGCTCCAGTTATAAAGGCTGCAGGCATTTTATCCCTTTTATGCTCGGGCCTTTCGACCCGCTTTCCTATAACAGAACGAGGCGCAATTGGAAACCCAAAGATAAAAAAAGGAGGGCATGGAGAAATACTGAAGCGGACAGAGGGTGATATGGAGTGGAAAAGACGGCTTTGTTCAACTCACCGGCTGTTTGAACCGGAGTTCAGGGCTGTTAGCTATATAACCGCGCAATTCCTCCAGGTCGGTAGTTTCCAGGCGGTGAATGATCCCCTCCCATCTGTCCCGTATCCCTCCCTGTTCCGGGGCGCGGTCATTGAACAGGAAGCGGATATTCGAACCAGGGGCCAATGTAATTTCTTTAATCTCGTTGAGCTTATTACAGAGCGCCTCCGCAAATATCGCCACTGACCCTTTTATCACTTGCAGCGGCACACCGCACTCAAGGGCTTTATCCAGATGCGCTCTGAAGCGGGTGAGGCATTGCGGAAGCATTGCCAGGAGCGGGGTTGTCCAATCAGTAAACGACCCTGTGGTCTCGATTATGACAAGACGTGTGGGTATAGACCGGGAATTAAATTGGATCACTTCATCGCCGTCGTCGTAGAAAATCTTGCCGGTGAGCGGGCTCGCTCTGCCGAGTACAAGTGTGAAAGTCGCTGCCCCGCCGAGCAGGAGGGACAGACTCTTTATGAAATTGGGGTTTTTATAGCAGGAGATCGGAATCTTGTCGGTGACAACACCCGAAATATACTGCCGCTCAAAGAAAAAGGCCGGGATCACCCCCAATCCGGGGACCCGCTCATCCAGCCTTATATCGCTGTACGAAAGGATGGGAAACCCCATTTGAGCCGCGGCATGCAGTCTGTCGAAAATATAGTCGCGGTACTTAATTGTCTCGGTAACAGCTTGTTCCAGGGGAATGCCCATCTTTATCCGGTGAATGACATCCCATTTGATGAGCCTCAAAATACGAATAGAATCGCGTTGGTCTCGGGTCGTCATTACCACCAGATACACTTCTCTTTCCTCTCCCGAAGCCTCTCTTGTGCTCTGGGACTGCTCTATGCTACCGACATTAATTGAGAGGAGCCCGCCTGATATTTCCCAAAAATGCGAGATCAGACCCTGGACACGATGATGCACCCCGGGGTCGAACCTAAGCTCATCGTCAACGATGGACGCTCCGGGAAGCCATTTCACATTTAGATGAAATTCGGGGCTGAGGTCGAGCGCCCATTCTTCGATCTCTTTTTCGTTGATATCGAAGAGACGGCAGAACATGGTTGTTCGCCACACGGGGTTATGATAATCGTCCACCATCAGCTCGGCGCCGGCCGATTGGGCGAAATGAGAGGCGAAACGGTCAAAGGCTCTTTGAACTTTCTTTGCGCTTTCAGAGGCAGGAAGGACTTCGAGCAGACAGACAACTTCTTTGAGATCCGCGAAATCGAGACTGGCGTCCGCAGGCAGAAAAAAGCTCAATTCGCGGACGCCCCAGCTATTTTCGCGTTGGAAAAGGTTTAGGATCTCCCTGAGTCGAGCGAGGGCCTCTGTGCGGTCCTGCTCGAGCAGCGCTCTGATACGGATGAATTCATCGTAAGTGAGGAACCTGCCTCCGGTGGGCGCATTATAATAAACTGTCAATCCGGTGCTCACCTGCACTTTGCTTGCCTGCACGTGAGAGCAAATTTCCTCTACGGATCTTGGGGTCGGAGACATTCGCCAGCTTTCACCTCTCCGGCGCAATTGCCTTCTTATCTCCGGAATATGCAACCCGGTGAACTGAATTCGCTCTCGGGGGAAGAAGAACTGCAGTATCTGGTCTGCAGCAAAGACGCGTTCCATATCGGATGGATCGGACCGAACCAGGATCAGCCCACCGCGAATGAACAGCGACACCGCATCCTGATAAATCTCGAGTTCACGCTCCTCGATTTCACGTAAATCTTTTTCGGGCGATCTCCGCTTGAGAAATTCGAGCATAATCGAAGCGTGGTATGCATGAATGCCCCGGACGCTGACTATGGCGCGGTATTTTGGAAATACCGATGCAATAGGACTCAGCAGGTCCCCTTTTGCGTCTGTCGCGAAAAAATCGGGACCGATAAAAGTTATACCCATTTTTTCGCGCGGTTCCAGTGGTCCTTCAACTACGATATTTTCCGGCAAAAAGGTCATACCCACCGTCTAATCTGGAAAATACGGCCCCCTATAATGCTGCCAGGGCGCAAAGTATCACGGAATCCATATATTTTGTATAGTACAAACTCTTGAGGCAAGGTATTTATCATAGTAAGGAATCATTATACACCTTAGCTATATCAGACGAGGAGAAGCCAAATGTGCCGATTCAAAATCTTTTCAGTTGTGGTGCTTGCATTGAGTGCGATCGGATTATTTAGCCGGCCTGTCTTGGCTCAAAGTGATATTAGACTCGGGGTCTATCTGCCAATGACGGGCGGCGTCGCCGCCTTTGGCAAAATGGAGTGGGCGGGTATACAGGTCGCGAACTCTATGGAACCCGAAGTTTTGGGGAAAAAGGTCGATCTTGTACTTCTGGATACAAAAAGCGAGCAGATCGAAGCATCCAACGCAGTTTCCCTGTTTGTCGAGATGAAGGTTGCGGGCATAATAGGCGAAGCTATCAGCGCCAATACCATGGCAGGCAATCCCATCTCGGAGAAGGCTCATATCCCGAGCGTCAGTCCCACGGCTACAAACCCGCTTGTCACTCAGGGCAAAAAGTACGCCTTTCGGGCCTGTTTCATTGACCCGTTTCAAGCTGAGGTCGCCGCAAGGTTTGTAAGAAATGACCTCAAAGCCAAGACCGCCGTTCTTATAATCGATCACTCCCAGGACTACAGTGTGGGATTGGGAAACTTCTTTGCGAAAGAGTTCGAAAAGCTTGGCGGCAAGATCGTTTCGAAAACATTCATTCTGACGGGTGACCAGGATTTCTCCGCTCAGCTTTCCTCGATCCAGGCAAGCAAACCCGACCTGATTTATGCCCCTATCTATTATACCGAAGACGCTTTGCTGGCTAAACAGGCTCGGGATCTGGGGATAAATACGCCCATTGTGACCGGCGACGGCGCTCAGGCTGACCAGTTAATCCAGATTGGGGGCAAGGCCGTTGAGGGAATGTATTTTACAGGCCATTTTCACAAGGATGCCGCAACGACTGAGCGCGCAAAAAAATTTAAGAAGCTCTACGAAGCCAAATACAAAGAGGAAATAAGCGCTTTCTCCGCCCTTGGGGCCGATGCCTATTTCCTTCTGGTGGACGCGATAAAAAGGGCCGGTTCCACGGAAGGACCAAAGGTCCGGGATGCCCTTGCCGGCACTAAGGATTTGCAGGGGGTTTCGGGTTCTCTGACAATGGGGCCTGATGGAAACCCAATAAAGAGCGTGGTTATCGACAAGGTCGAGAAGGGGAAATTCGTCTATGTCACCACGGTAACTCCATGAAGGCGCCCGAGCAGGTTAAGCTGTTACGCCTTCCGCCCAACGGCTATCATGCGGTGGCTCATGAAACCATAATCGCCCTGCTCCCTGTATGGAGAGAAGTCGGTTATTATCCTGATGCCTTCGAATCCGGCCTGTGTGAGCAGTTCGGAAATTTTCCGGGAATCATAGAAACGGATCGAGTAAGTACGGTCGCGGATTAGGCCTCTTTTTTTGCTCAGAACCATTTCGTGGACCGATACTGTATCGGTCTTCAGTTCGCGCCGGCGGCAGACCAGGATATCATCGCCAATCTCGTGCCAGGCTTCGGATTTGAAATTGTTCCTTACGGCCTCTCCGTCGGCGAGGTCAATCAAAAGCCAACCTTGAGGGCGTAGCACTCGTTTGGCTTCGATAAGAATTTTGCTGTCAGCCGAAGGTTCCGGCAAATATCCCAGTGAATTGCCCATAATGAGCGCATGGTCGAAAATTTGGGAGGCGAGCCCGGTGCTCCGTGCATCGGCCAGTATGCAATCCATGGGGTAATTGTATTGTCTTGCCTGAGATCCGGCGCGGTTGAGCAAAAATTCAGAGTAATCCACCAGGGTGCATCTGGTGAAACCCCGCCGGCTTAGTTCCAGGCTGTGCCGGCCATGACCTCCGCAGAGGTCCACAATCCTGTGGTTGGAAAGGATCGGAAGCAATTGGCAGATAAGGTCCACCTCTCGCTGGGTTATCTCATCATCGCAGACCGAGCGGGCATCGGTGAGCAGGTAGAACTCATCGAATATAGTTTTCCACCACTCGGGGTCCACTTCGATTGTCATGATGGCTCCGGGCTCGCGCCGAAATCAAACAGTCCGTCTGAGGCTATAATTGCGGGACTGCCGCCCCAAGGCTGCATGCGGGCGATTTCAAGTTCTTCGTCTTCGATCTTGACAATCTCATCGAGTTCGCCGGAAAGCCACATTTTCTCCAACATCAGGCAGTCCGACCACAGAGCACTACCATAATCATTGAGCGACTGTATCTGATGGACGCTGATAACCCGTGGGCGCAGCGCTACTTTGATAGGCCCCAGCAGATAGGTAAACCGGTGCTCCACGGCCAATCTTTGCTGCATTTGGACAACCCCGGCCAGGTCACCATAGTTCATCCCCAGGATGGCCTCGTTGATGCGGTTCACCGCATCGCGTATAGTCATATCGGAGCGAAGAACGGCCAGAGGTTGAACGCCGCCCCCGCTGCCAACGTTTGTCGGGACTGCGCCATACCGGCCAAGGAAGCCAAAAAGCCCGCCGGGGCCCACCATGCAGCGGAAGTCCGTTTGACAGCGGTCCAGAACCACGCGTCTTTGCTCCTGGTCCAATATCGGGTTCTCTTCAGCCCATAATCCCAGCGGGACCTTTTTCTGAACGATGTAGCTTCCCTCCCGCAGCGCAAGGTCGATCGCCTCACGGGCGTCCGGGTTCACTACACCGACACGCACCCCTTTGCCGGAATAACCCCTTTCGGGCTTGAGGACCAAGCTCGCTCCAATGACGATATGTCCACTCGATCAAATCGTCAATCTCTTCGCCCCCGGGCCCGACGGTACGGCGTGCGTGGAACTGGCGCGTCCAGGGGGTTCGGTTCACGATCTCCGGGTGAAACCGGCCGCGGTGGACGCCGCCCACAACTTCAAACATACTTTTGACGTTAAGCGGTTCCGTACCTCGAGGGTTGATCACGCGCTTTTCTCGTACAGCCTGCAGAAGCGGTCTCAGGTCATGCTTGCGGTGCAGGCGCAGCAGCACATCGGAGTTGAAATCCACGAATATGATCGATACGGCTTGACCTCTCCAGCAGACTCGTCCATTTTTCAGTTCCAGTTGCCGGGGGCTCATCAGCACGCCGGTGATTCCATCAAAGGAGCTGAGGCGCCGGGCTAGATTGATATTCTCGGTTACGTCCTCAAGGGTTTCTTCTTCAGCCACTACTGCAATCAAGCCTGGATTTTTGCCTTCTCGGGCCTCATGGGCTTCGAGCAGCATTTTCACGAACCCGTTGACCGGAAACAGCAATGGATGGTCAAAGTCCAGGTCGACCCCTATGGGTGTAATGCCGCTCAGGGCTGACCAGACGGCCTTGCCGATGATCTGGGTGATACGCTGATAGTCCCATCCGCCGGGGCTGCCGAGGTTCCATTCGGAATGGTACCCCGTAAAATCTTTCATTCTGTGCACCTCCTCGTATGACAGATTTATACAATATCTTTCTCGATGTGTGAGTGCGTAGCGCGGAAGGCCGACCGCTCATTCTCGACAGCCTGCCCATCCACCCGCGAGACGGGGCGGCAGCTGGAGGCCTCACTTTTAATGCGGCCTATCCGGACGCCTGAGCCGTTTCTCGATCAGGTGAAAGGGCAATTCTCCTCCTTCGAGCAACAGCCCGTGGAAGGCGTCATGACCCATTTGACCGGCATAAGCTTCTCTTAGCCGCAAAATCTCAAAACGGCCTAAACTATAGCAGAGCTGATAGCCGGGATTGAGCCGAAAGCGATCGATCTGGCCTTGGGCCTCTTCCGGACTAAAGCCGGCTGTTGTCAAAAGTCTCATTGCATCCTCAGGGACGAGTCTTCCCGAATTCAACCCGATGTCAATCTGGCAGCGTGCGGCCCTCCAGAGCCGGCGTTTGCGGTCAACCAGGCGGTCCGTTGGGTGATCGGCATACCCGTACTCAGTCAGGAGGGACTCGACATAATAAGCCCAGCCTTCGTAAAAAAGAGGGGATTCAATTTGGCTTCGCACCGGATTTTCGAGCATCCTCCGCGTAAAATCCAGCAAATAGTGACCCGGAAAGGTTTCATGGGCGGTGAGGAATTTATACTCCCGGTGAAAACGTTTCCTGCGAAGCTCCCCGATTTCATGGCTCCTTTGGTGTTGCGCCTGTGTTGTGATGTAAAAAAAGTCCTTTTCCCTGCCGTCTTTCGTAAAGGCTGCGCTGAAGGAAGCAGAGCCCCGCACCGATTCAAGGTAAGTGGGCGTTTGACAAACCAGCGGCAGTCCCGGCGCAGTCACTCCCCTGAAACCGTTTGACTCAAAAAAGTGTTTCAGTCTTTCCATTTCACGCTGGTATAGCGTGATGGTATCTATTGCGCCTGCCTCCTCGGGACTGTAACCATGATACAATTCCCTCCAGGATTTGCCGGGCGCCAAATCTTTTTGCAGGCTTTCCAATTCTCTCAGGTTTTCCAACCATTCTTCAACGGCAATCTCAAATACTTCAGAGAGATTTCGATCCGAGCCGAACCTGTCCCGCAAAGTTGTCTCGATACTGGGAACTGCGAACTCCCGATCCGGGACAGGGCGAAGAGTACCCAGGTATGTCCCGAAGTCCCCAAGAGCAGACAGGGTCTGCTCAAACGCAGGCCAAAGCCGCCCGGCATCCTCTGCGGTGAGGCCCTGCGCCGTTTCGCGCAAATACCTTCCACAGTCGTTCAGCATGGCGAGCGAGGCCTGATGAAAAGTCTCGGGTACGCGATCGACATTCGCGGCGGCCTGTTGGAACAGGCCGGGAATTGCACAGAGGCGGGCCAGCGTTCTTTCTATCCTCTCCTTATGACTGCCGGCCGGTTTGCTGATGGCATGATCCAACCCTATGAAAGCTATTTTCAAATATAGCAGGGGGTTGTGCCGCCACAAACGGTTTTCCTCCAGTTCGATCAGGATGCCGGCTATGCTTGAATTCAGCAATTCCAGGTCTATCCGTCTCTCGAGGTCGTCCTCGCCTGCGGCAAGAAGATCGAAATTTCTCCTGGAACTCCCTGAGAGTGAAAATACATTCTTCGATAAAGCCGGGATCGAGGATTTCCATCCGGTCGTAATACCGGCTCGCCGCTTCCGATCGAGGAAGAAAGTGGAATTCATCGCTGGCGCACATTACGGGAAATGATTTTGCCAGGTAGTCAAAATAGCTTTCAATCAATTTCTCCCGAGACTCCGGCATTGAAATGCTCCATTTTCCGTAAAGCTGGTTTCTTTAGTTTATGATACCACTTTTCGACAATGGAAGAAGCGGCGGTAGTGACCCTTGCTATCAATGTCAATCCGAGAAGGCAAGAACTTGTCGAACGGTGGAAACACCCCGCCCTCGTCACTATATAATAGTTGAGTGTTTGAATTAGTCCGCAGTCAGACGAAGCAAAGGAAAGGGTCCAATTCCAATGAAGATAATACTTTTTGCACTCATGCTGGCCCTGTTGGCCGTCCCTGGCGTTCTGTTCGCCGGGGACCCTCCTCGACACGAAGAAGCAAACTGGGTGGATATCTCGAAGCTGCCCTTGAAGGATGCCATCACTATCAAAAAAGGAAATGGAGCGAAAGAACTCATCATGTTTACCGATGTCGACTGCCCTTTTTCCAGAAAGGCCCACGAATGGCTAAAGAGCAAGACCAACTACACTCTTCATATATTTCTCTACCCCCTTAACATCCATCACCATTCTCACGACAAGAGCGTACAGGTCCTTTGTTCGAAAAATCGGATAGCCGCTCTCAACACTGCCCTGTCCGGCAAAGAGATAGGTTCTCAACAATGCGAGGCAGGCGAAAAAATGCTTGCCAGGCACATAGCCGTTGCACGGAAAGTCGGGGTACATTCAACGCCCATTTTCGTAACGGACACCGGCGTTAAAATATCGGGATGGGGCAAACATACAGAGGAAAGCATTTTGAAAAATTAGCGCTTTCTGCCTGGTTTCAGAAGGGACCGCAGGACCGCCATGTTTACTTTATCTTCTTTTAGGTCTTTCCCTTTGGGTGTCTCAAGGACCATTGGGTGATCGCGGAACCTGGGATCGTTCAGCAGGAGCCGAAATCCGTTCAATCCGATTTTGCCCTTGCCGATGTGTTCATGCCTGTCCACGCGGGAGCCGAGTTCGCGCTTGGAATCGTTCAGGTGAAAGAACTTGAGCCGGCCGATTCCGATTGCCCGGTCAAATCTTGAGATTGTAAGAGCGTAGGCCTCCTCGTCCCGCATGTCGTATCCCGCTGCAAATCCGTGAGAGGTATCGTAGCATACCCCCATCGTTTCGCCGAATCGTGAGTTTCTCAAAATAAAATTGATTTCCTCGAAGCTCGATCCAAGGCTCGATCCCTGGCCGGCTGTATTTTCGATAAGTACGCAGACCGACTCGACCCCGGATCTTTCAATTGCGCGGTCCAGGTTTTCTACGAAACGAATGAGACCCGCCTCAATTCCCTCACCAAGGTGCGCGCCCGGATGCATGATCAGGTATTTTATCCCAAGGCTGGCGCAGCGCACCAGTTCCTCGGCAAAAGCGATGAGCGACCTGGAAAGAATCAGTTCGTCTCTCGCGGCGAGATTGATCAGATAGATGTCATGTGCTGCAACCGGAATACCGCCGTTTTGTTCCCACCTGTGGCTTGAAAAGTTCAATCGCCCGTGGGCTGAGTTTGCCCAAACGCCACTGCCTGTGGTTAGTGGTAAAAATCTGCATGGCGTTACCCCGGATTTCGTTAAGGCGGTCGAAAGCCAGGTGAATTCCGCCTGCAATTGACATATGAGCGCCTAGATATGGCATAAGACCCCAATTACCCGGTTTGTGTTTCGGCCGCTTTTGAATTATTCTGGTTCTGCGGACAAAATAAGAACTGTTTTGAGGTTAATTCACCTGCATCCTTGGAGAAAAAAATGATCGAACGCTACACTCGTCCTGAAATGGGACGGATTTGGACACTTGAGAATAAATACCGCAAGTGGCTGGATGTAGAGCTTGCAGTTTGCGAGGCGCTCTTCGAAAGAGGCGGGATCCCTCCTGAGGACTTTAAAACTATAAAGGAAAAGGCCGGTTTCGACGTTAAAAGAATCGAGGAAATCGAGCGCGAGACACAGCACGATGTTATTGCATTCCTTACGAGCGTAGCTGAATTTGTCGGTCCTTCGTCCCGTTTTATCCACGTGGGCCTTACATCGTCGGATGTTTTGGATACTGCCTTCGGACTGCTCCTTACAGAAGCCTCCGGCCTCCTTCTGGAAGATATCGAGATGCTCCTTTCGGTACTGAAAAGAAGGGCCTTTGAGTTCAAGAACACGGTGCAGATCGGACGCTCCCATAACGTGCACGCCGAACCGATCACGTTCGGGCTGAAGCTCGCTGTCTGGCATTCGGAAATGGCGCGCAACCGTGACCGTTTGCTCCAGGCCCGGGAAAGCATTCGGGTGGGAAAGATATCCGGCGCGGTCGGCACATTCGCAAATACCGCCCCGGAAATCGAGGAAGCCGTTTGCGTGCGCCTTGGACTGAAGCACGCTTCCGTCAGCACGCAGATCATCCAGCGCGACCGGCACGCGCAGTTTTTCTCGACACTTGCCATAATCGGGTGCTCAATCGAGAAAATTGCAACCGAGGTCCGCCTGCTCCAGCACACCGAGATCATGGAGGTCGAAGAGTATTTTTCACCCAGCCAGAAGGGGTCCTCCGCGATGCCCCACAAACGCAATCCGATTTCTTCCGAGAACCTCTCCGGCCTGGCGCGCGTGCTTCGGGGCAACGCCCTGGCCGCAATGGAAAACGTGGCGCTGTGGCACGAGCGGGACATCAGCCATTCATCCGTCGAACGTGTTATAGGTCCGGATTCCACAATTCTGCTCGACTACATGCTGACGCGCCTCACACGCGTTGTCGACCGGCTCGTCGTGTTTGCGGACAACATGAAACGCAACATGTCCATTTCCGGAAACCTTTACTTTTCCCAGCAGGTGATGCTTGCTTTGATTCAGAAGGGGATAACCAGAGAAGAGGCGTACCGCATAGTCCAGCAGAACGCGATGGAAGTCTGGAGCAAGGGCGGCGACCTCAAAGATGAACTCAAGGGCGATGAGAGGGTGGCCGGAAGGCTTGGAGAAAAGGAGATCGATTCCATATTCGATCTGAACTATCACCTCAAATACCTGGACGCTATTTTTCAACGGGTGTTCGGGGCGGCATAGGTGTTAAAGTGAACCGTAAACCCGAACTCCTCGCCCCGGCCGGTAATGTCGAATCATTTTTTCGTGCTATTCAAAGTGGCGCGGACGCGGTCTATCTCGGTCTGAAAAAGTTCAGCGCCAGGGCGACGGCAGCCAATTTTACCATCGAGGAACTCGCCACGCTCATGCCGTTTGCACATAAACGGGGTGTTCGCATCTACATCGCTTTGAACAGCCAGATCGTCTCAACCCAGGTTCCCCAACTGCTTGACACCCTTAATTCCCTTGCATCTCTAAAACCCGATGGCCTGATAGTTCAGGACGCAGGGATTTTTCATCTTGTCCGCCGTTGGTTCCCAGGTCTTAAGCTGCACGCCGGAACGCTTGCAGCCGCTCATAACTCAGCCGGTGTAAATGCTCTTCAGAGAATAGGCGCCGACCGGGTGGTGCTTGCCCGTGAATTGAGTCTTGTGGAGATCGAAAAAATATGCCGGGGCACGCAAGCCGAACTGGAAATCTTCATTCACGGCTCGCTCTGCTATTCCTACTCCGGCCTGTGTTTGGCAAGTAGCTTCCGAGGCGGGCGAAGCGGCCTTCGAGGTGAATGCGTTCAGCCATGCCGTCTGAGGTTCCGCCAGGGGAACAAGGAGGGGTTTTTCCTTTCGTGCAACGATTTGTGCGCCCTGCCGCTGATCCCGAGACTCAAACGGCTCAGAATCGCTGCGTTCAAAATAGAAGGCCGAATGAAGCCTGCGGCCTGGGTTGCCGGAGTCGTAAAGGCCTACCGCCTGATTCTGGACGCCGAATCCGCAGACGAAGAGCAGCAAGCTTTGATCAGTGCACAAGAATTAATCGCACAGGCCCCTTCCAGACGCCTGAGCTCCGGGCATCTGGACGAGACGAGCGCGGGGAAAATTATCACGCCGCACCGGTCGGGCTCAAGCGGCGCATGGTCGGCCACGGTCAAGTCCATTCTTGGGAATCGCGTCCTGATCGATTTGCGCCGGCCGATTGCAAAAGGCGACCGGCTTCGCCCGGAATCCTCGATAGGCAGAGAGCAGGAGGCTTTTACCGTATCGCAACTCTTTGACGGCGCAGGGAAAAACATTCTTTCCGCGCAAGCCGGCGCCCAGGTATATCTTGCCTGCTCAAAACCACTTCATTCCGGGGACAGGCTTTTCAAAGTCGGGATGAAATCGGAATCCACCGCCGCAATATGGAAGACAATAAGGGAGGAAGTTCCGGCGCCTTTTCACCCAAAATCTAAATTTCCCCACAGGCAAAAAATTCTTGACGATCTAGAAAAACCTGTTGAAACGCAAAAAAGGCAAAAGGAAACCCTCATCGTCAAAGTGGACTCGGGAAACGAGCTGGCGCCGGCCTTGCGCTCTCCCGCTGCAATGGTCCTGCTCAGCGCAACAAAAAATAACCTGGAGCGCATCGCCAAACAGAGGTTTTCACCTTCACAGATGAAGAAACTCGGGTTCTCCCTGCCCACGATTATTCCTGAAAGGGACATCGAATATTTCAGGGCCGCCGTCACGTGGTTTATCAAACAGGGTTTTTTGCTGTGGGAAATCAATAACTGGGGGCATTTCGATCTGACGGGGCAGGGCAGGGGACTGCGCCTCATCGCCGGATCGAGGCTAAACCTTCGAAACAGCGCCGCGTTCGCCCAGGCCCTTGAGCTGGGATGCAGGTGGAGCGTTGTTTCCCTTGAGATCACGAAGGAAGAACTCAAGGAACTTGCGCATAAAAGATTCAGCGCCGGACTTGTTCTTACGGTCTACTGCCGGCCGCCGCTTTTCACATCCCGCATGATTCCAACCCTCCATCAGGATCGGCCGTTTCTAAGCCCGCGAAACGATGTCTACCACCTGATAAAGAAAGCCGGATGTGCAGAAATCTACGCCGACCTCCCCGTAAGCTGGCTGGAGCAGCTTCCTGTTCTTAGATCTTTTGGCTACGGCAATTTTCTTATCGATTTAAGCGAAGGCGGCGCAAAGAAGCCTGATTCCATTGAAGACGCTTTGAACGGGTTTGCCGCTTCCAGGTCCCCGGCGAACTACTCCCTGTTCAACTTCGAGCGAAGGCCATAAGAGCAGTTTTTATACCAAGTTACGTTCAAAGAGCGACGAATAAGCCCAAACTGAGCGGGGGAATGATTCCCCCGCACCCCGCAGGATTTCGGTCACGCGCGCTACGCGCGTGACCGAGTGCTCGGCGCTCGCGGAGACTGGCCGAAGGCCCCCTCCGCTTGCGCCATATAGATGTCCAGGCTCCGCCAGATATCACTTGATACCTTCTTGAACGCAACTCAGTATTAGTCGTTAGTTGACGGTTTTGAGTTAATTAACTAAAAACTGAAAACTAAAAACTGTAAACTCGCTCAGGCCGCCGCCGAAGTGAGGACGGAGGGCGGAGGACGGAGAACGGATGGCGGAGGACGGAGGCCCCGGACTGGAAACTTCCAGGTGACGAGGGCGGAGACTGAGAACGAAAAAGGTCACGAAGGGCACTAAGGAGAGGAGCGGTAGCGGGGTGAAGAACACGAAGAAATCTTCCGAGAGAAACAGCACGGATTCAGGATTTAAGCGCCTAAAAGTGAAAATCCGATACTCATATTCATTTGTCAAAGAGGTTCATTGGCTTACTGTAATTCCTGTAAATACAGGGCAAATGCAGGGGCCGATTGCACAACAAACTGATTTAATTGGCAATTTTGGATTAGATTCTCTGCGATAACAGGTGATAACAGGAGCGGGAAGCAGGAAGCAGGAAGCGGGAAAACCAAATTTCACCGCAGAGGCGCAGAGGAAGGCAATTGAACGAAAAGACAAGAGTAAAAAAGCAGTGAACGGGAGCAGTGAACAATTAAAAATAACTCCTCTTGGTTCTATCGCTACGCGAGGAATGAAGTGAATGGCTTCGCCGGGTAAGGGGTGAGAGGTGAGAGGTCATTGGTCCTGCCTCTTCCCTCTGGCCCATCACCTATCACTTAGGGAACTGCCCATTACCTCTTACCACTGACCTATTACCTGGATCAATATTGTACCGCACAGTGATTTTGCTTTGCCAAACGGCAACGAGAAGCGGCATCCAGAAGCGGCAATAGAAACGGCAACGAGAAGCGGCAAACTGAAGAGGAAGCGGGAAGCAGGGACAGGAAGCAGGAAGCGAGAAGCGGAAAATAACTCCTCTTGGTTCTATCGCTTCGCGAGGAGATGTTAGTTTGGCCCAACCCAATGCCGAACCGAAGGCCGGATTAGGCTGATATGTTGATTTTATTGAGTTTTTCCTGATAGACGACAAGTTTGATAGCACCGGACGTTACCAAACATCACCGAGTGACAATTCGGGGCACGGGTTAAACCAAAGCAAATGCTCGATCTGCCCGCCTGCCGCCGAGGACTTTTTCTACTGGACCAGAATAAGCGGCAGTTGTCTATATTCTTATGTCCTATGGGAATCTGGAAACCCTATTCTTGGAGGATGATATGAGTTTCCCTTCGAACCTGGAAGAAGCCCGAGCTACCCTGACTGAATGGAAGACACAAAGGAAGACATCGTATCAGCCAAAAACTGATTGGATTGTGTACAAAACCTCTTTCGAATTCGAGTACTACAAGGAAGCCATACTTTACCGCATCATTGAACTTGCCGAGGCAACAATCATTCTCCTAGATAGCGGAAACTATCTTGGTGCTGTCACTATTGCAAGGAGCCTCCAAGAAACTACGGCTATGATGTGGTACATGCATGAAGAATGCGCGAAGGCAGTCGAAAGCAAAAACCTAAAGAATTTCACAACCACAATGAACAAGCTGATGGTTGGCTTCAAAGTCGATGACGAGGAACTTTTTCCTGATCCTGTTCACGTAAACGATGCTTTGAGAATGGTTGGAAAAACACTTCCAGATTACTTTCGTTGGTACGAGATCCTCTGTGAGTTTGCTCATCCAAACTGGAGCGGTACGATGGGCTTGTTCGCTGATACCGGAGGTGAGGAGCTTAAAGTTGAGTTTGGTCGTTATATCAGGGGCAAGGATGCGATAATTGCACAGATAATGGAATCACTTCTCGTATCGCTCGGTTTAACGAGTTACACTCAAAAGACGCATAAAGACATAGTACGAAAACTCAACGATCTCTGCCGTGACCTCCATGCAAAAGGACAACTCAACGAAGCTATCGGAATCGGGAAGAAGCCAGCAAATGAGTAGAATAGTCACAAAAATCGGCCACTGTCGGCAACGGAACTGGCGGATTCATATGGAAACCATCAACGTCGAGGGCGCCTCCAGCAGCCCCTACGCCAACGCCCTCAAAATCAACTTCGACCTGTCCCCGGACTTCAAGTACCTGGTGCTCTGCCAAAAACACATGCAAGCCGGTAGAGCCTGAAAAAATAGGGGGCATAGCAACCTAAATGCTTCTCACGCAAAGAAAGCCTGTCGAAGGGCCTGTCGAAGGATCGCCGTGTGAAAGGCCGTAAACGAAGGATCGACCATGTTGCATTACCAGCACAAGGGCGGACTTGAAGCCCCGGAGTTTCTCCGCCGCATTGGTGAGCTTTCGGTAAAATCGGACCGTGTCTGGCTTGCCGCCCTGAGTGTCGGTCTCGGTTTTACGCTGATTGCCGCCTATCTTTTTGCCTTCTCTCCGACGGGGAAATTCTTGGCATACGCCGGACTTAGCATTCGCGCGAGCCTCTACTTCAGGGCGGGGGTAGTTCTGGAGGGCCGCGGCGGTGAGGTTTTATCCGATCTCTTCAAGCTTGGACTAGTGGCGGGCATTTTTGAGATTCTCGTGGACTGGGGACTCATCCACTGGATTTCCAACGGCCGTTTGGTTTACCTTACCGGCAACGACGCCGTTCTTCTTGCCTCGCCGCTGTGGATGCCCGTGGCATGGGCGTGCGTGATCGCAGAGCTTGGCTATCCGGCGATGCGCCTGTTCCGATGGCTCAAAGCATCCATGACCACGAATCGAGCTGCGGTCATCGCCTCGCTCCTGACCGGACTGGCCGCCTCGGTAACGGTGGGATTCTACGAATACCTCGCCTACAGAGCGAACTTGTGGAGGTATGAGAAAGCCAATGTGATGCTTGGAGATTCCTGTGCCCTGTACATTCCCTTCGGGGAATTTTTGATGTTCCTGGCCATTCTGCCGATAGGAGCGAGAGTATTATCGATGAATCATCGCAGGCAGGCTGCTTTCATTGAAGGAGGAGCCGCATTTGCACTCGCGATAGCGTTAGGCTACGCGCTCGCCTATTTCTTACTGGAGGTCAGGTAGAAGCATTTTACTTCTCACCTTCAGCCTTCAGCATAAAAACCTTCAGCCTTTCAGTTACCTGGCCTTGGCAGAAGAGACCAAAAGCACCCTCGTGACGGCGGACGCGAAGTTTGCAGAAAAAATGAAAGAGAGAGGGGCCAAACCTACACTTTTCACGCCCCAAGGTCCCTCTTAAGCATTCCAACAGATTTGCTCTGTTTCATCTCCTCTGCTGCAACCAGTCTGTCTGCCCCGGCATTGTCAGGAGAGATAACCAAACTTCGCTGCTCCGGGGTGCAAAAACAGCCGCGACATGTCAAGAGTGCAGGTGACCTTTTTGTTCACGTCGGCTTTCCCATCAGGCCGGTATTATGGGATTCTATTGTCCTGAGCCCGCAACCCGGTGGGACGGGGAGAAATTAAGCGACTATGGGAGGAGGGGTGTCGGAAAATTGCAAAAACCGGCTCCACGCGCGTTTCAGTTGCGTATTGTATTGGAAAGATTGTATGCTGTTGGGGGTCCGGAATACACGAGAGGTTTTCCGGGCAAAAATTCGATTTCGGCATTCAATTTGGGTGCGGAACGCAAAAGTTGATGCATTATTCCGGCTTGAATTTGCATTCGAATCTGGTGAGATTGGCAGATGCACACGCTTTAGGTCTGCAAGCAACAGGCGAATGAAGAACGTGGGCGCTGAAAAGGCTGCACCCATCTCGACTTAACGCTCACCATGGGACCATGAACATGAAGAAACCGGTGTTGCTTATTGTTTGCCTGACAGCAGCGTTTTTGAAGCTTTCAACCGTAGGCGTTGTTGAGGGCGCATCCACCGATGGAGTTTCGGCCCAGTCGGTTGCAGGCACATGGCTGTCGAATTGGGGCCCCGTGACTCTGCTGGCGAAACCGTCCGGGAATGGAGTGCAAATCAGCGGCTTTTTTCAACAGAATACCGGCCAAAAGGGGACCATCGAAAACGGTTCCTTCGATCCAAAAACAAGACAGCTCGTCTTCTCTTACCTGGAATCTTGGAATAACGAAAATAACGAAAAAGGGACGGCAACTCTCACGCTCTCCGAGGACGGGAAAACCATGGCCGGCAGATGGAAACTGTCCAATAAGAGCCGTACCTATACGATGCAGCTCCTGTTTCGCGGGGAGCCGCCCAGGGCCGGTACTGCAGGTCCTCATGGTTTGACGCTGTCGAATAAGCACGTGATATCAGTCCTGCCGGTCATCTTCATACCGAGCAACTCCAATTGGATCACCCAGTATGACATCGATCTGTATTCATATTTGGTCTACGCGCATCTCGAGCTTTGTCAGAAGCACTACAAGTCATTGCTCTTAACGGATACATTCAAAATTTCCGACGATCCGATTTTAATTTATCGGGCCAAGCATAAAGACGATTATTATTTGAACGCCACACGGCCGGAGTACAAGGGACCCGGCGCCGCCCAATTGATCGCGAAAGAACTCCTTGATGCATCACACGAGACTCGCTACAATTGTAAACATGTTTTACTGACGATCTTCGTCAGATCCAGCGCGAGACGTACAGGAACATTCTTTGGAGGAGGTAGAACGTTTAACGGAGGTCCAAATACGGGAGGTGGTTCTGTAGAAATGGAGCTGGCGTCTTTGCTGCAAGGCCATACGAGTGGTTATTATAATTTCCAATCTGCTTTGAATCATGAGATTGGACACGCTTTTGGTTTGTTACATCCTGATGCATATGGGTATGATCTGAAAAAAAACGAATCGAATATGTCATATAACGACAATATTACTTCTAAAGGCTTGAATCCTGTCACTGGAGGGAGATTCAATCCTGAAGAGTTTCTTGCATTATCATTGCATAAACAGATTTTCCCTGACTTCCAATTCGTCCCGTCGGGACATAACCCCACTGGGAAAAACTTGAAACTAAAATACCTTCCTTGTATGACTGACTATATCGGTCAGAGACGAAATATGCCTCCAAACAGCTGTATGGAGTATCCCTGCCCTTGCAATTGACCGGAAAAATATGCCGCCCAGGATTTAATCACCGGGCGATGGTGATTACCCTGTTCTCGGCATTATCCCGATTCACATCGCTTTTCTCAAATCTTAACCGTCTGGACTCCCAGAATCCCGCCCACCCGGCTATCTGAGTGCATCCCAAAGTAAAAGGAGAGAGGGGTCAAAGCTAGACTTTTCACGCCCCAAGCTCCCTCTCAAGCATTCCAACAGATTTGCTCTGTTTCATCTCCTCTGCTGCAACCAGTCTGACTGCCCCGCCATTGTCAGGAGTGTAGGTGTGATCCCTCTCTTTCGCTTTGTTCACATTAGCTTGAACGCAGCTACGTATAAAGAGGTGCGCTGGTACCGGTGACTCAGATTCTACATACCGGATCCCACGACCAGCTCATCTTTCGTCTTCCTGACGTAGGTGTCGAGGCTCCAGCCTGGGAACATCTCATACCTTACCCATTTCCCGTTGGCATCCGCTTTACTCACAACCTTATACATCTGTTCAGATTCGGATTTGACATTTTTGCCGGCCAACGTGGGATGAACGAGCATGGTCCCGTCCATCTTCATTATGAATACGAATGGGTCTTCTTTGGCGGCAGCTTTGAATTCAAGAGCGGTTTTGCCACTATCTATCGCAGTGACAATCTCATCCACCCTTTTTTTACTGGCTTCTTTGTCTGACCGTTGCGCAAAAACGAACAAGGCAACCGTTAACACAACGACCATCGCCAAACATGCTGTAAGAACCCTTTTCACGCTCATCTCCTCCTGGTTTTTTTGATAATTTTTAGGATAGACACTAATTAATCCGAATAATGCGTCAACTTGACCCCCAACTGGCGCCGAACTGCATTTCCGACTTGGATTCTGCCCAAAAAAGCTCTTCGAATGCCGAATGTCAGTAAATCATACGATATTCCAATCAAAACGCAACCGGGAATGCGGATCAGACCAGTTTGGGACAGTTTCAGAGAGAGGGGTCAAAGCTACATTTTCACGCCCCAAGCTCCCTCTCAAGCGTTCCAACAGATTTGCTCTGTTTCATCTCCTCTGCTGCAACCAGTCTGACTGCCCCGCCATTGTCAGGAGTGTAGGTGTGATCCCTCTCTTTCATTCCTGAAGTACCTCATGGAGGATAGCATGCACCTCTTCAATGTTTTCCATGACTTCTGTGGGTGCCCCGCCCTGCAAACATAGATTTCGAATGATCAACAAAAGCGGCGGCATTAGATCAAGGTTTCTGACGGATTCCCAGCTCATTGCCTCGTCAATGTGAAAAAGCACGCGGTCAATGCTGTTAAATCCGTCAGCTTCCACGATAGATTCACGAAGCAGAATCCATGCTCCTTGCAGGTCTGATAGGATAGTCTTTTCATATCCGCTGCTTTCGGTTGGAAATGCCATCTCTTGCTCCATCACCAGCAGATGCCCTTACCCTGCTCATAAGGAAGGCCGGGGCTGGATTCACTTTAGAAGCTCCGGGAACCTCCATAATGCTGTCCAATTATCATATACTCAGCTAAAATGCGCAAGTCATATACCAATGTGGCTGGTCCTGGTGCTTCAGGATGCGCCACCCCCAACTGTTATCTTCTTTCCCGCCCCTCCGTATTAAAACTTAAATGGCCATATGGTCCACCTCCTCAATACTTCGTACTTGCCACTGTTCGAAGGAGCCCAGTTTGCGGCGATTCGGTAAACAAATGATTCGAAAATGGCGAAGATTTTGGCGTTCCATTTCTCAACGACGAGGAGAGATAACTAAACTTCGCTGCTCCGGGGTGCAAAACAGCCGCGACATGTCAAGAGTGTAGGTTTGACCGGAGCCTTTTAATGGGTGACCCCTTTGTTCACTCAATGTGGGCCTCTGGCCTTCCATTTGGGAGGCATTTGTGCAATGCTGTGCGCGAGCCATGCGTGCTTTTCTTATGGTTGTGGGTTCCCCAGGAATTGCGGAGCATCAGCAAGCCAAGAGTTGACCCTGGCTATGTCAGCATGGCTTGCCAGCATGGAGAATTCCGCTCAGGCCGGGTGCATAACGATAATGAAATAGACGACCTTTACCTTTTTTCCTGGCTTCCGATTACAGAGGTAAAGATTATTTTGTTAGGGATGCTTGCTGCTCTACGATATAAAACTATGCTATAGGCGTTTGGAAGGCATGAAAGAGTGAACCTGCCCTTCTTCACAATTGTTATCCCGACATATGGGCGACCAAAGCTGCTGGCGGCCTGCCTGCAGTCCCTGACTCGACTCGACTATCCCCAGGACTGCTTCGAAGTCATAGTGGTGGACGATGGGAGCGAGGTGCTGCAGCACGATATCGTTTATCCCTTTCATTCCCATTTGAATCTTGTGTTTCTCGAGCGCCCTCACGCCGGTCCTGCATCCGCACGTAACTACGGAGCGGCGGAGGCGAAGGGACGATACCTGGCTTTCATCGATGACGACTGCACACCTGCCCATAATTGGTTGCAAGCTCTGTCAACGCGCTTCTCTGATTCACCCGATTGCGCGATCGTAGGGCGTACCTTAAACGCCCTCGAAAAAAATCCATATTCTTCGGCAAGCCAGATGCTTGTCGATTATTTTTACAGATGCTTCAACAGCGACCCATCCAATGCGCAGTTTCTTACCTCGAATAACCTCGCCTTTCCTTCACGCCGCTTTCATTCCATTGGTGGTTTCGATACCAGCTTCCGATTAGCTGGCGCCGAGGACCGTGATATCTGCGACCGTTGGTTGCATCACGGCTATAAGATTATATACGTCCCGGAAGCATTGGTGTATCACGCCAATGCATTGACCTGCTTCAGCTTCTGGAAGCAGCATTTCAATTATGGCCGAGGGGCCTTTTCCTTCCACCGGCGTCGTGCACAGAGACGTCGGGGAGTGATCGGGGCCGAGTCGCCGGGGTTCTATTTTAATCTGCTGTTTGACAACTCTTCAGGCGCGAAATGCGGGTCGGCAGTTTTGCTTGCGCTGCTGCGCGCGGTATCTCAGATCGCAAATACGGCGGGGTTCTGCTGGGAGGCGGTTCAAAAACGGTGGGAAACCCGGAATGGTCTCAATCGTCGCCTTTGACATAGCCCACAAGTTCTCCCAAAGACCATGAGGCTGCACCGAGCACCACTAGCGGCAGGGCTTTCAGGAAATCCTTGAGATAAACGCGGTTTGTGACATTTCTCCACGCTATCTTTGACAAAAGCCTGGCCACTATCAGAGGAGAAAGCGAAGCGTATAAAGTGCGCCGTAAGAACGAGAAATTCCGGTTCCTGACGCGCACCCTGGCAAAGGAGAGGCCGTGGTGGAACTCGTGAATCAGAAATCTTCCAAGGCTTGTAATATTCTTGTGATAAACGCGCACTGAAGGCGAAAAGAGCACGTGATGCCCAGCTTCGTTGAGTCTCCAGTGGAATTCGGTGTCCGAGCAGTACGTCCCCTCGATAAAGCTGCCGAAACAGCGAAAGGCTTCTTTCTTGTAGGACATATTCGCACCGGCGATATCCTCCATAGCTAGGGAGGCTTTTGCCGGCATCCACTGGCTGAATTCAGTAAAGTAGGCCCCCCAGCCCACATAGCTTTCCGAGTTGCCGTTACCTATAGAACCGCCGATAGCCAGGTGCGGAGATTCATGTGCCTTTAAGATCTCGCTTACCCAGCGGCTGTCTGCCGTACAGTCGGCATCGATAAAAGCCACTATATCTCCTCTGGCCACCGATATGCCAAAATTTCGGGCCTCCCCGCAGTACATCCTTTGGGGAAAGACATAGAGGTCAACCCAGGGGAACTTTTCCCGGATAATTTGTGATGTGCCATCCGTCGAACTGTCCACCACAATCACTTCGAACCGCCCATCGCCCCTTTGGGCATCAAGAGACTTCAAGCAGGAATCGATAGTGCCACAGGCATTGTAAGAGGCAATGATTACCGACAACAAGGCTTGAGCTTCCTGTGAACGAGGATTAGGTGTGAACGAAAAACGATGCTTCCGCTATGGTTTCATCGATGCAGCTTCCGCCCTTATAGGCGTAGCTGCATTTATTGCAGAAATGATTGGCCTTATCGTTTTGGCGCAGCATGCGGCGCATCCGGCGATATGACCGGCCTCGCCACACCTCCTCGAATGCTTCTTTTTTCAGGTCCCCAAGCACAAATCGATCATCGTAGTCATACGTGCAGGGACAGACCTTGCCATCCCAGTGGATGGCCGGTGCATTCCACAGGTTCTTGCATGGATTGGAGGATGCGTGAATAGGAGTATCTCCGTTGCCCGCAAAATCGAAACGCCGATAGCGATGATTTTCCGGCAGGAGTTCCAGGCCGTGCTTCGCGGGAGGTTCTTCTTTACCTCGATAGGTATTGTTGGCGCTAGGGTTGAGCGTCTTGAGCGTCAGGGCATCCACGCCCAGGGATTTTGCCAGTTCCTTCAGCGATGAAATCTCGTGTTCATTGTGCCGCATCACTATGAAACGGAAATTGATTAACGGGGTACTGGAGCCGAGTTCGCGCTTGCGGGCGACTAGTGTACGGACCCCTTCGAGGGCCGTCTCCAGACAGCCTTGCTTGCGGTACTTTTCGTAAGTTGCCTGGCTGACGCCATCCACGGCAAATATCAGCGTATCAAGTCCTGATTCGATTACCCTGTCCGCCAGTTCAAGGTTAGTGAACAAATGCCCGTTCGTGCTCGATATGAGTTTGATCCCCTTTCGCTTGGCATAGGCGATCATTTCGTGGATCCTGGGATTCATGAACGGCTCCCCCCAATCCCACAGAAGAATCAGGAATAAAAAATCGCCGATCTGGTCGATGAGATTCCTGAAGAGTGAAATATCCATATGTCCTTGACTGCGCTGCATCTCGCCACTGACGGGACAGAGTACGCATCTCAGGTTGCACCGATTAGTGGGCTCCACCTGCAGATGTGTCGGCCAACCCCAGGGCCGGTCCGGCTTGACGAGCAGCGAAGTCTCCACCTTGAGCCAGTTGATGACCTTCTTGAGCGGCACGTTTTCAAAAGCATAGGGGATGGCGTCGCAGGTCATCGAGATCCTGCGGGTCGCAAGGGACCGCAGGGCTTCTCGGGATTTAAGAAATATATTCTTCTTCTCCGGCTTCATAGCATTCTCTCCGGTTGACCGGACAGGATCATGTGTCTTGCAGGCATTCCAAGACGACGCAACGTCCTCTTTCCCCCCGTTATGGGGCGTAAGGCCCTCGGGAAAAAAGCAAAGGAGCAAGCGGCTTGAATAGCTTGTGGACGCGCAGGTTATCTTCCGCGTAGCAACAGTGCTCGCAGTCGCACGAGTCGGCGAGATTCGAAAGACCTTCGGCGGTCATTGCCTGCCGCCGAAAAGCACGATACGCAGTGCCATTCCAAATTTCGCCGAAGCTCTTTTCCACGAGACTACCCATAATGAGATTGCAGGGGCCGCATGGACTAACAGTCCCATCCACTCGGACGCGGCTGTGGAACCACCCGGCGTAACAGGGCATCTTCGTGCCCGACTCGCCGTAAGAGTCATAGCGAAGCAAGGTGCGCGCAATGTTGTGCTCGAGAGGAAGCGACCTAAGGCGTTCCGCCAGAGTCTTTAGCGAGCACAGCAGTTCCGCCTTTTCGCCGGAAGAGAGAACATATTCCTCTAGTTGTCCCTGCGTGAACAAAAGTGGGGAGAAGGAAATCCCATCACAGCCCGTCGATAGGGCGAGATCGGCCATCTTCGAAATCTTTCGAAAGCTGAACCGGTTTATGGGGTGGTGGAGCCTGACCAGGGGCCGTGTCTTCGCTCTCTCTTTTTTGAGACGGCACAGGGTCCGAATCGAGTCGATCACCTTTTGAAAATTAGCCGAATCGCTTCCGGGATACTGCCGCTCGTAATCCTCCGGGGAGTACGCCCAAAGACTCACCTGCAAGACATCCAGCCCTGCACCTAAAAAGGATTCGATCCGACGTTCATCGAGCAAGGTTCCATTAGTTATGAGAGTGACATGCATGCCTTTTTCTTTAGCTAGCGTAATGAGGTCCGAAATCCAATGGTGGAGCAAAGGCTCTCCCTCGCCCATCAGGAAAAGGGCCCTGGTATTCCGGGAACGCAGTTCCTCGCACAGCGCTGAAAACATCTTCCGGGAGATATCGGTAATGTTGTGATTCCCCGGCGATGGCCTGTAGACAGCCGGGGAATGGTACCGGCACCCTATACAGCGCAGGTTGCATCTGCGTGTTACGTCCACCGTTACATGAAATGGACCCGTAAAGGCCGTCTTACCCGTGAGAAGCCCTTGCAACAAACGCAATTTCTGTATGAGTGTAGCCATAGAGCCCCTGTCATTGGGCGGTCGCAAGAAACTGCTCCAGGTCTCTTCCGTTCAAAAACAATATCCTTGCCATCGTTTCCACTTGATGCAACATGGTAGAATGCTCCAGGATACTCGATACGAAGAACCTGGCAGTTTTCATTTCATTTAACATAACCATACTTGTGGACTCGATGATTTGTCAATGACCAGAAGAAACAGTTCCAAAGCTATTGATAGATCATCATTTCTTGTCAATATGAGAAATCCCGATGTGGCCGGAGTGCATAACGGATAATGATTTGAATATTCTTAACTCGCGATTGCTGAAAGAACAGTAAGGCGCCGAGCTTCCTGTTGACGGCGTTTGGGCAGTCGCAGCGCTCCACGAGACAGCTCACACAACCCTGCGCGCCGGCGCAAACTTCAGGGCGTGGTCACGCCTAAGGTTTGAGTGCCGGTCCAGCCTGCGGCCCTGCTGCTCAGGCCGCCTTGGCATGCCGGCTTTCCAGCATTTTCAAACCGGCCTTGATAAACGCCGGAAGATCCGCTGGCTGTGTGCTTGTAACACGGAAACTAATTAGTTTCCGTCCGGAAAGGGTCCTTTTCCGCCCTGGCGGTGTCAATCTTCGGGCTTTCTTGTGCGGCGTACCCAGGTACGCCTCCGCGCAAGCCCTCGATTTCCTTGCCAGAACGAAAAAGCCCTCCTTTCCGAATCGAAAACTGCAAGTGTGTCATCCGGTGTTTCCGGATGGAAACTAATTAATGAGCCTTCTGCGCATTACGACCAGTGCGACCGGGAAAAGCAGGGCAAACAAAATCGTGATGTAAGCAACACGCCACGCGAGGTTAGAGGTCAATTCGCCCAGGCAAAAAGCGCGGCACAGGTCTACAAGGTGGGTCAACGGGAGCGCTGAGGAAAGTTTTTGAGCCCATCCGGGAAGGGCCGATATTGGGAAAAAGGTCCCGCTGAATAGGAACATCGGGGTTATGAAAAGAAAAATCGGAAGGTTGAACATGTCGATGCTGGGCACCAGACCCGTAAAAACCATCCCGACCGTTCCGAAAGCAAGCCCGCCCAGAAAAGACAGCGGCAGAATCAGCAGGCCGTGAGGAAAATGGACCAATCCGAAAAAGCTTACCACCCCGAGCATTATAGCGGTTGCGATAACCGCTTTGGTGGCGCCCCAGACGATTTCCCCGGCGATGATATCTTCCAGGGAAAGCGGGGTGGCCATCATGGCGTCAAAAGTCTTCTGGTAGTACATGCGCACGAATGAGGTGTAAGTATTTTCGAAAAAGGAGTTGTACATCATCGTGATAGCCAGCAGCGCAGGGGCGATGAAAGCGATGTAGGAAAGCTCTTCTCCATGATAGTGTATCTTCCCGACAAGGGCGCTCAGCCCCACTCCGAAGGCCGCAAGATACAGGAGAGGTTCGAACAGGGGCACCAGAAAGTTTACAAGCCAGATTTTGCGATACACTACCATATTGCGGTTCCAGACGCGGATAAAGCGCCATGAGATATTCGTGATCCGAAGCCCGCCGCTCATTCGCGAAGTTCCCTTCCCGTGAGTCTCAGGAAAACGTCTTCAAGGGTTGCCAGCCTCTTTATGCAGGTTTCCCGGCAAAATTTTTCCCCAATTATCTCGAAGAGCCTGTCGGCCTCCATGCCGTAGATAATCATCCGATGCTCAAGGGCATCGTGCAGGAAATTGTGAGCATCTACGAACTCCTTTACTTCGCGGCCCGGGTTTACGATTTCAACCACGTGATCACCGGCATGGGAACGGATCAGATCGGCAGGCTTTCCTTCAACCAGAATCTTGCCGTGATCCATGATTATCAGCCTCTCGCACAGCCGCGAAGCCTCGTCCATATTGTGGGTGGTAAGAAGGATCGAAAGCCCGTTTGCCTGAAGCAGTTCCAGCCGCTCCCAGACCTGGTGCCGCCCCTGTGGATCGAGCCCGGTGGTCGGTTCGTCCAGGATGAGCAGTTCAGGATTATTGATGAGGGCTCGTGCAAGCACCAGCCTGCGCATCATTCCCCCTGAAAGGCTGGTTACCTTGTCATCTTGTCGGCTCTCAAGCGCTATAAACTTCAGAAGCTGAAGCGAGCGATCGCGAGCCTGCATTCGCGGAATGTTAAAATAGCGTGCAAATATCTCCAGGTTCTGGAGTACGGAAAGATCCGGGTCGAGGTTGTTTTCCTGCTGACATACACCGATTCTCGCTTTTATCTGGCGCCACTTGGTGTTTATGTCCAGACCGAAGACCTCCAAGCTGCCGGAAGTCATCGGAGAAAATCCGTATACCATGCGTATAGTCGACGTCTTGCCAGCGCCGTTGGGGCCCAGCAAACCGAGGCACTCACCGGGAACCAGTTGAAACGATACCCCGTCAACAGCCGGGAAGCCGTCGAATTTCTTTCGCAAGTCAGTAGCCCGGATTATGTGCCGCTCGGTTTCAGCCATTGTCTGAAATCTGTTTTATCCTCGTATGAGAGACTAAGTAAAACACTAAGCAGAAGAATATCATTTCTATTGCGCACCACTTAGCGATGTATCCCGCGTAGCGCGGAAGGCGCCCCGCTCGATACCCCGCTGCGCTCCTCTCTCAATCGCGTTGGGCTGTCGGCGGGGCGCCTTCATCGGATTGCTCCTTAACGCGATGAGAGATTCTTTCCTCGATGGTCCAGTCATCGACGTCAATATACCTGAAGATTCCCGGTCCATCAGGAAGAACGACCCGGCTGATGCCTGCGTTTATGATTACTCGTTTACAGAGCAGGCAGGGAATGACTTGTGAGACCAACTCGCCCGTTGCCACTTCAATGCCGACCAGATACAGATCGGCCCCGGCCATATCGAGGCGTGAGGCGTGGATCAGGGCGTTCATCTCGGCGTGAACCGCCCGGCAAAGCTCATAGTTTTGGCCGGCAGGAATATTTCTTTCCTGGCGAATGCAATACCCAAGGTCGATACAGTTAGTGGTTTGCCGCGGGGCGCCATTATAGCCGGTGCTGATTATCTGATCGTTTTTGACGATTACCGCGCCGAATCTGCGCCTGAGACACGTGCTGCGCATTGCCACAGCTCTGGCGATATCCACGTAATACTGGCTCTTGGTAGGTCTTTTCATTTTGCCTCACGAGTTAGTTTCCGTCCGGAAAGGGTCCTTTTCCGTCCTGGCGGCGTCAATCTTCGGGCTTCCTTGTGCGGCGTACGCAAGTACGCCTCCGCGCAACCCCTTGATTTCCTTGCCAGTACGAAAAATGCCTCCTTTTCGAATTGGAAACTGCTAGTGTTCCATCCGGAGTTTCCGGATGGACACGAGTTATAATATTGACGAAATGTTGACGCCGCGCGCCGGTTTTCGGGGACCGCTCAAAAACCGCACCGCCCAAGATCCGGAATCTACAATCCGGAATCCGGGATGCGACGTGCGTGATCTATTTAGATCACCGGCGGCGAAAAATTCAATCTGAAAATGACAAAGTGAATTTAGCCCTTGACATTGGGTGGACCATAATATAAACGTGTATTTATGTATTATTAGCCCCGTTGTTTATGGAATCTGCGCAAAGGTATGTGCGGTCGATCCGTAGCCCTGTGAATGGAAAGGCAATTTGAAATGGTTCGAAACGAAATGTATGACGTTATCATTATAGGTGGGGGACCCGCAGGTCTTACGGCCGGAATTTATGCCATGCGGGCGGCTCAAAAGGCTGTGCTTATCGAGAAGGGCCTTCCAGGCGGTCAGGTAGCCATCACAAAAGGTGTGGAAAACTACCCTGGATTTATCGAGATAAGCGGATTTGAGCTTTCAGACAAGTTTTTGCAGCACGCCAGGTGCTACGGCCTGGAAATAATACAGCAAGAGGTCGAGGCGGTAGAGCCGGGAATCGATTTCCACTCGGTTCGCCTCGCCAATGGGCAGGTGTTGAACGCATACAGCATCATCATGGCTGTGGGAGGTAAGGCCCGGAGGCTCAACGTTCCGGGCGAGATCGACAATTTTGGCAAAGGAGTTTCCTATTGCGCTACGTGCGATGGCTTTTTCTTTCGCAATAAAATCGTTTGCGTGGTCGGCGGCGGTGATACAGCCCTCGAGGATGCGCTCTATTTGGCGAAGTTAACGGAGCGCGTCTATCTGATCCATCGGCGTGATGAGTTCCGGGGCAGCAGGATTCTCCAACAGCGTGTCCTGTTGGAACCCAAGATTGAAATCATTCTGAATACAGTTGTCACCGAGATTAAGTCCGGTGAGCAGGGTGTCCGGGCGGTCGCCTTAAAAAACACTCAGACGGGCGAACAAAGAGAGCTTGAAGTCGATGGTGTTTTTATTTTTGTCGGTTTTTCGCCACATAGCGAATTGGCGCCCGCAGGCGTAAAGAAGAGCACCACAGGTTACGTGCTGACTGATGACAAATGCGAGACGAATATTCCTGGAATCTTTGCCGCCGGGGATCTGAGGGAAAATTACGCCAAACAGATAGTAATTGCGGCTTCCGAAGGCTGCATCGCCGGATTGGCTGCGGCTCGTTACGTAGAAGCTAAAAAGCCGCAAGGGAAGCATACGGCCGTTCAGCCCGAACCGGCCAAAGCTTCCCGATGACGCAGGGTGGTTCCAATGCAAGAGATAATTGGAACAAAGCCGTCAAGTCCTGGTGATGCGCTGAAAGGCGGCAAAGAACCGGTGAACGGACTGAGGCGGGAGAAGATGGTGGCAGCGACCGAATATTTCCAGCCGGTGGCTTTTTTAGCCAGGAGCCTTTCGGACGAAAACCGGCTGCGGATTCTTCAGTACATCAGCGGCGGAAGGAGGTCGGTTACCAGTATAGTCGAGGAGCTAAACCTTTCACAGCCTCTTGTATCCCATCACTTGAGGGAGCTGAAACGCTCTCTTCTTGTCAAAATCGAGCGCAACGGGCCGTTTGTTTACTACGAATTGAGCGATCCGAGAATTCTAAATATAATCCAATCCCTTAGCACCGTCGCAAGGGATTTGCTCTCGGCAAGAAAAATCTTTTAGCTCACACGGAGGATCGAACCTTGAAGGGGGATGTGAAAAAGGCCATCGATCGGATGGAGCCAGGGGAGGCTGTTGCCGAGATGGGCGAAGCCCTGAAGCGGCTTTTACCAATTCTCGATGAGGAAGACCGCATCGGATTCGTGATGAACCTTGTTGGGGATTCCGGTGGAGACAAACTCTCGAGCATGGTGCATTTGTGACTGGCTGAGTGCATGGGCGAAGGTATCGACCCAACGCAGATGTGTCAGAGGCTGGTGGATATGGTCGCCCAGTCAAAGCAGCTTATGGCGATGACCGACCCTGAACTGCTGGTCCTGTTCGAGGATTGGCTCGAAGAGTTGGAGGATGAGGTTGCCACGCTTGTAACAAAACACGGTCGTCTTGATGCCGGGGAGCTTGCCGGAAAGCTGGGGATCTCTCACAGAGGGCTGACCTTCCTGCTCTCAAAGCTCAAACGCGAAAATAAATTGTAGGGCATCGAAAGTCTTTCATACGCCAGTACTTGGTTGTAGAGGTGCGCGTAACAATTTCGAGTCCGTCACCCCGACGAAGGTCGGGGTCCAGAGGATTTCTTGAGACGGAAAAGACAGCTGGATTCCGGCCTGCGCCGGAATGACGAAATTAAGGCCTTCCGTTGAATTGAGCACGCTAATTTACACAAGTAAGTACTAGTACCCTGTAACATTATGTATTTCGCATAATCTGTAGGCTGGGCAAAAGCGGAGCGTTGCCCACCTTGGTGGGCACATAAGGCTGTGCCCACCCTACAGGAGCGGTGCTATTCGAAGCTACAAGGGTTACAGGGTACTAGAAAAGGTTTTCCATGCAAAACACGAAAGCTGCGCTCATAGCTTTTCTGGCGGTGCTCGTTACGGTTGGAGCACTGTGGTTTACCAACCGGGCCGTCACTCCCAGGCAGGCTACATGGGATGATGTCTTGGCCGAAGCAAAAGCCGGCGGCTACAAAATCATAACCACCGATGAGCTTTCCGAGCGATATCAGAAGGATGCCAAAAGCCTTCTTCTGGTGGACACCCGGCAGGAGTGGGAGTATCGAACCGGGCATCTCCTGGGAGCGGTAAACTTTCCCATGGAGCCGACATGGTGGTCGAGATGGCGCAAGGCATCGGCGCTTGAAACCTTCCTTGGGCCGGACAAGAATCGCACCATCATCTTCTACTGAGCGGGTCTTACATGAGTCCGCAGCGACTCTGCGGCCCGTGTGGCCGCAACACTTGGATACAAGAACATCTATCGTGATCCCATACGGCTATCCTGAGTGGCAGGGGAGGGGCCTGCCCATCGAGAGCGCCCCTGCGGGTCTTGCTCAAACCAGCGAAGAACCCAAAGCACCGGGACCTCTCTACGGTTTGGCCATGATCTGGACCCTTTTGGGCATCTTTGCAGGCGGCATGGCCTTAAACCTCACTCCATGCGTCTACCCCCTGATCCCCATCACGGTTTCCTACTTTGGCGGTCAGGCCGCAAAGGAAGGAGAAGGCAAGGGAAATCTCGTTGCTCATGGGCTGTGTTACATGATGGGTCTCGCAGTCACAAACTCGGTACTCGGGGTGGCTGCCTCCCTGACAGGCGGCCTCATGGGGGCGATGCTCCAAAATCCCATTGTCCTTATTGTCGTGGCGGCGGTTCTTGTCTTTTTTGCAACGAGCCTCTTCGGGCTGTGGGAAATGCGCCTTCCGAGCGGCCTCACGCAGGCTGCCGCAAAATCCTACACGGGCTACTTCGGAAGCCTCTTTATGGGGCTCACCCTGGGGGTGGTCGCAGCTCCGTGTATCGGTCCTTTCGTGCTGGGGCTCCTCACCTGGGTTGCGAGCATGGGAAGTCCATGGCTGGGGTTCCTGATCTTTTTCACCTTGAGTCTGGGCCTGGGGCTGCCGCTCTTTCTCCTTGCCATGTTCTCGGGGCAACTGGAAAAACTTCCCCGTTCGGGTGGCTGGATGATCTGGGTAAGAAAGCTCATGGGCTGGGTCCTGGCCGGAATGGCCGTCCATTTCATAAGGCCTCTTCTCCCCGGCCACTGGGGAACCGTCGTGCTTGCCCTTGTCGCCCTGGCTGCAGGGCTGCACCTTGGCTGGATAGATAAAAACCAGGCCAACTTCCGGGCTTTCCCCTGGCTCAAGGGCGGTGCCGGTGTGGCGTGCCTGGTCCTGGCCGCATTCCTGGTCACGTCGTGGGCGATGCGTGGTCCCGGCGTTACCTGGAAGCCCTATTCGGAAGAAACCCTGAAGGAGGCTCGGGACCAAAAGAAGCCCGTCATCATTGATTTCTACGCCACATGGTGCACCCCGTGCAATGAACTGGAGGAAGTCACGTTCCACGATGCTTCGGTAGTAAACCAGGCGGAGAGCAACTTCGTAATGGTTAAAGTGGATGTGACCAGGGGCGGGAATCCTGTTCATGAGCGGTTGCTGCAGCAGTACGAGGTGAAAGGGGTGCCGACAATTGTGTTTCTGGATAATGGCGGCAAGGAAAAACGAGGGCTGCGCCTGGTGGATTTCCTCCCGCCCGATCAATTCCTTGGCCGTATGGCAGAGCTTAAAAAAAGCGGCAGCTAAAGGAAAGGAGAAAACCATGCTGAAGGTTAGGTTTTTCCTTAACGAACCTAATGGGAAACCGTGAAAGAACTTCATCGAGATGATGCCCAGGTTGGGCGGAAAATACAAATATCGACATTGAAGTTATATCCAAGCCCATCGCCGAGTACCAGTGCGATGAGTACTTCGAACTGGAGCTGCCGGTGGCTCCGGCCGTCATGGTGGGAGACGAGATCGTCGTCGAAGGTTCCAACGTTTCACAGGATAAGGTGGAAGAGGTCATTTGCCGCTGTTTGGGGGTTGCCGAACCCCAACCTCAAAAGAAAGGTATCCTTGGGCGGCTCTTGGGGAAGTAGCGTCGACGGACTCTTTGATGAGGTTGAGAAGAACTTGCTTGCCCTGGAATTGATGCCCTTAGAGGTGACTTTCCAGCCGGCCGTGTAGAGCTGAGAACCGGTCCGGCACAGGAGAATCAGGAGAAGAGTATGTTGAAAGTGAGATTTTTTGTGAATGAACCCGGCGGCAAGACTTGAGTGCATTTTCGCGGGATAATCCCCCGGTTGGGGGAAAAGTATCAAGTGGAAATCGAGACCATATCCAAACCCAATCAGGACTATCGTACCGAGGAATATGCCAGGCTGGGACTACCGTTGGCGCCGGCCATCATGGTGGGAGATGAATTGGTTGTGCAGGGTTGCGATGTCGATGAGGATAAGCTGGAGGCGGCCATATGCCGTCACCTGGGACTGCCCGAGCCCGAGCCGCAGAAGAAAGGAATCCTGGATCGGCTGTTCAAATAAGAGGCCCCAGGGCTGAAAGGTTAAGTCTCATGGAACCTCAAAAAAAGCGCATGGGAGCGAGGATAAAAGCGGCCGTGCTGGTTCTCTTCGTGATCACGGCCGTGATAATCGTTCGCTTTACGCCGGTGAGAGAATTTCTTACCGCCGAAAGATTGGGCCTCTTTCTGGAGAATGCGGGATTCCTGGCCCCACTGGCATTCATGATCGTGTACGCGGCGGGGGTATGCCTTTTCGTACCCGGAACACTTCTTACCGCCTTGGGCGCTGCGATATTCGGCCCTTACCTGGGATTTGTTTACGTATGGCTCGGGGCTATGATCGGCTCCAGCCTGGCCTTCTTTATCGGGCGCTATCTCGGGAGGGATTTTGCCGCGTCACTCATCGGGGATAAGCTGAAAAAATACGATGACGGCATCGAGAGAAATGGCTTTGCAACCGTACTATATTTGCGCCTTGTCTATTTCCCGTTTACGCCCATGAACTTCGGGATGGGCCTCACTAAAGCGCGTTTCAGAGATTATTTTGCCGGAACGGCCCTGGGTATTATCGTGGGGACCTTTATCTTTACATTCTTCATAGGAACAGTAAAGGAGGTTTGGGCAAACGGCCGGTGGGCAGAACTTCTCTCCTGGAAGATTTTCTTTTCCCTTGGCCTCTTTGTGTTTTCGTTCTTTATTCCGAAAATTGTCGGGAAAATAAAGTTGTCGCGTGGGATTAAAGTTGGCTAGAGGGTTATTCCCGGGCCGTTCAAAGAGATCGCCTTATGGATCGAGAGACAGTCATCCGCCTTTGCTTCTTTTTTGTTATCTTCGCCATTATGGCTACCTGGGAAATCCTTTCCCCGCGCCGCATGCTCACAATATCGAAGAGAAGCCGCTGGTTGACTAACCTTGTGCTTCTCTCCCTTAATCCAATATCGGTGCACCTGGTTTTTCCTTTGTTGCCTATCAGCATGTCGATTCTCGCCGGGGAGCGTCACTGGGGACTGCTGAATAACATCGGTCCGCTGCCCTACCTGTTAAGGGTGGTGTTGGGAATGATGCTTCTTGATTTGGCGATATACGTGCAGCACGTCTTACACCATGCGGTTCCGATTCTTTGGCGTTTGCACATGGTTCATCATTCAGACCTGGATTTTGACGTCACAACGGGGCTGCGTTTTCATCCTCTGGAAATTGTTGTCTCGATGGGCATAAAACTCATGACCGTAACAGTGCTTGGCCCCCCGGCGCTGGCTGTTCTGATCTTTGAGGTGGCCCTTAATTCGACATCGATGTTCAACCACAGCAATGTATTTCTTCCGCCAGAAATTGACCGGGTGCTTCGGCTCTTTGTGGTGACCCCTGAGATGCACAGGGTGCATCATTCCGTTATAATACGGGAGACAAACAGCAATTTCGGCTTTAATTTCCCCTGGTGGGACCGTCTGCTCGGCACCTATCGTGATCAGCCTTCCAGTGGACATGAAGGTATGACGATCGGGGTTTCGCACATTCGGGACCCCGGGAGGCTGACCTTGCCTCGGTTGATCGTTATGCCGTTTGCTGATGACCCTGGCGCCGTACCTATCAATCGACATTAAGGTGAAAGCGGCGACGTTCCGATTCGATTATCCCACCTATTTGTGCAAAAAAGCGTATCATACTGAATCGATATGACACGTTTTCTATTGACTAATCTGACGGAGAATTCTAGGTTCTATCCCCCGATAGCAGTACTATTGATACGATACGAAACATGGCGTTACATATTGCAACAATAATGAAACAGACTATTGCATGATGCGATATCTCCGCCGATCCCAGCAAATGCAAGACTTGTCAATAAACCTTGTTGCCGTTCTTGATGAAATGCCTATCGGCGTCTGCCTCGTTAGTAAAGAGCGCAGGATTGTCATGATGAATCGTGCGCTAGAGGCCATGACGGGCTTTTTCAGAGCCGACTGCACAGGGCTTCAATGCTCGCACATTCTGCGGTTCAACCACTGTTTCGACAACTGCCCGGTCAAAAGGACCGAGGGGTGGCAAAGATGCGTTCTGGAAGGTGACATAATCAACCAGCATAATCAAAAGTTACCGGTACGCATGACTTTTGCTCCCTTGAGGGATGGGGCAGGACAGGTTTCAGGCTACCTTGAAACTCTGGAAGACCTGCGTCAGGTTAGTAATTTCGACCCCGCAAGGATAAATCCTTTCAGTTTAGGCCGCCTCATCGGCCGCAGCCCCCAGATGGGAAAGATTTTTCAGTCTCTGCCCGTTATAGCGCAATCCGAAATGCCTGTTTTGATTACCGGCCAGACCGGCACGGGAAAATATCTTGTTGCCGAAGCGATCCATCATGCCTCATCGCGGGCTAAGAATCCGTTTGTTATTTTCCGTTGTGGGGCGTTGCCCGAGTTTCTGGTTGAATCCGAACTTTTCGGGGTGGAAAAAGGCGCCTTTGCGGGGGCCGACAATAAACCGGGAAAATTCCGGCTCGCTCAAAATGGGACACTCTATATTGCTGAAATTGGCGACCTGACGCCTTCACTTCAAGCCAAGCTCCTCAACTGGCTGGACGAAAAAATCATTTATCCGCTGGGCAGCTCGAAGAGTTTTCATGCTGATGTGAGAATAATTGCCGGCACGAGCAGGAATCTCAGTCAAATGGCCAAGGAGGCAACATTTCGAAACGATCTCTATTTCAGATTGAACGCGGTCAGCCTTCATCTGCCGCCACTAAAGGAGCGCGTTGAGGATTTGAGACTTCTTTTGGATCATTTTCTCCACGCCAGTGTTTCGCTCCTCAACAAAAAGATTACCGGCTTTTCGGACCCATGCCTTAAAAGACTCCTCGAATATGACTATCCGGGAAATATCCTCGAACTCAGACACATAGTCGAATATGCAGTAAGTATAAGCCAGGCGGAACGAATCGAGCTTGGAGACCTGCCGGCCTATCTAACGGAAAATCTTCCCGGCCTCAATGCAAAATCCCCGATTTCGCCTTCGCCTCAGGGGTCGGATGCGCTGAGTGCCGATGGGGGCTTTGACTGGTCCGCGATGGAGCGCAAAATGATAATGGATGCACTCATGAAAGTGAAAGGACGCCGTAGTGAGGCAGCTCAATTATTGGGTTGGGGGCGGAGCACTCTGTGGCGGAAAATGAGACACTACGGGATTACTTGCGAATAGGTACAGGTGAATGCAAAAAGTTCTCCTTGTGCTTGATGGAAATGATATTGCTCCAAGATTGGATCTCAGCCTGGAGCTGTTGGTTGTTTCTCTTGGTAAGGGTGGAAAACCGGCGGGGAAAAGGGACCTGGTGCTGGCGCGGCCATCGGTCGAAGAGCTCTGCCGCGTGGTTAGCGCCGAGGGTGCGCATACGGTGATATGCGGAGGAATCGAGAAGGAGTACCTTCAGTACCTTGAGTGGAAGAATGTCGAAGTAATTCACTCGGTTGTAGGGCCGGCCGAAGTTGCTCTCAGACGATTTCGAAGGGGATCCCTTAAGTCCGGGGACATACTTCTAAAAGAACGGAAGGCTTGAGGTGTCTTTGTTTGGTTGGCTAAAAAAACTGGTTTCGCTCGAGTTTCCGGATGAAAGCGGGTCCCCTGAAATTTACCGCCTGCTTCGCAAACGAATCATTGTCCTCATGATCGTGATCACGGTTATTCCGCTTTTTTCCATGGTGATGATAAACTCTCACCAGTACCAGCGCGCACTCAGGCAGCAGATCGTTAACCCGCTGCTCGTCCTGGTGAACAAGAGCAAGCATTCCATGGAGCTGTTCCTTGGCGAACGGCTTTCGGTCATAAGTTTCATCGGTTCAGAGCATTCGTTCGAGGAACTGGCTGACGAGGGAAACCTAAACCGCATATTTCGTGTCATGAAACAAGAGTTCGGCGGATTTGTAGATCTTGGCCTGATAGATGAAAACGGTGTGCAGGTGAGCTACGTGGGACCTTACGATCTCAAGGGCCGCAACTACAGCGAGCAGCCTTGGTTTCATGAGGTTCGATCACGGGGCGCCTACATCAGCGATGTCTTCATGGGTTTCCGCCGGTTTCCTCATATCGCAATGGCCGTGCAGAGAGGAATCGAAGGCGGAAAGTCCTGGACTCTACGGGCCACTATCGATACTCACACGATAAATGATCTGATTGCTTCGATGCGGCTGGACGCGAACAGCGATGGATTTCTTGTAAACAAGGACGGCATGCTGCAAACCGCCACCAGGAATTACGGAGGCGTTCTGGACCATTTCTCCGTCGGTCTGCCGCCCTTTTCGAGCGAGCCGAACTGCACAGAGACAACCGATTCACTCGGCCGTGAAGTTCTAGTGGCATACGCCTATTTCCAGAACTCTCCCTTCATACTCGTGGTCGTGAAACCCCGGGGAGAACTTTTCAGGGCCTGGAGCACACTAAAGAGCGAAATATTTTATGTGTTTCTTGCAGGCGTACTGATAATCCTGCTCGTTGTTTTCAAGCTGACCGACTCTCTCATTGGCAGGCTCCAGGAAAGCGACGAAAGGCGTGAGGCCGCTTTTCGGGAAATCGAGCACAGCCAAAAACTCTCGTCCATCGGAAGACTCGCCGCAGGGGTGGCGCATGAAATAAACAATCCGATGGCGATCATAAATGAGAAAGCCGGCCTGATGAAGGACCTGATCGAGCTGGGGAGTGATTTTAAGGACAGGGATAAATTTCTTGCCTTGACCGAATCGGTTATCAACTCTGTCGAGCGCTGCCGCTCGATCACCCACCGGCTGCTCGGGTTCGCGCGCAGGATGGAGCCTCATATCGAGAATCTTGACATAAATGAGGTGGTTCGCGAAACTGTAGGTTTCGTTGAAAAGGAAGCCCAATACCGCAATCTGGACCTTCGGCTTCAACTTGGGGACAACCTTCCTGAAATTGCCTCGGATCGCGGCCAGCTTCAGCAGGTCTTTCTCAACTTGCTGAGCAACGCTTTTGCGGCTGTAGAGGACAGGGGAACAATTACCATATGCACCTGTGACTGTGGTGAAGTTCTTTCGGTTTCAGTTGAGGACAACGGTTGCGGGATGTCGGAGGAAACTCTGAAGCGCTTTTACGAACCGTTTTTTTCCACAAAAAAGAAGGGACATGGAACCGGGCTCGGTATGTTCATTACCTACGGCATCATCAAGAAGCTTGGCGGACGCATCGAAGCCAAGAGCAAGGAAGGGCAGGGCACTACGATGACCGTGCATCTGCCTAAAACGCTTAAATCACAGCAAACAGGGTAATCCCGGATGGAACAAATCAGAGTGCTCCTGGTGGATGACGAAGAGGAATTCACCTCAGCCCTTGCGGAAAGGCTCAACATGAGGGGAATCCATACTTTGACCTCCTCGGGAGGAGAAGAAGCATTGAAGATGATCGAGGCCTGTCCTCCGAACGTTGTTCTTTTGGACATGATGATGCCCGGCCTTGGCGGAAAGGAAATCCAGGCCAGGATCAAATTGAATCACCCGGACATTTCCGTCATCTTCCTGACCGGACACGGCGGCACCGAGTTCGGTCCTGAATGCAATGATTATCTCATCAAGCCGGTCAAAATTGACGAGCTGATTCGAAAAATCCAATCGATCTCTAAAAAGTACTGATATGACTGCTTTTGTAAACATTATGCGGCAAGGGAATGTGTTCATGCTTCGCAAGGTTTTTCCATTTGTCGAGTGGCTGAAGGTTGCAAGTCTCTCCTCGTTCAAACTGGACATCGTCTCAGGTTTGACCGTAGCCCTTGTATTGATTCCACAATCGATGGCTTATGCGCAGCTCGCCGGAATGCCTGTCCACTATGGACTTTACGCCTCCTTTCTTCCTCCGATGCTTGCCGCTATGTTCGGATCGAGCCGGCAGCTTGCAACGGGTCCGGTGGCGATCGTATCCCTCATGACTTCAGCAGCCCTGTCACCCTATGCCACTGCCGGAAGCGCGGGTTTCATAGCCTATGCCATCCTGCTTGCGCTCATTGTCGGAGTTTTCCAGCTTGCCCTGGGAGTTCTGCGGTTGGGACTGGTTGTGAATTTTCTTTCGCATCCGGTGGTAAACGGATTCACCAACGCCGGCGCAATCATCATTGCCACCTCACAGCTCTCGAAGATGTTCAACGTCTATGTGGAAGACGCCGAGCATCACTATGAGACCGTATACCTGGTCATAAGAGCGGCGCTGCGTTATACGCACTGGCAGACCCTGGCGCTGGGGATGGCCGCTTTTGTTATAATGTACGGGCTGAGGCGGATCAACAGGCGCATTCCATACGTGCTTGTCGCGGTAGCCGTTACCACTGTGATTTCGTGGGCAATTGGATATGAAAACAACGTCCGGGTCCCTGTTGATACGATCGCTTCAAGTGACTGCCGGGACCTGATCGCCAGATTCAACGCAGCCGCAAAGGAGTCAGTGGAGCTGGCGAAAACCCGGGCCGAACTCACTCCCCGTCTTACAGACGCTGAGAAACTATACGGCAGCCACTCCAGGGAAGCCCTGGCGATAAAGCATGAATGCGACATGGTCGATTTAAAGCTCTCCGAGCTCAAGGAGACGATGGCTCGAAGGCGCTCGGGGATTAGAAGTTATCTCTTTACTGCCGCTACCGCCGCTGATGGCAAAAAGATTTATCTTCCATCCGGCAAACTTGATGAAACTCTAAAGGGAGACGGTTCGACATGGAGGGTAAAGATCGGCAACTCTTCGGTCGATGAGAAAGCTGTCGTACTTATGGGCGGTGGAAGCGTTGTAGGAAGCATTCCCCGTGGGTTGCCAAGTTTCGGCCTTCCCAGTCTGGATTTGAATATCCTGCTCAAGTTGCTCCCGATAGCGGCTATCATCTCTCTTCTCGGATTCATGGAAGCAATTTCGATTGCCAAGGCGATGGCCGCTAAAACGGGACAGAGGCTCGACCCCAATCAGGAACTCATCGGTCAGGGTATTGCCAACATTTTTGGGGCTTTCTCAAGAAGCTATCCGGTATCGGGCTCATTCTCCCGGTCTGCCGTAAATATGCAGGCGGGTGCGGTAACCGGGTTATCGAGCGTGGTAACCAGCATTACAGTTGCAATAGTGCTTCTTTTCTTTACCCCGCTTCTCTACTACCTGCCTCAGTCGGTGCTTGCCGCAGTTATCATGATGGCGGTCATCGGCCTGATAAATGTCTCGGGCTTCATTCACGCCTGGAAGGCGCAATGGTACGACGGGCTGTTCTCGATCATAACCTTTCTGGCAACCCTTATTACCGCCCCGCATCTTGACAAGGGAATCATGATCGGCGTTCTGCTCTCGCTTGGAATGTTTCTCTACAAGAGCATGCGTCCGAAGGTCACCACCCTTTCGATGTATGAGGACAGTTCTTTTCAGAGCGCCCGCGATCACGGCCTCAAAGAGTGCAGGCATATTGCGATGATCCGCTTCGACGGAGCACTTGTTTTATGCCAATGCCGGCTATCTGGAAGAAAAGGTTACAGAGCGAATTCGCGCAATGCCGGAACTGAAACACATTCTCATTGTCTCCAACGGTATAAACGATATGGACGCCTCAGGGGAGGAAATGCTCTCGCTCATTGTGGATCGGGTGCGAAGCGCCGGCTACGGGATATCCTTTGCCGGGCTGAACGAAAAAGTGCTTGAGTTATGGAGCGCACACATCTGTTGGCAAAAATCGAGGAAAACAATATTTATTCGACGATCTCCCATGCCGTTGATGCAATACACTCCAGCAGGCACACGCAGTGCGGGGAAAGCTGTCCGCTCCTTTCGGTCCGCTTTGTAGATGACGCGCCACATCTCGAAAAGAAGGAATAATCAATCATGCCGGTTGTCAATGTTTTTTGTGGTTCTTATTGCGGAGCTGAGGAAGTCGTACGCAGCGTTATAGAGAAAACGGGTTACATGCATCTTGACGATGCCGCTCTGGTGGCTGCGGCGAGCAAGCGGTTCAATATTGAAGAGGGCAAAATCTGGAATGCCCTCAGAGGGAAAGCCTCCATTTTCAATAAGTTCACGCATGAAAAGGAGCGCAGCCTGGCCTGCCTGAGGCAGCTCGTTGCCGATTCTCTGAAGGGCGATGATTTCCTGCTGTTCGGGCTCTGCAGCCTGATGGTCCCAAGGAGAATATCTCACGTACTCAACGTGTGCATGATAGCGGACACCGGATATCGTTCCAACCTGGCCTGCCGCCTGGAGAAGATTTCGGTGAAGGATGCGCTGAAAAAGATCCACAAAGATGATGAGTCCCTCGTTCTCTGGGTTGAACATCTCTTCGGGCAAAAAGACCCTTGGGCCGCCGGGCTATATGATATCGTCATCCCGATGAATAAAATCTCTCACGACGACGCGGTCCGGCTTATATGCGACAATCTGAAGAGCAGCGTTCTGACGGTATCGGAGGACTCTCTGAAGGCTGTGGCCGATTTTGCGCTGGCTTCCGAGGTAAATCTCAAGCTGGCCATGGAAGGCCATGATGTTTCGGTTTCGGCAAGGGACGGCATAGTTGTCATGGAAATCAACAAGCACGTGATGATGCTTGCTTCACTTGAAGATGAGCTCAAAAGGCTTGCATCGGCTATTCCGGGCGTGAAAGGCGCAGAGACCAAAGTGGGGCCGGGATACTACCAGACCGATGTCTACCGCAAGTTCGACTTCGATCTTCCCCTGCCGTCAAAGGTGCTGCTGGTCGATGACGAAAGAGACTTTGTCGAGGCCCTCTCGGAGCGCCTTCAGATGCGGGATTACTCTTCGGCTGTGGTTTACGGTGGAGAGGAAGCCCTCTCGATTGTCGAAGAAGATGAGCCCGATGTAATGGTCCTGGATCTAAAGATGCCGGGCATAGACGGTCTGGAAGTTCTGCGCCGGGTCAAAGAAAAGCATCCGAACGTCGAGGTGATTGTACTTACGGGTCATGGTTCCGAGGATGCAGCCAGGCTTTGTGCGGAGCTTGGGGCATGCGCCTACCTGGAAAAGCCTGTTGATATCGAAAAACTCACTCAGGCGATGCAGGAGGCACATAGAAAGGTAAGACAATCAAAGGCGAAGGCCAAGGTTGACTGAACGAGTGTCCTGAGTCATTAATTAGTTCCCGAATTAAAGGTAGGGTGGGCAAAAGCAGAGCGTTGCCCACCACTGATTGGTGGGCACATAAAACGTGCCCACCCTACGAGATTTATGCAATGAACTTGTGACTCAGGACACTAGTACTTTGTCAACAAAGTTATGACATGTTGCAAGGAATCGTCACCCCGGCGAAAGCCGGGTCCAGTGCTTTTAACCAGCTGAAAAGACTCTGGATTCCGGCTTTCGGACTAGACATTTCCGGGGCAGGCTTCGCCGGAATGACGGGCTGTAGGTCCTTACCTATCGGAACTTAGTTGACGCTGCACCAGCGCCACTTTTAGCAAATCGCGCAAGGGGAATTGGGGTGAAAGCAAACGAGCTTGGTTTTTTCGGTAAAATAGCCGCCAGTGTGACTCACGAGCTAAGAAACGTTCTGGCCGTAATTAACGAAACAAATGGGCTGATGGCCGACTTGCTTGCGATGATGAGGGAGGCCCCTTTTCCGCACCGGGAGAAGTTTCAGCGCTCAGTGCAAAAGATCGAAGAGCAGGTTCGAAGAGGGGTCGAAATCACTTCCAGGTTCAATCGCTTCGCTCACAGCGTGGACCACGCCTGGGCCGATATTGATCTGAATTCAATCCTAACTCAGACGGTTTCGCTGGCGCAAAGACTTGCCGCACTTCGCAATGTGGAACTCAAGGCAACGGTCTGCGATCACCCGGTCATGCTTTTTACCAACGCGTTTAGGACCCAGATGGCTTTGACCATGGCCATCGAGGCCTTTATAGGATGTTTGAACGGCGGCAGTGGCTCTATTTTGATGCTCGCAAGGGACGATCTCGGTTCTCCATGTCTGGATTTTTATTTCGGGGGCGAATCCTGTGAAAAAGTTGTAAAAGAAGCTGTTGCCAAATTCGACGAATGGCAGGAATTCGAGGAGTTGGCCTCCAGTTTGGGTATGCGTTATGATTGGCAGGCCTCTGAGGCAGAATTTGTACTCTTTTTTCCCGGCGTGCAAACCCCTGAAAAGACCGCCCCGTCGAAATGATTTTTCGGAACGGCCCGATTGGGCTCCTGTGCCTTGTGATTTCTATCTGAAAAGGTTTGATCTGAATGGGACTCGAGATTCTTATCGTTGACGACGAAGTGGAATTTGCTGAGGCTTTTGCGGAACGGCTTCGGTTGAGGGGATTTACCGCTCATATAGCCTACAATGGTGAGCAGGCGTTGCGAATTGTTGACCAGGGCGCCGCAAAAATCATGGTGCTTGATCTCAAAATGCCCGGAATGGATGGCTTGGAGGTCTTGCGCCGCGTAAAAAAAAGTCATCCCGAGGTTGAAGTGATAATCCTTTCGGGCCATGGGTCCGAAATGGATGAAGCCTATGGCCGCAATCTTGGTGCTTTCGCTTACCTGAGAAAACCGGCGGACATCGGCGATATTCTGGAAGCCGTGAAGAGGGCCGAGAAGCTGCTGGCAAGCAGGGCCGTTTAACGAATTCCGAGGGCTGAATGAACGGATCCGCCTGAAATCCTATATGATGGAAAAGCATTACTACACATCTTTGACCAGGAACATGACCCTGATTGTGATCGTGGTCTCCTTTACACCGCTTCTCCTGATAGCAGGTCTCATAGGCTACTATTTTGAGACCTCTTACCGGGAAAAGGTCATGGAGCATCTCCACGAACTGGTGGAAAAACATCAGCAGCTCATAAATTCATTTCTCGATGAAAAACTTTCCTACATCAAGGTCCTCGCCGATTCTTACACCTACGATGAACTGACTGACGAAACCTTTCTCCAAAATAAGCTGGTTATTCTTCAAAATGCCTATTCGGGTGTTTTTGTCGATTTAGGGGTGGTAAACTCGGCGGGTGTGCAGATTTCATACGCTGGGAGCCTCAAGCTCCTAAACGCCGACTACTCCAAAGCAGAATGGTTCCGGGAAGCTATAAAGAGAGATTATTACCTGACCGACGTTTTCCTGGGTCTTCGCCGTGCCCCGCACTTTATCATCTCTGTAAAAAAAAGGCGGGGAGACACCGAATGGCTCTTGCGGGCGACTATAGATTTCGTGGCCTTCAACTCGCTGGTTGAACAAATTCACATCGGTGAAACGGGCTCAGCTTTCATAGTGAACAGTGCGGGAGAGCTTCAGACGCGCCCCGCGACAGAACTGGCGCCCAACATTACCAGCCTTCTCAGCAGAACTTCATGGGCCGGGAAGGGAGGCTCTGAAAGCGCCAAACCTGTTGCCTCCAGTATTGAGGAGGTCAAAAGGTCTTCATCGGGCAGTAATGCCGCATCGGGAATAATTAAGAGCCGGAACAGAAACATCATCTACATTCTCATGCCGCTCAAGTCAGGCGAGTGGACGCTTGTCTACCAGCAGGACCAAGATGATGCGTTCTCCGAGATCAATCGTGCAAGGGTTATTGCTCTGACTATCTTTACCTTCGGCTGCCTGGCAATTGTGCTGGTTGCTCTTTTTATCTCGCGAAAAGTGGTTGGTCACATCCAAAAGGCCGACCTCGAAAAGGAAATGATGAACGAGCAGGTAATAGAAGCTGGAAAACTTGCCTCAATCGGCGAGCTTGCTGCGGGGATAGCTCACGAGATAAACAATCCCGTCGCCATTATGGTTGAGGAAGCGGGATGGATGGAAGACCTGCTCGAGGAGGAAGAGCTTGAGGAGAGCGAAAACGTCGATGAGTTCAGGCGCTCCCTCAAGCAGATAAGCATTCAGGGAGTGCGGTGCAAAGAGATAACTCATAAACTGCTTAGTTTTGCCCGCAAAACGGACCCTGTTCACCACGAGATCCAGGTCAACGATATAATTGAAGAAATATTGAGTATTTGCAAGGAGCGCTCAAAATTCAACAACATAAGAGTTCAAACCGAATTAGATCAGTACCTGCCGCTTATTTCGGCCTCCCCCACTGAATTGCAGCAGGTTTTCATGAATCTCATCAATAATGCGATTGACGCCATAGGTTCAGGAGGCGGATTGCTCGAAATACGGAGCAAGGTGGAAGGCGACAAAGTGATAGTGGATATTTCGGACACAGGACACGGAATTTCCAAAAGTGTTATGGCGCGCATATTCGATCCCTTTTTTACCACCAAGCCCGTCGGGAAAGGCACCGGGCTGGGTCTGTCGATATGCTATGGAATCATTAAAAAACTCGGAGGAAATCTCACCGTGGACAGTTCGGTTGGGCTCGGCACGACTTTCCATATAAACATTCCCATTCAGCCAGAGAGCTCATGATGCACTGTTTGCAAATAGTTCTAGGATAAGCTGAACGGTGATTTCCAACACTGCGAAGCATGGGTGATATTATATGCCGCCTGGAGACGCCATTAACTCTGAACAAGACCAAAGCAAGGGGACGAAGCTTCTGCTTGTCGATGATGAGGAGGGGTATGTTTCAGTCCTGGCAAAAAGGCTCTCCAAGCGCGATTTCCAGGTGAAAACCGCCCTCTCCGGAAGCGAGGCGATTCGCATTTTGCGCAATGAATCTTTTGATCTCGCTGTCCTTGACTTGAAGATGGAAGACATGGACGGCATTGAGGTTTTGAAAATATTTAAGGTAATGGAACCCCAAATGCCGGTTATCATACTCACAGGGCATGGGTCTGAAACCGCCGCCCGCGAGGGAATGGAATACGGGGCGTTTGATTACCTTGTCAAGCCCTGCGATCTTTCCGAACTGGTCGCACGCATCAGGCAAGCTTGCGCCAAGGGTGTCTGAGGTGTATTAAAGGCTCATTTCAGGTCCCGATTCAGTATGTGAATCATTTGCTTCCAACCTCTAGACGGAAGGCGGCCCGAAATGAGCCTCACGCTTTTCCTTCAACAACTCATAAACGGCGTCTCGCTGGGGAGTCTCTATGCCCTGATTGCCATCGGATATACGATGGTTTACGGAATTCTGAGGCTCATCAACTTCGCTCACGGCGATCTGTTGATGGTTGCAGCCTATGCCGCCATTTATGGAGTTGCGCTTTTCTCACTTCCCTGGTTTGTTAGTTTTCCACTCGCAGTCGTCGCAACCGGAGCAATCGGTATTCTGCTGGATCGTGCAGCTTACAAGCCTTTGAGGCAGGCCCCACGTGTTTCATTGCTGATCTCCGCGATCGGGGCCTCTTTCCTGATGGAAAATCTTGCCCTTGTGCTCATTGGGGGCGTTCCAAAGCCCTTTCCCAGGCCTGATTTTTTCGGCTACGTGATCAAGGCCGGAGACCTCCACATCCTGGTGCTCACGATTTACTCTCCGATCATAACACTGCTTCTGGTTCTGGGACTGCTTTATATCGTCTTCAAGACCAGGGCCGGCAAAGCTATGCGCGCAGCTTCGCGGGATTTCGAGGCAACTCGGCTCATGGGAATCAACCTGGACAGGATCATTGCCCTTACTTTCCTCCTCGGTTCGAGCCTGGCCGCAGCGAGCGGGATTATGTGGGCGATGAAATACCCTCAGATAAATCCGTTCATGGGGGTCATACCCGGTGTGAAAGCTTTCATTGCAGCGGTTATTGGAGGGATCGGAAACATAGTCGGCGCTGTTTTCGGTGGTTTTCTGCTTGGACTTTGCGAAATTCTGATCGTGGCCCTTTTGCCCAATCTGGCCGAGTACCGGGATGCGTTCGCTTTTTTGCTTCTTATAGGCGTGCTGCTTTTCAGACCGACCGGGATTATGGGTGAGCCTGTAATTCAGTAATGCGGGATTGGGGTCATGAGCAAAAAATTGAAATTCAGCTAAATGTCGTCTCGCTCGTTCTCCTGTTCGGCGTTCTTTTTCTATTCAGCCGCTACGGTTCCGGCTATCAGGTCAGAATACTCAATAATATCGCCATCTTCATCACTCTGGCGGTCAGCTACAACCTTATAAACGGTGTCTGCGGCCTTCTTCATCTGGGCCCAAACGGTTTCATAGCGATAGGCGCCTACACTTCCGCGTTGCTGTCGATGACCCCGGCGGAAAAGGAGATCAATTTCATTCATTGAGCACGCGATCTGGCCGATAGACATTATCCATGCCCCCTTCGTCGTATCGCTCGTCGCGGCAGGAGTTGTGGCCGCTTCTTTTGCCTTTCTCATCAGCTTTCCGGTTCTGCGCGTGCGGGGTGATTATCTGGCGATCGTAACCCTGGGGTTCGGGGAGGTCATCCGGGTACTCTGCAATGCCAGCCAAAGCGTCACTAACGGGCCGCTTGGACTCAAAGGCCTCTATCCGCATACAAACCTCTGGTGGTCGTGGGGTGTGGCAACCCTGACGGTGGTCGTCATTCAGCGGTTGATCAACAGCAATTACGGCTTGGCGATGAAGGCGATCCGGGAGGACGAGACGGCTGCAAGGGCGATGGGAGTCGACCCGTTTCGGCGCCTTATGCTTGCCTTCCTGATAAGCGCCTTTTTTTCGGGAATCGCCGGGGGGCTGCTGGCTCACCTGATAACGACGATTTCGCCAGGTCTGTTTACTTTTTTTCTTACCTTCAACCTGCTCATCATGATAGTCGTTGGAGGCCTTGGGAGCACGACCGGAGCAATCATCGGGGCGGTGCTTTTCGCCTGGGGGGGCGAGGCGCTCAGAGTAGTGGAACAGCCCATGGAGATCGGCCCTTTCACGATTCCGGGAATTCCCGGAATGCGGATGGTTATCTTCAGCCTGATTCTGATGCTGGTTATTCTGTTCGCCAGAAAGGGAATCATGGGGCGCAGTGAATTCAGTTGGAATTCTCTGGAATCGAAGTTGGCCGGATGGAGGAGGAGTCGAACACGCCATGAACTCGTTTTTCCAGATGCGCCACGTGACAAGAGAGTTCGGTGGGCTCAAAGCCGTAAGCGATTTCTCCATCACGCTTGAGCGGGGTGAGCTCACAGGCCTGATAGGTCCCAACGGCGCCGGTAAAACTACGGTTTTCAACATGATAACCGGCATGCTGAGACCCACTGCCGGTGACATAACCTGGAACGGAGAAAACATCACACGGCTTGCCTCTCACCTGATAACGGCCAGGGGCATTGCGCGCACTTTCCAGAATATAAAACTTTTCGCCGATATGAGCGTGCTCGAAAACGTTATGGTGTCCTGCCATTATTCGATCGAGTCGTCCTTTTTGACCGCGATGCTTGGGCTGCCCAAACACGGAAGGGAAGAAAAAAGGATCCGGGAGCATTCCCTGAAACACCTTGAAGAAGCAGGCCTTGCGCCCCTTGCTTTTGAAAAGGCTCAAAACCTTCCTTACGGGCTTCAGCGGAAGCTCGAAATTGCCCGGGCGCTTGCCACCCAACCAGGCATGCTCTTACTGGACGAACCGGCCGCCGGGATGAATCCGATGGAAAAAATGGAGCTTGCCGCCTTCATTCGCCGGATACGGGAAAAAAGCGGGGTTACGATTTTCTTGATCGAGCACGACATGAAGTTCGTCATGAACATTTGCGAGCGAATAAAGGTCATCAACTACGGCCAGTCGATCGCCGAAGGTACGCCTGATGAAATCAGGAGCGACCCGGAGGTCATCTCGGCTTACCTCGGAGGCGCATCTCATGCTCAGGGCTGAGGACCTCCACGTATATTACGGAGGAATACACGCGCTAAAAGGGGTCAGCCTCACGATCGGCCAGGGGCGGATAGTCTCTTTGATCGGCGCCAACGGCGCAGGCAAAACGACAGCTTTCAAAGTCATTGTCGGTCTCGTAAGGCCACGCTCCGGCGCGGTCTATTTTCTCGGAACTGACTTAACGCGGCTCAGTACTCACAATATCATTCAACTGGGTATCGCGGTCAGTCCTGAAGGAAGGCGGATATTTGGAAACCTCACGGTTACGGAAAACCTTGAGCTTGGCGCTTACAACCGCACTTCCGCTGAATTTAACAGGGCACTCCAATGGGTGCTTTCGATTTTTCCAAGGCTTTCAGAGAGGCGGACGCAGTTGGCGGGCACACTCAGCGGTGGTGAGCAGCAAATGCTGGCGTTTGGCCGTGCGCTCATGAGCAGACCGAAGCTGATTCTGCTGGACGAGCCGTCGCTGGGGCTTGCGCCCCTAATGGTGGAGGAGGTCTTCAGGGCTATTCAGCAGGTCAACGATGAGGGGGCGACCATCCTTCTGATCGAGCAGAACGCGGTAGCCGCCCTCAGCATAGCGCATTACGGATACGTACTCGAGACCGGTGCGGTAGTTCTCGAAGGCCCGGGCGGGGAACTGCTAAAAGATGAAAGGGTCAGAAAAGCCTACCTGGGCGACTAGCACAAGGTTGTCAGACCTGCCGGGTGGATTTGATTGAGTGAAAGTAATGTATTGCACTCAGTCCATCATCATCCGCCATGACTGGAACCACGCTCAATCCCCTCTGCCGGCTTTGGCGATTTAGAACGGCCGGTTCACTACCCGGATTATCGTTGTTAAGATTTTATCCCAACGCCTTTCTCGGCAAAAAGCTGGAATATTCGTACATTTTCATTACAATTAGGTTTATCCTTTGTGAACTCCATTTTTTGAGGGCAAATGTGCGGCTTTTCGCTCAGAGGGCGGCGAGGGGCATGAAGTTGACCCGGCAAAACCAGAAGCCGATGGACCAGTTAAATATGTTCGAAAACCGTTCCGGTGATGAACCTGGGGGACAGGCGCCTCTGGCCGAACGGATGCGCCCCCGCAACCTTGGTGAGTTCATCGGGCAGTCGCACCTGCTCGGGCCGGGAAAGATACTCGACAGAGTTCTGCGCAACCGGCGATTCCACTCCCTTATCCTTTGGGGGCCTCCGGGTTGCGGCAAGACGACTTTGGCCAAAATTATAGCAACTCATACTGAAAGCCACCTTGTGTATTTGTCTGCGGTCATGGCAGGGGCCAAAGAAATACGGGCCGCCGTTCAGGAGGCCAAAGAAGTTCTGGCCAAAAGGAAAATGAGAACATGGCTGCTCATGGACGAAATCCACAGGCTGAACAAGGCACAGCAGGACACCCTTCTGCCGCACGTTGAAAATGGAACGGTGCTTCTGCTCGGGGCCACCACGGAAAATCCATCGTTCGAAATTATACGTCCGCTTCTGTCGCGGGCTCAGGTTGCCGTTTTGGAACCGCTCGAAGAGGCTGATTTGAAACAAATAATCGACCGTGCTCTGTGCGATGCAGAGAGGGGACTGGGAAAGTTCCCGGCGCGCCTTGCCGAGGAAGCGCAAGATTATTTGCTTGCGGCCTCCGGAGGGGATGCACGAGTCATTCTGAACGCCTTGGAAATTGGTGTCCTGACTACTGCGCCTGATTCCGAAGGCATACGTACCGTGGATCTTGAAGCCGCAAAGCAAGCTCTGCTGCGCAAGTCCGTGCATTATGACAAGGCGGGCGAGGAACACTTCAACCTCATTTCCGCCCTCCATAAAAGCGTCAGGGGAAGCGATCCGGACGCGGCCCTCTACTGGCTGGCCCGGATGCTTGACGCAGGTGAGGACCCGCTCTACCTCGCCAGGCGCATCATAAGGATGGCCTCCGAAGACATCGGGCTTGCCGATCCAGCCGCTCTCGTTCAGGCTGTAAACGCTTTCCAGGCCTATCATTTCCTCGGCAGTCCCGAAGGCGAGCTTGCCCTTGCTCAGGCTGTCGTGTATCTTTGCCTCGCGCCCAAGAGCAATTCGCTCTACGTCGCTCTGGGCCGGGCTCTGGAAGCCGCCAAAAACAGTGGCGCCGCCCGGGTGCCTTTGCACCTGCGCAACGCGCCCACCGGACTTATGAAAGAACTCGGCTACGGCAGAGAATACAAATACGCTCACGATTTCGAAGGAGGGTGGCTCCCCGAACTGTACATGCCCGGGGAACTCGCCGGCGTGCTTTTCTATGATCCCAAGGGCGCCGGATGGGAAGCCGGATTCAAAGACCGGCTCGAACAAAGGCGCGCAAAGGTAAAGCAACTACTGGACAAAAAAGACAGCTCAGGAACATGAGATCTATTCAAGCCAAGAAAAGAGTTCTGGAAAGCGTCAAGCCGTTTCAAGCTGGTCAAGTATCTTGCGCTTTCAAGTCTGATGGTGATCCTGGTTTGCACCATTGTTCTGTCCGGGTTTATCTCGCAAAAAGCAAAGGCCATTCTGCTGAGAAAAAGCGAACAGTACGCGCTCCTTGTCGCCGAAAACCTCAATCACCAGGTTTTTTTCCAATTCACCTTGCCCACACTCATCACCGAGGGGGGAATCCGCCTTAGCCGCGAAAGCCAGTATGAAAGGCTCGACAAGGTCGTAAGAAACACTATCCACGGACTGTCGGTGGAGCACGTGAACATCTACGATTTGGATCAGATACTCACCTACAACAGTACGAATAAGGAATTGATCGGCACCAAGGGCGACCTTGGCGATTCTTTTACTCGAGCTTTGAACGAAGAATCCGTTTCGGTTATGTCGGCCGAGGAGACCAATTTTTTCGGGTTCGCACTCAAAGGCGGCGCCAGAAGGCTTATTACCTATCTGCCGATGTGGGAGGAGAAGCCGCTTAGCTGGAGAAAGGGGAAGGTCCTCGGCGTCTTTGAAATAACACAGGACATAAGTCATGATTATGAAAGCCATACACCGGTTTCAGTGGATAGTCGCACTCAGTTTTCTCCTCTTCGTCGGTATCCTCTTTGTGACCATTCTGTTTATCGCCCGGCGCGCCGAGCGGATTATCACGGCAAGAAGCCGGGAGAAATACAAGCTCGAAGAGCAGCTTCATCAATCAGAGCGGCTTGCTGCGCTTGGCGAAATGATTGCCGGCGTCTCCCACGAAATCCGCAATCCCCTGGGAATCATCAGAAGCACTGCAGAGCTTCTCGATTGCCGCATGGAGGACGATAAACAAAAGAGGTTTTCCTCGATTATCGTCGAAGAATCCACACGTCTGAACGATATCCTGACCGAGTTTCTCGATTTCGCCAGGCCCAAGAGGCTGCGTCCTGCCGTATGCAAGATTGAAGATATTCTGGACAGGAATCTTTCGGTAATGGAAGCTGAGTGTCAGCGGCTCGGAATCAAGGTCCAAAGGTTTTACCAGACGGGGGACTGTTGCCTGGAGGCCGATCAGGACCTGCTCTACCGCGCCTTTGTCAACATCTTCGCCAATTCGCTTCAGGCGATGCCGGAAGGAGGAATGCTAACCATTCGGACCTCGATTACCAACGGCAGAAATGATGCCTCCCTTGTGGAAATCCAGGTCGAGGACACCGGGACGGGCATTCCCAGAGAGACAATGAAAAAGATTTTCAATCCCTTTTTCACCACGCGCGAAAAAGGATCGGGACTGGGGCTTGCCATCGTTCAGACCATTATCGATAACCACAGCGGCGAAATTGAAGTGGTAAGCCAGGAAGGGCTGGGCGCCACCATCATCATACGACTCCCGCTTGCGCAACCGGAATCTGAGGCCGAAGAGGAAGCTGCCGAATAGAATGGATACAATCCTTATCGTCGATGACGAAAGAAATTACCTGCTCGTTTTGGAGGCGCTGCTTTCAGAAGAAGGCTATCAGGTGATCACCGCCGAAAGCGCCCGGCGCGGCCTTGAGTGCATCGAGGAAAACGAACTCGACGTGGTGATCACGGATATGAAAATGCCCGGAATGGACGGCATGGAGTTTATGGAACGCATTGGGCTGCGCCAGCCGGATCTTCCGGTTATTATGATGACCGCCTTTGGTAGCGTAGAGAAAGCTGTCGAAGCGATGCGAAAGGGCGCTTTCGACTATATCTTAAAGCCTTTCAAAAACGAGGAATTAAAACTCACGATCGGCAAGGCGATCAGCCATTATCGCCTGGTCAGGCAGAATCGGCAGATGGCCCGCGAGCTGCAGGGTAAGTATCACTTCGGAAACATAATCGGCAAAAGCGTGCAGATGCAGCGCATATTTGACCTGATTGAAAAAGTGGCGCCAACGAAGGCAACCGTTCTGATAACGGGTGACTCGGGTACCGGCAAGGAGTTGATCGCCAGGGCAATACACTACAACAGCCCGCGAAAAGACCAGCCATTCATTTCTGTAAATTGCGGGGCCTTGCCTGAAACACTGCTTGAGAGCGAGCTTTTCGGGCATGAAAAGGGCGCGTTCAGCGGCGCCGTCAGCCAGCGGAAGGGCAGGTTCGAACTCGCTCATGAAGGGACTCTCTTTCTGGACGAAATCAGCGAAATGTCTCCTCCGCTCCAGGTTAAACTGCTTCGAGTTCTTCAGGAAATGGAGTTCGAAAGGGTAGGGGGCAGCCACACCCTAAAGGTCGATGTCCGGGTAGTAGCGGCCTCTAACCGGAATCTCAAGGAGGATGCTTCAAACGGGCGGTTCCGCAGCGATCTTTATTACCGCCTGAACGTGGTCCATGTCCATTTGCCTTCGCTGCGCGAGCGGACCGACGATCTGCCTCTTCTTGTAAATCACTTCCTTGCCAAGTACGCAAAGGAAAACCATCAGGAGTCGATCTCCATCTCTTCGGGCGCTATGGAACGCATTCTCGATTATCACTGGCCCGGCAACGTGCGGGAGTTGGAAAACGTGATCGAGAGGGCGATTATTCTTTCGGACGGACATGAAATTTCGGTCAAGGACCTGCCCTCCGAAGTAAGAGAGCCCAGTGCCGAAGCGCCCGCAACCGTCACGGCAGACAAGAAAATTCCTGATACGGGCATTATGCCCATTCCCGGGCTCAACGCCGGTGACCGTCTAAGCGATTCGGGCTTTAAGGTGCGGCAGATGAGGGCAATGGAATTCATAAACACACACGGGTTCATTACTAATAAGTATTACTCACAACTTGCCGAAATTTCCGAGCGCCAGGCCTTGCGCGAACTGAACGAACTGGTCGACTCAGGCAGGCTCCTGAGGATAGGGAAGGGAAGGGCCTGTCGTTATGTACTGAGCGAGTCGGCTGGGATCTAACCAGTTTCCGGCCGGAAAGGGTCATTTTCCGCCCTGGCGGCGTCAATCTTCGGCCTTTGCTTGTGCGGCGTACACAGGTACGCCTCCGCGCAAATCCTTGATTTCCTTGCCAGAACGAAAAATCCCTCCTTGCCGGCTCGGAAACTGCTAGAGTCCCATCCGGGGTTTCCGGATGGACACTAACTGTTGAAATAAAGTCCTTATAGAACCTCGAAACCGGAGGCGGGAAAAAGCCGGGTAACCATTACCGAGATTAAGATTGCCCCCAGCGGTGCGCATCGCAGATTCATTTCAACACAGGATTACCCTTGGGCGCATCCTGGCCCTGTCACTGCCCTGTTGGAATTTGTCACAATAAATCCGATACGAAGGAAAAGTTTACTCGCGTGCCATTCTATTTCACAGATGTTCCCTCGGAGCTTATCCCAGCTCTCCGCTTCACAATGAAACTCGATCACCCTTACCCGTCAACCCGCCTTTCGCGAACGGCCTACGGCCCCTTGCGGAGCGGGAAGTATAGCTTTTGAGGCTTTTGTCCGCATAGATGCGGATGAAGTAGGTGGTCATGGTTGTTTTCGCAGTACACGATCATAATTAGTTTCCGTCCGGAAATGGTCCTTTTCCGCCCTGGGGCGGTGGGACCGCCGGCCAGATTCGCCGCTGCCTTCGGCGGCGGCACATGCAGGATCTCGACGCTCCGCGAGGCGGTACCGACGTACGCCTCCGCACTAAAATCCCCCCTGCCCCCCTTTAGGAAAGGGGGGAGCTCGATTTCCTTGCCAGAACGAAAAATGCCTCCTTTTCGAACAGAAACCTCGCGGGGCGTGGAATTTGCCCCGGAGTTTCCGGATGGACTCTAATTAGAGATTCAGGGATTAATCAGCTTTTTCTTATTTCAGGAAAGGGGAAAAAATGGATATGGAACCTTTCTGGGCTCAGAGATGGAAGGCGCTGGGATTTGTTACGGCCCTGGGGTTTGTTTTTTCCGCTAACTATACTAACCATGGCCCGCTGGTGCCGACACTGATCAAAGACCTGAATATCACCCTGGCGCTGGCGGGGGCTCTGACCACAGCCATCTTTCTCACGCATGGCGCCTTGCAAATACCTGGTGGAGCGCTGGCCGACAAGCTGGGGGCGAAAAGGGTAGCCCTGTGGTCACTGGTGATCATCACCGTGGGCAACTGTCTTATCGGCCTTTCCGACTCTTATTATCAGATACTCGTGTTGAAGTTCGTCATCGGCATCGGCACAGGTTCAGCTTTTATCGCCGGGGCCCGCTATGTTCCCACATTCTTTGCCGGCAAAGAAATCCAGAGGGCCCAGGGAGTTTATGGCGGCTCCATTCTTCTGGGATCCGGGTTCGTCATCTACGGCGTCCCCCAGCTCCTGGCTGCCGTTGGCTGGCATGGCGTTTTTTTCGTCACCGGCAGCATGGCGGGGGTGTTTGCGGTGTTGTGGCATTTCATTGCTCCCGACACTCCCAGCCATACCACCAGTCCCAAGATCAACTGGGCCAATGTCCTCGCCAACCCCAATATCTGGCTGCTGTCATGGGCGCAACTCGGCAGCTTCGGGGTTATCATTGCCGCCGGGGTATGGGTAAACACGTTGTTGATCAAAAGCATCCACCTCGATCCCAAAACTGCCGGTATGGTGGGTTCAACCGTTTTGTTACTAGGGATTATCTCACGGCCGCTGGGCGGTCTGATCCTTGGGCAAAATATTCTTTCAACCAAATCACTGCTGGTGTCGGCCAGTGCGGGCCTGGCCCTGGGGTTTGCCTGGATGGGTTTGTCCACTACCATGGGCATGGCTGCCCTGGCCATCATTTTTACCGGCATTATGGCCGGCTTACCCTTTGCCGGCATCTTTAACGGCGCCAGGGACAATTGTCCGGCCACTCCCGGCGTGGCCATGGGATTTGTCAACACCTGGGGCGCCGCCGGCGTCATGATATTGCCGCCTATCATCGGCCGGCTGGTGGATATAACCGGGACCTTTGTGAGCGGCTTTTATGTTCTGGCGGGCGTTGCCCTGGCCGCCTCCCTGGGTTGCCTGGCCCTGAAGCCCCCAAAGCCGGTGGTGACAGGGGAAAACCGGCCGGCGCGGTAATTGCGGTTCCGGCGCTATTACCGGCAACTCTCGCTGACAGCTAATCCCCTACGGCCGCCGGGGCCGGGAAATGGGGTGCTGACGGAGACCGAAGCGGCGCCTTATGAAGGGATTTTTGAGCTGGAGAGGATGACGGGAAGCAGGCCGCCAAGAAAAGAGATTTAGGGCTTGTCCGTAAATAAAGCCTTTGCGCTAGCATCCGGCTTTTGGCCTGCTTTGGCCGCTCCTCAATCGCAAAATCCTCAACGTAGCACAGCTACGCCTGCGGTTTTGCTCAATCTTCGCGACCAAATCAGCCTCAAAATCCGGCGCAATCCCTAAGAGGCTTATTTACGGACAAGCCCTTAAACAAATTCCCGAGGAGGGCCAGCCATGTCCATACTTCTCACATCACGAGCCGAACAGTATGGCGAGCAGACGGCGATCATCGCGCCGGAAGGCAGTTTTACCTACCGGCAACTCCTGGACGCATCGGGCAAGGTCGCGTCCTTTCTCCTGGACGGATCCGTAGATTTGCAAGAAAGGCCTGTGGCTTTTTTGGCCCCTCCGGGGTTCCATTACGTGGCCTTGCAGTGGGGTATCTGGCGAGCCGGGGGGATTGCCGTCCCGTTGTCTCTGTTCCACCCGCGGCCGGAATTGGAATATGTGCTTGATGACACGACCCCGGCAGTGGTGGTGGCACATCCGGATTTTGTCAATCGGATCGATTCATTGGCCGAGAAGCGCAATCTTAGATTCGCATTGAGCACCGAGGCGCTGGACAATGCGGCTGGTCCTCTGCCGCCGGTAGTGGAGTCGCAGCGGGCCATGATCCTCTACACCAGCGGCACCACGGGCAAGCCCAAAGGAGTGGTAAGCACCCATGAAAACATTGCCGCCCAGATTACCAGTCTGGTTGAGGCCTGGGGATGGACCGGGGAGGATCGGATATTGGAAGTTTTGCCGCTGCATCACATCCACGGGATTGTAAACGTCATCGCCTGCGCCCTCTGGGTGGGGGCAGTGTGCGAGATCTTTCCCGCATTCGACGCCCAGAAAGTCTGGGACCGCATCGCCCAAGGCGGTCTGACACTCTTCATGGCAGTCCCCACCATCTATGTAAGGCTAATAGACGCCTGGGAGAAGGCATCTCCTGCCGAACGGGAACGCATGTCCCGGGGTTGCCGCCGGATGCGGCTCATGGTGTCCGGTTCAGCGGCCTTGCCGGTCCCTACCTTGGAGAGGTGGAAGGAGATTTCCGGACATGTCCTGTTGGAGAGATACGGAATGACTGAGATCGGCATGGGTCTTTCCAACCCGCTGCATGGGAAGCGGTTTCCCGGATGCGTCGGGACCCCCTTGCCAGGGGTGGAAGTGAGGTTAACTGATGAAACAGGGGCGCCGGCAGAGCCCGGAACTCCGGGAGAGATCGTGGTGCGAGGAAAGACCGTCTTTCTGGAATACTGGAAAAGACCGGAGGAAACCAGCAAAGCTTTCCGGGATGGTTGGTTCTTAACCGGCGACGTAGCCCTACAGGAAAGAGGGATCTATCGCATTCTCGGACGCAGCAGTGTGGACATCATCAAGACTGGCGGCTACAAAGTCTCGGCCCTGGAAATCGAAGAAACCCTCCTTACCCACCCGCACATCAAGGAATGCGCGGTAGTGGGAATACCCGACCCGGCCTGGGGTGAGCGGGTCGTCGCTGCGCTGGTGATGCGGGAAGGGGCGAGCTTGAATCCCGACGCACTAAGGGCTTGGGGGAAGGAGCGGCTCGCTCCTTACAAGGTTCCCAGAGATGCGCTGGAGTTTCAGGAGTTGCCCAGAAATGCCATGGGAAAGGTCTCCAAACCCGATTTGAAAAAAATTATCGAAGGCCGTCTAGAGTAGCAGGCCTCCCCGTGCATCAGCCTTTGCCCGGCGCACTCGCCAAGGGCTTCTTCGATAAGTTCGTCTCGGGCGTGGCTCACCCCGGCTCTGGTCCCCCGGATCAGAAGCCCACCCCGGGTCGCCTTGACAGGCTGTCGCGGATCGTGGGGATTGTGGGGTGTCCCTGACCCAATTACTGCCTAATAGTCACACTGACCGTTATATTTTTATGATCGCGTTCAATGAGGACCTTTTGGTCGGAACCACCCCGGGCCAGCGCTTGCTGAACTTCCTCGACGCTTTTTACCGGCGAGCCGTTGACTGAAAGTATGATGTCTCCTTTGCGCAAATGGGCTGCGGCTGCAGGGGTGTCAGGCAAAATTGCCAGAATCTCGACTCCCCGGCCCGAAGCCGCAGGCTGGATCGCAACGCCGAGCCGGGGCCGGTGGAGTGGTTCGGATTTGTCTGTTATGACGATGTAGTCCGCCAGGTTCGGGTCGAATGTACTGGATGGATAATCTATTGGGACCGGGGCTATGGTGCAGTACTCGTGCGGTTTTCGTAGACGGGCGAGATACGGGACCCCGAGGCGGTCCCTTATATGGCCTTCACCGATAGCAACCACAATTTTGCATTTCCCTCCTGTCTGCTCCAGGCGTTCCGCAAGGGTTTGAGCCATTGTCTCCTCCCAGGCGAGTTGCGCTTCGAAAAAGGATTGGAAATCTTTGATCGCACCCTTTTCATGCACCGTGTACTCCTTGCTGATACGGTCCCGGTTAGCGGGGTCGTCGAGATGAAATTCGCGGGCCACCTGGGAGCGTTCGTCGGGCGTGAGAGAACCAAGGCCTTGATGGGCTATCTCTCTAACCACCTTATTTGGGGCGTTCAGGCCGATAATGGGCATGCGCTTCTGTTTCTGCCAGTCGATTAGGTCCCGGTAGAGAGAATAGGGAAATCCCCAGACCTCCTCCCATCCGACCTCTTTAAGAAAGTTTTCCTGGGGCATTTCTCCCCGGACGTAACGGTCCAGAACCGGTTGCGCCGTTGCCGGAAACATCTCCATTGCCAGTTCAACGCATCGTCCCCCCTGAGAGAGTTTCTGAAGGACCGCGAGTTGAATCTTATGATCTTCTGCGCTCGTGTGCATTTCCCCAACGTAAACGATGGATGCGTTGGAAAGCTTGCCTATAAGCTCGTCCATGTCGAGCACATTGCCTGTGGCAGTCTCGACTACCGCGCCGACGTGAAGCTCCGCCGGACCTGGCTGCACAGAGGGCGGCTGAAGCAATCCACCTGCCGTGGAGCAGGCAGCCATCAGTAGGAGCGCAGCGCAGATGGGGCATAGCGCGGCTATTGAACTGCAGGCGAGATTTGCCCGTTCGTGGAGCTGAGTGCATAAGAGCCATAAAGCATGAGCCATAATCTGTCCTTGAAATTTACAAGTTAGTTTCTTTCGTGCCGGTTTGCACACCGGGTTTCCGGAATTTGATCTGGACAATAAAGCTTCCGGAGAATAAAATCACCTGAAATTCAAAGTGATGCGATAAACCGCATAGAAAGCCGCAGCGACAGCGATTGGGGTTTTGAGCCGCTGTTTTTCGGCCGTGTTCCAGCTTCACGGTTGAAAGCGGTGAGACACTGAGAGAAGGCCTTTTTCACTTTCTTCGTCGATGGGAGTTACTATGAGTCCTGAACAAATGCAAGACAGAGCTCTCGATCTTTTCAGGAAGCGATTCCATTGTAGCCAGGCGGTCCTTGCAGTTGGGCAGGAAAAGCTTGGGATGGTGAATGAAGAAGTAATCAAGGCTTTAGGGGCGTTTGGGGGCGGGGTCGCCGGTACTTGCCGCGTGTGTGGGGCGCTGACCGGGGGCATTGCCGTGATTTCGAGCCTTTTTAGCAGGGGAAATCTCGAAGGCAAAGAAGACCCCAGGATGTGGTCGGTGAGCCATAAGTTCATCAAGGAATTCGAAAGGCTGACCCAGGAACACGGCGGCACGGATTGCCGCGACATTGCCAAAATGGATTGGCAGGACAAGGAGATGGTGAAGCAATTTTACAGCAATCCGGAAAGCCGAAGGAAAATCTGCATGCAACTCGTTGGCTACACGGCTTTCATGCTTGGAAAGCTGCTCGAAGCAGAAGGGTTCGCCTGATAGAAACGCAGCGTGAAAGCATGGAAGACTTGGGGCTGCGCTCGCTTAACCCGGCACCAACGATCGCCGCTAGTGAGACACCGCCTACAGGTCTTTTATGGTTTCAGGGTGTCCCGAAAGGGACGTCAGCAACTGTTCCGAAAAGACTTGGTGGGCTGCGCTCCGCTTAGCCCACCCTACAGGGCTACAGGGCTCCCCGCCAACCTTTCCCGGGGGGGATTTGAGTATTTCTTTTTACGACTCGCAAAAAGCGACCTTCCAGAACGGAAACCGGCTACCCGTCTGTTTGTAAATCCAAGCACTATATCCCAGGTGGCCCGTCAGCCATTCTTAGCACAAGTCTCGATAGAGAGATGAGCCATGAAACCGATAGAAGATCTCAAGGCCGAGCATGAGGGAATTCTTCTGATGCTTGATGTACTCGAAAGAATGTCGGAGAGGATCGTAGCCGGCAAAAGCGTCCCAACCGATCATCTGAAGCAGGTTTTGGATTTTTTGCAGGTTTTTGCCGACAACTGTCATCACGGCAAAGAGGAGCGGCTCCTTTTTTCGGCAATGGAGGCGGCGGGGGTCCCGAAAGAGGGTGGACCGCTTGCAGTGATGCTTTCAGAGCACGGCAGGGGCCGGCTATTCATAGGAGAGATGAAGAATCTTGTGAGCTCTTACGAGAAAGGAGATTCGGGTGCTCTGTTGGTGTTCACAACCCCTGCGCTGCAGTATGTGGACCTGCTAAGGAGCCATATATGGAAAGAAAACAATGTCTTGTTCCCGCTGGCCGAAAAAGCGGTTCCCGCCGATAAGCTGAAATTGATCGGGGAGCAATTCGACCGCTTCGAAAAGGAAGAGATCGGGCAGGGGACCCATGAAGCCTTTCACGAGATGATCGACAAGCTTTCGAAGATCTACCTTTAGTGTTACCTGTCAGCCGCTTGATTCTGACCTTTTGCGGGTGGCCCCCGGGTTCCTGACTGATCGCGTTCTACTCACATTGCGTCCGGACCGGGCCAAGGGCTTTCTTCGGAGTATTGAGAAATTAATGGGTCTTACTCGCCTTCTTTTTTATCTTCAGTGGCACTTCCAGCACCACAGGAAGCCGACATTCAGGTCCGCACGCCCAGTTTTGGCAATATCCATTTGCTCAGAACGAACCAGAATAACAGTGCGCCAAGAATAAGAAGTCCTGTTTGCATCTTATAATTCCTCTTTTAAATGTCCGTTGATGGTTGCGGAAACCTACTAAAAATGTGCCGATTTCCGGTTGGCAGGCCTGTAATTATTACTCTCACACTTAGATTATTCAATCAGTAAAAGCGCTAGCATTCACCGCTGTGACGCAGAGAGCGCAATGAGCGGTTATGTTCTTTCGCACGATCTCCGGCGAAATTTACGTTGTTGTGGAATCTTAGCCTGGAATCAGGTAAATTTATAGAGGCGGAGATCGATTACCGGTTTGACCCTCCAGGATTTGCGCTTGTCCGGTGTCCATCCGAAAACAGCCGCTGAGATATTGTTTGCGAATTGGAAAAGGGCCTTTGCGGGCGGGGACTATCCAGGGCGAGAGGGACAGGAGCAGACAAGTGTTTGTGAAAAGAATTCTTTGGGTTTTCTTGTTCCTGGTATGGGGTGGCGTGTTTAACTCTATTTGCGCGGCTGCCCCGCTGATGGTTGAGAAAAACTTGTTCGCAGCGGACCGCAAGCCGCCTACGACCGGAGTCAGCGGATACATCTGCCAAAGCCGCCAAATCTGGAATGGCGATCGGAAACATTCAACTCGATGGAGTAATAATCAAGAGCAATTCAAAGAGGGCGGTGTTGCGAATGAAGAACCAAGTGGCCGGCGCACCGGGCAAGAAAGGGCAGCCCGCGTCTCCTTACGTCACGGTTCGGGAGGGCCAGATGGTCGGCGATTACCGTGTGTCGAAAATCGAATCCAAAAGCATCTCGCTCGAAAAGGATGGTCAAACGTTTACAGTCGGTCTTTTTGCTGAAAATAAAGTGGTTACTCCACCATCGCGCCGCCCCAGCTCCCGCTGCTGCTCAGCAGCCGATGGCTGCGCCCGGAGTTGCGCCGCAGGAAGCAGGGGCCAATCAGCCTCCAGGTGTTCAGCCTCAGCCGGGCTACAATCCGGCAAACCCGCAGCAGTCACCTCCGGGCGAGACGGCGCCCCCTCCTATGCCCAATGTTGCCGGCGACCCGGCTTCCAAAAGAAACGTCCCGCCGAATGCGAATGCGCCCGCAATAAACCAGGACCCGAATCAGGCCGCCGAAACAATCGAGGAAGAGCAATGAACGGAGGGCGGATTAGCGGAGAGTTGACAACGGACATGGGAGTTTGAAAGCCGCAAATCCCCAGCCGGGTAATCTGAACTCCAGCTTCCGAGGTCCGCTTATACTCCGGCCGTTTTGAAGGCGTTGTTGACGATTTCCCTGGCTTCTTGCTGTATCTGGAGAAGATGCTCCCTGCTTTTGAAGCTTTCCGTGTAGATTTTGTAAATATCTTCCGTACCGGAGGGGCGGGCGGCAAACCAGCCGTTTTGGGCTACGACCTTGATGCCGCCGATTGGCGCCCCGTTGGCCGGCGCGTGGCTCAGCTTTGCCTCAATTTTCTCGCCGGCAAGCGTGTCACATGAGATCATTTCAGGACCGAGTTTCTTTAGTATGGATTTGCGGTCCTGGTTTGCCGGCTCGTCGATTCTTTCGTAGAAAGGATTTCCGAACCGTTCGGTCAGAGAGATGTAAATTTGCGCCCGGGTCCTTACCGGTCTTGGCCATGATCTCGGCAGCCAGCAGGTCCATAATGATGCCGTCTTTGTCAGTCGACCAGGCCGTTGAGTCCAGTCTCAAAAAAGAGGCGCCGGCGCTCTCCTCGCACGCAAATGCATATGAGCCGTCAAGCAGGCCGCCCACGAACCACTTGAACCCGACCGGCACTTCGAACACCCTGCGGCCGATATGTGCGGAGACTCTGTCTATCATTGCGCTGCTGACGAGCGTTTTCCCAACGCCTCCATCTTTTTTCCATCCAGGCCTGTTCTGGAAAAGGTACCAGACAGCCACCGAAAGGTAATGGTTCGGATTCATAAGCCCTGCGCTTCTGGTTACGATCCCATGCCGGTCGCTGTCCGGGTCGTTTCCGAAAGACACGTCGAAGGAGTCCTTGAGTCCTATCAGCCTTGCCATTGCATAAGGCGAAGAACAGTCCATCCTGATCTTTCCATCCTTATCGACCGTCATAAAACCGAAAGCCGGATCGAGGGAACGGTTCACAATTTCGAGCGAAATGCCATACTTTTCAGCGATTGGTTCCCAGTAGGGCAGGGAGGCGCCACCCATCGGATCAACGCCGATTCGAATCCGGGCTGAACGGATCGCATCCATGTCGATTACACTTCGAAGGTCGCCCACAAACGATCCGATGAAATCGTGCAAAACTATCCGTCCGCTCTTAAGGGCACGCTCGTAGGGAATTCTTTTCACCTCGCGATTTTTTCCCCGTAGCAGCTCATTCGCCCTTCTCTGAATCACAGTGGTTATCTCCGTGTCGGCGGGTCCGCCGTCAGGCGGGTTGTACTTGAAACCCCCATCCTCCGGCGGATTGTGGGATGGAGTTATTACAATACCGTCAGCTCGAGAGTCCTTTTTGCGGTTATGTGCCAGAATGGCGTGCGAGATCACCGGGGTAGGTGTATATCCCCAGTCTGACTGGATCACTATGTCAACGCCGTTTGCGGCGAGCACCTCGATTGCCGTAGCGAAACTTGGTTCTGAAAGCGCGTGCGTGTCCTTTCCAAGAAAGAGGGGCCCCGAGATGCCGCTTGCTTTGCGGAATTCGCAGATAGCCTGGGCTATTGCAAGTATATGATCCTCATTGAAAGTGTTTTTGAAAGACGACCCCCTGTGGCCGGAGGTGCCGAATTCGACAAGCTGGCTTTTCTCTGAGGGGTCCGGATGATTGGTGTAGTAAGTGGATACCAGTCTGGGAATATTTACCAGAATTGATTGCGGGGCGGGTTTCCCGGCCAGGGGGCTGACACCCATACATGTTCTCCTGTGCGTTGTCGGCTGAAATATGAAAAAGGGGCGCCTCTGGGTCAGGAGTCGCCCTCGGTCAAATTACCCTTTGTAAATATTAATTACAATTTTTTGTAATATCCGCCTCTGCATCCGTTGGTCTCTCAAAAAAAGATGAAACCGCTGAGCCGGGTGTATCCTCTTCCAGAACTTGCATTGAATTTCGGAAAGATAATTTTGAAACAATTTTCTTGAAAAAGGCCACCGGATATGTTTTATAGCGATCCAATCCATTGTTCCTGCCAATTGATTCTCGTCCTGTTTTCTTCCGAGCTTGTTCCTGGATTGCGGGCTGCATTGGTGTTGTTTCAAAATCGAAGCATTTTCCGGTGCTTTTGACGCCAGGGTTCATGCGAAAGCGGGAAAATTGACCTCGGCGTTGTTTTTTTATCTTTTCTGCCGGGAATGAATATGTGATAATGAGTTGCTAGATTTGACCTAACTTAGTGAATGTGTGTACAAATCCAGTTTATACACGATCTATCCACATCATGGGGGCGCAACGCATGAACGACTTTTATGAATTCCTCACCGGGCCTGGTGTATGGGCTGCTTTTATAATATTTATCGTGGGCCTCAGTGTGCGGCTGACCTATCTTTATGGAGTGAGCAAGGAACGCGACAGGGTTTTCTACAACCACGTGAACCTGAAATGGGCCTTTCGTTCAATCATCCACTGGCTTATCCCGTATGGAAGCGTAAGCTTGCGGGGACAACCGGTTTTCGCAACAGCCTTTTTCCTGTTCCATATCTGTCTGCTGGGCGTTCCTATCTTTCTGCTTTCGCACAATACACTCTGGCAGCAAGCATTCGGCGTCAGTCTTCCTTCGCTGCCGGATTCCATCGCCGACGTGCTCACGGTGGTCTTTCTGTTGTCGGCTCTAGTCCTGCTGGCCAGAAGAATAGTCCGTCCGGAAGTGCGTTTTCTGTCCACAGCCTGGGATTATACTCTTCTCATTTTGACGAGTGCGCCCTTCGTTACGGGTTTTCTCGCATATCACCAGATCGGCCCCTATAAGCTGATTCTGACTCTGCATGTTCTTTTTGCCGAAATACTGCTGATCATCATTCCATTCAGCAAGCTTGGCCATATTGTCCTTTTCTTTTTTTCGCGCACTTCTTTGGGATTCGAAATGGGAAGGCGAGGGGCGCGGACCTGGTAGCCGCCCGTTCAAAACAAGTCTGAATCGGGTTTGGATTTACTTTAGAGGAGAACCGGAAAAATGAGTGACGCGCTTCAAAAGCCGATCAATACGAAAGTGATAAAAGAGCTTTTGGACATAAACGATAGCGCAAGGATCAGGACCTGGCTGAGTATTTGTGCTAGCTGCGGTCTTTGTGCCGAGAGCTGCCTTTTCTACCTTGCAAAAAATAAGGACCCCAAGCTGAGTCCGGCATATAAGGTCAGGACAACGCTGAAAGAACTATATCGCAGAAAAGGCGAGGTGGACCGCGAGTTTTTGGAGAAATGCTACAACGTCATCTGGGGCGAATGCACGACATGCAGGCGATGTTCGCTCTTCTGTCCGTTCGGTATTGATATATCCGTAATGATCGCCACTGTGCGCGGGATCTGCAACTCCCAGGGGATAGTCCCGCAAGGCCTTCTCAAGACTTCGGATAACTACCGCACTACCGGCAATCAGATGGGCATGAGTACAGAGGACTTCGTCGAAACCTGCTCATGGATGGCCGAGGAGACAGCCGAAGAGATCAGAGGTCTCGAGATCCCGATCGACAAGCAGGGCGCTAGAATAATGTATACGGTAAATGCCCGCGAACCCATGTACTACCCGCAGGATATTGCGATGGCGGCCAAGATATTTACCGTGGCCGAGGAAGACTGGACGATGCCCAGCACCGGCTGGGACGACACCAATCTGGCCATGTTTGCCGGGGATAAAGCCTTGGGTGGCCAGATTGTAAAAAACATGTACACGAAGGCCCTGGAGCTCGGGGTCCAGGCGATCGCAATCACCGAATGCGGGCACGCCTACAGGTCGGCTCTTTTCGAAGGCCCATACATGTTAGGCTACCGCAACGGCAAACCTCCCATTCCGATCATCCACTCAGTGCGCCTTTTTTATGAATACCTCAGAGACGGCCGGATTAAGATCGATCCGGACAAGATGCTCAAAGAACCCGTAACTTATCAGGACCCCTGCAATGTTTCCAGAAACGGCGGACTCTGGGAGGAAGGCCGGGCAATTATGAAGTACATCGCCAAGGATTTCCGCGATATGACGCCCAACGGCATCTACAATCACTGTTGCGGAGGCGGGGGTGGTTTTATTCCGATGGGACCCGAGTTCAAAAAAAGAAGGTTGGAGTCTGGAAGGATAAAAGCCGAGCAGATAAAGGCGACCGGCGCAAAGATTGTTATCACTCCCTGCCATAACTGTTTCGATCAGATCAGGGACCTCGACAAGGAGTATAATCTCGGGATCAAGGTGGTTCAATTCAAGGAAGTGATCACGGAGGCGATGATCATTCCGGAGAAGTTTATGCCTGTTGAGACCGAAGATGAGCAAGCACAGGATTAACTAGACTGGAAAGAGTTTTCGAAACAGAGTTGCAATGAAGGGAATTCCGATGAGATACATAAGACTTTTGCTGGTTGTCCTGGTTCTTGCGGCTTTTGTCCCGCTGGCTCATTCCCAGGATGATACCTTTGTGCTTAATCATAAAGAGCTTGGAAAGCACCAGAGACCCCTGGTCGTGTTCAATCACAAGCTCCATTCGGAAAACAAGCTGGATTGCACCCGGTGCCATCATGATTTTGATGCATTCCTGAATAACCGGGGCGGAGAAGGGCAGACCTGCGATTCCTGCCACAAGAATAAAGCCGATGACGGCCAGCCTTCGCTCAAGGATGCCTTCCACATGCAGTGCAAAACCTGCCATGAGACCATGAAAAAGGGGCCGGTTACCTGCGGCGAATGCCACGTCCGAAAGTAGTTCGATGTGCTCGGCATAGTCTTTCTATCATGAACTTAACGAATCGGAGTCGGGCGACCCCGCTCGGCTCCGTCGTTTGGCTATTGGATAGTGTCCATCCGGAAACTCCTTAGGGAACACCAGCGGTTTCCGGGTGGAAACTGGATAATCAGTTTCCGAGCCCTCCCTCTAATGCCGCTCAGTGAAATGGTTTCAATCCATCAGATCACAGGATGCGCGAGCTGAAACTCACCTCCTGCTCCGCAACGGAGGTCAGCTCCCGCCATTTCTACGAAGGGTCCAAGACCTCCAGGTTCCGCCGGACGTTGTTTGAAAAGGTTTACGGGCGCCTGCCAAGCAGACGGGGAAGCCTTTTGTTGACATGTCACCGGTGCTCCTTTATCATGCATGACGCTTAACTTTCCAGTTTTCTCGTTTTTCTTCGCTTTGCGGCTGTAGCATGCTGAATGCTGTGCCGCGACGTTGTGTCGCGTTCTGCGAAAACTTTGTCCATTGAGAGATCCAGAGGAACCGTCGTGTCTTGCTTCTAACGATGTTTACAGGAGTTATTCCTTGACGGAAAGGAGGTCTGCAGCGCAAGCAGAAGTTTAGCTCCGATCGATTTGCCCAATATCGGCGGGCAAATTTATGAAGCGTTGGAAACATCCCATCTGATTTAGAAATCTCAGGCCCAGGGGTATCAAAAGATTTTTTCGATAACTGATATTGCTGGACAAGGAATTCTTTTGCGCAATCCCGTGTGTTTGAAGGTAGCTTTCCACTTTTTGGCAGCCCACTCGCATTGAAGGAGGCGATTTATGTCCGGGGCATTCCAGAATTACGTAAAGAATAAGTTCAAAAAGCCCGGCCCGCTTAAGGGAGTCCGTGTCCTGGAGGTCTGTACGCTCCTGTTCGGACCAGCGGGTCCGTCCTTTCTGGGTCAAATGGGGGCCGAGGTTATCAAAGTCGAGCTTCCCCCGCTTGGCGATGTGACGCGATCACTCAATCCATTCGGCTGGTTCTACAAAGAACAGGGTCCTGCTTTCATGCACATCAATCCAAATAAGCTCTACCTTGCCCTGGACTTGCATATCGATATGGGCCAGCAAATTTTTAAAGATCTTGCAGCAAAAGCAGACATAATTGAATTCAACATGCGCCCCGGAGTTACCGAACGCTGGAACGTGAGCTATGAGCAGATCAAGGAGATTAATCCCGGCATTATCTACATCGAGAAAAACGGCTTCGGACAGTGGGGCGAGTACGCAGAAGAAAACCGGCCCTCTAACGATGGCGCCGCCCAGGCATTGGCAGGCTTTGCCTGGACTTCAAGCTTCCCGGGCCGCCCTCCTCTCAAACAGTCCATCTGGGTGTGCGACGTTTTCGGGGCATTGATGGGCGAAGTGGCTATCCTGTCCGCTCTCCATTATAGAAAGAGGACCGGCAAGGGGCAGTTCATAGAAATGTCTCAAATCGAGAACATAATGAGACCGATGGGATGGGTATGGCCCTACCAGCAATTCGCCGGGAAAAGTGCTGAACCCTCGGGAAACAGGGACCAGTGCATCTGTCCTGCGGATACCTTTTTGTGCAGGGATGAAAAATTCGCTGCCATTGCCGCTCCGGCGCCCGAAGAGTTCAAGGGCCTCTGCGCAGCTATAAAAAGACCGGAACTCGCAGAGGACCCAAGGTTCAGGGACCACTCCGACCGGCTCAAGGAAGAGAATGCCCTGGCCATTCTCAAGATTATTTCCGATTGGGCGATAACAAAGACCGCTGACGAGATTGAATCTTTGGGAAAGCAGTTCGGATTTGCGGCCGTTCGTCTCCACAATGCCGTAGATATGAATGAGGATCCCCATCGAAGGGCTCGGGGTTTTGTGAAGGAGATCGACGATCCCATGTACGGCCGATACGTGGAACATGAATTTCCTGTGATGATGTCCAAAACGCCTCCCAAGACCAAATGGACCGTACGGCCGGTGGGTTTTGACAATGATTTCATCATGGCGAAAATTCTCGGGAAGAGCCAATCCGAGATCAATGATCTCTACCACCACGGGGTTCTTGGTAAATGGAAAGATCAGCAGGGCCGCCGGCCGCCTGCGGATTGGGACCAAAAATCCGGCGCTATTTTGAGGAGGTGATGAAAATGAAAGAGCGAAAAAGATCAAGCTTGGCTGATTGGGCTGCTCATATAAGATCTTTGGACGACCCAGCCATGGCCCCTGGAAAACCGGAGGCGCTGGATGATCTCGTCGTTCTGGACCTCAGCTCCCGCAGCATGGCGGGCTGCTTTTGTTCGTCACTGCTGGCGGAATTGGGCGCAAAAACCATTAGAATCGAGCCTCCCGGCGGTGATCTGGTAAGGACCTACTCCCCTGGTGGAATTATATATAAGGATACCGGTCTTGCTTATCTTCAGGAGGGGAGAAACAAATTTCACATCACCCTTAACCTCGAAACTGAAGAGGGCAGGGAGATCCTTAAATCACTTGCAGGTCAGGCCGACATAGTGATCGAGACCTATCCGGCCGGAATAATGAATGACTGGGGGATCGGTTACCAGGAGTTAAGCGCGGATAATCCCCGTTTGATCTTTGCTTCTATTACGGCGTCCGGTCAATTTGGCCCGGAAAGTGCCAACAGGCAGTACGATTATGATAACATCAGTCAGGCCCGGTCGGGAATTCAGTACCAGACGGGCGAAGTTCTGCCGGAAGGTAGCAGTCTCCGGGAGAAGCCGTATGCCGTTCCGACAAAATCGGGTCCCTGGATGGCGTGGGCTACATCCGGAACATTTGCAGCGGTGGGAATCCTTGCGGCCCTCTATCACCGGGATATGACCGGAGAAGGACAGGCAATCGATGTGGCAACTCCGGAAGCCTACGAAAGATTCAATGACTATGCCCTTCACTGGTATGCGGACCAGAAGGTGGTCAACGAACGATTTGGGAACCTGGACGCCTGCCTGTGGCTCTATGGCTTTTACCCGACCAAAGATGGCGGTGTCTTTCTCGGGGGACTCCGCCTGGAAATGTGGCAGGCTCTGGTGGATATGCTGGGCAAGTGGGATGAATGGGGGGCCGGCGAATGGACATCGCTTGCTCCTTTTATGAAGAGGGACTGGCAGCTTAGGTACCAGTCCATGATCAATCCGCTCACCTCGCAGTATACGAGCCAAGAGTTGACCAATAAGTCAATCGAGTACTCCAAGAGCGGGCGCCTGGCCCCTATTGCTCCGGTTGTGGCAGAGATTGTCTCTCCGTGGAAAACGATGCACGATGAGAACTGGCAGGATCGGGGCGTTTTCACCCCTGTACAGGACCCGGTTTACGGTTCCATTGTCTGTGCCCAGGCACAATGGAAGGCCACCGAAACACCGCCGAGGACAAAATGGGTCTGTCGCCCGGTGGGCTATGATAACGGATACATCTATCTTAAATACCTTGGCTATGGTCCTGCGGCTCTAAAAGAATTGGAAACCAAAGGAATCATTTAAACCGATATTCCTGGAATCCCGGCCTGTTTGGCCCGAGGCAGGCCGGGACTTAGAGTGATTGCGCCGTGGATGCCGTTAATCCCTGAACGATCTCATCTCAACTCAATTCAACTTCTGGGGTTCCTCTTCGTAACTGTTTCTTTCTTTTCTGAATCGAGCGTTTGAGCCGCCTGATGAGCTTTCCGCATAGGCTGATCTCCATGCCGAAGGACATTTCGTGCTCATCGGTGTGCATGAATAATCCTGATTGCAGATAAACAAAGGACACAGACTCTGAGCTGCGCCGGCCAGAGTCTTGAAAAACCGGTGTTTCATGAACACATTCAGTGAGATGACTCGGTTCTTGTTTTATTGCTCCATTCCTAATAAAATTAGAACCTTAATTCGGCAAAACGCAAGGATGCCACTTGGAACCACAAGTAAGCGCCAGAAAAAAACGCTGCCACTATAAAACCCTGGGAATTTCGGTTCGGGCTTCCCATGAGGAGATACGTAGCGCTTTTCGTTATCTGGCGATGAAGCTGCATCCGGACCGAAATCCAGGCAATGCCGATGGCGGCCGAACGGTTTCGGGAAGTCCGCAAGGCGTATGAAATACTTAAAGATCCTGCCGCACGCCGAAAATACGATAGGATTCGCGGCTACCGGAAGTCAAGGAAGACCTACTCCGACTCATCCTGGACGGACATTCACAACGAAGGCGGCGAGGCTTCTTCATTCGACGAGATATTTCAGGACTTGTTCGGCATAGGCAAGCGCCAGGTCCGGACCAGCCATGGCTGCGACCTCAGGTTCGACTTGCAGATTTCGAGAAGCTCTCTTCAAAACGGGGGCTTTCACGAAGAAATCACTTATACGAGGATGGTCTATTGCCGACATTGTAATAATGGGTCCAGGAGGTCCGGATGCCAGTTGTGCGGTGGGATCGGGGAGTGTGAAGAGGCCTGCTCGCTACGAGTCTGGATTCCGGTGGGAATCGTGGACGGAACAAGAATTCGGGTGGCGGGCGCAGGTGATGCCCTCTTGCCTGCGGCGGCGCCCGGGGACCTGATTCTGCTCGTGCAGATCATAGATGGGAACTGAGGCAAACAGATGTCAACCGGCGAACTGACTCATGTAGACTCGCAGGGCCGCCTGAGGATGGTGGACGTAAGCGAGAAGGAGGCATCCCTCCGGGAAGCCCGGGCGGAGGCCTTTGTCAGCCTCTCAGGTGAGACTCTACGGCGCATCTGTTCGGGGGATATTTATAAAGGAAATGTCTTTGAAGCCGCTAGGCTTGCCGGAATAATGGCTGCCAAAAAGACTTGGGAGCTTATTCCGCTTTGCCATCAGCTTCAGTTGACCGGCATCGAGGTGGATTTCTTTCCTGATGAGTCGAAAAGCGAGATCAGGATCAGTTCGCGTGTCAAAACCAACGACAGGACCGGTGTCGAGATGGAAGCACTCGTTGCGGTCACAAATGCGGCTTTGACCATTTACGATATGTGTAAGTCTATCGATCGTGGAATGACCATACGCAATACTCGCCTGACTTTCAAAACGGGCGGAAAGAGCGGTCTGTTTGAGCGTGGTTAGTGATCCAGGGATTACGATTCCCCTTTACTCTTGATGGCGATTATGTTAGTCGATAGCGTTTAAATCTGCCAGCGGAGTCGGAATATGGATAAGGAAACCCAAGCATATTTCAAGGAAGTCCTTCTTAAGAGGCTCGATGAGCTCTATTCGGAAGCCGAAAAAACAGTGGCCGGGATGACGGATAACGAGGAGAATTTCCCTGATCCTACCGACCGCGCTACCCTTGAATCGGACAGAAACTTCATCCTCCGCATCCGCGACCGTGAACGAAAGCTGATCGTAAAGATACGCGAGGCGCTGCAAAGGATCGAGGAAGGCCATTTCGGGCAATGCGACGAATGTGGGGACGATATTGGAATAGAACGACTAAACGCCAGGCCTGTCACGACTTTGTGCATAGAGTGCAAGCGAAAGCAGGAAGCCATGGAGCGTGCCAGAGGCGCATAGTTTTCAAATAATAATGTTAGACTGCGCCTTCAACGTGCGAGACATCTCCTGCCCAGACAGTTTCCTGTGATCCATCTTCTCTGAGAAGCAGCAGCGCTCCCTCGGGAGTGAAGCCCTGCGCTTTCCCCATAATTTCACGGTCTCCGCATACCACCGTTATTATTTTGCCAAGGACCTCCGAATGTGCCTCAAACTCGGGAATCATTACCGAGAGCCCCTTTTGGAGGAAATGATCGTAGTCCCGCTCGAATTGGCTGAGAAATTCCAGAAGCACTCTCTGTCTTTTGACGGCAAACCCCACTTCTATGGCTATCGAGGTCGCAGGGTATCGAAAAGGTCCCTCCATTTCCTCCCTGCTGTGATTTACATTAATTCCTATTCCCATCACGCTGAATCGTGAGAAGTCCTGGTCTGACTGTGTCTCGGTCAGAATTCCGGCGGCTTTCCGCCCATTTATCAATACGTCGTTTGGCCACTTGATCGAGGCAGTGATGCCGAATTCTTCGCGCAGCATCTTCACAAGAGCAAGCGATCCGATATAGGCTGACTGGGGCGCAACGCGGACCGGCAGAGGGTTTCTGAGCAGAATTGAGAGATAAATCCCACGGTTGGGATAGGATATCCATTCGCCGTCTGAGGCGGCCGCGCCCTTTTGTTTGTTCCTCTGCGACGACCAGGGTGCCGTGAGGGGCGCCCTCGACAGCCAGGAGTAAAGCATAATCGTTTGTGGAGCCAATGGTCCTGAGGTAATGATACGAATGTGCGAGCCACTGAGTTTTTAGATTTGGGACGATCTCCTCATGGGCAAGTGAGTCCGGCACGGCTACGAGTCTGTAGCCTAGCCTGGGTTGGCTCTGGATCTCGTAGCCCATCTCCTTGAGCCTGTTTATATGCTTCCAGACCCCTGGCCGGCTGATTGCGAGCCTTTCGGCAAGACCCACGCCGGATACAAAGCTTCCCTCATTCTGCTTGAGGATTTTCAGAATTTCCAACTGCGTTGGTTTTGTCGGCCCCATCAGGCTCATTTGCTTTATCCCATGCGTGGTTGCACAATTACTTCAAAAAACTGATTCTTACAAAGTCGCCATCACTTCAGGCGCAAAGGTAAACCCGCCGTAACCAGGAAAACCGAAGCGCAGATTCGAGCGAGCCTCTGGTTGGTTAATCCTGAAAGGTCCCGGAACTTTCGTGCGAGCGAGTTGTCCGGCACGATTCCTCCGCCTACCTCATTGGAAACTATCACCAGGGGATAGTCCACAGCCTCTATCGCCTCGCATACCCCATCAACGGCCAATTCGGCCTCAGTGGATGCTGAACAGAGCAAGTTGCTGAGCCAAAGCGTTATGCAATCCACCAGAACAGGCTTCCTCTGGCCCTTGAGGCTTTTCAGCGCAGCCGAAAGATCGACCGGCGATTCGATGGTCTGCCAAAGGTCTTTGCGGCGCTCCCTGTGCAGCCGTATTCGCAGTTTCATCTCGTCGTCCAGAGCCTGGGCGGTTGCAACATAGACGTAAGGCGGAGGGAAGTGGTTCACAACCGATTCGGCCCAGGTGCTTTTTCCGCTTCTGGCGCCACCGAGTACCAGCAAAGGTGTTCTGAAATCCTGGTCGGTGGGAACCATTAGTATTCACCTGGGAGGGCCACATAGCGCGACAGATGTTCGGAGATAAGCCGGTCAACCATGTGGGGTAGGGGTTCCCTGATGGTTCCGACAACCGTGATGGGTTCCTGGGTAAGAGGCAAGAGCAGCTTTGCGGCTTTCGATTCGCCTATCGCCCTGACCATCGAAGGCGTCATTTCGCCCATCATCGCATTTGCAAGCAGGATGGCAATAGGCCCGATTATTACATCCGCCTGCGCCGCGCTGTGGCGGATAGCGTTTTCACCCGTCGCGCCCCGGTTCGCTCCGGCTTTCATCATTTGCGCTGTGGCAATAGCGTTTGTTCCCAACGCCCATAGCTCGGTGCGCTCGCCGAAAACTTCTCTTATCCTTTTTATTATGGCGGTACCGATACCGCCACCCTGTCCATCTATGACAGCAATTCGGATCAAAGAACTTTCCTCCATGAATGGTAAGAGTTTTCCCCTCTGGCTCACACCCGAATGCTCCATGCCCGGAAAAACTCATGATACCTGATCAAGAAAATCTTACCCGACCGGGTTTTCACCCGGAAATAGAGCATGGGCATTCGGGTGGAATCAATTCGGCCTTCATACCATCTGTCGACAATTTGCTCGATGTGACACTCTTCGCCGCGCCATACAAAAGAGACAGGTTCCTGCGCTCCTTTGTATTGGTCGCGGGTCGAAACCTCGATGCTTTCGAATTCCATTTTCCACCCCGCTCACTTTTTCAGGATACTACTTCTTTGCCTTTTTTTTTTCAATGAAACTGGCCAATCTACGAAATTATAAGAAAATGAGCCGCCTGAGGCTGCCTCTGGCAGGGGTCGTGTTGGATAAGTTTCCTCGGGATATGGTAAGCTTTGATCTGAGCAGCGCATATGAAAGGAAAAGAAGATATAATTAAAAGATGGTAATAATCATATGTGCGGTTTGCAGTTTTGTCAGGAAAGTTTCCGGCTGCCAGTGGTCGGACGGGAGGAATGAAAATGACACGAAGGGTTCTGTTGGTCATTGACATGCTAAATGATTTTCTCGATCCGGCGGGTGCCCTCTATTGCGGCCAAGAGGCCAGGAAGATAATTCCCGTAATCCGGTCGCTCATTGACCAGTTTACCACCGGGGGAGAACCGGTCATTTTTTTGAGGGACGCCCACGCTCAGAACGACAAGGAATTCGAGCTTTTCCCCCCGCACGCAATAAAGGGGAGCTGGGGGTCTGACTTAATTGCGGAGCTTGCGCCGGGTCCTAATAGTTCTATAGTGGACAAGACTCGTTTTTCCGGGCTTTTTGGAAACAGGCTTGCCGATCTGATCGCGGAGATCAAGCCCGATGAAGTGTGGGTTACCGGAGTTCTGACCTCCATTTGCGTTATGGATACGACCGGGGGTCTGCGAGACCGGGATTATGAGCCGGTGATCCCCGTAGATGCCGTTGCCGATATTGATCCGGTCTGGCATGAGTTAGCCTTGGAGCGCATGAAAAAGGTCTACGGCGCCAGACTGATAAGAAGTGGTGCTGGAAGACAGGAAATTCCGACGGCTACGTAGCGTAAAGGAGGGAAGATGAAGCCCTGGGAGCAGTACGCGCCGGAACTGATCACTGATCTCTATGAACTTACAATGGCCGAGAGTTATCTTCAGGAAGGGATGACCGGCGAGGCAACCTTCAGCCTTTTCATAAGGGATTATCCGGCGGATCGTTCCTGGTTCGTTTCAGCAGGACTCGAGAGCCTGCTCCGTATTCTTCCCGATTTCCGCTTCAGCGATGAATCGCTTAGATACCTTGTTTCCCTCGGGAAGTTTTCCACAGAGTTCATAGACTACCTTCGCGGTTTTCATTTTTCGGGAAGCATACGGGCTATTCCGGAAGGACGCATCTTTTTCGCTCAGGAGCCTATCCTGGAGGTAACCGCTCCGATTATAGAAGCTCAGATCATCGAGACTCTGGTTTTAAACGTGATTCAGCTTGAGACTATGCTGGCCAGTAAAGCGGCGCGGGTTTCATCGGTTGCTTCAGGCAGGGGACTCATAGACTTCGGGATGCGGCGTACCCACGGTGTGGACGCGTCGGTAAAAGCCGCTCGATCAAGCTATCTGGCTGGTTTTCTAGGAACCAGCAATCTGCTCGCCGGAAAAATATATGGCATTCCCGTATTCGGTACCATGGCACATTCCTATATTTCCAGTTTCCCCAGCGAGCTTGACGCCTTCCACGCCTTTGCGCGTGCGTTTCCGGACAATACAGTGCTCTTGGTTGATACCTATGATTCCATCGCCGGCACAATCAAGGCGGTCGAAGTGGCGATAGCTTTGCGGAAAAAGGGAAAGAAACTGTTAGGGGTCCGACTGGACAGCGGCGATCTGGCCGACCTGAGCAGGAAAGTGCGGCTTATTTTGGATGAAGCAGGCCTCCCTGATGTAAAAATAATGGCTAGCGGAAATCTAGATGAATATCAGATTGAAACTCTCCTAAACGGTGGGGCTCAAATCGATTTCTACGCTGTGGGCACTCGGATGGGCGTCTCCGCTGACGCCCCCTACCTCGATATTGCCTACAAGCTGGTTGAATATGAAGGCAGACCCGTACTCAAGCTCTCCACCGGGAAAAAAACCTGGATCGGTAAAAAGCAGGTCTATCGCTTCTACGGCGCCGATGGGAAGATGGATTTTGACCGTGTGTGCCTGCTCGACTCCGGAAGGCAGGAAGGGGAGCCTCTGATCGAGTTGATCATTGAGAGAGGGCAAATGGCTAGGGCGCCCGAGTCTCTACTGGAAATCCGGGCGCGTTTCTCAGAGGAGTGGCGAAAGCTTGCCGGAAATATTCAAGGCGCTTCACCCCGGGCAGGTTTATCCTGTTGAAGTTTGCCAATCGCTTAAGGAGTTGGACAGCAAAGCTGCTCGGCTCAAATGGCATGAAGAGGTTGAGGGGAGGCTTGGGAATCGTATGGTTGCAAAGAGATGAGGCTCGCCTGCGAGTCACGATGACGTGACGCCGGCCCCCGGCCTGTCCGATACCGGTTTTCCTCCATAACCAGACGGCTCTCCGCTGTTTTATGCCGGGGAGCAAATACTTAGGATCGTCCTGAAATTCCATATCCCGATAGATCCTCTTACCAGTCTCAGAAGCTCCACAGCCCGCCCACCCACCCGCGAGGCGCTCTGCGTCTCCCACTCCCCACCATGCTAAAATCCCGCCGGCAACCAAGACCATGGAGGCAAGGCAGGTGATGTGTTCGGGCTCCAGCTTTAATGCGCGCATGGTGATCAGTTCGAATCTATTAGCATGCTCTTCAACCTTTGAGAAGTCCTGCCACCTCCCGTGCAAAACCCGGATTCCTTTCAGCCCCAGCGCAGCGGCCACAGCAGTCAGAAAACTAACCTTTTTCCTGTTCGAGTCGAGTAGAACCATCTGGAGATCAGGATAAACAATCTTCAAGGGAATTCCAGGAAATCCGGCGCCTGTGCCAACGTCCAGTGCACACCCGGATGAGGGAAGAAATTTCGCGGGCAGAATGGAATCAAGGAGATGTTTAACTATTATTTCTTCCCTGCCCGTTATCCGGGTGAGATTGAGGCGGAGGTTCCACTCGATCATGAGTTGAATATGCCGGCTCAAGAGTTGGGCCTGCTTTTCAGTGAGCGCAATCCCTGCTTTGCCGGCGAATTTCAGGATAAGATCGGTGAATTCATTGTCCAAGGCCGTCCCCGTACGTGTGCTTAGCCTCAAACTTAATTGTGTTTTGGGCTGATTATCATGCGTAAATGTAGATACAAACGGCGGGCTATTTCCCTACGCAAAACTGAAGGAATATTCTGTCGAGCAATTCGCCGTCATTTTCCCAGCCCAGAACGGCCTCAAGCTGCCTTCGCGCTCCTTCGAGTTCAAGGCTGACCAGTTCACCATAGGCGTTGGAGCCCAGGAGTTCTTCAGCCCTTAGGAGGGCGCTCATTGCCTTTTCGAGACATTCTTTCTGCCTCATGTTCGGCACGATTTCCGATCTGCAACTCTCCAGTGGCCGCATGATGAACGCCTCGGCCATGTAGGTCTTGAGGCGCTCGATGTCTGAGGGATTCTTTACGGATAGCCTGAAGACCGGGCCCGGACCTGGAAAGCGTTGCTGGACTCTTTCGATCGGGAACGCCGGAGGCAAGGTCGCTCTTATTGAGCAGCACGATGCAGCGCGACCCGCCTACGGCCTCGTAGACCTTCTGGTCCTCACTCGTAAGAGGTCTGCTGTTGTCAATGAGCCACAGCACCACGTCGGCTTCGGATACGGAGCGAATCGTCATTTCGATCCCGCACGATTCGATTTCATCCGGCTGATTGCGAATTCCGGCCGTATCCAGAATCCGAACCTGTACCCCTTTCAGGAGAAATGTGTCTTCGATGACGTCTCTGGTCGTACCAGGGGCCGCTGTGACAATGGCCCGGTCCTTGCCGAGAAGGGCGTTGAGCATCGAGGATTTGCCGACGTTTGGTTTTCCCACCAGCACCAGAGTGAGTCCCTCGCGCAGCACGCGTCCCTCTTCGTACTTGTTCAAGATGGCCCTGAGGGGTCTTGCGACTCCCTCGTAGCACCTCCTCCAGAAGCGATTCATACTGCGGGGGCTTCTTGCTCCGTTTCTTCCTCGAGGTCTTCGGAAAAGTCGATAAAAGCTTCGAGACGGGTTTGTGCCTGGATCAGCGTTTCGCGCCATTTTTCAATAAGTTGCTCTGAAATCCCCCCGAAGATGGCGGTTTGCCAGAAGCATTCCCTGTTCGGAGCGGGAGCGGATTATCTCTATAACCGCTTCAGCCTGTGAGAGGTCGATTCGTCCGTTCAAGAAAGGCGCGGCGCGTAAACTCTCCCGGTTGGGCGAGCCGTGGCGCCGGTTGCCAGAACAAGCTCGAGGATGCGGTTGAGCACTGCGTACCCGCTGTGGCAGTTAATTTCGATGACGTTCTCGCGGGTATAAGTCCTGGGGGCGGCCATGAAGCTCAGCAGCACTTCGTCCACCACTTCGCCTGAAACAGGGTCTTTGATCCAACCATAATGGAGGGTATGGGACCTTAAGCTTCGAGTGGGATCTTTAGGCGTGAAAATCTTTCGGGCCATATTGAGCGCTTCGGGCCCGCTTAATCTGATCAAACCGATGCCTGCTTCGCCTATTGGGGTGGCTATTGCGCAAATGGTATCCTGGAGGAGTCTGAAGTCCATGATAAATGCTGGACGGTTGCTAATCCGTCTTTTCAGCGGTTTTCGGGGCAGTCTTTGTCTTCTTTACCGGGTAAATTACAACGCGTCGGAGGTTCCCCTCGCCCTTGCTCTTGGTCCTGACTTCGTGGTCTTCCTTTAGCGCCAGGTGAATGATCCGGCGGTCCTGAGCGCTCATCGGGCCGGTTGTAAGGGAGCGGTGGGATTTCTTGACCTTTTCGCTCAGTTGGCGCGCCAGTTCATTCAGGCTTAACTCCCGCTTGGAACGGTAGTTTTCGGTGTCCACTATGACGGAAACATTTTCTCCGGCCTGCCTGCTCACTATCTTGGATACAAGGAACTGGAGCGCGTTGAGCGTCTTGCCCCGTTTGCCGATGAGCAACCCTGAACCGTTGCTGATTATGTTCAGATAGTAGTATCCTTCTCTTGCCTCGCATTCGACGACCATCGGCAAATCAATGTGCTTGAGTATCTCGTCCAAAACTTCCTTCGCCCTGTCGGCCGCAGGTCCGATGGGAGAAACTTTCGTGGTTACCCGTATTTTAGCCTTTCTTGCTCCCGACAATCCCGAAAATCCCCGAAGATCCCTTCGAAATGATCTCGATTTCGAGCTTCTCGCGTGGAAGCTTCAATTGCCTGCAGGCAAGCTCTATTGCGTCCTCGACTGATTTTTCTTCGAATTCAAGAGTGGACATGCTCTCCTCCGTCGTTCACGGAAAAAATATAAGATGGTTTGCGGAGAGACAACCGCTAAGCGCCGGCATGACGATTGATCCAGTATTGCTGCGCAATAGAGAGAATATTGTTTACAAACCAGTATAGCACAAGACCTGCCGGGAAGTTGATAAAGAAAAAGGTAAACATGACCGGCATTATAGAGCATTATCTTTTCCTGGCGAGGATCTCCTGAGGACGGCGTCATTTTTTGCTGAAGAAACATTGTTACGCCCATAAGGATTGTCAAAACCGGCAGCCCGTCTAAATGGCCAATCATCGGAAGATCGATTGAAAACCCCAGGTTCAGGCGGTCAGGAGCGGTGAGATCGTGTATCCAGAGCGCGAACGGCTGGTGCCGGAGTTCGACCGCTGAGTTCAACATGCGATAGAGAGCGAAAAAAACCGGTATTTGAAGCGCCATCGGCAGGCATCCGCCCATCGGATTCACTTTGTAGGTCTTGTAGACCTGCATCAGCTCCTGGTTCAGCTTCTCCCGGTCATCCTTGTATTTTTCCCGGATTTGCTGAATCTTGGGCTGAACCTTTTTCATTTTCTGCATCGATGTGTAGCTTTTCTGGGTCAGAGGCCAGAAAACTATCTTGATGATGATTGTCAGCAGAATGATTGCAATCCCGTAATTATGGGTGAAGGAGTAGAACCACCTGAGCACCACCAGGAGCGGTTTTGCCAGGAAGGTAAACCAGCCGTAGTCAACCGCGGCAGAGAGGTTATGGCCGGCCTGCTTCAGAGTGGCTATTTCCTTGGGGCCGTTGTAGAGCCTGAGCTTGAACGACCTGGACTCGTTCGGCTCGAGATCGAACCTATCTGTCAGGTAAACCAGCCTGGTGATTTGAGTATGCTGAGTCTCATCGGTCACTGCGCTGGGGATTACCTGGTATCCGCCCTGTGTCAGCGGAATGATTGCCTGGATGAAAAAATTATTCTGATACCCCACCCAGTCGTAAGGGGGTTTGGGGGTTGCGTCCGGCTTTGCAAAGTCCTTGGGCTGAAGATCATGATTCGACCCGTTCGTTGAGAATGTCAGCCGCGATTGGTTATAGGTCTCGTGCGCAGATTCCGAATATGGCCTGAAATAAAAGCTGAGTCCCATCTGGTCGGAAAGTTTTTCTGCCGAAAGGTTCTGAATCTGAACTTCCAGATCCATGGCGTAGGAATCGGCTTGCACTGTGAAAATCTTTGTCAGGCGGACTTTGCCCGGGATCTCGGTTTGGAAGGCAATGCTTCTGGGAGGCTCTCCGTGAGCAATCTTGATCTCGGTGGGCGCATCGCTGGAAAAAGGCTGCCTGTAGAGGTCCCAATCCTTATGGAAGAGGAGTTCGACGTCCAGCGGAAGGTATGCGGTGTCACGAATCATTTGCATCGGGGGGGAATCGGGTTTGAGTTCCTGCTTGAACTTGAGGAGTTCGAAAGAACTCTCTCGCGCTCCCTGGGCAATGATCTTCATCCTGTAGAGTGAATCCCCGATCGACCAGGTCTTCTGGGTGGAAAGATCCACCTTCGGCGGGGGCGCCGGTGGAAGTGCGGCCGGGGGCGGCGGCGTTTGGGGCTGAGTGCGTAGTGGTGGCTGCCTGTTTTTGCTGGGGCGGGGGCGGCTGTGTGGGACCGAAATAAAAATGCCAGAGCCAGAAAAAGCAAAAATGATAATACTATTGCCAAAAGAGCCTTTGAATCCATTCAGGAAATCTCCATTAATCTTTGTCAGCTCCAGGGCGCGGGTCGTGGTACGGGGTCATAGCCGCCTGGGTTGAAAGGGTGACAGCGCAAAATTCGTCTCAACCCCAGGTAAATTCCCTTGGGAATGCCGTGCATCCTGATTGCATCGTGGGCATAATGCGAACAGCTGGGCGAAAAGCGGCAGGTCTGGGGAAACAGCGGCGAGATACAATATTGATATGATCGAATCAGACCCAGAAATATCGACCGGATCATCAGTTATTTTTCCTGTTTATAGAAAACCGTTGAGAACTCCCTGAGGAGGTCTCCCGGTGAGAGTTTTTCCGCTCCAGGGCGGGCAATTACGACGATGTCTTTCCCCGGCTGCGGAATTCGGCCCTTGTTCAGCCTGAACCATTCTCGAATGACCCTCTTGATGCGGTTGCGCCCTACCGCAGGCCAGAACCGCTTTTGCACAATAAGGCCCAATCGATGATATTCAAGACCGTTTGGAATGAAATTCAGACCGAAATGGGGGGTTTTCGCGCGTTTTCCCGCTTTTTTGACGCGCTGGAAATCGGCGGAGCAACGAATTCTTTCCTGAGGCCGGAAACTGTAACTTGCCCCTCAAAGATTCCTCATCCGAAGATTCCGGGACCCATCTCGTCTCAAACCGACAGGCGTTTTCTGCCCTTTGCGCGCCGCCGCTTCAGTACGCTCGCGGCCAGCCTTGGTCGACATTCGCTCAAGGAAGCCGTGAGTGCGTTTTCTTTTCAGGTTGCTTGGTTGAAATGTTCTCTTAGACATTAAACTTCCTTTTAAGGTATATTTTCCCGCTCTGGATCAAGCACCGGGAAGCGCGCCCAAAGCCCTCTGAAACGACCCGGCATGCACGAAAACTTACTTGTAATCGAAATCTTCATCGTTTGTCAAGTATGCAAAAAACCGTTCAAAAACCATCTCCTCAGGATTGCCCCGATTCTATGACTCCGCAAAAGGTGTAGGAAGTGACGATTTGAGGATTTTGAGCTTTTTGGCCCCGATTTGGGCAAATTATCCCCGTGCTGTGCATTCCTTTCTCTTAGGCATTGCGCACGGGCAATTCACATGCTATGAAGAGACTACCTTAAAACTGGATCGAAAGGAGAATTCTAACGGATGTTCCTCAACAGAATACTCGGGCTTTTTTCAAATGATCTTGCAATAGACCTTGGGACTGCCAATACGCTTGTTTACGTGCGGGGTAAGGGAATAGTGCTGACCGAGCCGTCGGTTGTGGCGGTTCGCAAGGATGAGCGCGGCGCCAACAGGGTCGTGGCTGTGGGCAAAGACGCCAAGATGATGCTCGGCAAGACCCCCGGCAATATCACTGCGATCAGGCCTATGAAAGATGGCGTGATTGCGGATTTTGAAGTTGCCGAGGCAATGCTGAGATACTTCATACGCAAAGTGCACAACAGGCGCACCCTTATCAGGCCAAGAGTAATAATCTGTATTCCCTCGGGCGTGACGCAGGTTGAAAAAAGGGCTGTCCGGGAGTCCGCCGAATCCGCCGGCGCCCATGAGGTATACCTGATAGAAGAGCCTATGGCGGCCGCAATCGGGGCTGGACTCCCCATAACCGAGCCGGTTTGCAACATGGTTGTGGACATAGGCGGAGGAACAACCGAAGTCGCTATCATCTCGCTTGCGGGATTGTGTACAGCCGGTCTGTGCGCGTTGGCGGCGACAAAATGGACCAGGACATTCTCCAGCACATTAAACGCAAGTACAATCTGCTGATAGGTGAAAGAACCGCGGAACTTATAAAGACCACCATCGGCAATGCTTATCCTCTTGGTGAAACTGAAACCATGATGATAAAGGGCCGCGATCTGGTAACGGGGATTCCCAAAACCGTTGAGGTCAATTCGGATGAAATCCGGGAATCGATCCAGGAACAAATCGATTCCATCCTGGAAACCATAAAAGTTGCCCTTGAGCAGACGCCTCCGGAATTGGCGGGCGATATCGTGGACCGCGGGATCGTGCTGACCGGTGGAGGAGCGCTTCTCAAAAACCTCGATCACTTCCTGAGACTTCAGACGGGATTGCCGATAATGCTGACCGAGGACCCCCTGTCTACTGTCGTGCTCGGTTCCGGTAAGGCTTTGGATGAGATTGAACTCTTAAAGGACGTACTATCCTGAGAGGGGTAGCCAAGGCCGGTGGGCGGTGAGCTATTTGGGCCTGGTAGGCCGGCCCTGGTGCTCGATCTCCGATTTTCGACCTGTGGCCGGCCCTGGATTCATTGATTTTTTCAATATGTCCTTATTCAATGCCTCATCCGGGCAGGTTAACAGCTTGGCAGGCTCTCATTTTTCAAAATCGAAGTGCCGGATATGAAATTTTTCAATACGGGCGTTTGGCTTCGCCGGTTGCGTGGCGTACTCCTGATCCTCGTGTTTATCAGTGTCTTTTTGTATATTTTTTCCCTCAATTTCCGAACTCCCAACAAAATGGACGTTTTGCAGCGCTCCGTGACGGAAACGGTGAGCCCTCCGATCCGGTTGTTCGGCAGACTATTTTCGGCCCTCGAACAGTTCTTTAAGGATTATATCTGGCTCAAGAATCTGCGCGGTGAGAATGAATCGCTCAAAAGAGAAATTGTCGAGCTGCAAAGCAAGGTAACGTCTTACCAGGAGGCTTATGTCGAAAACCAGCGGCTGAGACGGCTGCTGGATTTCAAGACCTCGACCAGGGCTGAAACGATTCCTGCTCAGGTTATAGTGCACGATCTGACCGGCTGGTTTCAGACACTGATGGTCGATAAAGGATTTCGAGATGGAATAGCTCCTGATATGCCCGTCGTCAATGACGAAGGAGTGATTGGCCGTGTTCTGGACGTTTCGGACCGGTATAGCCGGGTTTTGCTTATCACCGATCAGGGCAGCGCTGTAGACGCCATTGACCAGCGAAATCGCGTACGGGGTATTCTCTGCGGCAAAGACGCAAACGGATGCCTTTTAAAATATATTCGTGGTAACCTCGATATAAAAGAAGGTGACCTGGTGATCACTTCCGGCAAAGACGGTATTTATCCCAAGGGGCTGCGGTTGGGTGTCGTACATGCCGTCTATAAGGACCCAGTCGATCTTTTTCAGAAAATCGATGTCAAACCGCTGGTTCGGTTGAGCGCACTTGAGGAGGTGCTCATAATAAAGCGCGGTGGAGCTGGGCTGGGTGTTGAAGAGGATGAGCCAGCCGGCTGCGGCGCAGACCTGAAGCCCAACCACAGACTCAGACAAGGCCTGCGGCGCAGCCTCAGGCAGTTCCTCCTACAAAGCCTGTGGCCAAAGACTTTGGTGAATGCCTCTGACAAAGCCGGCCAGGCCTCAGGCACGGAACTTCCAAAGCAAAGCCTCAGCCTCAAGCCTCAGACTCAGACGAACCGCAAATCCAGGCCTCAAGTGCAGACCGAGCAACCAGAACAGTCCAGGAGAAAAATCTCAAACTGAGCCTGCGGGGCCAGGCGAAGCCCAAGCCTGAAGGTGGATTGAAGATGATTGCTTCCGGTTCTCTTACCCCGGGTATTACTCGCTGGACGGATGATCAAGATCACGCTTTACAGCCTTATTTGTGCTGGCGCTCCAGGCTCATCTGATCCCGCGGCTTCCCTACCCGGCTCTGCGGGTTGACCTGCTCCTTCCGCTCATGTTTGCAATCGCGGTTGAATGGTCCCCGCTGGCGGGTGTGCTCTGGGCCGGCTTTTTGGGATTCGTTGTGGATAATTTTTCAGGGGAGTTCTGGGGCCTGCATGTCGGCTCCTATACGGTAACCGTCTGCCTGGTGAACATGGCATCCGAAGAGGTTCGACTGGCGCAACCCGGTCTATCAGATGGGTTTGGTCGGGTTGTGCGCTCTTGGCCAGTCCATTGCGCTTGGGCTGTTTTTATCCTTTGTCCCAATGGATGTTCCGGAACTCACTTCCATATGGATCGGCCTTGGCATTCGAACACTTCTTTCAGTCACAATCGCGCCCTTTTTGATCTATCCGATGTTGAACCCTCGAAATGCGATTTAGCGGCTGAGAGGGTCGGATTCGAACAGAGATGAAAACCAAAGGCAAAAAGTTCGACGGACTCAGGCTCATAAACTGGGAAAGTACCGAGTCGGTTTCTTTCCAGAAGCAATACATCCTGATCTGCGCCATTATGCTGCTGCTGATGATGGTCTATATGGTTCGGCTTTGGCATCTTCAGGTGCTCCAGGGCGAATCCTACCGCTTCCAATCCGAGAATAACCGGATCAGGATCGAGGAGATTGCCGCTCCGCGCGGAATAATATTCGACAGGAACGGAGTGCCCATTGTCGAGAACCGTCCGGCTTACCACCTTGTGATCATCCGGGAGGACATCAGTGACCTGGACGGGACGATAAAAGAACTTGCCCGCCTGTGCGAACGCGATCCCGATGAGTTTTTCTCAATTATCGAAGCCAACAAAGCGACTCCCAAGTTCGTTCCCCTACGCCTGGCTTCTGACCTGGACAGGGATTGCCTTGCCCGGATTGAGGCCCAGCGCGTCAGGCTTCCGGGCGTGGTGATTCAGCTCGAGCCCAAGCGGGAATACAAATGGAATGCCACGGCTGCTCACCTCGATCGGGTATTTGAGCGAGATTACCGAAGCAGAGCTCAAGAGCGAAAAATATCGGGGATATTATCCCGGCGAGGACATTGGCAAAGTCGGAATCGAAAGCGCATTCGAAAAGTACCTGCACGGGAGCAGGGGAGGGCGGCAGCTCGAGGTTGACGCCGCCGGCAGAAGGGTCCGCCTGCTCGAAGAACATCTGCCCATTGCGGGCCGCAACTTGTGGCTCACTCTCGATATGGACCTTCAGAAAACCGCCGAGTCCCTGCTCGAGGACAAAACCGGCGCAATCGTTGCTGTAGACCCCACTGACGGAGCGGTCCTGGCTTTCGCCTGCAGCCCTTCTTTCGATCAGGAAAAGTTCATTCGGGGACTGACCAAGGATGAATGGCTCGCGCTGAGCAAAGATCCGCGTCATCCTCTGCTGAACCGGGGCAGCGGGGCTGCTTATCCGCCCGGCTCCACATACAAGCCCTTTGTAGCTCTTGCGGCGCTCAAGGAAGGCGTGATTAGCCCGACCTCCACCTTCACCTGTCCCGGCTACCTTCAGTTCGCTGATCGCAAGTACCGTTGCTGGAAAGACCACGGTCACGGCACCCTGGCAGTGGAAAGGGCCATAATCGAGAGCTGCGACGTTTTCTTTTACCAAACCGGCCTCAAACTGGGCGTTGATCGATTGGCTCAGTATGTGACAATGTTCGGGCTTGGGGAAAGAACGGGCATAGGTCTTCAGGGAGAGCACCCCGGGCTCATCCCCACCTCCTGGTGGAAAAAACAGGCGACCGGCATTCCATGGCAGAAGGGTGAAACTATCTCCATATCCATTGGGCAGGGATTCGATCTTGGTCACCCCGCTCCAGATGGCTTTGGGGTACGCTGCAATCGCCAACGGCGGAAAACTCTGGCAGCCCTATGTTGTGAAGAGAATCGAGGGCAGTTCCGCCAAATGAAATAGATGAAATCAAACCCAGGTTGAAGCGCAAGATCCCGATCGAACAACGCTGGTTCGATCTTGTGAAGAAGGCTTTGGCGGGTGTTGTTGAAGACCCGAGGGGAACGGGGCATCTGATACGGGATCCGGTCGTTCATATTGCGGGCAAGACCGGTACCGCGCAGGTCGTGCATGTGGCCCAGGGGGCGAACAGAAAACTGCTCGAAAAGCTGACCAAGTCCAAAGACAGGGACCACGCATGGTTCGTTGGCTACGCGCCGGCTTCGGACGCCAGGATATGCGTAGCCGCCATTAATCGAACATGGCGGCCACGGGGCTTCGGTTGCAGCCCCGCTGGTCCAGAAGGTCATCTGGCTTATTTGAAAAACACGGCGAAACCGGTCGGACAGTAGAAATTGCTCTATTGGCTTACCAGGCTGGTTTTCATCCGCAAGCACCGGATGAGACACTGGTAACACGTCATTTTTTGTGTACTAATTTGCTTCGTCCTGAGTTATGGGAGCATGAGTTCACACTATGACATTCTGCGCTTCAGGTGGACTTCAGAAGGCTGTTATTCGTTATGATGGACAGGCGCCTGATCGAAAATTTTGATTGGTCCATAATCTGGGCTTTGCTGGCGATTATCTGCATCGGGCTGCTCAGCATCTACAGCGCCCTCTATCCCCAGATTCAAGCCCGGCCGACCAACAATCTGTTTATAAAGCAGATTATATGGCTCGCCATTGGTTTTGCCGTCCTGGCCGGTTCGCTTTTTATCAATTATCAGCGGCTCAGAGCCATCAGCCCGTGGCTCTATGGTTTGGTTGTTCTTCTTCTTGTGGTGGTCCTCGCGGTCGGAAAGGAGGTGCACGGTTCGAAACGGTGGCTGGAAATCGGCGGCTTTCAGTTCCAGCCCTCTGAATTTATGAAGGTGATTATTGTGATTCAGTTGGCTGGCTATTTTTCATCGCAGGAGATAACCAGCTTCCCGGCCATAAAGAAACTGATCCTTCCTGTGGGCTTCGTTGTTTTCCCGGTGTTGCTGGTTCTTGCCGAACCCGATCTTGGCACGGCAATCTCGCTGATGGCCATTGCAACCACGATGATCCTTTTTGTGGGCGTCCGCTGGAAATACCTGGCCGTTTTGATTTTGACCGTCATTCCGCTCATCGTGCCCGTGTGGGAACACGTCCTCAAACCTTATCAGAAGCGCCGCATCCTGATACTTCTTAGTCCCGACCTCGACCCCCTCGGCGCCGGATACCATATCAGGCAATCAAAGATTGCTATTGGTTCCGGAATGCTCTGGGGGAAAGGCTTCTTGAACGGGACCCAAAATAAACTTCATTTTTTGCCGGAAAAACATACGGATTTCATCTTTTCAGTTTGGGCCGAAGAATGGGGTTTTGTGGGGTGTGCCGTTCTGATTCTTTTGTTCTGCCTGCTTATTTTTCTTACACTGAGGGTTGCCACAAGATCGCGGGACAGGTTTGGTTCCCTCGTTGTGGTTGGGATGAGCGCGCTCATTCTTTGGCAGGCTTTCATCAATATTGGCATGGTGATCGGAGTGCTTCCGGTAGTGGGAATTACACTTCCTTTCGTAAGTTACGGCGGCTCCTCGCTCATCACCCTCTGTCTGGCAATCGGGTTGATAGAAAATGTAAGCATGCGGCGCTACGTGTTCCAAACGCACTGAAAACTCCGAATAATGTGTGAAATATCACAATCGTTATCTTCTTATTAATTAGGTGATTCTTCTCGCTTTTCGCTTGCCAATACTCTTGACCTGTGCTAGTAACCTCGCCCATGCTAAAAGTCCAGTGTTAGTTTGAAATCTCAGTTTTGCCAGTTTTATTTGAGTAGCCTAGCGCAACGATGCCCAAATGTGCTTGTGATTTTTTGTATTTGCCGGCAGTCAACGTGGAGGGTGGGGTAAGATGATTGAAATTAATGTCTCGCTTTTTATCCAGATGGCCAATTTCCTGATTTTTCTCTTCCTGATGAACTTCGTTTTGTACCGTCCGATCCGGCGGATAGTGGCGGAGAGAAAGAAGACTGATTTCAGAAAAGCAGGAAGCGATCGAGAGCCTGGAAGCACAGGCGCAAGGCCGCGCTCCTGGAATACGACCGGAGGCTTCAGGATGCCAGGAGAACGGGGGCTCAGAAAATTCAGGAACTCAAGGCCGCTGGCTATGAGCAGGAGAAGGAACTGCTGCGCCAGTCTTCGGAGCAGACGGCCGCAAAGGTTCAGGAACTGCGCGAAAAGATTCAGAAGGATATCGCGGTCGCTCGAAAGGAGCTGAAGCAGCAGGTGAAGTCCTTTTCTGTTGATCTGGCGCAGAAGATTCTGGGGAGGAAGATTTAAATGCGTGCGAGTCTAAAGGGAAAGATGATGAGATCCAGGCACTTTGCGCCCCTTTTGGGGATAGTGCTCTATTTCGCGTGGCTGAGCAACGCTTTTGCATCGGAGGCCGAAGGGGGCCACCACCTGAATTGGATTGACTTTGCATATCGTACGGTCGCCGTTGTTATTGTGGCTGTTGTCCTGGTAAAACTTCTCAGAAAGCCTATTGCCAACTTCCTCAACTCGCGCAGGGAAGAGATTCAACGTTTGCTTGCCGAACTGGAGGCCAAGACCTCTGAAGCCAGGTCCGAATATTCACGGGTGCGGGCCAGGCTCGCCTCCCTCGAAGAGGATACGAGAAAAATTGTTGATGAACTGATTGCGGAAGGCGAAGCCGAAAGGAAAAAAATTATTGAGGCTGCCCACCGGGAGGCTGAGTACATACAGCAGCAGGCTCAGGTTGCCATTCAGCAAGAGATTCAGGCTGCTCGCGACAGCCTCAAGGACGAAGTGGCCGAGCTGTCCGTAGCCGCCGCCCAGGATATTATCCAAAAGAAAATGCGGGCTGAGGATCAGCAGCGTCTGGTTCGTGAATTCATGACGAAGGTGGTGGAGGCGAAGTGAAAAATCAAGTCATTGCGAAACGGTATTCGAAGGCCCTGTTCAATCTCGCCCAGGAGGAAAAGGCGATCGAACAGTATGGAACGGAGTTGGACGGCTTCAGTGAGGTCCTCAAAGATCTCCCCGATCTCGGAAACGCTCTCCGGAATCCTCTTTACCCGGAAGCCGTAAAAAGGAACCTTTTCCAGAAAGTGGCCGCCCAGTTGGAACTCTCGCCGATCATGAACAGCTTTCTCAATCTTCTGGTCGAGAAAAAGCGTATACAGCACCTGCCCGAAATTGCTGACTACTACCACAGGTTAATGGACGAATATTCCAATATCTCGAGGGCAAAGGTCAAAGCCGCCTTTAAGTTAGGGGCCGCCGAGATCGAAGAGATTGCTGCAGCTTTGGAGAAGAAAATCGGAAAGAAGATTGTCGTCGAATTTGAGGAGGATCCTTCTCTGCTTGGGGGAGTTTTTGCCCAGATCGGCGATTTTGTCTTAGATGGCAGCGTAAAGCGTCAGTTGCTCAATTTTAAAGAATCTTTGAAGAGGGGTGCGGTAGGATAAATGGAAATCAGAGCAGAAGAAATCAGCCAAATCATCAGAGAGCAGATCAAGGATTACGAGAAAAAGGTTGATCTCAGCGAGACCGGACGGGTGCTCTCCGTAGGCGACGGTATTGCCCGCGTTTACGGAGTCGAAAAGTGCATGTCGATGGAATTGCTTGAGTTCCCTACGCCGCATGGAAACATCTTCGGACTGGCCCTCAACCTCGAAGAGGACAATGTGGGTGTCGCCATCATGGGCGAAGACTTCAACATCAAAGAGGGCGACGAGGTGAGACGTACCGGTCGTATCGCCGAAGTTCCGGTTGGCGATGCGGTTCTCGGCCGGGTTATAGACTCGGTTGGAAACCCGCTCGATGGCAAAGGCCCCATCGCGGCAACCGAATTCCGCAGAATCGAGGTCATAGCTCCGGGCGTTATCGCAAGGCAGTCCGTTAACGAGCCGATGTACACCGGTCTCAAGGCAATCGACGCAATGACTCCGGTTGGCCGCGGGCAGCGCGAACTCATCATCGGTGACCGCCAGATCGGCAAGACCGCCATTGCAGTCGATACTATAATCAATCAGAAAGACAGCGGCATAATCTGTATTTACGTCGCGGTTGGCCAGAAAAAATCCACCGTTGCGCAGGTCGTCGAAACGCTTCGCAAGCACGGCGCGATGGATTACACGATCGTTGTGGCCGCCACTGCCAGCGACCCGGCCGCGCTCCAGTTCGTAGCACCCTATGCCGGAACATCTATGGGCGAGTACTATCGCGACAAAGGCGGACATGCCCTCATCATCTACGATGACCTCTCAAAGCAGGCTACCGCTTACCGGCAGGTTTCGCTGCTTCTGCGCCGTCCGCCTGCCCGCGAAGCTTATCCCGGCGATATTTTCTACAACCACTCCAGACTTCTGGAGCGCTCATCCAAGCTCAATAAGGAACTCGGAGGCGGTTCGCTCACGGGCTTGCCTATCATCGAGACCCAGGCCGGCGACGTTTCGGCCTACATCCCCACAAACGTTATTTCGATTACCGATGGCCAGATTTATCTCGAACCCGCCCTTTTCTTCGCCGGTGTGCGTCCGGCCATTAACGTCGGCCTCTCGGTCTCACGCGTCGGCGGCGCCGCTCAGACAAAGGCAATGAAGCAGGTAGCCGGAAAGCTGCGCCTCGAGCTGGCCCAGTACCGCGAACTCGAGGCTTTCGCCAAGTTTGGAAGCGACCTCGACAAATCGACTCAGGCCCAGTTGAACCGCGGTATGCGCCTCGTCGAACTGCTCAAGCAACCCCAGTATCAGCCCATGCCTGCGGAAAAAGAGGTCATGTCGCTCTATTCGGGCACCAGGGGTTTCCTTGATTCGATTCCCGTTGACAAAGTCGCTCCAGTACGAGCAGCAGATGTTGGCTTTCGTCGAACGGAAACACCCGGAGATTTTGGCCGAAATAAAAGAGAAGAACATCATCGGCGATTCTCTCGACGAGAAAATGGCTGCAGCCCTGAAGGAATTTGCGGGGGTTTTCCAGGCCTGATGGCCTCGGAATAAACCAGAGGACAGATGAGACATGGCAACTCTAAGAGATATAAAGAGAAAGATAGAAGCCGTCAGGAAGACCTCGCAGATTACCAAGGCTATGAATATGGTAGCCGCGGCCAAACTTCGCGGCGCCCAGCAGAATATGGAAAAATTCCACCCATATGCGCTTAAGTTCCGGGAATTCATCGGACGGCTTGCGGCGGGAGTGGAGGACGCCAGTGAATATGCGCTGCTCACGCCCAAGGAGGAAGTGAAAACGGTTGAGCTTCTGCTGGTTACCGCAGACCGGGGTCTTTGCGGAAGTTTCAATACCAACCTGCTAGTGGCAGCCGAAAAGTTTATCAAGGCCAGGAATGCTGAAGGCATTGAGGTAAGTCTTATCAATGCAGGCAGAAAGGCCAGAGATTATTTCAGGCGGCGGCCCGTTAAAGTTCGAGATAGCCATATCGGATTGCTCAATAAGGTCGCCTACGAGGACGCCCGCCGACTGGGGAGCGAACTGATCGAGCTGTTTGAAACGGGCGGGGCGGACGAGGTCTACATACTTTACAGTCACTTCATCACCATAGCTAAGCAGCAGCCTTCGGTTGTCAGGCTCCTTCCCATCTCCGCTGCCGGGCAGCAGGAGGGGGAAAAAGCTTTCGAGTACCTGTTCGAGCCTTCTCATCAGGCACTGCTGACCGATCTGCTGCCAAATTATATCTATGTGCAAGTTCTGGAGAGTTTGTACCAGACCTGCGTGGGCGAACACGCCGCGCGTATGGCTGCCATGGAGAATGCGACCAGCAACTGTAAGGAACTGGTGAGAACTCTCACTCTTACCTATAACAAGGCAAGGCAGGCGGGCATTACCAAGGAATTGATGGATATAGTCGGCGGCGCCGAGGCCCTCAAGAAATAGATCAAGGAGGATACAGACCCATGAATTTGGGCAAAATCGTACAGGTTATTGGAAACGTTGTGGACGTCGAATTTGAAGAGGGAAAGCTCCCTCCGCTCCAGACGGCCCTGTTTGTAAGCAGTCCCGGACTTAGTTCCGAGGAAGACAATCTCGTCCTCGAAGTGGCCCAGCACCTGGGTGACAATGTTGTGCGCACCATCGGGATGGATTTGACGGACGGCCTCGTGCGCGGCATGGCGGTAAAAGATTCCGGAAAGCCGATCATGATGCCGGTCGGAAAACCGGTCCTCGGTCGCGTTATCAACGTGGTGGGCAGGACTGTGGATGGGCTCGGCCCGATCCAGACCGACACATACATGCCGATTCACCGCTCTGCGCCTGCTTTTACCGAGCAGGATACCTCGGTTAAAGTCCTCGAGACCGGTGTAAAGGTTATCGATCTGCTCGTTCCCTTTCCTCGCGGCGGCAAGATGGGTATGTTCGGCGGCGCAGGCGTCGGCAAAACCGTCGTTATGATGGAGATGATCCATAACATAGCCATGCAGCACGGTGGTATCTCGGTTTTTGCCGGCGTTGGCGAACGGACCCGTGAAGGAAACGACCTCTATCACGAAATGAAGGATTCCGGGGTTCTTCCTCGTGCCGGGTTGGTTTACGGCCAGATGACCGAGCCTCCGGGGGCCCGTGCGCGTGTCGCGCTTTCGGGGCTTACGGTAGCCGAATATTTCCGCGACATTGAAGGTCAGGACGTTCTTCTGTTCATTGACAACATTTTCCGGTTCACCCAGGCGGGCGCTGAAGTTTCCGCACTGCTCGGCCGCATGCCTTCTGCCGTCGGATATCAGCCGACCCTGGGTACCGACCTCGGTGAATTGCAGGAGCGTATCACTTCGACCAACAAGGGATCGATCACCTCGGTACAGTGCGTGTACGTACCGGCTGACGACCTCACGGACCCGGCGCCCGCAACGACCTTCGCCCACCTTGACGGTACGGTCGTTCTCTCTCGGCAGATCGCCGAGCTTGGAATTTACCCCGCGGTGGACCCGCTTGACTCCACCTCGCGTATTCTTGACCCCAATGTTCTTGGCACCGATCACTACTTCACGGCGCGCGAAGTACAGCAGATTCTCCAGAAGTACAAGGACCTGCAGGATATCATCGCCATTCTCGGCATGGACGAGCTTTCGGACGAAGACAAGCTTACCGTCGCCAGGGCCAGAAAGATCCAGCGCTTTCTGTCGCAGCCATTCCACGTCGCGGAGACCTTCACGGGCGTTGCCGGAAAATACGTGAAGATGGAAGATACCATCAGAGGGTTCAGGGAAATCTGCGAAGGTAAGCATGACGATATTCCGGAGCAGGCGTTCTATATGGTCGGGTCCATCGAGGAAGCGGTTGGAAAGGCCAAAGAGATGGCCGCAGCAGCCTAGCGTCATCCGGGAACGCCGGATGAGTCCGCCGGACCTGTGATGAGGTTTTGAACCAGGCGGGATTCCGATTCGCAAAGGAGGGATAATCTGTTCTTCCCTTTACGCTCTCCTTGTTACGGCGAAGACCTGAAGAATCCTTTGCGGACGGAAACTAACCTAACATAAGAAGATGGTGAGAGTATGGCCGAGAAAATTTTGCTGGAAATCGTTACGCCGGAGAGAAAAGTTCTCAGCGAAATGGTTGACATTGTTGTGGCGCCTGGAGAATTGGGCGAATTTGGCGTTCTCCCCGGTCACATCCCCTTCCTTTGCAAGCTCAAGGTCGGAGAGCTTCGGTACCGGGTCGGCGCCGCTTCCCGGCACGTCGCAATAATGGGAGGCTACGCCGAGGTTTTGAACAATCAAGTTACTATTCTGGCTGCCGCAGCCGAGGCGGCCATAGAAATCGATGTTATCCGCGCAAAGGCAGCCCGGGAAAGAGCTGAAAGGCGGATTGCCGAAGTCAGAGATAAACTTGAGTTTGCGCGCGCCCAGGCTGCTCTGCAAAGAGCAATAGCGCGCCTGAAAGTCTCTGAGAGACAATAGCGTACTCAAATCTCAATGGAAAGGCCCCTCGTTCCGGGGGGCTTTTTTGTTGTATGCCCCCCCGAAATACTCCCGGTCAGTTTCGCCTGAGGTTCAAACCATAATCAAACTTGACTATCCATGAACCTTTTGACTAAAATAGTGCTGAGTGCGGATATTGATGCTTTGCCGGCCTTAGCCGGAAGTGCGACGTAGAGCCGCAAGAAGAAGACGGATGCATGCGGCCGTTGAGGTCTTTAGCCATATAACTGGCGAACGTGGAGGGAAAAGCGCTTCGGACCGTCTGAAACTGGAAGAGATGAGATCGGCTTAACCGGTCATTCATTACCGAATTATTCGGCAGAAATACCAAATTTTTGACTCCGGCTTGACTGCCGTACTATATTAGGATGTGCGGCATGGAAGGGCTGAAAGAATAAATCGGGCTGATGGAATTTTTACGGTTTGCCCCTGCTGTGCACGTGATTGGCAGAATGTTTCTGAGCCAACATACATTAAACGGGAGCCCTGCCTGGCTCTGGTGTGCAAGTCAGCTTTGGCTGAAAGCCTAAAGGAGTTTATAGGGCGCCCACCTGAACATCAGGTTCTAGACCACCTGCCAACACGGCACAAAGCGGGGGCATTGCCTTTCTTGTCTTCTCTCCTCTTTCGGATTTCAAGACGTCTTTCGGCGGTCGTGGAATCCTCCAGCATTCATCCCTGTTTACTCTCTGAGGTAAACCAGAAGATTGATCCCGCTTTTGCGGGAACAAAGTGAAAAAACTGAAAAATTCTTTCCGGTCGGAAACTGTCGGCTCAAAGGCTCGATATTGAACCACCCGCCCAGTTCGCTGAGCCGACGGTTTGCAAGTGCGCTTTGGGTTTCTGAAATCCGAAAGGAAACTGAAATAATGAGTTATATATACTTGGCGCTGTTATTCATTGTTGTACTGCTTGCAGGCGGGGCCTTAGGGTACCTTCTCAGGTACTTTTGGCTGGAAAAAAAGCAACGCAAATTCGAAAACGACGCCCGAAATTTGGTCGCCGATGCTAAAAAAGAGGCTGAAACAATCAAGAAAGAGGCTATCCTTCAGGCCAAGGACAGCCTTTTCCAAATGAAAGCTGGAGTTCGAGAAAGAATCCAAAGAAGGCCGGAAAGAATTCCAGAATCTCGAAAGGCGCATACTGCAAAAAGAAGAAAACCTTGATCGTAAGGCCGAAGCAGTCGACAAAAGGGAATCTGCCTTGAGTAAGCGTGAAAAGCAGTTAGCGCAGCAGGAAAAGGATTTGATCGGCCGGGAAAAGGAATTGGAGTCCGTACTGCTAGGATGAGAGAAGAAAGCTCGAAAGCATCTCTGGAATGTCTGCACAGGAAGCTAAAGAGATGCTGCTGCGTTCCGTTGAGAACGAAGCCCGTCACGATGCCGCTCTGATTGTCAAAAAGATTGAAACCGAAGCGCGCGAAACTGGGGACAGAAAGGCCAAAGACATTATTTCGCTGGCGATCCAAAGATACTCCGGCGACTACGTCGCTGAAAAGACGGTCTC
>CAVWTD010000014.1:0-145000 GCA_963757915.1 uncultured delta proteobacterium | reverse complement strand
AAGGTGAAAAGTACCCCGGGAGGGGAGTGAAATAGTACCTGAAACCATTTGCCTACAAGCAGTGGGAGGACGGTGATCATGGCTTCGGGTGTGATCTGTCTGACCGCGTGCCTTTTGCATAATGAGTCAGCGAGTTACTCTCTGTGGCAAGGTTAAGCCGATAGAGGTGTAGCCGAAGCGAAAGCGAGTCCGAACAGGGCGAATTAGTTGCAGGGAGTAGACCCGAAACCAGGTGATCTATCCATGGCCAGGGTGAAGGTAAGGTAACGCTTACTGGAGGCCCGAACCGAAGAGGGTTGAAAACCTCTCGGATGAGCTGTGGATAGGAGTGAAAGGCTAATCAAACCTGGAAATAGCTGGTTCTCCCCGAAATGCATTGAGGTGCAGCCTCGAAGTAAGAATGACGGAGGTAGAGCGCTGGATGGGCTAGGGGTCTTACCGGATTACCAAACCCAACCAAACTGCGAATGCCGTTATATCGTCTTCGGGAGTGAGACTGCGGGAGATAAGTTCCGTGGTCGAGAGGGAAAGAGCCCAGACCGTCGGCTAAGGTCCCCAAATAGGCGCTAAGTGGCAAAGGATGTGGGGATGCACAGACAACCAGGAGGTTGGCTTAGAAGCAGCCATCCTTTAAAGAAAGCGTAACAGCTCACTGGTCTAGTGTGCCTGCGCCGAAAATTTAACGGGGCTAAAGCGCCTTACCGAAGCCGCGGCAACAAGGTCGGATATCAGATGTCAGGTGTCGGATATCAGAGGTCGGAATAAATGGCCATCTAGAGCTATCAAGACCTGGAGGTTTATAGGGAAGCCTTCGAGCTTGCTCTGAAGGTTCATCATGATCGTGACTTGGGACAAAGTACGGACAAATCCGGAATCCTGATCCTTTTTCCGATACCTCATACCCGTTATCCGACCTCGGTTGGGTAGGGGAGCATTGCACTATCCTGTGAAGGCGTACCGTGAGGAGCGCTGGAGGTTGTGCAAGAGATTATGCTGACATGAGTAACGATAAAGCGGGTGAGAATCCCGCTCGCCGTAAGCCTAAGGTTTCCTGGGTAAAGGTCGTCTGCCCAGGGTTAGTCGGCCCCTAAGCCGAGGCAGAAATGCGTAGGTGATGGGAAACAGGTTAATATTCCTGTACCACCGGGAAAGCGTTAATAGCGATGGGGGGACGCAGTAGGGCAGGCCATCCGGGTGTTGGAAGTCCCGGTATAAGCCCGTAGGCGGGGACGACAGGCAAATCCGTTGTCCCGTTAACGCCGAGAGGTGATGTGGAGGGAGCAATCCCACAAACTGGTTGATCCCACACTGCCAAGAAAAGCCTCTAGTGAGTTTTCCAGGTGACCGTACCGCAAACCGACACAGGTAGGCGAGGAGAGAATCCTAAGGCGCGTGAGAGAACCCTGTTTAAGGAACTCGGCAAAATGACACCGTAACCTAGGGAGAAGGTGTGCCCTCGCAAGGTGAAGGGACTTGCTCCCGGAGCCGAGGGGGGTTGCAGAGAAGAGGCGGTAGCGACTGTTTACTAAAAACACAGGACTCTGCTAAGTCGCAAGACGACGTATAGGGTCTGACGCCTGCCCGGTGCTGGAAGGTTAAGGGGAGATGTTATTGTGTCTTCGGATGCGAGAAGCATTGAACCGAAGCCCCAGTAAACGGCGGCCGTAACTATAACGGTCCTAAGGTAGCGAAATTCCTTGTCGGGTAAGTTCCGACCTGCACGAATGGCGTAACGACTTCCGCACTGTCTCAAACAGGGACTCAGTGAAATTGCAGTCTCGGTGCAGATACCGAGTACCCGCGGCTAGACGGAAAGACCCCGTGCACCTTTACTACAGCTTGGCATTGGATTTTGGGCGTGTATGTGTAGGATAGGTGGGAGGCGATGAAGCGGGGGCGCCAGCTCTCGTGGAGCCACCCTTGAAATACCACCCTTATGCGTCTAGAGTTCTAACCCGAGGAAGTGAACCCTTCCTGGGGACAGTGCCTGGTGGGTAGTTTGACTGGGGCGGTCGCCTCCAAAAGAGTAACGGAGGCGCGCGAAGGTTCCCTCAGGCTGATTGGAAACCAGCCGTAGAGTGTAAAGGCAGAAGGGAGCCTGACTGTGAGACAGACATGTCGATCAGGGACGAAAGTCGGTCTTAGTGATCCGGTGGTTCTGAATGGAAGGGCCATCGCTCAACGGATAAAAGGTACGCCGGGGATAACAGGCTGATCGCCCCCAAGAGTTCACATCGACGGGGCGGTTTGGCACCTCGATGTCGGCTCATCACATCCTGGGGCTGGAGCAGGTCCCAAGGGTTCGGCTGTTCGCCGATTAAAGCGGTACGTGAGCTGGGTTTAAAACGTCGTGAGACAGTTTGGTCCCTATCTACCGTGGGCGGAGGAATTTTGAGGGGATCTGTCCCTAGTACGAGAGGACCGGGATGGACGGACCTCTGGTGTACCAGTTGTCCCGCCAGGGGCAGCGCTGGGTAGCTACGTTCGGAAGGGATAACCGCTGAAAGCATCTAAGCGGGAAACCCACCCCAAGATGAGAATTCCCGCAGGGTAACCCCTGCCTGAAGGCCCCTCGTAGACTACGAGGTTGATAGGCCGGGTGTGTAAGGGCAGTAATGTCTTTAGCTAACCGGTACTAATAGGCCGTGCGGCTTGACCATCCTTTAATCCTTAAGGACAACGGGTAAAAGCCGGGAAAAGACCCGAATCGTTAAACATTACCCCTATTCGGCAATAAGTCCCAAAGAGATTTAGAAGACGCCTTTGGGGCGGTGGCTATGGCGAGGAGGCCACACCCGTTCCCATCCCGAACACGGTCGTTAAGCTCCTCTGCGCCGATGGTACTGCGCGGGCAAACTGCGTGGGAGAGTAGGACGCCGCCGCCTCATCCTACATAAAAATCCCCTCACACCACTAAAATGTGTGAGGGGATTTTAGTAAGAGCACAATTTTCAATTCATTTCTTTTTATTGATCATTAAGGGATAAATGAGCTTTTGACCACGAAATTTGAAAAAGTCATCCTCCGAATTCTACAGGGTACGTCGGACCTTAACATTGCATTTTCAGATCTTTGTGGTTGCCTGATGTATTTGGGTTTCCAGGAAAGAGTGCGAGGAGACCATCATATTTTTTCAAGAACCGGCATTGAGGAAATTTTGAATTTGCAGCCCAAAGGGGGCAAAGCAAAGCCATATCAGGTTAAGCAGGTTCGGAGTCTCCTCTTAAAGTATAAGCTCGGGAGCAAAAATGGTAAGGTATGAGTTAATTATTTACTGGAGCGATGAGGACCAGGCTTTTATTGCCGAAGTCCCTGAATTGCCCGGCTGCGCCGCTGATGGGGCCACCTACCAGGAGGCGGTTGCAAACGCAGAGCTTATTATCAATGAATGGATTGAAACCGCCAACGAACTGGGGCGGCCAATTCCGGAACCTAAGGGCCGATTGATGTACGCCTGATGGCCCGCAGCTTCCCTTTCTCAATAAAGAACCCTCCGGGACAACGGGCCACATTCTGGAAGATTAAATAACAAATACCCCAGCGGGAAATAGCGCTCTGTTTTGGGGCGGTGGCCATGGCGAGGAGGCCACACCCGTACCCATCCCGAACACGGTCGTTAAGCTCCTCTGCGCCGATGGTACTGCGCGGGCAGACTGCGTGGGAGAGTAGGACGCCGCCGCCTCATCCCACCATAAAAATCCCCTCACACCACTAAAATCGTGTGAGGGGATTTTTGTTTAGGCGTGGTGTCGGTTCTCACCAGTGGCAGCTTACGGGGATTAGCCGGCTTGATCAGCCATAGCCCAATCAGGAGGATTTTTCTGCGGCTAGAGAGTTCAAGGGGTTCTGGAGATTTCCAGAAAAAGTCACATTCTTCGGACCCAAACAGCCGGCAGGGATTAGATCGGAGCGGATAAATAGAGCAGAGGCCTCCCCCGGAGCCGTTGTCTTCCCATAGAAACGGGCAAAAGCGGTGGCCACGTCCCAGGCCGTTGGCAAAAATCTCAGGCCAGCGTTCCGGAAGTGCGCTCGGAGCAGGAAAGTCCGGCATCCCGCTTGCAACCTCGCAGCATAGGCCACATTTGTTGCAATACCCTGGCGCATTCATGTCGGCCATATTTAATATGGGCCCTTGCGCCGACCCCTGGTTTTTTCTCCAGTTTTTCACTTCATTAAATATCGCGATTCGCTCCCAGACCATCCTTAAGGCGCGCGCTCGTCTTGCGCGCGGGGACAGAGTTGTCCACCACTTCTCGCGTTTTAGCCATCCAAGGTTGCGGAGCACATAGTAAAGCGGGAATCCGGGGGCACATAGGCCCTTTACGGCCGCGTTTCCGGTAGCCCCCTTTCTCTTAAGGGACCGTTTCAGCCGAGTCGAATCAAATAATTTCCGGTTTTTCACTGCTCTTTTTAGCCAGGTGAGGATAATGGATTTCGGCTTCCGATGGCCGTAGATACAAAGGCGAACTGGATCTGGGGTCGTCGGATTTTCCTTTGACAAACCTTCTTCTGGCCAGCTCTCCAATAGAGGCTGCCCTAATTATATGAAAAAACGCCGGGGGCTCCAAAACCAGGTCCCCGAGCTTTCTTCTTAGAGTGTTCCGGTATGTTGTCCATCCGTCCCCGCAAAATATGACAGGTTGGGAAACTTTGCGGATTAAGCTCTCGGCGAGTTGTGAGGGAGTCATCGCTGTATGTTGAATTTCGAGACTGAAGCCGCCTTTCCCATCAGGCCGGTAAAGAGCGCAATACACTTCACCCTTTCGGGCGTCGAGAAGAGCGCATATAGGATCGGTAGAGAAGCACAAGGGTAAGGCCAGCGCGTCAAGTGAGCAAATGGACGCATAAGCCTTGCCCCTGGCCCAGGCAAGCACTTTCATGGTGGCCATTCCGATCCGAAGGCCGGTAAAGCTCCCCGGCCCGCTCGCCACCGCGAATGCGTCAATGGTTTCCAGGTCCCACCCCGCCTCCTGGAGAAGAGAATCAATTGATTTGAGCAATCTTCTGTTGTGGGTTTTCCCGGACCTGAGCGTCCATTCGGCCGTCAGGTTTTCATCATCGAGCAGCGCCAGACTGCCCGACATTGCAGAGGTATCGGCTGCAAGAATTCTCATCGTATAGGAGACTGCCGCCCCACCGAAAGCTTCGCGACACGAAAAAAGAAAGCGCCAGGACCAGATGGCGCTTTGCTGAACCAGCGACTGTCGATCATCGTTTTCACAACCTGGACAATAGATTGTGGAGCCAGGAAGAGATCGAAGACCAGTCGAGCCGCATTATGTCATTGTAGAAAACCACGACCATGAGGGACAGAAGAGCGACCAGTCCCACCTTCTGAGCGATTTCTATTTTTTTCAATGAAAGAGGCCTGCCGAGGACCGCTTCGATCAGGAAAAAGAAAATATGGCCCCCGTCGAGGACGGGGATGGGCAAAAGGTTCAGGACCGCCAGGTTTACGCTGATAAGGGCCATGAAGTTCAACAGATCGAGAATGCCCTTCTGCGCCTGCTTTCCGGCCATCTGTGCGATCAGGATCGGCCCTCCCAGAGTATCCAGCGGCACTATCCGCTCTATCAGCTTCACAACCGTGAGAAAAAAGAGCTTGCTGAGGTCGTAAGTGCGGACCAGGGCGTAGTAGCCGGCCGCAAGCGGATTGACCGATCTGACGATCATGGTCTCTGAGGCGGCGATGCCGATCAGAGGACGCCTGATCGTTTCACCGAACAGGTTCTTCACCTCATTGATTTTGGGCGTGACCGTTACGGCGATTTCAGAATCGGCTCGCTTTACGCGGATATCAAGAGGGTTCCGACCGAGTTTTTCAATGGATTCGGAAAGATCTTCCCAAGTGCTGATCGACCGGCCGTTGATCGAGAGCACTGTGTCTCCAGCCTGCAAGCCGGCCTGTTCTGCAGGCGATCCGGGATTGACGGAGCCGATCTCGGGCGATAGTTCGTGAATTCCGGAAAATGCAAACAGGAAGGTAAAAATGAGGATTGCTGAGAACAAAGTTTGAAAGCGGCCCCGCAAACACAATCGCCAGCCGCTTCATCACACTTTGCTCGGAAAAAGCGCCGGCCCGCTCGGCTGGCGACAACTCTTCCTCTGAATCCTCTCCGAGCATTTTGACATAACCACCCAGAGGTATCAACGAGAGGCGGTATTCGGTTGCTCCCCGGGTGATTCCAAATATTTTCGGTCCAAATCCGAGCGAAAACCGGAGCACGGTCACCCCGGTTCGTTTAGCCACCAGGAAATGCCCCAGTTCGTGCACAAAGATGAGAATTCCAAGGACTATTACGGTTGCAAGCACAATTGTCAACAAGAGCAGTTCCTCACTTCAACCAGACGATTATTTTTCACAAATATAAATCCTAATTCCAATTTAGCCCGATGTTTTTGCCCTGCGTGCGATAATAATTTTCGACGCCTCTTCGCGCGCCCATGCGTCTGCCTGAAGAATTGCCTCCAGGTCAGGCTTTGCGCAAGGGTTGTGGGAAGACATAACCTGCTCGATCACATCAGGTATATCGTAAAAAGCAATGGTTTTCTCAAGGAAAGCGTGAACCGCTATTTCGTTTGCGGCATTAAGGACGGCAGGCATCGTCGATCCTTTGCGGCAAGCCTCGAAAGCCAGGCGCAGGCAAGGGAATTTTTCTTCATCCGGGGGGTAGAAGGAGAGTTTCTGAAGACGGAAAAGATCGAGCCTTGGGACACGCTATCGGGAGGCGCTCGGGATAGGCCAGAGCATAGGCTATCGGTATTTTCATATCCGGAACTCCCATCTGCGCAATAACCGAGCCGTCAACGTATTCGACCATAGAGTGAATGATGCTCTCGGGGTGAATATAGACGGATATACGCTCGACGGGCACGCCGAACAGCCAGTGGGCTTCGATCACCTCGAGTCCCTTGTTCATCAGGGTGGCGGAATCAATTGTGATCTTGGGGCCCATCGACCAGTTGGGATGGCAAAGGGCGGCTTCGGGAGAAACTGTTTCCAGTTCCTTTCTGGACTTATTGAAAAAAGGGCCTCCGGAGGCTGTAAGAAGCACCCTGTCGAGAGCTTCCCTGTGATTGCCCTGAAGGGCCTGGAAAATAGCGCTGTGTTCGCTGTCCACGGGGAGGATTTTTACGTTGTTGGCCGCCGCCGCCCCTGTTACGATCTCGCCCGCAGCAACCAGGGTCTCCTTGTTGGCGAGCGCGATGTTCTTTCCGGCCTCAATTGCGGCAAGCGTAGGCAAAAGACCGGCAGCGCCGACCATTGCAGATACGAGCATATCCGACTTCGGGGAAGGCGGCCACCCTGCAGTACCCCTCCTGGCCATAAAGGATTTCGGGAAAACAGATCGGACTTGCCGGCGAGAAGATTTTCGAGGTTGGATGCCGCCTGAGCGTCCATCACGGAAACCAGCCGCGGAGAAAACTCCAGTATCTGCTCAGAAAGAAGCGCCGCATTGGAACCAGCCCCGAGGGCAACCACCTCGAAGCGGTCCGGAAACTGGCGCACCACTTCCAGCGTGCTTCGTCCTATCGAACCGGTGCTGCCGAGTATGGATATTTTCTTTTTGGTCATGTTCAGCAGCCGTATCAAAATCCGTTATATCTATCCCGGTGAGCGCCCATTGTAATAGAGCCCACATAACCGGGAAAGCGAAAATCAGGGAGTCCAGCCTGTCGAGAATTCCTCCGTGGCCCGGAAGCAGTCCGCTCGAATCCTTCTTGCCGCGAGTTGCGCTTGAGCATGGACTCGATCAGGTCTCCAATCTGTCCGGTGACTGCGACTGCAAGGCTAAAAAAGAAAAGTCTTGGCCAGGGGCACATTTCTCAAAAAAATCAAGCCGATAATCGATCCGGCAACCACACTCGAAAAAAGCCCGCCGATAGCGCCCTCGATGGTCTTCTTCGGGCTGACTGATCCGGTAGAGCTTGTGGCGGCCGATCCGCAGTCCGTGTGATAGGCGCCGGCGTCTCCGGCAACGATCACCGCCAGTAAGAACAAAATCCAGAATCTTCCCTGCGGCGCCGCCCCGATAAGGAGGACAAACGAGATGAAATAGGGCACATACAGCCAGGCGAATGAGAGAAGAGCAATCGCGGCCGATTTCATCGCAATCAAGGGGAGAGGAAATCATCATAAGGCAAAGTGCGGCGAAAAACGAGACAAAAAGGGCAAAATTAAGGCCGGTGATTCCCCAGAGGTAAGTTGCGAAGGGCAGAAGAGAGTCCGGCGGCAAACGAAAAAAATCGCCATTTCCCTGAAAGAGGAACATGGAAAAGAAGACCGTGCAGCTCCCACAAGCCGATTGTGGTCGCGAGGCTGACAAGAAGCACCAGCTCCAGGGGGGACCGGCGGCTATACATACGAGAACCGGCAAGCCGACCAATATGCCGGTAACCCAGCGCTGAACGATGGGAACTTGATTTCAGGGAATCAGGCATGAAATTTCGGCGAATCTGCTGCAGTCCGGATAGCGTCATTAGATACGAGCTATCGTCCGCTCGAACCGAGCGCAATATCTGTTGTCGTAGGCGTCATCTTCGATCGATGAGTCCCTGGCGCTCCCTTACCTGTTCGCTGGTGCGTCCGAATCGTCGCTCTCTTCTCTGAAATTCCTTGAGCGCTTCGATGAAATCGGCTTTCCCGAAATCGGGCCACAAAATCTCCGTGAAATAAAGCTCCGCATAAGCGATTTGCCAAAGCAGGAAATTGCTCACCCGTATTTCCCCGCCCGTTCTGATGACGAGATCGGGGTCGGGATAGTCGGCACTATAGAGATAGCGTGAAAAGAGTTCGGGGGAAAGCTGGCTTGCTCCGCATACCGCCATTCATGGCATCGGCGAGAAAAAGTTTTGCGGCCCGCGTGATCTCCTGCCTGCCCCCGTAGTTCAGAGCGAGACTCAGGACAAGTTTGTCAAAATGGGCGGTCTTATCCTCGGCGATGCGAAGTTGCTCCAGGACGGATGCGGGGATGCCGTCATCGTCGCCGATATGGCGGAACCGTATCTGTTTTTCGATAAGTTCGGGGAGTTCGGATTTCAGATATTTTTCGAGCAACCCCCAGAGCGCTTTTACTTCTTTTTGAGGCCGATTCCAGTTTTCTTTGGAAAAGGCATAGAGGGTCAAATAGCGGATACCCAATTCACCGGCAACAGGTCACAATCGAGCGCACAGCTCTCGGCGCCCTTTTTGTGCCCGAAAATTCGGTTCCTCACTTTTTGCCTGGCCCACCGGCCGTTGCCATCCATAATGATGGCCACATGCCGCGGAAGGCGCTCCAAATCGAGTTCCATCTAAGTTTCCAGGATTTCCTTTTCCTTCGCGCCGTAAACGGCATCGATTTTCTTCACGTAGTCGTCCGTAATCTTCTGAATCTCATCCTGAGCGCGAAACTGTTCGTCTTCAGATACTTTCTTATCCTTTTTGAGATCTTTTATCTTTTCATTTATATCACGTCTGATGTTTCTGACGGCGACTTTGGATTCCTCGGCTTTTTTCTTCACCACTTTGACAAGATCGCGGCGGCGTTCGGCGGTAAGCGGCGGAATATTGATCCGGATCGCCTTGCCGTCGTTCATCGGGGTAAGTCCGAGATCGGATTTCAGTATGGCTTTTTCTATTTCGCCAACCACCGAGGTGTCCCAGGGTTGAATCACTATCGTGCGCGGATCGGGTATGGTCAGGGTTGCCAGTTGGCTGAGCGGGGTCGCAGATCCGTAGTAGTCGACCCTGATCCCATCAACCAGCGAAATGGAAGCTCTTCCCGTGCGAAGCCTTTTGTACTCGGATTCCAGGGTTTCCACTGCTTTATTCATGCGGTCGCGAAGATCACGATAAATGTCATCAAGCATAACAGGTTTCCTCCACCACAGTCCCGATCGGTTCGCCGAGAACGGCCTTCCTGATGTTGCCCTTTATCTTGAGATTAAAGACAATGATGCGCATTTTCTGTTCCCTGGCCAGGGATATGGCCGTGGCGTCCATCACCTTGAGGTTCCGGTTGAGAACTTCGGAAAAGCTGATGCGCTCGTAGCGCAGGGCGAGCGGGTTTTTTACGCGGATCGGATTCATAGACCCCGTCGACTTTGGTTGCCTTCATCAGCACTTCGGCGCCGATCTCGCTGGCCCGAAGCGCGGCGGTCGTATCCGTGGTAAAGAATGGAAGCCCGGTGCCGGCCGCAAAAATTACAATTCGCCCCTTTTCCAGATGCCGGATAGCTCTGCGCCGAATGTAGGGTTCGGCAACCTCTTTCATATCGATTGCCGACTGGACCCTGGTGGGAATGCCGAATTTTTCCAGGGCATCCTGCATCGCAAGGGAGTTCATCACGGTTGCAAGCATGCCCATGTAATCGGCCGTGGAACGGTCCATTCCGCCCGATGCGGCCGAAACTCCACGAAAGATGTTCCCGCCCCCGATCACGAGCGCAATCTGTGTGCCCATCTTGTGCACTTCCGAAATCTGCTCGGCAATTTCGCGCAGCACTGCCGTATCTATTCCATAGGGTTCAGACCCCATTAGCGCTTCGCCGCTCAGCTTGAGAAGTATTCTGCTGTAAACGGGCTTTTGCTCTTCGCTCATCAGGGTTTACTCCAGTCTCGATTCGCAAATGCGGCCCTCTGACTATTCACCAAGCTGATACCTGCAAAACCGGCGCACCTGTATTTTTTCGCCGATTTTCGCGATCAACTCATTCAAATAATCCTGGATAGTCTTGTCCGGATCACGAATATACTTTTGCTGCATCAGCGAGTTTTCTTCGTAGAATTTCCGCATTTTCCCGTCAACCATTTTTTCAAGGATATTCTGAGGTTTTCCGGATTCCTGCGCCTGGGCCAGGTAGATAGCGCGTTCGCGCTCAACGATATCCTGCGGGATCTCTTCGGGATTGACCCCCAGCGGGTTTGCCGCCGCTATCTGGAGGGCAATGTTGCGCACGAATTCGCCGAAATCTTCGCTCTTGGCAGCAAAATCGGTCTCGCAGTTTACTTCGACCAGGACCCCGATTTTTCCGCCGCTGTGGATATATGAGTGAACCAGACCGTCGGCTGCTTCCCGGCCGGCCCGCTTCATTGCCTTGGCAAGGCCCTTTTGACGCAGCAGATCAACTGCCTTCTCCATGTCGCCCGCAGCGTCCTGGAGCGCCTTTTTGCAGTCCATCATGCCCACGTTGGTTCTGTCTCTGAGTTCTTTTACCATTCCTGATGTTATTTCCAATTTCTTCCTCCTGTAAAGCAAACCTATCTATTCTTAAATCCAGGATTTTATTCGGGTTTGCGGCGGCCTGCGGCATCCCGCGAAAAAGGGTAGCGGGAGGCGAGTGCGGGACCAGTATCTGGAAGTACAGGAGCCTCCAACAGCTGTCGGGCGCGAAGCTCCCCGCCTGTTTACTCTTCCCCTTGCGTCGGTCTGCACAGGGTTTATAATCTCCACGACCGGACCTTTTTCCTCCTGTCCCAGAATCTGTCCGGCGGGGACCTCCTCGAGTTCGACGCCCTTGTCCACGTCGGCCTGCTGAATCTCGGAGAGCTTCTCGCGGCCCTCTATGCAGGCGTCGGCGATCTTTGAGGTAACGAGCCTGATTGCCCGGATTGCATCGTCATTTCCTGGAATTGGATAGTCGATCACATCGGGGTCGCAGTTTGTATCCACAATGGCCACAACCGGCATACCGAGGCGGTTTGCTTCCATGACGGCGATGTTTTCACGCTGAGTGTCTACCACGAAGAGCGCGCCCGGAAGCCGGTTCATCTTCTTAATGCCGCCAAGGTTTCTTTCGAGCTTTTCGCGCTCGCGCTGAAGCCCGAGGATTTCCTTCTTGGGAAACCGGTTGATGCTTCCGTCTTCGACCATGGAATCGAGTTCTTTGAGCCGGTCGATTCTCTGCTTGATTGTTTTGAAATTGGTGAGCATCCCGCCCAGCCATCGCTGGTTGACAAAATACATGCCGCAACGGTCGGCTTCTTCCTGGATGGTGTCACGGGCTTGCTGCTTGGTGCCGACGAAAAGAACGCTTTCGCCCGAGGCTACGGTATCGACCACGAATTGGTAGGCGGTATTGAAAAGCCTGACGGTGCGCTGCAGATCTATGATATAAATCCCGTTGCGAGCGCCAAAGATAAAGGGTTTCATTTTGGGGTTCCACCGGCGGGTCTGATGGCCGAAATGGACCCCTGCTTCCAGCAACTGTTTCATTCCAACAACTGCCATAGGTCGGCTCCTTCTGGTTTTGCCTCCGCCCCTTTGCATCCGGCCGCTCATTTATGACCGGACACCAAAAGGTAAAGGGGAGTGTGAATTTTATTTAACAGAATCTTTTAACATGTTCCAATTGTTCGAGCAACCAAAAAAGCTTCCCCCTAATTACGCACAAAACTAACGTGATATTATTGCGGATCAAAAATCGGAACCTATGATTTAAATTAAATATCTACTTCGCGTTTCTCCCAGTGGGGTTTCTCAGATGAAATGGAAAATAGCCACATTCAACGTGAACGGCATCCGGTCGCGCGAGCATGTGGTCGTATCGTGGTTAGACCAAAACAGACCCGACGTTCTGTGTCTTCAGGAGATAAAGTGCCAGGATGCGGAGTTCCCGTTCGGTTCTGTGCGGGAGGTCGGCTACGAGGCGAGCGTGTGCGGACAGAAATCATTTCATGGAGTAGCAATTCTGAGCGCGCGCAAACCCGAGGAGGTTAGGCGCGGGTTCGGTGATGGCGGGTCGGATACGGAGGCCAGGCTGATTGCAGCAAAAATTGATGGAATCTGGATTTTCAATACCTACGTTCCACAGGGCAAAAGCCCCGATCATCCAGCCTTCCAGATCAAACTGGATTTTTTCGCCAGGCTCAAAAACCTTTTTCAGTCGCGAATTCAGGCCGTCCGATCCTATTATCTGGACAGGGGATATCAATGTTGCGCCGGAGGAAATAGACGTTTTTTCACCAAGAAGAATGGACGGGAAAATCGGGTTTCACCCTCTGGAAAGACAGGCGCTTGCCGACGTGGTTTCCTGGGGATTTATCGACCTTTTCCGAAAACACCATCCGGACGCTCGCCAGTTCACCTTCTGGGATTACCGCCTGCCCCAGAGTTTTGACAGAAACCTTGGCTGGAGGCTGGACCATATCAGGGCTACCGAACCTATCGCCAAAGCCTCGATTGACTGCCAGGTGGACGCCGATCTGCGCGGCCGGCCCAATCCCAGCGATCATACTCCGGTATGGGCTGAAATTGAGCTGGGGAGCGCAGGCCCATGAAATTGATGTTCTTTTAAGAAAGACAGAAAGAACGAGAAACAAAGCACCCAGGGACCTACAAGGCATCCCGCTGACGGTCGAACGCGCATGATAGACGAACAGAGCGGGATGCCTTCCGCGCTACGCGAAGTACATCGCTGAAGGGTGTCCGCAATCGATATGGCATTTCTTGCCCAGTGTTGTTAACAAGTCTGTCATACGAGGTTTTTTACCCCCATAATCACGGTGAATATGTCCTGGCGAAGTCCCAAAAATAAATCATCATGGTAGCGCCGCCTTCCACGGCGGCGTTCTTCGTGTCACGCAAAAGGGTCTTCATGTACGAACCACCATTGCCACGGCTCATTTTCATCATTTCCCAATTGACGCGCCGCCGTGGAAGGCGGCGCTACCAACGGAATGAAGGAGAACAAATTTACCGTGCCCGCATAACGGGGATTACCGTTGACTATAACAACAAAAACCCCCATTATGGGGGTTAGACGGGGTAAAAGGAGGCGTGACCATGGGGAAGAATCCAAGGAATTACCCCGACACAATACCAAGCCCGGAATCGGGCCGGCCTATGACGCGCGGCGAAAAATCCGTGTCGTTCAAGATCGAGGGGAAAACCTATACTTATTTGCAACCCGGCTGGTGGTGCTCGCTTTCTGATCCTGATGACATGGAAGGACAATTGGTGGACGAGGACAACCAGATTGCGGATATGGCGCGGCGCACTGCGAAGGCTTTGGCCCACGGGGAAAAAGTGTTCGTGCCCGTGGTCATCCGCGCCATTCGCCAACGCTGCGGCCTGACTCAACGCGAGGCTGGTCTGGTATTCGGCACGGGCGAGAAATCGTTTGAAAAATATGAGAGCGGAGAGATTCAACCCTCGGCCCCGACCAAGAGGCTGCTCAAGCTGGCGATGGAACGGTCGGAGCTTTTCCGGCTGCCGGAAAATCGGCGAATAGCGGCTTTCCCTGATGATAACGGCGCATTTGTCTATGAAGCCTTGCGCGCCGCCCATATCGACCGGCTGTATTTCCCCCTGTTTGTCGAGCCGGAATCCAGGACAACAAGACCTTAACGCCAGTCTCAAACTTTTGAAACGAAAGGCACGACGATGGGCAAACGGGTTGAGGTCATTGAAAGCACAGCCGGAGAGGTCGCGGCTGAGCTGGCGCGCCGGGGTATCCGACCCCAAGATCGTGTAACGATCACGATTGACCGAGAACGGGACTCGCTTTTTCGCGGACGCAAAGAATCGCGGGCGCGCGTTGTTGCGGCAGGCCTGACAGACAAAGATATTGAGCGCTTGATTGAAGAAGCGCGCGAAGAAGTGCAACCGCACCTCGGATGAGAGTCCTTGTTGATACCAACAGGGAAATACCCATTGTCAAGCCCGCCACCTTTGTCCAGATAGTAACGGGTTAGACATACAGGTCCCGCCAAAGCCTTTCAAACCGCGCCGGATTTGCCGCAGTGTAAATGACAGTGTGCTGAATAGTTCTATGCCCCAGATAGTTTCCATCCGGAAAGGGTCCTTTTCCGCCCTGGCGGCGTCAATCTTCGGGCTTGCTTGTGCGGCGTACCCATGTACGCCTCCGCGCAACCCCTAGATTTCCTTGCCAGGACGAAAAATGCCTCCTTTTCGAATCGGAAACTGCCAGCGTTCCATCCGGAGTTCCCGGATGGAGGCTGGATAGTCTTGAATAAGCCGCGTGTCCGCGCCCCGGTCAGCCAGGGCGAAGCCGCAAGCATGGCGAAGCATATGCGGATAGGTGGGTAAAGGCAAGCCGGCAAGCTCTCCATAATTGCGGACCGCTCGCCATGCCGTCTTGCGGCTGAGCGGCGCGCGCCGCTCACTAACAAAGAAAGCGTCCGTTTCCGGCTTCATTTTTTTGCGCTCTGTCAACCATGCTTTAACAACACGGATTTCTTCGGGCCTCAAAGGGTGGGTCGTGGACAAACCCTTTTTGAGCCGCACCACGTGCAGGACGCGGCTTTCGGTGTCCACCTGGGACAACTTCAGGCAGCAAGCTTCCGACACGCGCAAACCATGCCGGAACATCAGCAACAGTAAGCACCGGTTGCGGGCCTCGTTCCGGCTGCCCTTGGTCGCGGCTATTAACTTGTCCACCTCGCCGGGAACAAGGTGTCTTCGGTGGCTCATCGTCTTGTCTCATATTTGGGTAATTGAAGGGGTCGAAAACCACCTCCAGCAAATACCACGATTTTTAACATGAGATAAAATTTTTTTGTCTCATGTTGTGAGTATCGGCCAGCCCGCAACGCCAGGCGCAGAGCAGGGAAGGTTTCCAGAATCGGGACAATTTACGCTCTATCATTTTGTCCAGTTTTTTGCCCATTGTTGAGAGGAGGTGGCAATAACAAAAGGCGGCCCACGGAGGCTATCATTCTGAGTACATATCCGGTATCCAAGTGTATGAGTCATATCCATTAGCTGGATTGTGCGTGTATTCAAGTAAATAATGTTTTAACAGTTTCACTTCAGGATAATTATCATTGTTTCGATTTATATATGCCTCTTTTAAGTCATATATCTGAAAATAAACAAAACCTTGTGATTTATATTTAGAGCTAATACAATTTGATAATTCAACAACAGCGGATTTCGATGAGCCTTCAGGAACAAGAATCTCTATTCCTACTCCTGTTCCACCGTTCTTGTTGGCCCAAGCTCCAACTTTGTCCTTGGGGATGGCCCAACTTCGCAGTACTTGGAATTGTAAAGAGACGCCCTCGCAGAACCCTGAACCTACAGGTGGAGGTGGTTTTATAGTGCTCTGGCTAGTTTGTGCCCAAGAATCAGACTGATTGAATAATAAACTGGCGAGAAGCACTAAAAGAAACCGTCCAAACAAGACCACCTTATCTTTTCGAATCATCACATCATCCCCCACTATTTCCGGCCCGCACGCCGTGCCTTTATACGATCTCCTTTTCACGCTTAATATCCAATCCAATTAATAGGAGCCTGCTGCTAATCATGACGGCTGTCACAACAAATTGGTTTCGTGGTGAGTTCATGTACTCGACTATAAGTAGAGTCTGGCCGCTGAAACCGTTCTTTAATGAAGCTACGTAGCCCAGTTTTTTACACTCTGCCGCAACGTCTTCCGCCTGAAAACTGAGAGCTAAATGGTGATGAGCAATTTTGTTCCTAATTTCAGCTATTTTTCGTAGGTCTTCATAAATGGGTTTTTCAAATAAGCCAAGCGCATAGCAAACATCGGCTCGTACACCAAATGGACTCAACGCTCCTGCTAGCAGATTGTCTGTTACCTTTGATTCGTCGCGCAACCGTCTTTTAAGTATTGATGCCAGAGACACATCAAGAAAGCTTGTGGCAACCAATATCACAGATAAGTCATCGGCCTCATTAAGCACTTTAAACAACTTGTTTGATTCTGGTGATAACTGCTCTATTTGCGGGATTGGCTTAGGCATTTGTTTACCTCCTGCTGGAATGGTAAAACGTTTCCAAAGCGTCCAGTATTTTTAAGTTATTTTTCATAACTGGACAAAGTACAACAAACCGTCTCATGTTTCACTTGTTTTCCGGCTGTTCTTCCATCGCTGCCAATTATGCCGCGAAAGCGGCACGAATGCGGTTTTCTTCCATTTATGTTGTTACCCTATTCTTCTGCTGATGAGGAAATCATTCACGCGGAGACGCGGAAAGGCCGAGAAGGTTTTTCACTCCCCGCTAGCTGCTTGTTGGGCGGAAACCTATGAAGAAATGGGCAGGGCTCGTACACGTATCCTGTTCTGCTCGAAGACAGCGATACTGCCCTTTTTCAGTGCTTCGCTCAAGTGGGGAAGATTCGCGATTATGAGTCTCGCCTGTTCTTGAGGGCCTCGTTCCGTACCACGTCGAAACAGGATTAGCGACGGTTTCGAATATTGCCAGAGGGCAAATATCGTGCCGAAATCAGTGTCGGCAGATACGAGTATGCGATCTTCTGCGATGGCTCTTTCGAAAACCACCATATCCTCTTCGGCTTGCAGACCGATATCCCTCACATGCACCGCATCCATGCCTGCATTGCATAAGAACTCAGCAACCAGAGGCGAGAGAGCGTTGTCAATGAGAAATCTCATGCTACCCTGACCAGAGGTAATTCACGCTCCCTGACCGCTTCAGCGGCATACCGGAGAGCTTCCGTGATGTCTTCCCGCTCAAGATCTGGATAGGCTTTAAGTATTTCCTCAGTGCTGATCTCATCTGCAATCATGTCAACTACGGTAGCTACGGGAATTCGCAGGCCGCGCAGACACGGAACTCCGCCCATCTGATTGGGATTTACCGTTATCCGAGTAAATAGCATTTCCTGCCTCACATCGTTTCAAGCGTCTCTGTTTAGGAAGTGTCAAATTACTTTAGCATTCCCTCCATCCTGGGTCATTAACGTATAATTATACCATTTGTTATGCTGATGAGGAAATCATTCACGCGGAAACGGGGAGCTGCGGGTGCCGATTTTACGTCTAAAATAGCTCTAGGCATTGTGATCTTGATACTTTTATGGCTGTCAGAGACATTGCGTCACTTTCCCGCCCGGGTAGTAGTGTTCCAAGGGTGCCCGGTAAGAGCGCTGTTCAGAAATTGCCTGCTGCTTGTTCCGTGACAGGTTGATCGAGGCCAGGACCTCAAGAAACTCATCGCGCTGCGATGGCGGGAGGCGGCTGCCCTTGGTTGCGGCTATTAGCTTGTCCACCTCGGCGGAAACGAGATGTTTTCGGTCGTTCATCTAATTGTCCCATGTCGCTGCAGATGTAGAGGCTTGGGCCTATAAAAAGTGAAATAGACTGACGATGATTTTCATGGCTTTCGTCCCGTTACCATGCGGACCGGGGGAAATATCATGAAATTCAGTCCGGACGACTCGACATCATTCCATCCCAAATCTCTCAGCGTCTTGACATATTCGTCAATATTGCGGAGGTCCTGAAGTGCGAGCCTGCCACTCGGCTTGAGTACCCTTGCAATTTCCCGAATGGCCTTTGCTCGTTCTTCTTTGTCGGAAACGTTATGAATAGCGAGGCTAGAGATTACGGCATCAATCGATCCATCAGGAAAAGGCAGGTCACGCATGTCGGCTGTTCTTATCTCGATACGATCTGCAACATTTTCGGCTTGCGAGTTTGCGAGAGCCGCTTCGATGCTGTTACCCGATTGGTCAACATTCTGCCAGAGGTCTATTCCGAAGGCCTTACCTCCTGGCAGCCGTCGAGCCGCTCCGGTGAGCAAAAGCCCTCGACCGCAGCCGACATCGAGAACATTCTCATTGCCGGTCAGACTCAAGGCATCTATCAGTTGTTCCCGTTGTAGGAGTTTACCGTATTTACTGCTCCATACCATCAATCCTGCTGTGACGAGCAGGGCGAACCCTGAAACAAACCCGGAGATCAACAGGATCATCCGTGCGATGGGCGGGATGGAAACTATAATCGAATAGAAGACAAAACCGGCGAGAATGCCTAATATGCCGCCTATAGTCAGGTTGCGCACGGCCGTGGGCGCATCTATTCCGTAATTCACTTTTGAGGTTGCCATCTATTGTTCCCACTCCTCGTTCTCGATCTCAAAGAGCTTACAGCCAGCTTATGAACATTGGACACTTTGCCTCAAATTGTCCTGTGCAACGCGGCGGCTTTGTTTTGCTCTCAGTCAATGCGATTGCAGACTACGTGCACGTGCTCCTCGCATTCGAGCGTATGCATCACTATCAAGCGCTCGTGCCCTGTGAGTTCTAACTGGTATCCAACAACGATTTGTCAGCCGAGTTGCTCGGGAGCCTGCGCGAGCAATTCCGCCACGTCCTCGAGGTTGCATATCTTAACCGCTTCTTGTCTCAGCTCTTTTGTGCCGGGTACTTGCTGGAGGTACCAAGCCAGATGTTTTCGCATCTCGATGATTCCACGCTTGCCTTTCAAATCGTTTACAAGCCTTGCGTGTTCCATTGCCGTCCTGAAAACGTCTTGAGCGGTCGGCCTTCCATTCCGGCTGCCGGTGTAAGCTGTTTTCAACTGCTGAAAAATCCACGGATTTCCGAGTGCTCCTCTTGCAATCCCCACTCCGTCAGCCCCCGTTTTCTCAAGCAGTTCCACTCCCTGAGCGGCATTTCTTACCCCGCCGTTTGCAAGGATTATCCCCTTAAAGTGGGCGCGGGCGTTTCGGGTCGTCTCGATATCGTTTGGTCCGGAGAAGCCCTGAGCATAAGATCTGCCGTGGATCATTACGGCCTTGATGTCCAGGTCGCCGACATAATCGAGGAAGCTCAGAAGATCTGCTCCTTTGACGCTGGTCCTGGTCTTTATTGATACAGGCAGATGTGTATTTTCGATGACGCTCAGGATAACCTCTTTGGCCAGGGCCGGATTTGTCATCAGGGCCGCTCCCGCTCCGCACTTGAACACCTTTGCGATAGGACAGCCGAAGTTTATATCGATCCCGTCTGGCTTTATTTCCCGACTGACAAATCGGGTAGCGATTGCGAAATGTTCGGGATTATTCCCGAAAAGCTGCACGACATAAGGGCGCTCCGAATCATTGAAACGCATAATCCTCAGCGTGGGTTCCGGTTGATATGCAAAAGCGGTGGCACTCGACAGTTCGCTGTATACGATATCCGCCCCGAAGCCTTTGCATATCCGGCGAAACGCGCTGTCGGTTATTCCGGAAAGGGGCGCCAGGGCAAAAATAGGCTTTCTTAATGATGTCCAAAAATTATGCATATTCTTAGTATAGTTTGGGCGTTTGGATTTGCAACAGATCTATTATCGCCCGGGTACCGGGCGCCTCGACTTTTGCCTTGTGCCGCTAAACCAGTGTGATCTCCGGATGCCGGCTGCTTTCGACCTTTCCGATCACGCAGGCGGAACTCACTCCCGCTTCCTTGAATTCGTTGAGAATGGTTTCTGCCAGGGATGCCGGAACGGACAGGAGCAGGCCGCCGGAGGTCTGGGGATCGAAAAGCCATTGATGCTGCTGCTCGGAGAGCCGGGCAGAGATATGCAGGAAATCCTCGACGAGTTTTTTGTTCGCCCTGTTGCTGCCCGTTGTTTCGCCTTTGCGGTACATATCTACGGAGTTTGGATAAGAGGGCAGGGCGCTGAACTCGAGCTCGATCCGAACAGAGCTTGCCATGGCCATCTCCAGCGCATGTCCCAGAATTCCGAAACCCGTTATGTCCGTGCAGGAATGTACCTCGAATTTAAGGGCGATCTCCATTGCCGTGCGATTCAAAGCTGCCACCTGGGGTAATATCGGCTCCAGATCCCTCAAAGGAAGCTTTCCCGATCTGCAGGCGTTAAACAGGACGCCCGTTCCGAGAGGCTTGGTGAGAATCAACAGGTCGCCGGGCTTGGCGCCTGCGTTGGTGAGGACCCGTTTTGGGGAGACTATGCCGGTTACGGCCAGCCCGTATTTTGGCTCATCGTCTTCGACGGAATGACCGCCTGCCAGCGAGGCCCCTGCTTCGGCCACCTTTTCGCTCCCACCCTTTAGGATGCCTTTGAGTATCTCCATGCTGAGCTTTTTCGATGGGAACATGATGAGATTCAATGCGGTAATTGGACGCCCACCCATTGCGTAGATATCGGAAAGCGAGTTGGCGGCGGCAATGCGGCCGAACCATGTGGGATCGTCAACGGGCGGAGTTATGAAATCAACCGTGGATACGAGGGCAATTTCATCCGATACCCTATAGACCGCTGCATCATCACGCGTGTCAAAGCCGACAAGGAGATTGGGATCCGTTGAGGCCGGCAAACCTTTCAGGGCCTCCAACAAAACTGTTGGAGCTATTTTAGCCGCTCACCCACAGGTTCTGGCAAGACCGGTGAGCGTATTTCTTTTTCCAAAGTGAAACATGCGAGCCACCTTCACTGGATTATGAGAATTGGGCTTTATAAGTAGAATAATGATAACACAGGGAGGATAATAATTACAAATGCCCGTCCCATCAAGGACGTTTTGAAAATAACATAAAATTTCACCTATTTCATGGATAGGTATTACCTATATTGGGCAACAAAAAGCTTCCACTGACCACGAACGGGGTTTTAAGGGTGGGTGGGCACCTATCCGGCGCCCCTTTGCTCAGCGCCGCAATGGCAAGTTTTTGAGGTGAAGCGGTGGTCAAAACGCAGGCGCCGCTTCAGACCGGGAAAGTTTCCCCTGTCGTGTATCCACGAGCCCCCCTCAAGAGTCCTTTCTTGAAACGGCCATACGGATTTGCTCGGGAATACTCCTTGGGCGCCAGTCCGCCCCTATCGCCACCATAGTCGCATTACCCCTGGCGACAAGGTCCTGCTCTCCCAAGCGGTAAAACCAGAAATCGAAACTAAGCGATTTTTCCCCGACCCTGGAAAGCGACACCCTCAGGCGCAATTTCTCGCCATACCTGACCGGTTTGAGAAAATCGCAGGCTGCTGAAACAATCGGCAGGCCAAACCCTTCGGTCTGGTTTTTCAGGACTTCATGGGGAGGCAGTCCGTAGTGGCTTAAGAACTCCTCGATGCCTTGATGGCAGTATCGAAAATAGGATGCGAAGTAAACGACGCCATAGGGGTCGGTATCCCCGAAGCGTACCGTTATCGTGAGGTCGATTCCCGTCTCTGGCAAGTGCTCTTGCATCAGTGGCTCCCTTGAGTTAGTTTACTGGAAATGATCCAAGGGTTTCATCGGTGCTTAACACGAATCGTGCCAGGCCGGCGGTGCGTCGCAGTTTTGGGTCTGTGGCGAGGATCCAGCCGGCGGTGGATTTGGCACGGTTATTGCCCCTCCTTACCCGGTTTGTTTGCAGCACAACTGGTAATGGGTTGTTATGTTATTCACTGATCGAAGGAAGGAGTAAGCATGAGTAAAATACCACAAAACTACTTGCCAGGAAAAGAAACCTGGCCGAAATACCTCACTCCCGGGGAATTTGCGAGCACCCCGGACAAACTGAATCTGGCCGACTTTCTGCTTGACCGGCACGTCAGGGAGGGAGGGGGAGGCAATGTTGCGGTCAAATTCATGGACAAAGAGATTACGTACGCGCAGCTCCAGAAAATGGTCAACCAGTTCGGCAACGCTCTGAAAGAAGCTGGAGTGGAGCCTCAGGACAGGGTAGGCATTCGGCTGGTAAACGCCCCTCCGTCCCTGGTCACCATCTTCGCCATTGAGAAAATCGGGGCCATCCCTGTCCCGACATCGCCTTTGTGGTCCCGCGAAGAGATCGCTTTTGTAGTCAACAATGCCGAAATGAAGTACTTCGTCGTGAATGCTCCGCTAATGGAGCAGGTCGAGGCGGCAAAGCCAAACTTTGAGTACGGTACTAAAGTTATCGTAATAGGGGGTACTCCGGATGATGTCAAGGCTGCCGGCAACCTGGTCTTTGAAGAAATGCTTGCCAAAGGGTCGCCGACTCTGGATGCCACCATGCTGGATGCCTACGATATCGGCGTAATACTCTACACTTCGGGAACCACGGGAATGCCGAAGGGCTGCGTTCATTTTGTCCGCCCCACCGTTATCGAAACCCGGATCGTCAATCGGCACGTGTATCAACTCAAGCCCGGCGACGTGCTGGGGGGAGCGGCGCCCGTATCTTTTGCGGCAGGTTTCGGGACTTTCACTCTCATTCCGTTCGAAGGCGGGGCAGCCATCTCTCTGGTTCCGAAGTTTGCCCCACCCGACATGATGGAACTGATCGGCAAGCACAAGATAACAGTGCTGACCGGGCTCCCGACCGCATACCGCGCGCTTCTTAAATTCCCGGCATTCAAGAACTTTGATGTCAATTCGGTGCGGCTCTACACCTCGGGGGGCGACGCGCTTGGCGCCGAAACACTTACGGGCTGGACCGAACTTACCGGCAAGCCTATCTGGGAGGGACTCGGAGGAACGGAAATGCTCCATCTGGTCACTTCCAACACCATGAATGCTAAGCCCGTCCCAGACTCAATCGGAAAGTCCCTTCCCGGCGTTGAGGTTCGAGTAGTGAATGCCTCCGGCGAAGACTGCAAACCAGGTGAAGTGGGCAGCATGATACTCAAAGGCCCTTCGGGGACTCTTTACTGGAAGCCTTACGACAATAACGAGAAGCTGCTCAAGTCGCAGAAATCGGGTGTGGTTGATGGCTGGAACAAAATGGGCGACGCGGTTCACATGGCCGAGGATGGCAACATCTTCTTCGTCGCTCGCGAAGATGACATGATCAAGAGTTCCGGTTACCGGATCGCCCCGTCCGAGATTGAGGAAGCGATGGCGAAGCATCCGGCGATAGCGGATGTAGGCATAGTCGGTATCCCCGACCCTGAGAAAGGGCAAATAGTCAAGGCGGTTGTCGAGCTAAAACCAGGATTTACCGGCTCCGATCAGTTGACCGAAGAAATCAATAACTTTCTCAGGGACCACATAGCCGTTTACAAGCTTCCTCGCATTGTTCAATACATGGATAAGCTGCCAAGGACGCCAACCGGCAAACTTTTGCGCCGCTTACTCAGATAAGTTTTCGAGGTTTGATTCTGTGTCCTCCTGATCCTCATGCGGTCACCTGATAAGAATTTGAATCGCCCTGACTCTTTGTTCTCCTAGCTGGTTCTTCAAAGTGCTGTCCGTTTCTTATTCATAAAAACGGGTCCCCTCCCGTTGCCTCTGAGCAGGGAGGAGACGCAGGCCTGTGACTCCCGGAGCGTTCACGATTTACCGGACGCCCGGAGTCACCGTGCTTGGCGGGTGACTGGTTGCGCTCCGGGACAAATCGGGTCGGGTTGTAAATCTTTTGCACGAGAATCGAAAAGGAAAGGCGCACTTTTACAGGCGCTGGTGTGTTGATATGAGGTTTTGCGCTGGAAGCGATGGCGGGAATTATTTCTCCAGAGGTTTTCTTCCTTGCCCCCTGACTGGTTTTGCCTTTGTTTTCTTATCAATGTTCTGACCGCTCAGAATCAGCCTGACCATGGTCAAAAACTCCCATTCCTGGTATGGTTCAATGATGCAGCCATAGGCGCCAAGTTCCATAACGCGCTTGATCATACTACGGTGAGCCTGACTGCACAGCAGAATAAGCTTGCACTCTTGGCAGGATGTTTTGAGCTTCGATATGACCGTTACGCCGTATGCGAGCACACCCTCGCAGTCGATCAGGATTATAGTTTTTGCCTCTCTTTTCGAGGGATTTATAAGCTCGTCGAGGGATACAATTCCGACGCTAAAATGTTCGTTCTTCCTCAGCAGGTTCAGAATGTGGCAGCGAACTTCGTTGTTGAGAACCAGAACGGAAAATCGAACATCTTGAGTTATCATTATAGGAGGGTCTCCGAGTAAATGAATTTCATCTTTTCGGTTGACTACACCTTCTAAGTCCCACTGAGAGAGTGGCAACGTGGAGCGTGGGTACGAGAAGGACAGCCAGGATGGGAAAGAAGCAGGATCGGGTGCCGAAGAGCGCTGGAATCGAAAAATCGCTTTGTTGAACTCGCGTTTGAGGACTGATGAATGAATCTGCCGAGATTGATGGAACTGGAATCCCCATTTCTCTTGATGACCAAGCCGCCAATCAGCCGCCCGGTTTTGTGTATCAACCTTTTTAGAAGACCACCAACTCCGCTACGCGTGGATGTGACCTACACTGCATGCAGGCCCAGTTACTCTAAAGCCGCATTCCTGAATGGATGAGGCTCAAATGGGCTCTCTATTGGTTATACAAGATTTGTGCCCGCTGACAGTGATAATGCAAAGGCGTCCCGGGGACAGCGTATGGACTGCGGAAACAACTCACGGTATGACCACCCGGCCGCTGGACCTGGAACGGGAAAATATCAGCGGGTGCTAAGATCGAAAAACTTAGAAAATCATATTTACTCCCCGGTTTGATGGGCAGGAATGAATGAGAGTGTATGAAATACGTCTATCTTAGCAGTGCAACAGTGTGCAAAGTCTTTGCAATCAAGCCCTGAGTGTGCGTTTAAAACTCGACCCCTCTCTCCGGTCCAAACAGTCCAATTAAGGGGGGGCAGGGGGGATTTTAGCGCGAAGGCGTGCGTGGCTATGGCGCCCGAAACGAGGAACTGGACTACTTCTTTTGTCCGTGTTACTTCATTGATGCAAAATTGAAGATGCCCTCTGTGAAGGTCGAATCGAATGTGTTAAGCTGCCTATGAATTAAGCTGAGGGGACGGGAACTCGATTGACCCTCTCAACTTTAGAGGTTCACGAAAGGGTGAAACCCATGGCTCAGGCAAAGCAAGGAGATATGATAAGGGTTCATTATCACGGAACTCTGGAGGATGGCACGGTGTTTAGCTCCACATACCAGGAGAAAGAGCCGTTTGAATTTGCTGTTGGTAAGGGGAGCGTACTTCCAGGATTTGAACAGGCGGTCATCGGTATGAATGTAGGAGACACCAGGAGCATTTCAATTCCTCCGGAACAGGCTTATGGTCAGCACAGAAAAGAATTTGTGTTCATGATGAATAGAGCCCAGGCTCCGGCCGGCCTGAATCTTGAGGTAGGTAAGAGGCTGCAAATTCGTACAAACCAGGGGAAAACGACGATTGCGACTATAACGGCCATTACTGAAGACAGCGTGATTCTTGATGCAAATGACCCGCTTGCGGGAAAAACACTCAAATTTGAAATCGAGCTAATTGAGATATTATCATAAGGTGAGGAAGGACCATATATGCAAGGGCCTCAAGAGTTGATCGCAAAACTCAAAAAGAAGTACCCGATGTTGTGCTATTTAACGGATAGGCCTTTTGGAGTGGAAATCGAGTTCTATGGCCTGGACTACTACATCTTACCGCCGGACAACGGCATAATCAAACCTTACAACATCCATTCGGAAGCCAAAGATGGCAGAAGTTTCCTTCAATTACTAAATGACTACAGACTAAATCTTGGCGCGGACAGGCATTCCTGGCATCTTGAAGAAGATGCTTCCATAGTTCACCGAGGCGGCGTGGAACTTATAAGCCCGATACTGCGCGGCTTTGATGGATTAATGGAATCGTATCGCTTCTTCCAGTTGCTCGGCGAAATCCGTGGAGCGCAAATAGACGAATCATGTGGATTTCACGTTCATCACGGCGTTGATGTTAAACATTATGATTGTAAACGTCTGAAAGAGCTCATAAGAATTGTCTGTTCGATGGAGGACTATATTTATCTTCTGATCGCTGGGGGCCGGATCGATAAAAGTACTTGCCGCCCTATGGATCTTGATGTCGATTTACTCCGTAAATTGGGTGATTGCGAGGATACATGCAAGAAGAACGGTTGCAAGATCAAAGAGTTATGGTATTCCCAGATAAATGGGTATGATCCGGATCGCAAGGTATCTGACAGATACGACTTGACACGTTATCATGGGCTCAATCTGCATTCGTATTGGTATCGATCCACTATTGAGTTCCGATATCACTCTGCTGTTCTCCATCAAATAGATGAAGCTATGCAGTGGATTATCTTCACGCAGTTTTTGGTTGAACTGAGCGATGGACATGTACCAATGCTCGACTATCATCCAAATGTAAATAAATGGATTAAGACGATATATAAGATGTATCTGGCATTTGGCCATATGAATCGCATTAACGGTTGGGTTGCACACAAGTCTGTTGTATCAAAGACGAGTGAAGAGCCGTTGGGTGTGAAGCTGTAGTGACTTTTATGTTCCAGTTGCAACTCAGCCAGGGCTGAATCGCAAGGGCTCACTTTGTACAGGGGAATCAGAGAAGATGTGCGATATTTTTGCGCTCTCGGCGGGAGTTAATTATACGGCCCAACAATACTTGCCGATATTCGCGGAAAAGGGCAAGCGAAACATGAACGGTTGGGGTATCGGATTTTATCGTGACAACGAGGCCCTGGTGGAGAAATCAGCAGAGCGAGTCTATGACAGCGAGCAGGTCCACGAGAGCTTCCAGAGGCTGGCAAGGGTTGTAGACAGCCGAATCATTGTCTCGCACATTAGCTGTCCGCTGAGCGGTGGACTTCATACTGCTCAGAATCATCCATTTTCTTTATCGTTCCTCAACCATGTATGGCTTTTTGTGCATATCGGATTGATAAAAGGAATTAAAGATTATCAAACAACTAACGAACCCAGGATAGATGTTGATGTTTATCCCGCCAGAGTATTTGAATACTTGCGGGACCAACTTATCGGTTATTTGCGGTACACTCCTTACGAAAGTCTTGCCAGATCGCTTGTAAAAAGCATTCGGAACTTGCTTTCAGATTATCCCGGGCATTATTCGTTTTTTCTAGCCAATGAGTCAGTTCTGTTTGCCTTTTCTAATTTTCGGACTTTGATGCTCCTCAAGGAATCGGAAAAGTATGGAAATAGCCTTGTCCTCACTTCCATCGGGGAAGGACTGAGTGACAAAGAGTGGATTGCCGTCGAGCCGGAAAGAAACACCCTGGGAAAGCTTCTGGTTGCGGCGGGACCGGACGTATTATATCTGGGCAATGTGGCGCAAGAGACTTTTCTATAAAATTCACACTCGGCCGGCAGGCAGGGCAGGCTGTAATCGTGCCAGTAGAACGACCGCCCCATAAAGGCGATCGATTGAATTCAACCCCGTATAAGATGACAGGTAAGACCCCGTTATGTGCGACTTATTCGCCCTGTCTGCAGCGACAAATTATTCGGCGCCTAAGTCTCTGCCGATTTTTGCAGCCAGAGCCGACAGGAATATGGACGGCTGGGGTATAGGATTTTTCAAAAAAAATCGAGCTTATGTAGAGAAATCAGCCGCCCAGGCCTATCAGGAGGGAAGGTGCCATGATGGTTTCCAGAGGCTCGCTCGAGTCGTCTCCAGCAAGTTCATCATCGCGCATGTGCGTTTACGAAGCAGCGGTCCCATCGATGAATGTCATGCCCACCCTTTTGTCCTTCAATTAAAAGGTCAAGACTGGATTTTCGCTCACAATGGGAAGGCCCCTGCTATAGAGTCTTATCGAAGTCAAAGGGTTCGATTGGATGATGTAGTCAGTGATTCGGCAAGGACCTTTGAGTATCTTCTGGATGGCATCGCGGTCCGCTACCAAAGAAGCAGTGATATCTTCGGCCTCTTCAGGGCAGTGGCGGACACCTCCAGGCAACTTATCGAGGAATACCCAGGATCATACAATTATTTGTTGACTAACGGCTGGGTGTTGTTTGCATTCAGCAATCACAGGCAATTTCTCTTGCTTAAGGAAAGCAACAGTCTCGAAAGATGCTTGCTCTTGACGACAGTAGAGCATGGCTTAAGTGAAGAAAACTGGACAAGGTTTTCCAAACGTGCAAAATCAATCGGTTTTCTCATGGCGAGTGTGGGCAGTGATATACTGCTGAAAGCAGACATACGATAAAGTTCCGGTAATCCCCGTATGATATACTTATATAATACCCTGCTCAAAAAAAAGAACCGGCTCTTTCCGCGCAGCCATGCAGACAGTGCTGACGGAAAGTGTGGTGCGTTTGGAGGCAAGCCAAGTGTTACACGCTTCAGAAAGAGAAGCGAAAATGGTGTGTTAATCAAAGATTGGAATTTCGATACCGGCGTCGATGAAGACCGGCTTGAATTTTGGGTATGAGTTTGCAAAGACCTGCTTATGGACAAACATATGGTGAACAATCCTGCTGAAATACAGCTTCTTTTTCTTCTAGGACCGTCAGGTGCCGGTAAATCACAAGTTGGCGCGTGGTTGGCCGCCGATCTCAATTTTCTGCACATTGAAATAGATCGATGTCCCGAGGGCGATGGAATCGACCTTGCTCATATCAGACCCGAGTGGGATGCTTTCCTTGACCGAAATGATGCTGGGCCACTTGCCAAAACGCTTAGCAGTCGGGTTATGGAGACCGGGAGAACAGGTGTTGTTCTTACTTTTACAAGTCTGGTTGTATTTAATCAGCCCCAGATAGAGCAATTAAGAACCAAAGGTATATCGGTTATTACTCTGTATGGATCAGAATCAGAATGTCTCAATTCCTTCCTTGACCGTGAAAAACAATTAGCTCGGGGGATGGAAAATAATGAGCGGCATTGGATTTACTATAATCGAGAAACTCACGCTGAATTTAGCCGTCCGGAATATGCTCCATGGAGACTAACCGTTTTCAAAGATGGGGTTCATCGATCACGCATAGACATCGTCAATGAGATCCAGAGGAGCATTGCGAACAAAAAAAGAGAATCTGCCCCTTAACGTCTGTGGCGCATGGAAGATGCTGAACACTTCTCCCTATACCGCCTAGCGCCACAAAAACCCGTGACGCTGTTGTGACAAAGAAGTGATAAAAAAGTGCTTCTGTTTGCTGACAGCTGATAAGGATTGAGAATCGATATTTTGCTCTATTCCGGCTCAGATTTTCGATTATGCTATAACTTAAGCAACTTTATGAAAGGCATTAATACGGGTAAATTGTCCAGTTAGGAGGAGCAGTCGCAACGGAGAACCTTTCCCGTTGTGGAGTTATACACTGAAAACTCCACGATAAGTTGTTGCGCCTCGTACCACGTTGGGGAAGTCTTAGAACATGCTGAAACGCTCGCCAGATAAGACCGAAATACATGGAGCGATCAGGCATTATCTAACGTGAAGCGGCTGGCCCACTGCCAGAAGAACGGGATGGTGTCGCAGTCGATGTGTGACATCACGAAGCGTGCGAACTGCGTACCTTCGGCGAGGTTGGCTGGCCCGTCTTTTGAAGCGAAGCGTGTGTATTCGTCGTAGGCGAACCGATCCATCTCACCCGTGATAACCGTAGAGAAGACCGGCATCGGTTTTCCCGATTTGGGAAGGCATAAAATAAGGTCGGGTCAATGAACTTCCATGTCGGTGTCGTGACTTATACAATCCCAGACGCCTTTGGGATCGCACTCACGGCAATGGTAGTGCTCACCGTAGAGCAGTCTGTGTTCGTAACGAACAGCCTCCTCCAAAGGCAGCCGAATATCACAGTGTGCACATTTAACATATTGAATGGTTTCTTTTTCCATACATACCAACCACCTTCAGTATTTCAACTCATCCTTCGTGTTGCCTGGGTTTGTGCATCGGCAACCCATATACCGTGTCAATGTAATATAAACAATTTTCAGGACCCAGCGCCTCCACTTCTCGCCGGAACTTCTTGCAAATCTCCAACCCCTTCTCGCGTGCGCCCTCGGGAAAACCTTGTTCATCGGACAAATACCGCTTCTCGATTTCGTCGAGTTTTTTCATGTACTCTTCATAACTGATTTCCTCGAGCGCCATTTTACCTCCACGCCTTTGCAGGCAGCAACTCATTCGGCTTTTTTCATCTCCGTTTCAAAAACGGCAAGAGCTTTCTTAGCGTTTGCGATCAGATTATAAAAAGTCTCCGATTGATAAGTGTCGAAACCACCACAACCCATGTCGGCCGACTTGTCGAAAACATACTCTTGATCGATGTAAGTTATCAGGGCTTTTGAAGCTTCATAGAATTCCAGGAATTTCTCGTTCATTTTTCTCCACCTGCCGAGGGAGTGCATCACCCATCCGCGGCCATGGTCAAATCAGAAGATATAACCGTCCAGCCGCCCTATGCGTCATGGATGCGATCACCTGATTTGGGTCCTTGCCGCCCTTTGTCAAGCTGACTCCTGAATCTTGCATCAAACTCGGATTTGAAGGCCTTGATCGCCATAGCCTCCTCGGACCTGCCCAAAAAATACAATGCCATACCTTTAAACACCTGAGCTTCCCTGAACTGCGGGTCCTTTGCCAGGGCCTCATCAAGATAAGGCAGGCTGTCGGCGTATTTGGTTAGACCCAGCAAGGCTTGGCCCTTGGCTGCCAAAGCGTAGGCATTGTGGGGCTGCCTTGCCAAAATCAGGTCCAAAACCCCGATGGCCTCCTCGCACCGGCCCATATCGTTCAACGCAAGGGCCTTCAACTGCATTGCTTCCGGATTCTGCGGTCTAAGGGTCAGTTCTTTATCACAGCAAAATACAACCTCTGCCAGTAGCCCCTTCTCAGCCAGCCGCTTCGCCCCCTCCATCCAGGTCATTTTGTCTTCGGGGGCCGCGTCTATGATTTTCATCATCAAGCTTTCATATGTTTCTTCCACTGTACGTTTGCCGGTAAATGCCACCGGCACACCATGGCCGGGGAGCAGGTGAACTATCTGCTTTTTCATCAATTGACGGAGCCCGTACAAATAATGGTCCAATCCGCCTCCGGCAGCTTTATCAGCATCCGCCATCGCATCGGGCAGCACCGTGTCGCCGGAAATAACCGTCCGGGTAGGTTCGTGATACAGGCATATACTATCGATAGTGTGGCCGGGAGCATGGATCACTTCCCATTCAAAGCCGCTCAGTTCGAGGGTTTCCCCGCCTGCCAGTTCGGTCGGGGGGAATCCGGCCTCGGTGATCAAATTCTTGAACTCCTGAGGGCCTCCCGCATGCATGATGATCTCGACCTGTTTGTTTTCCATAATCGGCGGAAATCTCAACATCTCGAATATGCCCATGCAGTGGTCGCGGTGCCCGTGAGTGAGCACCACCTTCCTTATATCCAAAAGATTATACCCCAGCTTCTCCAAGTCACCAAAAATAGTGTAATCATTCCCCGGGTCCACCAGGGTCAGGTAATCACCCGCAAGCAAATAGACATTGCTGGAATGATGATAGCCGATAAGAAACCTGCTGTTTTCAAAGACGGGATGAGGGACTTTCAAAATCTCGCCGATTGCCAGCCAGCCGGGGTGAGCCGGTTCTTCCTCCGGCAGTTCTTCATCCTCTATGAGCGGCTTTAATTCCTGGTTTGATTCCTGTCTGTCGTCTATCGCTTTTTTTGTCATTTCTTTTCTTTCCCTCAATGAACGCTCGTACTTTTCGTTGATGGTATTTTTCGTCATAAAATATAGAGTAAAAAGATTCAAAAAACAACGTGAGCCACAAGGGCGCCACATTCCACCATGAGGCTGATGCCGTCAGGTCATAAAAAAACCCCCTCTCCGGGCAATGGAAAAGGCCTCCCGCTCCCGCCCATAGCTTGTGATAGACCTGCCGCGCGGTCGGCCTCTGCGCTACGCGCTCACACGTCGCAAAGGGAGGCCGGCAAGCATGCTTCATTTTGTGAAGCAATGCGAAGCTCGCGAAGCGTGATCTTTACCCCGGAGGTACTTCACTTTTGAAAGCGCCTCACATTTGGCTTGCCTCCAACCGCACCACATTTAGTTTCTGCGCTGTCTGCATGGCTGCGCGGAAAGAGCCGGCTCTTTTTTTTGAGCAGGGTATTTATATAAGTCTATCATACGAGGGGAGTCTGCGGATTGGATTCCCACTCTCCCCCGGTTACGGGGGAAAGTGGAATTCATCTTATGAGAGTCGTTGCAGGCTATCAAATGTAATCGAGTGCATAGCCCAATTTCAGCTTGTCATCCGGCCACCACTTCTTGCTTATCTTTTCCTGGCCTGGATAAACGTCTTTGCCGCCAATCTTGTCGATCTGCAGCTCGATGAAATGAAATTCCGTGAGCTTGTGGTTCTTGATGACATCAGACGGTAGCAGGACCACAAGGCCGGACTCCTTGGAGCATTCCCATTCAAATGGTTCGTTGGGAGCCGCTGCCTCTTGACCGGTTTTACCCGAATAAACTTTAAGAAGCTTCCCTTGAACCTTCGTCCCCGGCTGCATCTTGAACTCATCGTATAGCTCGTCGGATACGTGCCACCAACAGGCTCTTGCGTTGGCGGCCACATATGCTTTTACGAGCATAGGGTCAAAGCCGCATACCACCACACGGCATTTCTCTGGCATACTAAACCTCCTTCTAGCTTTAGTCGGTTTCCTCTTTGCTCAACTGGTGGCGAAGATCCTCAACCTGGCTGAAGCAATATTGCATGAACTCTTTGACCTCGACCTGGCTGAGGTAATTTGTCTCAAACAATCTCCTCACATAGGGATAGACGTGCATCTGAATTTCCTCGGTGAACTCCAGGAGCACATGCTCGTTATCCCCTTCGGGGGATGCCCAACTCAGAAAACCTCTTTTCCAGTTGTCCAGCATGCCCTTGAGGACATCGAGTTCTTCACGGACGTTTTCCTCCATGCTAGGCCTTCTTCCTTGCTTCATAAGCGTAGCACTTTTTCACCACGTTGAAATCCGCCACGCACCAGTAATGAGGCCAGTGGATTTTCTTGCACCAACCGATAATGTCTGCGGGCGGGAACTTGGAGCCCTTGAGAACCGGCTTCAAGTATTTGCACTGCCAGCATATATGGTCACTCTGCCTTTCCGGGATCAGAACAGTGTCCAGGAAATCTTCAGGCGTCAACTGTTGTGACATGCAGCACTCCTTTCTCTAGTTACCAGTCCTTGACTTCGCCTTTGGCCAGCTTCTTCTGATATTCCTCCCAGACCTCGGGCGACAGTTTCTGAATATCCCAGTTGAAGCCCTGGCTTCCCGCCAAACCTGCGGAGGGTGGCTGCGGACGCCATCCACGCACCGGACGGCCCCGGACGCTGAACTTGACCATGTCGGCGACTCCCAGCAATTTTTTTCTGGGGATACACTGGAAAGGTCTGGTCCGGCCCTCGACCCCCGGTCTGTAGTTGGAATAGCCGTCATAAGGCTTGTCAGCGTAAAGGGGCGAGGTGTCCGGCTTTTCTCCGGGTCTTTCTTCAGGTCCCATGTACATAAAGCCCTGAATCATGTGGATGTAATAGACCGTACCGCACTCGGCGCAGTTGATCTTTCCTTCCCAGTTCCAGAAGCAGTAGGGGTCCAGGTAGTTGATCGTGTCACATGGTTTTCCACCCTTGTCCTTCTTGCACCAAATAATATCACACACGGGCGCCTCCTCTTAGATGTAGGCCTTTTTATACCATTCTTCGATCTTGGTCAGCGGAACACCGAGCAAATCACGGTAGACCTTCTTGTTGTCCGCACCCAGCGGACGCCAATGCCAGTTAATCCTTCTGGGGGACTTTTCCATCAACCCGGTGCTGTAGCCGCCATGGACCACCAAATCACCGAACAGAGGATCGTCCATCCACCGGACAGTGCCTCTTTCCCTGTAGTGAGGACTCTCGTAAACCTCGCGGTCGTTGCGCACGGGTTCCGCCAAAATACCTGCATCGGAGAGGATCTTGGCGACCTGGGACCTGCTCTTGTCTGCCGCCCATCTTTCCAGAGCGGTGTAAATCTCCACCTGAGCTTCGCCTTCGACCCGGTCCTTGTGAGCCTTGTACTTTTCGTAGAGCTCCTTCAGGCCGGTAATGGCGCACAGCTCCTTGAAGTCCTGATCCTGGAAGGCGCTGACCATGACATATCTGGCATCGAACTTGTCCTGCGGATTTTCGGCATCCGGGAAATCGGACTTGCCGCACAAAATGATTCCGTGCGCTGCCAGTTGGGTGTCCCAGTTGCCCCATCGCTGGCGCACGATGCCGAACTTGCCGTACATCGTCGTGGTATGGCCCAGCATCCTGGTCGGGACCTGCACCTGAGAGAATTCTATCATGGTGCCCAGCCCGGTCTTTCTGCGATGGTGGATGGCCGCCATAATGGAGCAGCTTATAAGGTTGCCCGATTGCCAGTCAATGACCCAGTTGGTGCATTTGGAACAATGCCCGCCCATGTACTCGTGCATGCCGGTTATCGAGGCGAGTCCGGCATGCGCCTGGCCCAGGATGTCGTAGGAACCGCCGAATACTTTGGGACCGTAGCCGAAACCGCCGCCCCAGACGTAAATGAACCTGGGGTTGATTTCACTAAGGTAGCGGTAGCTCATTTTCCACTTGTCCAGGGTGCCCGGCCGGTAAAGCTCGGTGAGCCCGTCGGATTTTTTCACCAGGCTGTAGAACACCTCCCTCATCTCGGGGACGTGATAATCCATTGTCACAAAATACTTGTTGGGGTTAGCGTTTGTGTACCCAAGGCCGGTGCCGGTCATGGGGCGCATATCGTGAAACGGATAGAGATAGACTTCGTTAAAAGGAGAGGTGTGCCGCATGGGTTCACCCATCCTCGGTATCTCGAGCTTGATGACCTCGGCCCCCAGCTCGGCCAGGTTGGCCACAGCGTGCGGCGTGAAAATATACATGGTGCAGCTCAGCCACCGAATCCCGTTAAGAGGCTTGGGTTTGGTGTGTTCATTGCCAACATCGAAGAGTTTCTTGCAGTACTCCTCGTAGGGCATCTTGAACTCGTCCATTTCACCTTTGCTCTTGGGGCCTGGCAGGTCTTCCATGCGTGTTACTCTTGGGTCTTGCGCCATTATATCACCCCCTTATGTTTCATTGCATTCACTGCGGTCTGGCCCATGCCAGTCCATTTCAAATAGATCTCGTAGTTGTCATAGCCGATATCCCTGCCCATCCACTTGCACCTGAAAGGAGCGCGAGCCTGGTAGGATGCCGGGCTCGAAGCGATCAGCAGTGGGCCGTAATCGGTCTCATGTACGTAGACCCACGGCCGATACTTGAAGTGGGGGAACTCGCAGACCTCGTCTATGTAGAGAACCGGCCCGGCCGCAACCTGGTATTCGAGCAGCTTGGTTTCTGCTTCCACCCGGTTGGTGTCCCTCAGCCACCGGGTGGTCAGGGTGTAGGTCTTGATAAGGGCGTGCAAGGCGTTTCTGGCCGCCATTTCCTTGAGGAGGGGATCTTCGTGGATCAGCCGGCCGAACTGGGGCTCATCACGCTCAAGGCAAAAACCGATACTATACCAGAGCTTGTCGGTCTGGCCCCCGATCATCATGTAGCCGTCTTTACACGGGTTCCAGGCATACTGGTTGAGGCATGCATCCCAGCCGCCGGTACGGGCCTTTATGCTTGCATTGAAACCATACCAGGTAATGTCGAAGTCTAGAATATCCATCAAAGCTTCGGCGCCGGTGACCTCGATCATCTGCCCAGTGCCGCCTAATTCGTCTCTCCAATATAGGGCCGCAATGGAGTTGAGAAAAGCCTGAGCCCCGGCAACATAGTCGGCAAGCCAAATGCCTGCGCGGGTGGGGTCGCCGCCCTTGCCCCTGGGGAGCAGGTCCTGGGCCAATCCGGTGTTGTGAATCCAGGAGTTGGCAGCGCTCGCGAAGGGCTCGATCATCCACTGGCCGAACTTCGATTGTTTGTCCTTCCATGGACCCCACTGGCCGAGCATGCCGATCCACACGTAGACCATTCTGGGGTTGGCTGCCTTGAGCTGCCTGTACCCGATGCCCAGATTATCCATGTAACCGGGGGGCATCCCGTCGATCAGAACGTCGACGTTCATTGCCATTTTCTTGAAAATTTCCTGCCCTTCTTTTGTCTCAACATCAAGGGTTACGCAGTGAGTGTTCACCGTCTCGTTGACGAACTCCATACCGCACTTTTCGCCGCTATCCTTGTTTTGGAGAAGGTACTCTTCGCGGCCGAAAGGTGTCAGCTTACGCAAGGGATCGCCCTTGGGCGGTTCGACCGAAACGACCTCGGCCCCGGCTTCGCCATACAGAGAGGCGCAAAATTTGTGGCCAAGTCTCCACAGGCCGATGTCCAGAATCCTGTATCCTGTCAGGGCCTCATCCTTGTCGTATCTTTTTTCGAACCTCAGGTTCTGCTCAGCCCAATCACAGAACTCCAGCGCCTTCCTTCTCTCATATATCGGCTTTACCTCTTCGTACGAAGGCGGCGGGGTGACCGGGTAGGGCCTTACATTCAGATCCATCAGGCCTATGGTATCGGCCCGGCTTTTTATTTCGATATCTCGCTTTTCCGGCATCTTTTACCTCCCTTGTTCGTGGTGACCGCTGTTTCTGAGTTCGCTAAGTGATGGGGTTTCCTCAGTGCCACCACCTGGTTTAGCAACCGGCCTGGCTCGCGTGATTTGTCCCGGTGAGAAAGAACCTGCGTACAACAATCATTCTCCCGAAAAAGAGCCAGAACTCATAATGGGAAATTGCAGTCCCTTGACCACCTCCTCTCAATCCGTATTCACGGTAATAGTCGTATTTAAAGTCCTCAATTGATTCCCGGTAAGGCGTGTGTTGAATCCGAGACTAGTAGAGTTAATAAGGATTAAATGCGAACCGCGAAAGATCACCCGATAAAATACCTCCAGGTGCTCTTCAGCCCTTGAGCTAATCATCAGCCTCAGAACGGTTACCGCAAACAGTGGCCTTTCCTGTCGCCGTGTCATCAGACGAATTGCCGCTACGGGGGCTGAAAACAACAGGCCTTCCGGGGCGCCGGCACTCTGCGCATGGAGGGAGTGGACGGTCAGGATGAGAAAGGAGCAGGATCAGGTACGAGTAGCAGTGAGATCGTAGAATTGCAACTGTTAAACGGGTGTTTCACGGCTGACGAATGGATCTGCAGTAATCTACGTTACCCATTTTACAATATTCATCAGGTCGCCGATATGCAGCCCGATTTCTCTACATATAAACTCGCCAAGTTCTTACAAGATTTATGCCCGCGAGGAAACACAACGGTCTGATTGCCGTGAGATTTCGCTGGTTCGTGGCAGGCCCGAACCGCTTGTCGAGGCAATGTCGCCCACCCGCTGGACATAAAGTCCGAGCGAAAAGCTGGAGATTAGTGCAATGGTGAACCGCTCACCTCAGTCTTTCATGTAGAGGAGGATAACCTAAAAAGTAAAAATAACCGGGCGAAAATTATTTTTTAATTTTCAAAAATCTTTTTTTTCCGGATCTGGCAGGAGGCTGGAATCGAGAAAGTGTACGAAATACGTCCCGGCTATTAGTGAAATCAGGCGCAAAGGGCCTAAAATCAGGCTTTAGAGGACCTGTATAAAAATCGACCCCCCTAGTGTCCCTCCATACACTTCACGTTGGACTCCTCCACCAGTTCGTATCGCCTCATTTTACTGTACAGAGTGCTTCTGCTGATCTTGAGACGCCGGGCCGCTTCATGCTTGTTCCAGTTGGATCTCTGGAGTGCTTCGAGGATAAGTCCGCGTTCGCTCTCGGAAAGTGAGGTCAAAGTTCTGTTTGAGCCTATATCCCAAAGGAATCTTGGCATGTGCTTTCTGCGGATCAGCTCTCCCTGGGACAGCACCACCGCATGGCTGATGGCGTTTTCGAGTTGACGGACGTTTCCAGGCCAGTCATGATCCAGAAGGGCCTGCATGGCGCCCGACGAAAAGTTGTGGATATTCTTGTGTTCCTTTAGGTTGTGTTTGGCAAGGAAATGATGGGCCAACAGGGCAATGTCCTCCTTGCGCTCCCTCAGGCTTGGCAGGTGGATGGCTATTACGTTCAGCCGGTAAAAAAGATCATCTCTGAACCTGCCCGCCTGCACCTCGTGGTGAAGATCACGGTTGGTTGCCGCAAGGACCCTCACATCGACCGCAATGACCTTCTCGCCGCCGACCCTTTCGAAGCAGTGATCCTGGAGAAACCGCAGCAGGAATATCTGTACGGAAGGAGCTATCTCCCCGATTTCGTCCAGAAAAAGCGTCCCGCCGTGAGCACGCTCGATCCGGCCCTTTTTCTGATGGGTCGCACCGGTGAATGCCCCTTTTTCGTGGCCAAAAATCTCGCTTTCGAGCAGGGTGGGGGAGTAAGCGGAGCAGTTGGCGACCACAAAAGGGCCCTTTCGCCGATGACTCTGCTTGTGAATAGCATTGGCAACCAGTTCTTTGCCCGTCCCGTTTTCTCCCGTGATCAACACGGTGGCGTCTGAGCTGGAAACAAGGTCGATGAGTTCATAGATTTCCTGCATGCACTTGCTCTGGCCGATAATGTCGCCATATCCGGAGCGTTCGGTGACCTGTGATTTCAGGTTTTTGACTTCGCTCTGGTGCATTACAAGATTTCTGAGGTGTCCCGAAGCCTGTTCGCACAGCGCCACGAGGAACCTGAGGTCCTCGGGCGGATAACGGTTGAATGTCTTTGACCCCAAAAAGAGCAGGCCGATGCATTGCCTGCGCACGAACAGCGGGATGGCCGACCAGGTAGGGTCCGAGTCGGCGACGATTTTGAGAAGAGGAAATACCTGGGATTTGTCCGAGGAACTAATCAGGTCCCTGACCCTGTACTTCTTGATCTGATGAACCAGTTCCGAGCTGAGGGTGCATAACTCCAGCTTCTGCAAAATCCGCAGGAGCTTCTCAACATACTTTGGCTCGCAATCCTCCAAGCGCAGCAATTGCTCGCATGGGGAGTCCAGGAGCAAAAAAGCAGGCTCCGAACCTGGAAAAAGTTTGCCGGTAAACTCCAGCAGAAACTCCACAAGCTCCGGCAAGGTAGCCTTTGTCCCCACCTCGCGGGAAAGATTGAACAGCTCTTCGAGTCTTCGCTGCGTCCGGAGCAGTTCCTCGGAACGGAGGGCCAGGGCCTGCTCGAGGTTTTTCTTCTCCGTAACGTCCCGCTCTGTTCGGATTACCAGATCAACTTTACCCCCGTTGTCCATAATCGGGTATGTGGCGATCTGCTTGACTCTTCCGCTCTCCACAAGTTCGGGATGAATGGAGTCGCACAGGAGCGGCTGTCCGGTCTGGTAGGTCTTTCGCACCGGGCAGAAAATTCCCGCTTCATGACATGGAAAACTCCTGCCAAAAAGAACTTCGTAGCAGGTCCTGCCCGAGAGCTCCTCGGCATTTTGAAACATCGTTCTGGCGAGAAAATGATCGTTTACCTGCACTATCCGGTAGGTTGACGGATCGATAACCATCAGTTTGTCGGTGATGCTGTTGATGATCCTCTCGGAAAAGGTTTTCGCGCTGAGCAGGGCAGCCTCGATTTCCTTAAGGCACGTGATGTTTGTCAAAATGGCCAGGGCGCCCTGAAAAATTCCATCCTCCATAATGGGGGAAGCCGAGACAAGGCAATGGATACTGGAACCGTCTTTTCTGGTAAATTTTATCTCAAAGGTGTCGGATAAACCCATCCGGCGCCTTTGGAACTTCGCCCGCGCCAGTGCTTGCGAAGCTTCGTCCATGAAATCGAGAATGCACCTGCCCGTTACTTCATCGAGGTGATACCCAAGCATGGTCGCCAGTCGCTTGTTGGCGAAAGTTATCCTCGCCTCGCTATCGACTATATAAATACCCTCGCGCGCAGTCTCGACTATTTTTCTATATCGTTCGTCGGACAGCTTTAATTCTTTTTCCAGGTTCTTGCGCTTTGAAATATCGTGTGCATGTCCAATTGCTTTCGTAATTGAACCGTCGGGATGCGATATGGGGGAGGCGATGAATTCAAAACTGCCCAATGCCCCGTCGGACATGGGAAAAGACATGTCCCATGATTGGGGTGTTTTCGTCCGGAACACCGTATTAAAACGTGTGGCAAAATCCACGCCGCACTCGCCGGCAAACAGTTCATGGCATAGCTTTCCAACCACTGGTCCGCCATTGTCTTTAAAAAGCATGGAAAAAGCTTCGTTTACCTGAAGGATGCGAAGATCTGAATCGCAGATGAGCATAGGTTCATTCAGGATTTGGAATAACATTTCAAAGGATGCAGGTTCGGACCGGGAGGACGGTTTTTTCCTCATATGCCTTTCCCCGCGCGCATTGCCCGGCAATAGGCGGGTTGCCGATTACCTGTGTAGCTTGACGCGCGCCTGTTAATAGAGAGAACCTCAAAGTCTGTTTCCGCGCTCAGTTGGAAGAATCACGACTGCCCGGGCGGTGCGGTCAGGGAAACCAGGAGTCTGCATGCAAATTGGCCGCATCGGCTGCCAAACGAGGTTTTCACAAAGGAAAATACTTGCTCAACAGTGCGGATAAAGGATTTGGGAAACTCGCTGAGATCCAACGGCGCAGCAACGGAGAATAGAAAAAGAACGACCACTTCAAATCGAGTGCGGCTTCAGGCAAAAATTGTCTGGCGCTGTTCGGAAAGCCGAGTTTTTCAGCTATCCTGACCCTATTAACTAACATTAGATTGATGGCCTTTCAATCAAAATCTCTCTAAATCTCTCGGGACTATCTCTTTTGCTTGCAAATTGAGAGTTAACAAGCTAAATTTAAGAGCTAAGCAAAAAGGGCGTCAGAGTATTGATGTGAATGCCGCTGAAGTATCTTGCCGGCTCCTGCTGAATCTCTGTCCACCTGGTTTGGACACGCCCTTGAGTGTATGGGGCATGCTTCTTGCTCAGATCGCCTGGTGTTTGACTCTGATCCGTGAACACGTCGCGGAGCATTCCTCTCTGTAATGCGCCGGAGGGTGCTTGAGGTTACTTGTCGGCATGCTTGTGCCATAACCACACTAACATTTTCACTAAAAAAGGGGGATTTTATGCCTGTTTTCGCTTCTTTCTTGAAAGTTACAGCGGAAGGGAACAAAGAAATCAAAAAGTCACGGGAACGCTTCGAACATGGCAAGAAAAATGTCGAATCGTGCGGTGGGAAAATCCTTTCAGCTTACTACATTGTATCCCGTGGAGAGTACCTTATCATAACCGAATTCCCTGATGAGGACGCCAGAGTGAAAAGTATGGTCAACACCGTCCAGCACGGCACGGTTTCGTATGAAGTATACAAAGCTCTGCCGGTTGATCAGTTTTTTAAAATTGTAGAGAAATAATGCCGGGGAGTAAGTCTGTTATTTGAAATGGGATTCTCTAATTCAAATTGTGTGATAGCTGGTGTCCATCCGGAAACTCCGGGTGAGAACTCCACGCTCCGCAAAGCGTTTAGCCGGAATGTTCTCGTTCTGGGGCGGTCCCACCGCCCCAGAGCCTGCCCCGGACTTGATCCGGGGGCGGAAAATCTGACGAAATCGTTTCCGGATTGAAACTGGCTGGCAGCTTATAGCCGCCTGTAATGTACCTGTTCGAATACTTAAGGAGAAATTCGTGAACGAACTGCTGGCGCCCGGCGGAAGCCTTGAAATGGTGGAAGCTGTTTTCGAGAATGGCGCCGATGCCGTCTATGTGGGATCAAAGGGGTTTAGCCGCAGGAAAAGCGCCTGGGAGCTTGAGGATTCAAAGGTTCGGGAAGCTGTCGGGATCGCCGGCCGATTCGGGGGGAAGGTGCGAATTGCCATCAACGCCGAAGTCCCTCGAGACAAGGCAATGGTGCTTCTTGGAAAAATCGCGAAATATGCCTCATGGGGGGCCGAGGGTATAATAGTGAAGACCCCGTTCGTCATGCAGATGGCTCGCGACAACTTCCCCGAACTGGTGATTCACGCCAGTGTGGGGTGTAATATCCAGACGCGGGAGCAGATAGCCGAGTACGTTGGCTACGGCGCTACCCAGGTAGTAGCAAGCACCGAGATCAAAACAGTCGAACAGCTCTCCGGTTTCAAAAGCGCCGCGGACTCCCTCGGAGTGCCCACCGAAGTCCTGATCCACGGTAACCGTTGCGTTGGCGGGGTAGGGAACTGCTCGTTTCATGAACTGATCAGCGATTCCTATATTCGGCGCAGGTGCCTGGATGAAGACGGCAACGAAATCATCGAATTCGAAGGATGGCCCGACCGGTCGGGAAGCTGCTTTCGGCTGTGTATGCTGACCGATGAGCAGAGGCGCAAGGTCCTTGCTCAGAGAGGGAAAAAACCTGAAGAGATCGAGTCCATCAACGAGCGCATCCGCCGAAATCCCAACGTCGCGTTCGTTGTATCCGGGGAAGAGTTCTGGAAGTACATGGACCTGGGGGTTCACACGCTCAAGGTCCAGGGACGTGAATACGCGGTGGATCTCGTCAGCAGGATGATCTACATATACCGCAGTCTGATCCGGGCCTGGGGCGCAGGCGCGCGGCATGACGAACCTGGCCTGCTCGTGCTCTGGCAGGAACTTGAGGAGATCCGGAAGGACCGCGACCGTATGCGAATGAAGAACACAGCCGAACTTCACAGGCATATCAAAGGGCTTTAGCAGGGGGTTGTTGAAAATACGCTCACATCATGAAATGGAGAACCGCAAATCTGCACGCGTTCCTTTATTTGGTCAGCGGCATTATTCTGCTGGCCGGTCTGGGCAGTTCTGTCCTGATTTATGAATTATCTCGCGATCGTTCGGCAAGCGTTCTGGGTTATGAAGATGCAGGCGGATCTGTTTATCCGATTCTGCCTGAAGATTCGAAACAGTACTTACGGGGTATGGAACTCTACGGGGGAACGGCAAATGTGCTCGCCGACGAGCTGAGGCGTTGGTTTGTCGGTTTATGGCACGGGAAATCCCTCGCATTCACAGTAGCCTTTATTACCATTCTTGTATCGTCAGGGATTTTCTATACTGCCAGGCGCCTGCCGTCAAGAAGCGAGAAGCGAGGAGCATGGAGCAGGAAGCAGGAATGAAGACCCATGCTCACAAATACTTGACACGTACGCCAAGAGTGCGCTAAGGCTCCTGTTGTGCCTTTCTTGTCCTCGCTGCGATACAGCCGCTTTACACGAATTTGCCTATGACCGTACCGATTCAACCCGATCTCGAATCGGGTTTGCTCATCTCGATGCAGCATAGCATGGTACAGACCCGAAGCCGGTAAGCGCGGCAGGGCAGGCAAAAGAGTGCGCCCATTCGGATGAGGCGGCAGTCATGGCTGTATTTCCACAGCTTGAGCGATTCATCTGGTTCGACGGCCGCTTGAGGCAAAAGCGGTTTCCCAACGCATCCCATCTTGCAGAACAATTTGAGATTTCGCACAAGACCGCCCAGCGCGATATCAATTACTTGCGCGACCGGCTGCGGGCGCCCATAGACTATGACCCGTCGCACAGGGGCTACTATTATACTGAGGAGGGTTTCGATCTTCCCCGCCTGCCGGCTACCCAGGAGGAGATACTGGCTGTGCTGGTTGCGCGCCGCCTGCTCTCCCATACCGCCGGAGGATTTATCAGCGAGGCGTTTCGAGGCTTCAGTCGAAAGTTCGGGGGCGCGGCGGCCGCCCTTGGAATGGACGAGGCTCGCCTGGACGAATCCTTTTCCGCCTCCTGGCATGGATTTAGTCCTGTGCCTGACAAGATCTTCAGGACGGTAGCCGAAGCGCTTATCGAACGCCGCACGATCGAGATTGGATACCACTCCCCGGGATCTGGCACGAACACGCGGCGTGTCGTAGAACCTCACCATCTGCAGCACTACATGGCATCCTGGGTCCTTATCGCCTACTGCCGCCTGCGCGATGACTGGCGCAAATTCTATCTTTCCCGAATCGACAGTCTGCAAACCCTGCCCGCAACCTTCGACGTGCGGCCTCGCGAACAATGGGCGTCTCAGCTCGAAGGCGCCTTCGGCATCTTCCAGGGCGCCGCCACCATTCCAGTCACTTTACGCTTCAATCCCTTCCGCGCCCGCTGGGTCCGCGAACAGCTCTGGCACCCCGCCCAGGAAGTCCGGGAAACCCCGGACGGCGGTATCGAGTCTCTCCTTTCCGGTGGCCGATTTTCGAGAGGTCAAGATGATGGTCCTGCAATTCGGCGCTGACGTGCAGGTGCTCTCACCCGAAGCGTTGCGGGATCAGATCGGCGATGAGGTGGCCCGAATGAGGGAGATATACGGTCCCGCAGGAAGCGGGAAGCGAGGAGCGGGGAGCAGGCAGGGATGATGGAGTCTTGATTCCCGCTTCTCGCTTCTTGCTTCATGCTACGTGGTGGGTCTTGCTTCCCGCTTCTTGCTTCATGCTCCCTGTTACCAGACAACCCGGGCCGGGTATTGCCGGATCAGGACGTTGGGGGTGAGCAGCGCCAATTGGTGGGTCAGTGCCTGGCAGACCAGCATCCGGTCAAAGGGGTCCTTGTGCAGGTCCGGCAGCCGTGGCAGCATCAGGACCGCTTCCTCCTCGAGCGGCAACGGATCGATACCGTGGCTTGTCCGCATTGGGCCGACAAAGCGGTCGGGAGGTTCGGGAAGCGGCAGGCGCCCCAGCATATACTTAACGGCGATCTCCCAGGCGGAAACACTGCTCAAATAGACTGCGTTGGCGGGATCCTGAAACAGCTCACGCGCCCGTGCGGAGAGTTCCGAAGCATCCGTTACGATCCACAGAAAAGTGCAGGTGTCCAGTAGAATGTTCATGCCTGCTCTCCGCTAAAAGCTGCACTCAGCTCATCGGGCAACGGCTCGAAAAAGGAGGGCGGCAGTTTGAACGCTCCCCCGGCAAGCCCGATGGGCCGTGGGGCGCTGCGTTCCGGGGGGATCGGATGGATCTCCGCTACGGGCACATTGCGCTTGCACAGCAATATCGTTTCCCCTCCGGCCAGGCGGTCAAGATACTGCGACAGATGGGTCTTGGCTTCATGTATATTGAGTCTGATCATGATTCAAACCTCAATTGAGCAATTATAGGTCATAATATAGATCCATAACTGAACTAAGTCAATGGTTCGTTATTTTGAGGCCCAACACGCCGGTGACAGACTGCACAACGAAAAAAACCGCGAAGAAAGCAAAAAGTTTCGAACATGGGTCGCCGGATGTCCTACCGCGTATGCTATGAGTCATTACAAATACCTGTTTGTTTTGCGGCTCAACCCAGTGGGGCCGCCTGTTTTCCCGGAGACGAGGAGATTACGCCAATGAGTGCCGGCCGCCGCAAGTTCCTGAAAACCCTTAGCGCCATCCCCCCGGCTGTGCCGGGCAGACGGACCGAGACCTCGCTGTTTCGCGTGAAGCTTGTGCCAACGCCTGAATTTACGAATTGGCCGCTTTACTATGGCAGCCGGGTGAAGGTGATGGAGCCCGCCTCCCTCAGGACTCAAGTTGCCGAAGAACATTTGAAGGCCGCGATGGGGGAGGGGGGATGTGATTTTGCGGATCTTGAAAAATCGACCGGCGCTGGGCTGTTTCTTTTCGAAAATAAGGCAGGATGGGTGGAAACCCATCAGCTTGCGCGGTGGACGAACCCACGTGTCATGCACGAACCGTAGATTCGCCAGGTTGTAGACAAGGGAAGAATCATGGCTCACTTTTGGGCAAAAACTACTTCATTGGGGAAGCCGGGCATTTCCGTTTACGAGCACATGGTAATTGTCGGGTGTGTGGCACGCTGTATTGCTGAAATATCGCCGGAGATCCTGAAACGTTTTAATCTACGATCAAAGGAAATCGGCGCCCTTGCTGGTCTCCACGACCTCGGCAAGGTATCTCCAGGCTTCCAGCGAAAGTGTGAAGCGTGGCTTGAAGAGAATGGCCTGATGGAGGCTGCCCGCAACGGATGCTGGGATACAGCAATGGAATCGGATCATGGCAAGGTTTCGCATTCTGCAATTCAGGATTTTTTGGTGCAGCAAGGTACCTCAAGAAATCTAGCTCAGTATTTATCGGCTGTTCTTGGCGCGCACCATGGAAAGATAAAGTTTTATCCAAATCCGCGTGGGATCAAGCCGCTCATCAAGCAAACCACAGAAGGCAATAGCGGCATCGAATGGGATGATGAACGTCAAAAAGTCGCACAGCAGCTATGGCGCTATTTCGATGCGGAGAACTCCGTCCTTACAATCACCGATGAATCGCCTGCCCTCTGGTGGCTTGCCGGGCTTACCACCGTTGCTGACTGGATCGGCTCCGATGACCGGTTCTTTCCTCCCGAGCGCAAGACCGGGGATGAAGATACCCCCATAGTTGCACTGAGGATACTCGATGCCATCGGCTTTCGACGAACTCGAACTTGTTCCCAACCTTTCGTTTCATGATTTATTCCATGATTTAGAAAACCCTCAAGTAAAATGGGTTCCCAATGAAATGCAGGAGAAAACTCTCGCCTCTGTAAGCGGCCCCGGAGTCTACGTTATCGAAGCGCCAACGGGCATGGGCAAAACCGAGGCGGCACTATGGGCAGCCTATCGGTTGCTTCTTTGCAGAAAAGCAACGGGAATCTATTTCGCGCTTCCAACCCAAATGACAAGCAACCGGATTCATCTTCGCATGAACGAGTTCTTGCAGCGGATCACCCCGGAACCATCGACAAGCCGTCTTATCCATGGCAATTCCTGGCTCATGGAAACTGATTGCGGGATTCACCCTGCAGCGACCGAGAGGCAGGAAACAAAACCCGATGATGGACGAGCCGCCGGGACTGGTTTGCCTCGACAAAACGAGCGCTGCTTGCTCCCTTCGGTGTCGGAACGATAGACCAGGCACTGCTCGGAGTCGTAGCGGCAAAACACTTCTTCGTTCGTCGCTTTGCACTTGCCGGGAAGGTGGTGATTCTTGACGAAGTCCATTCGTACGATCTCTATACGGGAACACTCATCTACAAACTGATTGACACCCTCGAAGGGCTGGGCTGTACGGTGATTGTCCTCTCCGCCACACTCACCGGAAAGCGGCGTGGGAAGATCGTTTCTTGCCCCGATGATGGTTCAGATGATGGTGGACTTCCATATCCCCTCATCACAGGGCGTAAGGAAGGCGTTTCCCTCGAACCGGTCGCGGCAACACCGCCACAATCGCGAAACGTCACTGTGGATTTTGTTGCTGCGGAGAAGGCCGAGGAAGAGGCGATTGCTCTTGCCCGAAGGGCGGGGCGGTGCTCTGGATATGCAACACCGTAGATGCAGCTCAGAAACAATACCAGCACGTTCATGAAACTTGACCGGGAGAAGTTCCCCCTCGGACTTCTCCATTCACGATTCCCCTTCTGGAGGCGTGAAAAGCTCGAGAGCTGAATGGATGAAACGGTTCGGTAAGAATGGAGAAACGCGATGCGGCTCAATTCTCGTCTCAACCCAAGTTGTTGAGCAGAGCGTAGACCTTGACGCTGATCTGCTGATTACCGAACTGGCGCCCACCGATATGCTTCTGCAACGTATCGGGCGGCTCTGGCGGCATGAACGTGACAATCGACCGGTTGATTCAGCCCGGCTCTGCATTCTCGAAGAAGTGAAGGGTCTCGACGAGTTGCGCCGGATGGAACCGAAAGCGATACTGAATGCACTCGGAAGCAAGGCGCACGTGTACGCCCCGTTTGTTCTTCTTCGCTCTCTGGAACTTTGGGAACATCAGAGCAAGAAACAGAGCGGGGTATCGATACCATCGCAGATACGGCAGCTGATTGAATCGACATATAAGGAACGGGAAGAATGAGCCCTATCCATGGCAGCAGCTTTCCGGCGACTGGTTCGGAACGGACTCGGCAAAAAAAATGATGGCCTCTCGAAATCTAAACCTCTGGCAGGTGGCGCTTGAAGACGAAGAGGGGGTACAAACCCGCCTTAACGAGATGCCGACATTTGCACTGGTCCTCTGTCGAAAGCTCACTGATAGGGAGGCGGTTTTCATCGATCAGTCAAGAGGCCTCCTCGGCAACGACCAGTATCGACTTGCTACCGCACAGGCGATTCACAAGAATCTTGTGAAAGTCCCGGAATACTGCTTCGACCTCATTGAGCCGTGCCCCGCTTTTGCTGACTATCTCCACGGAAAGCAAGCATCGGAATCGTTGCGGAGGATGGTGCGGTTGAAGTGAAGGGTCTAAAGAAAGGAACCCGGCTTTTCTATTCTGACGACATTGGGCTTGTTATCGAAAAAACATCCACATAGGAGGAAATATGAATGTTGCCTTTGATCCGTGGATACCGGTTGTGAACACTTCGGGCGAACGAACACTGGCGAGCCTGTGTACCGTGCTTGCCGAAGGTGAGAAGTTTCGCCGATCTTGCGGTGCGCCCGCATGAGCGGGTTTCCTTGATGCGGCTCTTTCTCTGCGTCGCTCATGCCTGCACTCAATGGACCTAAGGACTATGATGACTGGTGCAATGTGCCGAAAAAGCTGCCTGGGGCAGTACAGAAGTACCTGACGGACTGGAAAGATTCGTTTGAGTTGTTCCATGAGGAGAAACCCTGGTTGCAGGTGGCCGAGTTAAAAGAGACCGAAAAAGGATGCTGAAGATTTAGGAAAGACCCTCCTGTGGCGATTCTTGATTTTGAATTGGCAACCGGGAACAATTCGACCCTTTACGACCATGGCGGACAAATGATACTCCCGCCAATTGAACCTGAACGGATTGCATTGAACCTACTCACCTTCCAGTATTTCTCCTCTGGCGGAGGCTCGCCGGTTGCGCAGTGGAAGGCAACTAGAAACTTCTCAGGTTGGGAACCCGGATGCCCCGTGCTTGTCTCAGTCGATGGCGCATTGTTTGCTGCGCGGAGGATCGTTAGCAGAAACAACGCACTTTAATTTGCCCACCTTTGAAACCATTGGAAGGGCTTACAGGGCTTTCTCAACCGACAAAAAGAAAGGTGGCAGTTATTCGGATATAGCTTTAGGGCGGCCTGTTTGGGAATTCTTCCCTGAATCACCCGAGAAGGAATCGGGCAGAGTGATTAATGCCACGAAAACATACATTGGGCGACTGGTGCCAATATCACGATGGATTCGTCTGATTCATGGCTCAGACCAAATGTACTGTTGCAACGGGTTCAGGTATGACACTTTCAAGGATGGGTTTGCCTCAGAGCCAACGGCAGCCATCCGGTTGGTCACAAAAAAAGAAAAAATGGCGCGGAAACAACAGAACGGAAGGTCGTCAAGGTAGAGCCGACAAGAGCATTATGGCGAGAGCTGTCCTCAGCTACTCGTAAAGCGTTCAGCAGAAGGACTCGGTGGCCCGTTGGCCATGGTGAATGCCATTACGATGGCGATGGTTCGATTTTCATAGTTGCGCATTGGCGCGGGACCAGGCTTCTATTGTTGATATTCTGTTGAATCCGTCTTCCATATTCCCGCAACTTCCACACCCATCGGCTCAAGTCTATCAAGCTGAGGTCATAGGATGCCGATGCCTTGCTAGGGGCCTAGGGTTGGGCTGTCGAAAACTCCAGTGGGCAATAGATTGATTATGGCCGGGATGGATAGCGATTTAAAGACTCGCGTCGGAGAACCCAGCCAAAGGGCAGAACTCCCTGAAAGACAACTCCATGCCCTTGCCACAAATCACTACTGGACCACATGTCGAAAAGAACCTTCCACTTCTCATGGCGCACATCGAGGCCATTGGCACCGATGCCGTAATTCCCACACGTGAGGCATGGCGAAAAATGCTATTTAAGGCAGCCATTGAAGCCTACCGCATCGCTTGCGGGCAGGAAACGCCACGGCAAATTCGCGCTTTTGCCAAAGGGTGGCAGAAGTTGACAAACGAAAGAAGAACCTGAACCGAAATACCCATGAAACCAAGGAGGAGGATATATGAGCTGGCTTCTCGAACGACTCCGCAAGTATCAAAGATGACCGGGGGATGATGGCCAATCTTCGGTGCATCCTTGTGGACAACAAAAAACACCGTGCCTGGCCTGCATTGAATCGTCTTGGGGGTGGCGATTGACAATGATGTTTCGGCGTATGTTGCCGGTCTTTTTGCCACCCATCCCGAAGAAACGTCCACCGGAAATTTCGGCGCTACCTGCAAGGCAATCGAGCATGACGACGGGGTGACAAGCGAGGCGATGATAACAAGTTGACACCGACAGAACGGCGATTCCAGCATTTGCTCACCGCCGAAAAGGGAGACGAATTACACGGACGTGTCCTACGCATGGTGCTCATGGCGAAATCACAGGGTGTGCCGGTCAATTATGAAAAACTGGAGACCGATTTGAAATTCTGGAGTGACCGCACCAAAACCGAATGGGCAACTGCTTTCTGGACACAGGACATCGCCGTCCTTGAGGAGGTGATGTATGAGCTGGCTTGCCCGTTTGGAAGTTGATGCGGAAACCGCTCGTGCCGAAGGCATTTCTGACAACTATGCATGGCACAAAAAGCTTTGGGAGTGTTACCCGAATGCCCCGGAAGCCGAACGGGATTTCCTGACTCGGATCGATCAGTTGGAAGGGGCGTTTAGGCTCTGGGTTCTGGCCGAAAGAAAACCTGATACGACCAAGATGGTGCCCACCTGACAGTTTTGCCCTCAAGGAAATTGCTGCCTCGTTCCTCTCTCATCGGCTATTATGCTTTTGACCTGCGGGCCAACCCTGTAAAAACAATCGTGCAGCGAGGCCCAAACGGCGAAACATTGCTGCGCCCAATGGGAAACGAAAGAATGGAAAACGTGTCCCTCTTGGTTAAACCGGAAGAACTTCGTGCATGGATTGTTCGCAAAGGCAAAGTGAGATGTCGAGACAAGGACACAGGTTTGGATGTACCTGGTGGATTTCGCGTTGTTGAAGAAAAGCCTCTTGAAATCAGCCCCATGATGGAAAGTCATTTCCGTAAAGAAGAAAGGGCAAAGATCAGTTGCCTATCACGGTGGCGTCCAGTTTCGCGGGACTCTGGAAGTGACCGATCCGGAGAAGTTTGTCGAAACGTATCAGTCCGGCATTGGCAGCGCCAAGGGCTTTGGTTTCGGTCTGCTGCTGCTTGCACCAATCAACCTAATAAACATAACAAACCTATAAGGAGAATAATCATGAAACATTTGGAACTACACATCATTCAATCTGTCCCCGTTGCCTGCCTTAACCGTGACGACCTCAATTCACCCAAGACCGCCGTTTTTGGCGGTGTCCAACGGGCGCGGGTATCAAGTCAGTCGTGGAAACGCGCGATTCGTGAGATGGCAAAAGAACTTTCACCCATGCAATTTAAGGGAGAGCGGACGCGTTTGATGTACGACCCTCTTGTAAAGGCGATGAAAGCGGCTGGTCTTTCCGACACTGATGCTGATGATGGCGCGAAAGAAGATAATTGATGCATTGGTGAAGCTCGATGCCAAATCGACCGACAAAGTGAAGTCTACAACACTCTATTTCATGTCGCCTCTTGAGCTTGAAACTCTTGCCAAGACCTTTGCCGAAACCAAGGATGTAAAAAAAGCTTTGAAGTCAGTTGATGCAAAGTGCTTGAAGGATGCCGCTGACATTTCACTTTTCGGCCGCATGGTTGCCAACGATCACTCTCTGACCGTTGAGGCTGCTTCAATGTTCTCTCACGCACTTTCTACACACAAGGTCGATAATGAAATTGACTTCTTCGCCGCTGTAGATGACCTGCAGCCCAAAGAAGAATCTGGTGCAGGCATGACCAGTACGCTGGAATTCAATTCCGCAACTTACTATCGTTTTGCCGCCCTCAACCTCGATATGCTTGCCGATACGGAACACCTGGGAAGCTTGACCAAGGAAGAACGCCAGAGTGTGGTGCGCACTTTTGTTGAAGCAACGATCAAGGCCATTCCCAGTGCACGCAAGAACACTATGAACGGCAATACGCTACCGGTCTATGTTCTTGGCGTTGTCAGGGAAAAAGGGCATCCGGTTCAATTGGTCAATGCCTTTGAAAACACCGGTGCGTTCTTCACAAGGCTATGCCGGCAAATCCGTTGAACTTCTCAAGGCAGAGTATGCAAAACTCGAGAATACCTGGGGAATAAAGGCTGTTTTCGATAAGGCTATTCCCGATGTCAGCATGAAAGCTTTTCTGGATGAGGTGGTGGACCATGTCATCTGATAAATGCTTTCTGGCCCTTACGCCTGGAAGGACCCCTTCAATCCTGGGGATTCGACAGCCAGTACAATCGACGCAATACTGGCCTTATGCCGACTAAGAGCGCCATTGCAGGGATATGCTGTGCCGCTCTTGGTCTGCCGCGTGGAAGTGAAAAAGAGCAGGCGTTTCTTGCCTCATTCGGAACGGTGCGGATGCCAGCTATTGCCATGCCTCGCAAGGGAGTTAAAAAGGAACTGCCGGTTAGACGTCTGCAGGACTATCATACCGTTCAGAATACGAAGACGGCAGAAGGGCAATAACAAGATTGCCACTGACCTACAGGCAATATCTGACCGATGCGTCTTTTGGCGTTCTTCTTAGAGGGGAATGCAGTATTGCTTCAGAAATTGCCAATGCCTTGTCGATCCTGTTTGGGGCATTTGGCTGGGACGTAAAACCTGCATACCTTCCGCGCCGGTTCTTGTCGGTTTGAAAGATAATCAAGATGCTGCGCTGCGACTTCTCATCGGAGATAAACCACTCGAATCGTTCACCCGTCAGGAGGAGGTCGAAACCTTTGCCGAAGGACGTGACACCCTTCCCGATGCACCAGTATCATTTGCAACAGCGGCGGTTGTTCTCACCAAGAAGAGTGAGAACATTACAAGGGTCAGAGAGTCTGATTGATGCTTCGAAGGCTCCATGCCTTTTGCATGCAGCATGGCGGTAACAGAGCGAAAAGGACAGCGGCATTTTTTCAGTACATCAACCGGCATCCGGTGTTATTTCAGAATCGGCAGGAAAGGGTTATGTGTAGTTTATTAAGTGCAGATGCCCCAAGGCAAACAGCATTTGAAAAATATACCTATTGCTATTTCAAAACAATTCCCGTTTTGACGTTTGTGTTTCTTATTTTGATGTGAGGAAGCCATGACAGAACCAATTCTGCCGCCGCTTAAGCCCATCCCCATGAAGGACCGGGTCTCAGTACTCTTTGTTGAACGTGGGCAACTCGACGTGCTTGATGGGGCCTTTGTGCTGGTCGACAAAAACGGTGTGCGCACTCACATCCCGGTTGGTGGCGTGGCGTGCCTGATGCTGGAGCCCGGGACGCGGGTGTCCCATGCGGCCGTGACCCTGGCCTCCACGCGTAGGATGCCTGCTCGTCTGGGTCGGTGAGGCCGGTGTCAGACTCTATGCGTCCGGGCAGCCGGGTGGAGCGCAGGGCGGACCGCCTTCTTTATCAGGCGAAGCTCGCGCTGGATGACTCAGCGAGACTGAAAGTTGTGAGAAAAATGTATTCGCTGCGATTCAAGGAAGAACCGCCGGAACGGCGCAGTGTGGAACAGTTGCGCGGCATTGAGGGAGTCCGGGTGAGAAAGATGTATGAGCTTCTGGCGAAGCAATTTGGCGTAACCTGGAAGCAGCCGCAACTATGACCACACCCAATGGGGAAGCGGAGATCTCCCCAACCGCTGTCTTTCTTCCGCGACAGCTTGTCTCTATGGCATCAGCGAAGCGGCCATTCTGGCTGCAGGATACGCTCCGGCTATCGGTTTCATCCACACAGGAAAGCCTCAGTCCTTCGTTTATGATATCGCGGATATCTTCAAGTTCGAGACGGTAGTGCCTGTGGCGTTTCGGATTGCCGCCAAGAACCCCGGCAATCCTGAACGAGAAGTGAGACTGGCCTGCCGCGATGCATTCCGGCAATCGCGGCTCCTCGACAGGATCATTCCAACTATCGAGGAAGTCCTGGCCGCAGGCGAGATCGCCAAAACCGGAACCCCCTGCAGAATCGGTGGCACCTGCCATCCCCAATAAGGAGGGTATCGGAGATGCTGGTCATCGTGGTTGAAAATGCACCTCCCAGGCTAAGAGGCAGGCTGGCAGTTTGGATGCTTGAAGTGCGGGCCGGCGTTTATGTGGGCGATTATTCACGTCGAGTGCAGGAAATGTTGTGGCAAACAGTAGAGACTGGGATCGAAGATGGCAACGGGGTGATGGTATGGAGCACCAACACGGAATCTGGATTTGACTTTGTAACTGTTGGAAGTAACCGCAGAATTCCGGTAGAAATGGACGGCATCAAACTGGTCTGCTTCTTGCCGGAAGAGGAGGATTCAAAGGGCCGTGAACACTGACTTTTTGGAGTATTTGTTTGGTAGAATTTTGCTCGCAAGATTTGTATGTTATTTCAGTATATTAGAAGAAGTATGTTCCCCACGCGCGTGGGGATGAACCGAGCGTTACGCCAGGCAGTAGTGTTCCCCACGCGCGTGGGGATGAACCGTGATCGCTCTGCGCCGAGAGCATCTAGGCACGAGTGTTCCCCACGCGCGTGGGGATGAACCGCCTGGCATCGATAGAGGCGCCGCGACGGGGACATGTTCCCCACGCGCGTGGGGATGAACCGCACCTCTGAATCCGCGCCCGTCGGCCCCGACATGTTCCCCACGCGCGTGGGGATGAACCGGCTGACCGAGCCTGCGAAGTGGAGACGGGACAGTGTTCCCCACGCGCGTGGGGATGAACCGCCCGACAGCTCGCTCAGGTCCGGATCGGTGTCATGTTCCCCACGCGCGTGGGGATGAACCGTCTACATTCGTCGGGCTGCCGAAGAATGGAGTGTTCCCCACGCGCGTGGGGATGAACCGACTTCGTGATCGTGCCGTTTGAGTACGGAGCTGATGTTCCCCACGCGCGTGGGGATGAACCGCCATCGCGGAAATAGGGAGGCGGCAGAGGCATGTTCCCCACGCGCGTGGGGATGAACCGAGACGCGACGGGATCGCCGGTGCTCTGGGCCAAGTGTTCCCCACGCGCGTGGGGATGAACCGTCTTAGCATTGCCCTTTCCTTTCACTGCTCATGTGTTCCCCACGCGCGTGGGGATGAACCGTAGCTCGCCCTTGGTTTTCTTCTGAAACCATTATGTTCCCCACGCGCGTGGGGATGAACCGCTCTAGGCGTGGCCCTGGTGGTATTGTAGGGATGTTCCCCACGCGCGTGGGGATGAACCGATTCCCGACAAGTGACATCACTTTCGCGGCAAGTGTTCCCCACGCGCGTGGGGATGAACCGTGTGCGATCCTCGGCCGCCGAAACAGGAGAGTATGTTCCCCACGCGCGTGGGGATGAACCGATCGAGCATCCTTGCCGTATATCCTTTGCACAATGTTCCCCACGCGCGTGGGGATGAACCGAGCCGCATAGGTGTCCCATGCGATCCGGTATATGTTCCCCACGCGCGTGGGGATGAACCGGATATCGTAGTTGATTACGATCGGCGGGAGATATGTTCCCCACGCGCGTGGGGATGAACCGGGACCAACCACGGTGTGAGCTGGCATATTCCGATGTTCCCCACGCGCGTGGGGATGAACCGGTCCCTCGGGCGGTCTACCTCGATAATGGACAATGTTCCCCACGCGCGTGGGGATGAACCGATAACGGCGTGGATGCTGGTTCGCCATAAAAAGTGTTCCCCACGCGCGTGGGGATGAACCGTCTGCGGCCAGCTCATGCCGCACGGCGCGAGCTGTTCCCCACGCGCGTGGGGATGAACCGCCTCGTCTGGATCTCGTCACGGGAAAATATCGGTGTTCCCCACGCGCGTGGGGATGAACCGAAATTTAAGGGATCGGTAATTGATCGAGGTAAGTGTTCCCCACGCGCGTGGGGATGAACCGGTCGCGTGCGCCGATTTCGGCGCGGCCATGTTAGTGTTCCCCACGCGCGTGGGGATGAACCGAGGCGGCCGAAGGGGAGAACGTCGTGCTCGTAGTGTTCCCCACGCGCGTGGGGATGAACCGACGACCGAGCAGGTGACGGCGGCAGGCAAAGCATGTTCCCACGCGCGTGGGGATGAACCGGCCGACTAATGTGGGAAAAGATCAGGTTTGACAATGTTCCCCACGCGCGTGGGGATGAACCAACTTACAGGGCTTTCTTGATCTAATCTGCGTCATGTTCCCCACGCGCGTGGGGATGAACCGATCCTTTCTCAGGCCGAGACGCGGAGGCGCCGATGTTCCCCACGCGCGTGGGGATGAACCGGATTTGCCGCGATGCTTCTTGTCGCCGCACATATGTTCCCCACGCGCGTGGGGATGAACCGGGAAAGCGATCCGCAGATGACGCAGATGGACGATGTTCCCCACGCGCGTGGGGATGAACCGGAGTGAAAACGATGGCAACAGAGGAAGATAGGTGTTCCCCACGCGCGTGGGGATGAACCTACCTATGAGCGGGAAATGTTTCTGCATTCTTCATGTTCCCCACGCGCGTGGGGATGAACCGGTGGCGCACGTCATCTCGCAAGGGCTCATCAAATGTTCCCCACGCGCGTGGGGATGAACCGGCGCCGTCGCCGGAAAGGACCGTCGCCCTGGGATGTTCCCCACGCGCGTGGGGATGAACCGCACGGCCCCCACCTTGGCGTTGGCGTCAGTCATGTTCCCCACGCGCGTGGGGATGAACCGTAGCATAGAAATTTACAAACGCAAGGAAAGATAGTGTTCCCCACGCGCGTGGGGATGAACCGGCAGAGATGCGGGCATAAAGGGCGCAACGCGGATGTTCCCCACGCGCGTGGGGATGAACCGGCGTCGCTCATTGCTTAACCCTCCGCGATCTGATGTTCCCCACGCGCGTGGGGATGAACCGAAGGTGCCCGATGCCGATAGTCGGAGATATGCGTGTTCCCCACGCGCGTGGGGATGAACCGTGGATTCACGGCGGCGGCTGTAGCCGTGCAACGTGTTCCCCACGCGCGTGGGGATGAACCGGTTGGCAGGCACACCATCCAGGAACTCCTGGTATGTTCCCCACGCGCGTGGGGATGAACCGCACATGCATGAGCTTGAAGAGACTATCAATGAATGTTCCCCACGCGCGTGGGGATGAACCGGCACCAACCTGGCGGTCGGCTATGCATTCAATATGTTCCCCACGCGCGTGGGGATGAACCAGGTGGATATCTCTTGATGTTGAAAATGTCCAAGTGTTCCCCACGCGCGTGGGGATGAACCGGCAAGGACTCGGCTTGAAAGGAAACCCTAAATGTTCCCCACGCGCGTGGGGATGAACCGTTGATATTACCGCTTCGGGGGCGATTTCTGCCATGTTCCCCACGCGCGTGGGGATGAACCGAACTACCCTCAGCCGAATTGGCCCTCGGGGTTATGTTCCCCACGCGCGTGGGGATGAACGCGTATGCAACACAAAGGAAAAAGCTGCTTTCCGGATGTTCCCCACGCGCGTGGGGATGAACCGATAATCCAGGCCATACCGGTTCAGTTTGGCTAGTGTTCCCCACAGGCGTGGGGATGAACCCGATTAAGGCCTCTCCTCATTATATCAGCTATGCTGAATTGCGCCGACCTGAGTGAAGCGAAAGTTTAGAAATAGAACGCTCTCTTCTTTCCGTGAATTTCCGGAGCGGAATTGCTCCGGTCTCGTTGCAACCTTTATTCGTGTTCACCCACCCCGCTACGCTCCTTCATTCGTAGTTCGGAATTTTCGGAGCCGAACTGCTCCGGTCTCAGTGAAGCGAAAGTTTAGAAATAGAACGTTCTCTTCTTTCCGTAACTTTCGGCTCATCCGGCAAACGAGTACCTATCGTCTGGATTTTCGGCGCCCATGTCTAAACTCTAGTTCTCCAGCGGGCTACATATGATGGCCCTGGGTCAGTCCCGCGAGGCGCCGGTCACCGCACCTTGCATATAATTTTATGCACCACGAAGGAGGAGCGCAGCGGGGTGAAGGCCTCGAAGAAGATAGGGGGCGAAATGCCTGGTCTCTACACCCTTCCGGTTTGTTGCTTCTTCTTCGTATCCTTCGTGATCATCCCGCCTGCCTGCTTAAAACGATTTTCTCACCACGAAGGACACGAAGGAGGAGCGCAGCGGGGTGAAGGAACTAGAGGACAAAGCGCCTGATAACTCTATTCGAAAGCCCATCAAATTTCATCTCCGTGCTCTTCGCGTTCTTCGTGGTGAACACTTATAATTTATGCAGGTCCTTCCGGAGCAAAAACCCTGATCACAGGTACTCATTTGCCGGAAGAGCCTAACTTTCCTGAGTAGAACTGCTCCGGTCTCGTTGAAACTTTTATCCGTTTGCATTCACCCCGCTACGCTCCTTCATCCGTAGTTCGGAATTTCCGGAGGTGTTCATCCGTGGTTCGGAACTTTCTGAGCTGAATTGCTCCGGTCTCGTTGAAGCTTACAGCGAAAATTCGATTAGGGCAAAAGCTGTGACAATTTCCAGAGCTGTATTGCACCGGTCTCGTTGAAACTTTTATCCGTGTGCATTCACGCCGCTACGCTCCTTCATCCGTAGTTCGGAATTTCCGGAGCCGAACTGCTCCGGTCTCAGTTGAAGCGAAAGTTTAGAAATCGAACGTTCTCTTCTTTCCGTAACTTTCCTGAGTAGAACTGCACCGGTCTCGTTGAAACTTTTATCCGTATGCATTCACCCCGCTACGCTCCTTCATTCGTGGTTCGGAGTTTCCGGAGGTGTTCATCCGTGGTTCGGAACTTTCTGAGCTGAATTGCTCCGGCCTCAGTGAAGTGAAGGTTTAGAAATAGAACGTTCTCATCTTTCCGTAAATTTCCAGAGCTGTATTGCACCGGTCTCGTTGAAGCTTTTATCCGTGTGCATTCACGCCGCTACGCTCCTTCGTCCGTGGTTCGGAATTTCCGGAGTTGAAGTGCTCCGGCCTCATTGAAGCGAAAGTTTAGAAATCGAACGTTCTCTTCTTTCCGTAATTTTCCGGAGCTGAATTGCTCCGGTCTCGTTGAAACTTTCATCCATGTCATCCACCCCGCTACGCTCCTTCATCCGTGGTTCGGAATTTCCGGCGCTGATTGCTCCGGTCTCAGTGAAGCGAAAGTTTGGAAATAGAACGTTCTCTTCTTTCTGTGAATTTCCGGAGCCGAAATGCTCCGGTGTCATTGAAACTTTTATCCGTGTCCATCCGTGTTCATACGTATTAATCCGCGGTTCGGAATTTTCGGGACTGAATTACTGCGGTCTCAGTGCAGCAAAAGTTTAGAAATCGAACGGTGTCTTCTTTCCGTAAATTTCCGGAGCTGAATTGCTCCGGTCTCGTTGAAGCAAAAGTTTAGAAATCGAACGTTCTCTTCTTTCCGTAAATTTCCGGAGTTGAATTGCTCCGGCATTATTGAAGCTGACCACATTCGTGTTTTCCGTCAAACTTTTTTTGGAATTTCCGGAGCTGAGTTGCTCCTGTCTCATTGAAGTGATGGTGAGACAACTTCGGGTGAAAATCTCCCCCTGAATTTCCGAGGCTGAATTGATCCGGCATCATTGAAGCTTCGTGCGAGGTGTTTTTTTTTCTGGCCAAGGTCTGAAAACTTTATGAGGGATATCAGAAGAGGGGAGGTCTCTTTTCCGCAGGGCAGATCCTCGGAAACATCTCACAGGTTATACTATGAGGGACTCACAAAAGTGTCTCACACCTGTCTCGGGAAATGGGTGTTTCAATTCCACGATTGGTTTTTATCCATGTCCATCCGTGGCTAAATCAGTTCTCTGTTTAAGTTGTCGGGGTCTCGATAGATCGGGGAGGCGCCTGCATCTTCAGTTGACGCTTGCTATAGGCGCTCTCAGTACCGGTTTTGGCAGGATGGGGGGTCAATAATTTTCTTTCTCTGTCGGCTATCCGCCTCTCGGCTTTGTCAATATCAAGCTCTTTTCCAACATAGATCGAATGGACCCGGCCTCCGATTTTTCGGTACAGCCGGTAGTAGCCGTCTTTTGAGAGTTGCGCATTCCACCTGCCGATCTTGTTTGGAGAAGTCCTTCGGCTGGGATTTTGTATAACCTCTTGTACAACCTCTTGGCCGGCACGTTGTCGAACCCATTGTATAACTGCCTGCGAAAGCCCCTGATCAGTATCCGGGTCTTTGACTGCAACAATCTGCCGGGGTTGAGCCTGGCCTGTGGAAAGCCTCTCGAGCTTTTTTCGGAGCCTTTCGATCTGCTGTTCAAGAGAAGCTTCCTTTTCTTTCAAAAGAACGCTCTCTCCCTTTAGACGGGAGTTTTCGATTCTGTGGTTATCCAATTCATGTATAACCCGTCCCAGGTGTTCGTTCGCTGCATCCAATTCAGTTTGAAGCACCTCCACATTTTTCTTGAGGCTGGCCGCCTGACCTGCCAAATCTGCTTTTTGATCTCTTAGTATCAGAGCGCTTTGTTCAAGATGCTTTAGATTCCATAAGGCCCTGTCTCTTTCCTCGAAGGCATTTTGCAACTTCTGTATAACCGTGTCTAACTGACCAGCAGAATGTTCCGCCCAGTTAGCACTGTCCGACTTCGCCTGCCGACCCTCCCCAACGGAGCCATCTCTTTTTTCGCTGTTATTCCATTCCGAAAGAAAAAGGCCGAATAGCAGGATTTGCTCAAAAATGCCGAATTCCAGTTTCTTCTCGACCCCAGGTATCGTGATCCTGAAGGCTTTCCATGCCCTCCTGACCGTTTTGTGCTCCTCGTAGAGCGCAGATATAAGCTGTCCATAGGCTTTTACCCATTGCACATATGGGGCTAGAACCGGGATGAAATAGTCATCATCTTTGTCGTGTACGGACATGACCGTTAAAACCCTCTGGCCGTTTTCGGATTAACAGTCTTCCATCCGGAAACACCGGATAAGAACTCCACGCTCCGCGAGGCAGGTCCCACCGCGCTAGGCGGAAAAGGATCCCTTCCGGACGGAAACTAACAGGTTTCCAACCGGAGTGCATAAATTGGATGGACAGTATCGACGCCGATAGAGCCTGCATGAGCGTTCCTACAATCGGCGAGATTCGGAAGAGGATCGAGAAAATTCCCCATTCAGCATGCAAAGCCAGCACTTCAGGCTTGGCTGAATGAAAAGTTGCCGGCAAGGTTCAAAGGCGGATTTTTTCCGCAAATATGGACGTTGTTCTTCAAATACATTTAGAGATTTCGTCCGTGTTGCGCAAAATGGAAGCCCCATGCCAGGGAAAAAAGAAATTACACTGTGGGGCGAAGAAATTTTTCAGCGGTTATGTGCCTTGGTCGCGGGATATTGTGGGAACGGATGTCCAAGGCATAAAGTGAGGGACTTGGATTTTTCGCTAAGTCCCTGATTGTCTTGATAGCGGGGCTTGGATTTGAACCAAGGACCTTCGGGTTATGAGCCCGACGAGCTACCTGACTGCTCCACCCCGCGGCAACGTATTGAAGTATACTCCGGGCAAAACTCCATGTCAACCGTAGTAATCCCGCCGCCATTCTCTTTAGCATAGACCAGGTGCAATGCTTTGCTATTGAGATTAAAAGAGGCAAACCAAACGAGGCTGCGCTTCCCCTCAGTGATCCGCGTGCATTCGGCCAAACTGAAATGGACCTGTGTGCATTACAAAACTTTACATTATCCGCCCCATCCCACAGTACAAATAATTTTCGCATCATGAACTTATATAATACCTTGATCGAAAAAAATGCGCCTGACCTGACAAGAGCGGCGACCATGCGCGCAGGCATGCAGAGAAGCAGGACTGAGGACTGAGGACTGAGGGCTGAGCAAAAGCGGCGACCATGCGCGCAGGCATGCAGAGACAGAGGACTGAGGACTGAGGACTGAGGGCTGAGCAAAAGCGGCGACCATGCGCGCAGGCATGAGAGAAGCAGGACTGAGGACTGAGGACTGAGGGCTGAGCAAAAGCGGCGACCATGCGCGCAGGCATGCAGAGAAGCAGGACTGAGGACTGAGGACTGAGGGCTGAGCAAAAGCGGCGACCATGCGCGCAGGCATGCAGAGAAGCAGGACTGAGGACTGAGGACTGAGGGCTGAGCAAAAGCGGCGACCATGCGCGCAGGCATGCAGAACGCACAGACATTAAACGCGTTGCGTTTGAAGGAAAGTCAAATGTTAAGCGCATCAGAAAGTAAAGTGAAAATGGTTTCAAAGTCTCGCTTCGCAGGGCTTCGCCTTCTTCACCTTGTAAAGTGAGCTTGCTTGGCATCCCTTACTTTCGCTTCAATGAGGCGGAGTAATTCAGCTCCGAAAGTTCCGAACCACGGATGAAAGTTTCAACGAGACCGGAGCAGTTCAGCGCCGGAAATTTACGGATTGAAGAGAACCTTCTATTCCTAAACTTTCGCTTCACTGAGACTGGAGCAGTTCAGCGCCGGAAATCCCGAACCACGGATGAAGGAGCGTAGCGGGGTGGACAAAAGTTTCAAGGAGACCGGAGCAATTCAGCTCCGGAAATTCCAACCACGGAGGAACACGTCCGGAAACTCCGAACCACGAATGAAGGAGCGTAGCGGGGTGTATGGAAGTTTCAACGAGACCGGAGTAATTCAGCTCCGGAAATTCCAACCACGGAGGAACACGTCCGAAAACTCCGAACCACGAATGAAGGAACGTAGCGGGGTGTATGGAAGTTTCAACGAGACTGGAGTAATTCAGCTCCGGAAATTTACGGAAAGAAGAGAATGTTCTATTTCTAAACTTTCGCTTCACTGAGACCGGAGCAATTCAGCGCCGGAAATCCCGAACCACGGATAAACACGGACCAAAAGTTTCAGGGAGAGACCGGAGCAATTCAGCTCCGGAAATTTACGGAAAGAAGAGAACGTTCTATTTCTAAACTTTCGCTTCACTGAGACCGGAGCAATTCAGCGCCGGAAATCCCGAACCACGGATAAACACGAACAAAAGTTTCAGGGAGACCGGAGCAATTCAGCTCCGGAAATTCCAACCACGGATGAACACCTCCGGAAACTCCGAACCACGAATGGACACTTATGCAAGATTCAACGAGACCGGAGCAGTTCAGCGCCGGAAATTCCAACCACGGATGAACATCTCCGGAAACTCCGAACCACGAATGAAGGAGCGTAGCGCGGTGGATAAAAGTTTCAACGAGACCGGTCAAATCCAGCTCCGGAAATTTACGGAAAGAAGAAAACGTTCTATTTCTAAAGCGAAGTGCGAGCGCGTAGCGCGGAAGGCGGCCGCTCATTCTCGACAGCCCGCCCACCCACCCGCTAGACGGGGCGTTCGCGGAATGCCTTCTCATATAGAGTCGCAAAATTGGGAACAACGCTTCGCGCTGGACTATACCTGTGCGCGTGCCGGCAGTGTGAGTCAATGCACCCCCCATAAGGGCGCATGATTTAGGGTGATAGAGGCGCACAGGAAAGTACGAAAGGCGCCGTGCGGTTCTTGGATCGGTGTTCATCCACCACGCTACGCTCCCGTAAATGTGGTCTGGCATTTACGGTGGGCTGTTGCGGGGCGCTTAGGCTCGTATGGCGGATGCGACTGTAAATAGTTATTTTAATATCATTCCGGAAACGGGGAGGATCAGACTCTTTCTTTGGGCGTTTTAATCCTGCTGAGACAGACTACAAATAAGGTAATTAACCCAAAGAAACATATAAAAAACCGCTACACCCATTTTGGTGCGCTACGCGGCACACCCGCGCAGGCCCACATTGGATTCTCGACAGGCGGCCCACCCGCCCGCGAGGCGGGGCCGGCGGCGAGTAGCTTGTCTGCGGGAGGATGTTTATTTGAAGTATCGCTAAAGGGCTTTTCATAGAAGGGGGAGTTTCCGTGAAGTTCAAAGTCTATTCAAAATTGCGCCGGCTGTTTTTGCTGACGGCACTTGTCATTTTAATGGCTGGGTCGGTTCCCGCAGGCGCGGTCCCTTACGATGTGAACTTGGTGACCGCCATCCAGGATGTGGCGAAAAAGGCGATCCCCTCAGTCGTTCATATCGAGGTGACTGAGAAGCAGTCGGTTGTCAATCCATTGCTGCCATTTCAGAACGATCCTTTTTTTCAGTATTTTTTTGGAAATTCCGGCAAGATGCCGAAAACATTCGAAAGGGAAATAAAAGGTCTTGGGAGCGGAATCATTATTGACTCCCAGGGACATATTCTGACCAACAGCCATGTGGTGAACGGCGCCACTAAGATGACAGTCGTTCTCCCAGACGGCCGGCGGTACACCGGCAAATCTGTCAGTGTCATCGGCGTAGACACCAAAACCGACCTGGGAGTTATAAAGATTATGGATAAAGGGAGCTTTCCTTTCGCCACTTTCGGCGATTCCGACAAAATTGACGTAGGGGAGTGGGTGGTGGCGATCGGACATCCGCAGGGGCTTGACCAGACAGTCACGCATGGGATTATAAGCGCCAAGCACAGGCGAGGCATTGCCGAGCCGAGCAGCTACCAGGATTTTCTTCAAACAGACGCAGCCATAAATCCCGGCAATAGCGGGGGGCCGCTTCTCAATCTCGCAGGTGAGGTGATAGGAGTGAACGCAGCCATTGTGTCCGAATCAGGAGGGTTTGAGGGAATCGGTTTTGCCATCCCCGGCAATATGGCGCTCCGCGTAGCCAGGCAGTTGATTTCGAGCGGAAAAGTCCAACGCGGATACCTCGGCTTGACGATTCAGAATCTTACGCCTGAGCTGGCGCGTTCGTTTGGAGTGAGCGAGACAAACGGAGTCTTGGTGGCAAACGTTTTAAAAGATGGACCCGCTGAGAAGGTTGGGATCAAACGGGGAGACATAATTGCGGCTTACCAGGGCAAGCCCGTAGAAAACCCGGATGCGTTCCGAAACGAAGTTGCCGCCGCCGCCCATAGGACAAACTGTTGCGATGACCATATTTCGTGAGGGCCGATCCCGGGACGTCAACATCAGGGTATCGAGCGATCGGGAACTTGGGAAAGCGCTCCTGTCCTCGGTCACTGAGCGCTTCGGCATCGAAGTGAAGCCCGTTGGAAAAACGGATGCGAAAAAATATGGTCTTAGTGACAGCAAAGGAGTCCTGGTCGGCCGCGTTGAGGCAAAGGGGCCTTTCGGCCTGGCTGGGATAGAGTCCGGTGATATAATCTTGCAGATAAACCGGAAAACCGTTGCAGAACCGGATGAATTTGGCGAAGTTTTAAGCACGACGCCTCCCGGGACGAACATAATTCTCACCGTTGTTGACCACAGGAGCCTAAATGCAAGCATAGTCCAGGTTTCAGCGCCATAAGGCGATGCCGGACAGGTTTAATCTATTCGAATAGCTCCCAAATCGAGCGATTTTTTGGTACGATCTCGCCCTGATGGACGCCTTAAGGGCGCGGGGATGAACCCCGTCCCTGTTACCATGGGATTTTTATGAATACTCCATTCGATGTCGCAATCATAGGGGCCGGAATAATCGGTCTCGCCACAGGAATGAGACTGCTGGAAGAGTTCCCCGGACTAAGGGCGGCGATTTTAGAGAAGGAGAACATGATTGCCGCTCACCAGACCGGGCATAACAGCGGCGTCATTCATTCCGGACTCTACTACCGGCCCGGTTCCTTTAAGGCCCGTCTGTGTAAGTCGGGCCGCGATGAACTCATCCGTTTCTGCCCTGACCACAATGTCAAGCATGAGATTTGCGGGAAGGTGGTCATAGCGACGCGCGATGAGCAACTCCCGGCCCTTGCCGAACTCTTTCGGAGAGGCAGTGAAAACGGTGTTGCCGGCCTGCAGATGCTCAGTCCTGCGGAGGTAAAAGAGTTCGAGCCATATGCGAAGTGCATCCGGGGAATGCGGGTTCCAGGCGCCGGAATTGTGGACTTCAGGCAAGTTGCCAAAGCTTATGCCGAGGTATTTGGAAAAAAGGGTGGAGAGCTTTTCCTCGGAACAGGAGTCAAAAAAGTAAAGGACCTCGATTCGAAAACACTGAGGATAGAAACCGGTCGTGGTGAATTTCGAAGTCGAGTTCTCATAAATTGCGCCGGGCTCTATTCAGATCGTGTCGCTCGGTCCTGCGGCATGCATCCACCCTGCCGGATCGTTCCTTTCCGGGGCGAATACTACCGGATAAAACCAAAGAGCGAATATCTTGTCAGAAATCTCATTTATCCGGTCCCGGACCCCGGATTCCCTTTTCTTGGGGTACATTTTACACGAATGATCGACGGGAAAGTCGAGGCCGGGCCGAACGCGGTGCTGGCCTTTGCCCGCGAGGGATACAGTAGAATGCGGTTTTCTCCCCTGGAACTGTGGGATACGCTGAGCTACCATGGTTTTTGGCGCCTCGCTTCGAAACACTGGAGAACCGGAATGGGCGAAATGATGCGCTCCTTTTCCAAATCCCTCTTTGCCCGGGCGCTACAGAAATTAGTGCCCGCCGTTTCCAGGGATGATCTTGAGGCGGGCGGAGCGGGGGTGCGGGCCCAGGCCCTGGGTAATGACGGAAAACTTCTTGACGATTTCGTCATCGAACAGACAGAGAAAGTTATTCACTTGCTAAACGCACCCTCTCCGGCTGCCACTTCCTCTCTGGCTATAGCAAGGCACATCGTCGCGATGGCAGGAAGAATGCTCGGCGCTTAGCCGTTTTTTGACGAATATGAGGCCTCCCGCTCCCGCCCCGTCTCGCGGGTGGGTGGGCGGGCTTGCACCGGCTCCTCTTTGAGCTGACTATGGCTAGCGGGGCGCAGCAGCGCCGCGAATTTGGCTATGTGCAAGTCACGAAATACTAAGAATAAGGAGGTGATAACTTGAAACGGCTTGCCATAATCCTGAGTGCCCTTTTTAACCTTTTTGTTTTTGTGCCGGGGGCCTTCGCCACTGCCGACGGCAGTTGTGTCTTCACCCCCGGCCCGACCGCCTCTAATGGCAGTCTCGAACTCGTCTGGGTGTGTACGTCCGGCAGCGACGGTGGGGTCAACGCCCCAACGCTCACCGGCGCTACCAACTACCCTATTGCCGGCACCGCCGTCCGCATGGAGATCATCCCGGGGACGGGCGGCAACCAACCCAAAACCGGATTTGCGCTGACTCTTAATCCCATCAGCAGCGGCACTACCCCCGACACCACCATCGACTTTCTGCATGGATTTGGAGCGTCGTGCAGCAATTCCAGCAGCACCATTAAGGATGTGCAGAGGGGATATGTCGCCCCTATCCCTAACAGGATGCTGGTGCCCACTGCGTCCGGGGTGGGTAATGCAAAGACTTTTACGCTGAAAGTATGGGTGACGCCAGGGACGGCGTCCCCAGCTTCGGGGGGCTCAGGTTTTGTGAGCCAAGTGTCCTGTTCCGGCTTCAACACCGCCGGGCAATTCTGCCTCGATGCAAACGGTTTGGAGTGGTACTATAACGGATCGACTTTAGTTCAAGTTCCTATGAATGGTACTACTATTCTTCCGTCCGGGGATACCAGCGGAGCGACTGACTCAGCTAAATTGGGGGCTGCCACTGGAAAGGTTTATCTAACGGCGGGTCCATATTACCTTGACGCGACCCTTTTCATCAACAACACCAACCATCTTTTCCTAAGTGGACCCCTTTCAGGCGCTACCATCAATGTGCTTGGGAACGGTCCTGGTATAGAAGTTGTCACTTCAAGCGCCATGACAGCCGGCTGGGGCCTGGAGAACATTCACATCGTCACTGCCACGAACACACGTGGCGGCGCGCTCAAGCTGGACACAGCTTGGCGCGGCTTTGTAAAGAACCTCACCATTCTCGTCCAGGGGCCTTCGCAATACGGCTTATGTATTACAGGTACTCGACAGGTGGCCGGGATTGGGTCGTCGTATAATATCCTTGAAAATACCTTTATTACGCTGGTAGCGGGCGCCACCGGCGCAACAGCCGTGCAGTTCACCGGGGTATCAACTGCTGGAAATTCACATAATACTTTCATTAATTTAACCGTTGCGTTAGGCGTTGCCTCTCAAACGGGTCTGTGGTTGCAAGTCGGCGACACTAATACTTTTATACAATATGCCTGCTATGGTAATACCTCTATAGCAGCTACAGCCATTAACTTCGATTACTCCGTTAATAACTATTGGCCAGCAGACAATTATTTCTATGGGTTAGACGATGGCTATAATATCTCATCCGGGTCAAGTGCAATCATAAACACCGGTTTGCCTGGTGGTGGAGCAACGCCAAATATTATTTATGGTCTCAGGCTTGGTGATTCAGAAGTAATCCCTAGCTTGGCAAATCTTCAGGTCATAGGTACAGTAGGACAATTCCAGGGCACCAAAGCAGCCGACAATGCTCAGGCTGGAATTGTAGGGGAATATCTGAGTAAATCAACAGGCAGCGTAGGGCTGAGAAATGCCACCCCAGCCAACGCAACCAGCATTGCCTTGACAGCCGGGGATTGGGACGTGCAGTGCACTGCTATGTTTAATTCGGGTTCGGGAACGGTTGCCACAGGCATAGAAGCCACACTGAGTACAATAAGTGGAGCCAGCGGCTCACTCCCTCAGTATGGGGGCGTGGTGAACACGACGTTTTCAACTGGAGTTACTTACAATACTGTAATAACCCCAAATTGTAGATTCAACGTGTCTACAGGCACGACCGTTTATTGTGTAGCAGACTCCTGGTTTAGTGGGGGCACTTTAACTGTTAGTGCCTATATTAAGGCGAGACGGGTTAGATAATCCCAAGACTTGAGGATATACCGGCATGGCAAAATACAACGCACATCCAGGTGCGGTTGAACACGAAACCATCGAGGCGATTGACGGCAAGGCGCAACTTGAGCGGAGCGCCACCCCCGACGAAATCCTTGCCGTTCTCGTGGCCACCGGCACCATCCCTCCCGATGACGCCGTCATGCCTATGGACAAGGCCCGTAAGATGAGCGCAGCAGTCTTTAGAGAACTCGCCGCCCTCAACATGACTGTTCAAATCTATATGGAGAGCCTGAAAGCCCATAGCATTCCGCAGATTGCCGCCGCATATCCGTACATCTTAAAGAAAGTAACTGAGGAGAGCGTCGTCGAGAATAAGCGGTCGGCCCCCGCGCTACGCGCTCACACGTCGTTATCAGGACTGAACTACGCTTCGCTCCCTGAGTGCTGAGGACTGAGAGAGAAACCTTGAAACCATTTACACTTTACTTATTGGTGCGCTTGACATTTGGCTTGCCTTCAAACGCACCACTCTTAATGTCTATGCGTTCTGCATGGCTGCGCGCACGGTCGCCTCTTTTGCTCAGCCCTCAGTCCTCAGTCCTGCTTCTCTGCATGGCTGCGCGGAAAGAGCCGCTTCTTTTTTTTGAGCAGGGTATTATATAAGTCTATCATACGAGGATCAGAGCAAAGGGATTTCTATGAAAGACAATATACGAATAGCGATCATTCAGCCTAAGCCGTACCCCCTCTTCGACGATCCGCGCAATATCGGACACGCCCTGCAACTATTGGAGAAATGCCGGGGGGAAGAGCTGGACGTAATCTGTTTTCCGGAATATTTCCCTTTCATGGGCGAACGTGAGATGGGTTCGGCAGCCCGCAAATTTAACATGCTATCTGATAGCGGGCATGGTCGAAGAAGAGGGCGGCAAGCTCTACAATACCGCAACTCTTTTCAACCGGGCTGGACGGGTCGCAGGCAGACAGCGCAAGTTCAATGTCCGGGCACTGGAGTGCGACAGGCTTGGAATCTCTTCGGGAGACGGAGTGTTCAGGGTCTTTGCAACCGATTTCGGAAAGATCGGCATGCCGGTTTGCATCGATTTCTGGGGACAGCCCGAAGCAGGGCGCCAGATGTCTGAGCAGGGGGTCGATATCGTTTTCAATCCAAGCCTCTTCCCGGTCCTGCGCGGCCACTGGAAAACGGGGGCGATGGTCCGGGCCTTCGATAATTTCGTTCCGGTCGTTGGGATCAACGCTGCCGATTACAACGCCGTGTTCGGTGAAAAGCGCGTTCACCAGTATGGGGGGGGCAGTTTCATACTCCAGCCTCCCAAAATGCTGGCACAAAGACGATTTCAATCGCTGGGTAAGGGGATTGGACAGCATTGAAAACTGGGTTCAGGTAGAACTCGACGAACTCGAACAGGTTTATATCGCCGAAGTGAACCTGACCGCCGCCAGGCGCTTTCGAATCGATTTTTTCAAGCGCTTTGGTTTCAGAGGGCCCTATGGAGAAAGGTGAGCGCCTGGCCCGCGATGCGCTGGGCTGACGTTTACCCTGGGAAATAGGCCGGCCTATGAAAAAACCGAAGAGAAATATCTATCTCAAAATGAACACCCTCGCAGAAGCGCGGGAAATTTGGCAGGACCGGACCGGCACGCTCCGGACGGCCGAAGAGCAGGTCCAGGCGACATCAAGTCTTGGGCGTGTCATTTCGCGGCCAATTGTCGCCATACGTTCGGTCCCGCACTATCATGGAGCGGCGATGGACGGCTACGCGGTGCGCGCCCGCGATACATACGGAGCGAGCGACACTACGCCCGTTCGCCTCACCGGACAAGGCGCCCATCCGGTCGACACCGGCGACCCGCTTCCCGAGGGTACGGACGCGGTCATCATGATCGAGCATGTCGAGCGCGTATCGCATTCGGAGATAGAAATCCGATCTGCAGCATTCCCCTGGCAACACGTGCGCAAAGTGGGTGAAGACATCGTGGCGGGTGAGTTGCTCTTGCACCGGCAGCATGTTTTGCGGCCTGCCGACGTCGGTTCCCTCCTGGCGGCAGGAATTTTGACTGTAAGCGTTTTTGCCAGACCGCAAGTATTTATTCAGCCCACCGGCAGTGAAATCATTCCGGCCGGCATGGCGGCTGAAGCAACCCCGGGTCAAATCGTAGAGTTCAATGGGGCCATTCTTGCGGGAATGGTCGAGGAATGCGGAGGGGCCCCGATACTGCGTGACGTTGTACCCGACGAATATGACTCGATAAAGGAGGCGCTCCGGGAAGGCGTTGAGTCTTCGGCGGATGTGGTTTTGATAAACGCCGGGTCTTCCGCCGGATCGGAAGACTACACGGCTGCTGTTATCGAGGAACTTGGGGAAGTGCTGACGCATGGGGTCGCCATGATGCCCGGAAAACCCGTTATCCTTGGGGTGGTGGGCGGGAAACCGGTTGTCGGAATTCCAGGATATCCCGTTTCAGCTATCATGGCCTTTGAACAGTTCGTAAGACCGCTGCTCTATTCTCTTCAGGGAACCCAAAGCCCTGTCTTTCCCACCGTTTCGGCCATTCTTGGCAGGAAGTTGCCTTCTAAGCTGGGTCTGGAAGAATTTGTCCGCGTGATCCTCGGCAGGGTCGATGACAGACTGGTTGCAATGCCAATCCAGAGAGGGGCGGGCATAATCACATCACTTACCCGCGCGGACGGAATCCTGCAGATCCCCCAGGAGCAGGAAGGCATCGATGAGGGATCCGAGGTGGAGGTGAGGCTCCTTCGGTCAAGAGACCAGCTCGATTATACGCTTATCATGATCGGAAGCCACGACAACACCATTGACCTGATAGCCAACGAATTGAAGGGCAGGGACAGCAGGATTCATCTCTCATCGAGCAATGTGGGCAGCCTCGGGGGACTGATGGCGCTCAGGCGAAGACAGGCCCATTTTGCCGGCTCGCATCTGCTCGATACGCAAGCTGGAGAGTACAACTACTCCTACGTGGAACGCTATCTGAAAGGGACCCCCGTGCGGCTCGTCCAGCTTGCCATGCGGGAGCAGGGGCTGCTTGTCGGCAAAACGAACCCGAAAGGGATAAATGGAATAGAAGACCTTCTGCGGCCGGATGTGGTCTTTATAAACCGGCAGGCCGGGTCGGGAACGCGCGTGCTCTTTGACTACTGTCTTCACCAGCGGGGGCTTCCGGCAAAGGATATCAATGGGTATGACCAGGAAGAATTCACCCATATGAGCATTGCCGTAAATGTTTTGAGCGGGCGGGCCGATGCCGGAATGGCGATCTACTCTTCGGCAAAGGCGCTGGACCTGGGTTTCATTCCGATCGGCCGGGAACGCTATGACCTCGTTATAGCGGAAAGCGCATGGTCGGACTTCAAGATGCGGACGGCACTGGATATCATTGCTTCGGATTCCTTTCGCCGTATGGTGACCTCCATGGGAGGTTATGACGTTTCAAACTCCGGCAGGATTATGGGTATCTGGGATGGCGAAAAGTGGGTCGAGCGCTTTGCCGGCTGATTTTTCCGCCGTCGACGCCCGTGTTGCACAAAGCGGTTATTTAAAACTTCTGGCGACTGGCGAGCTTGCACGCAGGGCCGAAGCCCTCGATGCAAGGCTTCACCGATGCGATCTTTGCCCTCGGGCCTGCGCCGTTGACCGAAAAAGCGCAAAAGCGGGCTATTGCGGTGTTGGGAGTCTGCCAAGGGTAGCCTCAATATATCTGCATCACTGGGAAGAACCTCCTATCTCCGGAACCCGCGGCTCCGGCACGATATTTTTTTCCGGCTGTACTATGAGGTGTATCTTCTGTCAGAACTATCCGATCAGCCAGCTTGGGGTCGGCCGCGAGATGAGCGTGGAGGATCTTGCTTCAGGGATGCTCGAACTCCAAAACAAGGGGGCGCACAACATCAACCTGGTTACCTCGACTCATCAGATGCCGGCGGTTGTTAGGGCCCTTCTATTGGCCGCGCCCCGGGGTCTTCGACTCCCGCTCGTCTATAACTCGAGCGGCTATGAATCTCTTGAGACCCTCAGACTGCTCGATGGAATCATAGACGTTTACCTGCCCGATATTAAATACTCCGACCCAGAAATAGCGAAAAAATATTCCGGGGCCGCAGATTACGTTAGTTATAACCGGGAGGCCCTTGTCGAAATGTGGAGGCAGGCCGGACCGATCCGAACCGACGCGCAAGGGATCGCTCTGAAGGGGATGATGGTGCGTCACTTGGTGCTGCCGGAAAACCTGTCCGGTTCCGGCGATTGCCTCTCATTTCTTGCGAGGCGGTTCGGCCCGCAGGTCTGGGTAAGTCTTATGAACCAGTATTTCCCGGCTCATAACGGCCCATCTACCCCACCCCTTGACAGGAAGCCGACAGAGGAAGAATATGAGGCGGCATTTGCCGCATTGACGGCACTGGGAATATCCAACGGCTTCGTTCAGGCTGCCTAGCCTCAGTCGGCACTGGTTTCGATTCAGAAAAGGTCTCTGCCCGGATGCCAAGCCAGCCCCCCGATGAGAAAAAAACGGCCGCGCAGGTAAGCCCGTTGGGCAGACTCCGTTTGCAGCCCTGGAAAAGTTCCCTGCCATCTGATCGGCTCTTGGGTCTAAAGACAAAATGTCTTGAAACCGGCATCAGCCCTTAAAAACGGTGGAATATTCTCACCGTTCGCATGATAATGATAACCGTCATTTCCAATTTGGTCCCTAAAGCTCCAGTTCATTAAGGGTTGATCGATGGAACAAGTAGGCGGGTATAAGAAGCTTTATCGCAAAATTGTGATAACCTCACTCTGTTTTGCCATGATTCCCCTCCTGGTTGTTGGTTTCGGGATGCACATGGGATTTTCCGGGGTCTACAAAGCGCGGGTGATGGAAGACCTCATGAGCATGGCAGAAAACCGCCGCAACGCTATAGATCTATTTCTTGAAGAGCGTCTGTCCCAATTAACTACTCTGGTTTATACCCAATCTTTCGATCAGTTGAAAGACGAGGAGTATTTGAGCCGGGTTTTCACACTGCTTCAGATGCGCTCCAAATCCTATATAGATATGGGGATCATCGACATGGACGGAAAATATGTCGCCTACATCGGGCCCTATCAGTTGAAGGGGGTGAATTACAGCAACGAGGAATGGTTCCATGAGACGATGCTCCGCGGTTCTTATATAAGCGATGTTTTTACCGGGTTCAGGAATTTTCCTCATTTCATTATAGCGATAATGAAAAGGGAAGGGGACCGAACCTGGATTCTTGCGTGCCACCATCGATACTGACATTTTCGAAGGCATGGTCAAGGCTGCGCAGACAGGGAAGAAAGGCGACGCCTTCGTCGTAAACCGCCTTAATGTCCTTCAGACCACGCCACGGTTTGGCGGCCAACTACTGAGCAAAGTTGATTACCCGCTCTTCCAGAAGTTTTCGGGGACCATCGTGGAGGAAAGAGACCTTGGCAGCGAGAAGGCCCTCGTTGGGCTTGCCTGGCTCAAGAATAAAGAGTGGCTGCTAATAGTAAAAGAAGAGTCACTCGAGAGCATGGCGCCTCTTCTGCAGGCACGATATTTTTCAGTTGAGCTTGTAGCGGGTGGCGTGCTGGTGATGGTGATTGGCTCTCTGTTAATAGCCCGTGCAATGGTGCGGCAACTGGTAAAAACCGACAGGGAAAAGGCCTTGCTGGATGCCGGCCTGATGCAGTCCAGTAAAATGGCGGCCCTTGGGAAGTTGGCCGCGGGGATCGCGCACGAGGTGAACAACCCTCTTGCGGTAATAAAAGAAAAAGTTGGCTGGATACGTGACCTGTTGTCCGAAGACGAGATTGCGAAAAGCGACAACTTTGTTGAGTTCGACGATGCGGTTCGGAAAATTGATTACCATGTGGACCGAGCCAAAAAGGTAACTCACCGGCTGCTTGGCTTTGCCAGACGAATGGAGCCTGTCCGGGAGCAGGTCGATCTAAACAGACTAATATCTGAAACACTCGGTTTCCTGGAAAATGAGGCTCATTTTCGCAGTATAGACATAAAAACCGAATTCTGTGCTGACCTTCCGGTTACGGTCAGCGACTCTTCACAGCTCCAGCAGGTTTTTTTGAATATTCTCAACAATGCTATCGACGCTGTCGACAAATCGGGAGAAATCACCATAAAGACGGGTTTTACAGCAAGTGATCGGGAGCTTTATGCCAGCATCTCCGATAATGGTCCCGGAATCCCGAAAGAGCTGATGAACAAGATTTTCGACCCGTTTTTCAGCACGAAAGAATACGGAATGGGTACAGGCCTTGGGCTTTCGATAAGTTACAGCATCATCGAGAAGCTCGGGGGCAGAATAAATGTATCTAGCGATGCAGGCAAGGGTGCTACATTCACTATCTATCTGCCGTGGATAGACGAGAAAACAACCTGATCCTGCTGAGGCGCTCTTTTTTTCCTTTCTAACACTACGTCCCGGAAGGTGTTTATGAACATTGCGAAACCAAAGGTGTTAATCGTAGACGATGAGCAGGATTTCCTGGAAACTATCGTTAAACGCCTGCTTAAACGCCAGGTCGATGCGACCGGTGTTGACAGCGGCAAGGAAGCTGTCCGGATTCTCCAGGAACAATCCTTTGATGTGGTGATTCTCGATGTCAGAATGCCGGGGATGGACGGAATCGAAACATTGACGGAAATAAAGAAGAGAAGCCCTTTCACCGAAGTCATCATGCTCACCGGTCATGGGTCGATCCAATTGGGAGTCAAGGGGATGCAACTGGGCGCGTTTGACTATGTGATCAAGCCGGCGGACTTTGATGAGCTTTTCGAAAAAGTTAACCAGGCCGCCGAAAGGAAGAAGCTTCACGAGGAGCGGGTCCGAAAGGCATAGCATATCGTCTAAGGCATTCTGCCCTCACTCTTGCTCCCCTCAATCAGGCGCGATCAGCCGGGCCATGCTGAACATTTTGCCAACAGATTCTTCCAGGGTTTACATTCTGGTCGTTCCGCTGTCGATTCTTCTGCTCGCGGTTCCTCTGTGGATATATTCCGGTCCCGGAGCTGGTTGCGCAGCCCTGGCAGTGGCCGCCTTTTGCTTTTTTGTGATAAGTTCGCTCGTTCGCAAAGTTGTAAAGGCCCGGGAGCAGAAATGTCTTCTTGACCTGCAGCTCATCCAGTCTCAGAAATTAGCTGCCGTTGGCGAACTCTCAGCCGGAATAGCTCATGAGATAAACAATCCTCTGGCGATCATAGCGCAGGAAGTCGAGTGGGCGCGTCATCAACTCCAAGCCGAAAAACCGGACGGAAAAAGCCTGGCTGAGCTTAAAGATTCTCTGGATGAAATCACTCGCCAAGTCGACAGGTGCAGGGAGATTACGCACGGAATTCTGGATTTTGCCAGAAAAAGAGATCCGCTGGTCCAGTCAACCGAGATTAACAAACTTGTGGAGGACATGGCAAAACTGGTCGAAAGAGAAGTCTCGCACGAGGGAATCTGTGTAATAAGGCAGTACGAGAAAGATTTGCCGCCTGTACTTACCGATCCGCCTCTTTTGAGACAGATCGTCCTGAATCTGCTCAACAATGCCGCCTACGCCGTCGGACAAAACGGTACGATATCGATCCAAACGCGGATGCCGGACAATGGGAAAATCGAAATTGAGATCAGCGATACCGGATGCGGGATTCCCAAAGAAGACCTCAACAGGATATTCGATCCTTTCTTTACCACAAAGCCCCCAGGCAAAGGGACCGGACTGGGACTTTCGCTGTGTCACAGCATAGTTATACGGCTGGGCGGAACGATCACCGTCCAAAGCGAACAGGGGAAAGGATCGGCTTTCACCGTGAGGCTTCCCCTTGACTATAATTCACAAAAAAGCAGGTGATCAATGTCAGCGAGGCCAAAAGTACTCATTGTGGATGATGAGGAAAGGTTTAGAACGACTCTTCACAAGCTGCTCGCCGTAAGGAAGATCGATGCCGCTCATGTGGGCAGCGCCAAAGAGGCGTTCTCAGAGATTGCCAACAATGACTACGATGTCGTTCTCCTGGATGTAAAAATGCCTGAGATGGACGGCATTCAAGCGCTTGGGAGAATAAAGAGGGAGAATCCGCAAATCGAAGTGATCATTCTTACCGGTCATGCCAGCGTCGATGCGGCCATAGAGATTATGAAGCTGGGCGGATACGAGTACCTTTTGAAGCCGTGCGCGATAGATGAAGTTGTAGGTAAGATAGAATCCGCCTGGGAAAGAAAACTGATCAAGGGGAAAAAGACCCTGGACGCCAACTCTTAAAGGTGGAGGCGGGACTAATGCAGCGTCAACTAAGTTCCTATAGGTAAGGACCTTCAGCCCGTCATTCCGGCGACGTATGCGTTGGCCCAATTCCCAGGCTTGAATTATGTTATGAACTTTAGACTCAGGACACTAATGGTGATGATCCTTCTTGAAGGATTTCGAGTCCAGTTTGATTTCGCGTATCAGCCTGTGCAGGTACTGCCGTTTGAGGCCGGACTCGCGGGCGGCCTTGGAAACATTGCCGTCGTTGCGGCTTAAAACCCTGCTTATGTATTCGGCATGAAACTGATCGATGAGCTTGTCTTTGGCTTCCTTGAACGGAATGGAAAAAAGATCGGAGGATTGACTGAGTTCTTGGGAGCAAGGTTTGGGGGCCTGTCCGAACGGTAGAGTGTCGGTTAATTCCAGGCTGTCTCCCGCAGCCATTATTGCGCCTCTTTCTATTACATTCTCCAGTTCGCGAACATTTCCCGGCCAATCCCTTTCGAGCAGGTGTTGCATGAGATCATCCGAGATCCGTTTGACATTCTTGCTGTGCAGACTGTTATATTTTTCGAGAAAATGGTTCGCAAGCAGCGGGATATCATCTCTTCTCTCCGAGAGGGCCGGGAGTTGAATATTGATAACATTGAGCCGATAGTACAGGTCCTCCCTGAATTCCCCTTTCCTGATCTTTTCACTCAAGTTCTGATTCGTCGCCGCGATGAATCTGATGTCCACCTTGCAGATCGAATTCGATCCCACCACCTTGTACTCGCCTTCCTGAAGAAGGCGAAGCAGCTTCACCTGCATTGCGGGGCTGAGATCTGCGATCTCGTCGAGAAAAAGGGTCCCGTGGTTCGCCTCTTCGACCATGCCTTTCTTGTTCCGGATCGCCCCGGTGAAAGACCCTTTGACGTGGCCGAACAGTTCGCTCTCAATGATCGATTCGGGAATTGTGCTGCAGTCGATTGGAATGAATTGCTGCTCGCTCCTCAGGCTCTGGGAATGAAGTGCGCGGGCAACCAGTTCCTTCCCGGTCCCGCTGCCGCCAGTGATGAGCACGGTGGCTGAAGTATTGGCCACCTTGCGTATCTCATCATGCAGTGACCGCATTGCCAGAGTCGAGCCCACCAGGGTGGGGAAACTGGATTTTTCTTTGAGCTTTTGCCGAAGGGAGATATTTTCTTGCTGAAGCGTCTGCCAGTTGAGCGCCTGCTCGATCACATGAAGAATCCTTTCCTTGCGGAAAGGCTTTGTAATATAATCAAACGCCCCTTTGCGTGTAGCCTCGAGAGCCGACTCAATCGTACCGTAGCCCGTCATTATGATAACCGCTGTATGGGGGCTTTTCTGTTTGACTTCCTCCAGCACCTGAATGCCGTTCTTGCCCGGCATCTTAAGATCGGTCAACACGACATCGAAGGACTTGTCTTGCAAAAGTTGCGTAAGTGCGGAGGGATCGCTGAGAGTAGTCAACCCATGGGAACTTTTCTCAGATATGATTCTGCTCAAAAGAGCCAGCATGTCCTGCTCGTCGTCCAAAGCTAGGATTGAAGACATTTTTATGCCTTTTTACATGAAGAAGCTGCATTCAAATTGTTGATCGATTCTTCGCTTATCCGAAATCCCACTTCCGGTTACCGGGATTTTCACTCCGCTGTTGACGCAGAGTCAAATAAAATGTCATTAAAAAGTTGCAGTTTGCGAATTTAACCTAATGCGTGGACAAAAAGAATGGACGCAAGAGTACGGCCAGAGCGCTCCAAGGTATTAAAAATCCTCGGCATAGCTACCCTCCTGTTGGTCGCGGGAGCTTCGTGGCTGGCCATCTCGACCGCCAGGTATATGAAAGGCATTTTGAGAAACCAGTTTAACGAACAGCAACTGGTGTTGGCCAGGCACGCCGCCCAGCGAGTTGAAGCGCATATAAACAATGCTATAGACGATTTACTGGTTCTGAACTCCCTTCCCGCAATTCAGTACTGTGATCGTGACAGCTACGAAGCCCTGCTGCTCTCGACGCTCCCGGTTTTCAACGGGAGCAGCATTATCGCAATTCGCCGGATAGACAGGACGGGACACCCCATTTTCGTTGCGAACGAACAGGGGATCATCCTGCGTGATATGGGACCAGGGCAAGAGGAGCCCGGGGCGTATCTGTCCTGGGCCTCAGATCCGGCAAACAGGGGCAAGACGATGGGTACGGCCCTATATCCCAAGGAAGGGGCAAAAGACAGAGGCGCACTCGTGTGCGACCTGATTACACCCACTTACCAAAACGCCCCCAACGCTGCTCACCCTTCCCCATCGAAAGCCTTTGCCGGGTACGTCAGATTAACTCTGGACGTTACTCATCTGACGCAGGAGATAATGCCCTCTATCCGTTCCGGGAAGACCGGCTACGCATGGATCATTGACTCATATGGAAGGTTTGTCTATCACCCGGAGAAGTCGTTCATCGGCGATACCGCGTTCGATGCGAGATCCGGCAGATCCCCTGGTCTCTCATTCGCCAAGATCAATGAAATTCAACGGGAAGAGATGATGAAAGGCAACGAGGGTACCGGTTCATATTTTACCGGATGGCATCGGAAAGTTGTCAAACCGATGGAAAAGCTGGTCGCTTTCGCACCGGTGCACATTCAAGGGCCTTACGTGAATTATACGTGGTCGGTAGCCGTAGCGGCCCCGGTCCAGGAGGTCGAATCTCTCGTAGATTCGGTGTACACGAGGCAGTTTCTCCTCCAGGCGCTGGTTGTGTTCATCATCTGCCTGGGCAGCCTGTTTGTGGTTCTTTACGAACGGAGATGGTCCAGTGAGCTGGAGCATGAAGTCGCGGTCAAGACGGAACATGTCCGGAAGTACGCCAATGAGCTTGAGAGCTCGGAAACCAAGTACAGGTCCCTGGTGGAAAGCGCTGAAGACCTCATCTTCACAATGGATCGAAACGGGCTGATAAAGACCGCAAACCAGCATATGTCCCGTGTTTTCGGGGTCAACATCCAGGAGATGACCGGCCAGAGCCTCTACCGGTTTTTGCCCAGACAGCAGGTTTATGAGCAGTTGAATTATGTTCGGGAGGTGCTGGCTTCCGGAAAGGGAGAGAAGATCGAGACACGTTTGGCTCTGGCCTCCCGAAGTCTTTGGTTCGATATTCAGTATATTCCCTTAAAAACTGAAGGGACCGAAGAGGGCTATGCCCTGGCCATCGCCAGAGATATTACCGAACGAAAGGACATCGAACAGCAACTCATTAACACCGAGAAACTCGCTTCCCTTGGGACGATGGCTGCCGGTGTCGCCCACGAAATAAACAATCCGATCGGGATAATGCTCGGCTTTTGCGATTTGCTTCTGGAGAAAATGGACCCGGGCTCCATGGAGTACAACGACCTCAAGACCATCGAAAGACACGGCCTGCACTGCAAAAGCATCGTGGAAAGACTGCTGAGCTTCGCAAGGATAAGAGAGGAACACGAGGAATGCTGTGATTTCAATGCGAATATCGAGTCTATCGTTTCAGTTGTGAAACACACCCTCCAGATGAATAATATAGAACTGGTCCTCTCTCTTTCCCCGGATCTGCCGCCTGTGCGGGGAGATTCGACCGGTCTTCAACAGGTTTTTCTCAATTTGATAAACAACGCCGTTCAGGCGATGGACGGAAAGGGATCCCTTAGGATAGAAACCTGCCAGGGTTCAGGCGGAAGAGAAGTCGAAGCCACAGTTACGGATACGGGGTGTGGAATAAAGAGGGAATACCTGGGCAAGATCTTCGATCCTTTCTTTACCACTAAGAAAGTTGGTGAAGGCACCGGGTTGGGCCTATCGGTAAGCTACGGGATAATAACGAGGTTTGGGGGCCGATTAGAGTGCCGCAGTTTGAGCGAAGACGAAGACCCCAGTGCATCCGGAACCACCATTAAAGTAGTTTTGCCCGCCTGCCATGAAGTCATGCACGGCCCGCCTGTTTGACGAATTCTCCGGTTCGCTCCAGCTATTCCCAATTCTGGCATAGACTTTGTACTAAAAATGAACGCGATGCAACCGCATCCGAGGCCGTAGTATGCCCTGAGATTAAATATGGCGTTCAGAATGGTTGAAAAGAGCCGAAAAAATATTCTCATATTGGACCCTGAAAGGGACACCGCTGAACTTTTCACAAGAGCGCTGGAAAGCCACTGTGAAGGTTATAAGTGCTATTGGGCGAACAACTCTCAACAGGCCATGAGCCTTTTTCCCGAAATTCCCTTCAGCTTCCTTCTTGCCGATATCTCCATGCTCCAGCAGGACCATTTCCTACTGATGGACTCGATTCAGAAAGCGGCTTGCCGGACGGTCGTAATAGTCGGCGCCTACCTCAGCGAGAGGAATAACATAAAGAAAGCCATGGAAATGGGCGCCGCAGGGTACTTTATAAAACCTATTACGGTGAGCTCGCTAAGAAAGTTAATAGACGATTTCTCAGTGTCCGCGAGTGCATAACAGCTCGTTTTATGTCCACTCATAGTTTCATATTGTCGCATTTTAGTTTCAGTGTGGCGCAGCAAATGCTGCAAGCTTCGTCACAATTCCATAACCTTTTGTAAGCATTTATATAATCAAGACAAAACAGCATGGGTAGTGGTTTGGATCAAATCATTCAGCACTTGGGAGGCATACGAAATGGGTAAGTTTTTCAAACGGCTTTACCTTTCTCCTTTGATTTTGCTGTTGCTCCCCGGTTTGGCTTTTGCTGCCGGCGGGGGCGCCGTTGCGCCGATGGTCCTCGTGGCAGACACCAGAAAACTCGACGGCATCATGGCATGGTGGGCGAACATGTACAATGAGAGCCATGTCCAGTTCACTCTTCTTACGGTCATTATAATACCGGTAGTTGGCGTTATTTTCGGACTGATAGCAGATGTTGTAATGACCTGGATAGGGATTGACCTCAAACACCGCGAGCTGGCCGAGCACTGAGTTCGGTTTGACAATTTCATGCGGCTGATGTCTTGGGAGGCAAACATATGGATTGGTTATATATTCTGATGCCCATCGCGGGCGTTAAGATATTCTGGCCGGGACTGATCATTCTCGGGATCGGTGTAGGTGTTATAGGCGGCTTCTTCGGCATGGGAGGCGCGTGGATGGTAACCCCCGGCCTCAATATTCTCGGTTTTCCAATGGCCTTTGCGATCGGGACCGACATAGCGCATATGGCCGGCAAATCGCTCATCTCGACCATGCGCCACGGCAAGTTCGGCAACGTTGATTATAAACTCGGTTTTATCATGCTGTTCGGCACTGTCGTCGGGTTCGAAGTAGGCGCCCAGATGATCATGTGGCTCGAACGGATCGGCCGGGTTGAGCTCGTTGTCCGCTGGCTTTATATCGCGTTGCTGATGTTCATTACTTACATGGTATTTTCCGACGTAGCCAAGCGGAAGAAAAAGGAAAGAGAAGCCCTGAGAGCAGGCAAAGAACTCGATAAACTGGCTACCGGTCTGGAGTGGCACAAGACTTTTCATAAGATCAAAATTCCCCCGATGGTTCATCTCAAGACCGCTGGAATTTACTGCTCTGCGTGGCTCCCCATCATGGTCAGCTTTGTCACGGGCTGGCTTGCCGGCATCCTGGGCATTGGCGGCGGTCTCATCCGCATGCCTTCGCTTATCTACATAGTTGGCTGCCCCACGCATATCGCGGTGGGAACGGACCTTTTCGAGGTTATGATGTCGGGCCTTTATGGTGCCGCTACATACACCTACAAGGGCCGCACAGAACTCGTCGCCGCGCTGATCATGCTGGTTGGCGCCGCTATCGGTGCGCAGGTTGGCACGGTCGCCACGAAGTACATCAAAGGCTATGGAATTCGTATAGCATTCGGCTGCGCGGTCATCGGCTGCGGTCTCTCTGTTGCTTTGAAACTGATACCGACCTATTTCCCCGGTCTCAGGGGTTTTACCGACTACGCCGCAACCGTTGTGGTTCTTGGAGTGGTCAGCGCCCTTGCAATTTACATCACGGTGCGGATGGTTCAGGGGGCGAAACGGGAGGTTGCAGCCAAAAGAGCCTTCCTTGGACCGCAGGCCGGTTGATTTTCGACTCTTATCTCAGCCAGGCAAGAATGAAGGGGAGACACATAATGGCAAGGTATCAAAAATTGATATTGGCGATTCTTCTGATCCTGCCTCTGATATTGGCGGCCGCATGCGACTATGGCAAGGTCGATCAGGGAAGGGTCGTCCAATTCGACAAGGAGAAAGGCACGGTGACTATTATCCGGGATTCGGGCAACGATCCCCGGAACCCCAATTATAGTCTGCCCGCCCTGGTTTACGCTATGCCCAAAGACCCGGCGGAGATCGGGCCTGAGCCAAAGGCCGGCCTGCGGATGAAGCTCGACATAAGGAACAATCAGATTACCTTCTATGACCCGGCAGCCGGGAAATTCGAGACGATCTCTTATGCCTTGATCGATCAGAAAGAAAATTTGGCCGGTGATGACCCGATGGTCTTTGATGTATCGCAGAAGAAGGCAAAGAAGTTTCCGGCCATAGACAAGGAAAAGAAGACAATCACCGTTTTTTCCTCGCGGCAGAAAATTCTCACTACTTTCTCGCTGCCAGAGAAGTACTTTAGCCTTCCTGAATATACCTGGGACGCGGGCGACGAAGTTCGGATATACTACAAGGAAGAGGGGAAAGCCCTCCGGTTCATGAACGTCACCAGGACGGACATCTACAAGAAGTAGAAAGAGCCGTTCGAGGTGAGGGCGAGCGCCGGATGCTTTGACGGAGATCAGAGATCAGATGCAGGAGATAGGAAGTTCCGTCATCCGACCTCCGACCTCCGTTTGCTGCGTTAGGTAACCAAGCCGTCCGCCGCATTAGAGTCTATCTTAGGAAAGCAACTCTCAAAATGGACCTCTACGGGATTCGAGCCTGGAAAAACCGGATTTCCCTGGCCGGCGCTGTATTGTGTTGCCTTTTCATAATATCGGTTATCGACGGAGGCGTGTGACTATCTTCGTCAGCCGTTCAACAGTCTTCGTCTTCTGCCGGGTGAGAGCGTAAAGTCTGACAGGTCCGATGGCCCCGGGAGTGGGCGCTGTCGACGGGATGGGTTTTGAAACCGATTCCACTGCCGTTTTCGTTTCTCTTGAGGAGGTAATCTCCGGGTTTTGGCTGGGAACAAGGATGTGGAGAGGAAAAATTGACCTCAGCCCTGAGATAGTTGCCGGCGATTATCTCGTGTCGGTTTTCGGAAAAGAGGATCGGAAAAGGGTTGGACAAAATACTTTTCACCTCATGGTGTACAAGGACCGCGAAGCTTACCTTGCCGCGTCAAACTCGCTCATTCTGCGTTATTCGGGACTCTCGCCCTGGGTGGCCGCCGGCTTTTTCTTCTCGATGGCGCTGCTCACCTGCGTGTGGCTTTACGTGATGTCCGGGAAAGAGGACCGCCTCATGGCCCGGCAGGGAGAAGCGGAGGTTTTTCACGTCAGAGGGGATGAGACAGGTGTTTCCATCTATTTCGGCCTCGGGCGGATACACGGGATCGAAAGGGGTTCCGAGCTGCTCCTGCTGGATTCGAAAAGGCGGCCGCTCGGCCAAATCAGGGTGGAAACGGTCTCAGACACTGATGCTGTGGCCAAAGTCGATCGCGTTCAGCGAGGTGAGACCCGGATGTCTGGTCAAAAGAATCGTTCACCCGGCAAATGGCCGGCCAATGCTTAAATGACCGATTTGCAAGGATCGAACAAGCCTTGCGATGAAGCGATCTATGAACAGAGTAGTCGCCCGGTGTTAGACTGTTCAGTCTTAATCGCCGATGATCTTGACGAGCACCCGCTTTCGCCTGCGTCCATCGAATTCCCCGTAGAAGATCTGCTCCCAGGGGCCGAAGTCAAGTTTGCCTCCGGTTATGGCAACCACCACTTCGCGGCCCATGATCTGCCGTTTCATGTGGGCGTCGGCATTGTCTTCGCCGCCGTCGTTGTGCCGATACTGGTTTACAGGCTCGTGGGGGGCGAGCTTTTCGAGCCATGCGGTGTAGTCGCGATGGAGTCCGCGTTCGTCGTCGTTAATGAACACGGAAGCGGTGATATGCATCGCGTTGACAAGAACGAGCCCCTCCCGAATGCCGCTTTCATGAAGACATTCTTCGACCTCTCGCGTGATGTTGATGAAGGCTACGCGCGTTGGGGCATTGAACCACAGCTCTTTTCGATAGCTTTTCAAGCGGTTTCCCCTCTTTTTGACGGTTGTTGCGGGCGATGCCCAAGATTAACACCCGCGTCTCTTTACAAGTTGTATCTCCGCTCGAGAAAAGACTTAGCGACAGCCCCCACCATGTTTTCATCGGTCATCAGCATGTCGAGTTGCCTGGTAAACTGGAATAGTCTGCCTATAATATCAAGCTTTTCAGCAAGGATGGACGCGTCCAGCTTTTGAGCTCTTGCATCAACCCGGTCCGCCGTCACCTCAACCTTCATACCGAAGGATTCCAGAATAAGGGCGATCACTCGTGCCCGCCTGTTTCGCCGGCTCTCGTCGGCAGCGCCGCCCTTGAACGAAAAAGTTATGTAGTTTTTGCTCAGGGTTGCTCCGCAGTAAGAGTCCAGGACCCCATAGTGATACCCCACACGCGAACTGAAATTGAGGTACTTGTCGGAAATGATGGCATAGCTTCGCTCTCCAAAACGTTCCGACTGGAGGTGCGGATTGAACATCTGCTCTCCCATGACGGAAAGAAAACCTTTAAGCTCGATGGGGCGCGGGCTAAAGGTGCTGAGGTCCTCATGAAGCAGTCCCTTTAGCAGCGCCTTCAAGGGGAATGAAGCAATCTGGTCTGGCCTTACTTTTCGGCAATTGGCCGCCCCTTGGGAGATCCCGCCGCCAAGATCGATCAAGTGGAGATCTAACGGAATCGGGGCTACCAGCTTGATTGCGAACCCTTCGTCTCCGGATAGGAAATCGCCTATTCTGAACATCTCCAAATAGCAAAGTTCGTGAACGAACCGCATCAGGTCCTGGATTGAGCGGCAGTTTTCAGGTGTAAATTCGGGTGATCGGGGGTCGACGAGACGCAGAGGAGTGATTGTTGCCGCAACTCGCTTTAGGGTTTCGTAAACCGGGGTCCCCTTCAGGGAAGACTCCCGCTTTCGCTGCAGCTCGAGCAACTGGGGGATTATACCCTGGTAGACCTTGCCTGAAAATGCGTCCACAGTGATTTCCATTCCGTCGGCAATGACCGAGGTCGCCTTTTTGGTGTCGAGCAGGGTCGGGATAGAGAATTCCCTGGCTAAAGAGGCCATGTGGCCGGTTACGCTGCCAAAATCCGTAACTATTGCCTTCGCCTTGTGCATTATGACCATGTATTTTGGAGAAGGCTGGACTGCGACAAGGATACCGCCTTCGGGAAAAGTCAGGAGGTCATCTTCGCTCGTTACTATGTGCGCCTTTCCGCATCCCACGCCTGGAAAGGCGGCCAGGCCGGCTTCGAGCAGGGGTGGTTGATCCACCGCAATGGTCTGGGGCGCCTTGACCCAGGTCTTATGTCCACCACCGAGTTGGCGGCTTTGAAGGATAAACAGGTTTTCATCGGGGTCGAGCGCCCATTCGATATCCTGTGGCGAACCGTAATGCTCTTCGAGCTTTAGGGCATACCCTGCCAGAGTCTCTATCTGCGGGTCGGAAAGACATGCGCGTTGCCGGTTTGTTTCCAAAACAGTTTCTTCCCGCAACCCCCCACCGGGGTTGCTGACGAGTTTAACTGCCTTCACGGCGATATTTTTTCCCAGGATTTCTCTTTTTCTGGATACCGTGTAACTGTCAGGCGTTATCGCGCCTTCCACAGCATAAGGTCCAAGGCCCCAAACCGCTGAGATAAGAATATTCTCATTGCCGGGGTCGAAGGGATGTCTCGAATAGATCACACCGCTGGCAACCGAGTCTATCATTGTGATGCACCCGACGCTCATTGCGCAATGCTCGTCGGGAATTCCCTTCAGGAGCCTGTAGGAAATCGCTCGCGGGGTAAAGAGGCTCGCAATGACGTATTTATAAGTCGTGAGTATCTTTTCGTGAGGCACATTGAGCACGGAAAGATACTGGCCTGCAAACGAGAGCTCGCTGTCCTCCCCGACAGCGCTGCTGCGCATCGAAATCCTAGGCCGGCTCTCAGGGTCCTTCGCCTTGGTCGCAGGCCCGGCAATGGCATCGTAGCCGATCAGAAGTTCCTTTTGCAGCTTTTCCGGAATGGGGGCGGATATGATCAGGCGCTGGATTTCCTCGCTCGTCGAATTCACCGACTCGGGATCATTGGGGTCCAGCGCGATCTTTTTCATCGCAATCTGGTCGGTCAGGTCATTTTCAGCCAGGAAGAATCTGTAGGCTCCGGTGGTTATCGCAAAGCCTCCGGGCACAGGGAGATTGAGCCGGCTTTGGATTTCTCCCAGATTTGCATTCTTGCCGCCCACAAGATCAACCATTTCCTTTGTAATATTAGAATAGGGCAGGACCCAGCTGCAATCAGACGATTCTTCCCTTGGATCTTCGAGTTCTATTCTTATTTCGGCATTCAGCCTCTCAAGAACGTCAAAAAGAGCCGGGAATCTCCCGTTGGAAAGCGCATCAAAGTTCCTGATCATTCTCATGGCGTGGAATACAGCCCTGGCACACTGGGACTTGATGTAGGTCATGCCGAACACTTCATCGCCCTGGAGCTTGTCTTCCACTTCGGATATTATTTTCGAAAGCTCCGCATTGGAGTCCAGGATCGCCTTGAAATGATCGTATTTGGTCCGAAAGACCTCGGTTAGGGTATCGCCCGAAATCTTCCTACTCCTGCGTCCCTTCAGTTTTTTGAGTATGAAATCCAGTGCATTGGACATATTGGGCCTTGCCGTCCTGAATTCGGTGCCGTCGCTTCCGGTTTCCGATTCGGATTCTTTGACCTTAGGACAAGAAATCCGCACGGAAACAAATTAGATTTATATCTGAAAACTGAAACCAGGGGAATTAAATGAATTTAAAATCAGAGCCTGGACCCTCACGAATCAATAATTATTAAAGCTGGACAAAAGTTTATGGTAATAGTTCATCGTAGATCTGCCCTTGAAAGGACTTGGCGTGCTGGAAGACCGCCCCGAAAACAAACCTCGCACTTTTGACTCACGGCACGATTTCGGCGGCCGAGAAGGTACTTGCCCGAGAAACAGTCCCCTGGCGCAAAAGGCTTTTTCCTTTCCTTGGTCCGGCGTTTATCGCCGCCGTTGCATACATAGATCCCGGAAACTTCGCCACAAATATCCAGAGCGGAGCGCAACTGGGCTACACTCTTCTTTGGGTTATAATAATAAGCAATTTAATGGCAATGCTCGTTCAGATTCTTTCGGCTAAGTTGGGCATCGCTACCGGCCTGAATCTGGCGGAATTGTGCAGGAATCATTTTCCAGCCCCCCTTGTCTGGGCAATGTGGATTACACTTGAAATTGTTGCTATCGCAACCGATCTTGCCGAATTCGTGGGGGCAGCGGTTGGGCTTTTCCTGTTGTTTCATATCCCGCTTATCTACGCCGGGTTGCTGACTGCTGTTGTCACTTTTCTGATCCTTGGCCTGCAAAGGTACGGTTTTCGTCCTCTGGAAGCCATAATTACCGCAATGATAGGGATTGTGGCGGTAAGCTATCTGATTGAAATATTCCTGGTTAAAGCCGAACCCGCGCAGATCGTGTCCTCACTTTTTATTCCGCGCTTCGGGAGCAGGCAAGGAGTTTTGCTCGCTGCAGGCATTCTGGGGGCAACAGTCATGCCGCATGTCATATTCCTTCATTCCGCCCTGACCCAGGGGCGAATAATCGTGAAGGATATAGACAAACTCAAAAGGCTGTTCCACTTTGAAATCATGGACGTGGCAATAGCGATGACGATCGCCGGGGCTGTGAATGCGGCAATGCTGATTATGGCCGCATCGACCTTTTACGCTCAAGGATTACGCGAGATCGGAACACTCGAGGAAGCCTACAGGACGCTTTCCCCCGTTCTAGGTCCGGCAGCGGGCAATATTTTCGCGATTGCGCTGATTGCCGCAGGCCTGTCTTCTTCGGCGGTGGGGACCATGTCCGGCCAGGTGGTTATGCAGGGGTTCGTTCACTTCAAAATCCCGCTTTGGACCAGGCGCCTGGTTACGGTCCTGCCCTCGCTGGTCGTTCTATCCTCGGGACTGGACCCAACGAGGACGCTTGTAATCAGTCAGGTCGTGCTCAGCTTTGGGCTTCCTTTTGCGGTGATCCCGCTCGTTCTTTTTACGGCGAACAAAAAAATAATGGGGCCGCTGGTAAACAAGCCTTTTACCTCCTTACTGGCCGGCATCACGACCTTGCTGATTCTGGCGCTGAATTCATACCTGCTCTACAGTATGGTGGCCGGGGGCGATTGACATTTGTATATCCGGAGTATGTGGAGGGCGTATGTTTTCGAATCTTCTCGTTCCTCTCGACGGGTCCAAGCTGGCCGAATCGGTTCTCCCGGTCGTAAGGAGGCTCGCGGAACGGCTTGGGTGCGAGGTTAAACTCCTTCACGTGATCGAGAAGCGCCCCCCGAGTCGCATACATGGTGACGCTCACCTCCAGGACGCCGCAGGCGCCGAAAGGTATCTGGAATTGATCGTCGAAAGGCTAAAGGGTTGGGGACTGAATGTATCGAGCCACGTGCACGAAGTCCCGCAGGGCGATGTGCCCAGATGCATCGCCGAACACGCCGAAGAGCTTGAACAGGACCTCATTGTCCTGTGCACGCACGGAAGCGGAGGGTTCAAAAGATTTGTGTTCGGAACCAATGCCGAGCAGGTGCTCACGCACGGGCGCACACCCGTGGTTCTTATAAAGACCGATGAATACGGACGCGCTCCCGATTTTGGCCCCCGCAGCATAATTGCTTTTATGGACTGCACACCTCACAGCGATCCCGTCTTGACTGCCTGTTCGGAACTGGCGATGATATTTCAGGCGAAACTGCACCTGTTGTACGTAGTGCCGACGGCAGGCAGCGTCACCCCGGAGGAAGTTCCTGGAGGGCGCCTTGTCCCGACTACGACGCGCTTGTTGCTGGATTTGGAAACGGAACAGACAATAGAGCGCATGAAAGAACACCTTCAATTGCTGCTCGCCCGGAATGTCGAGGCGAGCGGAAGCGTTGAACGTGGTCGAGGCCGAGCCCGCCATTGTCGGCACGGCAACTGACAGACAGGCGGACGTGGTCGCCATGGCCACCAGGGGCTGGCTGGAATTGGGGCGTTCTGGGCAAATGACCTGGTCTCCCGGATATGCGCCTCCTATGAAGGCGCGCTTCTGCTTTTCCCGGCAATTGGGCGGTGAATAAGAGCGGGGGAATGATTTCACCCCTGGGATTTCTGACACGCACACACGCGAGGCTGAGCGTTGTCTCACTCCGCGTCTCCGCCCGAGGATTTCGAACGCACAGCGAACCTAATTGCAGCAAGTTCAACAGGATTCTCATGCACAAGGGACCTTGAATGTTAAAGCGCTTGAGCCTCAGAATAAAGATAATGTTCGCTATAGGCGCACTGGTTGCTATCGCCATGCTGGGCGGCTCAACCACCATCTGGATGGTGCACCGGATGAACAGCGCCGTTTCTTCGGTAATCAGTTCCAAAGTCGCCGCGCTCAATGTCAGCCAGGAGTTGGAAAGCTCTCTTGCAATGCAAAGGGGTCTGCTAAGCTATTATTATATCGACGGCAATAGTGAATGGCTGACCCAGCTTGATCAGCATCGGTTCGAATTCGAAAATTGGCTGAAAAAAGCCCGCGAATTCGCTGACTCCGACCGTGAGCGCGAACTGCTAAACGATATTGAATCGAAATACATTCGCTATACCAATCTGCGCGAACGTGTCATCGATCTCTACAGGGCCGGAAAACGGGAAGAAGGATACGCATTGCACAAGGAGGTCCGCAACCCCTTTTTCTCGATCCGGGACCTTTGCGAACAGTTCAAGCAGGTACAGTATGAAAGGGTCGGTTCGATCTCTGAGGGCATCAGGCTGAAGGTAGCTTTTTTTGATACTGCGGCGTCCATAGCCATGATTTGCGCGCTGGGCCTCGGGATCACACTTGGGGTATTGCTTCTGAGCAGGGTGCTCGTGCCGATCCGGCTCCTCGCTCTTACCGCCGGCCGCGACGGGGGTGTCTCGCTTGACGAACCCGACGAGGTAAAGGCCCTTGGAAAAAAAATACAGGGGCTTATCGAAAGTGTGGATACCACGCGCATTGAACTCGAGCAGAGCCGCGAACATCTGCTTCAGTCCGAAAAACTGGCGCAGATAGGAAAACTCGCCGCTGGCGTTGCCCACAGTATAAGAAATCCGCTCACCTCGGTGAAAATGCGGCTCTTTACCCTGGAGCGCACCCTCTCGCTTGCGACTGCCCAGAAAGAAGACTTTGAGGTTATTTCCGAGGAGATCCGCCATATAGATACAATAGTCGGAAACTTCCTCGAATTCTCCAGGCCGCCCAAACTGAAGATTCAAAAGGCGAGTCCGTCGGAAGTGGTCGACATGGCCGTGCAGCTTCTCCGGCATCGAATCGATTCTTATGGAGTTACTCTCGAACTGATGAGAGATCGGAAACTTCCCGAGATCGACTGCGACCCCGAGCAACTCAAGGAAGTGCTGGTGAATCTGATCGTGAATGCGTGCGAAGCGATGGGCGATGGAGGGCGCATTCTCATAACCGAAGAAGAAGGGACAACCGATCCGATGGGCAGGGTCGTTGTGATTCGCGTAAGCGACTCCGGACCGGGCATTCCCGGAGGCGATAAGAGAGAAAATCTTCGAACCCTTCTACACTACAAAACAGGAAGGCACCGGACTTGGGTTGAGCATAGCAGCCCGTATTATCCAGGAACACAAAGGCTGTCTCAGCGTTAAGTGCCGCCCCCGTAAAGGCGCCGTTTTCACGATCACCCTTCCGTGCCAGGAGGAGGGAGCTTGGCAGCGATCCTTATAGTTGATGACGATCACCATCTACGCCGGAGTTTCGATAAGCTGCTCACCCAGGACGGCCACACGGTCAAGACGGCTTCCAGCGGCGAGGCGGCGCTGCCCCTGGCAAGGTCCGATGAATTCGACCTTATAATTATGGATGTGCGGCTCCCCGGTATGGACGGACTCCGGACCTTCAAAGCGATCCGCGAAATCGAACCGCTTTTGCCGGTCATTATAATGACCGCGTTCGGGACTACCGAAACTGCGATAGAAGCGACCAAGATGGGCGCTTTTGACTATATCCTCAAACCGTTCAACATCCCAGAAATGCTCGCCCTGATCGAAAAGGCCGTGGAAGCGGGCCGGTTCATGCGCTCGCGGGTCGAATTGGACCCTGTGCCTGAGACCGGCTCCGGCGAAGCCATCATCGGACGCAGCCGGGCCATGCAGGATGTGTATAAAGCGATCGGAAGATCAGCCTCTACCGATGCCACGGTCCTTATCCGGGGTGAATCGGGCACGGGCAAGGAACTCGTCGCCCGGGCCCTCTACCAGCACAGCGCCAGATCGCATAAGCCTTTCCTGGTCATCAACTGCGTTGCGATCCCCGAGACGCTCCTGGAAAGTGAGCTGTTCGGCTACGAAAAAGGCGCCTTTACGGGCGCAGTGAACCGCAGGGTAGGGCGCATCGAGCAAGCTGACGGCGGGACGGTTTTCCTCGACGAAATTGGAGACATGCCCTTCGCAATTCAGGCGAAAATCCTGCGCCTGCTCCAGGAAAGAAGCATCGAGCGGCTGGGCGCCCGCGAACCCATTCCGGTTGACGTACGCATAATCGCCGCGACCAATCGCAATCTTGAAGCCGCTCTTTCGGAGGGCAAATTCAGGGAAGACCTCTACTACAGGCTCAAGGTCGTTACTATTTCGCTTCCACCTTTGCGGGACCGGGAGGGCGATATTCCGCTGCTTTGCGAATACTTCATCAGGCGCTACTCGAAAAAAATGGGGATCCAGGACCCCGGGATTACGGGTGAGGCCCTCGAAATGCTTTGCGGTTACTCCTGGCCGGGTAACGTGCGCGAACTGGCAAACGCCGTCCAGAAAGCGCTGATCTTCAACCGGGGCGGGCCTGTATTGCTCGAAGACATTGCGCGGGTGAGCGCAATCGCCCCGGACCGGCGGACTGCCCAAAAGCCCGATTTGCCCGAGGAGACCATCCGGACTTGGATCCGCAGATATTTAAATTCCCAGGAAGCCGGTTTAAGTACGTTCGATTCGGTGATGGAGCAGTTTTCTGCCATGCTCATCACCGAAGCGCTGAACCTCAACGGCGGAAACAAGTCCCGCACCGCAAAGATGCTGGGCCTCTCCCGCCCGACTCTTATGGCGAAAATCGAAAAACACCGGGTCCGGTTCGAGACTTCGGCCATAAGCGAAGAATGAGGCCTCCCGCTTCCGTCGCGTCTCGCGAAGCGTGATCTACACACCGGAGGTACTTCACTTCTTGGAAGCGCCTCACATTTGGCTTGCCTTCAAAGTGTTCTTGATGATCTCCTGGCGGGCAAGCTCGTCGCAACGCTCGTTTTCGGGATGGCCGGCATGTCCCTTCACCCAGACCCATTCAATCAGGTGCTTTTGTGAAAGATCGTCGAGAACCTCCCAAAGCTCACGGTTCTTCACCGGCTGCCTGCCCTTGGTCCTCCAACCATTGCGCTTCCATTGATGTATCCAGACGGTAATCCCGTTGCGCAGATATTGAGAGTCGGTATGGACTCTCACCCGGCACGCTTCTTTCAGCATACCAAGGGCCTCGATTACCGCTTTCATTTCCATTCTGTTGTTAGTAGTCTGTCTCTCAAAGCCGGAAACCACCTTCTCAGATCCCTTATAGCGTAAAATGGCGGCCCATCCGCCTGGCCCTGGGTTGACTGCGCAAGCGCCATCCGTGTAGATATCCACAATCTTGAGCGGACGCGGCCGCCTTTGGGTTGTTGTCTTATCGACAGTATTATTAGTTATATCAGAAGGTTGCACGTTATACGCTAATACTTCTTAAAAGGTGAGAGGCTGCGCTGAACAAAACGTTCGATCGAGGTAGATGATAAAGACCCAATGACCTCAGACAGGCGGCTTAGCGGAATCTCCGCGCGGGCCATCGCCTGATGTCCGCCTGCGCATCCCAGGGATCCGAACGCGCGCCTTATCAGCCTGCCGGCGTCCTTTCGATGTCCGTGGTTTCGAACGACTATTATGAGGTTATCCTGATGGATACCGGACACAATGCTCCAGGAGATGTCGTGAATCTTGAGCATGAATTCGGCGACCTCGACCAAAATGTCGGAAGAGGGCACCTGGTCGAGGTATACAAAAATCCGGTCCCTTACTACATGTTTTCTTTCGAAAGCCTTATGGAAAAATTTGGTATCACTAAGCGAAAGGTCTGAAATCTCAATCTTTCTCAAAATATTATGGTCGGCATAATCGAAAAGGTACCTGAAAGCCTCGATGTCTTCGATTAGCGTATGGCGTTCAAAGTTGCGGGTATCTGTTTTTATTCCATAAAGAAGAGCGGTGGCAAGGCCCCGCGAGGGTGTGATCTTTGCGGCCCTGAGATACTGGGTCATTATCGTGGAGGTGGACCCGTACTCCGGGCGCACGTCGCAGAAATCGGCCTTTCAGTGCCTCGGTTTGCGGATGATGATCGATCACCGCCGAATAATGAAAACGACTGAAAAGATCATTATGAGAAGGCTGGCCGTCGACTAAGACGAACTTGTCGTAACTTGTCGGGTATCGAGCGTATTTAAAGGAAACAAGGGAAGCCGGAGCAGCCTGACCATAGTGAGATTGTTCAATCTTCTTATAGGCCTGATGATTCCTATCGAAGTCGATGCCACTTTGTGCCAGAGCAGCCTTTTGACGGCAAGGGCCGAACCGATGGCGTCCGGGTCGGGGTCTATCGTAACCAGGACAGATCCTTGGAGGCGAAGCAGGAATAAAATTCATCGAGCCGGGTTTTCCAGGTTTTTCTTTTGATTGGATGAATCTGCTGGGCGAGTGCAGTTTGGTTCATAATTTAGAAATATAGGCAGAAGTGGTTCGAAGTCCACAAAAAAAGGGTGGTTTCGAAACCACCCTGAATTTGCTATGGAGCGGGAAACGGGATTTGAACCCGCGACTTCAACCTTGGCAAGGTTGCACTCTACCACTGAGTTATTCCCGCGTAAATCCAGATTAAAATAATGGAAGGCGGCTTTCAAGTCAAGTGGAAAAAGAATGCTCCGTTAGTTATGTCTGATAATATATATTATGTAAACTAATGTATAACCACAAGTTGCCCTGGGTCCTCGATCTTTGCAAAAGCCCGGCCAGCGCCGCTGCATCCGGTACTGAAGCACCCGGTTCGCCATTGAACTATTCATCGGAGATCTTATAATCAAAACTCCACACTCAAAAACTCAGAGCCCCAAACATGCTGAAGCATCAACCTAAAACACTCGCCAAAACCCTCGACTACATTGCCAGGCGCTCGCCCGGCGAATACGGTCTTTTCTGGGACCCTGGGGGCACCATGCCCTGGAAGGAATTCTACTGGGCCTTGCAGGAAGATCTTTCCTTGCGCTTTGTGCGTGAATCCACCATCCGGGAACTTACACTGCTTGGCATCGAGCTTCCGTTCGCACTCGACGGAACCCTGTTGCGCCTTCGTCCTGAATTTGCCCTGCCAGCCTATCCGCCTGCCTCTGATGTGCCCGAGAGGCTTTATTTCGGCTTGAAACCCAAAAATCTGGTTCATACCCAAAAAATTGGTTTAAGAAGCACCCGCCGCCGGTTCGTAGCCGCTTTGCAGCGAGCGCGAACTTGCGTTGCGGATCGCCGAAGAGACGAAAAGACACCGCATCCCGATCGAAATACTGGCCCGGGAAGCTTGTCGAACGCGGCCTATCGTTTCTTGCCGCCGGGCCGCATTTATACCTTGTCGAATCCGTCCCGGCGGAATTTATCCTCTTTCCAAAAGTCCGCCAGGACTTGGCGGAAAGACTTGCCAGGGCCTGCCCGCAAGCCGAAGGTTCAAGCCCTCCCCTCCCACCGCTCCCGGCTCGTTTATCGTTCAGAGCCGCATCATCTTGAAGCGCCAGGCGCCGTGAAACCAACTGAAAAAGGCAACAAAGAAGGACGCTAAAAGGTGGGTGGAAAAAAGAAAGACGAAAAGAGAGGCATAAAAGAGATATGTAGCGCTAATCCGTAAACACGGCATTTCCCGCGGATGGGTAGCGCAGCGCAGTGGATGATCACGGATAAAATGATTCATAAAATCAGTGGTATCCCGCCAGGAGTTTGCCCATGAGTTCCGATATCGAAAGCAGGATTCGCGAAACTGGATATCGCCTCTACGATCTTATGGAGGGAGAATCGGGATCCATCTTCAGCAAGCAATACTGGGTAGGCAAGCTTTTCGAGTGGTGCATGCACAATGAGGCCTTTAAAGTGCAGATGTTTCGCTTCATCGATGTGTTTCCCTACCTGAAGGATGCCGATGCAGTAATCAGCCACATACAGCAATATTTTTCCGATCCCGCCCTGAACTTCCCCTCTGCAGTGAACTGGGGAATCAAATACGTTGCCCCGTCCTGGATGACTTCCAGGATTATTGCCGGGGGTATCGGAAGAAACATCGGCAAAGTGGCCAGGCAGTTCATTGCCGGGACTTCTCCGGAAGACAGCCTGCCGGTGCTTGAAAAACTGCGCTCCAGGGGTTGGCGTTCTCGATAGATCTTCTGGGCGAAGCCGTCGTATCCGAAAATGAAGCTGAGGTGTATCTGGAGCGCTATCTTCAGTTGTTTGACTTCCTGAACACCGCCCAGCGCAAATGGCGCCCCCTTGGCGGGGTCTCGGGTGACCTCGATTGGGGTCATTCTCCCAGGGTGAATGTGTCAATCAAGACTTCCGCCATGTACTCACAGATGAACGCCTGCGCTTTCGAGCACTCCATCGAAAAATCAAAGGAGCGTTTGCGTCCGATCCTGCGCAAGGCGATGCAGGCCGGCGCTTTCGTTATGCCTTGATATGGAACACCATGGGATAAAGGACCTGACGCTTGCGCTTTATCGAAGTCTTATGGAAGAGCCGGAATTCAGCAACTACCCGCATACCGGGATAGTCATTCAGGCTTATTTGCGCGAAAGCGAAAAAGACCTCGAGCAGATGATTGACTGGGCCGCTCAGGGCGACTTCCATTTTACCATCCGCCTTGTGAAGGGTGCTTATTGGGACCAGGAACTCATCGTTGCGAGCCAGAAGAACTGGCCTTCGCCCGTGTTCACCGACAAATCCGAAACAGACGCCAATTTCGAGCGCCTGGCCGGGATCATTCTTGAAAACAGGGGCCGCATAAAGCTCGCGTGCGCCTCTCATAACATTCGGTCGATAGCGGCGGTTGTCGAGACGGCCAAAGAAGTCGGCGCAACCGGCGAGGACCTCGAATTTCAGGTGCTCTACGGTATGGGTGAGCCGGTTCGCAGCGCTCTTCGCAAAGCCGGTCTGCACGTTCGGGTTTACTGCCCTGTGGGTGAGATGTTGCAGGGGATGTCCTACCTGGTCAGAAGGCTGCTCGAGAACACGGCCAACGAATCATTTCTGAGGCAGGCCTTTTCACAGAAGCTGCCCAGGGACAGACCTGTTGAGCAACCCGGCTGACAGACTGAAAAGAATGCGGGGAGAGCCGCAAAAAACTGCCGAACAAAGCGGCATCGGCCCTTACAGGATAGAACCCGTTTTCGACTGGTCGCGCGCGCGAGCATCGCGCTCGATTTGCCGATGCCTTAAACAGAGTGCGCGACAGCTTTCCGATACAGGTCCCCCTGCAAGTAGGCGGCAAGAAGATTCAAACCGCATCCCGGTTTGCGTCTTTGAACCCTAATCGCGCCGATGAAACAGTGGGGATTATCTCTGCGGCAGGCGTCAAAGAAGCTGAATCGGCCATTGCGGCCGCAAAGTCCGCTTTCCCGGCTGTGGCGGGACAGTCCGGCGGAAAAGAGAGCCGAATATCTTTTCAAAGCAGCGGCTTCGGCCCGGCTCAAGCGCTACGAACTCGCGGCGCTTCAGGTCCTTGAGGTTGGCAAATCGTGGAACGAATCGGATGCGGACGTTTGCGAAGCAATCGATTACCTTGAGTACTACGGCCGGGAGATGCTCCGGTACAGCCGTCACATGACGATGGGCTGCGTGTTGGGTGAAACGAGCCATCTGCTCTATGAACCGCGCGGAGTGGCGGTGGTTATCGCTCCATGGAACTTTCCGATGGCCATTTCCGCCGGGATGAGTTCTGCGGCCATAGTTACCGGCAATACTGTAGTCTATAAACCAGCATCCCAGTCACCGGTCACGGGATATATGCTGAACGGCATTTTCGAAGAGGCGGGGTTGCCCGAGGGGGTTTTCAATTTTGTTCCCGGCCCCGGCGGCACGATGGGAGACGCCCTGACAGGACATCCGGACGTTGCTATGATCGCATTTACGGGCAGCAGGGACGTGGGCCTTCATATTCTTGCAAAGGCGCACGAAATCCAAGCAGGGATCTTCGGTCGTTAAAAATGTCATCGTTGAGATGGGCGGCAAGAACGCCATTATCCTCGATTCGGACGCCGATTTGGACGAGGCCGTCATTTATGTGCTTCAGTCGGCTTTTGGATATCAGGGGCAGAAATGCTCGGCATGCTCCCGGCTGATAGTTATCGAGGACATCTATGACCGCTTTGTGGAGAGGCTTGATAGCAGCGGCGCAGAGCCTCAACATCGGACCTGTCGAATTCCCGCAGAATTTCATGGGGGCGGTCATAGAATCGGCCGCGCGCGACAAGGTGCTGAGGTACATCGAGATCGGTAAAAATGCCGGATACCCGCTGTTTGAACGTAAAATCCAACTGGAAAACGGCTATTTCGTCCCGCTGTCCATTTTCACTGACGTGGACCCTGAAAGCAGACTGGCCCAGGAGGAAATTTTCGGGCCTGTGCTTGCTGTAATAAAAGTCAAGGACTTTGATGAAGCGCTTCGCGTGGCAAACGGGACACAATACGCGTTGACCGGTGGAGTGCTTTCCAGAAGCCCCGCAAATATCCGCAAGGCCAGGGAGAGTTTCAGGACCGGGAACCTCTATATAAACAGGGGGTGCACCGGCGCCGTTGTGGGACGCCATCCGTTCGGTGGGTTCAAGATGTCAGGTCTTGGGTCCAAGGCTGGAGGCCCGGACTATCTTCAGCACTTCATGATTGCTCGAAACATAGTGGAAAATACGGTTCGCAGAGGATTCGCCCCGCTTGAGGCAGGAGATTCTACTTAACTCTTCCCGCCCGGTCGGAGATACTTACTGTCCCAAGCTTTATGCCGAAAGGCCGGTAAAGCAGCAAGTCAAAAGCGTTGGCTCAAAAGACTTGAGAAACGTGGCTCAGGCTCAGATTATCCGTGGTAGGGAATTGAGGAATTGCCCGTTTGAGGAATTGGGGTATTAATTCCTAAATCCCTAAATTCCTCAATTTTCTTTGCGTCTCCGCGTGAAATGATTTTCCCCCTCAGAGCTGGCCTTTCTTTTTGAGGACCCTGTGGCCGTCTCGCCCGATGAGCGAATATCGCTGGCCTTTATGTTCGAAATCCTCCATGTAGCTGTAAGGAAGATTAAGGTCCTGTGCCGCCGACATGGTCTCGAGCAGAAAGGACAACAACATTGCGTATTCCTCCATTGACACGAGGAACTCGTTCCGTTCTATCCATATCTCGTCCAAGTCGAAAAGCCCCTTCAGGCCCCGAGTCACGAAATGAGCATCCGAATCGCTCATGATAACGCTGATTATCTGGTCCGGTTTCTTGCTGTTCTGGATCTGCAAGAAAACGGCCTTGTCTGTCTCAGGCATATCAAAGATTCCCAAGCTGCCGCCCTTCCTTTTTTAATGTTTTTCAGAGAGGCAGGATGAGCGAAAAAGGCAATTGAGCTGATCACAATAGTCCGTAACGCTCCCGTAGCAATCGAAATTGCCCTGCTTTCTTTGAATCTCCTTTATAAGCTCAGCCTTGCTCTTCCCGAAAGAATTTATTCCCAAATCCTTGGCGATGACGCGTACTTCATGCATTTTCATACCAGAACCCCTTCTTCTTAATCATTTATTTACCGAAATCATGCCTCCGGAAGATGTCAACCCCGCTTTGCTCCTCACCAACCTGTGTTCTGAGTGACACGCCTCTATTTACTATATACTCATATGCCTGTCTTCTTCAATCACTCCGGAACCATCAATGCCCCATGCCACGAATGCGCCGGTCTGTGCCTGGGCATGAAGATTTTCGAAATCAATCTGAATCTTGGGGCCTTTTGCTCCCGGTACTGCCCTGAGATGAACGGCCCCGGAAATATCTTTAATCGAAAGGACAGTATTTCCCTGCTGCCTGGCTTCAATAGTGCCCGAAACAATCTGTATCATGGGAAGTTGCATTGAAGCCCATAAAGGCTCAGATGGCTCACCTCCGGTAGGGGCTTCCCTTCTTTGCTCTTTTCCTTCAGGCGGGGCCGGGACCAGCCATTTGCCGTTGGTGCTTCTTTCGAGTTGTAAAAACGGCTTTTCCAGGCAGACTTCTTCAACAATGATGTAAGGCCGCCGCATTGATAACTTGCAATTGAGGCGAACTTTACCGCAGTCGAGGATCTGCCTTCCTTGCGACTCGATCTTTACATCGGTCAAATATATGCCTGAAAAGGGCCAGCACTGATAGGAGCGGATTTGCACCCTGAAGTTCGTGGCAGCCTCTATCCGCGTGACGCCCCTGTGTATGATTTCCTTCTGGATCATAGGTACGTGCAGTGCGACAATCGCGGACAATGCTAAAAAAACCAAGACTGCGGTCCCCCATGCCACCAGCCGAACAAGAGACGGCACTTTGTGAGGCCGCGTTCTTTTGGTATTGTTTTCGTTGGGCAATTCAACTCCCTTGCATTCCTTGAGTTCGGCAATTATGAAGAATTTGCGTAAACAAATCAACCGGCAATAAATTTCCTCGTATGATAGACTTATACAATACCCTTAGCGAAGTGCGAGCGCGTAGCGCGGAGACCGACCGCTCATTCTCGACAGCCCACCCACCCGCGAGACGGGGCGTTCGCGAAAGGCCTTGCAGAAGGGGGCGATCATGAAAGCGATGGTGCTTGAAAAATGCGCGCCTATTGAATCAGCTCCTCTTAAGTGGATGGAGCTCCCCGATCCTTCTCCCGGCCCAGGAGAAGTCAGAGTCCGGGTAAGGACCTGCGGCGTCTGCCGCACGGACCTTCACGTTGTCGAATGTGAACTGCCTTTCCCTGGCCATCCGGTCATCCCTGGACATCAGATCGTTGGGATAGTCGATCGGCTCGGGGCAGGATCAAAGCGATTTGCGCTCGGCCAAAGAATCGGCATAGCATGGCTGCGCCATACATGCGGGGAATGTGTTTACTGCCGGACCGGTCAGGAGAATCTATGCGAAAGCGCGCGGTTTACCGGCTATCATGAGCATGGGGGGTACGCGGAGTTTGCTGTTGTAAATGAGAAATTTGCATATCCGATTCCGTATGTGTTTTCCGACCAACAGGCCCCGCCCCTGCTGTGCGCAGGCATTATTGGATACCGCAGTCTGAAGCGCAGCGGGTTACGCAGCGGTGAGAGCCTGGCGATATATGGGTTCGGGTCGTCCGCCCATATCGTGATTCAGCTCGCTCTGCATATGGGCTGCAAGGTTTACGTATGCACGCGAGGAAAGAAACATAGAGAGCTGGCAGCAAGCCTGGGTGCAGAATGGGTGGGTGAAAAACCCGAAGAGATGCCGACACTGACGGACAGCGCGATCATTTTTGCACCGGCCGGAGAGCTGGTCCCCAAAGCCCTGGAGCATTTAAAAAAAGGCGGTACTTTGGCCCTTGCGGGCATCTATATGTCCGCCGTGCCGCAGATGGATTACGAAAATCACCTTTTTTATGAAAAAAATATCCACAGCGTAACTGCGAATACTCGCCATGACGGCATGGAACTGCTTCGGATTGCCGCCGAAATCCCCATTAGGCCCGAGGTCCGGATTTTCCCGTTGGGCGAAGCCAACCAGGCGCTGCTCAGCCTCAAAATGGACAAGTTGCAGGGCTCCGGAGTGTTGGTTATCGAAGGTAGTGCAAATGGTTCTGCTATGATATTTGACTAGACTGTTGTCCCTCCGGGAACTCGTGATGGAACACTAGTGTCCTGAGTCTAAAATTCATGACATAATTCAAGCCTGGGAATTGAGCCAACCCCTACGTCACCCCGGCGAAAGCCGGGGTCCAGAAGTGATTGAAATTTATTAAAAATACTGGATTCCGGCCTTCGCCGGAATGACGGCCTAAGTACTCGGGACTTATGTGGTGGATTTCTAACTCGGGACACTAGCGGTTTCCGACTATGGAGAAAATAAAATTGAATAACGCTGCAAATTCGACTGACGATCTCCAATTGATCCTGGAGGTGCTCCCTCCGCACATTCGCGAAAGAGTCGAGTCCAGGCAGGACTTAGCTTCTCTTCTTGAAATCGTACTCGACCTTGGAAGAAACCCGGAAGCCCGGTTCGACAATATGATCGAATATCTCTCGAATGAACAGGTCACACGCGACGATATAGCCTACGTTGTTTCCCATATCGGGAAATTCTCCGAAGACAACCGGGCGGGAATCGAGCGCACCCTGCACAGGATATCGGCGATAAGGAGCAGGACCGGGTCGATTATCGGCCTGACGTGCCGGGTTGGAAGGGCGGTCTTCGGTACCGTGGACATCGTCCGGGACGTGGTTGAAGAAGGCAAATCGCTGCTGCTGGTAGGTCCGCCCGGCGTGGGGAAGACCACCCTTCTGCGGGAGGCGGCGCGCGTTTTGGCCGACGATCTGGGCAAGAGGGTAATCATTGTCGATACCTCAAATGAAATCGGCGGAGACGGAGATATTCCGCACCCTGGGATCGGCCGTGCGCGCCGCATGCAGGTGCCTTCACCACACAAGCAGCATGCAGTTATGATCGAGGCCGTCGAGAACCACATGCCCGAGGTCATCGTAATAGACGAAATCGGGACGGAGGCTGAAGCAACCGCTGCGCGAACGATTGCCGAACGAGGCGTGCAACTTATCGCCACCGCACACGGCAGGACTCTCGAAAATCTTCTTCAAAATCCGACCCTGATGGACCTGGTTGGCGGGATACAGGCTGTTACCCTCTCCGATGAAGAGGCCCGAAGACGCAGAACTCAAAAGACGGTGCTCGAGCGCAAAGCGCCTCCAACTTTCAATGTGATGATCGAAATCCAGGAGCGCGGCAGATTGGCTGTCTACGATAATGTGGCCGAGGTGGTGGACCGATTCCTGAGGGGGGTTCCACTGTCCCCCGAAATCCGAACCAGGACGGAAAGCGGTCTGGTGAAGCGCAGCCGGGCTGAATTGATCGATGTGCGCAAACCGGCAGCCGAAAAGGCTGCTGCTGCGGCCGCTGCGGTCGGATCGGTTCTCAAACTGGCGCACAGGCGGCAGAGGCTGAAAAATATCAGGATATTCTCCTATGGAGTGAGCCGGATAAGGCTCGAACGTGTAATCCAGAAACTTCGGGTGCCGGCGGTAATGGCTTCCGACATCGACAGGGCCGATCTCATTCTCACCCTGAAATCCCAAGAGAAGCGGCAGCCGGGCAGTATTCGGGAAGCAGAAGCACGGGGAACGCCCAGATATGTGCTAAAGAGCAACACTACAACCCAGATGGAGAATTTCCTGCGTTCGCTTTTCCCTTCTGACCTGAAGATGTGATGAACGAAGAAGAGGCGGCGGGGGTCTCAGAGGCCCAGGCGGCCGTTGAAGCCATTCGCTAGAACGGCCGCCCGGTTGAACTCTTGCCCAGAAACTCGCGCGTGCGCAGGCTGCAGCATATGCTGGCCGAGCAAAACGGGCTGAGATCTCAGAGCATCGGCAGGGAACCAAACAGAAGAGTGATAATACATCCCGAGCGGAGTTATTTTACAAGTATGTAAGATTCGTTCAGCGGCCCTGGCGGTATCCGAATTCAAACAGGGCTTTTGGGTCTTTTCTCCAGTTTTTCTGAACGCGCACAAAAAGACCCAGATATATGTGGCATCCAAGAAATGTCTCTATTTCCATTCGGGCCTGTTTTCCGATCTCCTTGAGCATCTGCCCGCCCTTCCCTATTATGATGGATTTCTGAGACTCGCGCTCCACATTGATTGTCGCATCTATTTCTATGAGGTGCTTTTCGGGTATTTCGCTGAATTTTTCGACAATCACAGCAACCGCGTACGGAATCTCCTGGTGAACGAGGTGAAAAATCTTCTCTCGAATCAGCTCCGCGACAAAAAAGCGTTCAGGCTGGTCCGTGATGTAATCTCCAGGATAATATTGCGGCCCTTCAGGCAAAAGCGCAAGGACCTCCGCCAGGATGTCCCCCGTCCCCTCCCCTTTCAGGGCGGAAATTGGAATCACTGGCCTTAAAATCAAGCCGCTCCCTGTAATCCTGGATCAGGGGCAGCAATTCGCCTTTATTTCTCAGCGTATCGACCTTGTTTATCACGAGTATTACGGGCGTATGAATCCGGCGAAGGTTGTCCAGTATGTACTCATTTGCAGGCCCGTCTGCACTCCGGCTCTATCATGAACAGTACCGCGTCGCTTTCGCTCAGAGCGGAAAGCGCTGTTTCAACCAAGCCCGCGGTTGAAATCATCCTGCGCCTTATGTATTCCGGGGGTATCCACAAAGATGATCTGGTAGCCGTCTCCAGTAAGTATTCCGAGAATTCGGTTCCTGGTTGTTTGGGGTTTGGGCGCTGTTATGGAGATTTTTTGCTTCAGCAGTTGATTGAGCAGAGTGGACTTTCCAACGTTCGGCGCCCCTACGATAGCGATGTATCCCGATTTGAACTCTTTTTTTTCCCCAGTGGGCGCCACAGAAGGCCTCCTGTACATTATCGGTTGGTGTCAGACACGGTTGGCATTCAGCTGGTGCTAAGAACTTCAGGCCAGCATCTATTTTCGACAATCATTTCAACCCCCGCCAGGCCGGCCTCTCCGATAACCTTTACGCTTATGCCCCATCGGGATTTCCAGTGACGGAGGTTTGACTTTCCATGTCCAATGACGTCGCTCACCTGGTTTGGTGAGACCCGCAAAACAATTTCGTCCCCGGCAAAGTCGAGAGAATGAGGCAAAATGCTGATCTATGCGGTCCCGCCACCAGCGGCATTTTACGAGGCAGCCGAAAGCCGGATGGTAAGGTCCGGCCAGAATAACTCCGGGCTTTTCCAGGGCAGGGTCGGGTTGCAAGCCCATTCTGATTACAGGTATGCCGGCCCTGAGCGCCAAATCATATGCAGGCTGCAAGCCAAGTTACAGCCTCATCGAGACTCAGAGGAGTATAGCTCCCGTTTCTAAAGGAGTCAGCCAGAGCAGTCCCTTCAAGGACAAGGGTCGGATAGATGCGAAGAAAATCGGGCTCAATCTCGATCGCCTTGCGCATCGAGTCGAAAAACAGGTCTTGAGTGTCTCCAGGCAACCCGGCCATAAGTTGAATGCCGAGCTTCCATCCCTCATTCCTGACCCGTTTTACCGTATCATAGACCGATCTCACCGCAATACCCCCTCCGGCTCTTTTGCAGGACAGAGTCCGACAGGCTCTGAACGCCGAGTTCAACTGTGCGGATCGGGTATCTTGAAAGCAGATCCATTACTTCGCTCGCCAAGACAATCCGGGCGGGTTGAAAAACGAATCCCCGTAAAAATCCCTTGCCTTATGAGAATAGCGGCTGCAGCAAGGATGGATTCGATCAACGCAAGAGGCAACGCGCTGAAGGTGCCCCCAAAGAAGGCAATCTCGCCGGTTCGGCCCGACCTGCGGATCTGGTTGGAGTATGCTCTCAAAGCAGACTCTACAGATCTCGAGAATGTCGCTTTTCCGAGGATCGTGAGATACAACCACCCGCTGATTGCAGTAAACGCACTGAAACGGACATCCTGCGTGGGGCAGGAAAACGGGATAGATCATTTTCTTAGGAAACATCTGAGTGAAGCAGTCCGGAGTCTTTTTCGATTTCAGCGATGGCCTTTCGTGCGGCTTCCTGTTGCGCTTCCTTCTTGCTCTTGCCCAAACCGTGCGCCAGCACACGCTCCCCGATCGCAACCCTCATGAAGAAAGTCTTGTCGTGGTCAGGCCCTTCTTCGGCCTCCAGAAAATAGATGGGGGTAAGCTTTAGCTCGGCCTGGGTGATCTCCTGGAGCTGAGTTTTGTAATCTTTGTCCAGAGCTTTGAGCAGATAGTCCTCTTCCCTGTGTTCGAGATACCCGTGAAACATCTTTTGAACCAGCCGTACCGCTGAATCCAGACCGCCGTCCAGGTACACGGCGGCAAGCACCGCTTCGAGCCCGTTGGCCAGAAGCGAAGGCTTCTGGCGTCCTCCCGAGAGTTCCTCCCCTTTTCCCAGGAGAAGAAAGTCTCCCAGATTGATGCTCGATGCGATTTGCGCCAGCTCCCGTTCGTTCACGATAGAAGAGCGGAGTCGGGACAACTCTCCTTCGTCACAGTCCGGAAAAAGCTCGAGCAACAGATGGCTTATTGCCAATCCAAGGACCGAATCGCCAAGGAATTCGAGCGTTTCGTTATCCGCCGCAATGTCTTGATTTTCGTATGCAAAGGAACGATGGACAAGCGCGCGGAAAAGAAGGTCCCGGTTCTGGAATCGGTACCCGAGTTCATCTTGCAGTTTTTCGAGATCGGTTGTCTGCAGCATGGTCCCGCGTCAAAAGTAAAAAATAGGTAAAAACATCATGATCGTTTCCACTTTCAACCCCGGCATGTTTATAATATACACCTTTTACATGCCTGATTTGAGTATATTCTGATTCAAATAGGACGCACCGGTAGAAATGCTTGTATGGCTCAATTCTCCCCAACCGAAAAACAGCCGATTCCTCCTCTTGGACCGGGACGGCGTATTGAATGTAAACCGGCCCGATTATGTAAAGAGCTTTGAAGAAGTTTGCTTTTATCAGGACGCTCTCGAAGCGCTCAAGTTTCTCAACCGCAACGACATTGGGGTCATTTTGGTCAGCAACCAGTCCGGAGTCAATCGGGGTCTGATCCGCTGGGACAATTTCTGGAAGACTCATGAAGGAGTCATTCGGCAGGTCGAGGAATACGGCGGGAGTATTCTGGCCGCCTTTTACTGCCCTCACCGTCCGGATGAAAAATGCGAGTGCCGCAAACCCGCACCAGCCATGATACTTGCCGCTTGCCGATTTGCCGGCATTGACCCTGACCAGACATATTTCGTTGGAGATCATGAGTCGGATATAAAGGCCGCCGAAAACGCGAGGTGCCCCGGAATTCGGATCTGCCGCGGCGGCGATGCCGCACAAACAGATATCTCCAACTCTGAACAGCCCTGTTTTACGACTCTGTTGGATGCGGTTTTATGTATCTATGCAGAGAGCATTAAAAACTTTGCAGACTTATATTGAGACCTGGTTGAACGCCTTTCCGGATGCAGACTTTATCCGGGAAAATTTCAGCCAGAAGGAATGTCAAGCATGTCATCACTTGACAACAACCGTTATGCGCCGCTTCTTAAAGAGAAAATGTCCGCCGAGAGTTACCGAAAACTCCTCGAACTCGATAACCCCGAGCTCTTCGAATTCGTAGGCGAATACACCGAGCTTTGCGAACCCGATTCCGTCTACATGTGTGACGACAGTGACGAAGATGCGGAATATATCCGGGAAAAACTCACTGGAACTCAAAGAGGAAAAACCCCTGGCAAAAGAGGGCCACACAATCCATTACGATGGTTTTCATGACCAGGGCCGAGCGCCCGGGGCCACAAAGAACCTGGTGAGAAAGGAACTTGTTCCGCTGATGGGCGCGCTGCTCGCCAAGGAGAGGGAGGAGGGTCTGGCAGAAGTTCGTGGCATTCTCAAAGGCATCATGAAAGGCAAACAGGCGATCGTAAAACTTAGTTGCGAAGGTCCGACCCACAGCCCCTTTTCAATAGCATGCGCTCAGATGACCGATTCCTTCTATGTTTGTCATTCCGAAGAACTGCTCTATCGACGTGGATATGAGCACTTCCGCCGGATGGCGTCCAAGGACAAATTTTTCCGGTTCGTGCACAGCGCGGGTCGTCTCGATGAGAATGGCAATTGCTTAGACCTCGACAAGCGGCGGATTTACCAGGATATGGAGGACTACATAGTTTTTTCCACTAATAATCAGTATGCGGGAAACAGCGTGGGGTTGAAAAAACACGCCATGCGCCTGGCAATCAAGCTCTCCGGGACCGAGGGCTGGCTATGCGAGCACATGTTCGTCATGTCTGTCCAGAATGAGAAAAAAGCGCGTTCGACTTACTTTTGCGGCGCTTTCCCCTCGGCCTGCGGAAAGACCGCGACGGCGATGCTGCCTGGCGAAAAGATAATCGGGGACGACATTGCCTATTTCCGCAATATAGATGGTGAGTTTAGAGCGGTTAATGTTGAAAACGGCATATTCGGGATCATAAAAGACGTAAATGCGCTGGATGACCCCCTTATTTTCAAGACCCTTCAGACCCCGGGGCTCGAAATCATCTTTTCAAACGTCCTTACGGGTCCCGACAATGAACCTTACTGGTTGGGCATGGGGGTTGATCATCCCATGCGCGGCTGGAATTTTTCGGGGGAATGGTTCGAGGGCAAAACAGACCAGCAAGACAATCCAATTCCTTTTGCGCACAGTAACGCCCGCTATACGCTAAGGCTTGGATATCTCGAAAACATCGACCCGGCTTATCAACGACAGGAACGGAGTGCTGGTCAGGGGCATAATCTATGGGGGCAGGGACAGCGACACTTCGGTCCCCATAGAAGAAGCTGCGGACTGGAAGAGCGGAATTATCCTCAAAGCATGTACGCTGGAATCCGAGACAACCTCGGCCACTATCGGAGAAGAGGGTGTGCTCGCACCTCAGCCAATGGCGAACCTGGATTTCATCAGCTACCCGATAGGCGCCTATATCAGCAACAATATTCGATTTGTCGAGGGCATTAAGCAGGTCCCGCGAATCTATGCCGTCAATTACTTCCTGAAAGACGAAAAAGGAAATTTTCTCACTCACAAGCTTGCCAAGAAAGTCTGGCTGCATTGGGCCGAGCAGCGCATCCACAACGAAGTTGACGCTTACAGGACCCCGCTTGGATTCATTCCGAAGTATGAGGATCTCAAATCTCTATTTCAGGAAATCTTCCAGGAGGACTTTTCAAAGGAACTCTACCAGGAACTCTTCAAGTTCCGGATCGATGCATGGACAGCCAAAATCTCGCGCGCCATCCGCTTCTACAAACGCACTGCTCCCGATTGCCCGGAGGAGTACTTCCGTATATGGAGATCGACCATAACAAAACTGCAGGATCTCAAGCACGAATTCGGGCCGTTTATTGCGCCCGGCGCATATAAAGAACAATGGCCTGTGTCTGTCATCACTTCCTGAATCTTGCCCCTGGACCGTGTCTGAAAGGATGGTTAGATGTTTTTCCCGCCTTTTCTGATTTTTTTTGTGTTCATATTCATATTTCTGCTTCTGGTGGCTTTCGGGCTGATCCAATTTGGTCTTTTTTCGTGGGCGTTCAGCAAAATCGGCATCCCGCCCGAGTATCTGTTTACGCTGCTGTTCCTGTGCATTGTCGGCAGCATGATCAACATTCCCCTGCGCAGGATCCCGCTCGAAAAAGATGTCGACGACTGGGACACCGTCTCCTTTTTCGGAATGCGTTTCCGTCCTCCACGTCCCGATCGGCCAAATGAAATGGTGCTGGCGGTAAACGTAGGAGGCGCCGTAATCCCTGCTCTTCTTTCGCTCTATCTTCTAATCAACTCGCCTCATCCGATCCGAATGATGCTTGCTCTTGCCGCGGTCACTTATGTCGTCTATCAAAACGCGCGTCCGATTGCCGGTGTTGGAATCGCTGTTCCATGGCTGATTCCACCCCTTGCAGCGGCAGTTGCGGCGATGATATTCGATTATAGTTTTGCCGCTCCGACGGCCTACGTCGCAGGAACATTGGGGACACTGATCGGAGCGGACATTCTTCACCTGGATGAACTGCAGATATCTGCGTGCTCCCGTGGCATCGATCGGCGGGGCCGGAACCTTCGATGGAATTTTCCTCGCAGGGATCATTGCCGTTTTGCTCGCGCCTGTCGGGGGCTGAGGCAGCCAGCTCTGAATGCTGCGCATTGGATAAAAGCAATTGAGGATTGACAGGAATTGAATGATTGGCTTTTAATCAAAATTCCGATAGTTCTTAATCGGAATTCTGAGTTTTTATTCGAATAGAGGTGTGTGATGGCGAGCCCGGTCTATTTTACCAGTTTGCGTGCAGGATTTGAAAATAGCCTGTTGACAAAAATTAAGCGCCTGGCGCAGGCCGCCGGGCTGGAAAAAATCGTCAGGGAAAAGGGACTTACGGCGGTCAAGGTTCACTTCGGTGAAAGAGGAAACACTGCCTTTATCAGGCCCCTGCTCGTTCGTCCCGTGGTGGATGCGCTTCTGGAAGCAGGCGCCAGGCCGTTTATCACCGACTCCGGGACACTTTATCCCGGCTCACGCGGCAATGCGGTGGACCACTTGAATACGGCCATTCTCAACGGCTTTGCCTACCCGGTTGTCGGCGCTCCCCTTATCATTGCCGACGGCATCGACGGACGCGACGAAGTGGCCGTCCAGGTGAACCTGAAGCACTTCAAGGAGGTGTTTATCGGCTCGGCGATAGTTCGCGCTGATTCTTTGGTCTCGCTTGCCCATTTCAAACTGCACGAAGCGGCAGGCTTCGGCGGCGCAATCAAAAACGTCGGAATGGGAACGGCTTCACGGAAAGGCAAAATGGCCCAGCATTCGGAGGTTGCCCCGGAAGTCATTTCCAAAAAGTGCATAGGCTGCGGGGTTTGCCTTGAGCAATGCGTCCACGGCGCCATAAGCCTCGTCGAAAGGCCGGCGAATGTCCCGGCCCCCAAGGCCTCTGTCACCAAAATCATGCGGATCGACCAGGAACTTTGCGCGGGTTGCGCGCGCTGCATTCACGCCTGCCCGCAGGGTGCGCTCACCATCAACTGGGAAAAAGACCTGCCCAAGTTCATGGAAAGGATGGTCGAATATACCGCCGGGGCGCTCAAGGGAAAGGAAAAACGCTCTCTTTTCATCAATTTTCTTACCCAGATTTCCCCCGCATGCGACTGCTATCCCTTTGCAGATGCTCCGATTGTCGGCGATATCGGCATCACCGCTTCAGTGGACCCCGTTGCGATAGACCAGGCATGTGTGGACATGGTAAACAGCCAGCCTCATCTTGAATCCTCATGTCTCAAGGGAATCGAGAAGCCGTGCGCCGACAAGATCAGGGCCGTTTATCCGCACATTAACTGGGAGCGCCAGTTAATCTACGCCTCGGAGCTCGGGATCGGATCCAGAGAATACGAGTTGGTGGAGATTTAGGTTAGCGCATGTCGGATCTATGACTTAAACGGGCAGAGCTGATCAAAGGAAGATTGCCAAGCTTGAGCCAGTGAGCATGAGACTGAGACTGAAAGCGCCAATCGGAAGATTGCCAGCCCGTAGAAGCCAGACTGAGGCATGGGACTGAGGACTGAGTAAGCGCCAATCAAAGGAAGATTGCCAAGCTCGTAGAAGCAGTATATATTTCGCATCTCGGAAGCGCCAAGCTCACTGGTGGGGCTCCCGGACTTCAAATCCGGTGTGGGGGCGTGAAGGCGTTCCCAGGTGGGTTCGATTCCCATGCGCTTCCGCCAAATAAAGTCAACAAGCCAGGTAGGGGACGCCAAGAGATTGCCGCCCCCTTTTTCAGTTGTCGAGTACCGAGAGCTACCGATCCCGACACTTTGCAAAACTGTAGTGATGGATCTTCGTATCAGGTTTCCAGCAGCGATGCGGAGTTTCTGTCCACCAGCCAGTAGAGTTTGCCTCCATAACGATCGGGTTCAATCAGCCGGGCGGGAAAACGCTCGGGTCCGGGCCGCTGAGCCAGGACCTCTCTGAGCACCTCCGCCTTGGAAGCGCCTGATACGATAAAGGCCAAAACCAAGGCCTGATTGAGAATTGGAGCGGTCAACGTGACCCGGTAAATTCCATCTTTCTCGCTGTATACCTCGGTAACCCAGCGATCCTTTTCCAGTACCGCAGGCGTTCCTGGGAAAAGCGAGGCCGTATGGCCGTCGGTCCCCAGTCCCAAAAAGACCATATCAAAGCGTTTCGGGCCGCCGTCAAAGAAGGACCGCAGCAGGGATTCGTAGCTCCGGGCGCCATCCTTTGCCGAATTGGCGCAAGAAATGGGGTGGACCTGATCGGGAGGCACGGGAACATGGTCGAGGAGTTTTTCCCTGGCCATCCGGGCATTGCTCCTGGGATCGTCGGGCGGCACGCACCGCTCATCGCCCCAGAAGACATGCACCCGGTCCCAGTCGACCAGTCTGTTGAACGGAGGACCGGCCAGAAGCTCGTAGGCTCGCTGAGGCGTGTGCCCTCCGGAAAGTACGACGCTGAACCGGCCGTGGTCTTTTATCGCCTCGTTTGCCTGCCGCAGGAAAAGCTCTGAGGCGGCCAAGCTCACGGCTTCATAATCGTCATAAACGCAGATTACTCCGGGGGCTCTTTTGTAACTCGGCATATTGCAAGGTCCTCCCGGCACTGCAGAAAGGTGGGCAACGTCCAACTGCGTCCGTCCTGGGCAATGAGGATGTCGGCTGCTTCCGGCCCCCAGCTTCCGGCCTGGTAATTAGGAAAATCGGTCGGCCTGACCGACTGCCACATGTCCAGAATCGGGGAAATCACCGCCCAGGCGGCCTCGGTTTGATCGGCGCGCATGAACAGCGTGGAATCTCCCCTCATAATGTCCAGCAGCAAGGTCTCGTAGGCTTCGGGCGAGCGGACCTGGAATGCCTCGCGGTAATAGAACTGCATCATTACCGGCGCGAGCGCCATACTCTGGCCGGGGTGTTTGACCTCGAAGCGCAGCAGAATGCCTTCTTCGGGCTGCATGGCGATCAACAGCCGGTTTGGCCGGGAGTCCTGAAGCGCCGAAACCGGAAAGGTTTGATGCGGCACGGGCCGAAAATGAATGGAAACCTCTGAGTTTCTGGCGGGCAGTCGTTTGCCGGTGCGCAGGTAAAACGGCACCTCCTGCCATCGCCAGTTGTCCACGTAGAGCTTGACCGCCGCAAACGTTTCCGTGGCCGAATCAGCGGCCACGCCGGGTTCGGAACGGTATCCCCGGACGTCGGCCGCCTTCGATCCAGCCTCCTCCATACTGGCCCCGGACAGCACTCTGATGGACCTGCTCCGGGCGAATGACCCGAATAGCGCGGAGAACGTCGACTTTCTTCTGCCGGACTTCATCGCTGTCGAATGAGACCGGGGCTTCCATGGCAATGAGGCAGAGGATTTGGAGGAGGTGGTTTTGAACCATGTCCCGGAGCGCCCCGGCGTGCTCGTAATAGCCGCTCCGGCTCCCGACCCCATCGTTTTCCGCCACGGCGATCTGCACGTGGTCGATGTAGCGGCGGTTCCAAATCGGCTCGAAGAGTGTGTTGGCGAACCGGAAGGCGAGGATGTTTTGAACGGTCTCTTTTCCGAGGTAGTGGTCTATCCGGTAGACTTGGGATTCCTGGAAATATTGGGTGAGGAGCAGGTTCAATTCCCGGGCCGAATTGAGGTCATGGCCAAACGGTTTTTCCACAACGATTCGGGCATGCTCGCGGTCCAGGTTCAGTTTTGCGCCCGCAAGCCCTTCAGCCATGGGCTTGATCATCCTCGGGGGCAAGGCCAGATAATAAATCCGGGTCGCCCTTGCGCCCCACGTTTCATCGTAGGCCGAAAGCTCCTTTGCGATCCCCCCGAATGCCTTCGGATCGTTCAGATCGGCTTTGGAAAAGGCAATATGACCGGCAAATTCGGCCCAGCTCTTTTCATCGATCTTCCCGCTGATCGAAAACTTATCCACGCCTTCGTGCAGGTGTTGGCGGTAGGAATCATCGGTAAACTGCTTGCGGCCGACTCCCAGAATCGCGAATCGCTCCGGCATATACCCGTCCAGAAAAAGACTGTAGAGGGCCGGCGCCAACTTGCGCCAGGTGAGGTCGCCTCCTCCTCCGAAGATGACGAATACGGTCGCGTCGCTGATCTTGTCGCCCTGCATCAGGTATTTTCCTCCTGCTTCCTCCAGACCGTATGCAGAAATTTTCCCGGCATGTCTTTCCGCTCGTAAGTGTGCGCGCCGAAATAGTCTCGCTGTGCCTGGATCAGGTTCGCCGGAAGCCATGCGCTTCGGTATGCGTCGAGGTAGGCAAGGGAGGCCGAAAATCCGGGCGCGGGCACTCCGAGTTCCGCCGCCGTGGCGACCACCGTTCGCAGGGATTTTTGCCGGGCGTTGACTTCCCGGCTGAAATGCTCATCCATCAAAAGATTCGCAAGATTGGGCCGCCTGCTGAACGCCGTGCGGATGGGCTCGAGGAGCGCCGGCACGGATAATGCACCCTCCGCGCCAGATCCTTGCCACCGTCTCCAGGTCCAGTCCGTACTCATAGCTTTTTGAAGCCTCTTTGAGCAGGGCAAACCCTTGTGCATAGGTCATGACCATTCCGGCATAGCATGCATTTCGAAGGTGTTCGATCATCCCAGCCCGGTCGCCCTGAAACCGATGTTCGGGGCCGTGCAGCACCTCAGAAGCCTTTTTTCGCTCATCAAGACGGCCTGAAAGATTTCGCATCATTACGGCCGCGTCCACATTGGGCGTCGGCACATCGAGGTCCATCGCATCCCATGAGGTCCATTTACCGGTGCCTTTCTGCCTTGCCCGATCCAGAATGAGATCGATCAGCACCAGCCCGGGGTTTTTTTCGTCCTTGTAATGGAATATGTCTGCGGTAATCTCGATGAGGTACGAATTGAGTTCTTCGTCATTCCATTTCGAATAGAGTTCGGCCATTTCGCCGGCGCCCATTCCCAGGCCGCGCTTCATGATGTCGTAAGTTTCGGAAATGAGCTGCATCAGGCCGTACTCGATCCCGTTATGGACCATCTTTACGTAGTGGCCGGCCGAACCGGCCCCCAGGTAAGCAACGCAGGGGTCGCCATTCACCTGGGCTGCGGAAGCCTCCAGGATTTTTCGGACCCGCTCGTAGGCTTCGAAAGGACCGCCGGGCATGATGCTTGGGCCGCGCCGCGCCCCATATTCGCCTCCGGAAATGCCCATGCCCATGAAGAGCATATCGCTTTGAGCCATCAGCTTTTCCCTGCGGTTAGTGTCTGTGAAGTGGGAGTTGCCGCCGTCGATGATGAGGTCCGACTTATCAAAATGAGCAATCAGTGCGCTGATTGCGTCGTCAACGGGCTTTCCGGCCGGAACCAGCAGCAAAACGGCCCGCGGGCGGTGCAGCATGCCCGCAAGCTCCTGCATTGTTTCTCCCGCCCGGACCTTGCCGCCGGCTTCTTTCCTTTGAGACAGCTCCCGAGCTTTGGCTGGGTCGACATCGTAGACGGCAACCGAAAACCCATGGTCGGCGAAATTCAGGGCAAGATTGCCGCCCATCGTGCCGGCACCCGCTATTCCTATGTCGCATTTCTTATCTGTCATGCCGACTCCCGTTCAAGTACTGTTCAAGGCTTAGCCTTGAACAGAGTGGTCACCTTTTGCCGGTTCATCAGCCCGCCTCGGCAAGGCAGGTACTGTTGCGCTTCTCTTCGAGATTCGACATCAGGCTGTCATAGGGTTTGTTGAACTTTTCTATCCCCTCGTCTTCAAGCTGCTGAGTTATCTTGTCGATGTCTATTCCCAGTCCGGCAAGGAGATCGAGGTTCTTGTAAGCCTCCTCCAGGTTGTCTTCCAGGCGGGGGGCCGGATTGCCGTGATCGCGGTAAGCCTCCAGGGTCTCAGGCGGCAAGGTGTTGATCGTGTCTGGTCCGATCAGGGCCTCGACATACTTTGTGTCGGAGTATTCAGGGTTTTTTGTGCTGGTGCTGGCCCAAAGAACACGTTGAGTCTGGGCGCCGCGGTAGGCCAGTTTTCTAAAACCGCTCGCCGGCAAAAATCGTCTTGTACGTCTGGTAGGCAATCTTTGCACTCGATATGGCGATCTGACCGCGCAGCCGCTTGGCATCGTCAACACTGGACTTTTCGAGCATGTGATCCACAAGAATGTCAATGCGGCTCAAAAAAAAGCTGGCCACCGAAGCAATATTCTCGATAGGCAACCCTTTGGCGGCGCGATCCTCCAGCCCGGAGACGTAAGCCTCGGCAACCATCCGGTAGCGCGGCAACCCAAAAAGCAGAGTGACATTGACGTTGATGCCCTCACTGATAAGCTGCCGAATACACTGCAGTCCTTCCATGGTTCCCGGGACCTTTACTAAAACATTTGGGCGGCTGAGTATTTTCCACAGTCGTCGGGCTGCATCATTGGTTCCCTGCACGTCGTGGGCGAGGTGAGGATTCACTTCGATGCTCACGAAGCCGTCCCTGCCCTGCAGTCTGTTATAGGTCGGTTTGAAAATATCGGCGGCCCGTCCGACGTCTTCCGTCGTGAGCGCCTGATAAATTTCTTCGACGCTCTTTCCTTGAAGGGCGAGAGTCCTGATGGCGTCATCATAATCATCGCTTCCCTCGATCGCCTTATCGAAGATGCCGGGATTGGATGTAACCCCGCCAAGCCCGTCCTCGTCGATCAACCGCTGCAGCCCGCCGGACTCGATTAGATGACGGTGAATATAGTCAAGCCAGATACTCTGGCCGTAGGACTCCAGTTTTCGTAAAGTATTTTCCTTCACTGTTCTTCCTCCCGTACTTCCAGGCTTTTCACCTTCTGCAGGCGCCGCCGGAAACGCTCATCGCCTTTGAATCGTGCTTTCAGAAATTCGTGAACCAGATCTAGCGCCAGTTCATAGCCGACCACCCTGCCGCCCATGCACATGAGGTTCATGTCGTCGTCCTCAACGCCCTGATGGGCCGAAAACATGTCCGCGATCAGACCCGCACGAACGCCGGGAACCTTGTTTGCTGCAATGCAGGCGCCGACACCGCTCCCGCAGACGGCCACACCTCTTTCGACCTCGCCCTTCGATACTGCAAGCGCCAGCGGTACGACGTAATCCGGGTAGTCGTCGATCGAATCGAGTTCGTGTGCACCGAAATCCACCACTTCGTGCCCAATGCCTTTCAGGTCGGACACGAGTATTTTTTTGAGCTCAAAACCGCCATGATCGGCAGCGATGCCCAGGCGCATTTCATTTTGCCTTTCCCGGCCCGCAATCAGCCGCGCCCGCTACGTTACCTGGTTGAAGCCTGGCGCTCTCTCCTCCATAGGATTTCTTTGACTTTCGATACTATGGCTTGTTGAGAAATTTCCTCGTAATCGAGAAGCTCTGCCGGCATTCCGCTTTTCGGCTTTTTTTGAACGGCCAGGGAATATACCGGCACACTCAACGGCGTGAGTGCGCTCCTCACCGCTTCACCGATTCCCCCAGCGGGATAATGGTCTTCGACGGTGATTATGAAATCCGTGCTCTCTGCCGCTTCGCGAAGTGTCGCATCGTCCAGCGGTTTTACGCTGTAGAGGTCGATTACGCGGATCAGGATTCCCTGCTCCTTCAGTTCATCGTAGGCTTTCAGGGCCTCGTGAAGAGTGACCCCCGCGGCAGCCACCGTAGCAGACATCGCTGTCGCTTTTACGCAGAACTTTGCTCCCGCCGATGGCGAAAGTTTCCTCAACGCCATAGACGATCGGAGTCGCCATCCTCGTGGTCCGAATGTAGACGATCCCCTTGTGTTTGGCGGCCTCTTCGACCAGCCGGTCGGCTGAAACCGCATCGCATGGATAGAGCACGACGCTGTTTAGAATGGCCCGGAACATGGCGATGTCTTCGAGGCCCATCTGCGAGGGTCCGTCCTGTCCGATCGACACCCCGGCGTGAGAGCCGACGAATTTTATGTTCGCATCCGAGTAAACGCTCATTCGGATCTGGTCGAATGCGCGACTGAGAAACGCCGCAAAGGTTGAAACGAAGGGGATCTTTCCACGTCGGGCAAGGCCGACTGCTGCTCCAACCATGTTCTGCTCGGCGATGAACATTTCGAAAAAGCGGTTGGGATAGGCATCCTTGAATATTTCAGCCTCGGTCGAGTTGCTCACCTCCGCATCCAGGCTCACCATCGTGGGAAACTGAGGGTAGATGCGCACCAGTGCCCTCCCGTACGCCTTTCTGGTGGCCACGGGCTTATCCATCGGATAGGTTATCGCGCCGGCCGGCTGCGGCTCCACGGACTCCGGTTTTAGATCCTCGGGCCGGGCAATTTCTCCTCGCACCGAAAAGTCGATTTCGCCAAGTTCCTTTACGGCCCTATCGAATTCGTCCTTTTTCAGGGCGACGCCGTGCCATCCGTTCTTGTCTTCCAGAAACGAGACGCCTTTGCCCTTGATCGTTTTGGCGACGATCATCACGGGCTTTTCGGAGCGGCAGGCTTTTTCGTAGGCATCGAGGACCTCGGGATAGGAATGTCCGTCGATTACGATGGTTTCCCAGCCGAAAGACCCAACACTCTGCGCATAAGCTTCGACGTTAGAACCGTACATGGTCTCGCCGCGCTGGCCCAGCCGGTTTACGTCAATTATGCCCACCAGATTGTTCAGCTTGTAGTGGGCCGCAATCTGGATAGATTCCCATTGCGAGCCCTCCGCCATCTCGCTGTCCCCCAGGAGTACGTAGGTCCGGTAGGGGAGCTTATCGAGGTATTTGGCATTGAGGGCCATTCCCACACCCATGGAAAGCCCCTGCCCCAAAGATCCGGTCGCCGCCTCGGTATAGCGGAATGCAACCGTCGGGTGGCCTTCGATGGGACTCCCAAATTTGCGGAAGCTCATAAGCTCTTTTTCACTCAGCGCCCCGGCGGCGGCCCACAGGGAATAGAACAGCGGAGAGGCATGGCCTTTGCTGAAAATGAGCCGGTCATTGTTCGCGATTTTCGGGTTGTTCCAGGTCGTATCTGAAGGTGCCGCCAAATAGGAGCCCGGCCATAAGTTCGGTTGCGGAAAGGGAAGAGGTCGGATGCCCCGAACCTGCTGCGGTGGACATGGCAAGAGAGTAATAACGGATCAGTTTGCTTATTTTCTCTAAATTTTCTAATTTTTTGCGATCCTGCATTTTCTTGTCTCCTCAGCACCCGAGAAAACACGGGGGCAACCAATTAGCGCAAAACAGCGGACGTTTTTTGCCGATCTTTCCGAGGCGGCCAAGCGGCCTTTAACGCATATTTATGCTCTTAATATAATCAGTATTCATCTTGAAACACCGAATGAGAACTCGACACCCCGCGAGAGCCTGCCAATGGGGTCCGGGACAGGCTCTGATCCGTGGAAGCCGATCCGGGGTTTCCGATTCGGATTTTTTGACCTGAAACTAGAGTTTCTTGACCTAAAAGAAAGATTTTTCGTTCTGGTAGGGAAATTGAATTCCCCCCTAACAGGGTGATGAAAACGGATTGGAATTCCCACATCAGGGCGAAAGACCCTATAAACGTCACCCCGGCGAAGCCTGTCCCGGAAGTGTCTAGTCCGGGAGCCGGGGTCCAGTGTCTTTTGCTTTAATATCAATTGGTTGGGGAAAAGCCTGGATTCCGGCTTTCGCCGGAATGACGAAATCAGTAGCAATTTTCAGGCGTTTGTCCCACTAGAGAACCCTTTTTCATCACCCTCCTAAAGGTTGCGCAGGGGGGATTTGAAGCTCCCCCCTTTTGAAAAGGGGTGTCGGGGGGGATTTTGGTGCGGAGGCTTATATAATCTGGTCATAATCTGGTCATTCCTCTTACCGCCTTTAGGCGGAAGAATCTGGTCATTCCTTTCACTGGTTTTAGGCGGAAGGAGAACCCGCCTCGCGGGTGTGTGGGTGGGCTGTCGAGATCCTGGCCGGCGGTCCCGGTTTCCAGGCCTCCGGACGGAAACCAGCTAGCAGACAACCCAGACAGTCTTGTCCTTTGCCAGATGGATCACCCTGCGGCTGACTCGCCCCATTATGAGTTCCTCGGCTTTGGAAAGGCCTCTTCTCCCGACAACGATGGTATCGTATTTACCTTTTTCGGCTTCTTCTACTATGGTGTGTGCCGGACTTCCCGGGCCTCGTGCGATCTTCTGATGAATTCTGACAGGGTCCACTCCACGGGAGATCAAAGTGGCCCTCGCCTTATCAAATGATGGTTCCAGCAGCGCCGCCGCTTTGTCCAGTTCTCTGTCGATTTGTTCAATGGCTGTTTTATCGTTCTCAGAAGAAAAAACTTCGTGAACTAAATTCCTGAAACTGTGAAAGCCGGGAACAGCGTGGAACAGCGTGATTTCAAAATTTTTCGAGGTGTCCAGGACATCGGCAAGATGGGTCAAGGCAAGCATTGACCCTTCGGAGCCATCGAGACACGCGAGGGCCTTTATTGGCCGGCTGCCCCCAGTCACAATCCACATGGGAATTGGTACAAGCCCGAGGATGTGCTCGGCCACGGAGCCGAGCATAAAGTCCTTGAAATTGCTAAACCCCCTTCGCCCGACCACCAGCGCCTTATAGCCGTTTAGGGATTCAGCGGCGATATCTTGAGCGATCCCGATTTTTCTGTCGTCAATTTTTAGCGTTATCGCCTCATTTGGGAATCCGGCGTCCATCAGAATGGCCTCAGCCTTTTCCATGAACTCACGGACGGCCTTTTGCTGCTGTTTCTCCCAGGGTTCTACGCTCACTATCTTGTACTGGTAGGCAGGAATTCTTTTTTCGAGGTCGATGAATGATTCGGGGAACTTGGTGACAACATGAAACAGGACCACCTCGAACCGATTCAGATCCAGGACCGAAGAGATATAGCGGACCGTCTGCAGGGACTGTTCGGACCCATCGTTAGCAACCAGTATTCTGTCCCGCACTGCACCGTTCATCTGGCGTCCTTTTTATGGCTCGAGTTATTTAAGGTTAAAAAAACCGCCGCAATTGCGGCGGTGCGCGGGCGATTCAATTTAGAACAGCGACGCTTGAGGACTTCGAGAGTACGACGGAGGAAATATCCACAAGCATTTTGCTCTTGAGTTGCAGACATGAGGCGTCATTAAACATGATCATATCAAGCTGGCGAGTGTGGATGAGCAGGTATCCCAGGATATTGAGCTTTTCCTTCATAACCTCTTCATCGTAACCTTCCAGACGCGCCGTCACACCGTCGTTTTCGATTTCGACTCCTGAATTCGAACTCTTCGAGAATAGCGCCCACAAAGCGTGCGCGGCGCACGCGCCTGCCATGGTCGGCGGCGCCGCCCTGAAAAGCGAAACTGATGTAGTTCTCGCTGGCCCTTTCACCAACAAGGGCCTCGATGCTTGAGAAATGAAAACCGAACCGGGAACTGAGGCTGCAAAAATTCTTCGATATCATAAAATAATTACGGTTCGCATAGAGCGGAAGGCATGGAAGGATCGAGCGCCGGATTAGAGCTGGCTTCCATGAGGATCGACATGAAACCCTTGGAATCCACTGGCGGAGGCCCTTCCCACGGCACGGCGACAATTCCTTCCCAAAGTGCAAGCATGGGGATCGAGACGATATTGTCCAGGTCCACGAACTTGCCCGGCACATCCTCCCTGAACCCGTCATCAAGGTTCAGCACCCACCACTGCATGGGAATCCGGCACACCAACTGCTTGCTTGCCCTTTCCGAGAAATGGTGATCTTTTCCGAAGCTGAACATCTCCATGACAGATTTCTCATGGCAGAATCTGGTTATATCGTGAAAGCTCCGGCACTGGGAAGGTTTGAAATCCGATGCCCCCGGATCGAGCAGATGCAGAGGGATTATATTCTCGGATACCCTCTTCAGGATGTCCAAAACTGGAGAGCCATCCATAAGACCTTTGGACGTTTCCTTATCTCGGAGCAAGGGTTCGATTTTCCCTCTGCACACTCTGAGGCCGTCCGCATCGACCGTAACGGGCTGACCGTTTTCGAGCAAATCGGTTGCGCCTTCCAGTCCCAGAATTGCCGGCACGCCGAATTCTCTGGCTACATTGGCGAGATGCCCGGCCGCCGTCCCCTGTTCGGCGACAAGGGCCGAGGCCCGGTCGAGCAAAGCGGCCCACCTGGGCAGCGCCTGCTTTACAACGAGGACTGCTCCCCTGGGAAAAAGAAGGGCCTCGCTTTCTTTCCTGACCACGAAAACCGGCCCAAACCCGGCTCCGGGACTTGCAGTAAGACCGCCCGAAACGATCACTTCACAAGCCGGGATGTCGCACCCACCCTGCCCCCGTTCCGCGATCGTGTTCCTCTGCCTGAGAGGGCGGCACTGAAGCATTATTATTTCCCCTTTGTCATCCAACGCCCATTCGATATCCTGGGCAACCCCGTAATGATCTTCTATCCGGAGGGCGATGCGCGCCAGCTCCAGCGCAGTATGATCGGAAATGGAAGCCTGAGCACCCTCATCGCCGACGATTTCAAGCCTGCAGACACCCTCGTCCGGGTAGCAGACAAATTTCTGCCGCTTTTCCGCGATGTGTTTTTCCACGATCTGAGGCGGATGATTTCTGGAGACTACAAAAAGATCGGCCGCAACGCTGCCGTCCACCACCGATTTGGGCAAGCCAAAGACTGAATGAATAAAAATCCGCACATCGCGCACATCAAGAGGATTTCTCGAATAAATGACGCCACCCGCCACAGCGTTTACCATGGACATGCACCCCACGCACATGTCGACGTCTTCGTCCCGGATTCCCCTGTTCAACCGGTAGATGATCGCCTGGAGGCTGTACTTGCTTGCCGCTATTTCCTTGTAAGCGTGGATGAGGTTGTCGGCGCTGACATTCAATTCGGAGCGATACAGCCCGGCAAAGGAGCTTTGCCCGGAATCTTCGCCAAGGGCGCTGCTGCGAAGCGAGACTTTCACCCCCTGCCCTTCTTTTCTTTCAAGTTCGGCATAGGCGCTTAAAATAGCTCTTTCCAGCTCGGCCGGCATACCGGTCCGGATGATTTGCTGCTGGATTTGTGCGCTAAGCGCAAACAGTTGGTCAATTTCTTCCGCCGGAGATGACTGCATAAGGCGGTCTATCTCAGCCTGAAGGTCACCGGAGCCTATGAATTCGCGAAACGCCCTCGGAGGAAATTACAAAACCATTGGGGACCTTTATACCAAGGCGATTGCGGATTTCCCCGAGGTTTGCCATCTTGTTGCCGGCCTCATCCGACCTTGTTTTATCTACGTCCTGGAGAGAAATTATCAGCGGACCGGCACTCGTTTCTTTTTTTTCAGACAGGATTTCAGTAATCCTGCCCTGAATCGACCTGAAGCTGTCGTCCAGGTCAATATATTTGCTGGGCGCCAGTTGATCCATACACTTTATCATGCGAAAGACATTGACGGAGACAGCCGTGCAGTTAGCCCGAATAAAGGACATTCCGAACGGCGTGTCGCCTTTGCGGGCCTCCTCAAGCTCAGACATGATCTGCAGGGCTTTGTTATTGGCGCTAAGGAGCAGCTTGAAATTATGGTACCTGGTCTGGAAGGCGGTGCGCAGAGCTTCGGCGTCCGACAGTGTGAGCGTCTGGTCCTTTTTGCCTATTCCAAGTTTTTGCAGACATTGTTTTATTAAAGACATACGGCAGCGCGCAGCCAAATTCGCCCCCCTTTCTTAAGGGAGGAGGGGGAAATTCCTGTGAACAGGCTCCTTAACTCTTTAAATTCAAACACAACTTACATTGGTCGTGCCCACCAATTCTGACACACCAAATCCGTGGGCCGGGAACATGGAACGGTTCCTCAACTGGATGTGCCCCGCGTTTCCACGAGCTCGGCTTTTTCATTCAGCCTTTTTCTTTTAAAGGCGTCCTGTATTTTATATACCAGTTCGTCGATTTCGATGGGTTTCATAAGATAGTCAAAAGCGCCGACATCCATCCCTTCGATGGCCACTTCCATATTCGCATGGCCCGTGAGCATGATCACTTCCAGTAGACTGTATCTTTTCTTTATTTCGCGCAAGGTGTCAAGACCGCTCATACCGGGCATCTTTACGTCCAGGACGACGATATCGACGGGGGTTTGCTTCAATTGCTCCAGAGCCGCTTCCCCGCTCGTTACGCCATTTACGGCCAGTTTTCTTTTCCTGAGCCTTTTGACCAGAGTCTCCAGGAACTCGACTTCATCATCCACAATCAGAACGCTTAAAGTTTCCACCTGCACAGCCTCCAAAGAGCCAGCGGCATACTCGATCCTGTTCGAAGAATAGCAGTGGCAGGGCCGCATGCCTCGCGGAGCGTCGAGATTTCATCGGCGCTTCGCCCACATAATATTATTGCCAATAAGCAGGCATTAATAAAGAAATTTCTTGAACAGTTCTCCATCGGGTTTTTGACGCGGCAAATCCGAACCGGCGCGCCCTATGCCTGGAGTTCATCGCACACATGGGGCTTCCCACTAGAGGCGGGTACGCGCTCGCCCTCGAGCATTTGTCCTGAGCCCGATGGACACCAGCTATCGGGTCTGGTCGGCTGGTCCGGTATTAAGAGGCCGGTCCGGGTAAAATCTTTTAAGCATATCGGCGATGGCTGTCTTGAGGAGGTCGATATTGCCGCTCTTTTCGATGTAGATTTCCCCTCTGTTTAAGCTAAAATCCCGCTCGGATTCTTCGGTCAGAAAAGTATGGATTATAACAGGCAAAGGGGGCCGGCGTTTCTGGGTTTTTTCAAAAATCTTCGAGCTGTCGGCGTCCGGCATTTCGAGGTCAAACACAAGCAGATCCACCCCATTCTCGCGCTCTATTTCCGCAAGAATCTGGTCGCCATCCCCGGCGACCGCAACTTCGTAACCCTCGGCCGAAAGTTCGCGGCGAAGAAAATCGCGTACGTTCCTGTTCCTGTCTGCGACCAATATTGTGAATATCTTTTTCATCAGACTTTAATTCTTTGACGGCAGTTTTCCAAGGTGCGTGATCGCCGCACGATTGGCCTCGGCCATCAGGCGCTTCCTGACCCGGCCGGCATTTCAACTGCCGCCGCAAGGTTACTTTGTCATCAGCACACCACACGCGCTGGTCCGGCTAAATAAAAGGCGCACCTATTGCCCGTGTCCCAGGACAGTGCTCCAAATCGGGTGGACCTGTCCCGCCGGAACCGAAATCAGCCCTGAGCCGCCGGAATCTTCACCACGTACACGGAACAGGGACTGTATTTAACTACCTGGTTTGCGATGCTGCCTCCCCTTAATCTGGACGAAGCACTCAGCCCGCGGCTCCCGAGAACGATAAGGTCGATCTTTTCGGCCTCCGCGAAATCAATGATGGCATCAGGAACAGAAACCGCTGTTGACACCGTCTTGGGAGAATTTAACGCCGACTTGCTGTGTTTCAAGGACTTCGCGGGCGGTTTTGATTGCCTCATCAGCGCGCTTTTGAAGAATTTCCTCATGACGCTCACGTCTGTGCGGCGAGATTTCATGGTCTTCCATACCGCCAATAGAAGCCGTCACGCTGATCACATAAATTTCAGCCTGCCGGGTTTTTGCAAAATCGGCGGCAATTTCCAGGGCCTTGAGAGAATGCGCAGAACCATCGACCGGCACCAGTATTTTCATTCTATCCTCCAGAACTCCCCAACGGGCAGCAATCCTGACAATCGCTCAGGACCTAATGGCCTTATATTTCCTGCTTCACCCTGGCCTTTTTCATGCTGAGGCCGAGACCGTCGAACAGGTAGAAAATCGCAAAACCCCACCACAAGGTATAGAGTACGTAAAAGACCAAAAGACCCGTTGCCGTGAAGGCCTTTTCTGACAATACTCTGGGGATCGATCTTGTAGAAGTTGTAGGCCGGTTCGATGCCCTTTTTCATGACCTCCAGAATGATGTTGGACTGTTCGGTTTTCCTGCTCTTCTGGAGTTCTTTGACGGCACGGTTCAGCGCGCCCACCAGGTCGTCATCACTTCTTTTTCGTCCATTCCGTACTTTCCCCTGATTTCATCGCCTTTGTTGAAATACATGGAGTTGGAGTCTTCCAGAACAGCTCCGAGCAGTTTTGCAAGATTGCCTTTGATACTGAGCTGGACACCCTGCGATGTGGTATCCGGGGCGCCTCTTGCAAAAATCTTTGCCGCCCTGGCTGCCTGGTCGGCATTTTCCATCTTGACGCTGACCGCAAGTTCCTCTTTTTCAACCTCCTTAAGGTCGCCGGTGAGTTTCGGAATAAAGTAAGAGGAGCCTTTAGCCAGCTTGTTGAAAAGCGCATCCGAGTACTCCAGGCCGTTCTTGCCCCCTCCGAATACGGGAGAAAAAATCAGGGCCAGAATTCCAAAGAAAGTTACCCCAAGCAATAGACCAATATTCATTGTCTTTTGATGTCTGATCAGCATTTCTTTTTCTCCTCTGTCCGCTTGCTCTAAGCAGCCGGTTTTACGGACATTTCCGGAACCGTTGTCTCTTCTCTCAGTTGCCCCAAATTGCCGAAGAACTTGGAAAACAGCCAAAGCCCGAAAACGGCTACCACAACCCAGAAAACAATGTTGCCCACGAACTCGATATTGGCGGTTATGGATTTAGGGATGCTGAGCCAGTTCCAGTTCAACCATTTTTCGGGGCAGCGTTGCAGCCCGGTTTACAAACCCGGCGAGAATCGAGACCGCATAAAAGCCGCGGATGTGAATGCCTTTAACCACTTTTGTGGTAAGCGCGCCGACCTGAATGCCCAACAGGGAGCCGACCAGCATTCCCATCGCCAGGGAGTAAAATACGTATCCGTAAATGGCGTACTGAGCGATAGACGCCAGACCTGCCGTGAAGATGATCTGAAGAATGTCGGTGCCCACGGTCGTCATGGAAGAAACGCCGAAGACATAAACAAACATGGGGAACGTAACGAAACCGCCCCCCACACCCATGATGGAGGCAAGAATCCCTACAATGGCGCCGCCCGCTGCAATGATCACCCAGGAAATTCTTTTGCCGCCGGGGACGAAATCCTCATCGAAGGGAATCATCGGCGGAATGTTTACCGACTGAAGTTTGACCGCGAAATTGGGGGTGCCGGAATGAGCGGAACCGTGAGCGCCGCCACTGGCTGCTGCGGGGCCTTTTCTGGATTTCAGAAAATCGAAGAGGGCGTAAAAACCTAGAAAACCCAGCAAAACGGCATAAATAAGGCTGATGAAACCGTCGCTCAACAGGGGATCGATATTATAGAACATTCTGTTGATTGCCCCTCCGACGAAAGTTCCTGCTCCGGAACCGACCAGAAATGCTATTGCCAGTTTCAGGGAGACATTGCCGAGCTTCTTGTGGACGGTGGTGCCCATGATAGCCTTGGCAAAAATGTGAAAAAGGTCGGTCCCGACCGCCAGGATTCCCTTTACGCCCGCAGCCATGAGAGCCGGAGTGATGATGAACCCGCCGCCCGGCGCCGATGCACCCGGTGATCAGTCCGGCAGCAAGGCCGATAGCCATCGAAACCAGAAAGATCATTGGTGAATAGAAAGCAGGGGCGTAAGCCTCCTTGCCTCCCAGCAAAGGGGCTGCTTCAAGCAGAGACACAAGCAGAATCGGCGCGAGCAGCAGAAGCAAAACCCAAAGCTTCTTACGGTTTTTAATGATGGACATGGACACTTCATAATCCCATCGCGCATGTGCTATGGATGAAGCCTTGAGGAACTCGTAAACCTGCCTTGGACCACTCATTGGGGGAAACCTCCTTTTGATCGATTGCAGATGCGTCTCGAAGCCGAAGCTACCGCGCAGGGCGAAATTTCGCTCTCGAAGAGATTGGCAACTTGCATGCCATAGACCGTCCTCATGGATCGATTGAATAACGGTTTAATTTACTTAGATAATTATGTAGCATCGCTTTTGGGTGAATTCAGAATCATCGGGTAAAGTGTCAGTCTTTTTTACAAAGTGTAAAGCAATGGGTCGCGCTATCCGGGTGGGCAGCTCCTCGATTCTGATTTAATGTGAAAAAATGAATTGAATTGCAGAAATCTGCGAGGCGTAATAATTTGACGGTCGAATTGCCGGCGGAAGAGAAACTGAGGGATACCTCGATAGCGAGGCAGGATTTAGGCGGGCTCCATTGTCATGAATTTCATTTTCTTAGCCTTTGTGCTTACTGGATTCATCACGGTTGGGTGGCGACAACTCATGTGGGTCCCCGCTTTCGATGCTATTGCTCCGATGGAAAAGTTGTCGAAAGCCATTGTTGACGCGGCTGGAAGTTCAGTTGAACTGGCACTGAGCCTCATCGGGATAATGACCCTTTTCCTGGGGTTGGTGAAAGTGGCCGAGGCAGGGGGCATCCTCGTCATTATCGCTCGTCTTATCCGTCCACTGATGGTATGGCTCTTCCCGGAGGTGCCCCCAAACCACCCGGCAACCGGCGCGATGATCCTGAATTTTTCCGCCAACCTCATGGGTCTTGGCAATGCAGCCACGCCATTCGGCATCCGGGCCATGCAGGAACTTGAGAAGCTAAACCCTTGCCCCGGCACAGCCACAAACGCGATGGTTCTTTTTGTGGCGATCAATACTGCCGGTATAACTCTGCTTCCTGCTTCGGTCATCGCACTTCGGGCAGCAGCGGGGTCGGCAAACCCTGCAGGCATCCTCTCTACGACCCTTTTTGCAAGCTTTTGCGCCACTCTTTTCGCTTTATTCGCCACCAGGGCATACCAGAGATTTTTCCCTTTTCCGGATAGAACCAGCCAACAGGCGGGAATCGAAAACAATATCAGCAGTGACAAAGAAGAATTCAAATTCGAGCATTCCAGCGAAGTGCCTGAACCCTATCCGCTATGGGTCAGTTGCCTGGCTTTTGGATTTCTAATCGCGATTGTCCCATTGACGGTCGTCTACGGCCGGGTCATCTCGCCCTGGGTCATCCCGGGCATCACTGTGGCTTTTCTTGCCTTCGGAGTTGCAAGAAGGGTGCGGATATACGAAGTCTTCGTCGAGGGAGCAAAGGAAGGCTTTGAGGTTGCAGTAAAGATCATTCCTTATCTCGTCGCTATTCTGGTGTCCATTGGCATGTTCAGAGCAAGTGGCGCAATCGAGGCAATCGTCAAAACGTTGGGTGCCTGGACTGCATCCGTAGGGCTTCCGCCCGAGGGTCTTCTAATGGCAATAATGCGGCCCCTTTCAGGTTCCGGCGCATACGGAGTTGTGGCTTCCATAATCAAAAACCCCGCAATCGGCCCCGACAGCTATACCGGCTATCTTGTTTCCACACTCCAGGGTTCAAGCGAGACCACTTTTTACGTTTTAGCCGTTTATTTTGGTGCAGTACAGGTCAGACGGATACGCCACGCTCTTGTTGCCGGTCTAACGGCTGAACTCGTTGCGGTGATAGCGGCCGTTGCCATTTGCCGGTATCTGTACGGATGAAACCAGAACAGATTTCCTGATCCTGTCCTTAGCTACAGCCAAATCGGAAAAATTGGCCTTGCCTTCCAGGACACGTTTCTCTCTAGCCGATAGGACCCCCTCGTGCCAAGGAGGGGAAGGTACGGATTCAGGCTTTCGACAGAGATCTTCCCACAGCAACTCCATTGCCGCGAGCTTGTCCTCGGTCGTCATTTTGTCCAATGGGAAAACAAACTCCATTTATGCCCCCTATGCATTATAAGTTACTTCATCCGTAATAAAACATCAACCCGAACCCGAGAAAAACGGAGGTGCTGCGCCCGGAAGATCGATCCCTTTGGTTACCATCACCGGGGCAGTCCCCGAAAGCAGGGAGGGGGACTGTCGGTAAGATCGCGGATTTATCGGACACGGTCCTTGCGCCTCTCCTCGATCGGTAGGGTCGAACCCCGGAGCATATAGGCCCAGAGGCATTTTATAGGATCTTTAAACACCAATGAAACGCCGGAAAGGATACTGGATTCGAACCAACGGTCGTTATCTATTGCAACCTGTCTGGGCACACGCCTGGTACTTTACTAAACATTTTTCTGTCCTTTATTTTCAGACTTCAGCAGGAACACCGACAGCAGCAGAACGGCAGCAGTAGCCAAATCAAAAAAATTCCAAGTGTCTCTACTCAGATGGACTGGCAGAAATGGATTAAATAAGGCTGCGATTATGGCAAATACCACCATCCAAATCTTAATTTTGAGAGTGTATGCGTAATATGCCCCATAGACTGTGACTCCGCAGACCACCAACCTAAGCAACTGATAGTGGCTGTAACGATGTCTACCGAACGCACATACCAATAGAGCGGCGCTGATGAGCCTTGCAACGGAGAATGCCATGTTCTGCTTCTTATTTGTTTTCATGTTCTCTCTGCTTTCCGGGTGGCGATCACGGGGTGCAAGTTTTGAAGTTCTCCCGACCTTGGGCGCTCTCGAAACTCTTCCCCTGGTGAGCGGCGCGTAGTGGGAGTGACGGGGCAGTGTTATTATAGATTCTTTATGTCAGCCTACTGATTTCATGTTTGCGCGGAGAGCCGCCTTTTGCTCCTTTGCGTATTAGGCATCGATGTGGCCTAGCGCAACCAGTTCGTCGAGAGATCCGTAGGATATTCTAAGCAGAGCGTGGCCTGGCCCAAGGCTATTGAGCAGCCCCCTATAGAGGTGGAATCGGCCGCTTTCGAGGTGGTCTCCGGCTATGTTTGAAATCTGGGCATAAACCCATTCGCGCGGGGTTCCCCTCGCTTCCTTAAGGAGTTGCTCAAGCGCCAAAGGCCGTTCGAGAAGGGCTTTTTCAATTGGCCCTGTAACCAGGTCGAAAGCGTCACTGTCGAATAGCCCCTGGTGGACAAATTTTCGCTCCGCTTCCTCTAATACGGCGAGCGCCTGCTGAACTTCTCTTGATTTCTGCGCTGTTCGCCTGCTTTTAGGTCTTAGTCCCACGGCTTTGATCGATCCAGCGGTACATTTGAGTCGGTCTGTGACCCACGTCAAGGCGCGGATCGCGGGCGGCACATCTGGTGATATTCCGGTTAGAGGGGACTTGCTGCGATCGTAGCCCGTAAGGGATGTATGCTTGGCGTCGCCGTAGGCCCTCTGTGAATCGAGAAATATGTTTCCAGCACGGTCCACATACATAGTGCTATACATTTACGCTGATTTGCCATGGTGGGTACCTTGGTGAGCTTTTTGGAGAGGTTCTCCGATCCTAGCCGAACCCGAATTTCACTCGCGTGCTTACCCAGTGCTTACCCAAACAAAAAGAGTCATAGGCAATAAACCTATAACGCATTGATTTTATTGAAGCTGGCGAAGGGAGTCGAACCCCCAACCTGCTGATTACAAATCAGCTGCTCTGCCATTGAGCTACGCCAGCCCGTTTTTGCAAATCCTTATAACACAAGGGCCTACGGGAAACAAGAGGTTGTCGCAAGGCTATCCAAAAATACTCTTGCGAAATCGGGATATGAGAGTAGCATACTTGGGGTGCAAACACCTTTGCCTCTTTCCAAATTAGGCTATAGATATGAAAATGTTCTAGCATATGCTTAAACATAGGCAAGTTCAGAAAGTAAGCAGTGTCCATTATATTAGGAGCTTAAACCTATGAAAACCTTAGCTTATGTAACTTTGTTTATTGCTGTAGTTTTGATATACGGATGCGGATTACATAACGTTGATTACAAAGGTGATATCAGCATGGATTCAAAAAAGTCAACTTTTGAGTATAAAGGTTTTTCAATTAACTATGAAGATCAAGGCCAGGGGCAACCTATCATCTTCTTGCATGGATTTGGCGCCTCAACCTACACGTGGAGGCATCTTTTGCCTTACTTTTCCAAATCATATAGAGTAATAGCTATTGATTTAAAAGGATTTGGCTTATCCGATAAGCCAAGAGACAATAACTATTCCGTGGCGGACCAAAGCGACATTATTTCTGAGTTTATCAGAGTACATAACTTAGACAATGTTATTCTGGTTGGAAACTCTATGGGAGGTGCAGTTTCTATTTTCACATATCTAAGGCAGTGTGATAATGGCACCCATAATATCTCAAAGTTGGTACTCATAGATTCGGCAGGCTATAAGCAACGTAATCCTGACTTTATATCAATACTTAGAACACCAATAATAAATGTGCTTTCGCTTTCTCTTACTAGCAGTAAATTTAGAGCTGGAATTGTACTAAGAGAAGCCTTCTTTGATCGTACTAAAATCACAGAGGACATAGTTGCAACATATGCCTCATACCTTTCCCTTCCTGGCTCATCTTATGCGTTAATAAAAACAGCACAACAAATAGTTCCATCTAATTTTGATGTGATTACAGAGAGATACAAGAGTATCAAAATACCGGTGTTTATAATATGGGGCGAAAAGGACACAATCATACCATTAGAAGTTGGTAGAAAACTCGCTGTAAACATTCCTGGTTCAAAGCTGGTCGTTATCCCAAACTGTGGCCATATCCCGCAGGAAGAATGCCCAAGGCAAACAATAGAAGCGATGGAGTCATTTATGTAATATTAGTAAGGAGTTTTTCCCATGAAGGACAATTTTGTGGCGATTGCCGTCTAGCAGGGTGATGAAAAAGGATTTGAATTCCCACATGAGGGCGAAAGACCCTGTAGACGTCACCCCGGCGAAGCTTGTCCCGGAAGTCTTGAATCCGGGAGCCGGGGTCCAGTGTCTTTTGCTTTAAAATCAATTAGTTCAGAAAAAGCCTGGATTCCGGCTTCCGCCGGAATGACAAAGTGATTGGCAATTTTCAGGCGTTTCTCCCACCAGAGGACCCTTTTTCATCACCCTGCTATAGCGTAAAACGGTCCCTCTTGATCGGTTCGAGAGCGGGTTCGCTCTATTCGGCATTCCCCAAGGCTCATGCTCTACGAAAAAAGCTCCAGCAGGCCGCTTCTGAATTCCAGGCAAAGTGCATCGGATGTCCGGTGGCGAAATAGATGCCCTTCCGGGCTTACACCGTAGATTACTCCATCCCGCAGGAAAATAGCCAGCAGCGTTTTGCCGATGGCACGCCTTCGGGCGGCATGAGTCTCAACGTTGTACGGCGCCTTCGGCGCCGCTATTTGGGCCGGAACCGTTTGCGTCGCATCCTTTTTACCAAGATTGAGAACCTCCTCTTTGTCCTCTGGGTCAAGCGATTTAAAAAAGTTGAGGATCCTCGCCAGTCTCAACAGTGTGATCGAATCCTTCCGGGTAGTCGCCCCGGAAATTGGGAGGGCCGTTGAACGCAATTGAGAGAGTGCGGCAGGGAGCAGATTTTGGGCTCTGCATTTTTCGAAATCTGCGCTACCTGGGGCTGGATAGAAAACGGATACCCCTGCAATCGCAGTCTTGCCTGCCAGGTAGACCAGGTCCGCCACAGAGTCTCGCGGGTCTTGCCCCGGCGCGCCCACAATGATGTATGCAACAGTCTCAAGCCCATATTTTTCGGCGTACAGCAGGGATCTTTCAAACTCATGGCGCACGTCGGGGCGTCTGAATTTCTTTAGCTGTTCGCGGCAGGTCGTGCAAAGCGAAAGATTAAGAGCGGTAAAACCGGCGGCCTTCATCGCGCAAACCACTTCCTCATCCAGGGAGGGAGGAAAAAGGCCGTTCATGGCCCTTAACTCCAGAGCGCAACCCCTAAATTGCGACTCTATTTCATTAAGCAGATCGAGAAACCATTCCCGCACGTACGAAATGTTTTCATCTTCGAAATCTATGAAGCGAGCCCCAATGCCGAAGACAGCACGTTTCATTTCTTCGATGACCCTGGGCACGCTTTTCATGCGGAAACCGCACCACGAGGAGCATCCGATTGAGCAGTAGCTGCAACCGAGCGGACAGCCTCTGCTGGCTGTAATCACCGCGCTTGGCCTTTTTCTGCGCCGGTAGAAGTTGTTATCGATCAGATCAATTGCCGGAAGGGGGGCATCGTCCAGGTCCGCCAAAACAGCGGGCGGTCTTATGAAAAGCTTTCCACCACTGGTTCGAAACCCTATCCCGGGGACAGATTCGACCGAGGTCTCACCGTGAATTGCCTTGGCGAGAAGAGCCATGGCAGCCTCACCCTCGCCTCGGATAATGAAATCTACACAATCGTGCCACCTCAACACCTCTGCCGGCATCTCGGTCGGATGATGGCCACCAAGCACGGTCACAGCCTCCGGGCGCACGTGTTTCACTACTTGTGCCGTCCGCACCGCCTCAGCGCTGTATGCAGTAAAAAGAGACGATATTCCCACAAGGAAGGCGCCGGAGCCTTGGACCCTCTCGCCGATGAGCTCCTGGCTAAGTCCGAAGCGCCTGAAATCATGAAACATGGCCAAAGGGGAAATATCCGGCCCTGAATAAAAATCTCGCAGGTACAACATTTCGGGCGGAAGCCCCACCTTTTTTGACCTGGTTGAAGCAAGCGCGTCCAGGATTTCGACCGAGTAGCCTTCTCGTAAGAGCTGCGAGGCGATACAGGCAAGCCCGTAAGGGATGGTTCTTTTTGCCGTTAAATAGAAATCCCGGATTGGGGGCTGTATGAGAAGTATGTCAGGCATGAAGCGATCATATCTCGGTCGCCGGATCGCGGTCTACAGCGATCTGCACGGAGCGGAAGGCGGGATCGGCTTTGATGGATTCGAGCACGCTCTCAGTGAAGCTCTGCATATCCGAACTTGTCCAGGTCTTGATGAACAGATGCCACCTGAACCTGTTCCTGAGCTTCACGTAGGCTGCGGGCGACGGCCCCAGAACGGCGACGCTTCTTCCCGTGTTTCTGAAGCAGTCCGCCTTTTCACGGCAAGCGACGGCAAGCAAACGAGCCCCATCGCGGGCTGATTGCTCGCTTGCCGAAGTGACCAGCATTTTGAGCAGGCGGGTAAACGGTGGATATTGAAGGGTTTTCCGCGACCTTAGCTCTTCCCGGCAGAAACCGTCATAGTCAAACTTTAGTGCCGATTCGATGGTAAAATGCGATGGATTGTAGGTTTGAAGGATGACCCGCCCAGGTTCTTCTCCGCGTCCGGCGCGTCCGGCAACCTGTATGAGAAGCTGAACCAGGACCTCTCCGGCCCGGAAGTCCGGCGCCTGGAGACCGGCGTCGGCGTTGATTATGCCTACAAGTGTTATATCCGGAAAATCATGGCCTTTTGCCACCATCTGCGTACCGAGCAAAACATCGGCCTTGCCCGAGCGCACGGCATCCAATGCGCTTACCAGCCGGTCGTAGCTGTTTATTGTATCCCGGTCCATTCTCACCATCCGGGCATCGGGGAAAAGTCTTTTGACCTCCTTTTCCACTTTTTCGGTCCCGAACCCATGCGGAAACAGCGCAGCGTGGGCGCAAACCGGACACCTCTCAGGCAGAGACGTTTCCCAGCCGCAGTAATGACAGCGGAGGCGGTTATCTTTTTTATGGTAGGTAAGAGTTACGCTGCACGACACGCACTGGAGCGCCTGACCGCATGCGTTGCAAAGATAGTACTTGTCATAGCCTCTTCTGTTCAAAAACAGGAGCGCCTGCCGACCGTTGCGTATCGTCTCGCCGATTGCCTCCCCGAGCTTGAACGAAAAAATTCCATGTCGCCCTCCCTCACGTTTCATATCCACGACCTCGAAATCCGGCAGAGGCTTGTTCATCACCCGGCTTGGGAGCGCAATCGAGCGATACCGTTTTTCAGTGCATCTGTGTACCGTTTGAATCGACGGGGTGGCTGATCCCATGAGCACGGGCGCGCCCACGATCTTTCCCCTCATCAGGGCCACATCTCTCGCATTGTAGCGCAGGTGGTCTTCCTGCTTGTAGGATGTGTCGTGCTCCTCGTCCACTATGATCAGCTTGAGGTCCTGAACGGGCGTGAGAACCGCAGACCTTGCCCCAAGCACTATTTTCTTCCTGCCCGACCGAATGTCCGCCCATGCGCGCTTGCGCTCCCTTTCAGGCAGAGCGCTGTGCCACACGGCAAGCCTGGCGCCGAATCGTTCTCGGAAGATCGACTCCATTTGCGCGCTGATCCCGATCTCAGGCACCAGTACCAGGGACCCATGCCCGCATTGAGCAGCTTTTTCCATCAAACGAAGGTAGATTTCCGTTTTCCCGCTGCCGGTCACTCCATATAACACGAAGGGCTGGAAACAGGGGTTGTCCATGAAAGGAGCTGTTTGATCGATGGCCGCGCCTTGATCCTCGGTCAATTCCAGAGCCCAAAGGTTTGAAAAGCCCTCCTGTCCCTCTTTGGACAAGGGGGGGCTCGCAGTCCCAGCTTTACAAGAAGCGGGATAGTCAGTCCCCGGCCTTGTCTGGGACTCTTCGACTGCGATTATGCCGGCCTTGATGAGCTTTTTGAGCGAATAATCCGGGTTTTCACACAATTTGCGCAAGTCCCGCAAGCAGGCCGTACCGCCTGCCAAACGAAGCAGTCGAACTATTTCCCTTGATTTCTCGGATTTGAGGCTTTCGCAGGCTTTAGAATCGATCAGGCGAACGAACTTTATACCGGGGCCGTTCGGTGCCGGCCCGATCGGCTCAGACCTGCCGAACGGAATTACCAGATCGAATACTTGGCCGAGGGGATAAAAATAATACTTGGATATCCAGAGGCACAACTTGAGAAGGTCCGGCGGCATGGCTGGCAGTTCATCGATCGTGTCCAGGATTGGACGGATCTTGATTGTCTCCGGCAGCTCCGGAAGGCAATTTCCAACGCAGATGACGATTCCGGCCGCTTTCCTCTTGCCCAGTTCGACCGAAACCCTGCTACCGGGATGCACCTTTCCGGCAAGGCGGCTGGGAATCGAGTAATGAAGACCCTTATTCAGGGCGGTTCCCATTATAACTACTTCCGCAAACAAATCCGTCATTGTCAGTCTCTGCCGGACAGTATCTCATGCTTTTGCCCATCGGGGGTTCCTCCGTGCAGGGCGGCCGCACAAAAGTCCCGCGATTTTTCAAATTCTGAGACACTCGTCTTAGGTACTGATCTCGAGCGGGTAAAATCGGCGGTCCGGAAGTTGGCAGGCTTTCCGTCCTTGTATAAATGGAAATTGAGATAAGCTTTTCCGCCCCCGGCCGGCCCTATCGAGCCGATCACCTCTGCCTGGGAAACCGGCGACCCGCGAGTCAGCCCACGGCTGCATGAAGAGAGGTTGCCGTACCAACTCCTGTATCCTCCCCGGTGCCGGATTTCAATAGAAAGACCTCTTTTGGCGTCCTTGCGGATGGCTGAGACGAACCCATCCCCGATCGCGCAGACCTCAGTCCCTCTTGGGGCGACATAATCTATTCCAAGGCCGCGACGATAGATCTTAAGGACGGGTTTGATATTCCTGTACGCTTTAGCAGACAACAACAGCCGATGACAGATGGGACTCCTCAGGAACGCCCGTTTGAGCGATGCTCCTTTTGCATCGAAGTAATCCCACGATCCGTCCGGGAGCTGAAATCGAAAAGCCTGGTAGACTTTCCCTGAGACGCTCATTTCGGCGCCAAGGAGGAGAAACTGTTTCCCTTCACTCGATTGGATCGGAGCTTCCTGAAAAAAGGCTGAAAAGGCATCTCCATCATTCAGGTCCGATGTGAAGTCGATATCATAGGAGAAGATGTCCGCGAGGTTCGAAATAAGCGGTGTCGGCAGCCCACTGGCGATACAGGAATCATAAAAGTTCTCCGACCAGGCGCCGCGCACCGTCTTGCCGGACCGTCCGGCAGCGGTTTCACCGGACCTGCATTCCCAGCCGGTTGAGTCCTTCCTAATTCTGTAGGAAGGCCCGTCGGCCTGCAGGTAAACTACCTCTACAGGAAGAGCGTCCGCCCGGCTCAGTATAAAAAGCAACTCGTCACCTTCATTGATTCGGTCGAGTGGGGCGGATTTGCAGGCCTTGCGCCAGGCATCCGAATACGCATCAGACATGCCGCAGGCCTCAACAATCTCAGCCAGAGTATCGCCGGCATGAAGGAACAGGTGGCGGATTTCAAACTTGTCGGGGACCCCGGGCTTGTGTTCGGAAACAACCGCTTCGATTGCTGGTCTTTGCCGAGGATGATTTGCCTTTGGCCTGTAGAGCTTTCTGTAAATCCCGAAGCCCGTCCCCAGGATGAGCAAAATAATGAATAAATGTCGGCCACGAAAACGCTTTTTAGGCGAGACCGTGTAAAAGGTACTCCCTGAAGTGTTTTTCACCCCAAGCTTTTTCATCTGGCTCGATGACATCACCGACACACAAGGCGATAATGGTTTGGAAGAATTTGAAAAGGCGACTATTCATTATTATCACATGAGTGAACGTGGGTCAAAATCAATCAATCCCGCTGGAAATCCCTTGCAAGACGCAGTAAAATGGCCCGCCAAGTTTTTTGGAAATGACCTGTGACAAGTCGACCTCCCATATGCCTGCTGAAGAACACTCATGCGTGATAGAACCGAGGAAGGGCAGACATGAAGAAAGCCTGCCCCACCTTGCAATCCTGGTTTTCAGTCCGGAAGATCTGGCTTCATTTTCGGCCTGCTTCTCACAACCTCTCAGGCGCTCGCATAAGCTTTATCTTTCCGAAGTTTTCACCGGCGTCCATGAAGGGGCGCACGTTGCTCTTGCCGGTCCGATGCTGGGCGCTCCCCAGACGGTTCTCGTCCTCGAGAGGATGATCGCCCTCGGGGCAAGGAAATTTATCGCGGCGGGCTGGTGCGGCTCTCTGCGCAATGAGGTGCGAATCGGCGACATTGTCCTTCCTTCAGGGGCGATTTGCGAGGAAGGGACTTCCGGTCACTATCCAGGGGTTATGTGTGCTCCCTCTTCAGAGTTGTTCAATTCACTAAAATCAGCTCTGGCCTCAACGGGTCAGGCAATCCACGAGGGGACCGTCTGGACAACCGATGCGCCGTTTCGCGAGACCTACGCCAAAATAAAAGCCTTCCAGTCGCAGGGAGTTTTGGGGGTCGATATGGAAACCTCCGCCCTTTTTTCAGTATCGCGGTTTCGAGGGGTCCATCTTGCCGTAGTTCTGGTCGTTTCGGACGATCTTTCGGGCCTGAAATGGGTACATGGATTTAGAGACCCCCAATTCCACGAATCACGAGAAAGAGTTATAAAATCAATATTGATGAATATTTGCCGGGTGTGACAGGTGACGAAAGACGGATGGGCCAGATGATCGATAAAGAAGATGTTGTTGCAAGAATTGAAGATCTCCGCAAACTTATCGATTACCATAATTATCGTTACTACGCCCTCGATCAGCCTGAAATCAGCGACGCTGAATACGACAAAATCTTCCGCGAACTGGTAGATCTCGAAAACAGGAACCCCGAACTCATAACGCCCGATTCGCCGACACAGCGCGTCGGGTTTGCGCCGATTGATAAATTCCTCCCTTTTCGGCATGAGATACCGCTGCTCAGCCTTGAAAACGCGATGAACACGCAGGAGGCTCTTGATTTTGACCGCAGAGTCCGCAAGCTCCTTGGAACCAGCCTGCAAGTTGACTACGTTGCAGAGCTGAAAATGGACGGACTTGCCGTCGAACTTGTTTATGAAAATGGGGTGCTTACCGGCGCAGGTACTCGAGGTGACGGATTTACGGGCGAAGATGTTTCACAGAATGTCAAAACGATTCGCGCAGCGCCATTGCGGCTTTTTTCTCATCTGGGGGAAAATGCACCCCCGGTCAAACTTGCCGTCCGTGGCGAAGTTTTTATAGAAAAACGCGATTTCGAAGCTCTCAACGAAGAACGAGGCAAACGCAGCGAGCCTCTTTTCGCTAACCCAAGGAACGCAGCCGCAGGATCTCTTCGCCAGCTTGACCCATCCATTACCGCCAGCCGGCCCCTTCGCGCCTTCTTCTACGGCATAGGAACGTTCCTGGCTGAAAAAGAGTTCGTGACGCAGATCGAGATGCTTAACCAGCTTCAGCGTTGGGGACTTCCGGTAAATCCCAGATCGCGACTCTGCCGTGGCATCGGGGAAGCCGTCGACTACTATGAAAAAATGGTTGAAGAGCGTGAATACCTCCCCTACGAGATTGACGGGGTGGTAATAAAAGTAAACAACCTGGTCTGGCAAAGACAGCTCGGCGACAAATCCCGCAGCCCTCGCTGGGCGGTTGCCCTAAAATTCAGTCCGGACGAGGTCCAGACTCACGTGCAGGATATCGGCGTAAACGTCGGCAGGACTGGAATTATTACTCCGGTGGCTTTTCTTAACCCCGTCCTGGTGGGTGGGGTTACAGTCAAGCGCGCAACGCTCCACAATATCGATGAAATCGAAAGAAAGGACATCCGAAAAGGCGATGCCGTTATCGTTCACAGGGCTGGCGACGTAATCCCTGAGGTGATCGAGGTAATTAAATCGAGAAGAACGGGAGAGGAAAAACCTTTCCAGATGCCGCGAGCAGTGCCCCGCCTGCGGCGCCCAGGTAGTGCGGCTGCCCGATGAGGCCTTCCACAGGTGCGTGAACCGTAACTGCCCGGCTCAAATCAAAGGTTCGATCGTGCATTTCGCAAGCCGCGACGCTATGGACATAAACGGCCTTGGCGAGCGGATAGTATCGCGGTTCATCGACGAGCGTGATTATCCGAACCGTTTCGGACCTCTACAGGCTCCGGATGGAGGACCTCGAGAATCTTCCCGGCTTCGGGAACAAATCGGCTCGAAATTTGCTCGATGCAATCGAGGGGAGTAAACACACAACGCTTTCCAGGTTTCTGTACTCGCTGGGCATTAGCCATGTGGGAACCTTCATCGCCGACCTTCTTGCCAACGCTTTCGGCTCCATTGAGAAGATCCGTTCGGCGCAGCCTGAGCAATTGCAGCAGATTCAGGGAATCGGAGAAAAAGTTGCCACTGCTGTAGTGACTTACTTTTCAAACCCGGAGAACAGCAGGCTGATAGATGATCTGGCGGATTTCGGGAGTGGCAATTGAAAATCCACAGCCTGCCCGCCCCGTTCAGAGCGGTTTTTGGTTAGGGAAGACAGTTGTCTTCACCGGGACGCTTTCCTCAATGACCCGGCAGGAGGCGGGGGAGAAGGTGACAGCGAAAGGCGCACGGGTTACGGACAGCGTCAGCAAGAAAACCGGATGTCGTCGTCGCCGGCACGGACCCCGGCTCCAAACTGGCCAAGGCTCAGAAGCTGGGAGTAAGGATAATGAACGAGGATGAATTCATCGGGATGTTCGATGAGAACACTCTTCCGGCGGAGGTCTAAATGAAAAAACATCGGGTGCACGTCTGGATCAAGGGAAGGGTCCAGGGTGTTTTCTTCCGGGCATATACCCGTGACGCCGCGCAACTGATCGGAGTCACGGGATGGGTTCGAAACCTGCCTGATGGCAGAGTGGAGGCGGTTTTCGAAGGAGAGTCGGACAAGGTCGAAAGATGATAGAGTGGTGCGCGAGGGAAGTCCGATGAGCCGGGTCGACAGGGTCGAGTCTCGAGGAAGTCTATACCGGTGATTTTGACAGACTTACGATCACACACTGAGAGGAGCCCGTGAAAGAATTCTGATACATCTATGATTTTCTGGCAACCATGATTTCCCACCCTGCTCAGCTTCGCAAGCTGAATGGACCAGTGGCGAGAAGCGCTATACATGGTTATCATCCTGCCGCTTCTGATTTACCTGCTCTGGACAAAAAATAAAAATCACCGCCTTGCTTCGTTCTTCTTTTTTACTCTGATTCAAAAGACCCTCTCCCCACCGGGAACTTTGTCTTTAACGATTTATGATTTTCTGGCGGGGCTGTGCCTTATTGGATAAATCTTTATTTGCTTTTTGTCAGGCAATGACGGCAATCCATCCATCCGGATGAACCGTCGGATCGCATCCGGATCTACTTCACTTACGGGCTCGAGCTTCCCCGTTGACTCTTTCCTTGAGTTCCTTGCCGACTTTGAAGAAGGGCAATTTCTTGGACGAGACTTCGATCAATGCGCCAGTTTTGGGGTTTCTGCCCTTATATCCCTCATAGTCTTTCACCTTAAAGCTGCCGAACCCGCGGATTTCCAGACGGTCCGAGCTAACGAGCGCCTGTTCCATGCTCTGAAACGTTACGTTGACCGCGGTTTCTGCAGCTTTCAACGTGATCCCCTCTGCCTTGGCCAATGCCTCGATCAACTCACTCTTAGTCATGATAGGGACTCCTTAAAAAGTAAATCAGCGTAGCTTTTCGATCACCTTCATATTTCCCATATATGGACGCAAAACTTCGGGGATAACGACAGTTCCGTCCTCCTGCTGGTAGTTTTCAAAAATCGCCACAAGAGTTCGCCCAACTGCCAGCCCCGATCCGTTGAGCGTATGAACCAGGTCCGTGCGGTTTCGCCCGTTTCGGCGGAAACGGATATTGGCGCGTCTTGCCTGAAAATCCTCAAAGTTGCTGCAAGATGATATTTCCCGGTATGTATCCTGGCCGGGAAGCCACACCTCGATATCGTAAGTCTTGGATGAGGAAAAGCCCATGTCGCCGGTGCAAAGCAGAACGACCCGATAATGGATTCCCAGTTCCTGAAGAATTGTTTCCGCGTTCTTGAGAAGTTTTTCAAGCTCAGGGTATGAATCCTCAGGGCTGGTGAATTTGACGAGTTCAACCTTGTTGAACTGATGCTGCCTTATCAGACCGCGGGTGTCTTTTCCGTGAGAACCGGCTTCGGAGCGAAAGCAGGGAGTATAGGCCGTATAGTACCGGGGCAGAACGGACTCCTCGAGAATCTCCTCGCTGTGAATATTGGTAACGGGCACTTCTGCGGTTGGAACAAGCCAATAATCCCATCCGTCGATCTTGAACAGGTCCTCACTTGAACTTAGGAAGCTGCCCGGTGCCCCTCATGCTCGTGCTGTTCACCATGAATGGCGGAAGGACTTCGGTATAGCCGTGGCGCTTTGTATGAATGTCGAGCATGAAGCAGATCAAAGCGCGTTCCAATGCAGAGGCGGCGCCCCAATAGAGAGTGAACCGCGCCCCGGTAATTTTTGCGCCACGCTCGAAATCAAGAATTCCAAGCCCCTCCCCGATTTCCCAGTGAGGCTTGGGCTTGAAATCGAAAGCCGGTTTTTCCCCCCAGGTACGGATTTGCTTGTTGTCCTTCTCATCGCTGCCAACAGGCACCGAGCTGTCGGGTATATTCGGGATGATCAGGAGAAGGTCCCTGAACTTATGCTCCACTTCGGCCAACTGCTCATCGAGTACTTTGATTTGCAGGCCTAGTTCCTTCATTTCCTCTACTAGACTCGAGGCGTCTTTTTTCTCTTTCTTCAGCTTGGATATTTCCTCGGACGCAACATTTCGCCGGTGCTTTTTCTGCTCCACATCGACCAAAATGCGCCGCCTTATTTCATCCAGTTCCAAAAAGGGCTCAAGGTCCAGGTCAGACTGGCGGTTTTTCAGCATCTGTCGCACCAGCCCGATGTTTTCTCGCACGAATTTCACATCCAGCATGATTGAGGCCTCTTAGGAATATTTTTTGCCTATTTTTTCAGGAGCTTGGACAGGGGCATTTTTACACTTAAATCGCGCCCTTGTCAATTCTTTTCGTTACTTCAATAAGTTGGCTCATAAACAAGAAAGGAGTCTGAAAAGGCATTTGGATTAGTCAAATTTCGAACTGATGACATTGACACTGTAGTTGCTGAGGGTGCTCATCTCGGGAAGATTATGGAAAACGAGCATGAACGGCGCCTTGCCGGCCGGAGGAATCCGGACGTTTTTAAGGTTTTTGCCCTCAGCGGTTCATCATTTTTTCCTGCATCTCAGAGAGATTGAGGTTAGTTATTTCTTTGCGCGTGAAAGAATTGCCAACATAGCAGCGCTGGATTTGTGCGACCGTATCCTTGCTGTTGAACAGTTTTCCTTCGATCATTATGAAACTGACGGGCTTGTCGGATTCGTTGAGCACTTCGCCCTCAATTACGAGCACCTGTCCGGAGTGCACGTTTTCCAGGTAGTAAGCCTGAACGCTGTCAGTGATCGTTATGACAGGCTTTGCAGGCTCTGGGGGAGGGCTTTTCTTCGTTAAAACCGGAAGCAAACCTCCCGGCCCGAAAACGAAAGCAACAACAGCAAATATCAGGAGGGCGGAAACTCCGGCAAGCAAGATCTTTTTCCTTAATGACCACCCTTCCCTTCTTGCCGGCGCGGTAGCCTTGCGAATCTCCTCATGGATGGTCCCTGGAATGAAAGCGCTTTCCTCCTCGGAGATTTCGATATGAATGAGGTCGTCTTCATCGGGCTGTTCGACCAGGAATATGTTCTTGCATTTGGAACACCTCACCTTGTTGCGAGGTTTGTTGAGTTTGTCCGAATCGAGTCGGAACCTTGCTCCACAGGACTCACAGGTTATCACCATTGTGGCCATCTATCATTTTCCTTCCGCAGACGAATATTGTCCCGAGACGGTCTTGTCGAACACAACTTCATAGATGGCCGGCAGGTTCCTGTGATTCTCGGCGAAATCCAGTCCATAGCCTACCAGAAAACCCTTGGCCACCGCATTCCGACGTAATCGATGGGAACTTCGACCTCGCGGCGCTCAAGTTTATCCAAAAGAGCGCATACCTTTACGGATTCAGGGCACAGGTTCGAGACATGATCAAGGAACCACTTGAGAGTGATACCGGAGTCGACTATATCCTCGACGATCAGCACATGGCTTCCCTGTAAAGGAAGCTCTACGTCCTTTGTGATCCTGACATTTCCACCAGTCTGGGCC
>CAVWTD010000013.1:0-55447 GCA_963757915.1 uncultured delta proteobacterium | reverse complement strand
TCTCATTGAACGAGATCTGGGTAGAGCGTCCACAGGGTAAAAAGGGCAAGCCAAAGAAGGCCTGCCCCTCCGTCGTTCTCCCGCCTCGGCGCTCAGGTCGCTCTCCAGGGTTGCCCTATCCTCCAGGCGGGCAATGACATTATAGCAGATGAAGGTCGTAGAATAACCGAAAAATGGCGCGGTGGGTGATCGCCGGTTTACCTGTGTTCGGCACAAGGAAAACTCCACAGCTCTCCTTGCTCTTGAGAAATGAGGGCGCCAAAATATTCGCCGTTTTCGAATCATTTCTTTACCCAATCGCCCCAAACCGGACTCTTTCGAAACCGGCAAGCTGTTAAGATTGCCCTACGCCGCTTCCGGCTTCTTTTCTTACCCTGGCGAGAACGCTGGACTATTGGGCCCGCTCTCAGGGAGAGAAGGGCAATTTTACAGAGTGGATCGCCACACATTCGGTAAGGTCGTGAAGTCAGCGAAGTCATGAGACCGTTCGGCCTGATTTTTTCTAACTGCTTTCAGATATCCACACTGTCTCTTTTGCCTTTTTACTTTTATTTTCAGCACTCCCCCTTATCCCTCGCCCCTGGTATAATCTTTTAATGCCTGAGAGCCATTCGGTTAATCGCACGCTTGCTCTTGGGAGCAATAATATGCGGCAATTGACAGGTGAATGCCATGCCTCCGGATCGGGCGTTTCTAAAAAAGTTGGAGTTGGAGAATAATATGGAATCAGTAAGCCAGCTTGCTAAGAAAGCTATCGAACTCGAACCTGTTGAGCGGATCCGGTTGGTCGAGGCAATACTGCATAGCCTTGACAAGCCTGATCATGACATCGAACGGAGTTGGGCCACGGAATCCGAAGCTCGGTATCAGGCTCACAAACGCGGAGAACTCGACGCCATAGATTGGGAAGAGATCAGGAAAAGGTATGAACGTTGAAGGTCCGATTTCTATCCCCAGCCGATATTGAGTTCGATGTTTTCATGCCGCCATCGCGGCGCAAAACTCGTCGCCACATTTTCGGCAAGATGATGTAATCATTCAGACCGCATTCCCATAACAGGGTGATGAAAAAGGGATCAATTCCCCACAAGATAGAGAAAAATTCACAGAATCGTCACCCCGGCGAAGGCCGGGGTCCAGTGATTTGTGTTGTAATATCAATAAGGTAAAATAGAGTCCTGGATTCCGGCCCCCGGACTGGACACTTCCGGGGCAGGCCCCGCCGGAATGACGAAAGTATGAGCCACTTTTCAGATTTTTCCCGGCGGCACTCGTTTTCTCATCACCCTGCTGAAGGCTTTCAGATATCCGCATTGTCTCTTCTGCTTTTCCATTTTTGCCTCTTGCCTTTCCCCCCAATGCTGTTGACTTGAGGAAGATTCAGATGTGGGGCAGGCTTTCCAGCCTGCCGCTCGGACGGGCTGGAAAGCCCGCCCCACAAATCAGTAGCCCTAATTAGAATATTCTAATCTACCTTTAATCTCACCTTAACTTTCTCTGTTTATATATCTGTCTGTACAGCGGAGCCAGTCATAAACAGGTTTTATCCAACATTAAGGAGAAACGGCAATGTTTAAGAGAATCAGTAACTGGTTTAACAAACGCTTTGGGATAAAAACAATCATGGCAGTAGGCTTGGCATGTGCTTTGGCCGGGCTTTTCGCATCCGGAATGTTCTACGGAATTGGCCGGGCTTCAGCCGAGCCGGGCGTCATTCACTCCCAGACCGGCTCAGAGCAGCCGGTGATCAGCAGCCCTTTTACTGCCCTGGCCGAGAAGTGCACCCCATCGGTTGTAAATGTCAAAGTAACCAAAGTCGAGAAAGCCGGCTTTGGAGAGATGCAAATACCGGCGCCATTTCGGGATTTCTTCAATCAACCCTGGTCTCAGCAGCTTCCGCAAAATCGAACCGTTCAAGGGGCAGGATCGGGCGTAATCATTTCCAAGGACGGCTACATACTTACCAACAATCATGTAGTGGAAGGCGCCAAAGAGCTGACTGTTACCCTGGCTGACAAGGGGGAATTCAAGGCGCAGATCGTCGGAGCAGACGCTAAGACAGACCTCGCGATAGTTAAGATAGACGCAGGGGAAAATCTGCCGGCGGCAAACATCGGCGATTCCGATCAAATCAAAGTGGGCGATTGGGTGCTCGCCATTGGAAATCCTTTCGGACTGGGCGACACCGTCACCTCTGGGATTGTCAGCGCCAAAGGGCGAGTGATCGGCGCCGGCCCGTATGATGATTTTATCCAGACCGATGCTTCCATCAATCCCGGCAACTCGGGCGGCCCTCTTTTCAACATGAAGGGGGAAGTAATTGGGATCAACACCGCCATCATCTCTGAAGGTCAGGGAATAGGATTCGCAATACCTGTCAACACGGCAAAACCCCTTATTCCTCAGTTGGAGGCAAATGGGGAGGTTACCCGCGGCTATCTGGGGGCAAACATTCAGTCAATTACCCCTGATCTGTCCAAGGCTCTTAAAATGGAACAAAACAAGGGCGCCCTGGTTGCCGAGGTCGTGCCGGGCGGACCGGCCGATAAGGCAGGAATAAAGGCCGGTGACGTAATCGTCTCATTCGATGGCAAACCCGTACATGACAGCCATGATTTGCCCGCGATGGTCGCTGCGACAACGATTGGGAGCGAGGTCCCCATCACCCTTATCCGGAACGGCAAGGAGATCAAAATCGCCGCCGTCATTGCAAAGCTTGAGTCCGGCGGCTCCAGACTGGCGGAGAGCGGAATACCTGCTCAGGGGAAATGGGGTCTTCAACTGCAGGACTTGAATCCTGAGACCGCGCGGCAACTTGGACTAAAGACCGACCATGGTGTCGTGGTAGCCGGCGTGCAGCCTGCAAGCCCAGCCTATCGAGCATTCATCAAACCGGGTGATGTGATCCTGGAAGTGAACCGCCAAGCGGTGAAATCGGTTAACGATCTAAAAGAGAAGATCGCCCGAGCCGAGAACAGCGATGCTTTGCTCCTTCTGGTGAAGAACGCTCAGGGCAGCCGCTATGTCGTCCTGAAAGGGTAGACAAAAACGAAGCGGGAAGCAGGGAGCGTGAAGCAAGAATGAATACTCCCGCGAGTGCGGCAACATAGATTTCTGCTTCCTGCTTCCTGCTTCCTGCTTCCTGCTTCACGCGATGAAATGTTCATTAGACCTCGAGTACGAAGCCTACACGCCCGAAGGCGAACTTGTCGCCAAATTCGGACGCCAGCCGTGCAACCGGGCTCTGGCCGGTGCAGTGGCTGACAGCAAGCATCTGGATATCGAATTCTTTAAGCGCCCGAATGGTCGGGTCGAACTGAGGCTCAGGGGAAAGACCAAGATGAGTGCCGCCAAGAACTGCGTAAATGCGGTTTTCTCCTGTCCGGTCTATCGCATGATTGAGAATATTCACGATTCCGGCGTGCGCACACCCCAGCACTATCACCAACCCTCGCGAAGTCTTCAAAACCATCGAAAAATCATCGAGAAAGGGATCTTGAGTCCAATTGTCGTCCTGACGCACGAGTAGTTTTGGGGAGCCCAGTTCGAAAAGTGTTTTCCTGGGTACTTCGCCTGTGACAAAAACATCAGGCGCCACTTCTGTGAAGTCCCGGCGCCATTCGAATTGCGCCCCGCGTGTCGTAAGGTACGCCTGGGGCCACGGCATGCCGACGGATACGGGTTTTTCCTCTCCGCCTGCCACCGGCAAGAGAATAAACCTTTCAGTGAAAATATCGGGGTGAGCGGCTACAGGACAGGCGCCTTTCACTCCCAGAAAAGCCAGCAATCCTCCTGTGTGATCAGCATGGCCGTGACTCAATACAACCTTTGAAACACTCCTCAGGTCTTTTTTAAGCCGCAGCGAGTTCTGAATGAGGCTGAAGCCCTGGCCGGTATCGAAGAGAATGTTTTGCCCGGGGGTTTCAATAAATGCGGAGAATCCGTGCTCTCCAAGAAAGCCCAGGCCCTCGACCGTATTCTCACAAAGAACCGTAATCCTGCATTCCATTGTTTTCCTCCCGTATCTCGGGTTATTTGGTTCAGCTAACACTTATTTTCTGCGGACATTCACCAGCAGGAAACGGGGAGCGATGAACAGGCGTTTGCTCCCTTCTTTCCTCCTAAACTCCAGGGATTCGCCCGAGCTTTCCTATCGAAATATCGTGCAACGGTATCAGGATATCGGCCATTCGGCGGATTTTCAGGGCGCTTTCGAAGGCTGCAATAGCATCTGTGTGAACTCCCGGGGCAACGATGGGGCCGTTGGCGGGAAAGTTCAAAGCGTTACAGCAAAATCCGGTGATGATTGCCCTCCCACCGGAGGTGCGGACTGCGACTGACTGGCCTCCCGGCGTATGGCCAGGCGTGAATATAAGGTCTATTCCATCCCTTAAGTTTACATCCCCTTCCACCAGTTCAACATGCAAACCATCCAGGAGGTCGGAATAGTAGCGATGGTCTAAGGGGTGGGGGTTTAGGAAAAAATCGTATTCGGCTTTTTGCACTATGATCTTCGCCTGCGGGCATTTTAGATCGTTCTCGCAGTGATCATTATGCAAATGTGTGTGAATGATGAGGTCTATGTCCTCGGGCCGCAGCCCATGGTCTTCGAGAGCCTCTTCAAATTCCTGGATCTTCAAGCCATGTTCCGGCCCTACATGCTCGGGCACGACAAACTGCTCGAGCCCCGTATCCACAAGGATAACCTCTTCCGCCCCCTTTATCAGGAAAGCATAAATCGGTATCCAGATGCGCTTGCCGTAACCTCGAAGGTAGGTCATGATGCCCTGATCGGTCTCGTTTGCCCCGATCACCAGGGGGTAAATAATGTACTCTTTCATGTCTACACCTCATGTCCATTATTTCGAGCGGACATTTACGAAGCAGGAAGCGGCGAGCGTGAAGCGAGAATGAATACTCCCGGAACTGCGGCAACGTTGATTCCTGCTTCCTGCTTCCTGCTTTTCAATGAGCGCATCCGCCGCCGGCGTGTCCTGCGCAGCTGAGTCTGGGGTCGAACTCCGGCAGTGTTTCTTTCATTAAGAACTGGATATTTTGTCCTACGGTACCCATTGTCACACGGAACACTCTGATGCCCTGAGCCTGCAGTTTCATCAAGGCCCCCATCCCGATGCCCCCAACCGCAACCGCGTCAATCCGGCGCCCGCCCAGAGCCTTCAGAGGCTGGCACATACCATGAGCGTGGTGAAGGTCCCCGTTCTTGATCTCATCAACTGTGTTGACGTCCGTATTCACAATGACAAAGCCCGGGGCTGACCCGAAATGTTCGTAAACCTTGCTGTCAAGCCCCTGCAACGTTTCAACGGGAAAACAGATTTTCATGCTTTATCTCCTTATCTATTCACGAGTGTCAATCCGAGAATCCCCTGTCCGTGAAAACCTCCGGCATCTTGCGCCCGCTTTTCCTGCTCCGCACTGTTGGCCGGAACGCGACAGATTGCTGCTTTTGCAGGCGGGGCATTCCGCAGGTCGTCCTGTTCCATAAGAAACATCCCATGTGTGGAGGCATTGCCGGCACTCGAAAGTCCGTGTTTCGGCCACCTCAGCTTCACCGGCTTCGATACGAAGCGCGAGACCTTCAGCTAAGACTTTCGCAACTTTACTCCTTGCCGATTCGAGGATTCTTCCGAAAGTCTGGCGCGAAACCATCATCTTTTCTGCCCCCTGTTCGTGATATAGTCGCTCAAGATCGGCCAGCCGGATTGCCTCAAACTCATCAATAGACAGAACGCATTCTTCAAGCGATGAAACGGGAACACCTGCCGGCTTGAAGATCTTGCAGTTTGGGTATCCATGGATTCTACGGCAACATTTGGGCCGGGGCATCTGCTCTAACCTCCACAGGTATTATGAGCATATGCTCATTATTTTTCAACAAAAAAATGAACCACCGCCTTATTTATGGTTCATCGGCAAACGAGTACCCGTAGGTCGAGAACGGACAGTATCTGTCTGCTGTGAATTCGGCCCGTGGGGGCTTTTTGACTTTCTTGCCCTGAAAGGGCTCTGGAGTTTGGACATTTAGAGTAGGTTGATAGATTATTTAGTTGACAGACCTACCCAGTTATGCTACCGTCCTCCTTATTTCTCTTAAGGAGGGCTGCCATGGAAAAGGAAGAGATTCGCAAGATTATACTTGAAATCATCGAGAATTCCCTTGATGCTCAGCTGCGATCAGTAAAGCGCTTGCGTGATCCCCTGGCTGAGAAACAACCCAAAGAAAAAAGTATGTCACAGATGGGTCTTGTCCATGATGTACTTGTAAGGGCGGGAAAACCCCTGCACATTAATGAAATCATCGAGCAAATTCATCTTGTGCACGGCCGCAAACTCGACCGTGAATCCCTGGTCTCAGCCCTCTCCAAGAAGGTGATCCGTGATAAACGTTTTGTTCGTACGGCAAAGAACACCTTTTCTATCAGAGAGGGAGAGAGCGATGCTGATTGAAATGTTGCTTTCGTTGTTAGAAGAGAGCTTTTCAGCAGTGTTTTGCCAGAAACGGACTCTACGGCGAGCCATGGAGCTGGGACTCGCCTTTCTTTGTTCTTTGGGAAGACGGACCATTTCCCGGTCCATTTGTCTGGTGGGCAGGCAAAACCAGGACTGGAGTGCCGACTACAAGCTTTACTCTCGAAGCAACTGGAATTCTGAGCGTCTGTTTGATCCGGTTTTTCAACACTATCTTCTCCGGTATCCGAGCGGGCCCATTGTGGCTGCCATGGATGACACTAAACTTCCAAAGACCGGACGCAAAATCAAAACGGCGTTCTGGCAACGCGATCCACTCTCACCCGCATTTCACCCAAACCTTCTCTTTGGATTAAGATTTGTACAAGCATCGCTGATTTTCCCGCACTACAGGGAAGGTGATTTTTCGGCTCGCGCCGTCCCGGTAAGCTTTGTTGAAGCCCCGGCTGTAAAGAAACCAGGCAAGCGGGCCACTAAAGATCAGATCGAGACCTACCGGAAGTTGAAAAAGACACAAAATCTTTCCATGATAGGCCTTCAAGTAATTGAGAATCTGCGTGCACGCCTCGATCAAACGGGTCAATTTGAGCGAAGGCTTCTACTGACCGTTGACAACAGTCTATGCAATCAGACTATCTTTTCCAAAACATTGGACCGGGTTGATCTGATTGCACGGTGTAAGAAGAATTCATCGCTCTGTTTCCCTAGTTTTGAAAAAGGCAGAAAGTATTGCGCTGAACGTTTTTCCCCTGAGCAGGTACGGCAGGATGCAGATATTCCCTGGCATTGTGCAAAGGTCCACTATGGCGGTGCCTGGCGCGAGATCGAATACAAGGAAATCAATAATATCCTTTGGCCCGGAGGGTCCGCTCAACGCAAACTGCGCCTGTTTGTGATCGCTCCGCAACCCTATAAGCTATCGCCACATTCGGGAGTCAATTACCGCAGTCCAGCCTATCTTCTGAGCACAGATATCCAATCTGGGGCAACCGGTTTACTTCAGGCCTATTTTGACAGGTGGCAAATTGAAGTGAACCACAGAGACGAAAAGGATGCCTTGGGGGTTGGGCAGGCGCAGGTCTGGTCCGCAAAAGCTGTGCCACGACACCCCGCATTTGCGGTTTGTACTTACTCGCTATTGCTCCTTGCATCAATAAAGCTCTTTGGCCCTGGGCGAACTGATGCGTTCGTTTGCGTTCCAAAGTGGAGGAAGAATGCTCGCAGGCCCTCGATTATGGACCTTTTAACATTATTGAGAAAAGAGCTCAGAGAAACGTCAATTTCGGATCGTCTGAGAGTAACGATGGAAAAAAATCTAGTGTCTTACGCCTATGCATAAGCACAAAATGTCCAAACTCCAGGCCCTGAAAGGGCTGCATAGGGCAGCCCAGGGTATTTGAGAAGCGCGCCACCCTGGGGAGAATAGGACCACAAATTATTTATAATACCCTGAAAGGGTTACATAAAAAGAATATTTAGTATTAAATCACGGCGCGCTTAAACGGCAAGGGATCGGCTATGCAACCCCTTCAGGGTAAAAGAACGGGTTTGATTTTGGCGCCTGATCCCAGGGTGGCGCTCCGCTTACCCTGGGCTATATTTATACAGCCCCTTCAGGGGAAGAATCCAAATCACAGGTACTCATTTCCCGGATGACCCTTGTTTGTTCCAATCCCTATCCTGTCAGGAAATTAATCTCCGTATATATGCAGCCGGCCTGAGTGTCATTCCGGCTATGTCGCCGCCATTACAGGTTAAATTCCGGACCATTCCAGAGGTTGTTTACCGGCTTTCATTCTTGGGCGGTGTCGGAAGGCACGAAGGGAAATTACCGGTCTGCCTGGAAGCGAAGGAGTAGTTGGAAGCCCTGAAAAAAGAAATGTCAGAAACTGAGCCGTATGCGAGCAAAAAAGCCCAGTATCGGTTCATCGGGACATGAATTAACCGAGGACTATCATGACTCTTTATCCGCAGATGTTTGTTCATGTCTCTTTGAAACATCTGTGTTCATCTGCGTCATCTGCGGATTATCGTTAGAGCTACTGTGGTGAACCCTTACAAAGTCCCTACGATCGATCATCACCGCGATGCGGCGAAACATCAGTTTGTTGCCAGCCCCCGCCTAAAGCCTTGTAAAGGCTGACCAGGTTTACGAGCACTTGAGTTTCACTCTGGGCAAGGCTGTTTTCAACATCCCTCAGTTGCCTTTCGGCATCGAGAACGGTCAGGAAATCCTTGATGCCACGCTCGAACCGCTCCCTGGCCAACTCCACCGCCCGCGACTGCGACTCGACCGACAGCGCGAGGCGCTCCCTTTCAACCTGATGTTCGGCATAGCCCACCAGCGAAGTCTCAACCTCTTGCAAAGCCGTCAGCACCGCCTGCCGATACCGGGCCAGCGCCTCATCCCGCCGGGCTTTGGTGGCTGCGATGTTGGATCGTATCCTGCCGCCCTGAAAGACCGGCCACGAGACGGCCGGCCCCACAGACCAGGCAAAGCTGTTGGCGCGAAAGAGATCAACGAATTTCGCGCTTTGTGGATCTGCATATCCTGTGAGATAAAATCGCGGGTAGAGGTCCGCCGTCGATGCGCCGATGTCCGCAGTGGCGGCGCGAAGATCGTTTTCCGCCCGCCTGAGGTCCGGCCTTCGCAAAAGGAGGTCCGAAGGCAACCCCACGGGGACGATGTCAGGAGGATTGGGGATGGGGGAGGTCGCCAGAAGATCGTCCAGGAGCGCATTTGGGGGTTGCCCGGTGAGGACAGCCAGCCGGTAGGCGCTTCCACGAATCGAGGCCTGCAGGGGCGGAATGCTTCCCCGTGTGCGCTCGAGCTGCGCTTTAGCCTGCGCCACCTCGAGGTCGGAAGTTATTTTTGCGTCCTGCCTGATTTTTACAAGCAAGAGCGTTTTCTCCTGGATGCCGCTGTTTTTTTCCGCTATAGCCAACTGGCGTTGTGCGCCCCGCAGTTCCACGTAATTTCGGGCAATTTCCGCGATCACCGAGATCATTACATCGCGATAGTTTTCGATGCTCGACTGGGCACGAGCCGAAGCGGCCTGCACTTCCCGCCGCCTTCCGCCGAATATGTCTATTTCCCAACTGGCGTCGAAACCCGCCTGGAAAAGATCCTGCTCAAAGTTTATCTGACTTATCAAATTCTTCGGTAACTGGCTGATGATGCCGGCGGTGCTGCTTGTCATCGATCTGTTGTAGAGGCCGCTGCCATCAACCTGCGGCAGCAGACTTGCCGCCGCAACTCCACGAAGCGCCCTTGCCTCGCGAACCCTTGCCTCAGCTTCCTTTATATTCTGATTTTCGGATACTCCTTTCTCAATGCAGTTTACGAGCTGCGGGTCCTTGAGGTCACGCCACCAGCGAACATCCTCCGCCTGCTGTGCTGCGGCGCCTTTTACTGCCTGCCAGCCGTTCTGCTGCGGAACGGGCGGGCGGTGGTAATCAGGTCCAACCATGCAGCCGTAAATCAGCGCAGCTATAATCAGCGGCCAAACACACCTCGCAATGTTTGCCAGAGGACCCCTCATCCGCCGCCTCCCTGCTCGTATGACAAACTTGTTAACAATACTAAACGATCATTTGGTGAGATGTTCTCGCGCGCATCCCTTAGCGATGTACTTCGCGTAGCGCGGAAGGTATCCCGCTTGGTTCGTATATCATGCGCGTTGGGCCGTCAGCGGGATGCCTTAATATCGCGCGCTACGGCCCGGAGCCCCGCAACGGTAAAACGCCAGATATGCCGAGCCATCCTGTCAATGCCTTCGCCCCTCAGATCGAGATCGGGATGGTTCAGTTCGATGACGTGTCTGTTCTGAAAGAGAAATATAAATTGAGCAACAGTACTCACTGTCCCACGGACTACCGCCTCATGGTCCACCGGCAGGTCCATCAACCTTGCGATAATAGTGCGAAAGAGCCTCGCTGTGGGGCGGATCTGAAGCTCGACCAGTTCAACGAGAGCATCGGTGTGCGACACCATCTCGCGCATAATCACCCTGACGACCCATCCGCCCGGCGATGGATCGAGCACCGAATGAAGAAGACCGGTGAAAAACCTCTCCAACGTCTCTTCTGAGGCATGTAAGTCTTCGGCCACGGCCTTGAGTGCGCCGAAGTTCACCAGGCGGCGGTGGGCCTCCCTTAAAACTTCAACGTAGAGGGACCGCTTACCGCCAAAATAGTAATTGACTGCGGCGGAGTTGACCCTGGCAAGGTCGCAAATCTCCCGCGCTGTCGCATGTTCGAAACCCTTATCGGAGAATACGAGGCCGGCAGCTTCGAGAAGGCGGCTGCGGGTCCGATGGTCCGGGCTCTTGAAAATTTCGATACTCCTCAAGTCTGCGTCATTCTCTTCCATAGCGTTAAGATATATCACCGGAGGAAGGTAATTGTCAAATATAAATTTAAAGTTTAACTTTTAGTTTGACACCCCTCACCTCCTGTCGGTATATTGGTTGACCGGAGGAAACCAGACAATGAAAAAGATCATTATGCTCATAATGCTTGCCGCAGTGATCGGGGGTGCCGCCATTTACTGGTGGGTCCACCACTCCGCCGGGACCTCCCCTGACGAACTCGTGCTGTATGGGAACCTGGACCTCCGTCAGGTCAACCTCGCGTTCAACGGGAACGAAAGGATAGAAACCGTCCTGGTGCAAGAAGGGGACAGGGTGGAGAAGGAACAGGTCGTAGGCACGCTGGAAATGGAGAGGCTCAAGGCAACTGTAGCGCAAGCCGAAGCCCGGGCTGAGGCACAGCAGCATGTGGTCGAGCGCTTAGAAAACGGGACGCGGCCCGAGGAGATCGATCAGGCCCGTGCGAATCTGAACGCCGCTCAGGCCGACCTCACGAACACCCGACTAAACCATGACAGGTTGAAAAAATCTGCCGGCGGCGGCGCTACAAGCCAGCAGGACCTGGATGCAGCCCAGGCGGCTTTCGAAGTCGCCGAAGCCAAGCTTCGCGTAAATCAGAAAGCGCTCGACCTAGCGGTGATCGGTCCGAGGAAAGAGGACATTGCCGAAGCGCGTGCAACACTTCTAGCCTACAAAGCCGACCTTGCGGTGTCCAAACAGAACCTTGTGTACGCCACTCTTGTCAGCCCTACAAACGGGGTGGTCCAGAACCGGATACTGGAACCTGGAGAAATGGCTTCGCCGCAGAGAGCGGTACTGACCATTGCCATTACCGATCCCAAGTGGGTCCGCGTCTATGCGGGAGAGCCGGACCTTGGAAAAATCCGTATGGGAATGGCCGCCACGGTGACTACTGACAGTTACCCCGGCAAAAAATACGATGGCTGGGTGGGATTCATCTCCCCAGTTGCCTCTTTTACCCCCAAGACGGTCGAAACGGCCGATCTGCGTACATCGCTCGTCTACGAAGTCCGCATCTTCGTAAAAGACCCAGCCGACGAGCTGCGGTTGGGGATGCCCGCCACGGTGCAAATTGCGCTGACTGGGGGAGATTCACATAAAGGTGGAGGCGCGACGGAAAACAGGGGCGGCTGATGGGGGACCACTATCGTGAAACGGACATACTGAGCTGCGAGGGCTTGACCAAGGAGTTCAAACATGGTCCGCATGAAAAGGTCAAAGCCCTTGACGGCGTGACGCTTCGTGTCGCCCGTGGGGCCGTCACCGGCCTGATTGGTCCCGATGGCGCCGGCAAGACGACCCTGATTCGCCTTGCAACGGGTCTTTTCGCTCCCGAGGCGGGATCTATTCGCGTGCTGGGCATCGACGTCACCGACCAATCCCCAGGCCGTGCAGTCAAAGGTCGGCTACATGCCGCAGAAGTTTGGGCTTTATGAAGACCTGACAGTCGAGGAGAACCTGAACCTGTACGCGGACCTGCACGGGATCACGCCCGAAACCAGGGCCGAGCGCTATCCTCAGTTGATGCAGATGACCGGCCTCGGCCCCTTCAATCGCCGCCTGGCGGGGCAACTCTCCGGTGGGATGAAGCAGAAGCTGGGCCTGGCCTGCACACTGGTGAGCACCCCCGATCTGCTTCTCCTGGATGAACCGACGGTGGGCGTAGATCCCCTGTCACGGCGGGAACTCTGGCAAATAGTGTATAGCCTGGTGAGGGAACAGGGTTTAACCGTACTGCTCAGCACCTCCTACCTCGAGGAGGCGGAGCGGTGCGATATGGCGGTACTGCTCCTCCGAGGCAGGGTCCTGGCGTCGGGGCCCCCTTCCCAAATCAGCTCCATAGCGAGTGGCAGGTCCTTTCGAATCGATACTCCCGAATCCCTGAAACCCCGCCAGTTGCAGGCCACCCTGGCGACTGCGCGCGGTATCGTCGACGCTACCCTTGAGGGCAAGCGCGTCCGGGTTGTCACATCAAGCGATGAACCTCCTGAGAGCGCTCTATTTGAGGGACTGACCGTCAACCCGGTTACCCCGAGGTTCGAAGACGGGTTCATGACCCTTGTGCGCCGTGCCGCTGAGCACAGCCTTGAGGCGCCCTTTGTGCCATTTGAGTCTTCGAGCGCGCTTGAAGACCTGCGGAAGGAAGAAGTCGTTGTGGAGGTCCATAATCTGACCAAGAAATTCGGAACCTTCACTGCCGTCAATAACGCCACCTTCAAGGTCCACAGGGGCGAAATATTTGGGCTGCTCGGCCCCAACGGCGCGGGGAAGAGCACCACGTTCCGCATGCTCTGCGGTTTGCTCCCTGCAACCAGCGGGACCCTGAGCGTGGCCGGGATGGACCTGTTGCACGCCCGCGCTTCGGCGAGACAGCGCATCGGCTATGTTGCCCAGAAGTTTTCCCTCTACGGGCAGCTCACCGTAATGGAGAACCTCAAATTTTTCACCGGCGCTTACGGGCTTCGGGGCTCGCACAGATCGGAACGTATAGACTGGGCGCTCGACCAGTTTGACCTGCGCTCGCAATCCGATCTGGCCAGCGGCCAACTCCCAGGCGGCTACAAGCAACGCCTGGCAATGGCCTGCGCGCTGATGCACGAGCCCGAAATCCTCTTCCTTGACGAACCCACCTCGGGTGTGGACCCGTTAGCGCGCCGGGAGTTCTGGCGCCGGATCAACACCCTGGCCGATCGGGGGGTCACCGTGATAGTTACGACCCATTTTTTGGAGGAGGCCGAATACTGCGACCAGATGGTTATCATGGTGGACGGTCAGATCCTGGCCACGGGAACGCCGGCGGATATACGCGGGCACGCCCGGTACCCGGAAGGCAAGGAACCGAGCATGGAAGACGCGTTTGTCGCCATTGTCGAAGACCACCGGTTGAGTGCAGTGAGCAGTGAGCGGTGAGCGGTGAACACTGAACCCTGGGGAAAAGAGTGAAGAGTCAAAATGAACCGGTGGGTCCACTGCTCACCGTTCACTGACTTAGGGAGCAAGGGATGGAAACCCGTTTTGCCGACCAACCAGGAAGCGATTCCCCGAAGATGAGCCCTCGCCGCATCCGCGCGCTTATTCGCAAGGAGTTCGTCCAGATAATCCGCGATCCCAGCAGCATCGCTATCGCTCTCGTCTTGCCCGTATTTCTCATCCTGCTCATCGGATATGGTTTGTCACTGGACGCCAAGGAAGTCCCGGTGGCGGTGGTCCTGGAGAACCCTACCCCGGACTCAACCAGTGTGGCCGGAGCGTTCAAGCTGTCCGACTACTTCAAAGTAACCGAGGTCACCTCCATGCAAGAGGCCGTGAGACTGATCCGCAACCTTAAGGTGGACGGCATCGTGCGCCTGTCGCAGGACTTCGACCGGCAATTGGCTTCGGGCGGCGCCTCCCTCCAGTTGATCGTCCGGGGCGTCGACGCCAACCGTGCCCGCTTCATCCAGGGCTATGCCCATGGCGCACTCGAACAGTGGACGAATAAAAGAGCGCTCAGTGTGGCAGCCCCATCCGTGGGATCGGTCCGGCTCCAATCCCGGATGTGGTTCAATGAGGCTGTGGACAGCCATTATTTTCTGGTGCCGGGATTGGTCGTACTCATTATGACGCTCACCGGAGCACTGCTCACCGCCCTTGTCATGGCGCGCGAATGGGAACAGGGCACCCTGGAGGCGCTTTTTGTCACACCGGTCCGAACGGGCGAGATTCTGATCGGCAAGACCCTGCCCTATTTCCTGCTGGGGATGATCGGTCTGCTTCTGACCGCGTCGGCCGGGCACTTATTATTCCATGTCCCGATCAGAGGCTCGACACTCATTTTGGCGGCAGTCTCCGCACTCTACCTGCTGGTGGCCCTGGGATTCGGCCTGCTCATATCTTCGGTAACTCGAAATCAGTTCGTCGCAGGCCAGATTACGATAATCGCGACGTTCCTGCCTGCGGTTTTCCTCTCCGGCTTCATCTTCGATCTTACCAGCGTTCCCAGGGCGGTTCGATTCATCAGCTATCTGCTCCCGGCGAGGTACTACGTGTCGTTACTGCAAACCATCTTTCTGGCAGGAAACGTGTGGAGCGTTATCCTCCCAAACTCTGCCGTTATGCTGGTAATGTTCCTGATTCTTTTTGCGCTCACTCTGCGCAAGACCAAGAAGAGGCTGAATTAGGCGATGGAATCGTTGCGAAGGATTTTGGCGCTTATCCGTAAAGAGCTCCTGGCGATTTTGAAGGACCCTCGGAGCCGATTTACCGTGCTTGGCCCCCCTATTCTTCAAGCCATGATTTTCGGCTATGCCGCGACATACGATCTGAACCAGGTTCGCTATGCTGTTTATGACCAGGACCGCAGCGAAGCCTCGCGGCAGTTTCTGGCCGGCCTGGACGGCTCCGGCACCTTCAGGCGCGTCGCCAACCTGAAGGACCAAAGAGACATCGGGCCGTTGATCGACAGCAAAAGTGTCCTCATCGTAGTGCAGATCGGACAGGATTTCGAGCGGCGTTTGCTTTTAGGTCAACCGGCCGACGTGCAAGTCATAGCCGATGGGCGCAATTCCAACACTGCAGGGACCGCGCTGAACTATATCGGAACTATCGCCGACACCTTCAATGCAAGGTGGCGGCAGACTTACGGCGGTCCTCCGCCGCCCGTGCAAGCCGTACCGAGGGCATGGTACAATCCGAACCTGGAGACCCGGTGGTACATGATCCCAGGTTTTATCGGGATGCTTACACTGGTTCAAATGGTCGTTATAACCGCCATGTCCGTGGCGCGCGAACGGGAACAGGGGACATTCGACCAACTGCTGGTGACTCCGTTCCGGCCCATCGAGATCATGATCGGTAAATCTGTCCCAAGCATTCTCATTGGCCTGGTACAGGTGACGATGGTTCTGACGCTGGCCCTTTTCTGGTTCAAAATACCGTTCCAGGGGTCGCTGTTCACCCTCTATTTTGGGGTCCTTCTTTTCCTCATCGCGGCTGTGGGAATCGGACTAACGGTCTCGTCGGCGGCGGCCACCATGCAGCAGGCCCTGATGGGCAGCTTTCTCACCATCATGCCATTCGCCATGCTCTCAGGCTTGAACACACCGATCAGCAACATGCCGCACGAAGTACAGTATATTACGCTGATAAACCCGCTGCGCTACATCATATCGATTATCCATCGGGTATTCCTGGAGGCCGCCTCTTTCCGGGGGATCTTCCCGGAGCTGTGGCCGCTCGCCCTGATGGCCGCTTGCTCCCTCTCAGTGGCCGTGTGGATGTTTCGCCGCCGCCTGACATAGGGCTTTGTCCGTAAATAAAACCTTTGCGCTCGCATCCGGCTTTTGGCCGGCTTTGCCGCTCCTCAATCGCAAAATCCTCGACGTAGCACAGCTACGCCTGCGGTTTTGCTCAATCTTCGCGACCAAATCAGCCTCAAAATCCGGCGCAATCCCTAAGAGGCTTATTTACGGACAAGCCCATAACCCTGTCCTGAATGAGCGCGGGGAGAGCAACACCCGCTTCGAGCCGCGTAATTACGGGGGGTTATTGCCCTTATCTCTATCGGTGTTTGCATTGTTCCCGCCGGCCGATGTTTATTTCGTCCCCACCTGAGCATATCTTTTAATTAGATACCCGTACGCCAAAAAATGGGCATTAGATATTGGATTCGACAGTGCCAAGGGCGGAACGCTTATCCAATATCCTGAACGGAGGACAAACCTGATGCCGCATCATGAGGAGGGAAAACTGACCCGACTGAATCCCTCAGTTCGCAATCACCACTCTTAAACCTGAGAAAAGAGTCGGCCTCGTGGTCGTTCTCACCGGGTATGGAAAAGGCAAGACTTCCTCGGCCCTGGGCATGGTCGTCCGCGCCTGCGGGCACGGCATGAAGGTCTGCATGCTCCAGTTCATGAAGGGCGACATCTTCACAGGGGAATGGGAAGCGGTAAAGAAAATGGACTGCGACGTGGAACTGGTCGCTGCGGGCATGGGGTTTTGCGGAATCCAGGGAAACCCTTATTCACACGCCCAGCACCGCGAAGCTGCCCAACGCGCCCTCCTGACGGCAAAAGAACGGATCACTTCAGGAAAATACGACCTGATCGTCCTCGATGAGATCAATAACGCCGTCCATCTTAAGCTCGTGGACCTGGAACAGGTGATCGACCTGCTTCGCAGCAAGCCCCCCCTTCTGCACCTCGTTCTGACAGGCCGCGACGCAGCCCCGGAGGTTATCTCGATGGCCGATACGGTGAGCGAGGTCAGGGAAATCGCCCATTCCTACCGCAAAGGCATAGAGCCGCAGCCCGGAGTGGATTTTTGATAAATAAGGTCGCTCTTCTGCTCACTCATTATGGCTCACTCATCACTGTTTCTTGCGGTATCCCACGCACTGGTCGAGGATGATCTTTTGATCCGGCTTCAGCTTCAATTCTTTCGCCAGCGCATCTCTGTCTATGAGCGCTCTCACGACTGTCCCCAGGCCCTCTGAGGCACAGAACAGATAGACATTTTCAGCGATCACCCCGGTGTCCGCGCCTACGAGAATTTGCTTGTCAAGATCGTCCGCTTTGACCTTTGAGTAATCAGAAACGTAGATAAGGACGACTGATGCGTCTTTTACATATGTCTGTGAACCCGTCATCGCCCTGATGTCGCCGGTCGCAATCGTGTCCAGGGCGTGTTTCTTCGCATCGTAGAGATAGACGCCATCAGCGGTTGCCACATAAATGTCTGTTTCCTGCCAGTTTTTTGCCGAGGGAGCGGTTCGCCTGCCATCCGGCCGGTTTATCCCAAAAGCGGCCCAAAGAAGGTTTGACAGGGTTTGCATCGGGAGCTTCTCCCCGCTGAACGACTTCGTAGACATCCTGTCATTTAGCGCCGACATCAGGGGCTTTCCGCCCTCCTTTTGAGGATTGGGAAGCTGAATGGACGAAGGATCTGCAGCGTAGCTCAAGAAAGAACCGCTGAGCATGAAGACAAGCAAAATGCCAACGAAAGATAACGACCTGATTTTCATGTGAATCTCCGATCTAAGTCATGTAGAGTGGGTAAGGTTTTATCGTGCCCCGCCTCGCAGAGCCATGGGCGGGCACAGCTTTTGTCGTGCCCCGCCTCGCAGAGCGTCGAGATCAACTGATATTCTGGTGGGCAGATAAGGCTTTGCAAACCCACTACCCTTCTACCTATAGTAACACTCAACGACTGGAATATCCACCAATTCACGAGCAGGCCAGGGATGGAGTTCAAGCTGTTCGCGAGCTGGGTTGAGGTTCCTCTGAAATGCAACATAGCGCACAAGCGGCTACCGTTCGTTGGCCTGTTATGGGGCCGGAACCCGAAAGTCAGCCTTTTATGATGATCAGTCGAATTATTATTAGGCTTTGTCATCCCCTTGCATCAAAGGATCGGTTGCGATATTGTATGATAAAATCCCTATCGATGGAGGCTATTATGAAGGCAGTCACTATTTCCCCCAAATTCCAGGTCGTGATCCCTAGTGAACTGAGAAAGTCAATGGATATTCAGCCTGGCGCCAAGGTCCAGATTCTCCAATACGAAAACCGGATTGAGCTCATCCCCCTCAAGAGCCCCAAGAGCTTACGAGGATTCCTAAAAGGCATTGACACGAATGTAGACCGGGAGTTGGATCGAGTATGAATCTTGTCGATTCCTGCGGCTGGCTCGAGTATTTTGCAGATAGCTCGTACGCTGATTTCTATGCACCTGCCATTGAGGATACAGGCGCTCTCATTGTTCCAACCGTCTGCATCCTTGAGGTATTCAAACGTGTACTGCAGCAAAGAGGTGAAGACGCTGCACTCCAGATTGTTGCCGTGATGTACCAGGGACAGGTTGATGCCTTGAGTGCAGGCATCGCCCTTAGGGCAGCAAAGGTGGGCAGTGAACTGAAGCTACCCCTTGCCGACAGTGTCATACTAGCGACCGCTCAAACCTACGGGGCTCTCGTTTGGACACAGGATGCTCACTTCAAAGGCATTGAGGGCGTCAAATACATTGAGAAAACGTAGCCTTTCGCCTAACTTAGGATCGTGGCAGCATGGAAATCGATTAGCCTAGTACCTTTTTAAATTATGATATGGCGGCTTAAAATGCCCATTTCACCGTTCAAATTGACCTTCTAAGACCAAAAGTCGCCCCTTCTTTCGATCCTTTGGATGTTGATCCAGATACCTGCCTTGACCCACCCGTCGCACCGTTGAGGAATTATTCGGAAGAGCTTTGTTCATCACCGAACGGGTTCACTTTTCGATTCAAGTTTCAATATTCTCCGCATATTATGTATCGCAACACATAACATCGGAAACCCCATGACACCACTTTACGATGAAGTATTAAAGTATGAGTATCTGTTTCGATTGAATCGCACCCTGGACTACATCCGCGATAATTTTACGGAAGATTTGACTTTGGCGAAACTCGCCAAAGTCGCCTGTTTTTCAAAGTATCATTTTCATCGTATATTCCGCACCTTGCTTGGTGAGACCGTAAATCGACATGTACGGCGAGTCCGGCTTGAGAGAGCCGTCCGGATGCTTACACTAGATAAAGACAAGAGCATCATCGACATTGCTCTTGATTGCGGGTTTTCAAGCTCCCAGAATTTTGCCAAAGCCTTTAAGGCTCATTTCGGCGTCACGCCCTCTTATGTTCGGACAGAGTACAATTGGCGCCGCATGAAAAACATGCTTCGGAAGGCGGAAAGCGAAGATCGGGAAGATGTTCCATCTCAAGGTGCGCCGAATACGGATCACGGTTTTTTGCATTCCGGGCCGTTGATAAAAATAATAGTCGAGCAACGGGCGTCTTTGCCTGTGAGAGTGACGGAGATGCCCAGCTATCGCGTGGCTTATGCCCGCACTATCGGACCTTACTGCTTGAAAACAGCCGAGCCGGCCTTTGTCCAATTGCTCCAGTGGGCTATGCCCAGAGGACTCCTCAATGAAAAGACCCTCGTCCTCGGCGTTTTAAGGAACGACCCCAATGTCACGCCTGTAGACAAATGCATCTATGATGCCTGTATCACTATTCCGGAATCCGTAAGAAGTGATGGTAGGATTAACGTTCAGTCTCTGCCGGGAGGAAAATGCGCGGTCTATCATTGTGAAATTGATCCTGAGGGGCATCATGAGGCCTGGATGAGACTGATTATCCACTGGCTGCTCTCCAGCGGCTATCAGCCTGATAGCCGCCCTTATTACGAAATCATTTACAACATCACTGAAGAATATCCGCTAAGGCGCCATGTAGTAGATCTTTGCCTTCCCGTAAGACCCTCGTAAGCGGCAACCATGTCCCGAACAGACGCGCTGAAATCGTGCAACTGAGGCAGGGCCCGGACCCCGCTAGGATCCTGGGTGCCTGCCCGCAACAACTTTTCGCAGCAGAAAAAAGCAAGATCGGAAACATTAAGAGCAAAAATGGAAAAGAAACCGCTCTCCCGATAACCTATGCTCTGAAGCTGGCTTGCCGGCTCATAGCAACCAAATTCGACTGGAGGAGTGACCCATGGGATTTGTAAAATCATTCGATGAAATTGTGGCCAACAGGAGGGACACTGCTGATTTCTATGACGCAGAAATGCTTGCCGTCTTCTGGGAGACCAAACCGGAGATTGTCGCAAGGCTGCTCCCCCCGCCTCTGAAGTCCCCCGAATATCCGCTTGTCATGGCGTTTGTGGCCTATTATCCAAGAACCAATTTCGATGTGACCTACCATGAGAGCGCTCTATTCCTCCGTGCAGTGCACAATGGTGAGGAAGGCAACTACTGCCTGGCCATGCCGGTCACCAACGACATAGCCATGGCCGGCGGGCGGGAGAGATTCGGTTTTCCGAAAAAAATGGCTGAGATTCATTTCGCCAAAGAACAGGAAATTGCATACGGATGGACGGAGCGCCGGGGAGTTCGGTTCATGGAGGTTCGAGCGAAGTTAACCGGCAAGTTCAATCAGCCGGAGGCCCAAACGATCGTTATAAACTCCCGCTTTGAGAATGGTGAAGGGAGGGGGGTCTCGTACAATTTTAAGAATTTTCCAGCTCCCGAGGGCGGCGGCTTTGATTATAACCCGCGGCTCGTCCGGCAGGAAACGGTGATAAGGCCCAAACGAATGCAAATCGGTGAGGCGGAAATAATCCTAAGGCCTTCCGACTATGACCCCTGGGCCGAAGTGGAGGTCGTGAAGCCTCTTGGGGCCATCTACAGCGTGGGGGATAACTCCATGTTGCCCGGAAAGACGGTTGCAGAAGTCAATCCCATGGAATTTGCGCCATACGCCTTCCTGAAATGGGACATGAAATAGAGATGAGGAGCCGTGCATGACATCCCGCGATATCGATATAAATCTGACTGCCGAGACCAGAGCCATGGTGGAGCAGGTGAAGAAGTTCAGCATGGAAGTCATGCGTCCGGCAGGGATCGAGCTCGACAAGCTGCCTAAGCCCGAGGAGGTGATCGCCGGGGACTCTATCTTATGGGACGTATTCAAAGGATTCCGGGAATTGGGTCTTCACACGCTGGAGATTCCAAAAAATCTGGGAGGCCTGGCGGAAGATATAGATCCTATGGCGAAAGTGCTCATCTCAGAACAACTCGGATATGCGGACGCCGGACTGGCCATAAGCATGGGGGTGGCGTGCATGCCCTTCAATTATGCCGCACGGTTCCCGACACCTGAAATGCAACAACTGGCCAGGGATTTCTGTCAGGACAAAAAAGGAAAAATGATCGGCTGCTGGGCCATTACCGAGCCCGATCACGGCACTGACTGGAGCCTCGGCGGAAACAACCCGAAGTGTGGTCCTTCCGTAAAAGCGGTGCTCAACGGCGATGAGTACGTTGTGAACGGCGAGAAGTCTGCCTGGGTCTCGAATGGGACAATCGCCACTCATGCGCTTCTGCATGTTGGACTTGACCCGGCCAGAGGAATGCAGGGGCAGGGATTGGCGATCATCCCCCTGGACCTTCCCGGTATTTCCAGAGGGAAGCCGTTGGACAAGATGGGTCAGAGGCCGTTGAACCAGGGTGCGATTATTTTTGAGGATGTCCGGATCCCGAAGAAGTATATGGTGGTTTCGAATCCGGACATGATCAACGCTGCTCGTGGACTGGGGCTGGCAGCGGTGAACGGAAAAATGGCGGTTGTCTTTGCAGGTCTTGGCAAAGCGGCCTTCGATGAAGCTTTGCGGTATGCGAAGGAGAGGATACAGGGCGGAGTCCCGATCTTTGAGCATGCGGTCATGAAATTAAAGCTGATGAAGATGTTCACCGCAGTAGAAGCGGCCAGGGCGAATGCGCGGCGGATGGCCGTTTTTAATCAGCTCAATACTTTTACTCCCTCCGTAGCTCACGCCGTAGGCGCCAAGTGCCTTTCCACCGAGATGGCCACAACCGTCGCCGGGGAAGCCATACAGATTTTCGGCGGGTTCGGTCTGGCTAAGGAATTCCCCATCGAAAAGATGTTCCGCGACGCCCGTACCGGGATGGTTGAAGATGGGGTAAACGATGCCCTGGCGATAAAGGCTGCCGAGTTCTTGTGATTTTGGGATTGGATACGATAGAGAGTTTTTCATAATTTGAGAATCAGGCCTTAACAATCAGGAAGTGCGAAATGGAGATACAAGGGAAAATTGCGGTGGTTACTGGTGCGGCAAGCGGTATCGGCCGTTCAACGGCTATCGCCCTGGCCAGGGAGGGCGCTGACGTGGTGTTGGCGGATTTGAACCGCGACGGCCTGACGGAGGTACGCGGCGAGATAGAGAAACTGGGGCGCAGGGGATTGGCAATACCCGCCGATGTGACAAAATTAGACGATATTCAGAACCTTTATGACCGGTCCATTTCAGAAATGGGCCGGGTGGATATCCTGATGAATAACGCCGGCGTTCACATCTCAGGTCCCGTGGAAAAGACCGCTGTCGATGATTGGAAATGGATCGTGGATATTAACCTTTGGGGCGTCGTCAACGGAATTCACGTATTTTTGCCTCATATGCTGGAGCGCAACAACGGCCATATCGTCAACACCGCTTCCAGTGCCGGGCTGGTCGGGGCTCTGGATAGATCGATCCCTTATACAATGACAAAGTTCGCGGTGGTTGGGCTTTCTGAGGGACTGGCAGTTTACTTGCGGGACAAGGGCATAGGGGTAACGGTGATTTGTCCGGGACTGGTGAGCACCAATATAGCTGCGAGTCAACGCTTTATTCCCGTGGGAGACGGACACGACGAATCGCGGCGGGAATTGCTCAAGGCCTTCGAGGTGAATTTCAAACAGGGAAAGTTCCCGGATTTTGTCTCCGATCTTATATCCAGCCGAGGCGGTCCCACGGCTGCCCCCCTTCCAGCTCTCATAAGCCCTGAGCAGGTCGCAGAGGAAACGATCCGGGCCATTAGGGAAAACACTTTTCTGATTGTTTTGCCCGGTGAACTGCTGGAGTTTGTCAAGCAAAGATCTCAGGATATGGAAGGTTACATTCGCAAGGCAGCTCAAATGAGAGCAGAACAGGATAAGTTTTTCGAAGCGATTTTCACCCAAATGGAAAGGACCAGGAACCAATCGAGGTCCTCTTGACGATAAATGAGAAGCGAGCGGGGCCGGACCTAATGCCATTAACTTAACAAAAATAGCTGTCCTTTCAAATCCTTACGGGTTTCGGGTTGGGGCCGTAGCGGCGATGCTGTTTTGAATTTAGGCTTTCGTCCCCGGCGTCGATTGTCCAGCCCTCGACTCTTTCTGCGATATTCCTGCCGGTCTCTTGGGAATTGGCGTCCCGGCTTGGAGTTGACCCTGTGCCGTGCACAGCATTGCACAAATGTTTCCCAGATGGAAGGCCAGAGGTCCAGGTCAGTTGCGGCTACCAGGAGCTTGAGAAACAAGCGTGTCTCGGTCAGGGCACGTGTAAAGCTGAGTTGAGCGACGCAAGCGTTTTTTTGGTGACCGGCTTCGACCATTGCCAGGCGGATCATGCACAGGGCAATCATGTGTACGAGGATCTCCTGGTGAAACCGGATTGGGGTGCGGCAATGCCAGGAGGTGGCACTCAGGGTTTGCTTAAAGTCGCGATAGAAAGTCTCAATGTCCCAGCGCATACGATAGAGACGGGCCAGCTCAGTTGCGGGGAAACAAATAGGGTCCAAAAGCGAGGTTACCGAACGTCTACGGCGGAAACCATCTCTATTTACGAAAACTACCCTGACTGTAAGGGTTGTCTTTGTGTTTGAATCCTTGATTTCGCACAAATAGTCACCCTCTGCAAGCTTGCTAAGGACTCGGGGACGGTTGGTTGTCATGGCAGGAATGATAAAGTGTGCATGGCGCAGGGTGATTTTCGCAAAAGTGTCGCAGTGATAAAAACCTGAATCCAACAGGAGAAGATCGTTTTTCTTGATGTGTTCCATGAGCTTTTTAATGAGTTTGTGTTCCGATGTGCATACCTTTGCGTAGACAAAACGAAGGGGGGCACGGGTGATTGGGTCAAATAGGCAGCACAGCTCGACAGCAACCGGCCCCAATCCCTGTGACCCTTTGTGTGCGCCGAAACACTCCCAAAGAGATCGAGATTCGGGTAAAGCCAGAGTTGTCTTGTCGGCTGCACGCAGCCGCAACCCGTGCCAACGGGCGCGTTCTTGCTCGCAGGTCTTTTGCAGCCGCGAGACCAGTGAGCCATATAACCAACTCAAGGATTCCAGGGGAAAAACGCGCACGGGCCTTGCAAAACGCGGGCACGGAAACCGACCACCTGATGCCAAGCTCTGCGGTAGCCAATCGGAGGATCTCGTAGAGGCTAAAACGATGAGTATCCAGTGAGACGGCCAACATGAGCCACAGCGTTTCAAGAGTTGCCAACTTGCGATGGCGATGCCACTCGTTTTTCAGACGCCGCCGGTTTTCCAGCATCGCCACAAGGATTGGGTCGAGCCATTGTGCAAGCATTCCCAGATCAGGTCGTGGCATGGTTATCCTCCTTGGAATCGATGAGAGTAAAGGTGGCTGGAGCGCTTTGGCGGACCAAGACCCCCTGGCGGGCTTTTTTCGCCAACGCACTGGAAAGGGTGTCCCGGTCGGTAAAACGTTCGAAGCGCTGCTGGAGTAATTGAGCGAGTTCGTTGACATGCAGGGGCTTCCCTTTTTCAGTCAGTATTTGAACGGACAGGTCAACCAGCGACTGACGCCTTGTTCCCCGCCGGTGCACGGGGGCAGGCTCGGCATCGGGCTTTCCCCGCAGTTGGCGGATAGCACGCAGCTGATAGTCAAGCTGAAGTTCAAGGACTTGAAGAAGGACTTCCTTGAGATCCTCTTTTTTCATGGCAGACACCTCCCGGGAGATAATGAATATCAATCTGTATTGATTCTGTATTACATCATATTATACGTACATTTGTCAAGCAAAAAAAAACGGATAAATGAAGTTACGATAGATACTTACGGCAGAAAATGAGAAATGTTGTGTCGAGGGGAATTATCGGTAAGCTATTGAATTAACGGCATAAATGCTTAAGTTAATGGCATTGGGCCGGACCAAGGTAACATCTCCGTATTTAAAGGTTACTTTTCCAGAAATAGGCGTTTTGCCTGCCTGGAAGGCCATTTTGGCCTCGAAATCATTGCTGTAAGAAGCTTGGAGTTCGGGGAGACCGGGTTCGTCATCCGTTCCGCAAATCCTGCGTCCCTTCGCCTTCATCCCAAGTTCGCCCTTTATGATCTCGACAAATTTCCTGCTCCCGGCGGCAATTCAGTGAACGGTGATCCGCAAGCTGCCGAAGGCTGCCTGGGCCACGCCACCCATTACCGCCCATGGCCAAATTAATGTCAATCCAACTTAGAAATTACCTGTAGAAATTTAGCAGGGTCTACAATCAGAATATGTCGGAAGCTTTTCAAATCCTTCAAATGCCGATCTCCAGACACGATAAGATCGGCCTCCCCTTCCACGGCACAAGCGAGGTAGATATTATCCGAAGGATCATCCTTGATGGTGTCAACCACCGCATCCCCTGGTATTATCTCGGCCAGGTCAGAAAGCTCTAGGACATAGGCCCTGATCCACTTCGGACTGCGACGATGCAGCTTTCGCAGTCGCGGGTAGAGCAGCACTGCCCTCACTTCAGCTAGAATGTCCGGCGAAACAAGGAGATGGACAGCGTTTCGCCGCACCAGATCGATGATTTGGCCCGGATTGGAAAGGGGCTTCAACACGGCGCTCACGTACACGTTGGCATCCAGCACCACTCTGATCATCGTGGATGCCGGGCCTTAATTTTCCTGGTGGTTACTTTCTTGGCCGCAGCCACTGCTTCAGCAATCGCCTCATCAAGCTCCCGAGGGTCCGCGTCTTTAACGCTCTCCCGAATCTGCTCCGTCATTTGAAAGAACCGCCCCATGGCCAGCTCTCGATCGACGGCAGTTTTGGGCTTGATGGTCATTCCCACTTCGCTGAGCTTCACCTCCAACAGGTCCCCTTCTTCAATCCCCAAGGCCGCCCTCAGCACCTTGGGGATGGTGATTTGTCCATTTCTGATCACTTTTACAAGTGGCATGGCTCTTCTCGCTTTTACTGGTTTCATCTCAATTACATATTACGTAATTACCTAATGGATTATAACAGAAAAGTGCGTCCTGTCAATGCTCCCAATTCCAGACGGACGGGCGACGGACGGGGTCATCGCGGCGGCCGAGATCGGGCCAAATGCCGTTAACTTAACAGACATGTCCTGTCGATTTGTTAATCCGCTGCTTTTTGCCGCTTCTGGTTGACGTTTCGCAAGGCTAAATTTCTCTTTGGTATCCTATTGTCGGGCCAAAGGAATTGGCAATCGGTCACGGCACGTCAGTTGCGGGTAAAAAACCCGGAGTCCCTGACCCCTGTGCCCTGACTGGTGACACGGCTCTCTTTCCCGGTTTGTTCGCTGTATTTCCGCTGTATTTACTGCAAAAGCAACTCGAGGGATAAGGTTTTTGTCCGGTTTCTCAGGAAGTCCCCAGAAATCCGTACACATGATGATCCAACACCTTATTGTCAGCGCTTGGAGCTGATCCGCTATAAAACTTCAACCCCGTTCAACGCTGGAGTTCCTCTTATGATTGGCCAGTTCAACCGAAAAGTCCAGGATTTGCGAACTTTCGCGGTATGCGTCTGAACAGAAATCCCCAAGATGCCGAGCGCTTAGCTCGAAATCCTCGATAAACCCCTCAAGGTTTCCCGAACGGTAGAATTGTTCATAGACCTTCAGGCCATCCTTCAAAGCGGAAATAATCTCTTCGGTATTGGGATTCATCTGGGTGATGGCGGCATAGAGTTCCGGACTTTGCGCGAAAATCCTCCCGACGAGGTTCATTTCGATGCGGTAGCTCGGGCTTGTATAATTCATAGTTTCGTCTATGTCTACATCGAGCTTTCTCAAGGTCCTTCCGATGAGCATGGTCGTAAGGTGGAAAAGCACCTGGATGATGCCCATCATCCTGTCGTGTTCTTCCGGGCTGCATTCTTTGACCCGGATGCCACTTGAGGTAAAAAGCGCGCGCAGCCTACGCCACTGCGCCTGGCCGATGCGAACGGGACAGGCGGCGAGAGTCTGGCCGTTAAAGCTCGATATTCGGCCTCCAAACATCGGGTGAAGCCCGACGACGCTGGCGGGGGATTGCAGCATCTCATTCACGGGGGCGGTCTTCAGGCTGGTCAGGTCCATCAGGAGCTGACCCGGCCGGGTATGCGGAACGAGTCTCCTGATTATCTCGACGGTCTTGTGAAGCGGCACGGCAAAAATGACTACATCGGATTCGTCTACAGCCTGCTCGGGCGTAAGCGGCGTACCCAGGTCGGCGATATTGACGTGAAATCCATGCGAGCTGAAGAACTTTGAAAAAAGCCGACCCATTTCCCCCTGCCCGCCGATTATCCCGATCACGGAACGCTTATTCCACCGGCGGCTGGAGTTGGTTGGGCCGCAAAAGTGAAGACCATCCATACTTTATTCACCCATTAACCTGTAAGCCTGTGTTATTTCACATAAACCGGCCGATAGCTTCGGCGACCCGGCGGCACTCCTCGATCATGGAAAGAAAAACCTGCGGGCGAAGAGATTGAGGACCGTCGCTCATTGCTTCCTCAGGACGCACGTGCACCTCGACGAGGAGCCCGTCGGCGCCGGCCGCAACGGCCGCCCTCGATACTGCGGGCACAAGGTCTGCCCTCCCCACCGCGTGACTCGGGTCAACGATTACCGGGAGGTGCGTGAGTTGCTTCAGAAGCGGCACCGCGCTGATATCGAGGGTATTTCGGGTTTCAGTTTCGAATGTGCGGATTCCCCTTTCGCACAGAATTACCTTCTCGTTCCCCTGCGCCATGATGTATTCGGCCGACATGAGGAATTCCTTTATAGTCGCGCAGAGGCCGCGTTTAAGGATGACCGGTTTATCGATGTTGCCAACCTCTGTGAGGAGCCTGAAATTTTGCATGTTGCGAGTACCGATCTGGACGATGTCCGCATACTTGCAAACCAGCACGGTGTCTCTTGGATCCATAAGTTCGGTAACTACCTTCATACCGGTTTTTTCGCGCACTCCGGCAAGGAATTTCAACCCCTTTTCGCCCCAGCCCTGGAACGCGTAAGGTGAAGTGCGTGGTTTGAAAGCGCCGCCGCGCAAAAAATGAACCCCGGCAGGCTCGATCTCCTCGGCGATTTCTTCGAGAACTTCCCGGCTCTCGACCGCACAGGGACCTGCGATAACCTGGATCTGAGGGCCGCCGATCTCAAAGCCGTTTATGTGCACCACGCTGTTTTCAGGCTTAAATTCCCTGCTGACCAGCTTGTAGGGTTTCAAGATGGGGAGCACCTTCTCCACTCCCGGAAAGGACTCCATAGGGATCTCCGCTATAACCCGTTCATCTCCAATCGCACCCACAATGGTCCTGTGCTCGCCTTTGGAGATATGCACCCGGAGGTTCGTGTCCTCGAGGCGCCGGACTATTTTGAGCAGGTCTTCTTCCCGGTGATCCGGACGCATTACAATGATCATGACGATTTTCCCCCGTATGTTTCCAATTTTGGAACAATCGCATACAAAAAAAGCCGTGAGCACTCAGGCGCTCACGGCTTCAAAACAAACAAATTAAATTCTCAGGACCTGAGCATACCTTAAGCGTTCCCTTCGCTGGGGTAATAATAATCGTAATAATAAGATATGGTGAACATATTCTCTCCTGCGCGGTACAGAATAGACTTCATCGCAACCACTTTGTCAAGATAAATTCCACACAAATTCCAAGTCGGGAGACCTTCAAAAACCGGACTTTTCACTCAGGCGCCATTGCGTAAAGACCTACACGTTTTCCAGTTTCTTCATCAGCACGGATTCGTAGCCGGTCTCCAACTCGCCGCAGCCAAAAACCCTTTCTCCATCCCGTGTCTTTGCCCGAACGCAGACCTCCTCCACCTTCTCGTTGATTCCTGCTGAATCGCCGGAAAAGTACACGATCAGGTCCGGTATGCCGTCCCCATTAATATCCCTCACACTGCGGGCATAAATCTCCTGGTCGGTCATATCGTCAACAGGCCCGACGCTGCCAGGTCCGAATCTCAACGAACGAGGATCCACCTGCCCAGGGTCGAAGTCGAAACCGTCACGCTCTTTGGTAGCGCTTAGAATTGCAACCGGAATTCTTCTGCCTTCAAGGTTGTTGTCACTGACCGAGCCAACCAGCACGTTAACATCATTGCGGTGAAGGATCTTTATCCAGGGATATAGCCCAAACCACAGAAGTCCAGCTCCCAAGGCAATTCCGATAATGGGAAGAAAACTCAGGCCGAGCGCAATAAAGAGCAAACCCATCGTCCAGAGCAGGAAACTACGTATTAAAACCCTCCCCTGCCCTTTTTTTCTTTTGTCCATGATCTTCCTCCAGAGTTCAAAAGTAGAACTCAAAAGAATAATAGGAGGGAGAAAGAATACTGTCAACCTAGGCAGGAAAATATACCCAATTCGCTCTACTTTGTTGAAAAGAAAAGCGGAATTGATTTCAGTGCTTTGCCACGGCATTGTGATCCCGGACCCATGTATTGGCTATTCCAGTTTTCGCAGAAAATTATGGAGGATATCCTCGGCGCGGTACCCTTTAAGGCGTGCGATATTAACCAGTCGAGCAAAAAGGCGGCCCAGATCATCCTCAGAGTCGAGCCGGCCGGATTCGATCTTGCTCGCCAGCTCTGTACTTTCCCTGGCGAATTCACGCCCCTGTCTCTGAAGATCGCTCCAATTTACATCATCTTTTTGCGAGAGGCGCGAAAGGATTCTATGAGCGCGAATAAGGGCCGGGAGCGAGTCCGGGACGGGTTCGGATTGAGTTTTGCCGCTTGCGCGCTTCTCCCGGGCTTTTATCATTTCCCAGTTATCTTTAACCTCCTCGGCCGAACTCACGCTCGTTTCACCGAAAACGTGCGGATGCCTGCGGATCATTTTTTCACTGACTTTGCGGCAAACTTCTTCCAGGCTGAAATCTCCCCGCTGCTCGTATAAATAAACGAGGAAAAACGCCATAAAGAGGACATCCCCGAGTTCTTCGGCCACCTCTTCCACTTTTTTCGCCCGCACTGCCGCAGCGGCTTCGTGGGATTCTTCAACAAGGTAAGTCTGGATTGTTTCAGGGGTCTGCTTTCGGTCCCAGGGGCAACCGGTCTCACTTCGCAGACGCTCGATTATCCGCAGGATTTCCTCTATCGCGTTCCAGCGATCAGTTTTTGTTTCTTTCACCTTTTTCCTTTGAATCATTGCCGTTTCCAAAGAAGGAGTTCAGCAGAGTGGATGTTCGTTCGGTCAGCAGCTTTTGGACCTCCTTCTGCTTTCTGGAAAGCTCCTCCTGAACCTTTACGGGCGCCAATTTGAAGAGGAATTGGGAGGCATCCTTTACTCTGGGCGCAAGCTTTGACTGTGCGACGAGCGACGAGTTGCCACCGGAGGAAAACAACGTCAAAAAAGAGATCGTCACAATGGCAAAAAGCAGCGCTTTGCCGAATCCGATCATCGCGCCCCAGAGCCGGTCAAGAAACCCAAGACCGGCGCTGCGTACAACTCTAACAACCCAGGAGCCCGCCACCGCAATACTGAACCAAGTCAACAGAAACAGCAGGATGAAGCTGAGGGGTCCGGCGGCGGTACCGGAAATAGAAGGAAACTGCCTGGTTATAAAAAAGCCCACGGGCTGGTAGTGGTAAGAGGCTACAAGGAAACCTGTTAAAATGCCGGCGACTCCGATTATCTGAGAGATGGCGCCGCGCATAAGGCCCCTGAGCACCCAGAAAGCTCCCGCGCAGATCAGGACCCAGTCGAGAATGTTCATAGTTGGCCACCATTGGGTGGAAGTAAATGCCGCCGCATAGTGGGGAGCAACAAACAGTCGAGCAGAGTTTGGCATCAGTTCCTTGCTTCCTGCCTGCCGATCTCCCTTTCTATCCTGGCAGCATTCGTGGGCAGTTGCAAGAGTAAACGCCGGTTTTTATAATGTGGCTGTTGTCACAGCAAAAATTGCGTGATAATAATCATGGTTACCGTTTAACACGGTAACACGCATATTCTTTTCCAGAGGTAAAATAATTTTGGCTCAGGCAGTCTAAAACCGCAGAAACGAATCTCAAAGAACCTCTATACAGGTTATTTTTGACGATAACAGATTGCTTCAGTTGCTTGCAGGAGAACAAAACGCCAATCTGAAGATAATCGAAAGACATCTCGATGTCCAGGTTCACTTGCGTGGCAATCAGCTTACCGTTGCCGGGGCTCGAGCCGATGTGGAAGTCGGCGAGCGCCTTCTCAATGAACTTGCCGACCTGATCCGAGACGGTTATCCGCTCTACGAAAGCGATATCCTGTTTGCGATTCAGATCCTAAGTGATAATATCAACCGCCGTCTAAAAGATATTTTTCTCGACCAGGTTTTTATAGCCTCCAATAAAAAGGCTATCAGCCCGAAGAGCATCAAGCAGAAGGAATACATAGAAGCTATTCGCAGCTATGATATCGCGTTCGGGGTAGGTCCGGCCGGGACCGGAAAGACATACCTTGCGATGGCGATGGCGGTTGCCGCAATGTCAAAGGATCTTGTCCGGCGCATAGTGCTTGTCCGCCCCGCCGTTGAAGCCGGCGAAAAACTCGGGTTTCTTCCGGGTGATCTTGCCGAGAAAGTGAACCCTTACCTGCGGCCGCTCTATGACGCTCTGCACGACATGATGGACTTCGAGCGCGCAAGTAATTTGATCCAGAGAGGGGTAATCGAGGTGGCGCCTCTTGCGTTCATGCGGGGCCGCACGTTAAACGATTCTTTCGTGATTCTGGACGAAGCGCAGAATACGACCACCGAGCAGATGAAAATGTTTCTGACGAGGCTTGGTCTTGGTTCCAAGGCGGTCATAACCGGCGATATAACCCAAATAGATCTACCCGAGAACAAACCTTCGGGGCTGGTGGAAGCAATCGAACTGCTCCAGGGAGTTCAGGGAATTCGAATGGTATATTTCACAAAACGTGACGTGGTCAGGCACAAACTCGTACAGGACATAATCGACGCCTACGAGAAAGCCGAGAAAAGAAAAAGCCCGACCACATCCAGGGACGCCGAGAGAAGCTGAACATGGACAGGGAGAAGCGGGAGCCCGAAAAGGGCAGGAGCAAACCCAGGCCGAAACTCCTGGCCAGCCTGATTTCCTGTAATCTTCAAAACCTTTATTGCCCGAACTGGATGCTGCTGGCGGGCTTAAGTCTTGTCATAGCTGCCCTGGTGAGTCCTTCATTCATAGTCGAGAATCCTCGCTACCGGCTGGGCGAAATTGCGGATCGCAATATAAAGGCGCAACATGATTTTTTGATAGAAGATGAAGAGGCGACGGCAAAGAAACGTGAAGAGACGATGCGCCAGTCGCCTCATTGTCTATGATTTTGACCCGAGGATCACCAAGAATCTTCTCGACAAACTCGAAGGATCGTTCAAGGTGATGCGTGAGGCTCAGGCCAGCCTCGAATCGGAACCCCTCCCTGCGGTTTCAGGCCGGAAACCAGTCAAATTAATAGATCGGCGACCCGGCAGATCCGTGACGGATCCGGGTAATGTCTCCGTTGTCCCCACAGATGTGGACCGGCTCCAGAGCAAGAAAAAGGATTTCGAAGAGTTTCTTGGCTGCTCTCTCAAAGGTGACATCTTTAAGTGTCTCGTCGAGCAGCAGTTTAGCCTGGAAGTTCAGGAAAAGATTCAAAATCTCGTAAAGACTACAATGGACCGCGGCATTGTTGCCAGCAAGGCATGGGGTCACGACGATCAAAGCGGAAACCTTCTGATCCGCAAATTGGACACGGGTGAAGAGACCCTGATCCCCCCGCCGTTTCCCTATCCGGATATCGAAGAAGCCCGCAAGATGATCGTCATGAAGGCGCTGGAACCAGGCCGGGACGTCAGGGAACTGATGCTGATATCTTCGGTTGTATCCTCCCTTCTACAGCCCAATCTTACGTTCAATCTGGAAGCCACCGAAAAAAAACGCGAAGAAGCATACGCTTCGGTTAAACCTGTTTTTATCAAAATTGCCCGAAACGAAATGCTGGTGCGCGAAGGGCAAAGCATCGGCCGTGAGGAGGTGCTCAAGCTTATGCACCATCTCCGGAACTCATCCGCCAGGTCCTGGTTTTTTATCTTCCTGGCGATTTTCACATTCAGCATGGTCTGCATCGGTGTTGTGTTGCATGTTGCAAAACAGAGCCTTCCTCATATACGAATGGACCTGCACGACTGCCTGTTTCTGGGCATACTTCTGATTTTCCTGCTGATGCTGTCCAGGGCGGGGCTTTGGGTTGGAGACAGCATAGGCGACAGCTCCGGAATAATTTCCACAAAGACCTTTATCTATGCTGTTCCATTGAGCGCAGGGGCGATGATAGCCTGCATCTTTTTCGGGGTTACGGTTTCGCTCATTTTCTCGCTGGTGCTCACGCTCTTTTCCGGAATGATTTTCGGCAAAGAGTTCGCAATGTTCTTTTATTTTATGATCGGCGCCTTCGTTGCCGCTCATGGCGTTTCGCAGTGCAGAAACCGGATGGTCTCCATAAAGACCGGGTTGCTCGTGGGCTCTACAAACGTCATTCTGATCGTGCTAAGCGCCTTCCTCCAGGACCAGTGGGTATTCTTGAAGGTCCTGAGCGACTCATTTTTTGGGCTGTCCGGGGGTATTTTCGCGGGAATTCTCTCAACCGGTCTGACCCCTCTTGCCGAGATGCTCTTTGGCTACACGACCGACATCAAGCTGCTCGAACTCGCCACAATGGATCAGCCGCTCCTGCGGGAGCTTATGGTGGAAGCGCCCGGGACTTACCATCACAGTGTCATAGTGGGCAACATGGTCGAGGCGTCGGCAGACTCGATCGGGGCAAATTCCCTTTTGGCCAAAGTGGCGGCCTATTACCATGACATCGGCAAGATAAAAAAGCCTCTCTACTTTATCGAGAACCAGTTCGAGTGCGAAAACCGGCATGAGAAGCTGGCCCCGTCCATGAGCAGCCTCATTCTCATTTCCCACGTCAAGGACGGGATAGAACTTGCCAAGCAGCACCATCTGGGCAAGGAAATCATTAACATTATCAGCCAGCACCACGGAAAGAGCTTCATTTCCTTTTTCTACAACAAGGCGGTGGAAGCGCGCGAAAAAGCCCAGAGCGCGAAGGCTTCACCCCTTCCTCCGATTAATGCCGATGACTTCCGCTATCCCGGCCCAAAACCCCAGACCAAAGAAGCCGGACTGGTATTGCTTGCAGACGTTGTAGAAGCGGCCTGCCGCTCCCTTACAGAACCCACTCCCGCCAGGATTCAGGGTCTTGTAAACAGGTTGATAAACGCCATATTCAGTGACGGGCAGCTTGACGAATGCGAGCTTACCCTCAAGGACATCCACCAGATAGCCAAGCACTTCAACCAGATACTGGCGACGATACATCACAAGCGAATTGAATATCCGGCTACAAACGGAAAGGCAAAAACGGATGGCCCTGATCCAAGTCGCGAACCAAAGCAGGATAAAGATAAATCCGGGGTCAATAGAGAACGCGGCAAAACGGATCTTAAACGCCTTGGGATACACTGAATCCGAACTGAGCGTCCTGATCGTCGATGACAGCGAAATGGCCAGGCTTAACCAGCAATACCGCCAGATCGACCATACGACCGACGTACTCTCCTTTCCGATGCTCGAGGGCGAATTCAGCGACATCGCCCCGGAAATGCTGGGAGACGTAGTCATTTCAGCCGAGACCGCCAAAGCCATGAGCGCTGAGACTGGAGCAGCGCTCGAATCGGTGCTGGACCTGCTTGCTCGTTCATGGCATTTTGCACCTGCTCGGCCTTGACCATGAGGCGGGACCGGCCGGCGCCAAGGAAATGAAACTGAAAACCGAGGAACTCCTTGCGATGCTTGGCCATTGCGACGGGCAATTCGAGTGGTTCTTCGATACGGATGAGTGACCCGAATCGTCCACCGCTGAGACCCCGAGGACGCAGAGAAAGCTCAAACTCGACGCTCCGCGAGGTTAATGAAGAGGAGCAAGATTGGCAAGACTCGCCATCAATGTAGACCATGTAGCCACACTTCGACAAGCCCGCCTCGCCTCCGAGCCGGACCCGGTTGCCGCCGCAATGTTTGCCGAGCTTGCGGGAGCTCACGGGATAGTGGTTCACCTTAGGGAAGACCGCCGCCATATCCAGGACAGGGATGTCGCCATCCTGCGGAAGACCATCAAAACCAAAATGAACCTGGAGATGTCTGCAACAAAGGAGATGGTCGAAATCGCCCAGAAGATAAAACCCGACGTGGTGACCCTGGTCCCTGAAAAGCGCCAGGAATTGACGACCGAAGGGGGCCTCGACGTCGTCCTTTTCGAAACCCCTCTGGCGCGTGTTATAGAGACACTTCACGCCAGTGGTATTGCGGTCAGCCTTTTCATAGAACCTGATCCCAAACACATCAAAGTGGCCCAAAGGCTTGAAACCGATTACGTCGAACTCCATACCGGAGCTTTTGCGGAAGCCCAATCTTTTGCGAACCGCCAGGAGCAGTATGAAAAGCTCATTACTGCAGCCAGACTGGCCAAGAAACTGCAGATAGGAGTGCATGCCGGACACGGGGTCGATTACCAGAATATTCTCTGGCTCAGGAACATAAGGGAAATAGAGGAGTTCAGCATCGGCCACTCGATAATCGCACGGGCTGTGTTGATCGGCATGGATCGGGCCGTTCGCGAAATGCTCCAACTGATGGGCTGACCATGCGGATTTATGGTATAGGTATTGACCTGGTGCGGGTGGACCGGCTCGAAAAGCTGCTTGAGCGCTGGGGCGAACGGTTTGAAACGCGTGTGTTCACCGAATTCGAAAGGCAATTCTGTTCGGGAAGAAAAAAGCGCGCCGCTTGCCTGGCATTGCGGTTCGCTGCAAAAGAGGCTTTCGTGAAAGCCCTCGGACTGGGGATGAGAAAGCCTGTGCTCTGGCAGGATATCGAAATCAGGCATGACTCGCTGGGCAAACCGGAAATTTCCCTTACCCCGCGCGCTCTCCAATATTGCAGGGACAAAGGCGTAGGGTCCTGGCGCCTCAGCCTCACCGACGACGGGCAGTACGGAGCGGCGGTGGTGGTTATAGAGACCTCGCAAGATTTTCCAGGTTAGTTGCTACAATCCAAGAGTGCAGATGGAGATCCAAACAGGATTGGCTACGCTCTGTGCCGGGGGCTGCATGGGATTAACTACGATTGTGGCCCGCGACTGAAAAGGTTCACCTTCGTCACGATTCTATCCACCTTGGATTTGACCGTCATCTTCATCAGTCCTGGTGTGGTGATTTTTCCCCTGGCTTTTCCCAGCCTAATGGAAGTATCGATAAAATCCTTTGGCGCCTCTGGTTGTTCGGATTGAGGTTTTCGGACCAAAGTGAGCGAATCGGTAGGACAGGTGGAAACGCAGAGTCCGCAGCCGATGCAGCGATCGACATCGAACCGAACTTTGTCGGCTTCGAGTTTCAGGGCCTCCATCTGGCAGCGGTCCACGCAGACGCCGCAAGTTTGACAATTTTCAGGGTTATACGCTGCAAAAAAAGGGCTGGCCGCCATTGCAGCCGGCCTGGCCTGACGCTTGAACATTTTCAGAACTTGGCAACAGCAGCCGCAGCACAGACAAATCCAGAGAGCATCTTTGGCGTTGGCGGGCTGCAGGACGAGACCGGCCTTATCGGCCCAGTTGAGAATATCCAGGGTCTCCTTCAGATCGATCTCCCGGCCCATGCCATTCCGTTTCAGATAATCCACCGCCATGCCGAATCCTAAACAACTCTCCTCCCGCTTGTCGCACCCTTTTCCCATCATTTTGTGCTCACGGCGGCAGATGCAGGGTCCCACCGAAAATTTCTTCTGGGCCCGGACCAGTTCTTCAGCCATCTCGTGCGGCAGCACTTTAAGTTCCGGAGTCACACTGCGACCTACAGGAATAGTGCGCAGTTGAGGGACCTTCCAGGCCTGTTCGGAAAGGGCCGGTAAATATTCATTCATGTCCCGTATCAACTCTTTGTCCAGATCGTTGACGTGGTACTCCCAGATCCCGACAACATATTGAGCCGCACGGTATCTTATGGGACCTTTTCCCCGTTCCTGCCTCAAAATAAGCCCCTTTTGCGCCATCTCCTCCAGACGCTTAGCGGCCTCATCTCGAGGTATCCCAGCCCTGTGTGCTACCACCCTGGGTTCTTCGGCAAGCAAGGTAAGATAAACGGCAAGCTTTGCTTCCTCCGGCGTGAAGAGCCTCCTCAGGATGCGCGTTTCCACTCCGCTCTCAGTGGGTGGAAAGCCGCCCGGAAGATTATCCAAATGCCCGGCCAGTCTTCTATATATTTCCTGTTCCATGGCGTCCCCCGTTTCCGAAACGTATGGAAAGATAAAAAGTGAGCTTAACCCCTCGAACAAACAAAACATCTCCCCGCTCGAAAGTGCATGGGATGCCAAATCAGTACAAGCGGGTGGTACTTCGGTTGCCGAACAAGCTGGTCCGGAATTCGTTCATAACAAATTCCGTGTACAAAGGTCTACCAATAGATCCAAGAGGAGGACGAGTCTTAAGTGTTCAAGAAAAAGGGAACCTTTTTGCCCGCAGGTTGTCAAAGAAGGTGAAATACCTGAACGAGAAGGAAAACATGAGGAAATCGGGCTGTAGTCCCACACCCCAGGCTGTCCGGCGTCAGTGCTGAGAGGAGCCAGGGCAAACGGCTAAAAATTCTTGCACAGGACGGAGAATGATTCAATAATGCTCATCGAGTCGGTGCAATAGTTTTGTATGGAAAACTGGTTCTGAGGTCGCGGTCACCAAGACTCCGAAGCCTGCCCCGGACGCTGATCCGGGGATCAAAACACCTCGCGGGTTGGCGGGCTTTCGGGTTGGCGGGTGGCCCGGATAACCGGTTATCCGGGAGAAGGCGGGCGGGCGGCTTCGCGTCGAGTATCTGTCTGTGCCGCCCGCCTCGCTGAGCGGCGAATCCGGCCGGCGGTCCTACCGCCCCTCAAAGGGTACACGATGACTCCGTTTGGAAGATGTCTGATAGTGTTGTCCACCACCGTCCTACTGGCCGGCTTTACTCTACCGGGTTTTGCGTTTGCCCTTGCAGGCGGACTCGATCCGATAGAGTTTCGCACTGAATTTGAGTCTTCCTTTTTGGCGGGAGATTCTGCCCGCATGGCGGAGCTCGCCACCAGCCGTCCGGACTTGCTCCGGCCATTACTGGACCGACTGCTTGCCGATTTCTTGTCGGCATCACAGAGAAACGATGCGGGCGCGAAAAAACACCTGTTAGACTTTGCGGCCTCTGTTACCCGGCAGGGAAAAACACTGACTGGAGACCAATGGCCGGCGAGGCAGATAAAACGTTACAGTTCTTGGTCCGGCAAAGAGATAGAGGGCAAGTTGCAGGCCGATGGCTTTTTGAGGTCTGCGGAGAACGCATTCGAGGAGGGCCGCTACGGCGATGTTCTTAGTCCAGGCAGGTCTGCACTCGATCTTTACGCCAGGATCGGTGACAGTGCAGGTGAAGGGGATACGCTCCATGTTCTTGGGCAGGCCCAGAGAAAGCTGGCCAATTATCCCACGGCAATTTTGCTGCACGAGCGCGCCCTGGCTGTTGCCCGAAATAATCGAGACAGACTCCGGCAGGGACGCAGCCTGATAGATCTTGCCGATGTATATGAGCGCCGGAAGGACTGGCCTCGGGCTGTGAAACTCTACAATGAGGCTTTGCGAATACTAAAGGTTCCGGCTGAATGGCGTGAAGCCGGGCGGGCGCTGAGACAGCTCGGGGACGTCTACGTCGCGACCGGCGAGTTCAAACGTGCCTACGAGGTTTATTCCCGTGCCCTGTCGTATGCGGAAGCTGCGAACGAATCAGTTCTCATTGCGGAGTACAACGATTATCTAGGGTACTGCTACCGGGAAGTGGGGGATTACGAAAATGCTATAAGGCGCCATCGAAAGGCGGCCTCTGCGGCCGAAAAGATAGGGACCCCCTCGGCCGCTGCAAGGGCCCGGGCCCGGGCGTTCAACCACTTGGGGATCTGCTTGCAGGCTCTAGCCGAGCAAACCATCTCTGAGGGAGACCTGGCCAAGGGACGTGATTTCTATGCGGATGCAGTCAGCTCAGAAGAAGAGGCGCTGAGACTCTCGAAGGAAACTGAAGATCGGTGGCGTCAGGGCTATGTCTTGAGAGAGCTTTCCACCATTCACCGTCAACTCGGCATGACACTGGCCGCAGACCAGGCCGCTGCAGAGTACCGGAACGCTTTGAACTATGCGGATCAGGCACTGGAATTGGCGCTGTCCATGAAAGAGCAGGAATGGGAAGGCCTGGCCCTCCACCACAAGGGACTAGCCCTCGCGCTTCTGGGAAAGCAGTCCGAAGGGTTGGCCACATTCCAGCGTGCTCTTGAGCTTTGGGAGGCCATCGGCGATCTCTCGTCGGCCGGATATGCGCACCGTTTTATCGCCCGGCAGTTCAAAGAACCCGACGGAAGGCTCGATGAAGCCGCAAGGGCCTACGAGCAGGCCCGCGCGGCGTTTCAAAAGATTGGCGATGCGGAACCGGAAGCATACGCAATGGCTGATATGGCGCGTGTCTATGGCGCACTTGATCAAAAGAAAAAGGCCGCAATGCTTTACGATGGTGCCATAACCAAACTGGAAGGCGTGCGCTCGAAAGCGGGATTTCTCGAGTTCAAAAAATCCTTAATGGGAAAAGTCTACGACAGATACGAGGAAGCCGCGCTTTTCATGCTTGAAAACGGCTTGGACGAACGGGCTTTCAAACTTGCGGAGAGCATGAAAGCCCGGCTTTTCCTGGATCAACTGGCTGAGGCCCGTGTGGATTTGAGTAAAGGCATCGATCCGGGCTTGAAGCGTAAGCGTGATCAGCTTGAAAAAGATCTGTCCGATATGACGAATAAAATCGCGGAAGCTTACCGCAAAAAGACGCGTGATGATGCTGAAATCTCAAGGCTGCGAGAACGGCAGGAACAGCTCGAGGAAGAACTTGACAGATTGAAAAAACAGATACGGCTCAAGAACCGCGCCTACGCGTCGGTTCAGTATCCGCAGCCCGTATCCATCCGGGAACTCCAGAGAAAAGTGTTGAGGGATGACGAAGCGCTGATCGAGTATCTGATATCGAAGAGGGGTGTCTACTGTTTTGTCGTTACGAGAGAAAGATTTCAGGTGGCCAGACTGCCGGTCGATGAGGATAGTCTCAAGGGCGGCCTGGAACCGCTTCTGAAAAGCCTTGCCAGGGGTCCGCAATATGATGAAGGCTACGTCCAACAGGCAGCATCCGAGATATACGGCCTACTGCTCAAACCATTCGAGTGGGCAATGAAAGGCCGCACTCTCTTCATAGTACCCGACGGCATTCTGGCGAAGCTGCCTTTTGAGAGCCTTGTTGTATCCGATGCGGCCGGCTGGCATTATCTCATTGAACAACAGACTGTCAAATACGTGCAGTCAGCCTCTGTGCTTGCCACACTCAGGGCAGGTGGTGCGGGTGGCGGCAAAAGCCCCCTTTTCATGGGCTTCGGAGACCCTGTATATGATTTTGATAATTTCAAAGCCGGGAAACGCGAATATGGAGAGATTTCTGACGGCAGGCCCGACAGATCTGCGCGAACCAGATATTTCCGCGTTGGTGGCAAATTGGACAGGCTCGAGGGGAGCGGTGAGGAGGTCAGGGCAATAGAGCACATTTTCGCTGACGCGAACCCCGGTGTTAAGTCCAGTAAAGTTTTTCTGAGAGCCGATGCTACAAAGGCAAACGCCAGTCGTCCCGATACGGCTATGTATGGATACATTCACTTCTCTGCACATGGCATTCTGGCCCCTCGTTTTCAGGCGATAGCCCTGAGCCAGATTCCAGACGAAGATGAAGACGGCTTCCTGACGCTCGCGGAAATAATGAACCTGAGATACAACGCGAGAGTGGTCGTGCTTTCAGCCTGCCAGACCGGCCTGGGCTGGGCTGAACGGGGAGAAGGAATAACCGGGCTTACCCGTGCCGTTATGTATGCCGGGAGCCCGTCAGCCGTCGTGAGTCTTTGGAGCGTGGATGATGAGGGAACCAGAGACCTCATGGTTCGGTTCTATGACAACATGATCCGAAAAGGGGTCGGAGCGGCTGAATCTCTGCGTCTGGCAAAAAAGGAGATGTTGAATACCAAGTACCGTCACCCGTTTTTCTGGTCGGCTTTTGTGATGTACGGTGAATAACGGAGGACGGAAGACAGAGGGCGGAAGGTGGAGGACGGAGAAGGGATGACGCGGGTTCCACCGAGCCTGCGCCCGCCTTGCGGGGCGTGCAGTCTTGCGGAAATGACAGGAACTGGCAGGGTTACTTATTTTGATCGCACTGTGGTCCGGAATTGCGACCTGGCCGGAAGGGGAATTACCCGGTCACGTTCGATAAGATAGCTGCAACTGCCGGCCGGTCGGCGGGGCCCTTACCGATGTGATGCATTCTGACGATACCGGAAGGATCGATGAGCACGTCGCCACCCCGCTGGCTCACGTCTCCTGCCGACTTTTTGGGGAAGTGTCCGCGCGCCATCTCCTTCAAATAGGCCCACCACGTAGCGGGTCCCCAGATTTCCCAAAAACTTGCGTTCAGCATCCCGTATGCGTTGTATACTCTTCGAGTATCATCGACCAGGAGGGGCCAGCGCAGTCCGGTACCCTCCGCGTAGCTGCGGGCCAGATAGCCGGCCTCGAAAGTAACCACCACAACGCGAATATTCCTGTCCCCGAGTTCCCTCTCGCGCTGCTGCAACTGCAGCAGATGGCTCTCGCAAGGCAATCAGCCCAGGTGCCGATGGAAAACCATTAGCAGCCATGCCCCCCGGTAATCTTCGATACGGTGCATCCTGCCGCTGAAATCCGAAAGCTCGAACGGCACGGCAGGCCGGCCAATCAGGTTTTGAAACAATCCCGTTTCGCTCTGATTTGTGGGCACTGTCATCCTCCTCGTATGATAGACTTATATAATCGGCCATAACAATAATCTTAACTGACACCAGGAACACCCCGGTTTCCAGAAAGAGATCGTGGGGCAGCCCTTTTACAAAGAGTGAAGCTACAAAAAGCCCAAGAGTAATCAGTGCTATGATAAATGATCCGATGTCTATGTGCCTGTTCATAATTCTGTTCCATCTATTTGCCTGGGATACCCAAAGAGCCCACCCAATTATCCAATATTCCTATGAAACACGCAAGGAGTCACCACTCTCATCCTGTCAGCCGAACAATCAGGGGCAGGAGGATAAATACTTTTTCTTCAATTTTGAAGCAGTCTCGTCAAGTTTCCGATCCAGGGTCCACAGCGTGACATCCGTCAAGAGGGCCGAAGCAAGCAAATGCATATCGATATAGCCCAGCCCCTTTCCCATGAGGCTGTGAGTTTCTATTAACTCCATCACTTCGTCATGCTCCGCATGGATCGCCATAGGCAATGCATGCAGAAGAGAAAGTATTTCAGACCGGTTCTTGAGGTTTCCACACGCAAGTTCTCCTATGATGAAAGAATGGCCGGCAACATGGCCTTCGTTCAACAGCGTTTCAAGACCGATGTTCCCATCCCGCAGATGCGCCACCCACACTGAAGTGTCAACAAGAACCATTTTATGTGCCCCCCGCTCTTCTTCGAGATGCCATCGTCAATTGCTTTTCAGTTCCGCCCAATTTGGCAAGCCTCCTGCTGCTTTCCCTCGCTATGAGCGCTTCGAGGCCGCGCCTGACGAGAGAAGTTTTTTCCTTAATGCCGGTCAACTTTGCTGCCTTGTCGAGCAATTCATCTTCTATGTTCAGGGTTGTTCTCATGAAAACTCCTCCTCAGAAAGTATGCACTATTATGATGTATTAATATGCATAAATTGTATGGATTTGTCAAGAAAGAACAGAAGCGGACAGAAAGAAGCGAGAAGCGGGAAGCGGGAAGTTTTTGCTCCTTGCTCCCTGCTCCCTTTTCATGAAATATTAAAAACCAATAATATTGACACTCTTTCCGTTTGAGTTATGCTCGGTGTATGAAACCACCCCGCTGCGGCGGGAGACGCGGTGCGCCGGCTGCAGGCGGCGTGGCTGCGCTCCGGACGGCCGGTCATCAGGACAGCCCTCCGGTTATTCTTTCTGATGTTCCACTTATTGGAGAAATTGCGATGAGCGATCGTATCGCATCTATCAGGAATGCGGTTGTGGAGGGCAAACACGCCGAGATCGAGACAATGGTTCAGGAAGCCATCGATGAAAAGACCGATCTGAACATTCTTATCAATGAAGCGCTGATAGGCGCTATGGACATTGTTGGGAAGAGGTTTGCGGCCAACGAGATATTCGTCCCGGAAATGATCGTTTCCGCTGCAACCATGAAGAAGGGACTGGCGTTGATAAAGCCGCTGTTGACCGGTGACGGCCCTCAATCGAAGGGGACTATTTTGATTGGGACTGTCAAAGGCGACATCCACGACATAGGAAAGAACCTGGTCACAATGATGCTGGAAGGGGCCGGATTCAACGTGCTGGACCTGGGGGTCGACCTTAGTGTCGAAAAGCTTATTTCCAAAGTGAAAGAACTAAAGCCTGACATTCTAGCCCTTTCTGCCCTTCTCACCACCGCGATGCCTGAAATGGAAAAGGTTATCAGGGCCCTTGAAAACAGGGGGCTGCGCGACAGTGTCAAGGTCCTGGTCGGAGGCGCCCCAGTGGATTTGAAATTTGCCGACGAGATAGGGGCCGACGGCTACGCAAAGGACGCCGGGGAGGCTGTCCAACTGGCAAAAAAACTCCTGCATCTGAATTGAAGCAAAGGAAGCCGCCAAATATGGAATATGTCCTTGCGATGGACTTCCCGCGCCTGTAGTATATTAAATCTGGTCCATCCGTCACCAGACCCGATGATGTTTACCGGTCGAGGAGGCCACCCGCGCCGGCCCACCGCGACTGAAAGACGCAGTCCAATGTGGGCCGGCGCGGGTTGTGCCGCGTAGCGCACTCATGTGCGCATAGCGGCTTTTTATATGTTCTTTGGGTAAATTACCTTATTTATAGTCTATCTCAGTAGGTTCTTCGTCAAATGGAAATCACGAGCGAGATTTTCGAGGTGGGCGGCGGGCATCTTACTTCGTCGGAAGATGCAGCTATATACCTCATAAAATTCGGGCAGGAATCCGCCCTGGTGGATGCTGGATGCGGCCGGGCAACCGAGAGGCTTTTCGCAAACATCAGGAAATGCGGGGTAGATCCGCAGAGTATAAAATACCTGCTTATCACGCACTGCCATTACGATCACACCGGCGGGGCAGCCGAATTGAAACGGCGCATCGGACTCGATATCGTCGCACATAAACTGGATGCCCCCTTTCTTGAGTCCGGCGACAACCGTGTGACGGCGGCAAACTGGTACGACGCAGAGCTAAAGCCTTTCCGGGTGGACAGAAAGCTTGCCGGTTCGGGCGATGAGATCATGCTCGGCGGCAGGAAAATCGAGGTTGTCCACGCACCCGGGCATTCACCGGGCTCCGTAGTGTATCTAACTGAATCGGACGCACTGAAAGTCCTGTTCGCCCAGGACGTTCACGGCCCGCTCGATCCAAGCTTTCTTTCCAACCTCAAGGATTACAACAAGAGCCTCAAAATGCTGCTCGAAATCGGAGCGGATATCCTCTGCGAAGGCCACTACGGGGTATATCGGGGCAAAGCCGAGGTGGGAAGGTTCATCAGACAGTTTATTACTTCCGTAAAGCACTAGGACAAAAGCTGGTCGATCCTGGCTTCCAGTCTGCCAACCTCCTGCACGATATTATTTCTCAAAGAGGTCATCTCGCTTTGCATCCGGGATGAGAAATTCGTGTCCGCTATATTCGCAAGGTTTACCCGAACGTTATACGCGGCGCCAATTGCCGCTGCCCGGATCAACTGGACTGCAACAGCGGCGTCGCACAGGCAGTTTGGGTTGCCCTTTTCGATTGCCTCTTCAACCAGACCCGAGAGCTTTGCGATGACCCGGAGAGTCTCCATGGGGACGAAAGCAGCCTGCTTCATGGCTGCCTGGATGCTCTCCCTACGCGCCTCTTGCTGCGCTTGGCTTTCCTGAACCAGTTTAAAAGCGGATAACACCCCATCGTAGGCTTCAGCATCCCGCTCCGCCAGTTCAAGTGAACGTGCGACCAGATCGCCGGCCGAACGGCTGAGTTCCCACATCTCTGCCCACACATTCCGGTGTTTCTCCTTGCCGAGAGTAAGGTGCGCAACCATGAGGCAAAGGGCTGCGCTCAGGCTGCCGGTAAGAGCGCACACGCTACCGCCCCCGGGGGTGGGCGAACCGCCGGCTACTCTTCCCACATAGTCTTTGACCGACAGGCTGGTCAATCTCATGCGTCCACCTGGATCGATGGCGGCTGCAACCGGCGTTTCCCCTGACCGTAGGAATTCGTGTAATCCCGAAATAGCTGCATGATTCTCCGGGTATGTTCACCGACACGGCCATTTCCGATTTGCAGGTCATTCACCTTCACAATTGGCATCACTTCCTTGTTCGAAGCGGTTATAAACACCTCTTCCATGTCGCATAATTCGGAGCTGTAGATGTCCCTGGTTTCCACGCCGTAGGAGTCTTTTGCAAGCTCGATTATGACGCTTCGGGTGATACCGGGTAATATGTCCCGATTGGAAGTGACGAGTCTGTTTTTCTTAAAAAAGAAAATATTAGTAGTAGTGCCTTCCAGAATACGGTTATTACGATCCACGTACACAGCCTCGACGGCTTTCTGCTTTTTGGCCTGTTGTACCGCGTGCACAGCCGTTAAATAACATGTGCTCTTTGCAGATGGTAAGAATCTTTCCACATCGACGGTGATTACCTTTGCACCGTCTGTATACCACCTCGACGGCAGCTCAAGCTTCGGCGTAACCATCACCATCAGAATGCCCCGGCCTTCAGGGTTTAGACCATCGAAACTGATTCCGCCGGTATACACAATACGGATGCCGGATTCCATATGATGCTGGTTTCTCTTGACCGTTTCCTGTACGATCTCACAGATTTCAGAGTTCGTGTGGTTGATTTCAAGACCGATGTATCTTGCCGAATTTTCTAGCCTCTGTACGTGCTCTTCCAGATGAAAGGGTCGTTTGTTGTATGTGATCAGAAAGTCAAATACTCCGAAACCTCGTAGTACAACAATGTCCTTTACGCTGATAAGCGATCTGTCATCGCTTAGAAATTTCCCGTCAATGTAATAAACGTCCATGCCGCTATGATATCCAACTATCTGGTTTTTTTTGAGAGATAACGAATTTGCAACCCTCCCTCATCCATTATTTCGGAAGCCACGCCAGAGGTGGGGGAGAAATCAAGCGGGGCGAGGGTATCATGCGAGGGTAACTATTACCAGACTCAATAATCGGAATGATAATAAATACATTCTGTTTTGGAGCAAAATACAACAAATTACTACTGCTCTATCCCCCTGAAATCCAGTATTTTCAATTTCGCGGCATGGACCTCCCGAAAATCTGCCCGAGGCGGTCTACGAAATTGGGCGGTCAATTTTGTCGAGAAAACGTCCGCCTGTTCGGAAGCAGGACGCTTGCCTGCTCTGAAAGCAAGGATCGGGAATATGGCCAGGATTCTCATAGTCGACGACGATAAAACGCTACTGTCAATTATGAGCGAATATTTGAGCGCTTGTGGTTTTGAATTAGAACTTGCATACAATGCGGCTCAGGCCCGACATTACCTGGAGCACTCGGCATACGATGCGATCCTGTCGGATTTCAACATGCCTGGCGAGTCGGGGCTTGATCTCCTGGGCCATGTTTCGTCCCGATATCCGGGATTGCCCTTTATCATGATGACCGGGTGCAGCACGTCCCTGCCAAAAGATGCAGCCATGAAAATGGGCAGCAGCGCATACGTTGTAAAGCCGTTTCGACTTAGAGACCTGGTTGGCACCATCGAGACGGTCCTGGGTTTCTCAAATCGGGGAGAACAAGCGCTGGCCGCAACAGCATGACCGTTGATGCCGACGGAGTGCGGAAAAGCTTCTTACTGCGGCCGGACCAATTCCCTGCTGTAATGAAAACCGCCGTCGCGGGTGATCCACCGGCCGTCGAGGCGCTCGATGATCCAGCCGCTCTCCTTCTTGCCGCCGAAAGGAGCGCGAAGCGCGGGAAGAAAATGATCCGGATTGTCATAAACCATTCCGTAATTTTCACGAAAGAGTCTGAGATAATCCCTGGTGGCTGAGCCGAAGAAGGAAAGAAGAAAGCCGTACCTGGTCGCTACAAGCTCATGAACGGCCCTATCCGGATCGTCGAAAGCCTTGAGCAGAAGAAAAGGCCCGAACAGCTCCAGGTCCGGGACCGTCCAGTCGCTTTCAGCTTCGACAATGATGGGGTGGACAGTCTCTGAATTTACTTTGCCGCAAAGCAAACGGGCCTCGGAACATCTCTCGATGGCCTTCTCGATCATCAGCCGGGTTCGCTGGACTCGAATGGGGCCGATATCGGTGTCAGGGTCCAGAGGGTCTCCTACGCGCACTTGCGCTGTCATCTCCAGCACTCTGTCACGTACTGCATCGTATAGGGACCTGTGAATAAGGGCCTTCTTGAGGGTTGTGCAGTACTGGCCACCGTTGATGAAGGCGCGGCGTGCAATGAAGCGGCTTGCTTTTTCGACCTCCGCGTCCTGAAAAACAACCGCAGCAGGCATTCCGCCCGGGCCTGCGAACAATAGCTTGTCAAAGGCCTCGCGGCGCCCGCGATATGCCTGTCCAACCTCGGAGCCTCCGGACATGAAAAGCACCCTCACAGCATGGTCCTTAACGCATTGCTCTCCGAATTCGCGATTGTTCATTCCGACAACGGGATCAAGCGCGCCAACGGATTTACAGATTTCTGCCATAACACTCGCCAAACGGGGAGTCTGAGATGAAAAACTGAAGCGAAGGCGATTTCCCGTAAGAAGGGCCGCGCCTCCAAGACGAGCCAGCATAATGGAATGCCCGTCGTAAGGGAAAATAGCAGCAACCACACCATAGGGCTTCCCATTTTCGATCCAGGGAATTTCTTCTTCCATGGTGCGAAGGTAACCCACTGCCAAATCCACCTCCATCCCGGTTACGCTTACCGGAAACCCGGCATCGGCGGCAGCGGCGCTCTGAAGGTCAGATTTTCTACTTTCCAGACGCTGCGCCAGCTCCAAGATCTGTTCGAAACGGCCTTCGGCCTCTTTCATCCGGTTTCCTCCATTGCATCAGACTGCACCTTTTCCATCACAGACCGGGCACTTCATTTCCTTTTTCCCCCCGCACACGGAACACTTCTCTTTGGCCAGTCCGGAGAGCCATGGCGGGGATATATTCCCCTTTTTGCAAGTAATACAATAAATTATCCCCTACCCTTGCACATCTCACACAACATATGCCCGCCTTCTCTAATAACTGTATTCTTTGCCCAGTCAATTTCATCATCTCATCACTCCCTTTCATTATAGCAACTCAGGCCCAAATCGTCATCGTGCTCATTGGTGCGTTCGCATTGGTGCGTTCTCATTGGTGCGGCGATGTGCCGGCGGGCGGTGAGACCGGGCAATGACATTACACCGACGTGAACAACTCCTCATAACATTGCGATGCGCATAAGAATGATTATCTAAAAAGATAATTTCTCGGCCAGTTTCCGGCCAAAGGAGGATTAATATGAGCGATGTACATGACAGCAATTGTTATTTCGACGGCAAAAGAGCTGTTTCCGGGGAGGTTATCTGCCTTTCTCAATTCTGCATGATATGTAAAGACGGAAGATGGGAGGAAACCCACAGGCTCACCGTGCTTTAGCCGGTGTTATCCGGAAACCCCGGACAGGCGAATTGGCGTTGAGCTATTGAAAGCATGCAGTTTAGAAATTTTTCCTGCTGTCCAGAAGCAAGGTCACCGGCCCGTCGTTTACCAGAAAGACTTCCATCATTTCCTGGAAGCGCCCTGTAGCCACTTTCGGAGTATATTTGAGAAGCTCTTTTACGTAAGATTCATAGAGGGCCTGGGCGATATCGGGCCGGGCAGCCGAAGCGTAGGAAGGCCTCCTGCCTTTGCGGCAGTCGCCATACAGAGTGAACTGCGATACGACGAGGATCTCCCCTTCGATGCCCAGAACCGAGAGATTCATTTTGTCTGCTTCGTCGGGAAATATCCGAAGATAAACGGTCTTTTCGGCAAGATAGCGGACATCTTCTTCAGAGTCTTCGCTGCTTATTCCGAGCAGCACCAGGGCGCCCCTGCCGATTCGCGCAATTTCCACACCCCCGGTCTTGACGCTCGCCTCCAGGACACGCTGGATTACCGCTCTCATCTACTCGAGCTCCGGCAACGGACCGGCGGCCGCATCTATGCCGTCTCCCGGCGAGGCTTCAGGCCACCAATAGTAATTGAACAATTCAGCGAAGTTGATGCCGCCGGACTCCTCTTTGCTGTACTCCCGGTATATTTTCGTCCTGCCGTCCTGAAGATGCTGGGAGCGAATGCCATGCCTGATTGAGAGCGAGGCTTCGATAAAGGCCGCGAGCTTGTCGCAGGCCCGGATTACTTCGCCGTCAACCGGGGAGAAGCGCTCATGATCGTAGCGCTCCATCTGAGGTCCGGGAATATCTTTCCTGACCGTATCGCCCTCCATAATCCTGTTTGAGAATTCGTCCCGGATAAAATAGACCACCTCGTCGCGCATCGAGGAAGGAAGAAGCGGCAGGATATGCTCATCGAACTGCATTCTTTCATAATCTTTTATTATTTCGTCCAGACCCTCAACTGAAGTTTTCACAGGCGAGACTATGTCTCGGGTCAGCACCTCGGGCAGATCATGGAAAAGTCCGCTGAAAAAATTGTTGTAGGTGCGTTTACGGCAGGCGCCCATTTCCACCGAACAAAAATAGGACATCATGGCCACTATCAGCATGTGTCCCAGGACTGAGGTCTTGGGTACGCGGGGCGAATGCGCCCACCTCTGCTGAAATCGAAGCTGTGCGCAAAGATCTATAAAGCCGAAGGATTTCTTCCTCAGCGAGAGTTTCTGCACGCCGATAAGGTCATAGTGGTCTTCTATCTGGTTTTCGATTTCCTCTTTGGTTTTATCGATTCCATAGACGAATGGGGCCGTGTTGTAAATTATTTGAAATTCCCAGTTGGTCGCAAGATAGTGGGCTGCTTTCAGTATCCTTTTTTCAAACCGGGCGTAATTGCTGTCAAAAAGATATTTTCTGAAATTCTCTGCGAAATCTCCCCCAAGACCTTTGATATCTTCATCTATCTTCTGGAGCACCAGGGTATTTATCTCGAGCCCTTTTTTGCTCATCAGCTTGTGAAAAACCGGGGCCTTGATGTCGGTCAGGATGACCCGGGGGAAAAATTCGAAAATTCCGCCTTCGATCAGTTTCAGCCAGTCGATCTGGGCATGGCCCTCGGATTCTTCAAGCTTTCCGAGCACGTAGGCGAGAATCATTTTGTGCGCCTGTTTGTCCAGTTCGGTGAACTCGACCGGGCGAACGTGATCGTTCCACCTCTGGATGCTGGCCGCCTCATAAATCCTGTCAAGCAGACCTTTTGTGATCATAAACTTCCCCTCTTTCGGCTGTTTATATCATTGTATACTCAATTGTGATAGCCTCTTGAGGTGTACAGGCAATTAGTTCGTGTCCATCCGGAAACTCCAAACAGATTCCACGCCCCGCGAGGTTTCTGTTCGGAAAGGAGGGATTTTTCGTTCCGGCTAGGAAATCGAGGGCTTGCGCGGAGGCGTACATGGGGGTACGCCGCACAAGGAAGCCTCGAAGATTGACATCGCCAGGTTGCGGAAAAGCACCCTTTCCGGACGGAAACTAGCTCGACCCGATCACAGGAGCGCAGTTTGAAATCGCGAAGAAGCGGTATCCTCATGCATGTTACCTCACTGCCTTCCGAATTCGGCATAGGAGACCTTGGGAAGGAGGCTTACACTTTCGCCGATTTTCTTGCAGATTCCAGCCAGACCCTATGGCAGGTGCTTCCTTTCAATCCCTCTTCCCCCGCCTGCGGAAGCTCTCCATACTGCAGTTTTTCGGCCTTCGCGGGAAACCCCCTTCTGATTGCCCCTGACCTGCTGGTCAAGGATGGATATCTTTCATGGAACGACCTTAGCTGGGCCCCTTCTTTCGATTCGGCCAAAGTTGATTACGAGAAGGTCGCCGCGTTTAAAAGCCGGGTCCTGGGGATGGCTTATGAAAAATTCAGGCAAATGCCGGATGAAGGATGCAGGTATGAGAATTTCGTAAATGCCAACGGGCACTGGCTTGACGACTACGCCCTTTTCATCGGCCTCAAGGAACGCTTCTCGGGCGCTCCCTGGAACGAATGGCCCCGGGAGATCAGGGACAGGACACAACCTGCGCTCAATGAATGGACGGAAAAACTCGCTGAAAAGATCAAACAGGAAAAATTCACTCAATTCCTTTTTTTTCGTCAATGGTCGGCGCTGAAGAGCTACTGCAACCAAAAGCAAATCCAGGTAATAGGCGACATCCCGATTTACGTGAGCTACGACAGCTCGGACGTTTGGACTAATTCTGAGTACTTTAAGCTCGACAGCGACAAAAGGCCCGCTTTCGTCGCCGGAGTACCTCCCGACTACTTCAGTAACACCGGGCAGTTGTGGGGCAATCCTGTCTATTCCTGGGACAGGCTCAAGGAAACTTTCTATTCGTGGTGGATCAGCCGAATGGAGCACAATCTGAAATATTTCGACATGGTTCGGCTCGATCACTTCCGGGGGTTCGTCGCCTACTGGGAAGTGCCGGCGGCGGAAAAAACAGCCATAAACGGAAAATGGGTGAAAACTCCGGCCGGGGAGTTCTTCCAGACGCTGCTGAGGCGATTCCCCTCGATTCCAATAATTGCCGAAGACCTGGGTGTCATTACCCCTGAGGTCAGGGAAATCATGAACAAATTCGAAATCCCCGGCATGAAGGTCCTGCTGTTTGCTTTTGGAGACAGCCTGTCCACAAACCCCTACATTCCCCATAATCATGTGAAGAACTGCATCGTTTACACCGGCACGCACGACAACAACACGGTCAAAGGGTGGTTTCAGCGCGACGCCACCCAACGGGAGAAGGAGAACCTTCACGCATACTTCGGCCGCGAGTTCGACGAAAATACCATCGCCGGGCAACTGGTGCGCACTGCCATGATGTCGGTTGCCTCAACCGCGATAATCCCTATACAGGACTTTCTTGAGCTCGGGGCTGAAGCCCGCATGAACACGCCTTCGGTCACATACGGCAACTGGGAATGGAGAGTCGCCGCCACGCAGTTGACCCCCGATCTTTCCGGGAAGATTTCGAATTTGACCAAGGTTTATGGGAGGGCATAAGGCAAAGGCGTACAGCGCGCTCTGTACACTGCCCGGTGGTACTTGCAGGGCTCGATGGATTACCTCCCTAACGTGGAAATGAGCGGCGCACAAGCCGCGCCTGTGGATTTTAAGCAAAACCGGAAGACTGTCTCGCGGTTTTGGCGTCCGACTCGATTGCGTAGTCGTGCAGTGCCCTCACACATAATTATACACGGGAGTCTCGATTACCCTGTCCGGCCTTTTCCTGCTCTTGATAATGCCTTGGATATGCTCAACCGTCTCAGGGGAGAAGAACTGCTCGCCGGTCTCCTTGCACACGCGTGCAGGTACATTTTCAACAACGAAAAACTTACCACCATGTTCCAGTGTATAGGTTACTTTAGTATCTACCATTGTCTCTTTCATTCCGGATGTCCCTTCATCTCACCTTCTCACCCGAAAATCGATCCACAGATCGGGGTCAGGCTCGTACTTAGACTGATCCGCATAAAATGCGGATTTTCGGATTTCTGCCCACATGACACGCCGTCGAACCGTTAGCCAATAATGCGCCCAATTCCTCAATTTCTTAAATACCCAAAATTTATCAGCCTTCAAGTATAATTGTACCAAAAGGGCAGTTAGCAGTGAAGAGTGAAGGCTGAAGAGTGAAAAACCAGATTCCTCAATCCCTCTACCTTTTAATTCCTCAATTCCTGAACTCGGAAAGTTGGTCGGGATTGAGTTGGGGCCGCACGGTCTCAGGAGACATGCCGCAACGTATGCCTCCAGGTCCGGCTGCAAGCTGCCGATATTGTCGGGGTACGCTCGCTTGCCGTCCATGCAAAAGATGATTCTTGCCGCAGCGTTTTATAGGCACTTCAAATTTGTACCGTCAGTCACTCATAGCCGGCACCTGTTTATGTTGATCAAGGATATTCGCGCGTAGCAGGCATTTTGACCAGTTACCGACTCCCCGGCCCGCCCGTAAACCCGCGCCAATCCCAGGTCGTGATTTTGGAAACTGGACAGTACGCTCCTGTCCAGTTTTTTTGAAAAGGGAAATACAGCGATTTCCGAAACATGCTAAGTTTTTTAAACGCTCAAGCTCGTTAGAGCCTCAATTTGTTCTCGTATTTGTCGAAGCAAGTCTGAAAGCCATGTTTCACCAATAACCATTTCACATCCTACTTGCCGAAGTAGCCTTGAAAGCTCTTTTCCCTTTCCGTCAAGGTACTGTAATGTTTCTTCAAGCTCTTGGTTTGTGAGTGTATTTCGATCCTGCTGCTTAAAAAAGTTGAGCAATGGGATCAATACCGCGATATCATCCATCTTTTCGGCGAATAACGCCCCTCTTTCTACTGGTGTATTGGGTCGTTGACCTTCTTCTACTCTACACTCCATGCAGAGTGATCGTCCTCCGTAAGCTTTTGCAATAATAGGTTGTATTGACATGACTTTATTACATCGTTGACAGGTGAATCGAATGCTCATTTCAAATCTCCTTGTTCATAATTAGTATGTCAATTAATCGTTGCTTAAGGTTCTGGTCGGCTTCCACTGCCTCGTTAGGCGTTGCGCCTCTTCCATCTGAGATGGTGTCATTATCGCGGCGACAGTGTCTCTTAATTTTTTTGCATCCGAAAGACCTTGGGAGGCTGCCAAGTTAAGCCACATATATGCCTGTACATAGTCCTGCGGTACACCATTACCCGTGAAATACATCACTCCCAAATTTTGTTGCGCGTTAGAAACGCCCTGCTCTGCCGCCTTATGAAACCACTTCGCGGCCTCCGCATAGTTTTGAGGCACACCTTGGCCATTGAAGTACATCAGGCCCAGATTGAATTGCGAGTGATCATAACCTCGCGCTGCCGCCTTACGGAACCATTTAAGAGCTTCAGTGTAGTTTTGTGGCACGCCTTGGCCTGCATAGTAACTCGCTCCAAGATCGTGTTGTGCGATAGTATAACCTTGTTCTGCCGCTTTACGATACCACTTCACCGCCTCGGCATAATTTTGTGGCACGCTTTGACCGGTGACGTACCTATATCCAAGCTCACGTTGTGCTATATAAAGCCCTTTCTCGGCCGCCTTACGATACCACTTTATCGCCTCCTGCTGGTTTTGATACACTCCTCGACCGGTTCTTGTACATCCAACCCAGACGGAATTGTGACCAAGCATTACCTTGTTCTGCTTCAGTTCTAACCTTTTTAAAATCCGCTGAGTCATTATCGAGAGCGTAAGCAACCGTTGCTAAAGACATGGCGATAAGAACTATTAATAACTTCACACGTCTACACATTCTCTGCCTCCTTAAGCCAAAGTATTTAGCCTCTCATAGAAGCGGATGAATGAAATTGAAATATCCAATTTCAATAACTGGACAGTAGCACAAAACTGTCCAGTTTCGCCCACCTTTTTTGTTCGCTGGATTAATCAGGCTCCAGCAAATACCCGCCCACTTCCTGCGTTACGCATTGAGCATCCCAGCCGCTTAGAACATTCTGTAATCCCACCACATTTCGGAGGTCAGGCGATTTAAGTGGACAGGACTGAGTACTGAGTGGCGAGGACTGAGTAGAAAACCACTGTCCTACTTTCTCAGTCCTGAT
>CAVWTD010000012.1:0-79434 GCA_963757915.1 uncultured delta proteobacterium | reverse complement strand
GACGCAATCGCAGGCATTCGGATATTGGCGGTCGGAAAGCCGAGGCTTTACTCCTCTCTTTCGGCCGGGAATTACGGTGCCGCTTACCTCGAAGAACCGTCCCAGCAGCCTGTTGGCTTCCTTGATATTCCCGCTTACAATCATCTGCCGGATGGCCGTGCTGCTCACGACGGTATCATTCACCCTGAGTCCGGTGACGATTTGGACCTTAAAGCCGTATTGGTCTCCCAACTTTTTGAGAAAGGCGATATTGCCCTCGCGGCTGTGCCCGAACCGGTAATCATGGCCGACAACAATCGCCCTGACGCCGATCTTTTCAACGAGAACGTCCTTCACAAATTCGCGGGCGGACATCTGCGAGAACTTGTGATCGAAGGGGATGATTATCGTGGCGTCGATCCCGCAGCTTGCGATAAGATCGAGTTTGTGCCGGTGAGAAGTAATGAATGAAGGGGCCTTTTTAGGGAAAAGCACTTCGAGGGGATGCGGGTCGAACGTAACCACAACCGATTCGCCGTTGAGCTCTTCCGCCAATTGCTTTACTTTTTGAAAGAGCGCCTGGTGTCCCTTATGAACCCCATCGAAGTTGCCGATTGTGATTGCCGGGTTTTTGAGTTTGCGCTCGACGGTCTGGATTCCGTGAAACACCTGCATGCTGCTGAGACACCCTCCGGAAAGTATTTGAAGCGCCTTGACAGGCAAAGACTTTTATAATACGATATTGTCGTTGTTTTATCAAGTAATTTGCCGAAGTGGCGGAACTGGTAGACGCGCTAGGTTCAGGGTCTAGTGGCCGTACGGCTGTCGGGGTTCGAGTCCCCGCTTCGGCATGCACACGAAATGATTAGGGATTCAGTCTTCAGGCTGAGTCCCTTTTGGATTCTCGAAAGGGCTTTTTGGATAACAGTCATATACCTCCGGCAAAGCCGGAGGCCTGGAAAACCATGGACCGCTCAAAGCGGTTGGCGGTATTTGATAGCTCCGAGAATATCCGCATGGTCCTTGACTACCGCGCCATCGTCATTCCGGCGGCGCTTTTGAGCCGGAATCCAGCAGATTTTCGGAGGTTGGTATACACAGCTTTAGCCAGCGCTTCAAATTGGCAACGGATACCTTTAAAGGCCCTGACGAGACACAAGAACCTGGATTCCGGCTTAAACACTGCCGGAATGACGACCTGACTCCCGGAAATGTCAAACTCTGCGAGTCCGCCGGCAGAGCCGGAGGATTACCCTGTTATTTAGATAACATTGGCGTAACCAGGCCGCTCTGGATAACACTGGATAACATTCCATTTGGATAACATTTGGATAACAGGGCAGGGCGGACTCCGATCAATCAGGCCGATCATGGCACAGAGAGGGGCAGCGGAACGGGCCAGGATCAACGGTATCCTTCATCCGGACACGAGTTGGATGTTTCGTTATCCGAACATGGGGAACCCCCTTCCGCCTGAGCCAACTCGTGAAATGCTCAAGATGACCTCTAAATTGACTATGCCTTCAATGAAGGCCGCAGCCGACATGATAACCGAGGAACAATTCCAGCAGACGCACGATGCCTGGAAACGGCAACTGAAGGCAGAAAAACGAGGTAATGAAGCGGGCGCTTGGCTGATGAGTACATGGGGGAAGCGAATGCGGTAACTCATGGGAACCGCGTGCAAGGCGGATAGAAAACGTTACAAATGTAGCTAATATGATAAGTGCTGACAATTAGTCAGATACCTCCGGCCAAGCCGGAGGCCTGGAAAACCATGGACCGCTCAAAGCGGTTGGCGGTACTTGATAGCTCCGAGAATATCCGCATGGTCCTTGACTACCGCGCCATCGTCATTCCGGCGGCGCTTTTGAGCCGGAATCCAGCAGATTTTCGCAGGTTGGTATACACAAGCTTTAGCCAGCGCTTCAAATTGACAACCGATACCTTTAAAGGCCCTGACGAGACACAAGAACCTGGATTCCGGCTTAAACACTGCCGGAATGACGACCTGACTCCCGGAAATGTCAAACTCTGGGAGTCCCCGGCAGAGCCGGAGGATTACCCTGTTATTTAGAAAAGCAAGAAAATCAAGATGGCGTATATGATTGAATCACGGGCGGGGCAAGAAAGGCTTGACCACAAAAACGAGTGGCCATGCCGGGGAGGTGGCGTTGAACCTGGAGCATTCTTGGGCTATGCTGCTTCTTGATGAAATGACAATATGGTTCGATGTGGATGCTTTAGAATTTGAATTTACAGAGTCAGTCATGGCCACTGGGAAAGAAATATTGCTTTTGGAGCTAGCTACTCAATTCAGGGTAGCACTTGCGGATTGCCCTAAAGACTCATTGCCCATCAACTTTCGAAAATTCCCACGGGGGACCTGTGGAGATACGTCTTTGTTACTGAGCAAATGGCTTGAAAAGAACGGAGAAAACGGTTTTACCTATGTGTGCGGTAAACGGGGTAAATCTAAAAATTGGCAGACACACGCTTGGTTGGAAAGGGACAGTATTGTGATCGACATTACTGCCGACCAATTTGGACGTGACCAGCCATCAGTCTATGTAGGGCCACGGTCCCGATTTCATAATACTTTTGAAGTAAAGGAAAAGCCCCACTCAGATTTCGAGCGCTATGATCCTCACACTGTATCAAGGCTCAGAAACGCATACCGGCAAATTAAGAAATATCTCTCCGAACCAATGACGAGACCAACCTGAAGTTGTGATGAGCCGTAGCGCAACCGCTTACACTCAATGCATTTCTTAAAGAGGGAGATTGGGTCCGGGTAGTTCGCGGGCCTCTTGCGGATGCACAGGTATTCTCGACCGAGTGAACGCAAGAAGGGGAAGGCTGATTCTGAACTTGGACATATTCGGGAAGTCGGTAAGCGTTGAACTCGATATCGAGGATGTGGAACCCGCCATAGGCCAAAGACGATGAATCAACCTTGCCAGCATAGAAAAAACGGGTTGATATTGCCAGAATTTTGGTTTCCTTTTGGTTAATAGGCGGTTGGGAAATTGAACGAAGAAAAGATTGTGCGAGTACTGAGAGAGCGGTATAGTAGCTCAAAGAAGGAACTCGCGGAGGAAATCCAAAAATAGAAGAGCAACCTATGAGTGAAGAAAAATGAACGACTCGATTTATTTTTTTCTCGCTTCCACCATGCTCTGTTCTGCTATTTTGGCAGGGGGCTACTTCCTTGGAAAGATTCCCTTTTTTATTGCTTTACTGATTGTTATTCTTTATTTGTATCGCAAGCTCGCCAACTTATTTGTTGCATCACTGATGCTTACAAGACCTAAATACTTTTTAGTATTTTCTATTTTTTGGGGATTGGCAGTGGCCTTTACAATTAAAAATCTTTTTTATTATACTAGTCCAAATATTTATTTGAAGCTTTTGGCTTATGCATCAGGAGCGTATTCGGCAATCATTAACTTCCAGTTCATCAAATCACGAGGAACTGAAAATATCTTATCACAATTGTCGTATATAATTATGTCCGTAGTATTAGGATATACATGATATAAACACAAACTTTAGTACAGACACGCGATTGAATAAAGAATATGAATCATTTAAGAAGGTCAAATTGTCATTAGGATTTCTCTTTTCCCTCCCTGCTATTGCCATTTTGGTCGTGCTTGTAGGCCTTTGCACTGAAAAAAGTATATTCTTGATTCCAGTTCTTATTGGCCATTCGTGTTACATGGTATGGTGTGGTGATGAACAGAAAGGACTATTTATAGTGTTTAAATATTTAGATAATTGGGAACAATCGCTTCTTAGACGACGATTTGAAGAAGAATCGAAAGGTTAAATCAATGTTCGATTGTAAATCACTATTTGATTTATTTACTTTATTTAATGTCAATAAGTACTATAAAATGGGTGATGAGGAATTAGAGAAAGAAGCCCGAAAGTGGAACATAGGAGAATATGGAGATCCACGAACGGGTCGTATATCCAGACAGATAATAATCGACCAATTAATAAAACGCCATCAGGCCAATGTATCTACTTATGCGATATGCATTTCTTTGATAGCCATCATAGTGAGTATCATCGCCTTGATTATAAAACGATAGCCTGTGGATAACCCACGCGCTCTCTGCGAACTCGTTGAAGAGCCTGACACGCAGAAGCTCAAGAAAGTGCATGAACACTAAGGCCACAACCGGCCCGGTGATGAGCCGGGCCGGAAATGTAGATTGGCCTTTATGCACCGGCGGCACTATTTCTTGTTTATTCTTCCTTTCGCTGCGACTTTCCCCTTATACGAACCTTGCGAGTAGCGCCAGGTGGAGAGGGGGGTTTCACAGGATTAATGACCGCTGCATCTACAGTGAGCGGGTTGGGTTGATCAAAGCGTTGTATTCCTAATTTCTGAATGGGAATAATAGCTGCTGGCAAAACACGCTCTCCGTCTGGAGAAACACCGATGTTCGCAGCGCCAAGACCGAACTCAACGTAAATTCCCCAATGTCCCTCGTGAATATTGTTGTGCCTCAGCAGTATCTCAGCCATCTCTTTCAACTCAAAAGTATACCTATCGATCTGCGACATTTTCTTCCTCACGGTGAGCGGAACGCATTTTCCAATAATCAACATTCTCTGCAGAAGGGACCAAGGCCTTTGAGATACCCCAGCCCATAAAGCTGCCGGTGCCTGAACTGCAAAAACCGCTCTGGGCAACTCCGGAATGGGTAGTTACCTGGATTTGCAAGTTGCCCGGCAAAACCTGGAATGAATCTTTTCGTTCTTCTAACCGGTCCAAAATCCTGAATTGTAGTTCTTCGGCACCAACTCGCACTGCAATTGCGCTAACTAAAAATTGATTCAGGCTCGTTCCATCTCGTTCCGCAAATTGCGCTGCTTTCCTGTGAATGCTTCGCGGCAGCCGAAGGGCGATTCTTCCTGGATAGCCATGATTCGCCGATGGGGCTGGTATTTCCTGCCCCTGTTCTAAGGCAGCCTCAATCCAAGCCAAGGCAGCCTTTTCCAGATTCTGAAACGCTTCTTGGGCGTTCTTGCCTTGTGAAAAGCAGCCGGGGAATTCCAATATCTCCGCCGAGAAAAAGCCGCTATCATCCGGTATCAGTATCCTTGCATAAGGCTGTTTTAGGTATTCTTCCGGTTTCATTTGCTTCCTCTCCTGCTCTTTTCAGTTTCCAGAACTTCCCTGAGTGAAAATATGTCGGCTTCTAATTGACCCAAAATACTCAAAGCCGTACCCGGAGCGAGATTCCCTGGATGATCAGGAATGCTTAGCGGCCTGCTTGAGCGAAGAATTGTCGCTTACAAAAATAAGTTCTTTCCCTCTTTTTCCGCTCTTTTTTCGACCTAATGCGGCGGCAAGACTCCTGACCTGTTTGGGACGAAGATTGCAATACGCGGCTCTGAGTTCGTTCAATCTTTTTTCAAGCCGTGTTAAGCGACGTTTCGCCTTTATGATATCGTCCATAATATCACAATACAATAGAGGTTTTTGCTACTTTTTTGATACGGACCCTAAAAAAATCTTCCTGCCTGCCAAGTGATTGGGAGCTACTGCCCTCTTTATCTATCCCAAGTCCTTCGAGATTCAAAATGAATAATGGCACTGTTGGAACTGTTCCCCTTCATTTTGTGCTTGACACCATGATTCCAATAGTTATACTGAGTGCAACCTAAATGAAAGGGGCTCAGCATGAAGGCAATCGCAGAAGCAACAGAATCAATAACGGTCAGGATGCCAGCGCAAGTTTTGTCATGGCTCCGCAGGAAAGCTGCACTGGAAACCATCGAGAAGAACCGGCAGGTGAGCATCAACGGTACCATCGTGGACATACTCAGGCGTGAAATGGAAGCCGACCAGAGAAAGGAGGGGTAAGTCATGGCCGTTTTAATCGAATGCCCCAAGTGCCGCATGAAGCAGAAGACCACAAATAAACGCTGCACCAAGTGTAACGCAAATATCGAGAATGCCAAAAAAAGCGCCAAAATGCGATATTGAGTCCACTTTTGCGTCAATGGCAAAGCGAAACTCGAATGCATTGAAGTGCTTTAGAATTACTCCGGGATGCAGACGGTTCGTCGGAAGCGTCGGCTCGACCGGGAGGAAGAATCGTTTGAAGGCCGGAACAACGCCGCAAAAGCCTCTCGGGTGTGATTAAGACGGGGCAGGTGTAATCTTCGCACGGGTTTGGGTGTCTGGAAAGAAACCAGGCAGCTTGAGGGCCAACCACTTCTGATTGCACTCAATTCTCATTATTTTATATCGCTATTTATCTATTGACATAGGCATCTTTACAGGGGTACAGTATACTACCTTTTGCCCGATTTAGGGCCGGTCTAGCTAGCGTGCATGCCTCGCAGCGCGCCGATCGAAGGATGCCCCTTAGTCGAAATTACACTCACGTACGTAAGGTCACGAAGAACGCTCGCTTGTTTACCCGACCAAAGGGCAAACGGAGAACAGGCCCAAGGCAGCCTTTATCAGGGTGCAATTGACCTCTTCGCGACGAAGTACTTCATATCCCCATTGAACACCCTGAAATCATAAAAAATAGAACATTACCAGCAATGGCTCGGAGCAGCCATCTTTGTGACTATCTCGCTCGGCGTGAAGGAAAGGGCTTCCATGTCAAGAACCATGTATTTTGAATCCGAAGGGCCATGGTCCAATGCCGAGAGGCTGCTTCTTTGTATGGATACGGGAAGTTGGCGGACGCAAAGACCGGTTATCGACCAGGAGCAATGTATCTATTGCGGCAATTGTGCGCTGTACTGTCCGGTCCAATGCATGATCGACGTGAAGGCGTATTTTGCACCCGATTTGGATTTTTGCAAAGGATGCGGCATTTGCGCCAGGGAATGCCCCAAAAACGCCATCACCATGGAATCAGAGGAAACGTTTGAATGAGCATCAACCCAACTGACAGTGCACAGGTGAGAGTTATAACGGGCAATGCAGCGGCTGCCATTGGCGCGGCGCTTTGCCGTCCCGATGTGGTTGCCGCATACCCGATTACCCCCCAGACGGAGGTCATCGAAAAGCTGTCCGAATTCCACGCAGAAGGCATCCTGGATGCCGAGATGATTACGGTGGAGGGCGAAAATTCGGCCATGAACGCCGTTTCGGCGGCTTCTGCCGCGGGTGGGCGGGTGTTTACCGCGACCTCCTCCTGGGGGCTTATTTTTATGTATGACGCTATATTGGTTGCCGCAGGCAACAGGTCCCCGGTGGTCATGGCCAATGTCAACCGGGAACCTCCCGGAATCATGGCGGTATCATCCGGGCAACAGGATATGATCAGCACCCGGGATTGCGGGTGGATATTTCTCATCGCCGAGGACAGCCAGGAAATCCTCGACATGATCATCATGGCCTATCGGCTGGCTGAGGACCACGATATTCAACTTCCCGTAATGGTTCATTATGACGGGTTTTATTTGTCCTACATGGCCGAACGTGTCGAAATTCCGACGGACAGGGATGTGGATGAGTATCTTTCCGTGCTAAAGGAGCAGCCGCAGCGGCCTCGGCTGATTCCCGGAAAACCCCTGGGAGTCGTTACGCACGGCATACTCGAGGGGTATCTTGAGCTTCGATACAAGCATTGCATGGCCCTGGAGCGGGCCAAGCAAAAGTTCGATCAGATTAATATCGACTTTAATCACCGATTCGGGCGCGCCTATGACGGGCAGGTGGAAACCTATCGCAGCGATGACGCCGATATCGTTCTGGTCGGCTCCGGAAGCATGTGCGGCACGGTCAAAACGGTGATCGACCAAAAACGGGAAGAGGGGATAAAGGTCGGCCTGGTGAGGCTTAGAATGTATCGGCCTTTTCCCGAGGAACGTCTGATTGAAACGCTGAAAGGGAAAAAAGTCGTCGGGGTCATTGATCGAAGTCTTTGTTTCGGATTCAAGGGCGGCCCCCTGTACACAGAGATCAGAAGCCTCTCTTCGGAATTGGGCGGCGGACGGATGCTCAGTTTCATCGACGGCCTGGCGAATATGGACATTACCACCGCGCATATTGAAAAGATAATCGATGCATGTCTGACCGCTTCAAACGGCGCACCCTGCAATAAGTGACCTGGGTTTGCTACGAAGCGGTGAGGAGGAATCGTTCATGGCAAAAGCAAAGAAATTGCCGAAAGTCTTTGGCTACAAGAAACATGAAGATCCCTTTGCCAAAGGGGTTGCGTTTTGCGCGGGTTGTCCGTTGGAATTGCTATTAAGATTTATTCCCCAAGTTCTGGGAAACGATATCGTCATTACCGGCACACCGTCATGCAGCGCACCGGTACTGCTCGGGCAGAATATCGGCGCCTGGCACAAACTCGCCTATTACGGCACCTTAATGACGGGAGCGGCCGCAAATGCCACTGGGCTGGTCCGATATTACAACCGGGCCGGAATAGAAAACACCGTTGTTTGTTTCAACGGCGACGGGACCGCTGCCGACATCGGGTTTGGCAACCTTTCGGGCGCTGCGGAGCGAAACGAGAAGTTTATCTATATCTGCTATGACAACGAAGGGTACATGAATACCGGTATTCAAAAAAGCGGCACGACCCCCTATGGCGCCAAAACCAGCACCACGCCGGTGGGAAAAGCGAGTTCGGGCAAAGGCAATAGAAGCAAGAACATGGCCTTGCTCATGGCAATGCATAAGATTCCGTATTCAGCCACGGCGACTATGAGCCATTTGGAAGATCTCGCCAAAAAGCTTTTAAAGGCCAGGGAGTTAAAAAACGAGGGATTTTGTTATCTTCACGTCTTTTGTCCATGTCCGACGGGTTGGGGCGTGGCGCCGGACATGTCCATTGAACTTTGCCGAATGGCGGTGAAGACCAATTACTTCCCTCTGTGGGAAGCCTATAAAGGTAATTTTTGCCTGACGCATGAAGTCAAGAAACCCAGACCGATGGCGGATTATATCAAGATGACAGAAAAATTCGCTCATTTTTCCGAAAAGGACCTGGATATGCTGCAAAGGGATGTCGATTACAGCTACGCTCTTCTGTCGCTTATAACCGGCCTTGAAAAAGAGTGTGCGCTGTAAATTGCAAGGAGGCATCAATGTTGGAAGTACGATTTCATGGGCGGGGAGGGCAGGGTGCAGTGACGGCATCCCGAATCCTGGCGACCGCTTTTGTCGGCACCGGCCGATACGGCGCAAGTTTTCCCATGTTCGGGTTCGAACGGCGGGGGGCTCCCATCACAGCATTCGGTCGCTTTGGAGATGAACCCATACGGCTCAAAACCCAGATATACACCCCGGATGTTCTGGTGGTCCTTGATCCCTCGCAAAAGGACTCCCCGGCTGTGTGGAATGGGTTGAACCATGACGGTGTGCTGGTATTGAACTCCAGGGAGGTGATTAAAGAGCGGAAGACGAAGAATTTAAAGAAAGCTTGCTTCATCAATGCAACGGGAATTTCTCTGGAAGAAATCGGCATGGAAATGCCGAACAGTTGCATGTTGGGGGCTTTTGCAGCCGCCACCGGTATTATCGGGATCGATCCGATCATTGTCGCGTTGGCCGATTACTTCCAGGGGAAAAAGCTGGATGCCAACGCAATGTGTGTTCAACGGGGATACGATGAAGCAAAGATCATCGAATTCTTTGGAGCAAACGATTCAACCGGGTTGCCGCTAAATCCGGCAATGTCGAGTTAAGCGGCGATCCACTACCCCTTTTGGCCCCTGCCCGCGACGCGGTTTCCAATAGCGGACGGCCCGTTACTTCGGGTGGGGAGGAAAAATGAAAGAGACGATATGCCACGATGGGGAATGGTCATTGATGTCAAAAGATGCATCGCTTGTTGGAGTTGCACGGTTTCGTGCAAGCAGGAGCATTTCCTGCCGCCGAAAGTGTTTTGGAACCGTGTATTGATTTCGGAGAAGGGGAAGTATCCCACCAGCAAGAAGTTGATCTACCCGATTTTATGCAATCATTGCAAGGATGCGGCCTGTGTCGAAGCATGCCCGACGGGAGCCACCTTTCAACGCGATGACGGTATCGTGATGATCGACTATGATCTGTGCGTGGGCTGTCGCGCATGCCTGATAAGCTGCCCCTACCAGCAGCGAACTTATTACGACAAGGCAAAAGCGGATGCCGAGTACTTTCCGGGACAGGGCAAAACCCAGTTCGAACTGCTCGGAGAGAAGATCTATCCGTTTAAGCAGGGCACCGTAATCAAGTGCAACTTTTGTGTTGAGAGGGTCACAGAGGGTCTGTCAAAGGGGTTGACGCCCGGAAAGGACGAAAAGGCAACGCCGGCCTGCGTCGTAGTATGCCCCGTCGGAGCCAGAACATTCGGAGACCTGGACGATCCGAGGGGCGAGCTCCCTACGCTGATCAGAGAGCAAAGCGGCAAGCAGCTGCGGCCTGAATTTGGCACGGACCCTTGCGTATATTATATCGACTGAACCTCGTTTGATAAGGATGCGTCATGGGCTTTAAAACTGATGAAATATGGGAAGATGTATGGGTCAACACCGCTTGTAGCGTATGCTACTGCGGATGCGGCATCAAGGTCCGAAGAATCAACGGTTTACCCGTTAAGATCGAAGGAATCTCGGACAGCACCATGGGCGGTGCGAACGCCGGCATCTGCGGCAAAGGCGCCGCCGGGCTCATGTATTACTATGATCCGAACCGGATCAAAAGGCCGCTGAGAAGGACCAACCCGGAAAAAGGGATCGGCGTAGACCCCAAGTGGAAAGAAATTTCCTGGGAAGAAGCCTATGAGGAAATCGCCGAACGCATGAAAAAAATCATGGCGGACAATCCCAACAAAATTCTGTTTTGCAACCAGACCGTTCAGGCCTCGGTCGGGCCTCATCAACATCCCTATTTTTTCGCGAAGGCATTCGGCGTAAAGGATAACGGCAATTTTATCATCGGCGGCGGCAGCCTTCATTGCGGCAACGCCGCGCACATGCTGGGCGGATTGATCCACGGCGCCTGGTCCATCGCGCCGGACTGGCGATACACGAAGCTCGTGCTCAAATGGGGATCCAGCAAGGGGACCGGCTCCGGACACTCGGCGATGACCAATGCCCGGCTTCGGGCGGACGCCGTTCGAAGAGGGATCAAGGAAATAGTGTTCGATCCCATGGGAAACTTTGCCGGCGGAAAAGCTTCCGAATGGATTCCGATTCTGCCGGGAACGGACTCCGCCGTAGGGCTGGCCATGGCTGGTGTTATCGTGCATGAAATCAAGCAGTACGACGAGTTGTTCCTGAAGGCAAAGACCAACTTTCCCTATCTGATCAAGGCCGACGGCACCTTTTATCGTCATGAGGAATCCGGAAAGCCGTTGATTTACGATCTAAAAGCTCAGAAAATAAAGGAATACGATACACCGGATATTGCAGACGAGGATTTTGCTCTCGAGGGCGAATACGAAATCAACGGCCAAACCGTTACGCCGGCTTTTGTCGCCTTGAAAAAGCATTTGAAGCAGTTTACGCCCGAGTGGGCTGAAAAGATCAGCACGGTGCCCGCCACGACCATGCGCCGCATCGCCCACGAGTGGGTGGAAACCGCCCAGATCGGCAGCACCATCACGATCGAGGGGAAAACATTCCCCTACAGGCCCGTGTCCTCTGTGACGTTCCGCGGTGCCCAGGGCCACTCCAACGGCATTCACCAGGTGTCGGCCATCGATCTTTTGAGCGAGCTGGTCGGGGCGGAGGATGTACCCGGCGGCACCCTGGGATGGCCTTCCATACGAAGAAAATATCCGGGCGGCCAATATGAGCGGTTGCCCAAGGTCGGGCCGGACGGTGTCCTTATTCCATCGGTGTTCTGGTCCCACGTGCCCTGGCCGGTGCATTCGCCCAAGGTCCCGTGCGAGAATGCGGGCTGCATTGATTTTTATCCGCATTCCACACTATCGCATGTCCACTACCTGAAAGAGCGAGACTGGCTCTGGGAAAAGCTCGGCATGACTGCAAAGCCCGAAATGCTCTTTGGCCTTGCCAGCAATTTTCTCATCAGCAATGCAGACTGGCGGGTCGCATTCGATAATTTCAAAGACTGCTTCGTCGTGATCAACGATCTTTGGGTCAACGAGACAGATGAAGCCCTAGGCGATATTATTCTGCCGGATGTGAGCTTCCTTGAAAAGGACTGCTGGAGCAGCGAGATCGATGCCTTCTTTTTCAGCGGCAGTCCCTCCTATGAGGACTGGTACGTGCACATGCAGCAGCCGGTGGCGGAACCCGTCGGAGAAAGCCGCTTCTTCTGGGATGTTTATTTGGAAGTGGCGCACCGGGTGGGCGTGCTGGACAAACTCAACCAAATCATAAGCGATTATTACAGCATTACGGACCCCGAGCTGCGGATCAAACCCGGCGAGAAGCTCACCTGGAAAGAGATCGGCGAGCGCGTGCTTACCTGGGTGTACGGGGATGATAAGGAAAAAATCAAAAAGCAGGGCTACGCCACCTGGCATAAGCCCATCGAAGACGTTTACTGGCGCTGGATACACCAAGTCCAGGAGCCCGGTTTACATGGAGTTTTTGGTCCACGACCGCATGGCCATCGAAAAAATCTGCAAGGAAGCGAACATGGAGCTTGACACGAGCCAGCATGTGCCTCTGCCCAGTTGGTACCCCCCGGCATCCTATCCCGAACTCAACGAGGAATTTGACCTGGTGGCGTTTTCGTATCGGGACGTTCTTCACACTAACAATACCACCTTTCAAAATCCTATGATAAAGGAGCTAAGTGAGCTGTGTCCCTACACGTTCACCATTACCATGAACACGGACCTTGCCGCGAGCAAGGGGTTAAAAGATGGCGATAAGATATGGCTCGAAAACAGGTACGGCGCTAAAGAGTCCGGCATTCTGAAGACCATGCAGGGTCAGCATCACAAGGTGGTCGGCATTGCCGGCCAGGGCGGTTTGTGGGCCAAAAGGCGGCCTGTTGCGTTGGGTTCGGGCAGTAATTTCTGCAAGATCCTGCCGTCAACCTTGAAACACTACGATCCCATTACGGGAAATGTGGAAACGTCCGTAGCCGTTAAAGTATATAAAGATACGGGCCAGACGGCTGCCTAGTACATTGTCAACTAAGTTCCTATAGGTAAGGGTTTTCAGCCCGTCATTCCGGCGCAGGCCGGAATCCAGCGTCTTTTCAATTCGTTAAAAGCACTGGACCCCGGCCTTCGCCGGGGTGACGATTCTTTGCAACATGTCATAACTTTGTTGACAATGCACTAGCCGATATGGCCGACGACGATATGATACCGATTCCACCATGTCCAGGAGGTTGAGATGCTGACTATTTTAAATAAACTCGTCCCCGCGCATAAAACGGACCCGGCGGCCTACGAGTGGATGATCAAGAAAACGCCCCAGCACGAATGGATCGATGACCAGGGAATGTTTCTGTGGCTCGCGTTTTTCTTCTCCGAGATAGGCGCAGGCGCTTATTTTATATCCCTGTTCCATAATTTTAGACCGGGATACGTGGCGGGCTATATCATCACCCTTGTCCTGGGCGGCTTGATTCACATGGCCTATCTGGGCAACCCCCAGCGGGTTTTTGGAATGTTTTTGAAGGTGAGGAGCTCCGAGCTCTCAAGAGGCATGTGGGTAATTCTCGCCTTTGCCGGTCTGGGCTTTTTTCAGGGCCTGTTCGGGTTTCAATACGGCGCCGTCTTGAAGACTCTGATGGGGTTCATCTGTGTCCTGCTCATTATGCACGGATTTGCCACCATGAATGTGATGAAGGCGATCCCTTCCTGGAATCAGTCAACGGTCCTGCCCTTGTCCATCGTCTCCGGCATCTGGGTGGGCAGCCAGGTGATTCAGTTAATGATGAGAGTCAGCGGTGGGGAAGTGCTGGGCATGGAAGTCTGGTGCCGAATGCTGTTGCTGGCTTACATCGGGTTGATCGCCCTTTATTTATGGGGTACTTTTCATGCTTCGGAAGCCGCCAAATTTTCAGTATCCAACCTGGTCCGGGGCGGTTTTTCCAAATTATTTTATTTAGGGGTCATCCTGATCGGTATTGTGGTGCCGCTGCTGATCACTTTGGCCATGTGGGGCCTGGGCGTCAGTTCATCCGGTATTTTCCTCAGGTTGGTCTTTGTCTTTACCGGTGACCTGCTCCTGCGCTACAGCATCATGAAGAGCGCTTACTATACGCCCCTTCTTTAACGCCATAACCTAGCACAAGGAGGAGTTATGGAACAAGTTGTTGATCCCAATGCAGCGTGGATTGGCTGGGGATTGGTTTTGGCCTTCAATTTTCTGTTGACCGTTATTGGAACATGGCTGATCGTGAGGAAGAGGAGGGAAGAATGAACGGAAAATTCCTGGACATTCCCCAGCCGACAACCGGCATGATGGTGGGGTCCATAATCGGGACCGCCTGTCTTTTGATTCTTGCGGTCACTCTGGGACTTCTTGCAAAAAGGCGATGGAAATCCTACGATGAATTCCTCATTGGGAAAAGGGACTTTGGTCCCTGGGTGACAGGGTTCGCCCTTTGCGGCGCCTATCTGTCCGGTTGGGCCTTCTGCGGCAGCACCGGGATGGTGTACAAGGTCGGTTTTTCGGGCATGTGGTTTGGCGGCATTTGGGGCCTGGTTGGAATCATTCCCGCCATCTGGCTCGCTGCGACCAAGACAAGAGACTTTGCAGAGAAACTCGAGGCAACCACGGTCACCGAAACGATCGGACGACGATTTGAATCAAAATTGCTCCAGACGATGGTCGCAGCCAGCATGCTCTTCTTCCTGTTCATGTATTCCGTAGGCCAGTTAAAGGCAGCGGGTGGGGTCTGGTACGCGGTTACCGGGCTTCCCCCCTTCTGGTGTCTGCTCATCTGTATCACGATTGCCTGGATCTTCCTGGCCATTGGAGGCTACACCGGCACCCAGTGGTTCATCGCGGTAAAAGGGGCCTTTATTGGATTGGTAGGCGCACTCCTTAGCGTATGGGCGCTCATTTATGCGGGCGGGTTGGGCAAGATATCCGATGCCCTCATGGCGCAAAAGCCCAGCCTCATGTCGCTTATAGACCGCAGTATGCCCACGGTCGGTGTAACCCAGCTTTTCTCCAGCTACATAGGCATTTTTGCAACACCCATCATTTTCTTAACTATGGCTATCGGATTTCCACATAACGTCAGCCGTTTTCTCGGCATGAAAAAACTCTCCAACAAAGATTTTGTAACGCTCATTGCTATTGTTTTCGTTGTTGTCGGGATCCCCAACATGCTCGACTGCTCGAGCAACGGCCTTATTGCTCGAATGCTCTTCGGCACCAATCTTCTCGCCAACAAGCAGTGGGGCGCCGATCTTGCCGCGCCGATGCTCGCATGGGGCATAGGCGGCACCTGGTTGCTGTGCATCTATCTTACGGCTCTGGTCGGGGCCGCCCTTGGCACGCTCTCGGCACTGGTCTTCATTATGAGCGCAAACGTATCCAGGGACATCATAAAGCTCTGGCGTCCCCAAACATCCGACGGGACCCTGATAGGCATTAACTACTTCTCGATCGCCCTTTTTCTGTTCCTACCCTTTTACTGGACCCTCGAACGGCCGCCTGAATTACTCGTGTCCTTTATGGGGCTGGCTGCAATGGGCCTTGGATCAATCTTTGTATTTGTAACCGTCATTTCCTATTACTGGAGAGGCGCCACAAAGGTCGGCGCCATGCTCACGGTGATCTACGGCACAGTTGCCGCGCTTTATGGCGGTTGGGCGGTTTTTGGAAGTAATCCACCCCGGATTGGTATGGGCACCATGGAATGGATACTAATCAGCGGCTGCGCTGTCACCTACTTCGGAGGCAGCCTCGTTTCAAAGGCGCCTTCAGTTGAGTTGCTCGACAAGCTGTTTCCTGCCAAAAAGATCAAAATAGTAGCGAAACCGGGGCTGGTTGGCGAATAACCCCAAGTTGCGTTCAAGAAAGTATCAAGTGATATCTGGCGGCGCCTTGAATTCTTTGCACCCCACACCCCCCTTTTCTAAAGGGGGGCAGGGGGGATTTTGATGCGTCGAGCACCATCTTGAACGCAAGTTGGTATAACGCGAGGTTAAGGGCTTGTCCGTAAATAAGCATCTTAGGGATTGCGCCGGATTTTGAGGCTGATTTGGTCGCGAAGATTGAGCAAAACCGCAGGCGTAGCTGTGCTACGTTGAGGATTTTGCGATTGAGGAGCGGCCAAAGCCGGCCATAAGCCGGATGCGAGCGCAAAGGTTTTATTTACGGACAAGCCCTAAGTCAATGGAAGAATGGCCGGGCATCTTTCTGCCCGGCCATTCGTTTTTGGCTATCACTACTACGTTAAGTCATCACGCAAACCTTTACACATAGCTGTAGGGTGGGTACGGTTTCATCGTGCCCACCATTTCGCGGTGGGCAACACTTGGCGTTTGCCCACCCTACGGTACTTGACGAAGTAGTGCTATTGCACCGTCAACTATCACTACTACGTTAAGTCATCACGCAAACCTTTACACATAGCTGTAGGGTGGGTACGGTTTCATCGTGCCCACCATTTCGCGGTGGGCAACACTTGGCGTTTGCCCACCCTACGGTACTTGACGAAGTAGTGCTAAGTTCCGATAGGTAAGGACCTACAGCCCGTCATTCCGGCGAAGCCTGCCCCGGAAGTGTCTAGTGCATTGTCAACTAAGTTCCTATAGGTAAGGACCTTCATCCCGTCATTCCGGCGAAGCCTGCCCCGGAAGTGTCTAGTGCATTGTCAACTAAGTTCCTATAGGTAAGGACCTTCATCCCGTCATTCCGGCGCAGCCTGCCCCGGAAGTGTCTAGTCCCGGGGGCCGGAATCCAGAGTATTTTCAGCTGGTTAAAAGCACTGGGCCCCGGCTTTCTGTCATGCCGGCGGAGGCCGGTACGGGGTGACGATTCCTTGCACCATGTAATAATTTTATTGATAATGTACTATTTGAGGCAATCGTGATGAGACAGGCGTCCTATCCAGCAAGGCTGTCAGATCGAATCAGGTCTTAGTGGTCCGGGGGACTTCAGCTTGAGGAGGTGAGGAATCATCTTCAATGCGCTCGCTCGAACCATAGCGAATACAACTTTCCTTCGACTCGTCGAGATGGACTTTGATCGCTTGCTCGACCGCGTCGGCATTACCATCTTCAATGGCGGCCAGAATGGCTTTGTGGCCGACTATTGCCTTCACGACGGTGTCTGCCGAAAAAATACTTTTGGCACGGTATCGCAGCATGTGTCTTCGAAGAGTTTGGGCCAGTTCCAGAAGCCGGTCGCTTCCGCTGCATCGGGCTATCACCTCATGAAAAGCCGCATCCACCTCCACGAAATCGCTGTACTGCTTTTTCTCCAGCAACTGATCGGCCCGGTTCATATTTTTTTTGAGGTCTTTGATTAATTTCTTGTGGGCCTTCTGGAGCGCCCATCGCACCGCAAGCGACTCTATGACCAGGCGGATGGCGCAGATCTCTGCCACCTCCTCTTCACTGATCGCGCGCACCACGTAACCGACCCTCGGGATGGAATCGATCAGCCCTTCACGTTCAAGGGTATGGAAGGCTTCTCTTATGGGAGTTCGTGAGGTGCCGATCTCAGAGGCGATTTTAGTCTCGACCAGCCGTTCACCCGGCGCAATCTCGCCACTCAGGATCCGGTCCCGGACATAGCTGAAGACCTTTTTGCGGATCGTTGTGTCGTCCGTTATGATTAGATTCTTAGCGGTCACAGGCGGCAACCCTTTGCTATGGCCATAAACGCAATACCGGCATTGAAGCACTGTACCCTTATCTGAGAAAAGAGCCGCACGTCAAGAAAATATTTCCGCACGCCCCTAAATCCAGGTGGATATTTTATTGAAAAAAAGGCTCATAGAAGAAAAATCAAAATACCCCACTACCATTTATTGCCATCTCTTTCCGGCGTTTCCGACTCTATTATAACGTCATGTTCGCCTGCCTTTCCTTCTCTCATTGATAGCTCCGACAGATCGAGGAGGCGTAAATGGTAAGATTCAATATGAGTTAGCAAGGACTCTTAATTAAAGAAACTCCAAACTATGGTCCGCTTTTCTACTGCCATACACAAACTCTTGTGTTATACAGCGCCTTAACACTGCATTATGTCTTACGGGCCGTATGGCTCAAAAACCTAAACGGATTTACCAACATGGAGGGGGGCTATGAGGAATTCCGTTTCTGCTGCTGTATTGCTTGTACTGGTTCTTGGCTGCGGCTCCGCATGGGCTGCCGATCCTGCTGCCGCCACCTATAACTGGACGGGGTTTTACGCGGGGCTGAACGCAGGCGCGGCCAAAAACAACTCCGGGTATTTCATTGATGCGAGTGAGTTGTCAGCTTCGGGCAGCTTTGACAATCCTGCTTTCACCGTTGGAGGCCAGGCCGGCTACAATTACCAGGCCGGCAATGTCGTCTACGGCCTCGAAACGGACTTCAACTACAACAGCACCGACGATTCGGGCACCGGCATTCTCGGTGCCTTCATAGCCCCGGCCCGGTTGGTTCTGCTTATATTCACTACACTGTGAACCAGCAGATCGATTACTTCGGCACCTTGCGGGGGCGCCTGGGCTTCACGCCTGCCGATCGATTGTTGCTTTACGTAACCGGTGGTCTCGCCTATGGATATGTTTCGTCCAGCACTAACCTCTTTGCCGGGGGCACCAGCTTCTCCGATTCCTCGTCGGAGATGCAGGTCGGATGGGCGCTCGGCACCGGCGGCGAATACGCACTTACCAACAATTGGAGCGTTAAGCTCGAATACCTCTATATCGACCTCGGCTCGATGTCTTACCCCGTTGTCGTCGCTGTTACAGGCATCCCGCCTCAACGGTAATGACCACGATCAATACGGCCCAGAACGTTATCCGGGTGGGGCTCAACTATAAATTCTGACATCGGCCTGCCCCGGCGGCCTGATCGTTATACAGCGTTTTTTAGACTGCATTATGTCTTACGGGCCGTATGGCCCAATAACCTTAACGGATTTGCCGACATGGAGGGGAGCTATGAGGAATTCCGTTTTTGCGGCTGTATTGCTTGTACTGGTTCTTGGCTGCGGCGCCGCATGGGCCGCCGGTCCTGCCGCCGCCGCCTATAACTGGACTGGGTTTTACGCGGGGCTGAACGCAGGCGCGGCCAAAAACAACTCCGGGTATTTCATCGATGCGAGTGATTTGTCAGCTTCGGGCAGCTTTGACAATCCCGCTTTCACCGTTGGCGGCCAGGCCGGCTACAATTACCAGGCCGGCAATTTGGTCTACGGCCTCGAAACGGACATCAACTACAACAGCACCGACGATTCGGCCACCGGCATTCTCGGTGGCTTCATAGCCCCTCCGCCCGGCGGCCCGGTTGGTACTGGTTATATCCACTACACCGTGAACCAGCAGATCGATTACTTCGGCACCTTGCGGGGGCGCCTGGGCTTCACGCCTGCCGATCGATTGCTGCTTTACGTAACCGGTGGTCTCGCCTATGGACATGTTTCGTCCAGCACTAGCCTGTTCGCCGGGGGCACCAGCATCTCCGCTTCCTCGTCGGAGATGCAGGTCGGATGGGCGGTCGGCACCGGCGGCGAATACGCACTCACCAACAATTGGAGCGTCAAGCTCGAATACCTCTATGTCGACCTCGGCTCGATGTCTTACCCAGTTGTCGGCGGTACAGGCAATTCCGGCTCAACGGTAACGACCACCGTCAATACGGCCCAGAACGTTATCCGGGTGGGGCTCAATTATAAATTCTGACATCGGCCTGCCCCGGCGGCCTGATCTTTGTACAGCGTCTTGTTGACTGCATTATGTCTTCCGGGCCGCATGGCCAATAACCTTAGCGGATTTGCCAACATGGAGGGGGGCTATGAGGAATTCCGTTTTTGCGGCTGTATTGCTTGTACTGGTTCTTGGCTGCGGCTCCGCATGGGCCGCCGATCCTGCCGCCGCCACCTATAACTGGACGGGGTTTTACGCGGGGGCTGAACGCAGGCGCAGCCAAGAACAACTCCGGGTATATCATTGATCCGAGTGAGTTGTTCAGCTTCGGGCAGCTTTGACAATCCCGCTTTCACCGTTGGAGGCCAGGCCGGCTACAATTACCAGGCCGGCAATTTCGTCTACGGCCTTGAAACGGACTTCAACTACAACAGCACCGACGATTCGGGCACCGGCATTCTCGGTGCCTTCATAGCCCCGCTTGGTGGTTCTCATATTGTGTACACCGTGAACCAGCAGATCGATTACTTCGGCACCCTGCGGGGGCGCCTGGGCTTCACGCCTGCAGATCGATTGCTGCTTTACGTAACCGGCGGTCTCGCCTATGGACATGTTTCGTCCAGCACTAACCTCTCCATCCCAAGCTTCAGCATTTCCGCTTCCTCGTCGGAGATGCAGGTCGGATGGGCGGTCGGCACCGGCGGCGAATACGCACTCACCAACAATTGGAGCGTCAAGCTCGAATACCTCTATATAGACCTCGGCTCGATGTCTTACCCGGTTGGCAGCGCTTTTGCCGTTCCCGCCTCAACGGTAACAACCACGATTAATACGGCCCAGAACGTTATACGGGTGGGGCTCAACTATAAATTCTGACATCGGCCTGCCCCGGCGGCCTGATCGTTATACAGCGTTTTGTAGACCGCATTATGTCTTCCGGGCCGTATGGCCCAATAACCTTAACGGATTTACCAATATGGAGGGGGGCTATGAGGAATTCCGTTTTTGCGGCTGTATTGCTTGTACTGGTTCTTGGCTGCGCCTCCGCATGGGCCGCCGATCCTGCTGCCGCCACCTATAACTGGACGGGGTTTTACGCGGGGGTGAACGCAGGCGCAGCCAAGAACAACTCCGGGTATAACATTGATCCGAGTGAGTTGTTAGCTTCGGGCAGCTTTGACAATCCCGCTTTCACCGTTGGAGGCCAGGCCGGCTACAATTACCAGGCCGGCAATTTGGTCTACGGCCTCGAAACGGACATCAACTACAACAGCACCGACGATTCGGGCACCGGCATTCTCGGTGCCTTCGTGGCCCCGCCCGGCGGCCCGGTTGGCACCTCTTATATTCACTACACTGTGAACCAGCAGATCGATTACTTCGGCACCCTGCGGGGGCGCCTGGGCTTCACGCCTGCAGATCGATTGCTGCTTTACGTAACCGGCGGTCTCGCCTATGGACATGTTTCGTCCAGCACTAGCTTCTCCACCCCAGGCTTCAGCATCTCCGGTTCCTCGTCGGCAATGCAGGTCGGATGGGCGCTCGGCACCGGCGGCGAATACGCTCTCACCAACAATTGGAGCGTCAAGCTCGAATACCTCTATATCGACCTCGGCTCGATGTCTTACCCCATCGTCGGTGCTTTTAGTGTTCCTTCCCACACAACGTTAACGACCACGATCAATACGGCCCAGAACGTTATCCGTGTGGGGCTCAACTATAAATTCTGAGATCGGCCTGCCCCGGCGGCCTGACAGAATGATGAAAAAGGATTGGAATTCCCGCATCACGGTGAAAAACTCTACAGACGTCACCCCGGCGATCCCCGGATCGAGTCCGGGGCAGGCACCGGGGTCCAATGTCTTTTGCTTTAAAATCAATTAGTCGGTAAGAAATCTGGATTCCGCCCCGGATCGAGTCCGGGGCGACGTCATGCAGGCGAAAGCCGGTACGGAATGACGAAATCATCAGCAATTTTCAGGCGTTTCTCCCACCAAAGAACCCTTTTTGATAACCCTGCTCATCATGCCGAGCAGAGGGTCTTTATGCATAATTGCGTATAAACCCCTAATAAAGAAACTCCAAACTATGTCCCGCTTTTTTATGTCCACCTTCTGATTGCCATACACAAACTCGTGTCTTATATAGCGTTTTGTAAACCGCATTATGTCTTCCGGGCCGTATGGCCCTATAACCTTAACGGACTTGCCAACATGGAGGGGCGCTATGAGGAATTCCGTTTTTGCGACTGCATTGCTTGTGCTGCTTCTTGGCTGCGGCTCCGCATGGGCCGCCGGTCCTGCCGCAGCCACCTATAACTGGACGGGGTTTTACGGGGGGCTGAACGCAGGTCTCGCCGCAAATGACTCCAACTATACCACCACTCCAACGGGTTCGCTGGCATACTTGGCGCCATTTCTCACGGAGTCGGGCAACTTCAACAGTATCGCCGGCACCATTGGCGGCCAGCTCGGCTACAATTACCAGGTCTGCCGCTTCGTCTATGGCCTTGAAACGGACTTCAACTACAACAGCACCAACACTTCGAGCACCGGCACTAACCTTCTCATCCCCGCTCCCGGTTATGTCTACGCCGTGAACCAGCAGGTCGATTACTTCGGCACCCTGCGGGCGCGCCTGGGCTTCACGCCTGCCGATCGATTCCTGATTTATGTAACCGGTGGTCTCGCCTATGGATATGTTTCGTCCAGCACTTCCATCCCCTCCATCTTGGGCCTCTTCTCCGGTTCCTCGTCGGGGATGCAGGTCGGATGGGCGGTCGGCGCCGGCAACGAATACGCGCTCAGCAACAATTGGAGCGTCAAGCTGGAATACCTCTATATCGACCTCGGCTCGACGTCTTACACCTCTGGCATTCCGGGCGTTCCCGGATATACGTTCTCAACCAACATCGATACGGCCCAGCACGTTATCCGGGTGGGGGTCAACTATAAATTCTGACATCGGCCTGCCGGCATCCGGATCATGCCGGGCAGAGGGTCTTTATGCGTAGTTACCTGACGCTCCCCGGTTGCTGTTTGTAACCAGGTGTCCGCAGGTGTCAACTCTCATCCGGATGCCGATGTGAGCAAACTGATCTTTCACGCAGACCGGACCGGCTCCATCAGGAGCGGGCGTGCCGTGGTGCGCCTATATTATGCACACGAATTCCCCTCAGCCCTGCCTTTTTAACCACCAATGCGCAATAAACCCTGAAGAGAAGGAAGGAGATATGCAGGCTAGCGTCAATGATGTGGTCATCCATTATGAGATAGAAGGCCCTGAAGATGCGCCATTCTCACCTTGAGCCACTCTCTGGCCACGGCTCTCGAGCTGTGGGACCTGCAACTTCCGGCGCTGCGCGGCGAGTATCGAATCTTGCGCTTCGACACACGCGGCCATGGCAGTTCATCCGCCCCTCCGGGACCCTATACGATGGAGATGCTGGCTGCCGATGTGATCGGGTTGCTCGATCACCTGGCCATCCGGCGGACTCATTTTATTGGCATCTCCATGGGGGGAATGATCGGACAGGTCCTGGCGTGCAGGTATCCGGACCGGCTCGAAAAACTCGTCCTGTGCGATACGAGCGGACGCGTCCCCCCCGAGATGATTCCGATCTGGGAAGAACGCATTCGGACGGCAGAAACCGAGGGCATGAAGGCCCTGGCCGAGCAGACCCTGGAACGTTGGCTGAGTGGAGAATTTCGCCGGAACCAGCCGGAAATCACCGAGCGGATGCGTAAAATGATCCTTTTCACGCCCGTTTCCGGTTATGTTGGTTGCTCCCTGGCCATCAGCACCTTTGAACGTCTTACACGAACTCTCAAAGGTATCCACGCCAACCCTGATCATCACCGGGGAACAGGATGAGACTACCCCTGTAGGCGCCGCCGAGGCGATCCAACGGCAGATCGAGGGATCGGAGCTGGTCGTCATCTCAGGCGCCATGCACCTCAGTAATATTGAAGCCGCAGATTTTTTCAACCGGAGGCTGGTGAGCTTTCTGGCTTGAATAAATAGTCTGAGTTCAGCTATTTGCAGTATAGTGTGTTTGAAACATGTCCTGGTCTGCGCAGCAGCTTTTGCACCCCTGCCGTAATCGGAGTCCCAACATGGTGCGCGGAATGAATTTCGCGACCATTCGCCTGATTGGTCTTACCCTTGCCGTACTTTCACAGGGATATCTGTTTATCCGAATCCGACGGGCCATCAAGTCCCTGCCCGGACCCGATCTATTCAAATCCGGCGCCATCGTTCTGGTGGGCATAACGATTCTCCTGCTCTTTACCGCAAACCGATACATCATGTTCTACCCGATCACCTGGGAGGCCCCGCCGGCAGCGGAGCGACTCTTCTTTTTTTATCTCCCGGCCGTATGGGGCTTAGGGTCGATTCTGTCCGCACTGGTGCTCTTTATTGTTGAATTTGCCGGAAAAGTTGGCCGGGCGACTTTCCGAATATTTCGCAGCACCGGCCGCAAGGAACTCAGCCCCATGAATCCCGCCCGCCGTCACTTTCTTCAAGTTGGATTAGGCGGGTTAGCCGCAGCACCATTCGCAGTTTGCGGATACGGCGCCGTCTATACCGGAAAGGCATTTGAAGTCAGGGAGCTTGCCTTGTCCTTCGGACACTCTCTGCGGGTTGTCCAGCTCACCGATATCCATGCCGGTATTTACATGACAAGGGAAGAGATACGGCGACTAACCGACCGGGTCATTGCGCTCCAACCCGATCTCTTTGTCCTCACCGGCGACTATATATCGAACTCGATGGAGTTTCTCCCGGGCTGTATAGAGGAGATGGCAAGGGTCCGCGCTCCATACGGCACTTTTGCCACACTGGGTAATCATGAGCACTGGTACGGGGAATTGAGCCGAATCCAGGCGGTTTTCTCGCAGCACCGCATCCGGCTCCTGAACAATGCTCATCAGGTCGTTCACTCCGGACAGGGCCCTTTCGCAGTGGCTGGAATCGATGACCTTCGCGCCGGACACCCCGACCTTGAGGCCGCTTTGCTTGGGTTAGACACCCATATGCCGATTCTTCTGCTGTCTCATCGCCCCGAGGTCTTTCCTCTGGCTGCTGCATATGGGATTCAGCTAACCCTCGCAGGCCACTATCATGGGGGGCAGATAAAGTTGAGTTTGCCGTCAGGTGATATCAGCCTGGCTCACCTTATGACCCCCTATCCGGAGGGGTTGTACCGGTTAAATGCTTCCCACCTGTACGTGAGCAGTGGAATCGGCACCACATTTACCCCCGTGCGGATTAACGTCCCGCCGGAGATCACATTGCTTCACTTGAGCGTGTAAAGATCGATTCGCCCCGGACTCTGCTGTCCGGCACTTATCCAGCCTTCAGGCGAAGCGTGCCTTGCTCTTTTGCTGGAAAACCTTCCGCAAACCAGGAGATTATGTGATGAAGAAAATGCTGGTCGTTTTCAGCTTATGTTTCATTGCGGTCCCACACGTTCATGCCAGTACATTCAATAGCTTTGAGGAGGCGTTTTTAAATCCGGCCGAAGTGACGACCCTGTCCATAACTCACTCTGAGCGTAAAATGAAACATCTTCCCGATCGAATAGGGACATTGACCAATTTAAAGGTATTTGAAATTGCCTGTCTGGAGGAACTTGAAGACCTTCCCAAGGAAATCGGGAAGTTGGTTAAATTAGAGAAATTGATTCTCGATAACGGAAACGGTTGCCGAATGAATGTTTCAATTCCGGAAGAGATCGGTCGTTTGCAAAGATTGAAAGTTCTGGACTTATACGGCGCGCTAGATGCTAGGGGACCAGGTTTCGAAAGACCTCTGCCGGTGAAAACCCTGCCGAACGCGATCGGGCAGTTGCGGAGTTTGGAGAAATTAAACCTGGGCCGAAATGGTCTTAAAGCCGTTCCACCTCAGGCAGCTCAGCTTTCAAAACTTAAGAACCTGGGCCTGGATTATAACGAAATCCACGAACTTCCTTCATTTATCGGCAATCTAAAGAACCTGCGAGAACTGTCAGTGCGTTCTAACGGCGGTGTAAAGTTGCCCGAATCTTTGGCCAATTTGAGAGGACTAAGAATATCGATGGGCAATAATTCCCTAAAACTGAAGGATCAGAAAATTTTGGTCAGCCGGTTTCCCGGCATTACTTTCTCTTTTGAAAACGAATGGGACGATGCGACGGCAAACGAAGAAAAACCGGGTAAATAAAGGTTGCCCGCAGTGCTTCATACAACCGGTGCAAGAAAGCCTGCGGTGGCTTCCCCGGTGTTGCCCGGGGTCCCGATGCCCCTCTGTTGCTGCATCGTGCCGTTTGCCGGCGTGTACAGGTACTAGTACATTGTCAACAAAGTTATGACATGTTGCAAAGAATCGTCACCCCGGCGAAGGCCGGGGTCCAGTGCAATGCTGTAACTTAACACTACTACGTTAAGTCATGACGCAAACCTTTACACATAGCTGTAGGGTGGGTACGGTTTCATCGTGCCCACATTTCGCAGTGTAACACTGGCGTTTGCCGACCCTAGGTACTTGACGTAGTAGTGTTAAGACAAATAGCCGTTCTTTCGCATATTTACGTCTCCGAATTTGGGCATCTTCCGGCTCAATTATCTGGGTTATGTTGCCCCGGCCGAAAGGTCAGGTCCGTCGGGCGATATTAAAAGCCCTTGTAATTCAGCAACTTACTTAAGTTAACAGCATTGGGTCCAGTGCTTTTAACGAATTGAAAAGACGCTGGATTCCGGCCTGCGCCGGAATGACGGGCTGAAAACCCTTACCTATAAGAACTTAGTTGACAATGCACTACGGTAACCGTGAAACTTTAGTTCAAGGCAAAGACCCGTTCTTCCGATAATCTTAACGGAGATTAAATCCCCATTTAATCTACCCTTCACGAAGGGCCAGGAGATAGGCCCCCCCCTTACTCCTGGCCAACTTCAATCCTGCCCGGATGCTCTGTCCGGGGCTCATGTCTTTCTTGATGCCTCACAATCATTTTGGCTTTCCCGAGTGTGTTTGAAAACAAGTCACTAGTGTTTATATTATTGCTATCTCACCTGGATCATTGGTGATTGACTATTGGGGCGATCCTGGACTCTGGCAGGCTAACCTCGTGATGGCATCAAACTATGACTTATTGTGCAGATGTGGAGGATATCGATGATACTTAAAATAAATTCCCTGATTACGTGGGGTTTGATTATGGCTGTTTTGTCAGCCGGTGTGTTTTTCGCGGGAACCGGAACGAGTTTCGCCAACTCCGCCGCCTATTGCGATGATTATGCCAGGAACTACGCCAACAATTACGCGAACCCCGGTGGCGACGTCCTGGGCAGCGCGCTGGGTGGAGCAGCCACGGGGGCGATTTTAGGTGGAATCTTCGGTGGCGGCAGAGGTGCTGGAACAGGCGCTGCAATTGGCGGTGGACTCGGTGCGCTCGGTGGTGGCGCTGCGTCAGCTAATGATTGGTCTTATCTCTACCATCGGGCCTATGACAGGTGCATGCTTGGTGACTGATAAGTGCTGGCGCCACTCTCAGATCTGAGTTCGAAGCATTGAGGGCAGGGAGCCTTCGATCCTCGCTGAAGCTTTCCCGCGATGCAGTCTTGCGTCTGCCGGACCGCCACGAGGTTGGAGGACCCTGCCTATTGAGTTGGCTCTCCTGATGCCAGCTTGACGCTTTCTGAATTAACGGATAAAAGTTTCGATGGGTGCAATTTATTTCTTTTGAGTTGTCCCGTAGCGAGGTACAATGTATGTGGGCGAAGGGTGGATACAACTTCTGACGATTTGAATTGCAAAAATCCTATTTCAGCTATTCTACTATCAAGCCAAAAAAGTATGTAGTTGGGCAATCCGCCCGAATTTTTGCCGGTTGGTTAGATTCCCGGGGCAGGGTGGCGTATTCTAGCTGCTTAAGGCAACTCCGGGGAAGGGGGGCTACTTTTCGGCAATGGAGGCTACAAAATGAAGTGGTACTACTGGGTGCCGATCTGCTGGATTGGCTTGAACGTGCTTGTCATTGTATTGCCCTTGGTCGGCAGGCTTCTGGGCTCGAGGCACGCCGCCGGTAAAAGCACTCGACCAATAATGGCGGGTTCTTCCATTGTGAAGGGGAACTAAGAGTTTTCCCTTTGCCCGCTGCAGCTCACTCCTCCGCGCGATTCCGCGGGCCGCAGAGGGCATTGTCAGGGTGTGCATTTAATAAATCTATCCTCGTTCCGCAGTTTGCTTGGGTGCTCAAAAGGCAGAGTTGGGGAATAAGGGCTTGTCCGTAAATAAAACCTTTGCGTTCGCATCCGGCTTTTGGCCGGCTTTGGCCGCTCCTCAATCGCAAAATCCTCGACGTAGCACAGCTACGCCTGCGGTTTTGCTCAATCTTCGCGACCAAATCAGCCTCAAAATCCGGCGCAATCCCTAAGAGGCTTATTTACGGACAAGCCCTAAGTTAATCGAAGCTGTCGGTTAGCGGCTTCGATCTTCGGAAACGTTCGCTTAGTCGCTCCAGCAGTATATAGAAAACAGGCACAAACGGTATAGCCAGAAGCGTAGATGAAAGCATGCCGCCGAAAACGACTGTCCCAAGGGCGCGCTGGCTGGCGGACCCTGCTCCGAAAGCCACCAGGAGGGGCACAACTCCGAGGATGAAAGCGAATGAGGTCATCACGATGGGGCGAAACCGCCTGCGGGTGGCTTCGATCGCCGCCTCCTCGATGGACATGCCGCCGTGGTGCAAGTCACGGGCGAATTCCACGATGAGGATGGCGTTCTTACTTGCCAGTGCGATCATGAGGATGAGTCCAACCTGAGTGTAGAGGTTGCTGTCGTATCCGCGGGCTATAAGAGCGAGCAGAACGCCGACGATTGCAACCGGCACGACGAGAATAACGGCGCCGGGCGAGCTCCAGCTCTCGTATAGGGCCGCAAGCACCATATAGACCAGAAATATGGAAAGGGCATAAATGAAATAGGCCTGGTAGCCCACCTGCTTTTCCTGGTAGCTCGTGGAGGTCCAGTCGTAGGTTATGCTTTGAGGCAAGGTATCTGCGGCAAGCTGCTCCATTTTCGCCAGTGCCTGGCCGGAGCTGAACCCTGTGGCTGCCGACCCGAAGATGGCTGCGGCCGGGTAGAGATTGTAGCGGGTGATCAACTCCGAGCCTTCCGTACGCTCTACATTCAACAGTGTGCCCAATGGGACCATACCTCCCGTCCGGTTGCGGACATAGAGGTTCTTTATGTCCCGAGGGTCCATCCGGTAATTGCTTTCAGCCTGGATATAGACCTGGAATACCTGGTTGAACTTGTTGAAAAGATTTACAAATGATGACCCGAGGTAGTCCTGGAGTGCACCGAAAACGTTTGCCATGGGGACGTGCAGTGATTCGGCCTTGGTCCGGTCGATGTTCAGGTAGAGCTGCGGGCTGGTCATGCTAAATGGCGTTATCAGATTTCGCAGCGCAGGTTGTGAATTTCCCGCCTGCTATGAGTGCCCTGGTAGCCTGCTCGACTCCTTTCAGCCCGAGGTATCCGCCTCGGTCCTCGACCATCATCTGAAAGCCTCCGGTTTGGCCTAATCCCCGAATGGGAGGCGGGATGATAAAAAGGGCCTGGGCTTCCTCAAGTTTCGCCAGTTCCCGGTTTAAATTGGCTATGATCACATCCTGGGTCAGGGCGCTCCCCCGGACCTTCCAATCCTGGAAATTGACGAACGACGATGAAATGTTGGGGCTGTTTGCCCCATCCAAAACGGAGTAGCCTCCAATTGTCACCCACGCCGCAATGCCGGGAATTCGTTGGAGGATGGCGTTCACTTTGGTCGGCCAACTCACGATTGCGCGGCAGTGATGAGCCTTCCGGCAGGCGGGTAAACAAAATCCCGTATCCCTGGTCCTCGGTTGGGAGAAATCCGCTCGGCCGGCTGAGAAACTGCCAGAAGGACACGATGATTATGATGATGAATACCATTAACATCATGACCGGCCGTTTCACCATGTTGACAACCAGCACCATATAGACGTCGGTCATCCATTTAAAAAGCCTGTTGAAGGCGCGGTAGATGAAATTCGGTGGCTTTTTGCCGTGCGGTTTCAACCACAAGGCGCACTGGACCGGTTTCAGAGTAAGGGCGTTGATGGCGCTTATTACCGCAGTTGAAGCGATAACGAGCGCAAACTGGCGAAATATTTGCCCGCTTATTCCCGGGAAAAATGCGGCCGGCAGAAAAACCGCAACCAGGGCAAGCGTGATTCCCATGATCGGTCCCGTCAATTCCTGCATTGCCCTGATGGTGGCTTCCCTGGGCGCCATTCCTCGTTCTATGTGGTACGAGGCGCCCTCAACGACAACGATTGCGTCGTCGACTACGATGCCGATGGCCAGAATGAGAGCGAAAAGCGTCATCAGATTAACGGTAAATCCGAGTGCGGCGATCGCAATGAAAGCGCCGATGATAGTTACCGGTACGGTTGTAGCGGGAACGAGCATCGCCCGGAAGCTTTGGAGGAAAAGGAGCACTACGATCAGCACCAGGATAGCGGCTATGAAAAGAGTTTCATATACCTTTGAGATGGCTTGGCGGACAAACTGGGTCGTGTCATAGCGGGTTGCCCATTTGAGCCCGGGGGGAAAAGTTTTGCTCATATCGGCCATTGCTTTATAGATGCTGTCGGCGACCGTAATGGCGTTTGCGTCCGGAAGGGCGAAAATCGGGATCAGCGACGTTGGATGGCCGACATAATACGCGAAATTACTGAAGCTCTGCTGGCTCAGCTCCACTCGGGCTATATCGCGCAGACGCACGGTCTGCGGGGCTTGGTCGGTTGCCGTCTTGACGATTATATTTTCAAACTGGGCGGCGTCGGAAAGGCGGCCGAGCGTGTTGATCGTAAGCTGGAAGGGTTGATCCTTGGGTATGGGGGGCGCGCCAAGCTGACCTAATGCGACTTGATCGTTTTGTCCCTGAATGGCCGCCTGCACGTCAGCAGTCGTAATCCCCAGTGACTCGAGCTTGAGTGGGTCGAGCCACACTCTCATGCTGTAAGGCCCGGCGCCGAAAATTCTCACCAGGGCGACGCCGGGGAGCCGGGCCAGCGGGTTCTGAAGATTTATGACCGCGTAATTTGAAAGGAAAATCTCACTGAACCGGTCATCGTCTGCATACAGGCTCACCACCAGAAGGATATTGGGAGAAACTTTCCTTATGGTCACTCCCTGTTGCTGAGCGCCGCCCGGAAGCTGGGCAAGGGAGCTGTTTACGAGGTTTTGGACAAGCGCAAGGGAAGCGTTGAGATTAGTCCCGACGTCGAAGGTGATCGTTAGCGTATAAGAGCCGTCGCTGCTGCTGGCCGACGACATGTATATCGCGCCCTCGACCCCGTTGACGGCCTGCTCGATAGGAACGCCGATGGTTTCGGCGACGACCTGGGCGCTTGCTCCGGGGTATCGGGTCGTAACCTGTATTGTCGGCGGAACGATCTGCGGATATTGTGCAACCGGGAGGCCGTATAACGCGACCAGGCCGATTATGATCGTGACGAAGGCGATCACGTTTGCGAAAATAGGCCTGTCAACGAAGAACTCTGAGATCATTTGCCTGCCCCTTGAGCGGGTTTTTCCGCCGCGCCCTGTGGCTGGTTGCGTTCGGGAGTAACCTGCCTGCCGGGAACCGCTTTGAGCACACCATTTGTTACGACCCACTCATCTCCGGTAAGGCCTTCCTCGATCACATACGAATGATTTTTCAGAGCCCCCGTTTTAACACTACGGCGTTCGACCGTATTATTCTCATTCACTATCAGCGCATAGTTCCCCAACTGGTCGTAGTTCACCGCAGACTGCGGAATGAGAATGGCGGCGTTCTTATTCCCGACCGGCAGCCTGACCCTGGCAAACTGGCCGGGCAGCATTTTGCCGTCCGGGTTTGGAAAAACTCCTCTGAGAAGCAGTGTCCCTGTTGACGTGTTTACCACACTCGATGCGAAATCAAGATATCCTTCGTGTGGAAATCCTTCTTCATTGACCTGGCTCATAAAGACAGGAGTCTTTTCTGCCTTTGCGGCTGAGTTGGAGGACTTGAGCGAAGCAGTTCTTGCATCCCGTATATGAGGCGGAATATCGGTTTCGGAGATGTTGAAGTAAAGATAAAGAGGGTCGATTTGGGTCAATTCGGCCAAAACAGTGCTGGTTCCACCGGAGCCTACGAGGTTTCCGGGGTCCACAAGCCTCCTGTCGATACGTCCCGTGAAGGGGGCGACTACCCAGGTATATCCGAGATTGAGCTTTGAAAGATCGCGCTGCGCTTCAGCCGAGAGCAGACCGGCCTGTGCCGTGTCGCGCTGATTACGCCAATTTTCGACATCCGTATCGGCGGCGGCTTTTTGCTCATAGAGTTTGGTGTAGCGGGCGAACTCAGTTTTAGCGTGCTCGAGCAGGGCTTTTTGGTTTAGAACGTTGCCTTCGGCCTGCTGCAGCATTGCAAAATATGTGTTTTGCTGGATGAGGAAAAGTAACTGGTCTTTCTTCACGATATCCCCATCCTTGAAGTATACGCCGTCCAGATAGCCTTCTACACGGGCGCGGAGCTGGACAGTGTTGACGGCCTGTGTATTTCCGCTAAATTCCAGGTAGTCTACAATGTCTTCCCGCACGGGCTGGCTCACGGTAACCTTCGGCGGAGGAGGTGGGGCGGCTTGCTGCTTTTGCGTGCAGCCCGGGGGGAAAAGCAGGACTAAACTGAGTAATGCGGCGGCGGCCGTTTTTTTCATTCGCGCCAAAGTCATAGGCGGCCCACAGTACGATAGGGAGAAAATATCAATCCCCGTGGTCGGAGCGGCTTTAGAAAAGGGGAGAAACACCCTCGGATGCTCGCGTTCAAAAAGCTCAGACGAGAAAGATTGCGTAGAGTTGGCGACTGATATCATAATTTCTCCAGACGCTCCTGGTGTTTCTCTGGACCTGGCAGCCGGTCTTTACCAGTCCGGACTGCGAATATCGGATCGACTCCCGGAAGAAGGCATGTAAAAAGTCGGGGAAAGCAGATCGCCCCAGTTAGTACGCCTTGCCATAATTTCTTTCATTTGAGGTGGAAGGATGTCCTCTCCCTGCCTGATTTCCCATCCGCCGCCAAGCGCCCTGTAGACCCCCACCAGGTTTAAGGAGATATTGCCCATCGAGGTTGCAAGACTGTCCTGGGTAATGAGCAGCGACTGCTGGGCGGTGAGGACGGTAGTGAAATCCGTGCTGCCCTGGCTGTACTGGATAAAAGCCAATTCCATGGAATGCTTTGCCGCCGCTGCGCTAAGCGCAAGGCTTTCCGCGCTTTCCTGGTACCGCAGAAACCCCGCCAGAAAATCTTCGACCTCCTGTTGCGCCTTGATCACCGTGTTTTGGTAGGAAAGCAAAAGCTCCTGGAAGCGCGCATCCTGCAATCGCACGTTATTGGTTATCCTGCCGTAGTTGAGAAAGTTCCATTGAACAGACGGGCCGACGCTTGCCGCCGCCGCTGCGATGTTGAACATTTGTAAGAGATTGGTTCCTGCATAGGTCGTGGACTGAAGACCCAAAGTGCCCCCAAGTGAGAAAGCGGGAAACAGGTCAGCTTTGGCAACCCCGATTTGCGCACACTGCGCTGCAGCCTGAAGTTCTGCGCTACGAATGTCAGGACGGCGCCTGAGCAGGTCGGCGGGAATCCCGACAGCAACCTGGGGTGGAGGAACTGGAATCCCTGTGGAGCCGGCGAGAACATCCGAAAGGTTATCCGGAGGAATGCCAATCAGCACGCTGAGCGCGTCTTTGTTCTGCCTGAGCTGTGACTCCAGGACCGGGATAGCTGCCTTAGTGTTGAAAAGAATCGTCCTTGCCTGTTCGACGTCACGCTCGGAGGTTGTGCCGCCGTTGAAACGGGCCTCTGCTATCCTGAGGCTTTCTGTCTGGACTTCCAGGTTTTCCCGCGCGATCTCTATTTTCTTCTCAAGGGTCCTTATCTGAGTGTAAGAGTTAGCCGCATCGGCAGTAAGACTCACGAGCGCGCTGTCATAATCGGCAACGGTTGCTCGAAGCGTTGCGTCGGCCGATTCGACCGCTCTTCTGAACCTTCCCCAGAAATCAAGCTCCCAGGCTACGTTCAAGTTCATCTGGTCCTGCCAGAAACTGGTTTGGACAGGGATCTGTGATGCAGCAGACGCCGCCGATGTGGCAGAATATACGCTGGCCCTGTTGAAAGTCAGCGACGGGTTAAACTGCTGAGTCTGAGGGTAAAGTTTTCCCACCGCAATGCCGAGCTGAGCCCGGGCCTCCAGAACTCTGAGAGCGGCAACTCGTAACGAAAGATTTTCACGGTAGGCCCTGTCAATTACGCGGTTCAAAGCCGGATCACCGAACGCTTCCCACCATGCGCGGTAGTTTGCCGGCTCGCTTTTCACACGTTTATCAGCGGCTTCCAGCCAGTTCGATGAAACTGAAGCCGCCGGAGGCTTGAAATCCGGCCCAACCTTGAGGCAGCCCGCCATTAACAAGGAAATTATAACCGGCACAAACGACTGGAGAATGATTTGCCTCTGTGATTTCATGAACTTAGACTCTAAATCCGAATCGATTGGCGTCAACGGTCAAATGCACTGAGCAGGGATTGCCTGGCTCTTTTGCGCTATTATTGTCCGGGGGCTGATCAGCGTTTGACACAGGCGGCAATAATACAGCGAATTGAATGCAGGACAAGGTAAAAAAGAGACCATCCGATGAATTTTCTTTTTTGCTTGAAGTAGAACCTGCAGATGTCACAGTAAACGATTCGATTCTGCGGCTTCTCTTCAATTCCACTGTAGCCGGATGATTTTGGTATCGCTCATAATTCTTTCACGGTGGACGGAACGGAGGACAAAATTATGACATACCGTGCTGCCGAATATTCCGGGACCCACTGCTCCGCCAAATGCTAATCCGGTTTCCATACTGCCCTTTGAAAAGCGTGCTCGATATCATCCTGCCCAACCGAGGGACGGCCGGAAGCGTATGCCGGATCGCCCGATGGCGGCTGTGCTTAGGCATGGGTGAAAAAAGATGCCGGTACAAAAGCAAGGCATGGGCAAAAAATCTCAGCTCGTTTGATCGACTTTCTGACGAAGTCTTATTAGAAGGGAGTCAAATGATTGATTGGCCAGGATCGAACCGAACTGACCCCGGTAGTTATCGACGAAGCTGATTCCCTCGGCTGCCACGTCATATACTTTCCACTCTCCCCCATCCCGGTGGAGTCTGTATTCGATCGAGATGTTATTATCGCCCTGATAAAGAATGTGAGTTTTGACGAGGGCGTAGTCCCCATCCAGTTTTTCAGAATCGTAGAAGACCCGTTCGTTCGAGCCTGTATAATTCTCGATCCGGTTAATATAGGTATTGAACAGAAGCTGTTTGAAAAGTTGGGCGAACTCCCGGCGCTTCTCGGGGGATTGCTCTTTCCAGGGGCGGCCCAGCGCTCTTTTGGCCATTTCCTCGAAGTTGAAATATTCGTTCACTATAACCAGGATTTCATCCTTCCTGTGCCGCAAAGAGGGCGCCTGCCCCCTTTGAGACTCATGCAAAATCTGCATGGCCCTTTCCGTGCCGCTCTGTATGAGGACCATGGGGTCCTGTTGGCCCGGGAGAGCAACGCCAATGAATTGGGAAAAGACAAGGAACAACAGTATCCCCAGTATGAAGAAAAACTTACTTTCTTTCAATCGCCACAACACTGGTTCCCTCCTTCAGCATATTGTCGATATTTCGGCAGATTGACCCCTCGGAGCAGAAACTATAATTTTCTAAGGATTCTCCCTCTTCGGGGACCTAACGATTAAGAATTATGCTTCCGAGAATGCTCATTAATGCGAACCCGGCGATTATCAGAATAAGTGCTGCCGGAATTGCTGTAACCTCCCTCTTGATTGTGAACCATACTTTTCTCAGGAACGACATGTCAAAATCGGTTACTATGACTTTCTGTCGCTCATCCATCTTGTTACTCCTCTTAGTAAGACATATCATCATCATGGCCTTTTCATGTTTGTGGCCGATTTACTCGAATTCATTTCCAAGGTGCCGCCGTGATCGATCACTTCTTCCTGCTCAATCCATAACGTGTGGCTTATCAGTCCGAGATCTCCGAGCGCCGAACTTATCTCTCTGCCTAAAATGCTCCCGGACCCGGAGTCGGACTTCCACTCAAGATGGATGCTGATATCGGTCGCATATCTCGCATTGCAAAACACGGTCCATTTCAACAGCTTTTCGTCTGCAATCGATTGGAATATTTGTCTACAGGTCTCGAAGACCTTTCGGGCTTCGATAATCCCAGCCGTGCGAATGCTTATCATCTCAAGCCAGATCATGCCATTCTTCCTCGTCCTCAACCGGACTCCAGCGCCTGAACTCCAGCGTTGGTGAGGCTGCGCGAACCGGCCCAGGGTTTCACGGGACAGGGTGATTGGTGGGCTACAAGGGGGCCACCCCGGCGAGCAGGCGAGCAGGCCGATGCACGCAGCCTCGGCCGGAAATAGAGCCAAACTCATGCCAGGGCATTTTGCTTTTTAAATTCAGATACATAGTGAATTCCTTTGACTATAATTCACTAAATATGGCATATAATTCGCTAAATATCGTTTATGTGTTATATATCGTGAATTTCTTTTACCGGCACAGGAAAGTCCGCGAGGGGGAGATCCGGAAATGAAGTTAGATGAGAATGAGTTTTTCCGGCAGGCAACTCTGCGAATCTGCAGCAGTCTGGATATCCAAAAAGCTTTGTTCAACTGCCTGCAATACATTCGATTATTTATGCCCGCTTCCAAGGTGTCTCTCGGCCTCTTTGAGCCAAGCTACCGGGGTCCTTCGCAGCCTCGCAATCGTGGATTATGCCGGGAGCAAAAAATCTATCCCCCTTACTCAGTTGTCCAGGGAGGCCCTCAAAGAGATTGAAGCCGATGCGGGATCACGCGATGATATCAGAGTCATCGACTGGGAGGAATATCCTTCGATAACAAAGGTCCTCCGCCCCTATATCGACCTTTCAAACCATTGCGGTCTTGTCATGGAACTTGAGATCGAAGACAAGCCCCTGGGAGCATTCGCCGTAATGGCGGAAGGCAAGGCGAGGTTCACCCAGGCGCATGTCCACCTGGTCTCACTCTTGCGGGAACCCTTTTCGATAGCTATGTCCAATGCGCTCCGCTACGAAGAGGTTGTGAAGCTCAAAGATATAGTCGATGCAGAAAATCGCGAACTAAACCGCGAACTGCGGCATTTTTCAGGTGACGAAATCGTTGGGGCTGACTACGGCCTGAAAGCGACAATGGAGATGGTGAGGCAGGTTGCCCCGCTAAACAGTCCGGTCTTGCTCCTTGGGGAGACGGGGGTCGGCAAGGAAGTTGTCGCCAATGCGATTCATTACACCTCATCCAGCAGAGGCGGTCCGTTCGTCAAGGTTAACTGCGGCGCCATCCCGGACAATCTTCTGGACAGCGAACTTTTCGGACATGAAAGAGGTGCGTTTACGGGAGCGATCGCCCAAAAAAGGGGACGCTTCGAGCGGGCCGATAAAGGGAGCATTTTTCTCGACGAAATAGGAGAATTGCCGCTTCAGGCGCAAGTCAGGCTTCTTCGTGTGCTTCAGTACAAAGAGATCGAACGGGTGGGCGGGACAAAAAGCATTCCGGTGGATGTCCGCATCATTGCCGCAACCCACAGGAGTATGGAGGAAATGGTCCGGTCAGGAGCGTTCCGGGAGGACCTTTGGTTTCGGCTCGATGTATTTCCTATTATCATCCCGCCATTGAGGCACCGAAAAGAGGACATTCCAGCCCTGGTCCATCATTTTATCGAAAGAAAATCAAAGGACCTCAAAATCTACCCCCCACCTTCCGTTTCCGCCGAAGAGATAGAGCGCCTGAAGGCTTATCACTGGCCAGGCAATATACGGGAACTGGAGAACCTGATCGAGCGCGAGCTCATTCATAAACGGGGTAATGAAAAGAATGCGCGGCTGACCTTCGAACATTTCGATGTACCGAAGAAGACCGGCGATCTTGGTATGCTACACGAGGGGGACCACGGCATACTTGCACTTGACGAAGCCATGTCGCGGCACATCCGCCAGGCGCTTCAAATTTCCAACGGCAAAATAAGCGGCGCCGGAGGGGCCGCCCAGCTCCTTGGAACCAATCCCAACACCCTCAGAAGCCGAATGAGAAAATTGGGCATTTCCTTTAAATACAGAGCGCGATGACCCGCGCAGCTTAACAGTCCGTTGAACAATACGGTCCTTTTAGAATGCCCGGCGTTCTATGGAGGCTGACGTGGAATCGGCTGCTGGATACGGTAAACCCCGCTCACAGAGTATATATTTAAGGGTAAACAAGATCCGACACGTGAGGAGGCCGGAAAAATATGCTAGTACATTGTCAATAAAATTATTACATGTTGCAAGGAATCGTCACCCCGGCGAAGGCCGGGGTCCAGTGCTGTTAACCAACTGAAAAGACGCTGGATTCCGGCCTGCGCCGGAATGACGGATTGTAGGTCATTACCTATAGGAACTTAGTTGACAATGCACTAGTCTACCCGACTATAAATCAAGTTTGGAGTAGACGGCCGGGGCTTGAGAGGGAGGCTGCCGCCAGCCTGCTTTCCGGGCAAGCAGGTCGAGGTGGAGAGTGATCCATTCCTCCAGGGGAAGGCAGGGAACATAAGCCAGTTCGCGCAGGTCGATTTGCTTAAAGTAGAACCTGCAGATCTCACAGTAAACGATCCGATTCTGCGGCTCCTCTTCAATTCCAATGTAGCCAAGTGATTCATGATGGCGATTTTCGCAGCAGGGGCATTGGAGTCTGTGCAGGTCCCACCTTGTTGCGCACCAGGAGCAGAATGCTTTGCGTGCCCCTTCGCCGTAAACATATAGAAGAGAGGGCAGGGAGCCGCAAACCGGGCAGTAGCCTCTAAGCCAGGAAGGCGGAACTGTGTGGGTTTCCAGCAGCGTACGGGCGGTCAGCTCCAGCGAGGGCCTGATGGCGCTCACCGCCAGAAAAAGAACCGAGGCCGGGTCAGTTTCGGAATCCATATCGAGCCGCTCTTCCCAGGGTTCCGTTTCATGCTTTAGAAAGCTGCGCCAGAACTCCCGGCGGCGTTCTGAATGAATCGTGATTGAGCGCTTGAGTGATTGGTAAGCATGCGTCAATTGCCGGTTTGCCGTTGGGAGGGATTTTTCAATGCTTACAAGAAAGTCTTGGGCGGCCACGGTGTCTATGGGAAAATCCCATCGGTTGAGCAGGGGGGATCCTTTTTCCCATTTTGATTTTGCAAGACTGTCGTCAATGGAAGGTATTTCGATGTGCAGCCTGCCGCTGATTTCCGCGCCGGCAACGAGCAACGCTTCCAGGAAATCATAGAGATGAGAATAGGCGGGCCTTTCAGCTCTGGCAAGCGCAACAGCCCTCCGGATCTCATCTTTGCCAAGATTTAGATCAGCGCTCAATTTTCTCCTCTGACATTTCACACTACCTTGCCGGTGTTCCGAGACAGGCTTGCGACAGCATTTTTGTGGTACTTTCCCGGATCGTCGGCCACGAGGTAGATCACACGTACCTGGTCCGAGTCGAGAAGCTGTGCTTTGGGATACTTGGCTTTGAGGCCGGCAAGCCTATCGTTTGCCAGTTTCAGTATTTCCGCCCTTTCCCCGAAATTCATGGCGCCGGTCGGGCAGGTCTTGACACAGGCAGGCTTAAGGCCGGCGCTGATACGGTCGATGCACATGGTGCATTTGACCGCTTGAGATTGGGCGTTCTGCCTCGGAATATTATACGGGCAGCTGGACCGGACCTCATCAAATGGCGCTCCCTTGATCTCGGCGGTAAAGACGACAGCGCCGGTGGCTTCATCCTGGATAACCGGTTTATCGACATATCCGGCGGCAGTGTCCTTGCACGGCGGTTCAAGGCAGTGCCGGCACTGATCGGGGAAAAAGTACCAGCCTGGCTTGCCGTCTGTTTCGACCTCGTTGAACCGGACCAGCTTGAACGTATTTCCGTCCAGATCGGGAGGGTTCTGGTGACTTCCCAGGTTCCTGGTTGCAGAAGCTCCGTTCCGGTTCCAGTTCTTGCATGCGATCTGGCAGCCTCTGCAAGCGGTGCACAGAGTGGTATCTATGAAAATGCTTTTACCTGCCATGGCTTAAGCCCCCTTTTTCTTCACATTTACCATAAATGCCTTAGATTCCGGGATACGCGTGTTGGGATCGCCCACCGAAGAAGTCAGCAGATTAGCACTGTCGCCTCCATCTTTCGGATAAATCCATCCGAAATGCCATGGCAGGCCGACAAGATGCACCTCACTTCCCAGTACAATGAATGGCTGCAACCGCTTCGTTACCATCGCCACAGCCTCCAGAGAACCTCTTGGCGACTGGACTATTACTGTTTCGCCGTTGCTGATTCCCCTGAGCCATGCAAGCTTTTCGCCCATTTCGACAAAAACCTGAGGCTCGGCCTCGATCAGCCATGGCAAATGCCTGGTAATCACGCCGGTCTGCCAGTGTTCGGTGACCCGGAAAGTGGTGCCGACAAAGGGGAACCGTGGGTCGCAGGTCTTTAGGATGTCCTTGTCGGTCTTGAATGTTGTGGCCACAGGGTTGGTCAACTGTGCGCCGAAGGGTTGCCTGTCGACAGGACATTCGAGAGGTTCATAATGTTCCGGCAATGGGCCGTCCTTTAGCCCGGGCCCGAAAAGCGAAGCATAGCCGTCCGGTTTCATTATGAATGCCAGCTTGCCATCTTCTCTTGCCGAACCGTCCGGGTTTTTCAAAGGAGGCCACGGCCCATCCGGGACGTCACCTTTCCATACGCCGCCGGGCAGGTATTTGCCGTCCTTGATCTCCGCCACGTACTCGACGACTTTTCTTTTCGGGTTCCATGGCTTTCCTGCCGGGTCTACCGAAGCGCGGTTGTAAATGATCCTGCGGTTTACCGGCCATGCCCAGGACCACTTTGAATACAGCCCTATGCCGCTCGGGTCGGTCTTGTCGCGGCGAGCCATGTTGTTGCCGTCCTGATTGTAGCTCTGGCAGTAAATCCAGTTTCCGCAGGCAGTGGAGCCGTCGTCCTTGAGCATTGCGAAGGCGGCCACCTGTTCGCCTTGCCTGTAAGTCTTGTCCCCGACCGTCGTATCTTTGGTCCAGTACCCGTTAATCGTTTTGGCGACCAGGTGGGGATCGAATTTGTTATCCGTTGCGTAATCCCATTTCAGGTTCAAAATCGGGTCGGGGAACTTTGCCTTCTTATCCTTCCTGTATAGCTCGCGAATATGGAGGAAGAGTTCGTGGATGATGTCTCCGTCGGGCTTCGACATCCCCATGGGCTCCTGGGCCTTCCAGCGCCACTGCGCCCATCTGCCGCTGTTGGATATCGAGCCTTCCTTTTCCAAAAACGCAGCGCAGGGGAGGAAGAAGACTTCGGTCCTTATTTTCCCGGGTTTCATTCCCGGTCCTCTCCAAAAGGAGGCCGTCTCGTTATCGAAGAGGTTGACATTTACCATCCATTCCAGATTGGCGAGACCTTCCCTGGTTTTATTGGAATTGGCGCCGCTGCACGCCGGATTCATCCCCCAGGCGAAAAAGCCCTTTAATCTGCTTTGTTGTACATCGCATCGAAAAGATCGAGCCAACTGTAGGATTTGCCTTCCTCTCCCTTTGGGAGCCAGCTATATGCGAAATCATTCTCCGGCTTTGCGGCGTCTCCATAGAAAGCCTTAAGCATGCTCACTGCGTACTTCGGGCGATTCTGCCACCAGTTTGCGCTCAGCGGGTCCTTGGTGGTGGGAGTATATTTCTTGTTGTAATCCGCAAGAGTAGTCAGAGCAGCGGTCGGAGTGGGGTTATAGCCGGGCAGCACATTGAAAAGAAGTCCGGCGTCGGTTGATCCCTGCACGTTAGACTCACCGCGAAGTGCGTTTATGCCGCCGCCCGCAATTCCCATGTTGCCGAGCAGGGCCTGGATAATGGACATTGCACGGATATTCTGCACGCCAACGGAATGCTGGCTCCCGCCCATCGCGTACATGATAGTCCCGGCCCTGTCGGGAACGCCGGTAGCGCTGAATGCCTCATAGACCTTCAGAAGATCGTCTTTGGGCGTTCCGGTAACCGATGAAACCGTATCCAGGTCGTAGCGCGAATAGTGGTTCTTTATAATCTGGAATACGCAGCGCGGGTCCTGAAGGCTAAATCCTTTTTAGGGACCCCCTTTTCGTCCATCTCGTACGCCCAGCTCGAAGCGTCGTAGGCTTTTTTCTCTGCATTGAATCCGGAGAAAAGGCCGTCCTTGAAGCCATACTTTTCACCTGCGATATAGGACCCGTTGGTGTAGCTGATTACATAATCCGGAAAATATTTATTGTTTTCGACGATATATTTGATCATCCCGCCCAGAAAGGCGATATCCGTTCCCGGCCTCAGCGGAGCGTATATGTCCGCCTTCGTTGATGTGCGTGTATAGCGGGGGTCTACGTGAATGAGCGTTCCGCCGTTGTCTTTTGCTTTCATTACCCAGCGGAAAGAGACAGGATGGGTTTCGGCGGCGTTGCTGCCCATGATTAACATGCAATCGCTATTTGCTATATCGATCCAGTGATTGGTCATTGCGCCGCGTCCGAACGACTCTCCCAGAGCCGCTACAGTGGCGCTGTGTCAGATACGGGCCTGGTGTTCTATATAAAAGATCCCCAGAGAGCGAAGCATGGCCTGGTAGAGCCAGCATTCCTCGTTGTCCATAGCGGCGCTCCCAACGGAGGCGATACCGTTGCATCGGTTTACCACCTGGCCCTGATCGTTTTTCTCGACGAAAGCGGCATCGCGCGTCTTCTTCACACGCTTGGCTATTTCCCTGAGGGCCCAATCCCATTTTTTGACCTGCCATTTATCGCTGTGAGGAGCGCGATAAAGGACGTTGGCGGCCCGTTTGTCATTTTGGGCAAGCTGGTAGACGGAAGCTCCCTTGGCGCACAAAACCCCGCCGTTGATAGGATGGTCCGCGTCGCCTTCCGTGTAGATCACCTTGCCGGTCTTCTTGTCAGTGTGACAGAGAATACCGCAACCTACCGCGCAGTAGCAGCAGATCGTGGGTGTCTCTTTGGCGTCCTTTGTGCGCAATTCCCAGGCATAGGCCTCGACAGGGCTTAAATCGAATCCCATTCCACCCAGGGCCAGGCCGGCTGTTGCGGCGCCGGAGACTCTAAAGAAATCTCTCCGTGTAAGTTTCATTTCCCCATCCTCCATTAAGACTCAGTTAAGCGAAAATGGTTCGACATCAGCGCGAACGTAACTCTCAGTATAGCGTAGCGAATCGATACTAGTTAATAAAAAGAATTACTCTCCACTTGATATCGTATTTTTTTCGTGGCTCGCAGCTCAAAGACAATGGGAAACGATCTTGTGTAAAAGTATTCATCATGCAGAGGCGTGACTCATAGGGGATAGGAGACCGGGCGTGATCGTTGAGTGGTTGAATGTTATTTTCGACGCGGGAAATTGTCAAATCCAAAAATATAAAGAAAATAATCACAATGTTCTACATATCACATGAGCCTCTTGCAAAGTCCTTCAACGTCATTCCGGCGAAAGCCGGAATCCAGGTTTTTCAAGGTCTTCTGGACCCCTGATATCACCGGGGTCACGGTTTTGTCGAGTTTTGCAAGAGGCTCACATGATGCAAAAAATGATTCCAAAAAACGAACCACATCGGGCATCCAGGCAGTGTATAGTGCAACAGTGAACGAGTGCAGATAACATTTTGAGCTGAAAGAGAGAGGATATGAGCAAATACATGCAGATAGACGTCAGGCTTCTCCCGGCTTACGGGGAGGGTGGCTTGAAGAAAGCGTTCCCCGATCTTTTTAAATTGTTGAGTGATAGCGGCTACGATCTGGTCATCGAGAAGGAGCCTTCGCTGTATGAAATGGTCGAGGTGATGATCAGAATCAAAAACGATCCACATGTTCGCGAGGACACCAAAAAACCAATAATCAGGAAACTTAACGAGTTGATAAAAGTGCGCGACCAGGCGCGTGAATCGTTCCTGGCCTTGCGGCTCAATGAGTTGGATCGGTTTTTATACAGGCTGGAGGACCTGTTTGGAGATCTTTAGGGCTTGGGAACCGGGACCGCCGGCCGGATTCTCGACGCTCTCCCTTCCTGGCCTGTCGATGATCACTGCCCATGACCGGAAGCGGGTGGCCGCAGAGAGGGCGGGGCTCCTGTTCGTCATTCCGGCGGAGGCCGGAATCCAGGCATTTTCTGCAACTAATTGATTTTTTCTATTCACCATTCACTGCCTTGGGTGCTTGATCGAGGTCAAGAGATGACCGAAGAGCATTTTTCTCCGCGAGCCGGCGAACGATTTGGTCCCTTGCTTCCGGAGAAACATTTTCGATTATCTCCAATACTTCAGCCTGAAATTCCTCGACCGCCCGCATGTCGAAAAGTGCCTGGAAGATTTCGAGCTGTAACTTAAGTTGCCCGCGGATCTCGGCCATGACTTTCAAAGCGAGTTCGCGGGGGTCCCTGAATTTATACCCGGCCTCACTTTGCTCGGAGTTCGCGGGTTGCGGGTGGCGCGTACAACCCGGCGAAACACCACTCCAAGATTGCCCAGCGCCAGGCCGGAGGCCGCGCGTGCAACTTGGCCAAACGGGACAATCAGATTGCCCGGCGCCGAATCGAAGATTGGTTTTTGACCCGGTACCCGTAACTCGAAACCCGTTGCCTGCCCCATTGTTCCGATGCCTGTGCATGCAAAAGTCAAGCAGCTCATTGGCATCCCGGTTGATCTTCTGGAGTTGATCGATAGCGTTGATTTCGCGGTCCACAATCTTGCGCGCAGAGCGGATCGCCACGTCTCTCGACACAGCGATGTTCAGCGCCTTGAGCCTCACGCACACCGTAGACTTGCTCACCCCCAGGTGTCTGGCCATGGCTCTTAAGGATAAACCTTTTCTAACAAGTTGTTTCAATTCAATGTCAGTGAATTTCAATGTTCCCATCCCTGAAACCCCTTTCGCAGTGAAATCCGGTTCCATCGCCCCGCTTTAAGCAGCCCATGGTTTTCCAGGCCTCCGGCTTTGCCGGAGGTATCTGAATCAGACGGTATTCTACCTCGCAGTGGTTTAGACCTGCCAAACGGCAACCGGAAACGGCATCGAGAACCGGCAATAGAAACGGCAATAGAAGCGGCAAAATGAAGAGGGAGCGGGAAGCAGGGAGCAGGAAGCGAGGAGCAGAAAAAAATAACTCCTCTTGGTTCTATCGCTACGCGAGGAATCGTGAATCGTGAATGGGAAAACGACGGGTGAGCCGGTGAATAACAGGGTAATCCTCCGGCTCTGCCGGCGGACTCGCAGAGTTTGACATTTCCGGGAGTCAGGTCGTCATTCCGGCAAGTGCCCCGGAAGTGTCTAGTCCGGGGGCCGGAATCCAGGTTCTTGTGTCTCGTGAGGGCCTTTAAAGGTATCGGTTACCAATTTGAAGCGCTGGCTAAATAAGAATGGCGCTGCGGCGGCACCTAGCAAATGCTGGGCAACCGCCGCAAGCGCCGAGGCTCTTGGCTGCGCGCGCCTGCGCGCGCGGCCAAATCCTGCGGGGTGCGGGGAAGTCACTTCCCCGCTCTTTTCAATTACTTCAATCTTTAACGCAATTCCCATGATGCTCGCCTCACCCGCGAAGCATGAAAATTAAGACTATTTTCTAGGTAACTTGGCGTGAAACAGTCTTTTGCGCTTCGCCGCGACAGATTCACCGTGCAAAAAGCCTTTCATTTGGTCTATTTTATCGGCAGGCTTATAATTAGTGTCCATTCCCTATTCACCACTCACTTTTCACGGAGTATTCGGTGAGAGGCGGTTTAGCAAAAAAAAGTCTGAGCACGGTCTCGAAGGATTCTTATGAAGGGGGTTCGTGGCGCTCGATCGGACTGCTCAAGCCCTACTTCAGAGGTCACCTTTTGAGGCTTGCAGGGGGCTTTTTGGCCCTTGTTCTGGTTGACCTGCTGCAGCTTTTTATTCCCCGAATTGTCAAGTATGCGGTGGATTCGCTTCAAAAGGGCGTTGCGACCCCGCGTGGCCTGTCACGGTATGGACTCTATATCGTTTTGATCGCGATTGCGATTGCAGGCTTTCGATTTATTTGGCGTCAGCTTATCCTTGGATTTTCACGCATTGTTGAAATAGACCTGCGAAACCGGATGTTCTCCCATCTGCTTACCCTCGATAAGTCTTTCTTCCAGAAAACCACAACGGGTGAGGTGATGGCCCTTGCAACCAATGATCTTTCCTCCGTACAGCTTGCAACCGGGATGGGGGTCGTCGCTTTTGTGGATGCGGTTTTCATGGGGCTGGCAGCGTTTGGTTTCATGCTATACATTCACCCGCTTCTGACCGTTATAGCCCTTGCGCCGATGCCGATACTCGCTTTTTTGACAAGGACACTGTCATCCCGGCTGCACGGAAGGTTCAAAAAAGTCCAGGAACAGTTTTCGCTTCTGACCGAATTTGTCCGCTCAACGCTGTCTTCCATTCGTCTGGTAAAAGCTTACAACCAGGAGGAACATCAATCCCTGCGCTTTGCCCAAATGGGTGAAACTTATGTGAGAAACAATCTCAAACTGGCGTCTGTCTACGGAATACTTTTCCCGATATCCGGCTTCATTGCGAACTCCAGCATGCTGCTGGTGCTGGTTTTCGGGGGACGTCTCACGATATCCGGGACTATTACGGCTGGGGATTTAGTCGCCTTCATAAGCTATCTTTTTATAATGACCTGGCCGATGATGGCTATGGGCTGGGTGGCGGACCTGTTTCAACGCGGAGTTACCTCGCTTTCCCGGATTGAGGCGGTTATGAACGTTAGACCTTCTCTTTCCGAACGCGACGATGCGCCTTCTGTGTCGATCGGCCGAGGCGAAATCCGGGCGAGAGAGCTGTCCTTCAGGTACCCCGAGCAAGCCGAGCTGAGTCTCAAGGGAATAGACCTCCATATTCCCAAGGGAATGTTCCTCGGGATTGTGGGCCGAACCGGGGCGGGGAAAACCACATTATGCAATCTGCTGGCGCGGCTTTTTGCGGTTCCGGACGGGCGTCTGTTTTTCGACGGTTTCGATGTAAATTCCATCTCGATTAATTCGGTAAGAAGCGCAATTGCATACGTGCCTCAGGATGTGGGCCTTTTTTCCGATACCATAGCTTTCAATATCGCTTTCGGTACGCCGGAGGCTTCCATCGAGGAGATCGAAAAAGTTGCGAGGGCTGCCGCCATTCATGACGAGATAGCCGCCATGCCACAAGGATATGAAACCAGAATAGGCGAGAGGGGCATAAAACTTTCCGGCGGCCAGCGGCAGAGAATTGCGATAGCGCGGGCGCTCCTTTTAAGCCGGCCCGTAATTATGATTGACGATGGTCTTTCGGCAGTGGACATGGAAACAGAGCACGCGATAATCCGTTCTATTGCTTCCTACCTTGAAGGGCGCACCTGCATAGTCGTGTCCCACCGGATAGCGCCTCTGGCAGACGCCAATCAAATCGTGGTAATGGAAAAAGGACGGGTTGTGGACCAGGGGCCGCACAATGAATTGATCGAGCGAAACGCCTTCTATTCGAGCATCTACAGGCATCAAACTTTGAGTGAGTATGCTGAGGACGGTCTCACCGGCGGTGAACAATGAATCACGATCAGGAAATTCTGGATGACGAACAAACACGCTACCTCAGCGACTTCAAACTGTGGGGGCGGCTGCTCAAATTCATTGTTCCCCAGTGGAAGTGGGTCCTTACGGCCGTTAGTCTCGCCTTTATCATTACCGGCGCAAGTCTTATGTGGCCCAGACTCGTCCAGGTGGCCATCGACAAGTATATCCTCAACAACTCCCTGCCCCTCGACGAGCGGATGAACGGGGTGACCTGGATCGCTTTCCTTTTCCTGGCTGTTATCGCGGTCGGGTTTGTGGCGAATTTTTTCCAGGTTATCGCCCTTGAATGGGCCGGCCAAAGAATCATGCACTCTTTGCGCCTGCGTCTGTTCAACCATGTCATCAGCCTGAACCTCTCATTTTTCAACGCCAACAGGGTAGGCAGGCTGGTTACCCGGCACACAAACGATATCCAGAACATGTATGAGATGTTCACATCGGTCATCATTACTCTTTTCAACGAAGGGGTCAGGCTTGTCGGCATCCTTTTGGTCCTGTTCTGGATGGATTGGAGACTTTCGCTGCTTCTTGCTCTCAGTTTTCCGCTGATGATCCTTATAACGCTGACTTTCGGCAAGCTGAGCCGGCGGGCTTTCCGCAGAATACGCTCTCACCTTGCTGGAATTAACGCGTTTTTACAGGAAGCGGTCTCGGGGATGTCGGTTGTTCAGATTTTTCTGCGCGAAAAAGACGTGCGGGAGCGTTTCTCCCGCTTGAACGGAAAATATTTTGACGCAGCGATGTACCAGATTCGGGTATTCGGTATTTTTGTGCCGCTGATCGAGGTCATGAGTTCGGTTGCGCTCGCAGTGATAATATGGTACGGCGGGGGCCAGGTCCTGAGAAACTACATGACGATAGGAGTCCTCACGGCCTTCATTTCCTACATGCGGCTCTTTTTCCAGCCCATTCGCGAGTTTTCTCAAAAATACACGATAGTGCAGTCCGCGATGACCTCGGCAGAGAGGATTTTTCAACTGCTCGAAGAAAAGGATTACATCCCGCAGGTAATCGATCCGGTAAGGATAGACGGAATCAAGGGGCACATCGAATTTCGCGGTGTGGTGTTTTCCTATGAGACAGGCCGGCCGGTCCTGAGAAACATCTCCTTCGAAGTGAAGCCGGGCAACACTTTTGCCATTATCGGGGCAACCGGATCGGGAAAGACCACTATCATAAATTTGCTGGAAAGGTTTTACGACCCGCAGCAGGGGAGCATACTGTTGGACGGCGTGGATCTTCGCAGGTTCGAGCCGCACTGGTTGCGGGAGCGCATTGGGCTTGTGATGCAGGATATTTTCATAGTGCCGGGATCGATCAGGGAAAATATACTGCTTGACCGTGATCTGTCTGAAGCCGAGATTGGCCGGATCGTGGGTCTCTCGCAATTGGAAAGCCTGGTGCACAGCCTTCCACGGGGACTCGACACAACAATAGGGGAGGGCGGCATGGATCTCTCGGCAGGTCAGAAACAACTGCTGGCGTTTGCGCGAGTTCTGGCGCGGGACCCTAAAATCCTTATTCTGGATGAGGCAACTTCAAATGTGGATACGGAAACGGAGATGTTGATCGAGCAGGCAATCAGGGCGGTCATGGCAAACCGGACGAGCATCATAATCGCACATCGGCTATCCACTATCAGACGGGCAAATCAGATCGTTATCATCGACCGGGGACGCATAGTTGAGCAGGGGACTCACGAAGACCTGATGGAGAAAGCCGGCCTTTACCATCACCTCCAGATGCTCCAAAACGGCGCCTCCGCGCAGGAGCAGGTGCGTTACGGCTCCTGAGGGCTGGCGCACATTCTTCTTCCGCCTTCCGTCCTCTTTCCTCTGTCCTCCGTGGCGCGTACAACCCGGCAAAACACCACTCCAAGATTGCCCAGCGCCGGGCCGGAGGCCCTCAGTCCTGTGTCTTCACCCCCGCTTCCCGCTCCTCCAGAGGGTCCTTCTTCATCACTCATCATTCATCACTCATCATTCATCACTCATCACTCATCATTCATCACTCATCATTCATCACTCATCATTCATCACTCATCATTTATCACTCATCATTCATCACTCATCATTCATCACTCATCATTCATCATTCATCACTCATCATTCCTCACTCATCATTCCTCCGTCCTCCGTCCTCCGCCCTTCGTTCTAAAGGGTCCTCAGGTTTGCCGGCTCAGTCCTCGTCACCCCGGAAGTTTCCAGTCCGGGGCCTCCGTCCTCTGTCCTCCGCCTTCCGCCCTCCGTCTTCACGCTTCCTCGCGTAGCGATAGAACCAGAAGGAATTATTTGCTCTTGTTTTTTCTCTTCATTCATCATTCATCACTCATCATTCATCACTCTTCCCCTCACCCCTCCGTCCTCTGTCCTATGATCCGGGAATGCGAATCCCTCAAATGATAATCCTCCGATCGAGAAATAGGAGAGAAGTGGAAATCGCTGTAACGCCAGACCGGTTGGCAGCTAGATTCGGCTTGGAGCAGCCAATCGGCGATAACATGGGAATTTTTGGGTTCCCCCACCCCTGAAATCAAAAATTGGAGGATGAAAAAGGAAATAGTGTTTAAACTTTAAAATTCATCCATACGAAAGCTTTCCTCCCTGTAAACTTTGAGCGGTTCTCAAGGGGAAGGCTTTCGTATATTCCCGGAAATGTCAAACTCTGGGAGTCCCCCGGCAAAGCCGGAGGATTACCTTATTATTTAGGGACCTAATGTGGCCCGATTCGACCGATTCACAGTCCTATTTGAGTTTCTTCTCCACATTAGTCAGATTCAGCTTGATCTGCTTCATGAGAGCATCTTCTTTGACGTTCGACAATGCTCTTATGAAGAACTGCTTGGCCTCAGTAAAATGCTTGGCGCGAAACAAAACGATGCCTGAGAGATTGAGCAGTTGTGCATCGCCTCCCGGCATCTGGATTGCTTTCGTAAGTGTTGATGCGCCCGCCCCGCCGGCTGCCAAGACCTTTATCTGAAGGATGCCTTTCTCCATGATTGCGTCAACCGTCAATTGGTCCTCCGACAACCGGTCTATTTGGCCGATGCGATCTCGTGCGCTCGACTGGTACCCAGAGAGCACAGCGTTAGCGTGTATACAACCGATGATGTAGATGATTGGCGTGACCAGTCCAAAGGCAGGTGCAACGTTCATTGAGATGAACAGACATACCATCATTGGCACGACATAGAACCAACCCTGTTTACCCATGCCCAGCAAATCGAACACCAAGGCCAGCAACCATCCGAAGATAAACACGCCAATGAAGCACATTATATTCAGCCCCTTCCGACTGACTCCTGACGCTTTGAGTACGTAGTGTTGAAGTTCATAATTCCCACCGATCATAGTCACCCTCCTTTCTGTTGTGGAGACAAAATTCAGCGCTAGTACTGTGTCCCGCATTTAACTAGGTATACTATCAATCTTATGTTATCCGGAATAATGCACCAACTTTGGTGCCAAGTATCCCAACCGCATTTTCGGGTCTGGTCTTTGCCCGAAAAAACTCTTGGAATGCGAAATGTCCGTAAATCATACGATATTACAATCAAAACGCAAGTGGGAATGACTATCAGACCAATTTGGACAATTTGAGAGGATAGCTCTGCTCACAGCTTCGGCAATCTCATCCCCAAGCCTCAACCACTCTGATCTCCGCCACAAAAATTAAATAGGGGGTCAGCCCTTGAAAAAAGAATTTGTGACTTCGTAGAGTTGCGCCCCAGCAAGCATTTAGAAAGTGAACAAAGGGGTCACCCATTAAAAGGCTCCGGTCAAGAGGAAAAACTCCCTCCATGCAAGAAAACCAGGTTTTTCCTGCCGATCACAATAGCCGGCAACACCCTACTACTTCCGCAGTTTCTTTGGTTTTGGAGTCAGCCCTTGCTGCACCAGTCACCCATCAGGATCAAGGCCGTTTTGACAATCGCCTGGCAAACGGCCCTCCCCGCCCGAGGCGGGCCAGAAAATCTTCGGTTCCATGCCATGTCCAAGTGATTTTTCAAGTCTCATGGTTATTAGCCACCCTCCAGCTGGCTCATGACATGGGCAGCAAAGATGTTGACGACTCATATGTGCTGGGTGGAACGGCTTTCCAATCAAACCTTGTGGTTTTGCCAACCCCTTTAAAGGTTGCCGTTCCAGCCAGTTCGCTAAAGGTGCATAATTTATTCTCCATCCCTTTAGTGTGCGTGTGTGCGGCCAAGTTCGACAAATGCGATTAAAGTATGAGAGCCGCAGTTTTTGGTTTTTACGAGCTGCACCGACCAACCAAAAGAGCGGAGGGCCGCCGAGAATGGGTCCACCCGAGACTCCTCGGAGGCGGCCCGCAGCGGTTGGGTGAGCTACATTAGCGCAGGTCCCGTTTTTTCCTTAAGGGATAACGTCTCCGCCGGCCCATGATATGCTGTCAGTACGCAAATACTTTCTCGGGCACAAAGGGGACTTGTTCCTTCATGATGCAGTAGGCTGCTCTGGCCAGTTTGTGGGCGAGAGCCTGATGGGCGACCATGAAATTGGTCTTCTGCATCTTACGGTTGTAATAGCCACTGCACTGTGTGTCGTAGCGTCTTGCCAGCTCAGCTGCTTCAGAAAAGGCCCAGGCAAGATACTTATTGCCGTTCTTTTTAAGAGGGGTATGGGGTCGGGCCAAGCTAACATACTGTTTTTTAAAGATTAGTTTCCAAAAAACAGGCATTTATTGTGCTTAGAAGGCCATTTTCGCCATCTTGACCGGCTAATCCGTACCACTTTGTTGTTTGAGGAAAGTGGCCAGTGACCCGCGGAGCCGAACAAGGCTTCTCATCAAACACTGAAGTTTTCGACCCGCACTTTGATCGCTGAACTGACGGCGGTACATTTCGAGTTGATGTCTGATTGCGTCCAGATTGTTGCAGATACCGGCGATTGTACCGGTGCCTTCTGTACGGGCAGCGCCTGGAAGTTGAGGTACCGCGTGGATTGTTTGCATTTTCTGACGCGCCAGGAGATATTCGCGTTGTAGATCGGTTTGGGTGACCTGGACATAGCGCATTGTCATCTGTATGTCGCGGTGTCCGAGAATCTCCTTTAAAGCTGGAAGGCTGATACCGGAACGGAGCATCATCGTCGCATAAGTATGCCTAAGCTGGTGAGGACGAACGGGTTGGCAGTGGACCCGTTTGGCCGCATTTTTGAGCGCCTTTCGCACCCGCTCGGAAGATAATTTGCTGCCGTTCAGCGTAAAAAGGGGGAAGGCGGGATCAGTAGAAGCGGAAGATCCAACCATGCCGAGAATGCGATCCAATACTTTGCGAGCCTCAGCGTCAACTGGGACCAACCGTTCGTTGTGGAGCTTTCCGAGTGGGACATGGAGCGCCCAGTCATTACCGCCCAGGTGATGCAGGCAGTCTTTTTTCAAGTTAAGGCATTCGCCGACCCGCATGCCCGTAGCACGAATCAAAAGAAGGATATTGGAGAGCAGGTCATCAGTTTTTCCTAACTCGCGGTTCAAAAGGTCGTCCACTTCGGGGGAAACAGGTTTTGGCAGGTATAGATCCTGAGGCGGAAAGTCCTGCGGTAAAATCAGATTCCCGGCAACGGGGTATCCATTATCGGCCAGATCATTTAGCAAGCGCCGGACACAGAAGATTATCTGCAGGCGTGAGCCGTTGGCCAAGGGTGGATTTCTTTCCGCAAGACCTCGGAGCCAGGCGAGGATATGCGGGTTGCGTTGAAGCTGAGCGGGCCCCTCAACTTCGGAATAGTTACGGTGCAGGTAGCGCACAAACTCATTCGCATGGACTCGATAGTAGGCAAGGGTGTTCGGTCTCAGTGTTGCGGACAAAGTATGCAGTTGCTGCTTGAGAAGACGAGCGAGAAGGTTGTCCACTTCCGGGCAAACAGGTTTTGCCGGGTAAAGATCATGACGCTGAGTGTCCAGCGGCAAAATCAGATTTTGGGCAATGGGATGTCCGTTGTCGGCCAGGTTTTTGAGCAAATGCCGGACACCGGTGACGATTTGCAGGCGTGTGCCGATGGTAAAAGGCGGGCTTCTTTCCCAAAGGCTTTGGAGCCAGCCGAGAATGTGCGGATTTCGTTGAAGCTCTGCGAATGTTCGAAGTTGGGGATAGTTCCTGTGGATGTAGCGCACAAACCAATTAGCACAGTATCGATAGTGCTCAATCGTAGCCGGTCTGAGGGTGGCGGGCAAAGTATGGACGATTTGGTCGAAGAGCTCACCGAGTGGGCACTGCGGTATTGTGGTCATCGCGTCTCCGGAAGCGGTGGACGGCGGCAGCTCTGAATAGCGCGATGGAACTCGCGCCATACATCCCGGGGACAGAGTTGGACGTAGAGCATGGTGGTATGGATGTGAGAATGGCCCATGAGTTTCATGAGGGCCGGAAGGCTGACTCCGGCGCGGACCATATCCGCTCCGAAAGTGTGCCGGAAGCGATGTGGATTGGCTTTCGAAACGGTGCTACGGTGGCGGTGATGACGAAACACGGTCCGAAGCCCGGCCGGCGTCAACGGTTTGCCCCGGTTTGCACCCTTGAGCACGACGAACACAAAACAGGAGTTCGTTTTTGGCCTTTCCACGTTAAGATAGCTCTCGAGCAACTTGATTGTTTGCGAATCAAGGGGCAGCAATCTTTCCCGGTTTCCTTTTCCCTGGACGAGTATCTGGCTTTGAGCGAATCGAAGGTCTTCGAGCCTGAGGTTGAGGATCTCACAGGAGCGCAGCCCGTTGAACAGCATCAGGGCTACAATGCTCAAGTCGCGAAAGGTGCGAAAACCGCTCCAGAATTTATCGACCTCCGTGGCCGTTAGCGGAACCACAATGCGGCGGGGCACTTTCACTCCGAGTCTGCGCAGAACCCTGCGGCGTCGTGCGTAGCCGAAGGGTGGGGATAAGGTGAATGCACAGCTGTGACTGCGGCCTTGCGCAGGGATCTCACGCCCATAATGGAAGCGGTACAGGCATATAGTCACGGTAAGTCGGTGATTGATGGTTCGAGGTGCGGGTTGGGGCTTATGCTCCAACTGGTAATGGATATAGTCAGTGAGCTTGTCCTCGGTGAGATCGGATGGCACGATGGAGGCAACTGCAAGCCAGCGTGCCAGATTTACCAGGTCGAAGGCATAGGCTCGAAGCGAGCGCAAACAAAGCCCTCGCAGGCGTTGAGCATCCAAAAATTCGTTAGCCCAATCCACCTCGTGGCCTTCATCGTGCAACAGCCGATAAGGACTTTTGCTCGGGGGCACGGACGGATCAAAGGAAGCGCGCACTCTCATGGCTTCCCCCTGCGGCGGTTAGCCCGGGTGGTTTTGGCTCCGAAGGCCTGGCGGCAAATGTGGCCGATGGTGGCGGGATCTTTTCTTTCCATATCCGCCGGGGTTTTCAGGATGGGTGAGGGGGGCCATGCGGGCCGCGCTGGAATCGAAAGTACCTGAAAGATAGTTCCGTCAAAGGCGATAAGGTCCTTTTGGATCAGTCCATCCCTGGCTTGCAGGTAGTCATCGAGGTCGAGTGCAAGAAGGGAGCAGAGCTTGTCGTAGCCGTAGAAAGAAAGTCCCTGCCGGTCGGAGACCAGTACAAGCAGGAAGTAGAGCAGAAGCTCATGATGGGAAAGAGCGCCGAAAAATCCATCCCTTAAAAACCGATGCTCGATATAGGCGAAGCTTCCCTGGATGGAACGCAGTCGCTGCGGGATAAGAGGCTTTTTGTGGATCATGGCCTGCTCCTTTGGCACGGGAGACTAGCGCACACTATTGCCCAAGGCTATCGAGTCCTCTTTTGCAATCACTCCTTCTGATCGTAACTATTGGAATCAGCAAAACTTTTTGGGGTGACGCGTCCATTTTTGCAATCAGGGGGAGGAGGTAGAAAGCCCCTGGTTTGTTTACTGGAGCGGGTTTTGACTCGTCCATTTTTGCAATCACCCGTGTCTTCGCGTTCCGGCAACATTGGAGGAGGTTGTTACGTTCGCGACAACTGGGGTGATCCCGGCGATATTTTCTGTAGTAGCCTGGATGTCGACTGTGCCAGTCGATCTGACATGCTCGCTGGTTGGCCTTGTAGTCAGGATCGGTTGCAAGCTTTTCCTTTTGCCACTTCCGCTTGCGGGCGCGCTGGCAGTCTTTGTCACCGCAATATCGCTGATTTTTTACACGAGGATCAGGAGCAAACAGACGCCCACAATGTGTGCATGGAATCACAGAGTTCATGGCTTCCTCCCTGGCGGAGAAAAACCATAAACCTATCCGGAAGAAGAATGGAAAAAGCAAAATCAGGAAGGATAAAAACCAGATACAGGGAAGCAAAAGGATTTTGCATGCGCAAAATGGAAGAAAAACCAACGGCATGTTAGCCGGTCAATGTGATCGAAATCATTGCTGTAAGAAGCCTGGGATTGGCGGAGACCCGATTCCTCATCCGTTCCGGAAATCCTTCGCCCCTTCGCCTTGATCCCAAGTTCCCCTTTACCATCTCGACAAAGTTCTTGCTCCCGACGGCGATGCTCTCTGTCCACTTGCCTTCCCGGGCCTGTGCGGCACGGCCAAGGGCTTCCTCCACCCACGTCTTATGTAACCTGCGCAGGGCATCGATGGAAGGTATGCCCAGCAGATACATTAGCGCCCGATGGTCGATGATGGAGTACCTTTCCCGCGCCTCCTGAATCTCCGCATATCCGCCGGATGCCCATTGCGATGGATGCGCTACCACACCAGCGCGCACCATGTTCAAATGTAAGCGTCCGGCCAACTACATCTTCCCAGCGTTATGAGACTTTGGCATCATGCGCCGCCGCATAGTACTGCATGCCCGATTCTTTGATAAATGAATAGTGCGCTATGACAATGAAGGTAGATCGGCAATGTTTGGTGGAAGAAGCGCCGTATAATCGGCTTCGGTGGAGGCGTAGGGAATCCTCTCAAAAAGGAGCCGCAGGTATTGGTAGGGATTGAGCTTGCATGCCTTTGCAGTCTCGATGAGGCTGTAGAGCGTGGCGGCGGCATCGGCCCCGCTCGGGCTGCCTGCGAACAGCCAGTTCTTCCGTCCCACCGCAAAGGGGCGGATTGCATTCTCCGCGGCATTATTGTCCGGAGTGATATGCCCGTTTTCAAGGTAGCGAATCAGTCTGGACCAGCGCGAGAGGACGTAGTTTATCGCCTGTCCCAAAAGACCCTTCGGCGGCGTTTGATCTTTACGCTTTTCCAACCAGGCTTTGAACTCTGCCAGAAGGGGTTCGGCCCTTTCGATTCGGAACCGTTGAATCTTGGCGGGTGAGAACTCGGCTGCCCGAGCAGCTCTCTCAATCTTGTAGAGTTGTCCAATATAGTCCAGGGCAACCTCGGCGCTGCCGGTCTTCCCCTTGCCTCCCTTGCCCCTGGCATCGATCACCTTAACAAAATTGCGCCTGGCGTGGGCAAAACAACCTACAAGCTCTATTCCCTCTATAGCTTGCTCCAGGCCGTCATATCCAGAAAAGGCGTCGGTTTGGCAATACCCCCGATAGCCCTGCAAAACCTCCCGTGCAACTTCACCGGATCTTGTCGGCGAATACCGGTAGATAAGCACCGGTTTTTCCGGAAGTCCTCCCCGGAAAACCCACATATAGGATTTTGTCGTGTTTGCCCGTCCCGGTTCATTTAAAACCTGAACCGGCGTTTCATCTACGTTTATGAGAGGGCCCGCATGGAGCGCCCTGTAGAGTAAATCCATTACCGGTTTGCAGCCCTGCGCACTCATCACCATCCAGCCGGCCATCGTGGACCGGCTGATATCTATTCCACAACGCGCAAACATCTTCTCCTGCCGGTAGAGCGGAAGCCCATCGCCATACTTTGAGACCGCCACATGGGCAAGAAGGCCGGCACTTGCCATCCCCTTGGGGATCATCTGCGCAGGAGGCGGTGCAATCAGTACCGTCGGCCCATCCGATTCCACGCCTTCGCAGCTTTTACACGCATACTTGGGCCGGATGTGCCGGATTACCTGAATCTTTGCCGGTATGATATCGAGCTTTTCGCAAACGTCTTCGCCGATTCTGGAAAGCTCGGCCCCGCATGCGCAAACCTTTTCCGATTCATCTATATCATGAATGACATCTATCCGGGGCAGATCGGGGGGAAGAGGCTTGCGCCCGGGCTTGCTGCGCGTATGCTCCGCAACGGTAAGGGGAGCTTGTTGCTTTTTTTCTTCCAGGGCCTCGGCTTCGTTGAATATATGGAGTTGGACCCCGCCTTCTCCTTCATCGGGACGGCGTTTTTCACTGCTTGGAGCAAAAATAATCTTTTCCAGAACATTAATGCGCTGCTTTAAATACTCTATTTCCGATTCGTAAGATTCGATTTGCGACTCGTAGGGCGTGATAGCACCTTTGATGATCGCATCGAGTTCTTCAGCCGTTTCAGGTAGTGTATGAGTGTTCACAGCCATGAAAAGCCTTAATAGCAGAAAATCACCAGATTTGCTAACAATATTTTACTTTATTGTGACATATTTTCTTAAATCATGCTCTTATACTTTAGCTCTTTTAAAGGTTTTACGGTCTGGATATCCAATCCCTCCAGAATAAAGCTCAATTCCCTTGTCCCGATCTCCATTACCTCATCCCTGCTCTGCGGCCATTTGAACCGGTGCTTCTCCAGTCTTTTTTGCCAAAGGCAAAAGCCGTTTCGATCCCAGTACAAAACCTTGAGGATGGTCCGTGCCTGATTACAGAATGCGAAAAGGTGGCCGGAAAACGGGTCAAGGCGCAGGGCGCCTTCCACCAGGATCGACAGGCTGTTGATCGCCTTTCGCATGTCCGTACCGCCCGGGGCCAGGAACACCCGCACGTTGGCCGGAAGATATATCATATCCGCCCCAGCGTGCGGATCAGGCGCTCGAGGTCTTCCGAATCAAATCCTTTGCCGATCTCGATGCGGTACCGATGGCCAATGACAAGACAAAGCGGCGGGTAAGAAGCCAACAGGGGAGTTGGCAAAGATTTTTTCAACGGCACTTCGATAAGCGCCGGCAAACTGGCGGATTTAGATTTTCTTTTCCAGTATTGAAAGCTTTTTATACTGATTTTATTTAACCGGCAGTACTCCACCTGGCTAAGGCCGGTTGCATTGTATTGAGTGAGGTGACCTTCCCAGAATCGCTTTCTGCCGGACGTGCCCCGATCTTTTTTCATGCCTGATCTCCCATTTTGTTTCAGAAGATCATGGCAGACATCAAACCGGCTTACAAGGTGGGGTTCCCCGACCGCTTACGTTCAAATCCATGTATGTCAGACAGCTTATAAGATGGTGGTTCGTTTCAACGGCGGTCGCGTGGTATCGATCCTCCCAGAAGGCGCCCTTCCTCTTCTTTCTTTGGTTGAATTCCTGCGCGGTCCGACCCGCAATTAGTTGCATGGACCGTGGAATGGTCTCTCGTTTCCGGCCGTCCAACACCAGCAAATGGACGTGATTTGAAGTAGCAACATAGTTGAGGATGCGCAGCCCGTAGCGCTTCTTTGCTTATTTAAGAGAGCCAGCCCATCCAGGACCTGCGGTCTCTGGCAAATTTGAGCAGAAATTCTTTCTTATGGCACCGATGGGTAATGTGCCAGGCGTATCCGGGCAGGAAGTGTCGTTTGGCTCTGGCCATGGCAAAAGCAACTCCGGCTTGCGTTAGATGATCGCCTTTGACCCTAAAAATACGCTGCTAAGCCTCATATAAGCCATGATATTAGATCATTGTGACGTAATTTGAGTCAGTCATCGCGATCCCTTTTGAGTGCCTCATACACCCAGATTCCTCTTTATATTAGGTATCGGCTTTTCCAACATTTATGGGCTCAAGTGGCAGGTGTCGCATTCGTATGCGCCCCTCCGTGACCGTTATGATGGCGCCATTTTCAAGGTTTTCCGGATATTGGGAGATGATCTTGAGGAGATGGCGATTTACATGTTCGGGACGCATGTTCCGTAGACGAAAAATTACAACACTTGGTAAATCAGCCCCGCTGGCTGCAAGAAGATCGCCAAAGTCAAGGTCATGCGTCAAAAGTATACACCCTTCTTTACAGGCTTTTTCCAATATCTGCCAGTCCTTCAGCTGATGGAGGCCATCTTGCTGAAGGTGAACCGCTCGATGCCCAAGTTGCTGAAGGAAGTCCACTATCTTTGGGGAGATGCCCATGTCTGCCAGGAATTTCATGCTGAGGCCAACTCAAGCGGATGGACAGTCTCTTCGGCCAGCCATGCCGCATATTGAAGTGCCTGCCGGATATCCTCCTGCTCCAGATAGGGGTATGCGCCAATTATCTCTTCGACGCTCATACCATTGGCGATCAGATTCAAGACGAGGGAAACAGTGACGCGCATGCCCCGAACGCAGGCCTTGCCACCCATGACATTTGGATCAAAGGTAATGCGGTCAAACTCCAGCATAAGAAACCTCCTTAACTGTGACATATCCGCCCTGTGAGCCGAGGGTTTTATCCATCATAGCATACTTTGCCATATAAAAAACGAGGGTCAAACCTACACTCTTCACACCCCAAGCTCCCTCTCATACGCGGAAAGGGGTCGCACCTACACTTTGTAAGCGTCCGGCCAACTACATCTTCCCAGCGTTATGAGACTTTGGCATCATGCGCCGCCGCATAGTACTGCATGCCCGATTCTTTGATAAATGAATAGTGCGCTATGACAATGAAGGTAGATCGGCAATGTTTGGTGGAAGAAGCGCCGTATAATCGGCTTCGGTGGAGGCGTAGGGAATCCTCTCAAAAAGGAGCCGCAGGTATTGGTAGGGATTGAGCTTGCATGCCTTTGCAGTCTCGATGAGGCTGTAGAGCGTGGCGGCGGCATCGGCCCCGCTCGGGCTGCCTGCGAACAGCCAGTTCTTCCGTCCCACCGCAAAGGGGCGGATTGCATTCTCCGCGGCATTATTGTCCGGAGTGATATGCCCGTTTTCAAGGTAGCGAATCAGTCTGGACCAGCGCGAGAGGACGTAGTTTATCGCCTGTCCCAAAAGACCCTTCGGCGGCGTTTGATCTTTACGCTTTTCCAACCAGGCTTTGAACTCTGCCAGAAGGGGTTCGGCCCTTTCGATTCGGAACCGTTGAATCTTGGCGGGTGAGAACTCGGCTGCCCGAGCAGCTCTCTCAATCTTGTAGAGTTGTCCAATATAGTCCAGGGCAACCTCGGCGCTGCCGGTCTTCCCCTTGCCTCCCTTGCCCCTGGCATCGATCACCTTAACAAAATTGCGCCTGGCGTGGGCAAAACAACCTACAAGCTCTATTCCCTCTATAGCTTGCTCCAGGCCGTCATATCCAGAAAAGGCGTCGGTTTGGCAATACCCCCGATAGCCCTGCAAGACCTCCCGTGCAACTTCACCGGATCTTGTCGGCGAATACCGGTAGATAAGCACCGGTTTTTCCGGAAGTCCTCCCCGGAAAACCCACATATAGGATTTTGTCGTGTTTGCCCGTCCCGGTTCATTTAAAACCTGAACCGGCGTTTCATCTACGTTTATGAGAGGGCCCGCATGGAGCGCCCTGTAGAGTAAATCCATTACCGGTTTGCAGCCCTGCGCACTCATCACCATCCAGCCGGCCATCGTGGACCGGCTGATATCTATTCCACAACGCGCAAACATCTTCTCCTGCCGGTAGAGCGGAAGCCCATCGCCATACTTTGAGACCGCCACATGGGCAAGAAGGCCGGCACTTGCCATCCCCTTGGGGATCATCTGCGCAGGAGGCGGTGCAATCAGTACCGTCGGCCCATCCGATTCCACGCCTTCGCAGCTTTTACACGCATACTTGGGCCGGATGTGCCGGATTACCTGAATCTTTGCCGGTATGATATCGAGCTTTTCGCAGACGTCTTCGCCGATTCTGGAAAGCTCGGCCCCGCATGCGCAAACCTTTTCCGATTCATCTATATCATGAATGACATCTATCCGGGGCAGATCGGGGGGAAGAGGCTTGCGCCCGGGCTTGCTGCGCGTATGCTCCGCAACGGTAAGGGGAGCTTGTTGCTTTTTTTCTTCCAGGGCCTCGGCTTCGTTGAATATATGGAGTTGGACCCCGCCTTCTCCTTCATCGGGACGGCGTTTTTCACTGCTTGGAGCAAAAATAATCTTTTCCAGAACATTAATGCGCTGCTTTAAATACTCTATTTCCGATTCGTAAGATTCGATTTGCGACTCGTAGGGCGTGATAGCACCTTTGATGATCGCATCGAGTTCTTCAGCCGTTTCAGGTAGTGTATGAGTGTTCACAGCCATGAAAAGCCTTAATAGCAGAAAATCACCAGATTTGCTAACAATATTTTACTTTATTGTGACATATTTTCTTAAATCATGCTCTTATACTTTAGCTCTTTTAAAGGTTTTACGGTCTGGATATCCAATCCCTCCAGAATAAAGCTCAATTCCCTTGTCCCGATCTCCATTACCTCATCCCTGCTCTGCGGCCATTTGAACCGGTGCTTCTCCAGTCTTTTTTGCCAAAGGCAAAAGCCGTTTCGATCCCAGTACAAAACCTTGAGGATGGTCCGTGCCTGATTACAGAATGCGAAAAGGTGGCCGGAAAACGGGTCAAGGCGCAGGGCGCCTTCCACCAGGATCGACAGGCTGTTGATCGCCTTTCGCATGTCCGTACCGCCCGGGGCCAGGAACACCCGCACGTTGGCCGGAAGATATATCATATCCGCCCCAGCGTGCGGATCAGGCGCTCGAGGTCTTCCGAATCAAATCCTTTGCCGATCTCGATGCGGTACCGATGGCCAATGACAAGACAAAGCGGCGGGTAAGAAGCCAACAGGGGAGTTGGCAAAGATTTTTTCAACGGCACTTCGATAAGCGCCGGCAAACTGGCGGATTTAGATTTTCTTTTCCAGTATTGAAAGCTTTTTATACTGATTTTATTTAACCGGCAGTACTCCACCTGGCTAAGGCCGGTTGCATTGTATTGAGTGAGGTGACCTTCCCAGAATCGCTTTCTGCCGGACGTGCCCCGATCTTTTTTCATGCCTGATCTCCCATTTTGTTTCAGAAGATCATGGCAGACATCAAACCGGCTTACAAGGTGGGGTTCCCCGACCGCTTACGCAGCTCCCTCGCGGCGTGTCAATTCTTTAATCAGGCTCCGGCAAAGTTGCGGCCCGCTTCCTGCGCCACAGATGCAATTCGCGAGTGAACTAAGAACTAAAGACCAGCAGGGTGATGAAAAAGGGTTCAGTGGTGGGAGAAATGCCTGAAAGCTACCAATGATTTCGTCATTCCGGCGGAAGCCGGAATCCAGGCTTTTTCCCAACTAAGCGATTTTAAAGCAAAAGACACTGGACCCCGGCTTTCGCCGGGGTAACGTCCATAGGGTTTTTCGCCCTGATGTGGGGATTCCAATCCTTTTTCATCACCCTGCCAGTGTTGCGTTTCTTGAGTTACTCGATATTTCAAAAACTCTCTGGATTCCGGCTCAAAAGCACTGCTGGAATGACGGAGTGTGGCGGCTCATTGTACTCAAATATCGATGAATTTGTGAACGGCTCCACTAAAAACTAAAAACTGAAAACTAAAAACTCTTAGTGTTTTTCCATCGCAAGCCCGATCAACCTGTCCAAAAGCTGGGAAAATTCTATGCCTGCTTTTGCTGCCGCCTGCGGGAAAAGGCTGGTGGCGGTCATTCCAGGAATGGTGTTTGTCTCCAGTATGTAGAGATCTTCCCCGGAAAGGATCATGTCGGTCCGGCTGTAGCCTCTGCAGTGCAGGGCGTTGTGGGCGCGCTTGGCGTATTGCTGCGCTTTTTCGGTCAGTTCCGGGGTAATCCGGGCGGGGCAAATCTCGTTTGTGGCCCCGGGCGTGTATTTGGCCTCGTAGTCGAAGAATTCGTACCTTTCATCCGGACAGATTTCAATCAGAGGAAGAGCCATCAGATCATCGTTTCCCAACACTCCGGCGGTGAGTTCAATTCCGCTTATGTATTTTTCAACCACACAACGCCTGTCGAAGTTCCATGCTTTTGCGAACGCGCTCCGGAGGTCTTTTTTCTCTCTTACGATTGTCAAACCTATGCTGGACCCCTCGTGTTCCGGCTTGATGACAACCGGCAGCCCCAGTTTGTCAATAACGGCCGAGGCTTTAGGCGGGTTTGACCTGTCCGCCACCATGTACGGGGAGGTGGGCAGTCCTGCCAGAACATAGAGCTGCTTACTCAGGATCTTGTTCATGGCAATGGCGCTCCCGAGCACGCCGCTGCCCTGATAGGGTATTTCCAAAGAATCGAGCAATCCCTGGATGGTCCCATCTTCGCCCATTCGCCCGTGGAGAATGATGAGAGCAACGTCTACCGCTTTGGCCTCACTTGCCAGCAACGGCAGGTCAGTTGCGGGATCGTACCTCACAACGTCGTAGCGCGATTTATCGAGCGCATGAAAAACCTGTTCACCGCTTTTCAGGGAAACCTCGCGTTCAGCCGATTTCCCTCCCGCCAGCAAGGCCAGTGTCAGCTTTTTCGTTTCCATGATGTCGGGTCACGCTCCTTTGATGCGGTCAATTGTGATCCCCATAATTTCCGAGCCTTGAGGCGCTATGGTAAGGTGAGAAAAAATTGTCCGTTCAAGCGCAAAGCAGAGGTCGAGTTTATGACGCAGGAATTGAACGTGCAAGGGCGATTTTGCATAGCGCTCGATCAGGTCGTGATAGCGATCCTCGATCAGGACGACCTGGTCGTGTCTCACTCTTTTGTCGGAGTAGTAGACGATCAGCGATTCCGTAACGGGACCGGCAGCTTGCGAAGAGTCGAGAGATATGTGTTCCTCTACAATACGGGCAACGGCCGGCGCAACGATCCCCTCGATCATTTGAGCTCCCAGGACAGCATGGTCCTCACCCGTCTTGAGGCTGGACATTTTTCCTATATCGTGCAGAAGGGCCCCGGCTTCTATGAGCCTCAGATCGAGTCTGGAGCTGTTTTGGTTCAACCGGGCTGCAAGAAGGAGCGCCACTTCGGCAACGAGAAGGCTGTGCCTGCGTATATGTTGAGGCATATCGAATTGCCCGAGCAACTTCATGCATTCGGTACGGGATGGAATGAGCATTCTTGTCTACAAGTTCCTATAGTTTTCTGTAAAACTTGGTCCAGGGCTGACGCTCGGTTTCCCTGAGGTCAAGAAGAGCGGCGTGCAGCGCCTGGACGGCCAGCTCAGCGCAATGTATTTCCGCCTTTGGCAAGGTCTCGAGGAAGTCGGCAATTTGCCGGGGTGAAATAGCCCAGGCCGCCTCAATTGGTTTGCCCTCGATCATGCGGACTAAGGTATTGGCACAGGCGACCGTGTATACGCAGCCCTCCGTGTAAAAAGATGCCGAACCTATCCGGCCGTTGCGCGACATCAGGTATATTTCCAGGCTATCGCCGCACTCACGGCTGCTCTTTCCATATCCGTCGGGATGCTGAATCCTTTCGCACCTGCCGGTTTCAAACGCCATTGAAAGGAAATTGACGGAGTGCCGCCGCCAGAAGTCTATAACTTTTTGGTCCATCCGTTTTTCCCCGAGCAAACAAAACTTCTACTATTTATAACTTAATTCGCTCTTTTTTTAAACGCCGCAGATCGGGTCACGAACTAATTTCATAAACTCAAGAGCTTCAAAACAATAAGCCCCAGAACATTTGCATAAATTCCCGCCAGGACATCATCGAGCATTATAGCGGCCCCGCCGGTCAGTTTGGTTTCAACCGAGCGGATCGGCCACGGCTTCCAGATATCAAACAGGCGGAAGAGTAAAAAACCGGTCAGAATTGACGGAAAGCTTACCGCGTGGCCCGCCATGGCAACCAGATACCCGCACAGTTCGTCGATTACGACTTCTCGAGGGTCTGTCCTGCCCAGTTCGCGTTCCGTCTTCCCGGAAACAATCCATCCGATCCAGAATACGGCGCCGGCAAAAATCAACTGAATTTGCCAGGGAAAGCGCCCGGCAACGAGAAAAAAGGGAATCCCGGCAATCAGCGTCGCCACTGTGCCGGGAGCCACCGGCGTTTTGCCGAGCCCAAAAACCGAGGCCAGCCGGCAATGAATCGAGTGATCTTTTCGCATACTTTCGAGGCCTCCCGCTCCCGCCCATCATGCGCGATAGACCTATTTTGCGGTCGGCCTCCCCGCTACGCGCTCGCACTTCGCTATCAGGACTGAGTGCTGAGGACTGAGAGCGAAACCTTGACACCATTTACACTTTACTTTCTGATGCGCTTAACACTTGGCTTGCCTTCAAACGCGCCACTCTTAATGTCTGTGCGTTCTGCGCGAACCTTTTTCTAAGCGTCTTGCATCTCTTTCACTTTGTCTGGAACGAGACTCCACAGTCAAGATTGTTAGGCTACTTGCAAAATAACCGTTTTACTAAGAAACATTTTCGGCCTTTCAACAGGTACGAACCCAGCGGTTTGAGCTTTCTTGACAGTCTTTTCAAATGATTTCTTTGAAACATGGAATGCTGGTTCTACTATGAAGACTTTCCCATTCGGATTTATTATTGATACTATTTCATCAAAAAGCAGTTGTTTATTGGTGACTTCATGAACCATGTAGAACGCTAGAACAAAATCGACTTTCTTTGACACGCCTAATCTATTCTTTTCGCATTTATGTAGAATGATACGTTCCTCAAATTCTGTACCACGAATCTTGTCTCTTAGTTTGTTAAGCATTCCATCTTGCAGATCGACTGCGATGACTCGACCGGCCTTTCCTACCATTCTAGCCATATCAATCGAGAAAAAACCTGGACCGCAACCCAGGTCCAGCACTGTCATGCTTTCTTGAATGTAGGGCGCCAGTATTTTGTGAGGGTCTTGTAACCATCTTCGGATTCTATTATCAAGACCTCTTGCCATTTCAACTGGGCATACACGATTTTTTACAAGGTTCACAATATCTTCCTTCTCTCGAAAGAGATAAGCATTTTTTCGGAAGTGGCACTGCAGTGTTGCCGATTGGGCCGGAATAATGTATCAATTTGTGTGCTGCATCCAAACCACATTTTCGCGTCGGATTCTGAGGCAAAAACTTCTTAAACAACCCCAAAGCTAGCAAAACTATACTATTTACCAATCGAACATGCAAGTTAGATGTCAATGAGATGGGTTTTTGCAATTTCAGGACGCACTCTACAATACGCCGGTTCAAGCTACAGGCGTCGATGCCTTCAATACATTTTATTTCTTCATGGAAAAAGGGAAAAACATAGGCACGCGCTTTCTGTATTCCGAATAATCCTGTCCGAGCCGCTTAATCAATTCGGGTTCTTCAACCTTTTTCAGTTCCCACACATGAGCGATGATGAAAACAGGCGTAAAGACAAATACGAGCGATATAGATCCCAAGGCAATTCCAAGGCCGAAGAGTTGCATGAAAATACCGGTGAGCATTGGATTACGAACGAACCTGTATGGGCCTGCCGTTACGAGTTTCGGAGGAGGGCAAAATGGAACCGGTGTGCCTCGCACCCGTATGAAATATGAAATCGAGAAGAGCGTGAGGAATAATCCCAGCATGATGAGACAAATACCGGCAACCGGACCCCACGAGTGAAAAACTTCCGGGAAGCCCAGAGACCGGTCGATGGCAAAGGAAAGGAAAACTAATGAGACGATAAAGCAAAAAAAGATCGTGCCACCGATTGGAGCAAGGACAAGCCTTGTTTTCCAGTCCCCCGTCGCCACCCTGTAGATCCAATCTATCCACCTGCCTGTCAGGGACATGCAGCGTCTCCTCTAAATCTTTCCATAGAAGGCGACACAAGCGAAAAAAACATTATCCCGAATTATATAAGTCTATCATACGCGGAATTAATGCAGCCGGCCAATCTCAATTCACGGCTTGTTCCATGACTTTGATATCCGCCCCCCGGACGCAACGGATAAGAATTTCAAAAAGGTTATCTACCGGGATCTTCTGCTTAGGTCTGCGTGGGCTGAGAGTTGCGGTGTAAATTCCGCAGACGTGAATTTCTACTTCGAATTTGGGTGGTTTATACTCAAATGAAGCGCAATCGTCCCCTTCGGAGTAAAAAAATTCGAGGTAAACAGGGCTGCCCTTATCAGTCGTGAAAAATCCCTGACCCTCTTTTACGAATGACATTTTGGGGCCTTCAAGTTTCAGCTGAGGTTCCGCCGCAATATCGAATTCCAGGTTGTTCGGAGTATCATGGGAACGAAGTCTGAGCCGGTATTGGGCGAAACACCGCAAAGACTCTAAAATAGGCGGTTTGATCCTCACCCTGAAGCGCTCGGCAACGTCCGGATAAATCCTTAGAACGTTCTCAAAGTCGGACTGCAGGTGTGCCGGGAGCTGGAGCATAAGTTCGTAGAAATTGGACAGGAGCGGTTCGAGAACTCGCTGCACCGTCTCCGCCGGGACTTTGCCCAGGAGCATCTGGTTTCTGAAGCTCGAAAAAAGAAGGTCTGGAAACCTCTCGAACAGTGCGTCGGGATTCACTTTGCTCTCCGAAAAAGCGTATTCATCGGCGCCCGGCCTCAAATCGAAAGGGCTGAAGTTTAGAAACATCAGCGTAATTCCTCCGGTGCGGACCCTGGAGTTTCCGAATCGACGACGATTTTGAACTCGGTTTTATCCCAGGGGAAATTACCTGTCAATGCACCGGGCCCCAAAAACGATTCGAATTACACTGAACCTGTAAACAGGCAAAACGCTTGCTATGCCCGCAAGCCGCAGGATTGCAAGGTTTTGTATTTCAGGCTGCACCGGCGCTATTGGCAAAAAAAGGCCAGCACCTGCTCCAGTACACATTTCCTGTGCTCGGCAAGAAGGCACCTGTTGGCATGCTCAATCCTGTTCTCCATGTTGAACTGGCGTTTGAGTTTTTCAACGAATTGCCTTCGGTCTTCGCCCTGGAGCCAGCCAAAAAGAGTGCTCTCCCATTTTCCCCCTTCGTAGCCGGGGAGTCTGGAGTCTTCGTTTATGACGGTCCCCTCGATCGTACGATCAAGCAAATCTCTGAATTTGTTCCGGAAGTATTCAAAACCTTTCAGACAGACGAGCGGCTCGTATTTTACAATTTCGATCGCCAGGTAAACGAACCAGATCATTGACCGCAGACGCATCGTCCTGTCCTGGTCCGCCGGCACTTTTGCCTTTTCACGGGAGAAAAGGTGGAGAAAACATAACACGTCCTTTTCGTCCGCAGGTTTTACCCTGCGAAAGAGGCATCGTATAATGATTTTTAACGCCTCATTTTGATGAGGGATGAGAACTTCGTCATAGTCGGCCTCAGATATCACCCCAAATGAGTCTTCCAGAATAACCTGGACGGTTTCCACATCCCGGAAAATCGTGAAATGCTCCGAAGTGATTCGGCCGGTGATACGCTCGAGCGCGTAGCCGAGCAGGAACAGGCGCACCGCATCGCTTCCGTCCCGGCCTTTTGGAACCCCTCGAGGGGTCATGGTCAGAAGCTTTTCTACGAGTATCTCCCGGTCATTTTGGAGAATCCGGGCAAGCGGGGCGAAAGATGGAATAGAGGACCAGACGTGGATGTGGCTGTCGATTGTGGCATTTATCCGGCTTATACGGTCGGACATAAACATTCCCGGGTTCTCCCCCTCATATCAGGAGAAAAGGAACCGCGATGATTTTGCGTCCAAACTGAAAAATACCCCTCCACGGAACCGGGAATTAAGGGCTTGTCCGTAAATAAAACCTTTGGGCTCGCATCCGGCTTTTGGCTGGCTTTGGCCGCTCCTCAATCGCAAAATCCTCGACGTAGCACAACTACGCCTGGGGTTTTGCTCAATCTTCGCGACCAAATCAGTCTCAAAATCCAGTGCAATCCCTAAGAGGCTTATTTACGGACAAGCCCTAAGTGCGCATTTTCCAATACGACAATATAGTAATCGCAAATGCGGGGCAAGTCCTAAATCGGTCCTAAATCGGTCTGGCGCGCGGCGTTGCAGTGAAGCCGCTTGAACCATCGAAACGCCGGACCAGAATTCGACGCCCCGCAAGTGTCCTGAGTCTAAAGTTCATAACATAATTCAAGCCTGGGAATTGACCCAACGCCTTCGTCACCCCGGCGAAGCCTGCCCCGGAAGTGTCTAATCCGGGGGCCGGGGTCCAGAAGTGACTGAAATTTATTAAAAATACTGGATTCCGGCCTTCGCTGGAATGACGTCCTAAGTACTCGGGACTTATGTAGTGGATCTCTAACTCAGGTCACTAGAGCCTGCCCCGGACTCGATCCGGGGCTTCCGATCAGGATTTCCTGTCTATCAGGATTTGATTGCGAGGTGAATGACGCTATGAAGCAGGTGCAGGTCCTGTCGCGATAAAGTCCGGAAATTTACTGCTTTATCCCCGGTTTCAGGCGCAGGGCCCATTGGGTCATAAATGAGCACAAACGGGGTCCCTGGTGAAATCTGCTCGGCGATTTGAAAAAGAGAAAGGTCCTCAGCAGCCGGCCCTTCGGTCACGGCCCGATCATCGGCTATAATAAGAGCGAATCTTGCCTTAACGAGGGCCGATACATATTCCTCGATTGTCTTCACGAGTTTCGCCTCGAAACTGACCCCTGCCTCGGCAAGTCCGCGAATGAGTCTCTCGGCGTCCCCCGCGTCGGCCCAGAAGTGCAGGATTGGAAGTTTATCGTTCATCTTTTTGAGCAGAGCGGCCAAGGGCTTCCGAAGCAGGTTTATAAAATTGTTCCAGGCCGAACGCCTCCGCCACCGGCTTGAAGGTAATATAGCCTTTGTACATATTCAGTCCGTTCATTAACGCCGATTCCTTCAGGCAGGCGGTTTCCAGTCCCTGGTCAGCCACCCGGAGGCCGTATTTTCCCGTACGGTTATTGAGGGCAAAAGTCGAGGTCCGGGCGTAAGCGCCCGGCATGTTCGCGACACAATAGTGAATTACGCCGTCCACCGTATATATAGGATCGCTGTGGGTTGTCGGCCGGGAGGTTTCCGCGCAGCCTCCCTGGTCTATCGCGACGTCGACGATAACCGATCCCGGCTTCATTTTACCCAAGTGCTCGCGCTTTATTATTTTAGGGGCTTTCGCGCCGGTTACCAGAACGGCCCCGATCACGATGTCCGCGTCCCTGAGGCCCCTGTCGAGCGTGTAGGCGTCCGCGTAAATTGGAGAAACGTTTGACGGCATGACATTGCCCAGATGCTCGAGGGTATCGAGGTTTATGTCGAGCAGTGTCACCCTTGCGCCAAGTCCTGCAGCAACTTTGGCTGCGTTGCTTCCAACTGTGCCGCCCCCGATTATCAGCACGCAGGCTGGCGCAACTCCAGGAACCCCGGTCGGCAACAGCCCCCGGCCTCCATACATCTTGCCGATGTAGAAGGCTCCCATAAGGGGGGCCATTCTTCCGGCGACTTCGCTCATCGGTTTGAGCAGAGGCAACGAGCCGTCAGGTTTTTGCACCGTCTCATAGGCAAGGGCCACTATCTTTTTTTCCAGACAAGCCCGGGTGAGCTTCTCATCGGCCGCGAAGTGGAAATAAGTATAGATAAGCTGCCCGGGCTGCATGAAATCATATTCTGCGGCAAGAGGCTCTTTGACTTTGACGATCATCTCCGAGGAATCCCAAACCTGCCGAGCGGTCGTGCAAATGCGTGCTCCCGCCTTCTCATATTGCCGGTCCGGTATTCCCGACCCGATGCCGGCGCCTTTTTCGACGCATACCTGATGCCCGCCATCGACGTACGCCTTAACAGCAGCGGGGATAAGTCCCACTCGGAACTCCTGGCTCTTGATCTCTTTCGGGCATCCGATTTTCATGAAAAGCCTCCTGTATGTGTTAAGAGGACAAATCCCTGGTCTATGGAGTCAGTCCGGACATCCACGCTATTATATATCTCTAGTTGCTCAAAAATGCCCGAATTAATGGTATATTTAATGACTGTAAAGGAATTGGGAAACAAAAGAGCCTCTTGCAAAAGTTCTTCAACGTCATTCCGGCGAAAGCCGGAATCCTTTTTCAAGATCTTCTGGACCCCGGATGTCACCGGGGTGGTGGTTTTGTTGAGTTTTGCAAGAGGCTCAAAATTTACGCACAAAGCGGATTCTTTGAAGCCTTTTCCGAAACTTCATTACTTTTTTCGCAAACGAGCTGGTTTGACGCCGAACGGGCGTTGAGAGATGTAAAAGCCGGTGGAGACAATACGCGAAGCCAATATGCAATAGCCTGGAATTCGAAAAACGGTGTAACGAAGTGATATTTTAGTCACCAGTACGTTGTCAACAAAGTTATGACATGTTGCAAGGAATCGTCACCCCGGCGGAAGCCGGGGTCCAGTGATTTTAACCAATTGAAAAGACACTGGATTCCGGCCTTCGCCGGAATGACAGGCTGAAGATCCTCGTAAAACAGACTTATGAACAACACTGAGCAAGAAAATGCCATATCGATTGCAGGCACCCCTCAGCGATAATCTGGTCATTCAATTTACCGCCTTTAGGCGGAAGGTGCTTCGCGAAGCGCGGAAGGCGCCCGCTAGGCAGGGTCTACTAGTCGCGTTGGGCGTTCGCGGGGCGCCTTACCTATCGGAACTTAGTTGACGCTGCACCAGCCGGCGCCCAAAACCTCTCCTGTGCCCAAAGCCTCTTCTTGACCAGTTGGAAAAAAGATGCTAAGTAAATTAGTTCCGTTTACTCAAACTCCTTGCTCCTTCCAGCGTGAGGGAGCTATTTAACCCGAGAGGAGATCCAATGCGTAAGTACGAGACTTTTTTCATTATCGACCCGGACCTGCCTGACGAAACAAACTCGGCTCTTGACAACAAAGTCCAGTCTATCATTACCTCGAATGGAGGAGAGGTGCTCACCTATGTTCCATGGGGTAAAAGAAAGCTGGCCTATGCGATTCGGAAGCGCACGCGCGGACTCTACGTGCTGATGGAATACTCCGGCGGACCCCAGCTTGTGGCCGAACTGGAACGAAATCTGCGAATCGACGAACGCATCCTCAAGTTCATCACCGTTATGCTCGAAGAGCGCTTCGACCCTGAAAAAGAAAGGGAGCGCAGAGCACAGGCGGCCATTGTCCCCTTCATCGAGGATGAAGAATCCTCTGAGATCCCTCTGGGTGGGGAAGAAGAAGAGGAGATGCCCGAGGATTTCGAAGTTGAAGGTCTCATGGAAGAAGAGAAAGACTAAAGTATCCGAAAATATTAAAGATATGGAAAGAGAGCGCAAATATGATGACCGTCAGGCGTAAGAGGCGCACATTTGCACGGCGTAAAATCTGCCGTTTCTGCGTGGATTCGGACCTGCACATTGATTACAAAGACTCGAAAACGCTCCGCTACTTTGTGACAGAGCGTGGTAAGATAGTTCCTAGGAGAATATCAGGCAACTGCGCAAAACATCAGCGCGAACTCACGCTTGCCATAAAGAGGGCGCGCCAGATTGCACTTCTGCCATATACGGCGATACACATGCTTTAGCAGGGTGAGCCCCTGAAATAAATGAATGCGCCCCAGGGAGATTTGCCGGTCTTGCGGCCAGGTTCTGCAGGAAAAGAGTTCTTGTTTCTGATCGTACTGACGGTTGGTCTTTTTCTCTCGATCACCTTCGTACCTTTCGTCGGGTTTTTCCCCTGCATACTGACTCCTGCACCGACAGTGCTTGCGGTTATCCGATGGGGGTTTCCGAATGCCTGGCTCGTACCTGGCTGCTCAGCAGTCATTGGTTCGCTGATTCTTTGCCTGCTGAACCTGTCTGACAGCATTGCGTACCTGCTGGCCTTGATAGGCATGGGCGCTGTCATGGGATACGGTTTCAGACGCCAGTGGTCCAGCGAGAAGATAGTCGGGCTTTCCAGTCTGTTAGTAATCGGGGTGGCCGGGCTGTTTGTGATCCTGGCATTCACCGAGACAAAGGGCCAGATGGTTCGGCTGATCGAGCAGGACCTTCGAGGCGCAATATCGGCTACCCTTAAACAGTTGGGGAATTCTTCACCGGAGACCCAAGAGCTGGAGAGCAAACTCCTTGAGACCGTTCCGCTGATAGTGAGAATAATACCAGGGGTGCTTATGGCCTGCACTATCGCAATCTCCTGGCTCAATTTGCTCGTTTCGCGCAGGTATTGCCGGGCTGCCGCCATCGAGTCCTGCGTCAGTGAGCAATTGACCCTGTGGAAGGCCCCGGAATTTATCGTCTGGTTCGTCATTGCAGGCGGCCTGATACTGCTTTTGCCTACGGGCGACTTGAAACTGGCCGGGATAAATTTACTTATCGTTACGGGGACTATCTATTTTCTTCAGGGTGTTGCAATCGTGGCCTTCTATTTTGAAAAGTGGAAATTGCCCCGTTACGTGAAGGGGTTCGTCTATGCGGTGTTGATTTTGCAGCAGTTCCTATCGATTGCCACCGCAGTCTTAGGGCTTTTTGACGTCTGGTTCGATTTTCGAAAGCTGGGGAAAAAACCGGCCTGAGGCCATACTCAAGAGGCCGGGCAATCGACTTGCTTCCATAGTCGATTATGATGTATTCTGGATGAGCCTGCCGGCTCATCTCACAGGAGTCTCAGAATGAAAGTGATATTAACCGAAACTGTGGAATCCATAGGGCAAATTGGTGACATGGTGAATGTGGCGCCGGGGTATGCCCGCAATTTTCTTCTTCCCAAAGGACTGGCGATGGAAGCCACCGGCAAGAATGTGCGAGAATTGGAACATAAAAAACGCCTTCTTGCGCAAAAACGTGAAAAACTGCGCCAGGAGATGCTCTCTTATGCCGAAAAGCTCAACTCGGTCACCATTACCATGCGCCGCAAAGTTTCCGAAGAAAATAAACTCTATGGTTCGGTGAGCGCGGGCGACATTGGCAAGGCGCTCGAACAGCGAGGGTTTGAGACTCAGAGGAAGGATATAGTTATCGAACATCCGATCAAGCAACTCGGAGAATTTAGCGTTGTTGTCAGGGTTGGTGCTCAGATTAGCGCCACTGTTCGCGTGGTGATTGAAAAAGAAGAGTAGTTTATGGAGGACCTCTCAGCGGAACTCCGCAAAATTCCACCACAGCAGATCGAGGCTGAACAATCGCTGCTGGGCGGAATCATGGTGGACAGCTTCGGCCTGCCATCAGCCCTCGAGGTCTTGAAGGGCGACGAGTTCTACAAAGAATCCCACCGTATAATCTTCACGGCGATTCAGGACCTTTTCGAACGGAACGAACCGGTTGACATCCTGACCGTTACGAACCTGCTCGAGGAGCGCAAGCTGCTGGAAAGCGTCGGCGGGGCATCCTATATCGCTGCCCTTACGGATGCGATGCCTACCTCGTCCAATGTTGCCGCGTATGCAAAGATCATCAACGAAAAAGCCGTTATGCGCCGGCTTATCCAGTCTGCAAACGAAATCATATCGTTTGCCTATGGAGGAGGAAAAAGCTCCGAAGAAGTCCTGGACAGCGCCGAAGCCGCCATTTTCAGGATCGCGGAACGCAAAATTCGCAATTCATATTTTCCATTAAAAGAAGTCATCAAAAAGAACATAGAGACGATCGAACACTACCAGGAATATCGGGAGACCGTGACGGGCGTTCCGAGCGGCTACAAGGATCTTGATAAGCTGACCGCAGGGTTTCAAAAGTCCGATCTTATCATAATCGCCGCCAGGCCGAGCATGGGAAAAACTGCCCTCGGTTTATGCATCGCCAGAAATGCTGCGAAGGACAGCGGAATTCCGGTGGGCTTCTTTTCACTGGAGATGAGCAAGGAGCAGCTTGCGATGCGGCTTTTATGCTCGGAGGCCAGGGTGGATTCCCACAAGATCCGTTCGGGCTTCCTCAGCAGGCAGGAATGCGGCAAGCTCCTCCAGGCTGCCGGGCTTTTTATGGATGTGCCGATATATATAGACGACACCCCTGGAATTTCTCCCCTGGAGCTGAGGGCTAAGGCACGCAGGATCATGGCAGACCAGGGGCTTGGGCTTGTAGTCGTGGATTACTTGCAGCTTATGAGAGGCCGGGAGACAGCGGAACGCAGAGAGCAGGAAATATCGGAGATATCCCGCTCTCTCAAAGGGTTGGCAAAAGAATTGGATATCCCTGTGATCGCCATCGCTCAGTTGAACCGAAAAGTTGAGGAGCGCGCTGACAAAAGGCCCCTTCTGAGCGACCTTCGTGAAAGCGGAGCCATAGAGCAGGATGCGGACGTAATCGCTTTCATCTATCGTGATGAAGTATACGCCAAGCATGGCTCCAAAGAACCGGGGGTTGCGGAAATCATAATCGGAAAGCAGAGAAACGGCCCTTCGGGTGAAACTGTTAAACTCGCATACATAAGCACCTATACGCGTTTCGAAAACCTGGCAATCAGTGCATGAGCCAGCTTGAAGATGAATTTAATCCGTGGTTAGAAGAGGGTTCAAACCGACAACATGACAGATAAGACCGAATACTGGGACAAATCCGCCGAAACTCTAACCAGGGCCGGCATAGAGAAACTTCAGACCAGCCTTCTCAAAGCGAGTCTGGCGCGTGCAAGCCGCTCCAGGTTATACGGCGAAAAGTTCAAGAAGACCGGCTTCGATCCGGGGTCGGTGTCCAGCCTGGACGACGTTGGCCGCATTCCTTTTACGGTGAAGCAGGACCTGCGAGAGAGCTACCCTTACGGGCTTTTGTGCGAGCCCAAGGAGCGGCTCCTCAGAATGCATGTCTCTTCCGGGACAACCGGCCAGGCCGTAGCCGTTTTTTACACGAAAGCGGACCTCGAACTCTGGGCTGATTTGATGGCCCGCTGCATGTACATGGCGGGAGCGCGCCCCGAGGATACTTTTCAAAACCTGAGCGGGTACGGCCTTTTTACAGGCGGCCTGGGTTTTCAGTACGGGGCTGAGCGCCTCGGCATGCTTACTATTCCCTCGGGTGCAGGCAACAGCAAGCGCCAGATTCAAATAATGCGCGATTTTTCGACCAACGTCCTCCATGTCATCCCCAGTTTTTTGCTCCTTCTCATGGGGGTTGTAAAAGAAATGAAGGTCGATCCGCGAAAGGAGCTTTCACTCAGGATTGCCTTTGTCGGAGCCGAACCTTATTCCCAGGAGGTTGCCAGGCGGCTTGAGGACTTTTATGGCATAAAAGTTTATAATAGTTATGGTCTCTCGGAGATGAACGGGCCCGGGGTAGCCTTCGAGTGTCCTTACCAAAATGGGCTGCATGTCTGGGAGGATGCATACCTCGTAGAAATTATCGATCCGGATACGCTGGAGCCCCTACCCGATGGACAATATGGCGAACTCGTAATGACGACTCTTAAACGGGAGGCTATGCCCATATTGAGATACAGGACCAGGGACCTCACGCGGATATTGCCGGGCGAATGCGGCTGCGGCCGCGTTCACAAACGCATCGACCGCATTCAGGGCCGCACGGACGACATGTTTATCATAAAGGGAGTAAATGTTTTCCCCATGCAGGTCGAGCAGGTCTTAATGAACATCCCCGAGGTCGGCAATAATTACGTGATCGTCCTCAAGCGTGAGAATAACGTGGACGATATGGTCGTTCGGGTCGAGGTGACCGAATCGGTATTCGTTGAGGACATGCGAGAGTTGGAGCGCGTTCGAAAAAAAATAGCCCACGATTTGAAGAGCGAATTGATTGTTACCCCGAAGGTGGAACTGGTCGAACCCAACAGCCTGCCGAGAAGCGAAGGAAAGGCGTTGCGGCTTATCGATCAGCGGGTGATTTAATAAGGAGCAACCATACGAGAATTATTGGATTAAGTGTAACCGGGCTTAAGCCCGGTGTTCGCCGGCGCATGGAGGGCCTGGGCCGGCGAAAAGTCCCCGCATACCAGGTGATTTCAGCCGAACTTTCCCGTGACCTGGCACACATCTCGTTTGAATCCGGACGTCAGATAGGATTGCTCATAGGCCGCGACGGCGGCGTCGAAACGGTGCTCGTTGGAGGCCCCCGATCTCTCTACATACCTGACCTTCCCAAGAGCCGAGGCGGGAGGTGGCGTCTTCGCGGGCTTCGCCTGGTGCATACTCATTTGAACTCGGAACCGCTTTCACAGGACGACCTTATGGACCTGGTGTTTCTGAGGCTCGACTGTGTTGCGGCGGTTTATGTGGATCGGCACGGCGGGGCCACTCAGCTCGAAGTTGCACACATACTCCCCGGGACCAAAGAGGGTTTAAGAGGCTGGGAGGTGCTGGCGCCTATGCCATGTTATGACCCTGACCTCGATTTTCAGGCCCTTGTCCATTCTATCGAAGACGAACTCGAACGCAATCGGCTGGCCATTCCCGCCGGCGCCCACGGAGAAGACCGGGCTATCCTGGTAAGCGTAACCGATTCCGACAGGCAAAGCGCCAGAAGGTCAATGGATGAACTGGTCGAACTCGCCCGCACGGGAGGAATTATCGCTGCCGACACCGTTATGCAGAGACAGCGCGAAAAAAATCCGAAGTACCTCATCGGCAAGGGCAAGTTGAGTGAAATTGTCTTGAGAGCGCTTCAGTGCGGGGTGGATTTACTCATATTCGACCAGGAACTAAATCCCTCGCAGGTGCGTGCGATAACCGATACGACGGAGTTGCGGGTAGTGGACAGGACCCAGCTCATCCTGGATATCTTTGCTCAACGGGCACAGAGCAGGGAAGGCAAGATTCAGGTCGAGATGGCGCAACTGAAGTACCTGCTCCCAAGACTGGGGGTAAAAGATGACGCCCTGTCCAGGCTGACCGGAGGCATTGGGACCAGGGGGCCGGGAGAGACAACCCTGGAAATAAACCGGCGGCGTACCAAAAACCGCATAGCCCAACTGGAAGATGACCTGCGCAGTCTCCGAAAGAGAAGAAATCTAAGGCGGACAAAGAGGACCAGGAAAGAAATGCCCACTATTTCAATTGTGGGATACACGAACGCAGGGAAATCCACCCTGCTCAATTCTTTGACCCACAGCTCGGTTTTGGTCGGAAGCCAAGCTGTTTGCCACTCTGGACCCGATCAGCCGCAGGCTTCGGTTCCCAAGAGACTTCGAGGTCATAATAACCGACACGGTCGGATTCATAAGGGATTTGCCAAAAGACCTGATGGAAGCTTTTTCGGCCACCCTGGAAGAATTGCTGGACGCCGACCTGCTGCTTCATGTAATCGATATAAGCAACGAGCAGTTTGAAGAGCAGATGGCCGCGGTGGAAAGGACCTTGGGAAAGCTGGAACTACACACAAAGCCGACCATAACGGTTTTCAATAAAATTGACCTGGCGCCTGCCGACTTTGTGGAGCGCAAAGTGAAAAAACACAAGGGAATAGGCATATCAGCTATAAATCCGCGCACCCTCGAAGCGCTTATTCTGGCCATGCAGGATCATGTCGACGGTTTCATGGAGAGGGCCATACCGCAGAGCGTGGATATTGGCGAGCGGGTGAATTGTTAAATGGACCGAACGGCACGGATCGGGTTTTAGGGGTTAGCGGCTAGCACCGGTTCACCACAGCGGCGGGCCATAGTCCGGTCAAGGAGAGAACAGGGAACAAGGAATGATCCGCAGATCACGCAGATAAACACAGATAGAAACATAAATGAAAATAATCTGCGAAAATCTGTGTCATCTGCGGATGAATTCCTTTTCTCTGTGCCTCGATCTCAAAAAGGATTGGTGGGCTGCGCTCCGCTTAGCCCACACTACAGGTCTGGCCATGCAGGATCATGTCGACGGTTTCATGGAGAAGGCCATCCCGCAGAGCGTGGAAATTGGCGAGCGGGTGAATTGTTGAATGGACCGAACGGCACGGATCGGGTTTTAGGGGTTAGCGGCCTGTACCAGTTCACCACAGCGGCGGGCCATAGTCCGGTCAAGGAGAGAACAGGGAACAAGGAATGATCCGCAGATCACGCAGATAAACACAGATAGAAACATAAATGAAAATAATCTGCGAAAATCTGTGTCATCTGCGGATGAATTCCTTTTCTCTGTGCCTCGATCTCAAAAAGGATTGGTGGGCTGCGCTCCGC
>CAVWTD010000011.1:0-279199 GCA_963757915.1 uncultured delta proteobacterium | reverse complement strand
GTAAGAGGAGAAATGTTATGAGATCGTTGGGTAGAACCTTGACAATGTGTATGGTGCTGTGGTTTGGAGTTGCCGCAACGGCGATTGCAGCCGACATCACCGGAGCGGGGGCGACCTTCCCGTATCCCCTGTACGCCAAATGGGCTGAAGCTTATAAAAATCAAACGGGTATCGTAGTGAATTACCAATCCATCGGTTCTGGAGGCGGCATAAGCCAGCTCAAGGCCAAGACCGTCGATTTCGGCGCTTCGACCATGCCCCTGGAACCTGAGGAGCTTGAAAAGGCCGGTCTGGTGCAGTTTCCTACGGTCATTGGCGGTGTAATACCCGTTGTCAATCTGGCAGGTGTCAAACCGGGTGAAATCAAATTGAGTGGCAGGGTGCTAGCCGATATCTACCTGGGAAAAATTACGAAGTGGAACAACCCTGAAATAGTCAAGCTCAATGAAGGCGTCAAACTTCCCGATAAAGATATTAGCGTGGTGCATCGCTCCGACGGTTCCGGCACTACCTTCACCTTCTCCAATTACCTGTCCAAGGTCAGCCCGGAATGGAAGCAGACAGTGGAAATCGGCGTTTCCGTGCCCTGGCCGGCAGGCGCGGGCGGGAAGGGCAATAAGGGAGTGGCGTCCTACGTTCAGAACATTTCCGGCTCTATAGGGTATGTTGAATATGCATATGTGCTCCAAAACAATATGACCTATACCATGATGCAAAATAGAGACGGGCAGTTCGTCAAGCCGGATGCGAAGAACTTCCAGGCTGCGGCAGCGGATGCGGATTGGGCAAACTCAAAGGATTTCTATATAGTTCTTACAGATCAACCGGGCAAGGACACCTGGCCAATAAGTGGCGCGACATTCATCCTGATGCATAAGGCGCAGAAAGACCGGGAAACGGCCAAACGTGTTCTGGATTTCTTCACATGGGCCTATCAAAGTGGTGGTAAGCTGGCAAACGAATTGGGCTATATCCCGATGCCCTCCAGTGTTGTGGAACTCATCCAGAAAGAGTGGAAAGCGGAGATTAATGGACCCGATGGCAAACCTATTTAAAAAAAACAGGGAAGCTCTACGGGTTTATCCCGCCCTGCCGGTGATGTAGTCTTCGGTGAGTTTCTGGCTCGGCCGGGTGAAGATGGTCTCGGTTGCATTGAATTCGACCAATTCGCCCAGCCAGAACAAGCCCGTGTAATCGGAAGCGCGCGAAGCCTGCTGCATGTTGTGGGTAACAATGACGATGGAGTAATCTTTTTTCAGCGACTGCATGAGTTCTTCAATCTGGAGGGTCGCAATCGGGTCCAGGGCCGAGCAGGGCTCATCCATCAGGATGACTTCGGGCTTTACGGCGATAGTTCGGGCGATGCACAGTCTTTGCTGCTGGCCAAGAGACAGGCCCAGCGCATTTTCTTTCAACATGTCTTTGACCTCATCCCAGAGCACGGCGCTGCGAAGACTTCGTTCAACTATTTCGTAAAGCTCCCCGTTATCCGCGTGAAGTCCAAGCACACGCGGTCCGAATGCGATGTTGTCGAAAATGGACTGAGGAAAGGGGTTCGGGCGCTGGAAGACCATTCCTACCCGCCTGCGCAGTTCAACCACATCGGTGCCGGGGGAGTAGATGTCCTGGCCGCCGAATTCAACGCGGCCCTCAACCTTTGTGCCCCGAATAGTGTCGTTCATCCGGTTGAGGCAACGCAGAAAAGTCGATTTGCCGCACCCCGAAGGCCCGATCAGCGCTGTTATGCGCCGATCCTGTATGGACATCGAAATGTCGCTGAGGGCCAGTTTTTGGCCGTAATAAAAATTTAGGTGCTCTACCCTGATTTTTTCCATCTCTTCGCTTAGAGGGCTATCCGAAACGGCCCGTAACGTAATCTTCCGTACGCCTGTCATGGGGGGTTGTGAATATCTCCGTTCCAGGACGGTATTCGATCAGATCGCCCATGAGAAGGAAAGCCGCCTGGTCCGCCACTCTGGCTGCCTGCTGTATGCTGTGCGGAACGATGATGATCGTATAGAGTTTTTTGAGCTGGTGCAGAGATTCCTCGACCTTTCTGGTTGAAATCGGGTCCAGACCGGAGGTCGGTTCGTCGAGCAGCAGCACCTCGGGCTCCAGCGCCAGGCTTCTGGCGATGCAAAGCCTTTGTTGCTGGCCTCCGGAAAGGGCGTTTGCCGGGCTGTCCAGCCTGTCTTTTATCTCGTCCCATAAAGCAGCCTGGGTGAGACTGCGCTCCAGGATTTGCTCCGTCTTGCCGCCGTCCCGGCGACCGGCCAGCTTCAGCCCGTAGGTAACATTTTCCCGAACGGTCCCGGGAAGAGGAAGCGGGAGCGCGAAGACCATCCCGACGCGGCGGCGCAGGTTTGCGACGTTTGTGCCGGGGTCGTAGACGTTTTTGCCGTCCAAAAGAACCCGCCCCGTCATGCGGGTATTTTCGACCATATCGTTGAGCCTGTTAATCAGACGAAGCAAGGTTGTCTTTCCGCCTCCCGCCGGGCCGAAAAAAACGGTTACGGACCTGGGCGGCACCTCCAGGGTAATGTTACGCAGCGCCTGGAAATCTCCGTAAAAATAGTTTACCTCCTCGATGAATATTTTAGGCTCTACCATTGCCGCCTCCTGCGAAAATAGCTTCGCAGGACTGTTGCCGCCACATTCATGGACAGGACGAGAATGAGCAGAACGAGCGCCGTTCCGTACTGAACGCTGACCGGCATGCCGGGCACCTGGGTGCTGATGACATAGAGGTGATAGGGCAGCGCCATTACCTGGTCGAAGGGCGACTGGGGCAGGCGGGGCAGATAGAAGGCGGCAACCGTAAAAAGAATGGGGGCGGTCTCCCCGGCGGCGCGCAAAAGGCCCAGGATTATGCCCGTTATTATACCCGGCAGGGCCTCCGGAAGCACGATATAGCGGATTGCCTGCCAGCGTGTGCCGCCAAGGCTTGCGATAACGGTGCGAAATTCCATGGGTACGGCCCGCAGCGCTTCTTCGGAGGTGCTGATGATGACCGGCAGGGTCATGATTGCCAGGGTCAGCACGCCGGCCAGGATTGAAGTGCCCATATGCAGAAAGAGGACGAACATGCCCAGTCCGAAAAGCCCGTAAACGATGGAAGGAATGCCTGCCAGGTTTACGATCGCAAGCCGGATGGCCCGTGTTATCCAGGTGTCTCTGGCATACTCGGCAAGATAAATGGTCCCGGCAACACCGACCGGGATAGCGGCAACCGCAGTGCCCACTGTCAGAATAAGCGTTCCGACTATGGCCGGGAGAATGCCTCCCTGTTTCATGCCCTCGAAAGGCATCGAAAAAATGAATTCCCAGGAGATGGCTCTTGCCCCTTCAACCAGAATAATTCCGATCACGATCAAAATGGGCGCAACTACGGCTATCGCCGACAGGGTCAGCACGGCAAATCCTATCTGCTGCACCCGATTGCGGTTCATCAGCGCAGACCTCCCTTTTGCCGCTTTTTGAAAATTGCGCTTGCAGCCACAATATTGATGATAAATGTCAGAATGAACAGGATGATCCCGATTCCAAAAAGAGCGTGATAGTGAACGCTCCCGTTTGCAACCTCTCCCATTTCGGCCGCCACCGTAGCGGTCATAGTCCTCACGGGCATGAAGATCGATCCAAGACTCAGAGGCATCCGGGCCGCATTTCCGGTAACCATCATGACCGCCATCGTCTCACCGATCGCCCTGCCCATTCCGAGCATCACGGCCATAGCGATACCCGAGCGCGCGGCAGGCACAATTACCCGCCAGATAGTCTGCCAATTGGTTGCCCCCATCGCCAGGGCCGCATCGCGGTAACTCTTCGGCACGCTGTCCAGGGCGTCCTCGGCCACACTGATTATTGTGGGCAGAGACATATAGGCCAGAAGCACAGCGCCCGTGAAGGCCGTAAGGCCCGTAGGGACATTTAGAACGGTGCGCACCAGAGGCGCTAAGACGTGCATTCCAAAAAAGCCCAGAACCACGGAGGGTATTCCCGCAAGTACTTCGATCAGCGGTTTTAGAATTTCACGGGCCCAATCGGGCGCCGACTTCCCGGACAAAAACAGCGGTTGTCACTCCCAGGGGAAGGGCGATAGCTATTGCGGCTATGGTTACGTAAGCCGATCCCAGGATCAGGGGCAGAGTAGCCGAAAATATCGAAGGTGGGATACCACCGGGTCCCAAACAGGTTGCCGGGAGAAACCTCCCACAGTACGGGGAGGCCCTCTTTGAGCAGGAAGAAAAAAATGAGCAGCACGAAGCCGATCGTGGAAAATCCGAGTACGCGGATGGTGGATTCGATGAAAAACTCGCTCCAGGGTTTGCCCGCTGTTTCGGATGAACCGGTCCGTGGCCTCACAGGCCTTTGTGAAATCTTATTGTAGAGGGACAAAGCCCAGTTTTGCCACAAGGGTCTGGCCACCGTTAAGTATCCACTCGATGTAGTCCTTTATCTGTCCCGCAGGCTGACCCGCCGTATACATGTAGAGCGGACGCGCAATAGGATAGGAACCGTTTTTGACGGTCTGTGCCGACGGGATGACAAAGGGGCCGTTTCCACTCTTTGACACCGCTATGACTTTCAGGTCCCCGGTCACGTATCCGAGGCCGTCATAACCGATTGCGTTCGGGTTTTGGCGAATTTCACTGCTTATCCCCTCGCTCGATGGCATAAGGAGCGTGTCCGGCGAAAACAGAAGTTTGCTCCTGCTGTTTCCCATCCGGATCACATTCTCAAGAAAATAGACATAGGTTCCGGAATTGGACTCCCTTGACAGCAGCACGATCGGCCTGTTCTCGCCCCCAACCTCCATCCAGTTTTTGATCTCGCCGGTGTAGATGTCGGAAATCTGCTGTATGGCTAAGACACTGAACCGGGTTGGATGGGCTGACGACCACCGCGATTGCATCGTGGGCAACTACGAATTCAACCGGGCTGACGCCGTTGGCTTTCGCGGCCGCTATCTCTTCGGGTTTCATTTCCCGGGATGCGTTTGCGATCGAAACCGTCCCGTTTATCATGGCAGCAATACCCGTTCCGCTGCCTCCTCCAGTCACCGAGATGCTCACCTCCGGGTGCTCCTCCATGCAGGCTTCGGCCCACGCAAGCGCCAGGTTTACAAGAGTATCGGACCCCTTATTTTCAATTATCCTGTCGCGGCCGCCTGCACCGGCCCCGGTTTCCGGCTTTTTACCGCCGCAACCCGAGAGCACCCCGCTGCTCATGAGCAGAGCGAGGCAGACTGACAAAAACCGAAGCCTGAGCACGGATATCGGACGGCGCCCTCTGCGATCTCTTATTTCCCTCATCTGACCTCCGTCACTAAGGGCTTGTCCGTAAATAAAACCTTTGCGCTCGCATCCGGCTGTTGGCCGGCTTTGGCCGCTCCTCAATCGCGAAATCCTCGACGTAGCACAACTACGCCTGCGGTTTTGCTCAATCTTCGCGACCAAATCAGCCTCAAAATCCGGCGCAATCCCTAAGAGGCTTATCTACGGACAAGCCCTAAGCCGCAGTTTCGTTTTCTCAGCCTATGCCACCGCCGAAGGGCCGGTCTCGACGCTCTGCGAGACGGGTCCCACCGCCTTCTTCAGCGACCTTTCGAACCCCTAAGGACACCCGCAGACAAATTAGAGTGTCTCAGGGCGCCAAATTTCCGTGAGCCGGTATTTAAAGGTGAGATTGCATAAACGAGAGGGCCCCCCTGGTTACATTCTCAAATACATTATAAGAGATGCATTCGAAATTCAATTTTTTTTATGCCCGGTTTTGCCTCGAACATAAAGAACCCGCGCGGTGAGGCGGGGATGGGTGACACTGAGCAGTGAAGAGTGAAGAGAAAAAAATAACTCCTCTTGGTTCTATCGCTTCGCGAGGAACAGTGAACAGTGGAAAAAAGAAACAGTTTTATCCGCTCAATGCTCACTGGCGTGCTGTGCGTCTGGCACGGCGGCCGCCGCGCCGGTACAGTTCCACCAGCCGCCGCCAAGCGCCATGAATAGAGCTGCACTATCGGCAAAACGGTTTGCCCTGGCCTGCGTAAGATTTATCAAGGCCTGTTGCCAGCCCTGTTGGGCGGCGAGCACCGCCGGGTAGTTAACTGAGCCGAGTTCCAACTGTTTGCGTGTAAGCTCGAGGGTTCGCCAGGCTGCGCGTTCTGCGGCTACTGCCGCCCTCAGGGCATCTGCATCGGACTGGAGCGCGTGCAGCGTATCCGCTACGTTCTGGAAGGCGTTGATGACGGTGCTGCGATACTGCGCGGCCGCTTGATCCAGACCTGCTTCGGCAGCGCGTTTTTTGTGCAGCAGGGCGCCGGCGTCGAAAATAGTCTGTGTCAGGCTGCCGCTGAGACCATAGAAAGTGTTGCCGGGGACGAACAGTTGACCGATCTGTGTCGAGGCGCCGCCCATAGCGCCGGTGATGCTGATCTGCGGCAGCCTGTTGGCGACAGCCACACCAACCTGGGCGCTTGCCGAATGCCACTGCGCCTCGGCGGCGCGCACGTCCGGGCGTTGCTCCACAAGCTTGGAAGGCAGGCTGACCGGCAGTTCCTTCGGCAAGCGCAGAGCATCCAGGTCGAACTTTTCCTCCATCTCCTCGCTTGGAAAGCGGCCGGCAAGGGCCGCAAGCAGGTCGCGCGTCAGCGCCAGTTGCTTTTCCAGAGGCGGCAAGGTTGCCTGGGCCTGGGCCAGCGCCGCTTCCTGCGCAGCCACATCGAGTCCGGTTACGTAGCCAAGCGCCAGGTGCCGGCGCTGTATTTCGAGCAGTTTGGCTGCAATGTCGATTATACTGCGTGTCGCTGCTATCTGAGCGCGCAGCGAGGCTTCCTGGACGGCTGCGGCCACAACGTTGGAGCTAAGCGTCAGGTAAGCCGCTTCAAGCTGGAAGAGCTGAAACTCGGCCTGGGCCGACAGTGATTCCACTTGGCGGCGGTTTAGTCCGAACACGTCAGGCATATAGCTCACGGATAACTGTGCGGTATAGAGCGTGAAGTACGAAGCCCCCGAAGTCAGTGTGGGCGAGAGCGTTTCTGTGGCGTCCTTCTGGGGGCTGGCCGAACCGTTGGCCTGGACGGTTGGAAAATAAAGCCCTCTCTGGGCGGCGACATACTCCCGGGCCTGGCGCAACGCCGCCTTCGCCGCGTCGATAGTCGGGTTGGCTTTAATCGACCTTTCGATCAGGCTATTTAGCGGCGGCGACTCAAACAGCGCCCACCACTGTTGCGGAATGTACATATCCTTGACGAAGCGCTGCTCTTCGCCGCCTGTCACACCAGGCGAGGAAGCCGTCGCGGTGAGAGGCTGTGCCGTGTAGCCCGCAGCCGCCGGGGCTTTTGGGCGATGGAAGTCCGGGCCTACGGCGCAGCCTGAGACCAGGGCCAAAAGTAAACATGCTGCGATGCTGCAAAAGCATTTTGCGGACATTTTAAGAATTCCCCCTGCCCACCTAGAAAGAAGGCTATAGGTCTGATAGGACTTATTTGACCTATTCCCTATCGAGGTGTTCTCCTTCCTCACAAAAGACAACCGGAGCGGCGGAACGATCAGCAGCAATATGACGGGGCCGATTAGCATTCCACCCACGACCACGGCCGCAAGGGGACGCTGCACCTGGCTGCCGATGCCGGTGGAAAGCGCGGCGGGCAGCAGGCCGATGCAGGCGGAGAGCGCCGTCATGAGCATCGGCCGCATACGCTGCTGCGCCGCATGAAACATAGCTTCCTCTCTGTCCAGATGGGTGCTGGTCCGCCTGACCTCGTTATAATATGTCATTATAAGGATATTATTCATGACCGAGACCCCGAAAAGCGATACGAAACCGATAGCGGCGGAGATGCTGAAGTCGAGGCCGCTGACATAGAGCGACAGCACGCCGCCGGCGATGGCAAAAGGTATCCCGGCCAGCACCAGCAGGCTGTCAAGCACGGAATTGAACAGGCCGTAGAGCATCGCCAGGATCAGAACAAGACTGATCGGCACTATGACCTCCAGCCGCTTTGCTGCGAGTTGAAGTTCCTCGAACTCGCCGGCCCACTCGATTCGGTATCCATTCGGCAGCTTAACATTCTGCGCAATACGCTTTTGTGCCTCGGCAACGGCGCTTCCAAGGTCGCGGCCCCGCACGCTGAACTTGATCGGGATATATCGCTGATTGCGTTCGTGATAAATATAGGATGCGCCCGTATCCAGAGATATGCCGGCGAGTTCGCTGAGCGGAATATAGGCATTTGCGCCGTTGCCGGTTTGATAGCCGACCTTGATGGTTCGCACCGCGTCAATGTTGTTGCGAAATTCGGGCGCCAGGCGAACCGTGAGGTTGAATTGCCGGTCGCCCTCCATGACCGTGGTCGCTGTAGTGCCGCCCAGGGCGGTTTGCACCACGGTGTTCAGATCTCCGGCGTTGAGGCCGTAGCGGGCCGCCTTTGCACGGTCCACCTTAATGTTCAGATTTGGCTGTCCAAGCACCCGAAAGATCCCGAGGTCCTCCACCCCTCTAGTCCGGCCCATTTCACTCAGGACCTTGGCCGCGATCTGCTCCAGGGTCGCCAGGTCGGGCCCCATAATCTTGACCGAGTTGGCGCCCTTGACGCCCGAGAGGCCCTCTTCGATATTGTCTTGTATGTACTGGGAGAAATTGAAGTCAACACCGGAAAATTCCCTGGAAAACTCCGACTGCAGTTCATTGACCAAATCATCCTTGGTTTTGCCCCGGGACCATTGGTCGAATGGTTTTAGAGGGACGAAAAACTCGCCATTGTAAAACCCGGCGGCGTCGCTACCGTCGTCGGGCCGGCCATGCTGTGAGACCACGGTAATTACTTCCGGGTGGCTCAGAAGGAGCTCGCGCATCTTTGTCACCGCCGGCATGGCAGCTTCCAACGATATGGTCGGCGGCATCGATGCGCGAATCCAGAGGTTGCCTTCCTCGAGCGCCGGCAGAAACTCGGTGCCCAGCCGCGGGATGAGAAACCCGACCGCCGTCAGAAACATGAGTCCGGTCGCGACGACTATTTTCCGGTTGGCGAGCGCCCAGCGCAGGGCCGGAGTGTAAGCAGCGCGCAGCGCCCGCACTATGATCGTTTCTGTTTCCTTTACTTTATCGGGGAGCAGGTATGACGCCAATACCGGCGATATCGTGAAAGTGGCTATCAACGCCCCTGCCAATGCATAGCCGTAGGTCCTGGCCATGGGACCGAAAATCTGGCCCTCGACCCCTTGCATGGTGAAAAGAGGAATGAACGCCGCAACCGTTATCATGGTAGAGAAATATATCGCCTTATCCACCTGCAGGGCGCTGATGTAGATCATGCGCAGCCGATCGGTCCATACCCGGCCGGCGCCCAGATCGTAGCCTTTAGTCGGATCTGTCCCAAACTGCCCCTCGGCGAGACCTTCGAGAAACCTTTTTCTTTCTTCCTCTTTCGCCTGTAAATTCCGAAATATGTTCTCTACTAATATCACCGCTGAATCCACGATGATGCCGAAGTCGATAGCTCCAATTGACAGGAGGTTCGCGTCTTCCCCTCGACACACCATAATGATGATACTGAAGAAGAGCGCGAAAGGAATATTTATACCGACAATAAGGGCGCTGCGCAGGTTACCCAGAAAAGTCCACTGGATCAGGAAAACCAGCAGGAAGCCAAAGATGACATTGTGTACGACCGTGTTGGTGGTAAGCGATGACGAGCGAGGAGCGGTCATAGAAGGGGACCATCTTGACTCCCGGAGGCAGCGTCCCGTCGCTGTTGATTTTTTCTACTTCCGCCTTGACCCTGGCCAGCACATCCTTTGTATGCAGCGTCCGATTCATGACAACGATGGCCGCCACCACGTCGTCGTCTTTATCGCGGCCGCACTTGCCGAGCCTCGGTACATGCCCGACATAGACCTTCGCAACGTCTTTCACCAGCACAGGAATGCCGTTTGATTGCGTTAGGACGATATTCTGGATGTCATCGACCTTCCAGCCTTGAGTCAAATCCGTGGCGCCCCCACTGTCGATCAGGCCGACGCCGCGGATGTTGACGGACTGCTGCCCAATATTGATCGTGCGCCCGCCGACGTTGATATTGGCGTTGCCTATAGCGGCGACCAACTGGGGAAGAGTGATAGTGTAGGCCTCAAGTTTAAGGAGATCGGCTTCGACTTCGAACTCCTTGGTCGTACCGCCCCAGGTGTTTATCTGCACTACTCCGGGGACTGTCAGCAGGCGGCGCTGCAGGACCCAGTCCTGGACGGTGCGAAGATTGGTCAGACCGAAGTTCGGCGGGCCGACCACCTGGTATCGAAAGATTTCGCCTACAAGACTCGATCCCTGAATGGTGGGCTGCACATTGTTGGGAAGATTGACCTTTTGCTGCAGGTTGAGCGCCGCCTGCGTGTAGGCGAAGTAGTAATCGACGCCGTATTTGAATGTGACGCGGACGAAAGACAGACCATAAAACGAAGTCGAGCGGATGTTTTCGACTCCCGGCGTGGAGGAAAGACCGACTTCCAGCGGAATTGTGTAGTAGCGCTCCATTTCCTCTGCTGACTGGCCGGCTGACTGGGCGGTAATTTCAAGGATCACGGGCGCCGGGTTCGGATAAGCCTCGATGTTCAGCTTCCTGTAAGCAAGGACCCCGCCGCCGATAAGAACCAGCACACACAGCAGGATAATCGGACGGCGGGTCAGTGCGAACGTTAGAACCGACTTAAGCATGGGCTGCCTCTTTGTGATTGAAGACCCTTCCTCCGGGCGTCAAAAGAGGGTAAGTTCCGCAGTTTTGGTCTGTAAACCGTCGAACGAAGACTTCTCACCGGGACGCGTTCACCAGGGCGTTGCTCAGGTACAGCGCCCCTTCGGTAGCCACCAGTTCTCCGGGCTGCAAGCCGTCGACGATCTGATCGTGGCCGTCCTGCTGCAGGCCGACTTTCACGCTGCGTTTGACAAAGGTCCGGCGGTCGGTGGTGACCCAAACCGTCATCGTGCCGTCACCCTCCCGGACTACGCCATCGACCGGGACTGCGGTTGCGCGTACCGAATCCCCCGTGCGGATTACAAAGGTAGCGAACATACCCGGCCGCAGTTCGTGCTTCGGATCGCGGATTTCCGAGCGTATCAGGAGCCTGTGAGTAGCCGGGTCTACGGCGGCCCCGATGGTTGAAATCTTTCCTTCGAACACCTTGTCGGGGTAGGCAATCACCCTGACCTTGACTTCCTGTCCCACGTGGAAAAGGGGACTGTCGCTTTCGACAACGTATGCCAGCATCCACATGGTCGAGATGTCTGCAACCGAATAAGGAGCGGGCGCCGCCCCAGGCAGCACCAGGAGTCCGGGCGCCGCATTGCGGGCAGTTACCCGGCCGGTTATCGGGCTCGGCACAACCATAATCGGGTCGATCCTGCGCCTGGCCACAATTTGATCGACCTCCGCTTCAGTCTTGCCGAACAGGCGGACGGCATTGCGGGCGGCCTTGAGAGAGCCATCCGCGCTTTGCTGCTCGGAGACCGCCTGCTCCATGTCTTTTCTGGGAGATCCCCTGGGTCTCATAGAGTTTTTTGGCGCGCGCCAACGTGCGGGTGGTCAGCTCGAACACTCCCGCTGCAGCGATCAGGGTCGATTCGGCCTGGCCGAGGTCCGGGCTGTCTATCGTATAGAGCTTCCGGCCTTTGACAACTTCGTCGCCGAGTTTTGCAAACAGACCGGCGATTTTCCCCTGGTAGGGCGAAAAGACCTGGACCGTCATGTCCTGGTTGAAGTCGATACTGCCGACAGCTTCCCGCTGGATAATGAAAGTCCGCTCTTCCGCCGGCTCGACCTTGACCGACTGAACCTGTGTTTCGTTGAGTTCCACACTTTTTGCCGTAAGAGCATCGGCCTGTCTGGCATTTGGTTCCCCGGCCCTTCGCTCGGATGCCGGCCGATTGCCTGACCTCCCGGCGAAGTATACGCCGGTCCAGATGATGAGAGCCGCAGCCGCCAGGGCCGCGCCTGCCAGGATAGTTTTCTTGTTTAATCGCATAGTAAGCCTCGGTGAGGAATCAAACTCAAGATGGGCGCTTCATAAGGCGGCCGGAAGCTCGGCAAACCGCCTGCGAAAAGATAAATCTTCTAGGAGTTATGTTATGGAAAAAAATCAGGAGCAAAGCGAAAGGATTGGCGGGGCGCGGATGCATGGGCTGGAAATGACGATACTGCCGGGAAGGCCCACTGTTAAGTGCGGGCAAGAGTCGGACAGCGTTGCGATATGCCTCCGGATGATATCGGTATTCACATCGCCATCAAGACTACAGACTCCAACTATGTCCAGGGGAGGCGCGCGGACTATAACAGCGCCCGGGTCCAAACGGACCAGGCCGCGCATGTACCAGACCACAACCTCCCCTGTTGCGGAATTTTTCCAAAGGATGTCGGGAGACCCGTCTCCGTCGAAATCACCAATTTCAATGATATTCCAGGGAGGGGGGAGAGTTTCCATGGTCTCCGCGCCTAAACGGAGTCTCCCTTTCATATACCAGACGATCGTTTCTCCGGTCTCAGGATTTCTCCAGAGAATGTCCGGGCTTCCGTCCCCGTTGAAATCTCCCACCCCCATAATGTTCCACGGGCTGCCCAACCCGGCGACCGTATCCTGACCTATGACGGCCGACCCGTCCAGGTACCATATCCGTATGTCGCCTGTTGACTTATTCCTCAGAAGAATGTCGGGGCTTCCGTCTCCATTGAAATCTCCCACCCCCACGACATCCCAGGTGGAATCGGGCGATGACTCAAACTTCTGTTCTGCAAGCAGGGTATTTCCGCGCATGTACCAGACCGCCACATCCCCGGTCGTCTGATTTCTCCAGAGAATATCCCTGCATCCGTCCCCATTGAAATCCCCGGTCCCCGCTAAGTTCCAGCCTGGACCGCTTACGAGGCCTGCCGCCGCAGAAGAAGGCAGTAAGGCCGCCGCGATGAGAAGGACCCAAATTGAGATGAAGCTGCACTTTTTCATGTCGATTTCTATCTTACCATCAGTACTCTTCGGGTTGAAGAGGAATTGTCTCTACGAGGCTTCACCCTTCCTTGTACGGAAACTGCTTTAGTAACTTATATGCAAACGCAGGCCGTATACCTCGGCAGGACCCCTGTCCCTGTTATAGCCGGGGTTTTGTATGAACTGAAAGTCGGGGCTGATTTGAACGAGCCTGCAAACTTGAATGCGGTAATATATTTCCAGGACCTGTTCTAAACCATAGTTCAGCGCGCCGTCTCCCAGTAGCATGCCGATCCCTCCAGCCTCAAGGTAGTCCTTATGCGCATTTGACAGACCATCCACTGCGTATGCAATACCTACGCGGTCTTCTTCTCTGCCCCAATGGATTCCGCTTAGCTGCGCGCCGAGGCTCACATGCCGGTCGCATTCCGTATAGGCCCAGGTCTCGTGGCTGCCGTCGTTCCAGCCTATGCGCCCGAACAGGCCTGTTTCTCCGCCGTCTGCCAATGGTTGTTCGAAATTCAATCCAAAACCGTATTTGGTGCCTCCGGGCTTCTCAACATCGAAAAGGCTGGGCGTTGTTCCAGTTTGACGGCCAAGAGCAAGCGCATCATCATAATCGCCCATCCGCGCCTTATTTAAGTAGGAGAGGAACCGGACCACCGTACCAGCGTCGTTTGGCTTCCAGGCAAGTTCCAAGTTATATCCAAGCTCATCGAAGTCAGTATAGTCGAAAACGGAGCCGTTCGCGGTATTGGGTTCCATATATACGCCAAATGCCAATCTCCATCGCGGCTGATACAGGGCCACCAAAAGTCCGTATGAGTAGCCCCTGGTGTCTGCGGCGTAGTCCCATGCCGTATTGAAGAGGAAATCGTAGTTGAAAAACTGGGTACGGTTATTGTTGGCGTAGCGATTCAGATCGAAATCATCCGAGGCAGCCAACTTTCCGGCTTTAATCTCCCACCTGCTGACAGGCTGCTCCCCCGGGAGTTGATCGATTCCCCGTTCCAGTTTCTCGGTTTCGCCGGACAGAGGATAATAGTATCGGAGATACAGCCGGGCCAGGTAGGGGACTTTCGGCAGGTCCGACGACCCCGCTCTGATTACATCTCCGTTGACATATCCGGAGAGTCCAATGCCGTTGCTGATCCCGTTTCCCTGAAAAAACTCGCCATCTGCATACACCTGCAGCCCAGGGGCCAACTGTGAACCCACATACCCTCCATACGTTTCGGTAGCCTGCCGGCCCAGGCCGTTTCGGAAACTCAGGCTGTTAGGGCCCTCATAGGGGCTGTGAAATGGGGGCATACTCTGACATGTGACGTTGACCTGCGCTCCCAGAATCTTAGGAAACCAAGAGGGAAGCTCCGGACCTTTTTGCTCGGAGCAGTCCTGGCACGAATCAGCAACGGCGCCCTCCGGCCCTTCTGCCCAAACATCCCCCTGGACTCCTCCCTGGACGATAAGTGCCAATACCAGCAGGACCGCAGAATACAACATAGGCATGGTATGCCTCCTAACGATTTACATTGAATTGGCTTGCGGGCTTCACTTTGAAAACGTTAAGTTAGCTAACACTAACATTATTTGATGTCAAGAACTTTTCCCGCATCAATTCCTTAATCGATTTAATGAGGGGGGTCCATAAAAGGATGACTTCCCGGAGAACATATTGGATGCCATTCTCTAATGGACCCTCATCCAACCTTTACTCATAGCACGAGAGCCGACAACAGGGCTTCGAGGGCAACTCGTGCAAGCGCACTACCCCAATCCGATACGTCGGCAGGTCCCGGCAAAACAGCCTCAATAGATCTGCCGTCTTTAAGATACCCCAACTCATACAAACTCTTGAGGATGTCGCGTTGTGATATCTTCTGCGGGTCATAGACAATAAGGACATTTCCCGTTGTGGGATTCGGCCTTACGTCGTTGATCCCCTGATAATGAATAATCCTGTCTTTGAGCTCCTGCGCTTTTGCCCAGGAGCCTTTTACCCCTGGGATGCCAAGTCTCATCCGGCCATCGATTGCATGAAAATAATTTGTTGAGATCATGGCGGTTCCTCCTTCCTTCGTATAATCCGAAATCGCGTCCTTCCTCTGAGGGCGGATTTCGCCTTCTTGATTTCCGCAGCGTTGCAGACCTCTGGCAAAAACACACTGCGCCAAGGGTTGGCTAGTTTCCATCCGGAGTTTCCGGATGGACGCTAGCTATGCTTTACGCATAAACTACATGGGAGGAAAAAGGGTCTAACTGACTGCTTTAAAAGAAGCAGGGCAGAACGCCTGTCACCTTCCGCTTTTGCCGGTTGTGGAAGAAGCGGTCAGGGGAGGCGATGGGGAGAGGAAACTAAGAGCTTGTCCGTAAATAAAACCTTTGCGCTCGCATCCGGCTTTTGGCCGGCTTTGGCCGCTCCTCAATCGCAAAATCCTCGACGTAGCACAACTACGCCTGCGGTTTTGCTCAATCTTCGCGACCAAATCAGTCTCAAAATCCGGCGCAATCCCTAAGAGGCTTATTTACGGACAAGCCCTAAAACTTACGCATCACTGACACAACTTCCACACTGTTTTTGGGCCGCCACAACTCGGAGGCCGGCCGTCGTTTTCTTCCATATGCTCCATTTCCTTCAAGGTTTACGGATAGGCCGGGAGAAATAAAAAAACCTCTTTCCCTCAGCCATAAGCAGGGAAGAGGCTCAAACCACCTCTTTGTTCGGTGGCTATCGCTTAACCCAACATTCCCCGCTCGTCCAAGCTTTAGCACCGTAAGCCGTAAGAGGCAATTTCGCCTCAGCCACCTTAGGTAAACCCTTAATCCGGGAGTGCCTGCTCTACCCATGATGCCGCATCTCTGGATGCTTGTGGGCAGTGGCCTATGTGCTCACGGGAGCCTCACCTACCGAGGATCGAATACAATCGGTCACTCTTCAACTCATTTATTTAAGTTTATCTCAAGCCGATGTCAAGGCAAAATTCAATAAAATTCAACCAAATTCAACCAAAAATTCTCACCCTCTCCCCCTCTCTCCCCGTCAAATCAATTCTTTCTCTAATTTCTTGATTCTTGTCGTTATTTGCATTAGAGTTCGGCGCATAGCCTGCGTGTTTTAACCAACCACAAGGGGAAATCGATGGGAGAGGACATTCGCGAAATCGAGATAAGAAAAATCAGTCCAAACCTTCGAATCGTCTGCGCGGCCGAATGCATCGAAGAAATTGGGCGTGCAATAAAGAGCCGGGGAGACCATGAACCGATCCACATTTGCTTCGCGCACGATTCATTCCGAATTCTTGACGGAGAAAAACGCTGGAGGGCCTGCAAGAGGCTCGGAATGAATAAGATCAGGGCCGTCGTCATTACAGAAGCTTGATTTCCGGCAGCACAATAGCTTACGGCATGCGGGCCGACGAACCCATTTGGGGAAGCTTGGAAAGGCCCTGAGAAGAGCTGCTTCCTCATTTTTGTTCCCCGATTTTTTGCCCCCGGGGTCCCCCGGCCAAGCCGCGCAACCCGCGATACGCTACCCACAGTAAGGATCTGAACCGGTCCCGATTGAATCTTGCCAACGCGAAAGCTCATGCTTAAATCAGCCTTTTCTGTAAGGCGATTATTCTTTTAGTCCTTCAGAGTTCAGGAAAGGGAAGCCATAAATGCACTTCGTTGTCTGTATCAAGCAGGTGCCTGACACTGCCGAAGTAAAAATCGATCCTGAAACCAATACGCTGGTTAGAGCCGGTGTGGAATCCATAGCCAATCCCTACGATTTGGCGGCCCTCGAAGAAGCCGTGCGCCTCAAGGAAAGATACGGGGGACATGTTACGGCTGTCTCGATGGGTCCTCCGCAGGCGGACTCAGCGCTGCGACAGGCACTCTCACTTGGCGCAGACGATGTCGTCCTGCTTTCGGACCGCGCTTTCGCCGGCGCCGACACCCTGGCCACCAGCTACACTCTTTCAAGGGCCGTAGAAACCCTGGGAGATGCTAATCCCGTCCATCTGGTCCTGTGCGGCAAACAGGCCATTGACGGCGATACGGCCCAAACCGGACCGGGCATCGCCACGAGGCTGGGTTTCACTCAGTTCACTTACGTGGTCGATGTGGAATGGATCGATCCTGAAAAAAAACGCATCCAGGTCAGGCGCAAAGTCGAAGGGGGGTTCGAGGTCATCAACGGCCCTCTTCCGGCCCTGTTGACAGTGGAACTGGAACTTGCCAAGCCCAGGAGGGCCCCATTGCCGATGCTCATCGATTCTCTGCGCGCACCCGTCAGGGCCTGGGACGCCAAAGCCATTGGGGCCTCCCCTCATCTGGTAGGCATCAAGGGTTCCCCGACATGGGTAAAGGCCATTGCTTCCCCGCAGCTCCACCGGGCCGGGCCTAAGTGGGACGCGGCACAAGGAGTCTCCGAAGCCGTGTCCCGGGCGCTGGATGCATTGTTTGCCGACGAGGATTTCGAGGCAAAATTCCGAAAAGGATGGGGAGCCTAGGAGATAATGGCCAAGAACACACGGGGAATTGAAGTTGCAGAGGTCATTTCGGATAAATGCATCGCCTGCCAGATATGCATAGGAGAATGTCCGGTCGGCGCAATCGAGTTGAGTCCCGATGGTGTTGCGCTCATAGACCCCGAAGTGTGCGTGGGATGCGGCAAATGTTTTGAGAGCTGCCCGGTAAACGCGATCAAATTTGAGAAGAAAAAACGCAAAAAGCTTCCCGAAGAAGAGCGGGGAGCGCCAGGGGCCGGGCTGCCGAGCTATCAGGGTGTGGGGGTCTACATCGAGACGGCTGACGGACGGGGCGCGCCGGTGTCGTGGGAATTGGTCGGCAAAGCCAGAGAGCTGGCGGGGCAACTTGGCGCAAAAGTTCTGGGTCTTCTGCTTGGAAACAATGTCGGCCCGGCAGCCGATGAAGCAATCGCCTACGGTTGCGACGAGGTGCACGTGATAGACGACCCGTTGCTCGCCCACTATCTGCCGGCGACATACGGCAAGGCACTCTCCGATCTTTGCGGCAAACTCCGCCCGGCAATACTTCTCGTAGGCGCAACTCCTTTGGGCAGAGACCTTGCCGGAGTTGTCGCAACCCGGCTTCAAACGGGTTTGACCGCCGACTGCACGGGACTCTTCATCGAGAAGGAAACGGGCCTGCTTCTGATGACCCGTCCCACTTTTGGCGGCAATATAATGGCTACGATCTTTTGCCAGGGCCACCGCCCGCAGATGAGTTCGGTTCGGCCAAGGGTATTCAGGATGCCCGACAAAGACCCTGGCAGAAAGGGTGTCGTCAGCCGTCATGAGTTGGAGGCGCCGGCCGTTGAGCTGCCCACCATCGTTCGGTTCATCCCTGCGGGCGAGACGGCGGGTATGGATATCGTCCGCTATCCTGCGCTTGTAGTGGCCGGACGCGGCGCCTGCGACCCGTCTTCGCTTCCTCTTCTCGAGGAATTGGCGGAACTGGTCGGGGGAGTCATCGCCTGTTCAAGACCAGTGGTGCAATCGGGTCTTATGCCCTATGAAAGACAGGTGGGCCAAACCGGTAAAACCGTCGCCCCAAGACTCTACATCGGCGTCGGCGTCTCGGGAGCGGTTCAACACCTGGTGGCCATCCAAGGGGCCGAGAAAATCGTGGCCATCAACTCCGACCCCAATGCACCCATTTTCAGGGTCGCTGACGTAGGCATTGTGGGCAATTACCAGGAGATAGTCCCTGAGCTGATCGTTCAGCTCAAAAAGAAAAAATCCAACGGGAACAGCGAGTTGTAAACTTTATGGATGAGACGTTCGATGCGGCAATCGTTGGCGCCGGGCCTGCGGGCATTTCGGCAGCCTGTGTTCTGGCGGACAGGGGTGCAAAGGTGGTCGTGTTGGAAAGAGGCGAGTACCCCGGCTCCAAGAACATGTTCGGCGGTGTCCTCTACGGACGCCACCTCCGGCAGATAATTCCCGACTACGTTGAGAAAAATTGTCCGATCGAACGCAACATCGTGGAATCTCGACTCTGGTATCTGAGCGAGGACGGGGGATTAAGTTTCGCCTATCGGGACCGGGCCTTTTTCGATGAACGCCGCAACAATGCCTTTACGGTCGGCAGGGCTAAATTCGATCGTTGGTTTGCCGATCAGGCCAGAGCCAAAGGGGCCGTCATAGTGTGTGCAACCGTTGTGACCGATTTGCTAAGAGACGATGCCGGCAGGGTAACCGGCGTGAAGACGGACCGGGCCGACGGCGACCTGCGCGCCAAAGTCGTTCTTCTCGCCGATGGCGTCAATTCGCCCCTGGCGGCCAAAACCGGATTTCGCCCTGAGGTCAGACCCGAGAACGTGGCGCTCGCGGTCAAGGAACTGATCGCAATTCCCGAAGAAATCATCGACGAGCGTTTTGGCGTATCCCCGGGAAACGGCGTTACCTGCGAAATCCTGGGAAATGTCACGTTGGGAATGAACGGTGTCGCATTTCTTTATACTAACGGGAGTTCCGTATCGATAGGCATAGGGGCCAATCTCGCCGACTTCGCAATGCAAAAGGCCCGTCCCTATGAGATGCTGGAAAGTCTTAAAACACACCCCATGATTGCGCCTCTCATAAAGGACGGCAAACCCAAGGAGTACCTGGCGCACTGGCTCCCCGAAGGCGGCTATGATACTGTGCCCAAGCTTTGCGGGGATGGGTTCCTGATTGCCGGGGATTCCTCCATGATGTTCAATGCGCTGCACCGGGAAGGTTCCAACCTGGCGATGACTTCCGGCAGACTTGCGGCTGAAACCATACTGGAGGCAATAGAAAAAGACGATTTCAGCTCCAGCGGCCTGCAAGGCTACGTTAAACGGCTGCACGATTCTTATGTACTCAAGGATTTGGGAAAATATCGAAAATTTCCATCATTTCTTGAAACCCACAAGGAACTGTTCACCTCTCTTCCCCGTGCAGCATGCGCCGCTGCCCGGGAAATGCTCACAGTAGACGGAGTCCCTAAAAAAGTCAGGCAAACTGAGGTCTGGAAGGCAATTCGCGGGCAGGTCCCCCCGCTCCGGTTATTGCGCCTTGTTTGGGACGCATGGAGGAGCGTTCGATGAGCGTCAAGGTCGAAGACAAACTGTTTCTGGATCGATTTAATGTGGATGATGAATCCCACCTGAGCCTGCGCGATGGGAAGGTGTGTTTCGACAAGTGCCAGGACCAGCCCTGTCTATATATCTGCCCGGCCAATGTTTACAAATTGGAAAAAGATCGCATAAGCGTTAACTACGAAGGCTGCCTGGAATGCGGTTCCTGCCGGGTCGGCTGCCCACATTTCAACATCGAGTGGCGCTTTCCTAAAGGCGGCTACGGCGTGCGCCACAAATTCGGTTGAGAGCGCAAAGACAGGATTTCACCGCAGAGACGCAGAGTACGCAGATGAAAGCAAAAGTTTGTTGAACCGGATTCCGGCGCCTGCCAAGTCTGCCCCGGACTCGGATCGAGTCCGGGGCAGACTCTGATCCGGGGGACCCGGCCCGGGGCTGGAATGACGATGCTTAGAAGGACGAATGATCGAAGTCTCCGCCCTCTCTGCGTCTCTACTACGAAAATACTCGATGGTCTTTTCATGGTTTCGGGTGTCCCACAGGGACATGAAAGACTGCGGTGCAAATTCCAGTTAATGGATAAGTTCGCCGATCCTTGACCACCTGACCTTGCCCGCTGCATTTTCAGCCTTGCTGTTCCACGAGAAGTAAATGACGAAAGCCTTTCCCAATACGTTACCGGGCGGGACGACCCCCCAAAAGCGGCTGTCGTCGCTATCGTTGCGGTTGTCGCCCATAACGAACAGGCAGTGATCGGGAACTACGACCGGGCCGAAATTCTCCACAGCCTCTATGAAGCCCGGCGGCTCTTTTTTATCGAAGTAACCCCACGGATCGGGGATCGGCATATTATTGATGTATATTTTACCCTCGATAATCTGAACAGTTTCTCCCTGCACTCCAATGACTCTTTTAATGAAGTCCTTCGATGGATCTTTGGGGAAAACAAATACGATTACATCTCCTCGTTTCGGTTCTTTATAGGAAAACATCCTGACGTTCACGAAAGGTATTCGTATTCCATAAAGGAATTTGCTAACTAAAATATAATCTCCAGGGAGTAGAGAGGGTTCCATCGATCCGGACGGAATATAAAATGATTGCACAATAAAAGTCCGGATAAACAGGGCGATCAGGATCGCAACGACGATGGTCTCAAAAGTTTGTTTGGCCTCTTTCTTATTAAACATTTTCACTCCCTGACGTTGAGTCCCCGTGAGTCAACCCTGTATGGAAATATTCGCGGTTGATGCTTCACACCAGACCTCTTCAGCGGCCCCCGCCCGCCAGGCTAAAGAGGAGGACTGACAGAACGATAAGGGTCACGCCGACATAAATCCGGTCTCTCTGGATAATGAAGGCAACAACAGTAAACGCAACCCTCATGACGGGGGTTGCGATCAGCAGAAGCAGGCCGAATTGGATTATACCCCGGCCGGAAAAAGAGGATGCTTCCTTCACGATTCCCAGAACGCTGCGCAGTTTCGACGGCTCGCCATGGAACATAAGGTAATTTGGCAATTCGGTTCCATGTCTTATTAGATACAGTCCGCCGCCAATCAAGACAATCAAAGATGAAACCACCACTCCAACTCTAAGCAGGCCGCCGATTAGTTCATCAATCCCGGCGTCTGAAATTGCGAACCTTTTATCATTCATGGCTAGAGCCTTCCTGTTATGCCGTTATAAACCATTTCGAGACCCAGGATCAGAATGACTCCTGCAAAAATTATCCGGAGCAGCCGTGTCCTGGAAGAGACAAGGACCCGCGAGCCGAAAAAAGACCCCAAAACGACTCCCAGCATAACCGGCATGGCCAGTCCCGGGTCGATGTAACCTCGATTGAGATAAACACCGGCGCTTGCGGCTGCCGTGACACCGATCATGAAGTTGCTGGTAGTCGTAGAAACCTTGAAGGGAACATGCATCGCCTGGTCCATGGCTAATACCTTAACGGCGCCCGAGCCAATCCCGAGCAGCCCGGAAAGAGTCCCGGCCAAAAACATAAGACTGAATCCGGTCGGGATGGCATGTACGTGGTAAGGAACGAGTCCTTGCGAGCCAGGATAAGCTGCGTCCAGGTGCAGGGAATTGGCCAGGAAGTCAGGGGCATCCTCGGTAACGCCGGGGGGGTGACCTCTAGCGGAAAGAAAAGCTGAATATAGAAGAACCAGCCCGAATATCACCGCTATTATCCGGGTGGATATCATGCCGGCAAGTGCTGCACCGAGGAACGCTCCGAAAGTGGTAGCCATCTCCAGAAACATTCCGAGGCGGATGTTGGAGAAACCCTCTTTGACATAGGCGGCTGCCGCACCCGATGATGTCGCTATTACCGAGACAAGCGAAGCTCCGATTGCATAGCGGATATCCACGCCAAAAACCAGAGCAAGCAGCGGGACAATGACAACCCCGCCCCCAAGCCCGGTTAGCGCCCCCAGGAAGCCGGCGGTCATGGAACCAAGGAAAGTTAGAAAAGAAAATAGAGCGATGTCCATGGCAAATCTTTCGTTAAACCCTCTCTTCTCCGCGCCCTGTACGCTCATCTGGAATTGCATGCCCGGATGCTCCTTTTTTTAATGCCGGATGCCGAAAAGTAAAGATCACACGAGATACGATAATCAGCCAATCCCGAAGCCGGGCCGAGACCCTGGAAAATCCACGAAGCGGATCGAACCTCGCAATAGCCAAAAGGAATCAATGCATTTGCAGGATGAATACTTATAGTTGCCTCAATTCACTTTAGAACTTGCCATGTGGTTGCACCCCGGGAGCAGCGTCAAATCTTGTACAGACGGACAACAGGAGGTAAAAGATGCCAAAAAGACATTTGAGAAACATTCCCTATTTAATTTTCGTCATTTTATTGGGCGCCGCCTTTGTCCTGGCGACCCGAGTCCACACCCCTCAGGCTCAAAGCCAGCAGACCAACCTGGTTACCGCTATCGAAGCTGTCGCCAAGCAGGCGGTTCCAGCGGTCGTGCATATTGAAGTTACGGAGCGGCAGGAGATTGCGAACCCTTTGCTGCCGTTTGAAAACGAACCATTCTTCAAGTATTTTTTCGGAAATCCCAAAATGCCCAAGAAATTCAAGCGCGAGATATCAGGGCTGGGGACCGGGATAATCATTGACGATTCGGGACACATTCTCACCAATTACCATGTCGTTGGGGGAGCGACAGATATTAAGGTTTTGCTTGCAGATGGAAGGCAGTTTACCGGGAAGTCGGTAAAAACTATCGGAACAGACCAGAAAACTGATCTGGCACTTATTCAGATCGTAGAGAAGGGTCCGTTTCCACACCTTTCCCTGGGAGACTCCAACAAAATGGAGGTGGGGCAATGGGTGGTTGCAATCGGACACCCCCGAGGACTCGATCAGACCGTTACACAGGGGATCATCAGCGCCAAGCACCGCACGGGGATTTCAGACCCCAGCAGCTACCAGGATTATCTGCAAACCGATGCGGCGATCAATCCGGGCAACAGTGGTGGTCCGCTTATGAATCTCAACGGCGAGGTGATCGGCATCAATGCGGCAATTCTTTCCGAATCCGGCGGATTCGAGGGGCTGGGGTTTGCAATTCCCAGCAACATAGCCGTCCACATCGCGCAAGAGCTGATCAAAAACGGCAAGGTCATTCGGGGCTGGCTCGGAGTGAGTCTTCAAAACATAACTCCCGAGCTTGCCAAGTCATTCGGCTTGAGCAGCAATAAAGGGGCTTTGGTTGCCGAGGTAATCAAAGGGAGTCCGGCCGATCACGCCGGGATGAAGCAGGGAGATGTAGTCATTGCCTATCAGGGCAATCCGGTGGATGACCCATCATCTTTGCGAAACAGTGTGTCACTGGCACCCGTGGGGTCTGAAGTAAAACTCATTGTCGTGCGCAACGGCGCCAAACAGGACGTTACGGTAAAGGTCGGCAGCCTGGAAGAGCAAGAAAAGGCAATAGCGTCCTCCTTGAAACAACAGTTCGGGATTGAGGTCAGGCCACTGGCGCCACAAGAGGCTAACGAGTACGGGTTAGAGTCCCAGTCCGGATTGGTAGTTACCGAAGTCGACCCTAAAGGTCCTTTTGGAAAGGCCGGTTTCGAAAAGGGCGATGTCATACTGCAAGTGGAAAATAATCCGGTAGACAGTCCGGACACCCTGTTTGTACTTCTGAGCACTCTAAAACAGAAGCATAAGGCGACCGTGCTGGCCGTTGACCACAAAAGCGGCCAAAGCGGCACCGTGCAGATAACACTGCCGTAAAGGAACTCTAATGATAACGGGAGCAGGCCATTGCGTCTGCTCCCGAATAACCGTTTCCACCTCATCGCAGAGCTGCACGGATTCTCCCGCCCGTATCATTCCGCTCCCCGGTCATGCATCTCGAAGAACAAAACCGATCAGAGAACATGGTTTGCCGGACATTCGGTTTGTGTAACTAAAACCATTGTCCGCGCATCTTATATTGTTAGCGATAAATTGCCAGAATGATTACCTTAGCTGTGATAGGTAATCTGTCGGAAAGGAGCAGCAGCAAATGAAAGCAATGCTTGTGATGTTTGTAGCCGTGAGCCTGGTTTTGGCGCCATATGCCTCCCTGGTAAACGCTAAGACCTCACCCTCCGGAGTTCCTCCTATTGAACAGCCTCTTGTCCGTGAAGGCGACTTTGCCGTAAAACTGGCTAATGCTCTCAATCTAACCGCATTGAGCGATGAAGCGGCAGCTGAAAATGCTCTGTCCTCGATCGGTATCGCACCTCGAAACGGCTGGATTTCCGACTACCCGATGACGCCCGATATCATTGCCGAGGTGAGGGAAAGCACCGCAAGAGCGGCTTCTTCGGGGAGTCTGAAGATGGCGGAAGCTGAGGCGACCGGTATCGTGGACAACGTCGGTATAGATATGAAACTCCCGGTCAAGGTGGCCGGCGAGCAGTACAGTGCAGGCGCCGGTTCCGAATACGCCGCTCCTGCTGCGGATGTTGGTCTCTACGATGAGGAACCCGCTTACGTTGAGGATTACTATGACGACTACGGACCTCCCGTCGTGACCTATTATCCTCCCCCCTGGGACTATTATTGGCTATATGATTGGGTGCCGTGGCCATTCTGGTGGGGCGAATTCGGGTTCGGCGGCTTCTTCGTCCTGGGCGATTTCGACGTGAACCACCATGGCCGCCATTTTTCCAACCATTTCAGGAATGCGAATGGTACATGGAGCAGGGTCGATCCGTCTACCCGTTCAGCGGGAAGAGCCTCTTCTTCGCTTGCAGCGAACAGGGCCGCCGGGCAGGGGTCGCGGCTCAATTCGCCTAATGGCCGCGCAGGTGCAAGATCCCTTGTGAGCGGGGCAACGGGGACTGGAGCCGGAAACAGTGGTCAATGCACCGGGGACCGGAAGTAATTCTGCAATGGGAAACACCGGCAGGAGCTTTCAAGGCGAGAACAGGCCATCGTTCAGCGGCCACAGTTTCAGCAGCGCTCCGTCAATGCATGCCTTTAGCGGCGGCGGCTTTGGCGGCGGCGGGTTTCGTGGCGGAGGCTTTCGTGGCGGAGGCTTTAGCGGCGGCGGGGGACATGGCGGCGGGGGACGTCGCTAGGAATAGCTCTTAAGCTCGTGTCTGCTTTTTGAAGAGGGCGGCAGGGGCTTTTGTGCTTGTAAGCAAGCGATCTGGAAAATCCCTTCGAGGTCCCCCTCTTCACACTTCAGGGTACGCGGCCGGTCAAATAGAGGCTGAAAGAAAGCGCGGGATGGCCCCTGCCGACTCCAAACAATGACCGAAATGCAACTCTATGCCCTGGAATAGGTAAGACTGTCTTTTTCGAACTCCTCGACAATCTCATCGGTCAAAGACGGCCGCATGTTCGCCATGACCTGAAGAAAGTCCTGGGTAGTGACTTTGTAGTCTTTGTTCTGGGCGACTTCGCGTTCAAAGGCAAACTGGGCGGTCTGCTCAAAAAGATATTCGATATCAGCCGGGGTGAACCTCGAGGTCTCATCGACGAGCCGGCCCAGGTCGATTTGGCCGACGTTGAGCCGCGAGAGGCAGTGATCGAGAAGGGTCTTTCGCTCATCACGATTCAGACCGCCAACCGGTATTATACAATCGAACCTTCCCGGGCGGAGCAATGCAGGGTCCAACTGCCCGATATAATTGGTAGCGCACACGAGCAGCAGCCGGCTGGATTCATTCTTCAATAACGGGACCTGTTTCAGGAACTCGTTGGTTATGCACTTGTCCAGACGATCCGCATTGTCGCGGCAAGGCGCCAACTCTTCAAATTCATCTATGAAGATGACGGCGTCCTGCAGTTGCCTGACTTTCTCCATGGTCCTGCGCAGATTGGCCCCGAGTTTTTCGGCGCCCTGCTCCATGAGCATGCTCGGAACGATCTCGATGTACCACCAGGACAAAACTCCTGCTATGGCCTTGACAAAGTGGGTCTTTCCCGTCCCCGGAGGGCCGAAGAAAATGATTGTCTTGGGGGTGCTAACGCCGTGTTTGCGTGAGAGATCTTCCATTGTCAGAGGAAGAATGATTCTGCGCTGGACCAGTTGTTTGGGCGGTTGGGAATCCGAGATAGTGTCCCAGATTTCTCTTCCGAAGGTCTGGGCCCCCATCTCATTGAGAATGTCTTTCCTCTTGTAGGACAGATACTCGTTGACCGCCTGCTCCATATTTTCCAAAAAATCGATGCATGCGGTGCGAAAGCCAACGTCTCGGCAGAGTTTTTCGGACAAAAGCCATTTATGCTGATTAATTTTCGCCCACAGGTCGGAAGCGATTTCGGGTTCAAACTTTGCGCCGGACATCTCGAAGATCTTACTTGCGCAGTCTTCCGATGAAGGGGCTTCTAACAGGTTATCGTTCACGGCAACACCTCGATTTCTGCGGCTACAGATTGCATGGAGGGCTTTATAATCCTTTTCGGCATTGTTGGCAAGTCGGGGCACGGCTGAGGGAAATTCTTTGTACAGCCAATGCAGGCACTTACCCCTTGACGGCGTAAACGGCCCGCTTATCGTATAACCCACCTCGATGGCGGTTCGATTTTTGGACACGTGACAAATACACAAGGAGAAAAACAGATGCACTACTTTCCCATTACCATGGCCTTCTTACTGATTCTCGCGCTTCTGTTCATCTTTCTCATCATCGCCATAGAAGTGGGCATCCTCAGCTATGCATACCGCAGAATGGGGGTTGACAGGCGATATGTGTTCTCCCTGCTCATTCTTTCTCTCCTTGGGAGCTACATTAATATACCGCTTTTCCAGTTGCCCCCTGAGCAGATCGTATCCAACTCTTACATAGATTTCTTTGGCATACGGCATATCATTCCCCTGGTAAAAGAATGGCCGGCGACAATTATTGCCGTGAACATCGGCGGAGCTGTGATTCCCACTATCCTCTCCCTGTATCTTATGCTGAAGAACAAGCTATTCGGCCAGTCTCTGGTGAGTATAGCCGCCGTGACAACCCTGGTCTACTTCATGGCCTACCCAGTGAAGGGAGTGGGAATAGCAGTGCCGGTATTCATTCCCCCCGTTGCCGCCACTGCAGCCGCTCTTATTTTCTCATCAAGGTATGCTCCTGCATTGGCCTATATTTGCGGCACCATGGGGACCCTGCTGGGCGCAGATATCCTCCACCTTCGAGATATCCGTGGACTCGGAGCGCCTGTGGCTTCGATCGGAGGCGCCGGCACATTTGATGGAATCTTCGTTACCGGCATCCTTGCGGTCCTGCTCGCAAGCGTAATGACGGGAAAGGCGGAAAAGACATCCTAAAAATACAGTCCGAATTCCTGAAGCAGTTCGCAGGCCTTGCTTCTCCGTACTGGAAGTCCGAAGATAAGTGGAAAGCCGGTGCGCTGCTGACGATCATCGTGGCCATGAACCTGGGGATGGTTTATGTCCAAGTATTGGTGAACATATGGATAAAGGATTTCTATAACGTCCTCCAGTCCCTCGACAAGGCCAGGTTCATGTCTGAGCTGCTTCGCTTCTGTATCCTGGCCGCAGCCTATATTGCACAATCCGTCTACATGCTCTACCTCAGCCAGATGCTTCAAATCCGATGGCGGCGGTGGCTCACCGAAGAGTACCTCAAAGACTGGCTTTCCCGCCAGGCTTACTACCGCATGCAGTTTGCCGAACCGCAGACCGACAACCCGGACCAGCGCATCAGCGAGGACATAAATTCTTTTATCGAGATAACGCTGAATCTTGGCACCACCCTGTTGAGTGCTGTTGCGACGCTGGTCTCTTTCCTGGCTATTCTGTGGCAGCTCTCGGGAACGTTCGGTATTCCGCTGGGCAGCCTGGGGACTATATATATTCCCGGCTATATGGTCTGGGCCGCCCTCATTTACTCTGTTCTTGGCACCTGGCTCACCATGCGCATCGGCAATCCATTGATCCTTCTCAATTTCAACCAGCAGCGCTTTGAAGCCGATTTTCGCTTCAGCATGATGCGGATACGCGAAAACAGCGAGTCAGTCGCACTTTATGGAGGCGAAAGACAGGAGCAGGTGCATCTTCGAGACCGCTTCCGTTATGTTCTTGAGAATTTCTGGAGCATTATGAGGCGGCAAAAACGGTTGTCCTGGCTGACCAACACATATAACCAGGCTGCGATCGTCTTTCCCGTGCTCATGGCCGCGCCCCGTTTCTTCGCCGGGCAGATGCACCTGGGAGGCCTCATGCAGACGGTCAGCGCCTTCGGGGCCGTTCAAGGCGCTCTTTCTTATCTGATAAACAGCTACACCACCATCGCGCGATGGCACGCGGTAATAGACCGGCTCGTCGGGTTTTCCCGTTCACTCGAAGAACTGAAGACTTCAAAACTGCTGGAGAGCGTCAACCGCATTCACACTCCGGACAACGCCTTCAGAACCGACCCCTTGAGCGTTTTTCTGCCAAACGGCAAGACGCTGGTCAACAACCTCAAGCTGGACATCGAACCGGGAACGCGCCTTTTGGTCACCGGACCCTCGGGTTGCGGAAAAAGCACCCTGATGCGAGCCATGGCCGGCATATGGCCCTTCTGCGAGGGTACGATACTCTTGCCTGAAGGATCATCCATCATGTTCCTGCCCCAAAAACCCTATCTCCCCCTTGGCACTCTTCGCGACGGGCTATGCTATCCCTATCCGGAAGGCTATCGGGAGGAGAACTTGAGGGAGGCCCTCTTTGTTTGCGGGCTCCAGGATTTGATCGGCGCAATGGACAAAACTGAAGACTGGTCGCATGCCCTTTCCCTGGGTGAGCAACAACGTCTTGCCTTCTCAAGGCTTATGCTTCGCAAGCCGGATTATATATTTCTGGACGAGGCCACCGCATCGCTCGATGAAGATGGGGAAGCAGCTCTGTACGGACTTCTGCGCCGCAGGCTGCCGCACTCGGCCGTGACCAGTGTAGGGCACAGGACTTCACTGCTCGCCTGGCACACCATGAAGCTCAAATGGGAAAGGGAAGGAACCTGGGTGCAATCGACCCTGAAAGGTGAAGGTCCGGGCAATCTCCCGGCGCCTTGAGCCGCGACAAGAAGCCGATAGAGCACAACGCTGAAAACTCAAATCCCGAGAAAATGCAGTAAGCCGATCGAAGGGGTAGCTGTTTAGTAACCGGATGGAACTATCGATTGTTTTAGCAAAACGTTGAGGGATGAGGAAAGACGGGCTTGATCATTTAACCCCTCCGGTTATCAATCTTCTCAATGATAAGATTCCGGGTGTGTCTGGCAATCATCAATTCCTCGTTAGTCTTCATGACCCGCACGGTGACCGGGCTGTTCTGTTTGGAAATGACAGCAGCATTCTCGTTATTCAAATCCAGGTCCAGATCAATACCTAGAAATTCCAGGTTGGCGCAGATCCGGGCTCGGATGGCGGCCGAGTTCTCACCGATGCCGCCAGTGAAAATGAAGGAGTCCAGCCCACCCAGGACCGTAGTCATGGCTCCGATAAATTTTCTGGCCTGGTAACAAAAGAGCCTCACGGCCAGGGCCGCGCCGGCGGCGGTGTCCTCGCGGGCCAGCAGGTCCCGCATATCCTCACTGATTCCCGATATCCCCCGCAGGCCGGCTTGATGGTTGATCAAGTTATCGACTTCCTCCGGGGTCATGCCTTTTTGCCGGAGCAGATAAAGCATTACCCCCGGATCCAGGTCGCCCGATCGAGTGCTCATCACCAGGCCCCCGGCCGGCGTCAGTCCCATGGTGGTATCCAGGCTCCGCCCGTCTTCGATGGCCGCCATGCTGGCGCCGTTACCCAGATGGGCAATAATGAGCTTCCCGGCCGCCTCTTGCAGACCGGCCTCCCGCTCCAATTCCTGGACAAGGTATTCATAGGAGAGCCCATGGAAGCCATAACGCTGCAAACCTGCATGAAAGAAAGATTCGGGCAGGGCATATCTTTGGGCCTCTTCCGGCATCCGCCGGTGAAACGCCGTGTCGAAGCAGACAACTTGCGGCAGGCCGGCAAAATTCCGGCGTACCGCCTCGATACCTTTGATTTCATGGGGCAGGTGATCGGGAGCCAGGGGCATTAGGCGGTTTAAGTCTTCGATCAAAGCGGAGGAGACCAATTGGGGCTTGACGTGGACTGTCCCGCCGTGCACCAGCCGGTGTCCCACGGCGTGCAGGTCCTTGCCGATTTGATGGCTTCGCAGCCAGTCAAAGAGAGTTTTCCAACCGGCATCATGATCCGGCAGGTCCGATTTTTGGGCGGTAAGCTGTTGGCCCTGCTGATCTTCGGCTTGTAAGAAGCCGCGTTCCACCCCGATCCCGGCCAATACCCCTTTCAAGATGAGCGATTCGGCTTCCCCTAGCCTATAAAGAGAGAATTTAATGCTGGAAGAGCCGCTATTAATGGTCAGAATGTGGCTGTCCATCCCATAACTCTCCTTTTTCATAAGAAGAGAAGAGACTTGGTGGGCTGCGCTCCGCTTAGCCCACCCTACGGGTCCCTCCTTTTTCATAAGAAGAGTGTAGAGTGAAGTTAGAAAGGTGAGCTTTCGGCTAAAGCCGGTAAGAGGATCTTCCGCCCAAAAAGGCGGTAAGTGGAATAACCAGATTATGACCAGATTATTTTCACTCTTCGCTCTTCGCTCTTCTTAGAAAGGCCACTTCCAGTCGGTTATCCCGGGTTTATCGATGCCGTGCTCATAGGCATAGTTGGAGTTTTCAATAATCTGGCCCTTCAGCCATTCTTTGACGTGCGCCCCCGCCACCTGGAGCTTGGGAACCCGGTCAATGACATCGATTGTCAAATTGAACCGGTCGATCTGATTGCGCATTGCCAGCTCCAGCGGCGTATTGATATTGCCGTGCTCCTTGTAGCCGCGCACGTGCAGGTTTTTGTGGTTCGTGCGGCGGTAGGCCAGCTTATGAATCAGCCAGGGGTATCCGTGAAAGTTGAAAATAATGGGCCGGTCAGTAGTGAACATGCCGTCAAAGTCCCGGTGGCTAAGGCCATGGGGATGTTCAGCCGGGTCCTGAAGAGTGTAAAGATCCGCCACGTTAACGAAGCGGAGTTTGAGGTCGGGAAAACGCTCCCGGAGGATAGCTGCGGCAGCCAGAGCTTCGCTGGTGGTGACGTCACCCGCAGCGGCCAGCACCACGTCGGGTTCGCCTCCCTGGTCGTTGCTGGCCCAATCCCAGATGCCTATCCCCTTGGAACAGTGCTGGACGGCCTCCTCCATGGTCAGATATTGCAGGTGAAGCTGCTTGTCGCAGACAATGACGTTGATGTGGTTCGTGCTCCGAAGACAGCGGTCCGCCACCGATAACAAGCAGTTGGCGTCAGGGGGCAGGTAAATGCGGCTGACCCTGGGACTCTTGTTGGTCACCACGTCCAGAAAGCCTGGGTCCTGATGGCTGAAGCCGTTGTGGTCCTGGCGCCAGACAGTGGAGGTGACCAATAGATTGAGGGAGGAAACCGGCGCCCGCCAAGGGACCGTTAAGCATTTTTCCAACCACTTGGCGTGCTGATTGAACATGGAGTCAATCACGTGGATGAAGGCTTCGTAGGAGGCAAACAAGCCATGGCGCCCGGATAGGATATATCCTTCCAGCCATCCCTCCAGGGTATGCTCGCTAAGGATTTCCATCACCCGTCCATACCGGGACAGTTCGCTGCCGTCGGCATCCTCAGGCTTGATTTCCGCCATCCAGACCTTTTTGCTGGCCTGGTACACCGCGTTGAGGCGATTGGAAGCCGTCTCATCCGGACAGAAGAACCGGAAATTAGTGGGGTTCAGGCTCAAGGTGTCTCTTAAAAAGTCACCCAGGGGGCGGGTATTTTCCACCATGACAGCGCCCGGCTTGCTCACTTCCACGGCATACTGTCCAATGTCCGGCAAGCGCAGATCCTTTCGCGCCAGGCCTCCATTGGCAATGGGGTTGGCGCTCAGGCGGCGGTGGCGGGCCGGCGCCAGTTCCCTCAGTTCCGGGACCAGTTTACCGGCATCATCAAATAGCTCTTCAGGTTTGTAGCTCTTTAACCACTCTTCCAGAAGAATCAAGATGAGCCGGCTTTTCATGCACATCGAAAGGCACCTGGTGCGCCCGCCAGAAGTCTTCCACCTTGTGGCCGTCCACCTCTTTAGGGCCTGTCCAGCCCTTGGGGGTGCGCAAGACAATCATCGGCCACTCAGGCAACTGAGTAATCACCCTGTGTACGGGCCTCGCTTTGAATGGCCCTGATTTCCCCCAGCACCGTTTCCAGAGTTTTGGCCATTAATTGATGCATGGCCATAGGGTCGGAACCCTCGACAAAATGGGGTTTGTAACCATAACCGCTAAAGAGACTCTCCAGTTGCCGGTGGCTGATCCTTCCCAAAATCGTGGGATTGGCGATTTTATAGCCGTTCAAATGCAGGATAGGCAACACTGCCCCATCATGCACCGGGTTAAGGAACTTGTTGGAGTGCCAGGCTGTGGCCAGAGGCCCGGTCTCCGCTTCGCCATCGCCCACCATGACCGCCACGATCAGCTCAGGATGATCGAAGGCTGCGCCAAAGGCATGGGAGAGGCTATAACCCAACTCCCCGCCCTCATGTATCGACCCGGGAGTCTCAGGGGTGCAGTGGCTGCCAATGCCGCCGGGAAATGAAAACTGTTTGAAGAACCGCCGCAGGCCCGGCTCATCTTCACTTTTATCGGGATAAACTTCAGAATAAGTTCCTTCAAGATAGGCATTGGAGAGTACGGAGGGGGCGCCGTGTCCGGGCCCTGAGATGAAAATCATGTTCAGGTCATGCTTCTTGATCAACCGGTTCAGATGTACCCAGGTAAGGCTCTGTCCAGGGTCAGACCCCCAGTGGCCCAAGAGGCGTTTTTTTACGTGCTCGATCTTCAAAGGCCCCCTCAACAGCGGGTTGTCCAGCAAATAGATCATGCCGACACACAGGTAGAGACTGGCGCGCCAGTAGGCATCAATTTTTCGCAGTTCGCCGGCATCGAGCGGTCCTTCCTCAATGCCCGGGACAATGGTGTTTGTGACCATAAGAACTCCTTTCCGCCAGGCGCCCACCTCAAAGCCAATGTAAGCTTCCATAGCCCTTCATGAGAGGGCGCCGATTCCCAGATGAACCCTCGTCCCGGTTTGCCTTAACCGCAGTAAACGTTCACCGCTTGCGCGGCACCTTAATTCTGCGCATCTGTGGGGCCTGGAAATTTTTTTGCGTGCACAAGGCTCCTGATTTATGAGACCTGCGTTTTGCGGCGAACCATTATGGCATGCTCGCCGCTCGGTCGCCGTACAGTGACATAAAACCAGAGTTTTTCACATACCAAAACTCGGACGCACAATTGCTCCGGTCTCTCCAACTGCTTCAGGCGGCGTCCAAAGTTTGCGCTGCTCGAACGGCATCAAAAAAGCGAGTCTTTATCGTCCAGGGTAAAATCGCTGATTTTCTCAATGAGTTGAACATAATTAGCGAAATCCTTATATTAGCAGTGTCGTGGCCAATTTGACGCAGTGAGACGAGGCTCGTTTTTTAAGAATCTCTTTCGCATGAGGGTCAGCTGTATTCAAGATAATTTAAAACGAATTTTTGCATGCCTTGGAGAAAGTACATGTTGAAATTTGAATACGAGGGGAAGGAAATCCAACTGGATGATGAAGGTTATCTGGAAAACCCGGAGGATTGGGACGAAAGGGTGGCTTGCGCCTTGGCTGAACGAGAGGGGGCCAGCAAGGAGTGCCCGTTGCGTGAAGAACAAATAGAAGTATTGAGATTTATCAGGGAATATTATAAGAAATTCGGCTCTGTCCCTGTCGTCCGGGCTGTGTGCACAAATGTGCATCAACCCAGGAAGTGCGAATACATTCAATTTCCCGATCCCATAACTACCTGCAAAATCGCCGGAATCCCCAAGCTAAATACCGGCTATGAATTAATGTAGCAATTTCTCTTCCGGTTCGAAAAGGCGTGGTGGACTGCGCTCCGCTTAGCCTACGGACCTTTTCATGGTTTGGGGTGTCCCGGAGGGACATGAGTTACAGCGGTGGATTTTATTGTCCACGCGCCCCCAGGTCAGTTGCACTCCAGCGGCAAGGTTATTATGAATGTCGATCCTTCACCCGGCTTGCTTTTCGCGGTAATACTCCCCCCATGCCGTTCGACTATCTTGCGGCAGATGGCAAGTCCCATCCCGGTGCCTTCATAGGCGCTTTTCCCGTGAAGCCGCTGAAGAGGAGCAAATATGCGGTCCAGGTATTTCTCATCGAAGCCGATGCCGTTATCCTGGACGAATATCGGGCAATCACGATCCGTTCGCCGGGAATATATTTTTATGTGGGGCTGCTCCTCACCATGAAATTTCAGTGCGTTGGCAATGAGATTTTGAAAAAGTTGACGAATCTGGCTTCTTTCACCCTTGACGGCAGGCAATTCAAAAACTTCTATATTAGCTCCAACCCGTTCAATTTTTAGCTCCAGATCAGAAATCACCTCCATTACAGCCTCTCGCAGATCGAGAGTGTCCAGAGGCTCGGGACGCGTAGCCACGCGGGCATATTGAATAAGATCGCGTATGAACTGCTGCATCCGCTTCGATGCCTTCAGAATCCTGATGAGATAATCTTTTCCATCTTCGTCCAGCTTCTCTCCATATTTGGTCCCAAGAAGTTCCCCGAAGGCCAGGATTTTTCTAATAGGCTCCTGAAGGTCATGGGAGGCAATAAAGGCAAATTGCTCAAGCTCCCGGTTACGGAGTCAAGTCTGCCCGCAAGGGCCGTAAGTTTCCCCTCTGCTTTTTTTCGATCCGAGATATCGGTCATTGTCGTCCGGGCAAGACTTTCACCGTCTGAATCCAGGAGGCATGTGCTATTAAGTTGAAAGTAACAATCGATACGGCTCCTTCCGTTAAGCTTTATCTCGCAGGTGTGGGGCTGTCTTGTTTTAAAGACCTTCCTCAAATGAAGGTGCAGTTCCTCCCTGTAATTTTCTGCCGCGTAAAGATTGACCGGCTTTCCGATAAGGATGCTTCTTTCCACTCCCAGTTGCCTTGCGGCAGTCAGATTGGCTTCAACTATTCTGCCTTCTTCACTTAAAGTAAGGTAGCCGACAGGAGCGAAATCATACAGGTCGGAGTACTTTTTCCTGGACCGCTCCAGTTCACTCTGCATGGAGCGAAGCTCATCGTTCTGCATTTCAAGCTCAACCTGGTGAACCTGCAGCTCTTCGACGAGCTTGCGCACATCCTCCACCGGCATCTTCTCCATCGATGAAGGCCTGGATTTTAGAGTCTCCATGGCCTGTTTACGAAGCTCGGCGGTTTTTGCATCAGAGTCGTTCATCGCTCTCCGATCCGATGTGGGTATCACAAGTTAGGCGCATGAAAAATTCTCACCCCAGCAAGATGTGGAGACTTCAGGCGTTGCGCATGCGGTAAACGTTTACCCGCTTTCATTCGGTGATATCCTCCATCGCAAGCAGGATCAGATGCGGTCGGCCGCCCCTCTGTTCGATTCGCCTGGCATTAAGAACCAGGACTCGATGACCGATCGACGGGAAATCATGCTCGACCCTAAAATCATGAAACGAGCTTTTCTCGGGTATGATCTTTTCGAGAAGTTCCCGCAACTCCGGAATGTCCCACTGACCACCACCGAGTTCGTAAACATGGACCCCCTCGGATTCCTGCCTGGAAGTCCTAAATGTCTCATAGAAAGCCTTGTTGCCCGAGACAACCCGAAAACTGCCATCGAGCACCAGCAGAGGTTCTCGAACGGTTTCGACAATGCTTTCAGCATATGCTCCGGCATCCTCGGCAAGCTTCTGAATGCTTTTTACTTCTGTAATATCTATAATGTTAATTACAACCCCATCAATCACATTATCGATTGTGCGGTAAGGGAGCACCCGGACCATAAGCCAGTTGCCTCCATCACTGCGAATCTCACGGCTTTCCCGGTGCAGGGTGTCCAGGACCTCAGAGGCTGTCTTGTGCAGGTCAAGTCCGGTAATTTTCGATGTGATGTCGCCAATCGATCTTCCGATATCCGCCTCTATGAGATTAAGGATTTTCTTAGCGAAAGGAGTAAAGCGTCTGATATGAAGGCGGTTGTCCAGAAAGATGGTGGCAATCGCGGTGCTTGAGAGAAGGTTACTCAGATCATTGCTTAACTCCGTGACGCGATCGAGGCTTTTTTGAAGCTCGGAGTTCAATGTGTTTAGCTCTTCATTTGTGGACTGCAATTCCTCGTTTGCCGATTTAAGCTCCTCGTTGGAAGCTTCGAGCTCCTCTCCCGTGGCCTGGAGGTGCTCCCTGGTGGCCTGGAGTTCCCGCTCGAGTCTCAGCAATATGGGGATCGATGTCCCCAGATGAAGCGGCCTTCTTTTTTCCCTTCAGTTTTTTGGGCGCAGCCTTTTCGATAAAGGCAACAACGCACAAGCCCTTTTGCTGAGAAAGAGGATTAACCGCAAGATCGAAAATCTGATATTCTTCTTTTTCCCCGAGCGCAAGGTTTCCAACGCGTACCGGCTTGCCCTCCCTTGCGGCTTCATAGAGGGCCAGTTCGAGTTTTAGACGTAAGCTCTCCCTGGCCATTTTAAAGATGTTCAGGCTCGATTCTCCCTCCGGGAGCTTCAGATATTTTTCAACCGCGCCATGTGAAAACAGGACCTCATTTTTTTCATCGACTATAACGTAAGGCGGGCCAAACAGGTCCACAACGGCTCTTGCGCTTAAACGGCCAAGGTCTTGCTTTTGGGGGTCTTGTCGGCCCTGGGCTGTGGGCATTGCGGCGTAGACCTCCTCGGTTTGTGGAACAGTTCCGGCCCTAGGTCTTGACCCGGTGTCTTTTCGCTGATAAATCTTGGCGTGAGTGTCAATTGTGGAAAAAAGATCGTCAAACCTTCCGATTGACTCCGAGGAGCCAAGGAAGAGATACCCTCCTTCATTCAAAGAATAGTGGAAAAGGGGAAGTATCTTTCTCTGGAGCTTCGTACCCATATAGATGAGGACGTTCCGGCAGCTTATGAGGTCCAGTTTTGAGAAGGGCGTATCCTGGGCTATGTTTTGGACCGCATAGACGATCATTTCCCGAATGAGCTTTTTTATCCTGTACGCATTTTGGGATTTTACGAAAAAACGCTCCAGGCGCTCTTCGGATACATCAGATACAATGCTTCCCGGGTATTCGCCCAACCGGGCGCGCTCTATGGCGGAGGGATCGAGGTCCGTTCCGAATATCTGGACGCTGTGGTAAGTATTTAATTTTTCCATGCATTCGAAAACAAGCATGGCAATTGAAATGGCTTCTTCACCGTTCGAGCAGCCGGGGACCCAGATTCGCAGGGTGGATCCCTGCCGCTTTTTTTGGTTCATCCGGCTAACGAGTACCTTTGTGTGTGAAGATGGTAGAGCCGCAATTTGAAATACTCAGAATCCCGGAAGCCGTAAGCCTGCCTTTTGAGGGTTTTGATTTTGTTGATCAGGCCCTCGACGGCGCCGCTTGTGATGCGGTGATCGAAGTAGTTGAGAAGACCGGTGCGATACGCGGCAAGAGTCTTTCCAACTCTTCTTGAGAGCCTTGATCCCTGAGTTCATTGCATCCCGGCACCAGAGGGCGAGAAATTGCTCGGCCTCTTTGCGGTCCGCCTTTTCCCAGAATAGTCGTCAACTGTTCTTTCATGGAATGAATCTCAAAAAGGGGACGATTGACGCTGAGCAGAGCATCGAGCCTGGCTTTGCGGTCAGGTTCAAGAGAATCGTAATTACGCAGCAGCAAGAAACGGCTTCCTTTAAGGGTTTGCTGACCCAGAGAATCGAGTTCTGCTTGGTGGTCGCGCCTGAGCTCATCGATGGCCTGGTTCATGAGCGAGACTACATGGAACCGGTCAAAAACAACCTTTACGCCGGGCAGTGTTTCACGGACCGCCCAGAAGTAGGAACTGCTCATGTCCATTGCCACAGCTTTCAGTTTTCTCCCTCTCCTGGCCAAAGTTTCCAGAAAGGGCCGAATATCCTCTTTGCCCTTTCCTTCGACAGCGTGCAGGACCCTGCCGGTATCGCAGATCGGTAACCACGGTCATATAATGATGGCCCTCTTTGAAGCTGAACTCGTCAATGCCGATGACCTTCACTTTGTGGAGAGGGATTTTCCGATAAAGGAATTGCAACCTTTCTTTGTGGATGTTTTTGACCAGGTCCCAACCTACTCCAAGGAATTCGGCCACCGACCGGATCGTCCCGAATTTGAGCAGGTCGAGCACAGTCAGGGCAAAAGATCGAACAAAGCGGTGGGTCCCGATCATAAATGGAAGTGTCGGCCACCAAAGAGCCGAACACTCACAGCACTGTGCACGGTGGAGGACAAGATCCAGGAGACATTTCTTGCGTCCAATAGGCCCCATCTGGAACCACCTTCGCTTGCGCCCCTTGAAAATTATTCGCCGGCAGCCGCAATGGGGACACCGGATAAGCTGTTTGTGCATCTCAGCTCTGAAAATCACTGTGTCTGCCAGAAAACTGGTTGCTCGGTACTCAATACCTTTCAGCCCGAAAGCATGGTAAAGTATCGATGTGGACATGACTCGGACCTCCTCCGTAGTGTTCGATTGGCGTCAAACAACACGGAAGGACCTTGCCATGTCCATTTTTTGTTTTCAAAGATTATTCAGGTACGCGTTTCCCGGAAGACCCCTTTTTTTGGATCAGCTCTGAAACAACCTTTTCGGAAAGGACCTCAAAGGCTTCGGGATCTCTGAAAAACCGGGTTACGCCGATGAGGAAATCCTTATGGAGGGCCTCTGCTTCAGGCGGATTTCCCACGAGATAACGGTAATAGTCTTCTATGGAATCTATTTGGTGTGCCGCCATCCGCCGCTCTATTCTCCGACGGATGGAGGACTGCTTGTAGTCCCTAAAATCGACCCCGGTCCGGTCCCGGATCAGAAGAAGTACTCTTTCCATTACATTCTGGAGTGCCTTATGGACTCTTTCGCTTTCCTCCGTGACCAGTATGCGGGGTCGCTTTACATAGCTCAAAATTGCTTCGGCCATTTTTCCGACAGGCAGGACCATATCAACAAGGCCTGTTCCAACGGCGCTCCTCGGCATGCCATCGAATTTGGCCTGATTTGCATCCTGGACGATCACCACACCGCCTTCTTCTTTGACGGCCCTGAGCCCCAGGGTACCATCGGTTCCGGTCCCCGAGAGAATGACACAAATGGCCCTTTCTTTCTCACTCTCAGCAATAGAGCGAAAAAAGGAGTCGATAGGAAATAAAGGGGCCTTGACCCCTCCCGGCGCCGTTGAACGTAGAGTTCGGCCCAGCAGGGAGACTTCCATGCCCGGCGGATTGACATAGATCTTGTTGGGCTCGATTTTTATCCCGTTTTCCACCAGGTGGACGGCCATCTTCGTTTTAGCCTGCAAAAGCTCCTTCATGACGCTCTTGGTCCCGGGCGATAAATGCTGGATTACAACGAAGGAAAGTCCAGGTTCGGCAGGCATATTGGAAAAGAAAGATTCAAGGGCCTCCAGCCCACCGGCTGAGGCGCCCAGCGCCACTATGGGAAAAGTATCGGCCTTTTCCGCCTCTGGCGGTGAAAAGGTTAAAGAAGCGCCCCCTCCATAGGTATCGGCAAGGACCTCTGACCGTCGTGCGGGTCTTTCCTTTGTGGTCTTAATCCCGGCCTTTTTTGCCATTTGGACGGCCTTTTAATGCCTGGCTGGATATGGAGGTTGATATTTTGAACGATAGTACCGAAACTCTCTGATAGCAAATTTTTGATGTAAATTGAGGGGAAAAAAACTCATAAATTCTTTGAAATGGATGTGAAAAATGTGGTTCCCTTTTTAGCTGCCGGTTCCACCCACACCAGCCCCCCGTGTTGTTGAGCTATCTCTTTTACTATGGCCAGGCCCAAGCCGGCGCCTTCGATCCCCCTGGATGTCTCATTCCGCTGAAATAGTCCGAAAATCTTTTCAGCATCCATCACTTTTAGTCCTTTACCATTGTCGGTGATCGAAAAAATGTGGGAGACTCTCGGTCTCTTCATGTCCGATCCATATCCTGCTCAGCCGCTCTCCGCCGTATTTCAGTGCGTTATCTACGAAATTCCTGAACATCCTCAAAATGGACAGCCTATCCCCCTTTATCTCGATATCAGAGTCCGGCTCGAACCATTCGATTCCACGAAGATTGAGCTGCGAAGAAAATTCGTCTTTGATCATCGTAAGAATCTCCTTAATGTTTATCTTTTCAAATAACGGCCGGGTCTCTTTGGTCACTATGTATACATTGATCATTTCGACCAGAGCTGCGATATGCCCGGATACTCTTAGTATTTGCTCGCAATAATTCCTCCCTCTATCGTCGAGGACATCTTTAAACTGTTTATGAAGACGTTTCGTAATACCATATATCCCGATGGCAGGACTCTTGAGATCGTGTGCTACCGAGTAAGCGAACAGCCTTAGCGCCTCCTCTGCGCGCTTACGCTCCTCTATTTCAGAAGTGAGCCGCTCATTGGCCATGGCCAGTTCCGCAGTGCGCTCCTTGACCAGGTCCTCAAGGTGGTCACGGTATTTGTTCAATTGCTCCAGTGCAAACTTGCGCACTGTAATGTCACTGAAAGTGAGGACGGCCCCGACAATTTGGCCTTCTTCCAGAATCGGAGTGCTCGAATATGCAACCGGGAAACTCATGCCGTCTTTCCTCCAGAATACCTCGTCTCTTTCACGCCGGACGACCCCGGTACTCAAGCTTTCAAACATCGGACACTCGTGTACGGGATAAGGAGCACCATCGGCCCTGGAGTGATGCACCACCTGATGGAAGTCTTTTTGAATCAATTCTTCAATCCGATACCCGGCAAGCTCGGCCCCGGCCGGATTGATAAAGGTGACTCTGCCCGCCAGGTCCAATCCGACAATGCCCTCTCCCGCTGCGTCGAGGATCAGTTGGTTTTGCCGGCTGAGCCGCTGCACCTCCTCTTCGGCCCGTTTGCGGACGATTATTTCCCCGGACAACTGCTCGTTGGAAGCTTTGAGTTCGTTAAGGGCGTTCTTGATTTCACTTAAATCCCTTCCCACACTGACGCTGCCAAGAACTCTGCCTTCCCTGTCCTGCAGCAGGCCGATAGAAATCTCAAACGGGGCGGCACTCCCGTCCTTTCTTTTCATGAGCATTTCCCGCTTTTTCACCGAACCTTGCCGGCGCAGATCTTTAAGCATTCTTTCCAGTTCATCCCGGTCAGTGTATAAACCAAAGCTCGATTTTCCTCGAAGCTCTTCAAAACTGTACCCGTAAAGCTCGGCCGCCATTTTGTTCCACTTGATAAACTTCCCGTGTTCATCCACGATGCCAATGGCGTCAGGTGAATTCTCCAGGACATTTTCGAGGTAGGTGTTCGTCTGCTTCAGTTCCTCCTCCCCTTCTTTGCGCTCGGTGATGTCGCGGGCGATCGAAGAGGCGCCTATTATTCTCCCTGCGGCATCGAAAATGGGTGAAACAGTCAAAGAGATATGGACTTTTTTCCCGTCTTTGCGAATACGGGTGGTCTGGTAATTATCCACCCGTCCCCCTCGCCTTATGCCGTCGAGGATATTGTATATATCCCCGGGCCGATCGGAAGGCAGCAGGATGGAAACAGGCTTTCCCACCATTTCTCCGGCGAGGTAGCCGTAGATGTTTTCGGCCCCCCTGTTCCAGCTTAAAACGATTCCATCCAGCGTAACGCCGACAATCGCATCCCCTGAGGATTCGACAATGTATGCCAGCAGGGAGCGGGCTTCCAGGTATCTGCACGTTACAAATCCCCCAACAGCAGCGACAACGGTTACGAAAATAGCAGTATGGATGTGGGACCCCCAGATGGTTATGTTGGGCCAAAGGATGTGTTTGAGCAATTGGAAAGCGGACATTGCCGCTAGAGTGACAAACGGTATGAAAACCAAAGGGAGCATATGTCCAAAGCTATATGGACGCGATGTCATTTCTACTCCTCTTGACGGCCCCGCCATTGGAAATTGACAGGACCCATGAAAGTGACAAGACAAATCCCTGCAAGCCTGACTAATTTCAGACTCTCGGACCGGACTTTCGCAGTCAGAGCCACCTCAAATCAATTTTATGTGTAAATCCAACAGGTAATAGAGAGGGGAATGCAGAACCTATATGTACTGTCCATCCGGATCAACTACGTAGATGCCATCGGGCTCGATAGGGACTTGGGGCGCGGCTTTGACATCATGGACTTTTCCACCCGCGATGGTCACAAATGGGGGAATATTGCCACGCAGGTCCAACATGGCGTGCGGTTTGACTTTCCTATAACGGTAGCCGGCGTTGACGGCATCGTCACGAAACATCTTGACCGTATCGAGTGAGAAATCGGTCAGGTCCTTTCCCACCAGGCTCAGCTTCTTCAATATGTCGTTGGTGACGGTGATGACCTGGCAACCGACATCGTCCGCCTGAAAGATATTCAGCAGCTCTCTGGGGCTGGCCCAGATGAGTTCGATATTCGGGTGACTGGAGATCATCCGAACCGCTTCGGCCATGAGGGGTACCGGATCGCGGCCGGAATCGGCTACCCTGCCGGCAAATACGGAGATATACGCAGGCGGACCTCCCGCCAGGACGCCGGCCATATCCTGGACCTGTTCCAGGGTCATCATGGCCGTGACATTGAGCTTTACGCCGGCTTTGGCAAGGTTGCCAACCAGATTACGCGAGGACTCCGCTTTCGTGTTCATCACGGGAATCTTGACATAGACATGCTCACCCCAACTTGCGATCTCTCGCGCCTGGCGGTCCATTTCATAAAAGTCGTCCGAGAAAACCTCAAAGGAAATGGGACGGTCCGGTATAGCCTGAAGAATTTCCTGCGCAAAGCTCCGATAATCGCGTATTCCGGCCTTCCGCATGAGAGTGGGGTTCGTGGTGAATCCCTTAATGAACGATTTGCCGTACATGTCGAGCATGCCGGCCTTATCCGCACCATCTGCGAATATCTTGACCTTCAGATCCTCTACTTTTTTCACAATGACCTTCATATTTTAAAGATTTTGATTGTTAATGATCCACTTAGCCGCCTCCAAAAGGGATTTGGCTTTCAAGTCCGGGGGACTCGAGGGAGCCCGTTCAGTATACCCGGACTCAATCAGAATCGTTCTGCACCCGGCGCTGTTCCCTGCATCGATATCCCTCCACCGGTCTCCGACCATAAAGCTGGCAGACAGATCGATGCCATGTTTTTCTGCCGCCTCAACCAACAGTCCCGGCAGGGGTTTGCGGCAACGGCACGCGTCTTTGTTATCATGGTAGCAGACCATTGTTTCATCTAACTCCAACTCTGCCATGAGGAAGTCATTGATCTGCTCCACGGCCTCGCGGGTCTGGGTCCCGCGCGCCACATCGGGCTGATTGGTGGCCACAATGGTCATAAATCCGGCTTTTTTTAACTTCTGCAACGCCTCGCCAACGCCGGGCAATATTTCGACTTCCGATACCGACGCAGGCGGGTACGGTTTCCCGTCTCTTACCACGGAACGGTTGAGGACCCCGTCACGGTCCAGGAAAACGGCGCGCAGAACCGTCCTTCTCATTTTACCGATTCCCACTTGGTCTGAGCGTACTTCAGCAGTGGATGAGAGACCAGCAGATGCCAGATTACAGCCTGGAACGCTTCGGTGTGAGGAGTGATCCGTGCCGGATCGACAGTTGGGATGAGCACGCAGGCATCCGCCACTTGCGCGGTGTACCCTCCATCCCTGCCGACAATGCCACAAACCTTTGCTCCAACCTGTTTGGCATGCTGAAGCGCAGAAACAAGGTTAGGGCTCACATTTTTCTCGACATTGCCTCCCCCGACCGAAAACACCAAAATCAGATCGTTTTCCCTCAGACGGCTGGTTTTCAGCCATTCGACAAAAACGGTTGCCCAGCCTTCGTCATTGGTGCGGGCAGTAAGTTCTGAGACGTTATCCGTAGGCGCATACGCCTCGATGCCTGCCAGCTTGCGGAAATCGTTGACAGCATGGGATGCATTGGCTGCGCCGCCGCCTACACCGAGAATGAACAGGCGTCCTTGCCTCTTCTTAGTATCCGCGATCAAAGCCGCCAGGCGCTCCACGGCCTCCTTGTCGATACGCTCTATAACCTGCTGTGCCTCGAGCAAAAATTTATCTGCAAAACCCATGTATTCTCCCATATTCCAAGATTGACATTGACTTCAGTTATTAATGCTTTTCCATTGCCTCCGTAGACTGTTTGAGGTAGCGGGTCAATTGCTCAATCCCGCCAAGCGAGCCGACCTCATAGAACCGTTCTACCACTTCAAAGGCAGCAAGCTCTCCCTTCGACAGGAGCTGCTTATATAGTTCGTATAGATCGTAGGGCTCTCCATCCGGGATTGGTTCGAAAGCTGAAGCCATAAAAACCCCCAGACCATAGTCAATGTACCGCATACGGGGCGTGAGTTTCTTTTTGTCGTAGTCCAGGATTTTCCCATCTCTGAACTCTACATTGCTCGTATCCCATAGGCCATTGTTGAAAAAGACCGTCATCAATGCCTGCTTCGCGCTCTTCCGGAATGAGGTCTGAACTGCTGCGTAATCACATGTGAGGTACGAATCCCCATAGAGCACAAAAAATGAGTCGCCCAGACGCGGCAACGCCTTCCTGATAGCTCCTGCCGTCCCGAGAAGACGGTCTCCGTCGAAAACGAACTCCACCTCGACCCCGAAACTATCGCCAGTGCCGACATAATCCTGGATCATTTCCCCAAGGTAGCCGGCACAGATAACCACGCGCTCGATCCCTCTGCGCTTGAGGAGCCGCAGTTGGAGAGAAACAAACGGTTCACCCTGCACCTCCACAAGGGCCTTCGGAATAGTCTCGGTCAGAGGCCGCAGGCGGGTTGCCAGACCTCCGGAGAGAATTACTACCGGAAGCAACTTCTCTTTCATGACTGAGCAACCACCTTCGTTCCTTCAAAATCGATGCGGAAGCGAACTTCGGGCAGACCAATCTCCCGCATCGCTCTCCGCAGTCTTGCCTTGTCCTCGGCATAGAACATCAAAAATCCACCTCCGCCGGCCCCGACGAGCTTACCGCCCAGCGCCCCGTTTGCGCGGGCTGCCTCATACCATTCATTTATCGAATCGTTACTCATGTTGCCGGAGCGAGCCTTCTTATGTTCCCAGTGAACATGCATAAGTTCGGCAAATCGGTTCAGATCGCCTGATTCCAGTGCGTTCTGGCTTTCTTTCCCGAGGTCCTTCATAAAATGCAGATTAGCGATCATTTCCTTGTCGCTCTTCTTGCTCTTATCATCCTGTTCCTTGAGGATGGCGGAAGCCGAACGCGCATAGCCGGTAAAAAACAGGAGGAGGTTGTCCTCGAGGCTGTAGAGCGTATCCTGGTCAATTTTGAGGGGCCAGGCCTCAACCTGCCCATTGGGCAGAAACCTGAAGCAGGTAATCCCGCCGAAAGCGGCAATATACTGATCTTGTTTGCCTATGGGTTCCCCGAGAAGGTCTATCTCGATATGGCATGCCTGCTCGGCCAGCTCGCGCGGATGGACGAGATTTTTGTTAAACGTATGTAATGCCTTGAGCAAAGCAGTAGTAAAGCTTCCGGAGGACCCCAGCCCGGTGCCGGCCGGTATATCCGCCATACTCGTTATTTCGAGTTGCGGGGCCTGCACCCCGGTAAGCTTAAGGCATTCCCGGATAATGGGATGTTGTACATCCTCTATGGATTTGACCCGTTCCATCTTCGAGTACTTGATGATCAGTTCGTCGACAAATGTCCGATGAAGGGTAATGTAGACATATTTGTCAATAGCGGCCGCTATCAGGAATCCACTGTGGTCCCGGTAATAAGAAGGGAGGTCGGTGCCTCCGCCGCCAAGGGAGATTCTGAGCGGACTGCGCGTGATAATCATAGGCCTGATTCCTTGTAAATTTTCTCGACAATCTCCAATGCCGCCCGTGCATCTTCCAAACCGGCTGCAGGCTGCCGCCCGAGCCGTATGTCTTCGATGAACTCGGCGAACTCAATCGCCCAGGAGCTGTCCGGCAGGGGATATTCCCAAATCACGGTTTCGGGCGGCCCCATTTGGGGGAGCATCTTGTAAAAGGCCAGTCGCTCAACTCCGTAACTCCCACCCAGCCCAGAGATTTCCAGCTTCGCATCCCGTCCGTATATCTCGAAAGAAAACGTGTTTTTCCACTCGGTCCAACTGGCGTGGAGCAAAGCCACCTGCTTCCTGGGCGTTTTGAGCAGCATAAAACCGTTATCCTCAACGGGCATGTCCCAAAAGTAGGTATGCGCAAACCCCTGGACCTCGTTGAAGTCGCCCAGAAACATCCGCGCCAGATCTATCAGGTGAACGCCCTGGTCGATAAGCTCTCCTCCGCCCGAGAGTTCCTTTACGGCCCGCCATTCCTTGTCGTAGCCGATGCGGCCGCCGTGTCCGTAGCGAGCGCGCACGAACATGAGTTCCCCCAGCTCACCTGATGCCATAATTTCCCGGGCTTTGATAAAAGAGGGATGGTAGCGGTGATTGAAGCCGACCCTGACGAACACCCCATTCTCCAGGGCAGACGCTATCACAGGATCGATTTCAGAAGCATTGCGCGCACCCGGCTTTTCGACCAAAACGTGCTTTCCGGCCTGCACGGCAGCATGGGCTACCTCTGCCAGAACATCATGGGTGGTAGCCACTATGACGATATCCACATCCGGGCGTTCTACTGCCGAGCGCCATTGGGGCATGGCTTCCACACCGGATCTTTTCTGTGCGAATTCAACAGAGCGCTCCCGAACAATGTCGGCGCAAGCAACCAATCGGCAGCCGGCCAAAGCCCCGGCCCTTTTATCCCCGATGAAGCCGCACCCGATAATTGCAACGTTCATTCTAGCCCCATTCCTTGCCGCGCTCGCGGGGTATTATACGGCGAAGAGTGTAGATATCGGTATTTTTCAGGTCATCCAAATGATCCGGCAGTTCCTTCCAGGGGTCCCAGGCAGCGCTAATAAGTTTTCCCGTGATTCCATCGCTTCGTGACGAGGCAAGAAAGACACATAACGATGCCCCTACCCCCAGCGGTGTGCCGCCCTGCGCCTTCACCTTGACCATCTGATCATAAAATGCCTGCCCTACTCTGGCCGGGCCGGCTGCCAGCACCTCATCCAAAAGACGCGTATTGAGCGCTCCCGGGGCAACTGCATTGACATCGATCCCATAGTGCCGGACCTCTTCTGCAATTGTTTCGGCAAACCGCACCACAGCCGCTTTGGCTGTGGCATAAGCGCTCAGATAAGGCATGGGCTTGGTTGCCCCGCCTCCGGACATTATTATGATTTTCCCCTTCCCTTGCTTCTTTAACTGCGGCAACACCTCCAAACACGGCAGGACCGTCCCCATCAGGTTTATCTCTATGGCTCTAGCCCATTCGTCCCAGTTGACATCGTCAAACGGTCCTTTGGGACCATAGATCCCGGCATTGCACAGAAGGATATCCAGCCCGCCGAATTCCTTGAGGACCGTGCTCACCAGCCTGCGCACGTCATCCCGGCTCGAAACGTCAGCGGGAACCGCCAGGATTTTGGTTTTGCCCGAAGCCCTGGCAGTGAGTTCATCCGCGGCGAGGAGTAGTTTTTTCCCATCCCGCGCGCACAGCGCCACGTCAGCTCCAGAGTCCACAAAGGTGCGAGCCGCCTCAAGCCCGAATCCCTGGTTGGATCCGGTTATTATGGCTTTTTTATTAAAAAGTTCCATGAGAGACTTCCTACCGATAAGTAGTTGATTCTTTTATCACTGCGAAGGGAAGAATCAAGGAAACGCCCAGGGTCGAATACCTCCGGAAGAGCCATATGCCCCAGAATATCGTCACATGTAATCGCACGGAATTCAGGCCATTCGGTAGCGATTAAGACTGCATGAGCGTCTCGAAGCGCCTCGGTTGCTGAAGGGGCAAGAAGGACGAATTCTGCCAGATCCCCGGGCAGACTTTTCACAGCGGGATCGTATGCTGAAACTAACGCCCCCTGTTCATGAAGCCACCTGCATGTCGCCACTGATTCCGAGCGGCGTAAAGTGTTCGTCCCGGGTTTGTAGGTCAGACCCAGAACCGCCACTTTCCTGTTTGCAAGGTTTCCAAAAACTTCTGAAAGCTTTCGTCTGGCCCAGAGTTTGTGGGAGTTGTTGCTTTGCAGTACCGCCGAAAAGAGGTGTGTGGGTATCTGTTTTGTTTGCCCGAGGGAGAGAAGATAGTTGATGTCTCTTGCAAGAGTGCCGCCGGCAAATGGATTGCCTGCCTTCAAGTATGCCCCGGGACCAATTCGCGCATCGCTTTTCAAACCTTTTTCGACCTCGCTTGCGTCGGCCCCGTAGTGCTCGCAAATCGCTGCAAGTTCGTTTGCGAACGTCACGGATGTGGCCAGGAATGAATTGAGCGCGTGTTTTGTCATCTCCGCCGATTCCACACTCATCCAGATGATATTGGAGGTAAAAGGCTTCAACAGGGACGCAATCCGTTTGCTATCCTTCTCGGAGCGCACGCCCGCAACCACTCGATCTGGGTTCGTAAAAACGGAGATGGCTTTTCCCAGGCGCAAATTTTCAGGAAGACAGGCAAAAGAGACCGGGCTATCGGGATAGTTGCGCCTGAATTTTTCCTCCAGTAAGCCCACCGAACCTATCGGAAGCTGCGAAGAGCTGATGACAAGCGCTCCGGCCCTGATGTGAGGGAAAAGTGAGCAAACGCTATCGATGACAAGATCAACGTCGGCTCTGTCTTCCTCATCCACTGGAGTATCATAGGCAACCCAAAGGATATCCGATCCGGAGATTTCTTCGGGAATAGAGGAAAAGCGCAGGAGACCTTTTCTCATTCCGGCTGTAATCAACTCCTCCAGACCGGGCTCGTTAACGGGCAACTCACCCTCATTCAGGGCGCGTACAGTCCCCTCGTCCGGGTCGTAGCCCAGGACACTGTATCCCGCAGCGGCAAGGCAGCCGGCAGTGACTGTGCCAAGATGCCACATTCCAAGCACTGCTATGTTCATCTGCGACTCTCCAGCAGCCAGTGATTATTCTGAAGGTATTCCAGAGTCTTGATCACACCCTCTTTGATTGTCAGCTCCGGCTGCCAGCCCAAAGACCTGATGCGGGCACAGTCAAGGAGAATGAAAGGACTGTCCCCAATCCATCCCCGCTCTCCCCCCGTGTAATCGAGTTCCGGTTTGACCCCCAGATGATCGCAGATCCAGCCGATCGAATCATTCACCTGGCAGTATTCGTCCACTCCCAGGTTGAAAATATTGACCTTGCCTTTGGGTTTCCCAATGGCGATGAGCATGGCGTCGATACAGTCCCGGACGTAGAGATATGACTTGCGCTGCTTGCCGTTGCCAAGCACGCGCAACCGCCGTGGGTCAGCCAGAAGACTCTTGTAGAAATCAAAAACGTGCCCGTGCGAATATTTCTCGCCCAGGATAGAGACGAATCGGAAGATCCACCCTGTAAACCCAAAGCTCTCACAGTATGCCTGGATCAGGCCCTCTCCAGCTAATTTGGACGCACCGTAAAGAGAAGTCTGCACCGGAAAGGGAGCATCCTCGGGAGTTGGAAATACATCGGGCTCGCCATAGATCGATCCTGTTGAGGAAAAGGCTATGTGCCTTATGCCGTTTGCCCTCATGGCCTCCAGGACGTTGAAGGTGGCAATGGTGTTTTGCTCAAGGTCCTTTCGGGGATGCTCGGTCCCGTAGCGCACATCTGCATTAGCGGCGAGATGGAATACGAAATCGCACCCGGCCATAGCCCTGGTAAGGGCAGGAAGATCGAGTACATCGCCTTCCACAAGCCTGAAATTGAAGGATTTCCTTGCTTTGTCCAAATTTTCCATGAGTCCCGTTGACAGGTTATCAAAACCGGTAACAGAATACCCATTTTCGAGCAGAAAGTCAGCCAGGTTGCTCCCGATGAATCCGGCTGCCCCGGTTACCATGACGTTTTCAAATTTCATTGCCTACACCCAATGTTTGAATGAATTCTGATTTATGCTTGGGCAGCAGAACCTTTTTTCGGCAAGAACTGAAATACCCAAAATTTCATCAATACAAAGCCAGTCACAACAGTTATACCCACGCTGGCTAACACACCGAAGTATGGTGAAAGTAATAAAGAGTTACTGACAAACTCGACAACAGTTATCGTTATTAAATAGTTAAGCAATAGAACACATAGATATCTAAAAATATTCTTATACATAGTCTTAGCATGTGCTTGGAAAACAAAAAGCCGGTTCGCGCTGAAATGAAAAGCTATTGAGATGAAATATGCTACAGACACTGATATACTGGGGTGTATGCGCAAGATGTCAAACATCAGGCCGAAAATTGAAAAATAAATTACGGCCGTGGCACACCCTACTCCCGCAAAACTCATTAATTGTCTGATTTCTTGGGTCCTGTTTGTCGCGGATAGACCAACCATTCTTGCCTTTCTACACAGAGGACAGTACCCTCGAAAATCACACTGCAGGCTTGATGCACGTGACTAGACAACGTATTCCAAATGGATATGAGATAAATTCCCCCATTGCAAGTTCAAGTTCAATCAGCATGCCGAGCAGGCGGCTTCCGCCGGTCTTGCGGATATTCCGCTCGGTGAGATGTTTCCGGATATCCTCACTCTGTAAAACCAGCTTTTTGCTGCGGCGCTTGACCCAACAGAATCCGGGGTACAGGAAAAAACCCAGATGAGACTGCTTAAGGACACGAAAATTCAGGCCTTTTACGAGTGCCGTAAGTCCCATCAGAGTATATCTGCGGTAATGCATTAGTGATTTGTCATAGAAATCATACAGGTGAGGCCCTGCAGGCGCCTCGATTACGGCTATCCCCCCCGGTTTTAGTATCCTGTAGACTTGCTGCATTGCCAGACGATCATTTTCTATGTGCTCCAGTACATTCAACATGATAACCACATCGATGCTGCTGTCCGGGAACGGGCATTTGACAAGATCGAACCGTAACAGAGGCAGACCGGGTTGACTTGAGGCCAACTGCTCCAGGGGCTTGTGGACAATATCAGAGCCGATGACAACGGAATCCTTGAGGCGTTCCGATATCCGGCGCACAAGAAATCCGGATGAACATCCGATCTCCAGAACAACCGGCGGCTTTTTGCCCACATATTCCAGGAGCTGTTGGAGTGCATGCCGGCGTGAAGCACGATCGATAAAGTGGTCTGAGCCGGCCGCATCTTCGTGCAGGGACGTAAGGTCGTCGCTCCACCCCATGTCATTGGAGCTGTACTCCAAAACGCGGCAGAAATTGTTTCCGACCAGAAAACCGTTCCCCGTCCATTGGGGATTCGGTTTACCGGGTTCCTGAGGTGGTAGAATAAATGGGAAACTCACAAATTCACTTTCCGATCGATAATGTACATGGGCCTTCGTTTCACCTCGTCATAAATCCGCCCGACGTATTCACCCATGATTCCGAGTGAGAGAAGCTGCACTCCCGAGAAAAACGTAACGACAAGGACCACAGTAGGACAAACCGGGCGTGAGTTCCATACCGATGAGCTTTTGCAAAACATACCACGCGCCGAGCAGAAAACTGCACCCGGAGAGAATGAGCCCCGCCAGGGACATAAGCTGCAATGGCCTGCTGCCGAAGCTGATAAGGCCGTTGAGCCCTATTTTCAAAGATCCCGTGAACCGGTTATAATTGCCTCGACCGTGAGCACGCTCATCACGGTCGTACTCGATGAAAGCCTGGCTAAAACCAACATAGGCAACCAGCCCGCGTAAAAATCCGTGACACTCCCGCAGGCCCCGAAGCTCTTCGATAACCCTGCGGGTCATGATTCTGAAATCCCCCGTATCACGAGGAATCTGCACATCACTGAGTTTATTGATGGCGTAGTAACCAAGTTTAGAGACTATTCTCTTCAGCAATGTTTCGCCCTTGCGCGAGCGGCGCATGGCGAAGACGACTCCATATCCCTCTGTCAACTTCGCATACATTTCAACGATTAGTTCAGGAGGATCTTGCAAGTCAACATCTATAACCGCACAAGACTGCCCGGTACAAGCCAGAATTCCCGCCATTGTCGCAGCGGGTTGGCCGAAGCGCCTGGAGAAAACAAGCAGCTTGATATTCGGATTTCGGTTGATCTCTTCGAGAATCACTTCTTCCGTGCGATCCGGAGAAGGGTCGAGGCAAAAGAGAATCTCGTATGGAATATCCATTGAGTCAAGAACACTCTCCATTCTGGAGAGAAAGGGCCGTATATTGGATTCTTCCTTATATACGGGAACCACAACGGATAACTCAGGACTCTTTGCTGGCGGTTCGTTTTTCATCATGTGTTACGCTCAGATCTTTCATCAGAAACCTATCAGCAAATCACGGTCATTTCTGCTGGAGTTGCGCTTCGTCCGCTGCCAGCATCTTGACCGAGGTCGGCGCCATAATCACCAGCTCACAGGTATCATCACTGATGCCAAGCAGCTTTGGGACAAAATAAATATCAAACGTCAGGCGCACTTGCACGCAATCCTGCTTCGAGGACAAGGCAGAACGGCCATCAATAGAGATCGAGTAATGGCTGCCGTCGCGCTTTAGCGCACTCGGCAGGGTCTCCGCTACTTGTTGGTCATCGCCAAGCAGTTCCGCTTTAGGCTTCGGCAGACGTGGAAGCCATCCGAAATTTGTGTTTCCTTCCAGGATAAATATCGGAGCGCGCCTCAAAAAGGCCGTTTTAGTCCTTATCGTTATGCCTGAGCTTGTAATCCAATCACCGGACGTGCCGGATATCCTTGCCAATGGCCGAACAAATACATAGGCCTTAAAAGAAGAGAATTTGAAAACCCTCTCTAAAACCCGATGGCCGTTAGACCATGCCCAGAGGTCATTCCAGCAATTGCGTATTGACTCATTGATAGGGAAGACCCCTGTCTTTGGCAAATCGGTCAAAATGATTATGTCACTTTCTTCAAGTTGCCGGAGAGCAGTGTCGCGATCCGTCTTGAAAATGCTGTGACCAAGCTTCCCCTGAAAATCCATCAGCTTCCCGAAGCGTTCATATGCAGCAACTGTCATTGTACCAGCATTAAATGCCTCACTTACGTGATCCACGGACAAAGCAGGCTTCGACAAATTATTGAATTCGGCAAAGGACACCACAGAATTCTGAACTTCATTGATAAGCCTGAGGTCATCAATTTGGTAATTGAAGGTGGGCCGCCCGTTCAGACGGATTATGAAGGTTGCCGGCGCAACAATCAGGATAAGCGCCATCGTGAGCATCCGTATTATTGCTCCTGAGAAGGAGCACGCCAATAGGCCGGGGTGCAGACGAGGGGGCCAGGCATCGAGCGGTACGCAACAGACCAGAATGAGCAGGAGCAGCACGGGTATGCAAACAATACTGCCGACAACCGGCGATTTGGATGAGTCGAGAGTCAAAACGCCTATTGGAACCAAAATGGCAGCCAGCACAGGAACGAAGGAATGGAGCTGAGGGCGCAACCTGGCCGCCCCGCGCAGCCTGGCAATGAAGGTCAGAAGAAAAGTCGCAGCGAGCAAAATAGATACCGTTGACAGGAACACACCACCCAGATGTTCGTTCATGATCGATTTGGGATAATAGGCCAGGGCATCCACGGTACTCTTGATGCCAAACTCCAATTCACGGATGTGTTTCTCCGGCCCGGTCACATGCCCCACAACATAGTATGCATAAATTGCACTGCGTTTGAGCCAGTAAATGGGCAGAACCAGGAAACCGGGAATTGCAGCCGCTATGAAGAAGTTATAAATGCGCAGGCGGTATGCAGCCTTGCGCAAGAAGCTCTTTGCACAGCTATACTGAACAATAAGGAAGAAAAAGATGATGGCCATAATCGGCACAAAATAGACAAAAGTGATGAACCGCATTGACATTAGCAACGCACTGGTAAACCCCACGGCCATCGACCAGCGCCGGTTTTTAAACAAGCCGGAGCGGAGCAGGAAACAAGTCCAGAGCCCGAACGTGCAGTACGCTGCAAAGTCAATACGGTAATCAAAAATTCCGCCGGTGATGTGCGTAAGTGTGGACTGGGAGAGGAGCAGTGCAACGGCTACAGGAGCCAGCAGTGAGTTACCGGTCTTCCAGCGTACCGTCTGGAACAAGACAACCTGTAGAGCGGCAAAATAGAGAAAATTCAATGACAGCAACGACGCCCGGCTTGCGCCCAGGAGGAGCGCAAGCAGTGCACCCTGAAGCTGGAAAGCAAAGCCGGTCTGATGAGAGGGCCCAAAAATCAAAGCAGCAAGGGGCATGAAATTGCCGCTCCGCATGGCTTCAAAAAGGCGATAACTCTCTGTAAGATAGACGGTCTGATCGAAGGAGGTTGCATAGAACGGCGCGACCTGTGTACTAACATAACGCCAGAACAAAAGGCCTTCCAAAGCTATAATAAGCCAGAGCCAGCGTGATGTGCGGTTTATATTGCGTTCAAATTGCCTATGCCGGTTGACGAGCATGCTTGACTTCAATCTTTGAACCACCTCGTCGAGCTTTGCCTCCATGTGTTGCCGCCCCTTTTTATAAGTGACACCCGGCAATAACGGCAAAACCAGCTACGACCTCCTCGCAGGCTGACTTGACGCCCTGATCGTGATTACCAGCCAGGCAGCGGTGCAGGTACCCCATACCATAATAAAGTACCACTGCAGCCAATGTGACTAATGCAGGTTGAAGCATCAGAAAATCCTATGAGTCTAGTTCGAAAGCACCTCCAGATCCTTGATCAGGAATTTTGCCATTCGCGGATCGGAATCTGACAGCCGCACAGCCGGCTCAGGTGATGTAAAGGTAATATCCAAATGATCTTGGGAAGATGGGACATCAACAACGCAGGAGTCCCACCCACCCTGAGATTGAATCACCTTTTCCTTTGACCAGTCCGAGCCCTGAGCCGCGACTTTGATGGATCGACCGGCTGCGCACTGATACTGGAACCTGATAGACATTGATTTGGGCCTTTTCACACCTTCAATCTCGTAGTGAAACTTCAGGGCGTTCGAAGTCCAGTACCACCAGCCCGTATCATCTGTCTCCCTGTTATAACCGCCTTCAACCGATTTAAGTCTCACAATATAGCCGGGAGTTCTTATAAACACCAGGTTGCCGAACCTGGGGAGGAGATCTCTCAATTCATTCTGATCCAAAAACTTTACCATATAAGTCGAAGACGATAATGGAATAGATTGTTGGTCCTTGGGAATCGAGCAGAAGTATCCGTCATCATTCCAGTCACCGGCAAGTTCCGAATCGTACAGGAAGTATGAGACGGTCTCGCGCAGTTTAAGATGATTGTCTTTTAATTCCAAATAGATCTTCTGGTCTGGCATGACAAAGCTTTTAATATAGTTTCTTAAGGCTGTGAGCTCAGTGAAAGGAGACTCGGAGCCGACTTCCGTGCGGAAACTCTTTGTGCGCAGATCCGCAAGGGAAGAATTCCAATATACACCGGCAAGAGAACAGGATATCAGAATAAACAGCAATACCCTGTAAAGCTTGGGTCTCTTTTTTGCTTGCAGTACTGACAGCCCAACCAGAACCATACAAAACGCACTGACCCAGTTCGCTATTTTGAATTGACTCCAGGATTGGCCGGTTCCGGTGGGCCAGGGTGAGGGATACCCGTACCGATAGTACAGGAAAAAGGCACCGGAGATGAAAATGAATGCAATGCACGGAAGGAGTTCAGAAAATCGATTGGAAATCAGTGCTTTCCTGTTAAGGCACAATGGGATCAGCAACACAGCCAGTAACAGCACGCTGATTACCGGTGAGCCCAGCAGCCAAGCCTGTTCAGGACTCCCGCCTCTGAATCCGAAAGAATGGCCGGCAAAGTCTATTATGCTCCAATCAACCGGCCATCCGACAACGACGCCCGACTGCCGCAAAATAGCAAAAAAAGCTCTAGGCATCTCCCGATTGACAAGAACAGCGACCTCAACGAAAAAAGCCGAATAAAACTTTACCAGCCCGTGAAGGCAATCGCGTTTGAGAAGGAAATACACTGAGGCCAACACAAACGCAAATGTTGTAAATGGGACTATTTCAGAATAGCTGTACACCATGCCAGAGAATAAAAGAGCGCATGGAAAGGCCAGGAGAAAAGCCTCTTTCCAAGTTCTAACTTTACTCAAACGGGTATTTGCAATTCCCAGCATCAGAAGAGAACCTATGGCAAATGCAATGCCATAAGTCTGCGGCAATAATCCCCATGAGATTCCGAACGTAAATCCATTAAGGCTGACTGCTGCGAAAAACGCAATGAGGAAGGGCTTATATCTTCCAGAGTTATTGATGCTCGCGCAATATCCGATAACCAGACATCCTGCAATCAGAGGCAGCGTTACTGCCACAGGGTAGACCAGATACGACCAGGGTGCTCCGAAAATTGCTTGTATCCAGGCCATGAAAAAAGAGGCGCCCATTCGCGCCCCTATTGCCTGATAGATGGCGACCTGGGTCAGGGAAGGGAAGGATCCGGATAACAGGGCAGGTTCGCGATAAACATGCTGTTGAAGCCATTGGCTATGAACGAGGTATGTGAATGCATCATTGAAAGGATTGAAACAGTCGTACCGCAATAGACCGAAGAGCACGACGCCGGATGAAGCTGCAGCATATCCCCATAACACGGACAGGTGTTTCAGCAAAATACCCTTGTTGCGGTCGAAATAGAACGCAACCACTGTCAGCAAAAGCGTTATCGGGATACAGAGGCAGGGAGTGACTATGAAAATCCAGCCAAAAAATGTGGCGGCCAGCGTGAGAATTGACAGGCCGATTACGGGGCTCAACAACAACTTTGCAGATGGCCGGACTCTAAAGGGAAGCAGTTCGCAAACCGGCCTGCCAAGGATTGTTATGATGGACAGTAGTATTATCAGGATAAAAATACTGCCGAAATACCACATTTATGATTCCTGCTCATTTAGACTCAATAGTAAATGCCGCATAGAGGATGATTATTCCACGGCGGCATTCTTTCCTGGCTACAAGTCCCATCAATCTGAATCAGTTATCACAAGAGCGGCGCCGGGAACATGCGGCAGGCGGGTCGTCAGCTCCCAGGCATATCGTCCGATGCCGGGTCAAGACAGGCGCAAGCGCATCTACGGACAAAACAACCATCATTAATGTGACCGTTGCCATTTTCGACCTTTCGGTCTTTTTCTCCTCCATCTTCCATATGGCCATCACTGTCCCATTGCTGCTATTGGCGATCCTATTGATATTGGACGGGAGTCCAGCCGCTGTACGGGCCGTAGACTTGGGAGCCTGTATAATTATTGGAGCTGTCGAGGGTCCAGATGCTGGCATATCCTCCAGTTGCCGCCCAGACCAGGGTCCTTGTTCCATCGGCCGGGTTATAGCTGTAGCTCACCGGCGTCCAGCCAATAAAAGGGCCGTAGGCTTTGGAGCCAGTATAATTATTGGAGCTGTTGAGGCTCCAGATGCTGGCATATCCACCCGTTCCCGCCCAGAGCAGGGTCCTTGTTCCATCGGCCGGGTTATAGCTGTAGCTCACCGGCGTCCAGCCGATGAAAGGGCCGTAGACGTGGGAGCCTGTATAATTATTGGAGCTGTCGAGGGCCCAGATGGATGCATATCCTCCCATTCCCGCCCAGAGCACATTTCTTGTTCCATCGGTTGGGTTATAGCTGTAGTAAACCGGCGTCCAGCCGCTGAAAGGGCCGTAGACCATGGAGCTTGTATAATTATTGGAGCTGTTGAAGGTCCAGATGCTGGCATATCCTCCCGCTCCCGCCCAGAGCAGGGTCCTTGTTCCATCGACCGGGTTATAGCTGTAGTTCACCGGCGTCCAGCCGCCAAAAGGGCCATAGACGTTGTAGGTTGTAAGATTATTGGAGCTGTTGAGGGTCCAGATGTCAGCATATCCTCCCATTCCCGCCCAGAGCAGGGTTCTTGTTCCATCGGTTGGGTTAATGCTGTAGCTCACCGGCGTCCAGCCGCTGTAAGGGCCGTAGGCGTTGGAGGTTATATAATTATTGGAGCCGTCGAGGGTCCAGATGGATGCATATCCTCCCGTTCCCGCCCAGACCATATGATGCGTGATGGATGATCCGACCTTGTACCCCTCGTATGTGATTGTCTCGTTTCCAAACTTTACCACATTGCCGATCTGGCTATAGGCTATCAGGAAGAACCCCGGCGTCGTTACGGACCCCGGTACCGATGTCCCCCAACCGGTGCCCCAACTGTTCTTTACGATGAAATACTGAGCTGGCGTGGTTATAGCCGATGATTTCAATGGCGTGCCCGCCCTCGAATATGTTCTGTAATCCGTTCGGGAGTTTGATCGGCCCGAGATAGGAATAAATGCCTCCCGAATAATAGTAGAAATCCGTATAGACGTTCATTGTGACGATCAGCGGGCCATAAGTACTAAGGGCGCTTTCCAATTGGGCGGCGGTCGGGTAGGTATTCCGCGCCACCCATTGCCAGCCTGAAATTGAGTAGGTCTGGCTTTGCCAGAACGGGCATGACGCGTTGGAGCATTTGTTGTCGGTAGCTGTATACGGAAAGCAGCTGTAAGTTGGAAGACCCGTGTTCTGGATGTAATTGGATGCGAGGTCTATCCAGCCTCCCAATTCGCAGTTTCCAGCGTTGCTGCACGATAAAAGTATCTGCTCGGAAAGACTGAGAGTAGACCATCCAACTCCATTTACCGATGGACTCATCAGGTACTGTGATTCCAGAGCCGCAGTTGCCGCAAAGGCCCAGCAGCTTCCACAGTTGCCCTGATTTCTTATGGGGGTTACATAACTGTCAAGTATTGTAATTCAAAGTCGCTGGTGGTGATGGTCCCCCCGTAGCAGGTGTGGTTGATGAAGGTGCGGGGGCGCCTTGCCGGAACGCTGAAGGATCCCTTCAGGAGGCCAAGGCGCATCCGCCGCTGCTCCTCGGGGAGCTTTGAAATCGATGTCTCTTCTGCCTGCCACCTGGCGCCACTGTTCTGGATCTGCTGTCTGACCGCCTCAAGTTCCTCCGGCGACGCGAGAACCGATGAACTGAACAAGAACAGAAAGAAAAAACCCGGCAGGAGCGCAAAAAGACTTTGGCCCCACCTTATTCTTGTCTTGTACATAGCAATCTTCCTTCTTATACAGTCGATGCGGACGTAACGTGATTTTCACGCATAGTCACGCATAATCCGGGGCAAGACCTGCGCTGCGGTGTCGGCAATCATTCAATTGGGCCGATTTGGCACGTCCCTTCATTTTTGGGAAGGGACGAGAAGTTTGGTCGTTTGGTCTACATTAGCATCAGTTTTCTTGATTCGCAACAGCCATTGGCCCATTCTTAAATCTTGATCGTTTTAGATTCGCAAAATATATACCATTCGCCTGCAATGCTTTCCAGGGGGTTGGCATTAGCATTTTGCATCAGAAAAACAGCCGGTTAAGAAGGATTGAAAAGGCGTGGACGAGCAATGCTGCCCATATTGGACCCCGACCCCACCGCAGAACTGGTCTACAGGGGTTCAATCCGCAACTCCGTAAGAGCAATGCCTAATACCAAGTTGCATTCCGATAGGTAATATAGTAAGCTGTCCCTGAACCTAAACGGAGGGGGAAGGGATGGGCAAAGTGACTCAAGTAGTTCATTACCTGACAGCTGATGAAGTAATGGATAGGATGAAGCAGACAGTTGGTTTCTGGAGGGTTCAGAAGTGGCTTGTAATACTCAATGCCACTATTGACCCTCGTCCCGCCAAGCTCGTTGCCTTACACACCGGACTGGCGGAACAAACGGTTCATAACCTTGTCTCAAGCTATAATCGGCATGGGCCAAAAGTCATGGAGGGGCCGGGGAAAGGAGGGCGACGAAGAGCCTATCGCAGTTTAGATGATGAGAGGGTTTTTCTGGAGCCCTTCTTCAAAAAGGCTCTTATCGGACAGATTGCAACTGTTGCCGAGATCAAAATGGCATGGGAGAAAATCTTGGGGCGCAAAGTCCATAAGACCACGGTTTATCGATTACTCGAACGACACGAATGGCGCAAAGTAGCTCCGCGACCTTTCCATGAGCAGGCCAAAGCAGAGGAGCAAGAGGCCTTTAAAAAAACTCCCTGAACTGGTGGCGGAAAGACTTGCGCAAAGAGATAGAGGCGATCACCGACCGGTTCTGATTTTCGCCCAGGATGAGGCCAGGTTCGGCAGAATAAGCATCACCAGGAAGTCATGGGCGCCCGCTGGCATTAGACCAAGATCGCCCCGGCAAGTTATCAGGAAATATGTTTATGCCTACTCGGCGGTATGCCCTGCAACGGGCAAGATGACATCTTTGATCTTGCCGAAAGCCAATTCAGAGATGATGAGCCTTTTCCTGCAGCAAGTCTCAAGCGATTTTGCGGACTATTTCATTATCATGCTTGTTGACCGTGCAGGCTGGCATGTATCAGCCAGATTAAAAATCCCTGAAAATATACGGCTAATTCCCATTCCCTCTCACAGTCCCGAGTTGAATCCTATAGAACATGTTTGGGACGAATTGAGGGAGAAACACTTCCCGAACTTGGCACTAAAAACCCTTGATGATGTCGAGGACAAGCTTTGTGACGGTCTCAACGCGATGGCAGATGACCCGGAACGGCTCCGGAGTTTAACATATTTTCCGTATTTACATATTACCGTTTAGGTAGCAACTTGGTATAAGCTCCTATTATCATCACTCAGCCCAACTCCTTTGGCGAGCATGGCGGCGGAATATCAATCCTTATGATTTTCGATCTTTTTTCCGGAAGAGGTTTAGAAAATTCCAGAGTCACAACATCGCTTGAACAGCAAGTCCCCCACGGCTCAGCCCAAGACAAGCCTCGTGCGCGCAAAATAACGCCAGGCCATGCGGATTTCTTGAAGTCTACGGTGCTTGGTAACCGTTGACCGTGCTTGAGCATTGATCATTTTTCGCTTGCTTTCGAAGGAGTTCCCACCTCCAGGTTCTTGATCAGAAATTTCGCCATTCGCGGATCTGACATCATTACAGCCGACGCAGGGACCTGTCACCGGCGGTGCCCCGCCGGGGAGGATGAAGCAACCGGGATGGATCTTCAACTCACTGGTGCCGGCGGACATACCGAACGTTATCGGCGCCGGGAACATGCCGCAGGCGCGTCGTCAGCTTCCAGGCATATCGGCCGATGCCAGGTCAAGACAGGCGCCGGCGCATCTACGGACAAAACAACCCTCATTAATGTGACCATCGCAATTTCCAACTTTTCGGTCTTCTTCTCCTCCATCTTCCATATGGCCATCCCTGTCCCATTCCTGCTATTGGCGATCCTATTGATATTGGACGGGAGTCCAGCCGCTGTAAGGGCCGTAGACTTGGGAGCCTGTATAATTATTGGAGCTGTTGAGGGTCCAGATGGATGCATATCCTCCCGTTCCCGCCCAGAGCAGGGTCCTTGTTCCATCGGAGTTAGAGCTGTAGCTCACCGGCGTCCAGCCGCTGTACGGGCCGTAGGCTGTGGAGGTTATATAATTATTGGAGCCGTTGAGGGTCCAGATGGATGCATATCCTCCCGTTCCCGCCCAGAGCAGACTTCTTGTTCCATCGGAGTTAGAGCTGTAGATCACCGGCGTCCAGCCACTGTAAGGGCCGTAGACGATGGAGCCTGTATAATTATTGGAGCCGTTGAGGGTCCAGATGGATGCATATCCTCCCGTTTCCGCCCAGAGCACATTTCTTGTTCCATCGGAGTTAGTGTTGTAGCTCACCGGCGTCCAGCCGCTGAAAGGGCCGTAGACTATGGAGCCTGTATAATTATTGGAGCTGTTGAGGGTCCAGATGGATGCATATCCTCCCGTTCCCGCCCAGAGCACATTTCTTGTTCCATCGGAGTTAGAGCTGTAGCTCACCGGCGTCCAGCCGCTGAAAGGGCCGTAGACTATCGAGCCTGTATAATTATTGGAGCTGTTGAGGGTCCAGATGGATGCATATCCTCCCGTTCCCGCCCAGAGCAGACTTCTTGTTCCATCGGAGTTAGAGCTGTAGCCCTTCAGAGCCCAGCCGCTTTCAGGACCGTAGGCGTTGGAGGTTATATAATTATTGGAGCCGTCGAGGGTCCAGATGGATGCATATCCTCCCGTTCCGGCCCAGACCATATACCTCGTGACGGATGCGCCGGAAAGGGAGTTGATTAGGCCGGTCCCATTCGGACTGCCCCACCCGGTCACCAGGTCGTAACCTGTTCCCGCTGAGTACGTGCCGTTAGTGCCGCTGATGATGTCGTGGAAGTTGGTGGCATAGCTCGACCCCAACCCAATCGTGTAGATGGCCGGGTTGATGAAGCCAACCGTACCCGCCCCACTTGCCACGGCTTTTTGATTTGCCAGCGCAATGTAGCCGGCCCATCGGGGCGCCGCGAAACTCGTTCCGCCCCAGTCGGAATCGCAGTGTTGTCCTGAGCCTTCGCCGCCGCCATTGCCGCTGTAGCAGATGTAATTGTCATAGTTCGCTTCTGCGGCAACGTCCGGGATATTGCGATATTTCGTCGATCCTTTGTTGGCAGTGGTGATAACCCCAGGCGTCTGCTGCCAGGTGGGGATCGCAATCTTGTCCTGAGAAATCCCGCCGCCACTGTCTGGCCATGCGGTTTCCGATACCCAGGTGCCTCCGGCGCCGCTGGTGGTCAAGTCCGTGCCGCCCACCGCCGTGACATTCGCACTCTCCGACGGATAATAATACGGCCAAGCTCTGTTGGGGAACGATCCGCCGTCTCCTGACGCCACAAACAGGCTCTGACCCTGCGCTGCGAATGTTTTGAAATACGGCTCGTCAGTGCCCGTGTCAGCCGGATCCCAGCCCCACGAACAGCTCAATGATTTAACTGTATTGCCGTCCAAAGCCATCGAGTTGAAGATGTCGGCATCGCTGGACACGGCAACGTACACGCGTACCTGGCTCATGCCCGGCGCCATCGAGATCGCCTGTATGATGTCCAACACCACTTCGGGCTCGGCGTCGCCGCAGGTCGTCGCAGTGCAGCTCGTGCCGGACCCATCCGTTGATACGGGAGTGATGGTGACAGTGTTCGTTTGGTGCACGTTGTTGAAATAGGTGTTGACGTCATTTACGTTGTAAGTTGAAAATTCCAGCAGCCCGACCGACTGGCCGCTGCCGGTAAGTGCGCCACTACCGTAGTAGGCTGCCCGCATGTCGCTGCCATAAAAAGACCCGCCGGGTCCCGAGCCCGTGCCCGCGGGTTCACTCTTCGCTGCCGCAGCTCTCCTGAGGCCGGACGGACGCGGGATCGAGAAGTTGTCGAGGCCCGAGATATGCCACAACGCAACCGGCAGGTCCGCCGTCGGCTCCCGGTCCGGAGCGTAAAACGTGCGGTTTTCCGTCGGGTGCTGATACACGCCCATGTTTACGTGGAACGCTGCCTCGATATTCGCTACCGGCCCAGCGACATCCACGATCATTCGATTTGGAGCGGTGCCCGTAACGGTGAAGCCGTTCGCTTGCGCGAAACCAATCACAGCGTTGTAATCCTCCTGCGACGGTCCGAACCGCTCGGTGAACTGTTCCACGCTGAGGAACTTGCGGTAAGAGGGGCTTCGTGGATCGTAAAGTTGCTGCAACACTCCGTCGAGCTCCGACTCGTTGCGGAGCGGCAGAGCGATGGTCAGCCGCAAGGAGTGCGTTGCGGGAAGATGGCCCAACCACGGAACCTGCGCGCCTGAAACCGCCTCACGCATGTGGCGCGTCAGGGCCGGCTGTCCCTGCCCGTGGGCCGGCACCGGCACGAAGAAGGAAAGGACCATGGCCGCGGACAGTCCTAGCAAAACGGCAACTAGACTGTTTATTCCGAATCGTTTCATTATCGGGTTCCTTTAGCGTTCGTTAAACTTAAATCTTTCTTTTTAGACCTTCAGTGCAAAAATTATACTCATTTCGATTGAAAACGATACTCTGCGGTGCCTTTACGCAATTATTTAAGTCGTTGCGTATAGATTGATACTTGTTGGTGCTGCGCGTGCGGCCATCAGAACCTGTGATTCCAAAACGGCCGTTGTCGCAAAGGCCCGGCAGCTCCCACAGTCACCCTGATCTCTTAAAGATGTAAGGCGCAATTGCACTCCCGACAAGGCGTTGCTTCACTTTATATGTATTGACGAGAAGCTTGATAGTTTAGTTTACATCCGCGGCCGAACTTTCCCGCCTCCAAGGGGAAGGGCAAATAATATGCCAATACCCCACCACTGACGATGTCAGTGGTTTAGGCTGTTCATCAATCCAGCTATGCGATTCCCAGTGCTTCGGCCGTCGCGAATGGCATAATTGGTTCCGCGATCTTCCGGATATATCTGAGCCATCGAGCAAATATGAAGACCGTCTTTAGGGCCGTCTTCAGCAGGGATGAGGCTGCTGTAGTATTTCTCCACAACCGGTTGTGACCAGCGGGCGCGCCATAGGTGATGGCGGTGAATCCAGTTGCGCTCCATTTTCGGAAACATTCTTTGTAAATAGGGTAGCGCGTAGTCCAGTAGCTCATCCGCGCTCATGGAGTACAGTGAGTCTGTGTGGGGCAAATATTTTGAAAGATAGACGATGTGGGAGCCGCCATAAGTTTCAGGCCGCTGAAAGTTGGTGTGCTCAATAACGGCGACAAACGGGAAACTTGGATCGTTGACGTTGAGCCAATAGATTTTGGACAAGGGACGATCAAGCTCCAGCACCAGGCAGACGTTTCCGATGTATTGAATTCTCTCAAGACTTTTCACATAGTCATGGCCAGCCCATCCACGCACCATGTCTGCAATCAAGGGCAGCGCGGCGGTTGCGATCACGCGGTCGGAGGTGAACACGCCTTTTGGGGTGGCAATTTGCCAGCCCTCATCAACAGGCGCCACCTTTGAAACGGGCGCGCTCGTCTCGATCCGTCCACCCAGGCCGCGAATCTTCTGCGCCAGTGCATCTGCCAGGCCGGCGAAGCCTCCTTTGAAATAGGCCAGGCGTTCCTGTCCGCCTTTCCCACGGCTGCCGCCGCGCAGCTTGAGTTTGTTCCAGAACCACACCGCCGAAATCTGCTCGGCGTAAGGGCCGAATTTGCCTTTGAGCAGCGGCTGCCACACAACGCGATAAACGTCTTCACCGCCAAGTTCCCTCAGCCATTCATGTGCGGTTTTGCCTTCAAGCGCCATCCAGTCCTTAACGCGCCGGGCGCGCAAAGTGAGCAGGCCCAAACGAATTCGGTCGGTAATGCCCAGAGGCGTGAAGTTCAACAGGTCCCACGGCGTCGACAACTCGAAGAACTTGTTCGCGTAATAGACGCCGGTATTGGTAGGGTTAATCTCAACCCGGTCGTTCAAACCAAGTTCATCAATTAATTTCATCACTTCGCTATCATTGGTGAACCAATGATGGTAGAACCGATCGAGCTTCTCACCCCCAACATTGAATGCGGCTGCCAGCCCGCCAATCTCGGTCTCTGCCTCCAAGATTGTAACAGAGATACCTTTTTTAGCGAGACTCATAGGAGGCAGCCAGGCCTGTAAAACCAGCACCTATGACAGCCACATGAGGTTTTTTGCCATTTTTATCGGTGAGCATCGTGTTCATTTCTTATAAATTCCCCACTGCCCCATAAACCCTACGATATTGTATTTTTCATTGCGAAACCCAGGCAACTTCTTAATATTGGTCAAGTTGCAGTGTGGACTCGTCCTCTTTTGGTTTAATCCGATTTTTTCAAACAGATAACACATCCAATCCATTTGTGGGAGTGGAGTCGTGAGCATCAATAACCCACCTTCCTTAAGGAAGAATCGACATTCTTCCAATAAGTCTACGTGTTCGATGACTTCAAATGCAATAATTACGTCAAACTGATTAGATTTGAATGGCAATGAGCTGACATCTTTGATGTCGCCAATTACATCGGCTGTTCCCTCTAAGTCCAAGCCTATATAATTTTTATAACCATTGGTCCTAAAATATGAACCAACCCATCCGGAGCCGGCGCCTATTTCCAGTATCGAAGCACTTTTTGGTAGGTTTACGAAGAAGTAATCTATTTTTTTTCTTCTGGATATATCGGCTAACAGGCGCATATTTTCTCCCTTTTTTAGTATAGTTATGAATATGAAAATAAGGGCGCAGAAATTACCTCTTCATACCAAAAAGCAGGTAGGCCGCACCAAGAAGTACTGGAGGAATCAATAAAGTTGCATGAATAATCATGGCGTAGGCCAAAGATGCAGCGTTAGTATTACCCAGGACTTGGAGCGATAATGAAACAAAGTAATCAAAAGTCCCAATGTAGCCAGGCGTGCTCGGAATTAATGTGGCCAACGTTCCAACCGGCAATGCGAGTAAGGCGGCCTCCGGGTGAACTAAAGCCGCCGAAGCCTTCGCAGCGAACAGAAACACGCAGCCCTCCAGGGCCCACAATGCTAAAGATAGTCCAATTAGACCAGCCATTATGCGGCTCTTTGAAAGATCCTCTAAAGTAGCAATTCCATTCTCGATAGCCAAAGAAAACTTAGCCCTATGTTTCGAAGGCAGAATTGCAATGGCTTTCCTTATGATAAACAGGAGCGGCGAGATCAGTTTCGGGACTAAAAGGATCGCAATTAGCGGAATGCAAATAGAAAGCGCGGAGAACCCGCCAATATTGATGAATGGCAAGGATTTGAAGCTAAACACCGAAAGAGCTGTTCCAAAAAAAATCAAAATGATAAGAAAGTCAAGAATACGCTCTACAAATATTGTGGCAAGCAATACCCCAGAGTCAAGCCCCAGGTGCGCATTGAATGAAAAGCACCTAATCGCATCACCAGCCCGAAACGGCAGTACTGCATTGACGGCATAGCTTAACAATAGAGGCGTTGAACAACGCCGCCAATTTAAGATTGGATTCTGGGTTAACAGCATCATTTTCCAACGAGAAATTCTCAAGACATACTCTAGCCCGTAGGAAATAACTGCCATAACCAACCAAATATAACTGACATTTGCCAGAGAATTAACTAGTTGATGGTAGTTCGTCTGCCTTGAGATCAACCATAAGAAAAATCCGGCTGCAAAAAAACTTAGGCCTATATGGAGAATCTTTGATGTCCTCATTTGCGTTTTTCAACAACAGGGCTTCTCGATAATTCCGGTTCGGAATCTGAAAAACCCACATATTCTGATGCTACGTACAGAGGACGATTTTTTACCTCGTTATAAATTCTTCCTATGTACTCCCCCAGTATTCCAATGGAAACCAATTGAACACCGCCAATGAATAGCACGGCGGTCATCTGGGCCGTCCATCCCGGGGCCCAGATATTAGTAAAAATGCGCAAAAAGATAACATAAACGATCCCCATTAAAGCTAAAAATGCCGAGGCAAGTCCTAATGCGATTGAAATTTGCAGAGGCTTCGTCGAAAACGACAAAATCCCGTCGGTGGCAAAACGAAGCATCTTCCGTAACGGATATTTGCTCCCTCCAGCAAATCGCTCGGCGCGTTTGTAAGGAAGGGCAGTCTGTTTGAAACCAACCCAGCTCACCATGCCGCGCACGAACCGATCGTGTTCCGGCATGGCTCTAAGCGTATCGGCGACATGCCGGCTCATCAATCTAAAATCGCCGGTATCAAGAGGGATCGGTACGTCGGAAAGGCGATTTAACAGCCGGTAAAAGCCACGAGCAGTGGCGAGCTTAAATCCTGATTCTCCTGGGCGTTCGATACGTGTTCCGTAGACCACGTCATAACCTTCGCGCCACTTAGCAATCATTTCGTGCACAACCTCAGGAGGGTCTTGAAGGTCGGCGTCGATTAGCACAACCGCGTCGCCACATGCTGCATCAATGCCGGCAGTCGCAGCGATTTGGTGGCCAAAATTGCGCGCAAAGCCGATCAGCCGGATTCTTGAGTCCTCTGCGGCATAGCTTTTAAGAATCTCGCGGGTGCGGTCGCGGCTGCCATCATCGACAAAAATGAGTTCAACATCGAGGTTGACGAGTTCGGAACAGAAAGCTTTGAGCCGTTTCATTGTCTCGCCTATAACCTCTTCCTCGTTGTAGCAAGGAATGACGACAGACAATAACGGCGTTTTAACAGCTTCGGTTTCTATGGACGGGTTCACCGATATCCCTCCGGATTATTGTTTCGGCAACGCCTGCTGTCACCCCGCACCAAAGATAATCTACACTCTCAGGACGCAGCTTCTACACATTCGCGCCAGGACCGTACCTCGGCGACTTTGCAGTCAAAAGTATGTAATGCAATTCATAGCCCATGAAATCGCCGAGTGCAAGTCCGATAGCATTGAAGAACAGCCGTGCGCGGCAGCTCTCCCAGCTGAACTTTTTCGACCGCTCCTTCCAAGCTCGCTAAAGGTGTCGCCCATAGCCGCGATCTTTCGACAACATTCAGCATTGCGCTGAAATAAATCTTCTTCAGCCGCAGGATTCACAAGGATGCCGGCATTGCCCGCAATCTCAGGAATGGAGGTGACGTTGGAACTGATGACCGGCGCGCCGAGGCTCATCGCCTCCAGGACAGGCAGCCCAAACCCCTCGAACAGGGATGGGTAGACCATTGCGTAACAGTTTTGATAAAGCCACTGCAAGGCCGGATCGTCGAGGTATCCAGGCATAATGACATCTTCCGCCAACCCAAGATCCGCCGCTGTTTTGTCCAGGTCCTCCATCAGCCAGCCTTTCCCTCCGGCCATCACCAGAGGAAAAGTCTTCGGAAGGCTTGATTTGAGTCGGGCGTAAGCCCGCAGCAGCCGAACCTGGTTTTTCCTCGGCTCCAGTGTGCCAACCGTCAGCCAAAACTCTCCCGGCCTAAGACACGACAGCGAGGCAGGGCGGGCAAGGTCCGGTTTGGGGGTAAAACGGCTGCCCTCATGGACAACTGCTATTCTCTCCGGAGGAAAATGTGGAAATATTTCCAGAAAATGCCTGCGGCTGTGCTCCGAAACGGAGATTATCATGTCGGCATACAAACAGGCGTTAAAGACGCCCTCGAAACATCCCAGCCGGTTTCCCTCGGTGTGCCACTCCGGATGTTCCAAAAACGAAAGATCATGCAGCGTATAAACCAGTCGGGCTCTCTTCAGCCCTGGCGGACAAAAGAAATTATTTGAATGAACGAGATCAGGCTTGCCCAGGCTGGTTTCCAAATCCTCAGGCGGGTTGGACCAGAAAGCTCGAGCACTGTCGAGGGTCCTATGTCCTTCGGCATGGCGGAAGTTCGGGTGATCGAACCGGCGGATGGCGGTTTTCCATTCGGGGTCCCAGAAAAAATTCCCAAACGTAGGATAAAGAATATATTCATTTTCCAAATCAATCCGGGCAAGCTGCTGAATTATGCTGTCCGCAAAATGTCCACATCCGGCCTTGCCGCTGCCCGTTTGACTGATGTCAAAACCAATTCTCATAAGACTATTTGTCTCGACGCACTAAGCGTTCACCGCACTTGAGCATTGATCATTTTTCGCTTGCTTTCAAAGGAGTTTCCACCTCCAGATTCTTGATCAGGAATTTCGCCATCCGCGGATCCGAATCTGACAGCCGCACAGCCGGGTCAGGTGATGTAAAGGTAATATCCAGACGATCTTTGAAAGATGGGACATCAACAACGTAGGAGCCCCAGCCCCCCTGACAGTGAATCACCACTTCCTTTGACGAGTCCGAGCCCTGAGCCGCGACTTTGATGGATCGACCGCCTCCGCACAAATACTGGAACCTGATGGACATGGATTTTGGCCTTTTTACACATTCAATCTCGTAGTGAAACCTTAGGGCGTTCGAAGACCAGTACCACCACCCCGTATCATCTGTCTCCCTATTATAACCGCCTTCAACCGATTTAAGTCTCACAATATAGTCAGGGGTTTTCTTGAATACCAGGTTGCCGAATCTGGGGAGGAGATCTCTCAATTCATCCTGATCCCCAAACTTTATCATATAAGCCGAAGACGATAATGGAATAGATTGTTGGTCCTTGGGAATCCAGGCGAACCTTCCGTCCTCATTCCAATCACTGGCAAGTCGCGAATCGTATAGGAAGTATGAGACCATCCGGCGCAGTTGATAATGAATATTTGGTAATTCCAAATAGATCTTCTGGTCTGGCTTGACAAAGTTTTTAGTATAATTTCTTAATGCTGTGAGCTCAGAGAAAGGAGACTCGGAGCCGACTTCCTTGCGGAAATTCTTTGTGCGCGGATCGGCAAGGTAGTAATTCCAAGACACACCGGCGAGAGAACAGGATATCAGAATAAACAGCAATACCCTGTAAAACGTGGGTCTCTTTTTTGCCTGTAGTACTGACAGCCCAACCAGGACCATACAAAAGGCGCTGACCCAGTTCGCTATTTTGAATTGACTCCACGATTGGCCGGTTCCGGTGGGCCAGGGGGAGGGAAACCCGTACCGATAGTACAGGAAAAAGACACCGCAAACCGAAATAAACGCAATGCACGGAAGAAGTTCAGAAAATCGATTGGAAATCAGTGCTTTCCTGTTAAGGTACAATGGAATCAGCAACACAGCCAGTAGCAGCAGACTGATTACCGGTGAGCCCAGCAGCCACTCCTCTTCAGGACTCCCGCCTCTGAATCCGAAAGAAAGGGCGGCAAAGTCGATTATGCGCCAAGCAACCGGCCATCCGACGGTGAGCTTCGACTCCCACAAAATAGTAAAAAAAGCTCTAGGCATCTCCAGATTGAGAAGAACAGCAACCTCAACTAAAAAGGCTGAATAAAACTTCACCAGCCCGTGAAGGCAATCGCCTTTTACAAGGAAATACACTAAGGCCAACACAAACGCAAATGTTGTAAATGGGGCTATTTCAGGGTAGCAGTACACCATGCCTGAGAATAAAAGAGCGCATGGAATGGCCGGCAGAAAAGCTTCTTTCCAAACTCTAACTTTACTCAAACGGGTATTTGCAATTCCCAGCATGAGAAGAGAACCTATGGCAAAGGCAACACCATAAGTCTGCGACAGGAATCCATTTGACATTCCAAACGTGAATCCATTAAGGCTGACTGCTGCGAAAAAAGCAATGAGGAAGGGTTTATATCTTCCAAGGCTATTGATGCTCGCGCAATATCCGATAACCAAACATCCTGCAATAAGAGGCAGCGTTACTGCCACAGGGTAGACCCGATACGACCAGGGCGCTCCAAGCATTCCTTGTATCCAGGCCAAGAAAAAAGAGGCGCCCATTCGCGCCCCTGTTTGCTGAAAGGAGACGACCTGAGACAGAGCAGGAAAGAATCCGGACGCCAGGGCAGGTTCGCGGTAGGCATGCTGTTGAAGCCATTGGCTATGAACGATGTATGAGAATATATCTTTGAAAGGATTGAAGCAGTCGTACCGCAATAGACAGAAGAATACAGCGCCGGATGAAGCTGCCGCATATCCCCATAACACGGACAGGTGTTTCAGCAAAACGCCCTTATTTCGGTCAAAAAAGAATGCAACCACGGTGAGCAAAAGAGTTATCGGAATACAGAGATACGGAGTGACCCTGAAAATCCAGCCAAAAAATGTTGCGGTCAGCGTGAGAATTGACAGGCCGATTACGGGGCTCAACAACAACTTTGCAGATGGCCGGACTTTAAAGGGAAGCAGTTCGCAAACCGGCCTGCCAAGAATTGTTATGATGGACAGTAGTATTATCAGGATAAAAATACTGCCGAAATACCACATTTATGATTCCTTCCGATTTAAGTCTAATGATTGGCAGCCAGGTCCAGTTTCTTCAATTGCATCACTTCGATGTCATTAGTAAACCAATGACGGTAGAACCTCCACTGACAATCGCTACTTCGGTTTTGTGCCTCAGGCTCATAATCGAAGGGCCTTCACCTCGCTTTGTTTTTCGCAAGCGTTCGCCTCACTTTGGGTCCCGTAAGTTAAACAAAACCCTGCTTCCTCAGCGTGCTTTGCTTCCCTGCGGTGGAACCCTGTCTTCGCGCCTTAGCCCTGAAACCAGACGATCTTTAATCCATGCCGAGAGAATCCTGGCCATGTTTGGGGTCACACTCTTGTTCCAGTGAAAAGCGGCATAGAGTGAATACACGACAAGTGTGGATATAAAACTGAACGGCCGGCGCCGATCGTACCCCTTCGCCTCTGCAATCGCGTGTGCATAATTGAACAGCCATTTATCCGGTGTCCTCGAGAGGTGTTTCCGCGTGAAAGCATTGACTTCTTTATGTCCAGCCACCCGCCCTGCAACTGTAAAGGCTTCCTCGTGCAAACGGGTTGCAGCCAATATTTGGGGAAGGTGTGCGAAGCGGACCCTATTCTTTCCCAACCTCAGCCAGTATTCATAATCCATGCAGCGAACGCCGACCTCAAGAGGTCCGTATTCGTCAAAGACCCTCCTGCGAAAAAAGGCAGCCGGCTGGCTGATAAAACACGTCTCTTTGAGACGCTCCCAGTCCCAATCTTCAGTCGGGTATTTTTCAATTACCTCGTCGTTCTCATCGATATGGTGCGTGTCGCCGTACATTACATCCACATCCGGATTCTCATCAAAGAACTCCAAAACGGTCTTCAAGGCCCCCTGGTAATAAATATCATCGGAGTTCAACCAGCCCAGCACAGGCCCGCTGGATCGACGAAATCCCTTATTGATCGCATCGGAGGGGCCTCTGTCCCGTTCCGAAATCCAGAAGAACCGATCCTCGTATCGTTTTAGAATCGATATGGTTTCATCCGCACTTCCGCCATCAATGACCGCATACTCCAATCCCCTGACCTCCTGGGACAGAACACTTTGGATGGTCCTCTCGATGTATTTGCCCTGGTTGTATGACGGAGTGACTATACCGATCCGGGTGGAATTCTGCACAGGTTCATCTCCAATCCCTCCAGATAGAAATATTGCCCTGTTCGAGTTGCTCTGCTGCACCTTTTGCTATGCTGCAGGCAGTCGATATTATTTTCCTGGTGACGCACCTTTCAGCCGGCACACCTGCTAAATTCGGGGGTGAGCGGAAGCGGTCGACCGGCTTTTGTCCGCCCTGATCATCTTACTCACCAGGCTTTTTCTTCCGAATAGTGGAGGAAACCGATTCATTCTTACCAATTATAAATGTATTGGAAATGAACTGGTCAGGGGCGCCAGTCCAATTATCCTCTCTAACTTCAAGCAGTTTACAGTTCTCTTCGGCAATAATTTCGAAAATATGTTGCTGGGGAAGACAGTGCATCTGCATTTCCAGAGCATGGTCAGTCCGCAGCCATTCAGCCGTTTCGAAACGGTAGCCCACTTTGTAGGTCGGCACTTGAAAGACAGCAATACCGCCGGAGTTGAGTGAATGGAGAGCGTTTCTTATCAGCCTTGAAATTAATGGAGGAGGGTTATGCTGAAAAACAATCATTGAGTAAAAAACATCGCATTCATGCAGAGCATCGAGGAATGTCTCCGAACACAGATGGAGGGATACATTGTCGATCGCTTCCTCTTTGGCGCGCTTATCAGCATGTGACAAGTGTCCCGGAGAAATGTCATAACCGTGAACCCAGGCAAACCTGCGGGCGAGGGACATAGTGACGCGGCCCACTCCGCACCCGAACTCGACACAGGTCTTTGTCGCGAGAGAGAAGAAATCATGACGGACAAGAATGCGTTCGAGTCGTTTGGCTTCCAGTTCACCGGACTCCCAAAATTCGTTGATGGAACCGCTAAGGTTTTCTGGAAGGAAATGTGGATGAGTAAGAACCGAAAAATGCGGCCTGTTAATTCCCAAATGTGTCCACGCTGCCTTGATTTTCTCAATGAGTGCACTGAGTTGGGCATTGCTTGCCGCGGTCTCCACCTCAATTTTAGCAACGTCGAGTGGCAGAAGGGGAAAAGCGGATTTTTTAGTACTGGACAGGATATTGGAAAATTCCGCTGAGAGTATGAAGTTTTCTCTTAAAGCCTCAATGTTCACACAATGTGTGTGATGTTGAATAACGGACTCAGATTCCGGGTACCGTCCCAGAAGCAGTCGATAGGCCCAAATGACTTCATCTCTTGTGACTGGCATAGCTGTAACCGTTCAGTTTTTAGTTTTGAGTTTTTAGTTTTTAGTTCGGCTGGGAATGTCCCAGCCCTGCACATCTCTCCCCAACTCAGAACTCAAAACTCAAAACTCTTTTGGCCTGAGCGAATTTTTCAAGCCTTTGAGGAGTTTCTGAATTTCCTCGCAGTTCGCCAACAGCTTCTCTGATCTCGCTGAGTCCAAATAGCCGACCCGTTCACATAGCAGAATCCAGGTCTCCAACTCCGAAACTGATCCTCTGGCTATTCCAAGAAACTGGCGGAATTCCCCTGAATTGTTCCTGGCCTGACCTTCGGCGATATTGGTGGGTATGGATGCCCCAGCCCTGCGCATCTGTGAGATAATGCCATACATTTCTTCGCGGGGAAAGGAGCGCGTACAGGAATAGATGCCCTCAACCAAGTCCATGGATTTCTGCCATACCACCAAATCCCGATAGCTTCTTGAACCAGCCATACTCACCTCAAAAACAGTTTTTAGTTTTGAGTTGCCAAGGGAAGTCCTTTTCTAAATTTCTTACTAAAAACTAAAAACTCAAAACTAAAAACTCCTACATATGAGCCTCACAACTGGATTTAACCTCGAAACCATTGCGCCTGCACACATTTTCGCGGACAGCCTCCTGCAGGTCAAAAGCTATCATTTCTTTTACGAGCTCGTCAAAGGAGATTTCAGCCCTCCAACCCAGTTTTGCTTGTGCTTTGGCTGGGTCACCCAATAAGTTATCCACTTCCGCCGGCCGAAAATAACGCGGATCTACAAAAATGACGGGCTTGCCTGTTTTGATTGAGTGGAGGCCTCCGTACCCGGAGTATTGGGACAAAAGAGCAGAGGGATTCAGTGCACCAATAATTCCCTGCTTTGATAGACCTTTCCCTTTCCATTCCAGTTCGATTCCCAATTCCGCGAAAGCCCGCTGGCAGAACTCCCTTACCGAATGCTGCTCACCCGTGGCAATTACGTAATCCTCCGGGATATCCTGCTGGAGAATGAGCCACTGTGCTCTTACATAGTCCTTCGCGTGGCCCCAGTCGCGAAGTGAACTCAAATTGCCAAGATAGAGGGAATCCTGGAGGCCGAGGGCAATTCGGGCAGCAGCCCGTGTAATCTTTCTGGTCACGAACGTCTCGCCGCGTACGGGCGACTCGTGATTGAACAGAATGCCGTTGCAGGCAAAAATTCCATAGGACTCCCGATAATTAACCGTTGTCCAGTATGCGTACAGTTTGGCGCAGGCGTAAGGCGACCGCGGATAAAACGGGGTGCGTTCAGTTTGGGGTATTTCCTGCACCTTGCCATAGAGTTCCGAAGTGGAAGCCTGGTAGAAACGGGTTTTTTCTTTCAAACCGAGTATTCGGATAGCCTCCAGCATGCGCAGGGCGCCGACTGCATCCACTTCGGCTGTGTATTCCGGTGCTTGAAACGATACACCCACGTGGCTCTGTGCAGCCAGATTGTAAATCTCGTCGGGCTGAACTTCTTGCACTATGCGGATGAGACTGGTCGAATCCGTCAGATCGCCATAGTGCATGATAAACCGCCGCCTTGCCTGGTGCGGATCTTCATAAAGGTGATCGACTCGCTGAGTGTTAAAAAGTGAACCCCGCCTCTTGATGCCATGAACGATATAGCCTTTATCGAGGAGAAACTCTGCCAGATAGGCGCCATCCTGACCGGTAATTCCCGTCACGAGGGCGGTTTTTTGAGATTCACAATTCATGAAATTTACCTTTCAAAAATTCTTGTTCAAAGCAGGCTGTCCAGCCCTGTTGCAGACCGGTTTTCGCATCACATCCAAAAAAACGTCCAGATACTCTCTCGCCATTTTTTCGGGACCACCTGACGCGGCCAGCCGATGGCGGCCCCGGTCGATAAGCCTTTTCCTCAGATCCTTATCTGTGGCTATAAGCTCGATGGCGTTGACGATCTCCCGGGGTTTTCTGGGGTCGACATAAAAAGCGGCATCTCCGGCAACCTCAGGGAGGCTGGTCACATTGCTGCAAATCACGGGTTTTTCCAAAGCCATAGCTTCCAGAACCGGCAATCCAAAGCCTTCGTACAGAGAGGGGAAAATCAGAGCAAGGCATGAGGCAAAGATTGCGGCAAACTCTTCTTCGGTAAGAAATCCCGGCAGAATAACCGAGTCTTTCTGCCCCATGCGGTATACGGCTTCCTGCAAGGCCCTTTTTTCGTTCTCAAGCGCCCCGGGGCACACCAGGCGCAGGTTGGACTCAGGATGGCGCGCCCGATATATCGCAAATGCGGTGAGCAGCATTCTATGATTCTTATGTGGCCAGAAATTGGCGGGGTACAGGAGAAACTCGTTTCCCCTGATGCCAAGGCGCTGCAGGATGGAATCGACATCCTGGAGCGGTTGCTTTTTCAGGCGGTTAGGCAACTGATGGAGTATAGTTATTGCTCTGTCCGGATCAAGGTTCGAGTTCTCGATCACGGTTTTCCGCACATATTCAGAAACACATATCAATTTGTTTGCGAGGCGGCTGGTTTCTCTGAAATTCCTCTCCCGGCAGCGGCGGTCCTCGTCGCTAAAGAACTGGGGATAGTAATGATATTGAAGGTCGTGGATAATTGAGACCACCGGGACTGAAGGATCGTAGCAAAACGGTAGTGTAAAAGGACAAAATAACAGATCGGCCCCTATTTCCCCTAGAACGGTCCCTCGGTTCACATGGCGGGCAGCTCTCGTAAGCGCATCATCCAATCTCTTCCCCATCGTACGAGACAGTATCGTCCTCAGCGCGCCGTACACCCAGCCTCTCATCCGGGTACTCCGGGCTGAGGAAGACTTGGGTGTCCCATTTTGTAAGACGCAAAGCCGACGTACATTTTGGGATTCCAGGACAGCGAGTTCATCGTGGCTTTTCTCAGAAGTGAGGAGGACAAACTGCCAGTTCGAAGCAATCCGGCTCAGGTTCCTCACCAACTCCAATGACAATAGTTTGGCCCCCCCGTTGTCGCCGCCGGGCAGGAGAGGAACAAGGTCTACGCCAATACACGCCGGGTCGTTCAAGCTAATCGCGCACACGCACTATTCTCCTGGGCCCGTTTCTGTTTTCTCTTTTTAAGCATCCCAGTATCCCATTCTACGCAATACCCTGTATGTACGCGTCGCCTGCATTTTTTCCAAAGTGGATTGGAGTGCGGCAAATTTAGACTCCAGTTCCTGAATGTAATCCAGCCGAGCAGCGCGGTCTGCTTCCGATTCTTTCAGAAACTCCGTGAGTTGCTGTATATGGTCCAGCCGAGCGGCGCGGTCTCGTTTCCGATTCTTTCAGAAGCTCCGTGAGCTGCTGTACCTGGTCCAGACGAGCGGCGCGGTCTGTTTCCGATTCTTTCAGAAGCTCCGTGAGCTGCTGTATCTGGTCCAGACGAGCGGCGCGGTCGGCTTCGGACTCATGAAGCAGGCCGGTTAGCGCAGCATTTTGTTCCGACAGTTGCAGGCACTGGTGCTGGAGCTGTTCACAACGTTTTTGGAAATCCTGTCGTTGATGTTCCAGGTCAAGGAGGGCCTGCACCATACGTCCGTTCGAATTTGCACACAGCATCTTCTGAATGGATTCGAAATTGTTGACCTTTAACGGGGCGCGGCCTACCAGCAGGAACATGTCATAGTGAGCAAAAATTGCCGGTTCAAATCGGACATGTTCGAACCCAAGTTGCGCGAACAGTCTACAGATCGAGGTCTCGCTGAATAGATAGAGGTGCCCTTTTTCCTCCAGAAGCTCAATAAAAGGAATGTCTTTCTCAACTAGATGATCGTAGGTGACGAATTCAGGATAACGCGGCGTCTGAAGGATCATCACTCCATCAGGTCTGAGCAGCTCCAGGCAGTACCTCAATGTCGTGACCGGATCTGGAAGATGTTCCAGTACGTCCATCATTGCTATGACATCCAGAGAACACGGCTCTATCTGATGATCCTCGATCGGGCCGAGCAGGACAGGGATGCCGAAGGTATTGCGGGCATAGTCCACCACCCATGGACTGATCTCAAGGCCTGTAGCCTCAAAGCCCGCCATGCGGAGCATAGCTGTAAATCCACCATGGGAGCAGCCAAGTTCCAGAGCATCGCCAGGGGGCAATTTATACTTTAACAGAGTTCGAAGCCAATGCAGGCAACGTTCCGGGAGGTCGGTTTGTGCACGGACTGTGATATTGACACATCCAAGGTCCTTTTCCTGGTGGGAAAACCAGTATTCCCGCCCATAGAAATCGTTCTCATCGTCCGTAACCCTGGCAATGTCCGGCTGCGCCATCCGTCGCGCGACCAATGTTTCACAGGCAGCGCACTTCAGATAATCTTCCGAATATGCGTCCAGATCCGTGTTGCCACACCAGCACTTTTGAAATTCAATCATACGCCGTTCCTAAAGCACCTAAAGACTGAGCCTGAGCCGGTCGAGTAGCCGCCATCCATTTGCAGGAAACCACTGAGTATCTGACGAAAAGCCGCAGAGAAACCAGGTATTTCCGACAGGTATCGGCATAACGTATCGCCCACTTCACCACCCGGCCTTTCCACATGCCACAGGTGATCCAGAAACAGGAATAAACGGCCGGTCATTTCCGGCACTATGGGTATGAACTCCTCTACCGTGAACGACGCCTGTTTCAGCACCTCTATCCAAGCCTCAATCGGGAACACGTTCACAAGGTGATGATAGGCTTCATACTTTTTCTGAAGAAGTCCGGCAAGTTGAGGCTGCCCTATCTGCTCTGTCAATAAGGGAAGTGTAGCCCACTCAGTGAACTTATCCGTCACTACGCTCATCAGAAGCGAACCTCCCGGCCGCAGACTGCGGTGAATGCTGCCAAGTACGCCGGCCAGGTCGTCCATGTGTTCAAGAGAACAGTTAGCGAAAGCGGAGGCGAAAGTTTCCGGAGGGAAGGGCAACCGATTTGCACGGGTGGTATGGACTGCGCGATATATTCCGGTCTTCCTTGCCGAATCGGCCACGCCGGGATCCATGTCCACACCGGTGACATCCTGAACCGCCGGCCAAACCAACCGAAAAAAACGCCCGTCTCCACACCCTACATCCAGGACAGGTTCAGGCAGCGTATAGCGCTGGTAAGCCGCATATTCCCATGCACGCCATATGCACATCGGCGGAACGTGAGGATAGATTTGACTGACGGCATTATAGCCGGCCAGCACCTCTTGATGAGACAAAATGTTCTGATTCATTTAAGATTTTGCACTTTCACCAGTTCAGGTCTTTTTCATAGCCCAGCCGAACCAGCGCATCTCCGGCTATCTTTTTAAATGCACTCTCATGAGCCGCATCGAAATAATTCACCCAATCACCCGAAGTCGCTGTTCGTACGAAAGTGTTGAACTTAAAAGTCATATCGAGGGCAGCTTTAAGTCTCTCCTTCGTATTGTTCTCAACTGCGTAAGATATCTGTGAGTCCGGGACAGCAATGCTGAGTGCATCCAGAATTCTCCTCAAACAATCGAATGGGGCATGCAGAAAGTCCTCATATTTGTAGTAACTTGGCGCAACATCCAACCATGATGTAACATATGTATACCATTCTTCAGCAACTCTAGTTACATATTTATCAAATGGAACATCAAATTGGCCGTAGATCCCATTGCTAACACAGAAATCCTTTTCATACAAGTATTTCGATACTACAACATCCCTACCGTCTCTTACTAAATGAATAAATCTTGCCGGAAAACTAACTAATGGTGATTTTGGTAATTCATGGCTCTTGATGACACAGGATTCCGTCAATCCGAGTCTTGTTTCACCTACGTACCACGGATGCATGTGTATATTAAAAACCTTGTAGCCATCGCCTACATAAATATCTCGTTTCGGCAGTGACAGGGCATCACCTAACATGCTTGTAACCCAAGTGCCGCCCGACTTGGGGTATTCAGTCACAACAATACGAAGCATAATTTCAAATCCTCAGATCGATTAGAAAACGATCCCGTGCACCCCCTCAGCAGTGTTCTAAGGCTTATGGGCACCCGGCAGATTTAGTGTCTGGAAGCACAATTGCCTGGCATTTCCCAGGAAGATTGGCCACTCCATGGTGAAGCAATTGCACGGGCTCCCCGCCAACTCGAAAGACCACAGCAAACTGGAAGACGTGCGGCAAATGGCACAATCTTGAGACATGTGAGTGCAAGTCATGATGTGAATACAGAGACCGGCGCTCATAATGGAAACAACCTATCGTAGCAAGCCCGACAGTAAAGGTGTATTCCCCTACAGCGATTTCTAACGACACGTCTTGCCGGAATCGCAATCGGCTGCCTTTAGACACAGTAACGGGCACCTCGGTGCCATACTCGAGTGTGCTATTGCCGTGAACTATAATCCCTTTGTCATTCCGAATTACGATCCCGCCAATTGGAACCTCAATATCGTTAAGTATTTCGAATTCATAGAAGAAGCTGGCGGTTTCTCCCTGTTGAAAGACCAGGCAGGGACCACCGTCCTTGTTACAAACGGCCACCCCTGTGCATTTTGCCCAGCCGTTTGCAATCTGATGTACCCCCGAAAGGTCAATAAGTGCTTCCCCGGACGGCCAGAAATGCCTTTCTTTTGGGACCGGATCGGATTTGGGCTCTGGACCGGCCGTTTCTTTCACGGCTTTTGGAGCAATAGAGATCAAACGATCTTCTTGTTCCAGGAGATAATACTTCTTGACCGCCTCGGAAGCAGATCCCCTGAAAACCATGTTGCCGCGTTGCAATACAAGCGCATTCTTACAGAATTGTTCCACGTCGCCCATCGCATGGGATACCAGAACGATCGTGCCCCCGCCGTCGAGCAGCTTTTGGAGCCTCTTGAAGCACTTCTGGCGAAAAAAAATGTCGCCAACGGCCAAGGCTTCGTCAATGAGAAGCACATCGGGATCAAGATTGGTGTTCACCGAAAAGGCCAGCCTTAAGAGCATTCCCGTCGAGTAAGTCTTTACGGGCCGGTCGATGAATTCGCCTATGTCCGCAAATGAAGCTATTTCGTCGAAACGGTCTTCCATTTCTTTTCGCGAAAGGCCGGAGATTGCTCCGTTCAGAAAAACATTATCGCGGCCGGTATATTCCGGGTTGAAACCGCTTCCCAACTCAAGCAACGCCGAAACTCGCCCTTTGATATCAGCCCGGCCGGCGGTAGGCTGGAGTATGCCGGCCATGATCTGCAGCAAAGTGCTTTTCCCCGAGCCGTTACGGCCTACTACGCCAAACATCTCGCCTGCCCCGACCTCGAAGGAGACATCCCTCAGTGCCCAGAATTCCTTTCCGTAACCTTTTCCGAACTTTCCAAAAAGCTGGTGCTTGAGCAAATCGACCGGGCTATCGAAGAGACGATACATTTTCGCAACATGACTTACTAAAACCCTGATGTTGCTCTCCACGCCGCCTTTCACGTCCTCAATTGCCTCCCTCGCTGCAACAGATTTCCTTTCAGCCATCATTTCCATCAAGTTCATCGCCCGTCTGGCTACTCAAAAAGAAAACTCCCAATCCAACCTGGCCGCCGGTATCTCCCGGACCTTACACGATGTCTGTGAATCCATCTTTGGTCCTCATGAACCAAAGATATCCCAGTAATGCCAAAAGAAGGGTAACTGCGGTCCATATTCCCCAAAGGGTCCAGTCCGGGTATTCGTTCCAAAGAAGCACTCTTCTGAAATTGTCCAGAATCGAAGTTAGCGGATTGATTCCAAGCACAGTGCGAAACTGTTCCGGGACCATGTTAACCGGATAAAAAACGGGGCTCAAAAACATGAGCATTTGCACGAGGATTTCAACGCCGTTCCTTATGTCCCTGGCGTAAACGCCCAGCGAGGCAAGAAACCAGCTCAACCCAAGACATAGAAAAATCAGAGGGATATAAACCAGGGGAAGCAGGAAGAATGTGTGAGAGCCGGCGCCCGTGAACACAAAAGCCAGCATAATCAAGATACCGATGCTGATCAGTGAATGTACCAGTATTCCCCCGACGACCACCAACGGCAGTATCTCCAAAGGGAATACAATCTTTTTCACATAGTTGGGTACGCCCAGGATTACAGTGGACGCTCGATTGACACTTTCTGAAAACACCACAAACGGGATCAGACCGGCATAAAGGGTTAGAGCGAACTGAGGCAGGCCCTGCGACGGGTGGATATGATCGCCCCATCTGGCCTGAAAGATGGTGGAAAAAACGAATGTGTAGATCAAAAGCATGAACAACGGGGTAATAAAGGACCAGATTATACCCAGATAGGTTCCGTGGTATCTGTGAGAAATTTCGCGGGACGTAAGCTGAAAAATAAGCTCTCGATATCTCAACCACTTCCTGATTGCCGCCATCGGTCCGGAAAAGATTGAGGCTGCGTTAATATCCGCTCTGGCTTGCATCTCTTACTTCCTTTTCCAAATCCATGTTAAGCTCTCGCCGCCGATTATCCCGATATGAAACTTTTTTATATAGCATAAGCCCGGAGCCAAAAGTACCATCATCTTCACAGAACATTCAATAAGCCCAATGACGGCCTTGACCCTGAGTCACTACTCACCAATTCAGATCCTGTTCATAGCCCGATTCTACCAACAGGCCGCCGTAGCGTGCCTTGAAGGCTTTTTTTATCCGCTCTGAAAAGTAGTTACGCCAATCGCCGGAGATGCCTTTCCTCTCGTGCGCTGTTACGTCCTCCTGACCAGGTTGCCTTCCACCAGTGACCCGGTCAAAGCGATTGCTTAATACCACCTCTTCGAGCCGACCGCGAGAAACCGGCAGTTGACAATAATCCAGTAATACCCGTTCCAGTATCTCCAGATCGTGTGTCAGCAAGTCTTCATAATGGATCACTTTCTCGCCGGCTTCAAGCCACGAGATTTGGATGAGCGCATAACTTGGCATGATTTCATCCATCAGGTATATCAGGCCTTCTTCAAAATCACACTCAGTCAGTACCTTGCGAAAATAGGCCATCTGAGGCGTAAGAAGCACGTGACTGACTTTGTAACTGAAATAGGCCGACATAAGTGTGTCCCTCAGATCGCGAATGATGACAAAACGCCGGGAGTTCGGGGGCAGGCGTACGCTATCGAATTGTTGCCTGGTTACATAAACGGTGGGGTAGACCCTCCCGGGTAACAACGGCCAGCCTAAGAATTGCTGCTCTTCAACTTGTGGGACGACGATAAGATCGGGAACGCACTGCTCCAGAATTTTGTGAATCCATTGTGAACCAGCCTTCCAATGCGTCACGTGAAAGACGGTTGGCGCACTGTCATTATGATGACTTACCGCGCGTGATGCCGGCAGTTCTATTTGCTCGCCTTCTACTACGATCACTTCGCAGATGCCTGGCAAATCGGCCATCCCGTGATGCAGCAGCTTGCCATCCGTGGCAGGTTCCACTTGAAACGATCCCACATCAGCCAGGCGACAGTGCTCTCTTATTAGGCGATCGAATTGGTTGTGGGGCAATGAACCCTGACTGTACGCCATGTAGCAAGAATTACTTATCGAAGCCAGCCCCACTGAAAAAAAATAAATGCCTGAGCTGATTTGCAACCGGATTTTCTGGTGAAAGCGCAGCCTTGAACCGGACCGGACTGAGGTGGGCACAGGACTTCCATACTGCAAAGTATTCTTGCCATGAACAATGTGGCCTGCAGCATCGCGAAACTCAAGTCCACCACTTGGAACTTCGATATTTTCGAGGACCTCAAACTCGAAATAAAAATGGGCATATTGCCTCTGGTAAAACTTAACTGTTGGCCTACCCTCAGCATCACACACCGCAATAGAAATGCAGCGCGCCCTGCCGTCTGAGATTAAGTTTGCGCTGGTAAAATCCAAAAATGAATCAGAAGACGGCCAGAAATTATGGCCGATCATAGATCGAAACTCTTCGCTGAATCTCATCCGGTTCATCTTTTGGCACTCATTCTGGAACTAGCCACTCTGCTCAGGTTCACCGGATGGCAGAGCTTTAATTCCGGTTTTAATATCAGTGGCTACATAGTGCAAATTGAATGATCGTTATGGTTCACCGCACTTGAGCATTGAAAGTTTTTCGCTTGCGTTCGTATGAGGGTTGCCCTGAGAGCCATGCAGAACCGGCGCCCGTGAACACAAAAGCCAGCATAATCAAGATACCGATGCTGATCAGTGAATGTACCAGTATTCCCCCGACGACCACCACCGGCAGTATCTCCAGAGGGAATACAATCTTTTTCACATAGTTGGGTACGCCCAGGATTACAGTGGACGCTCGATTGACACTTTCTGAAAACACCACAAACGGGATCAGACCGGCATAAAGGGTTAGAGCGAACTGAGGCAGGCCCTGCGACGGGTGGATGTGATCGCCCCACCTGGCCTGAAAGATGGTGGAAAAAACGAATGTGTAAATCAAAAGCATGAACAACGGGGTAATAAAGGACCAGATTATACCCAGATAGGTTCCGTGGTATCTGTGAGAAATTTCGCGGGACGTAAGCTGAAAAATAAGCTCTCGATATCTCAACCATTTCCTGATTGCCGCCATTGGTCCGGAAAAGATTAAGGCTGCTTTAAGATCCGCTCTAGCTTGCATCTCTGACTTCCTTTTCCAAATCCATGTTAAGCTCTCGCCGCCGATTATCCTGATATGGGGCCTTTTTATATAGCATAAGCCCGGATCCAAAAGTACCATCATCTTCACAAAACATTCAATAAGCCCAATGACGGCCTTGACCCTGAGTTACCAATTGATCGTTGTCAAGCGCAGCGAGCAATCGTAATCGTTAACGATCTTTGAGCGACAGCAGTACTGTGGCCCGCCTGGAGTTTAAAAACAGGGTCCCGGTTCGGCCAAATCAGACCAGAGCGCCTGACTACCGTTTTCAATCTTATATAGTTGCCCGACATATCCCAGTGCAACCTCGGCACTGCCGGTCTTTCCTTTGGCCCCCTTGCCTCGGGCATCGATTCCCCTTATAAGATTGCGGCGAAGGTGAACAAAGCGGCCCCTAACCGGTATTTCCTCTATCGCCTGCCCTCCGGCCACCTGACAAACCGGAACGCCCCCCGTCAGACGCCCTTTTTTATCGAACTGAATATACCTTTACAGGCACCGGGGCCTCGACACCTATATTGAGGTCCGTGAGTCTTCCAGAGTCAATGAATTTCTTGACCATAAAAGGCGCTATCCTCTGCGAAAAGACACTGTCGGCTAAATGGACGCCGTTAATCTTCTCGGGATCAACTAAGACTATCAGCCCCCCCTTTTTGAAGACTTCTTCCATAGCCAATTCGATGTAATGATCCAGAGTATCTTTGTCTAAATTTGACGTATCTTTTTCCTTGATGCCAAAGTCGAATGGATGCGCGTACACAACTCCACATTTAAAGGGCAATCCTTTTTCTATTCGCGCCAGAAAAACAAGAGTGACCGCGTCGACCCCCTGGAAGTTAAAACCTGATATGTACACAGGCTCAGGAAGACGCAGTCTGACAATCTTCTCAATCAGCTTGTTCTCGCTTCTGCGTAAACTATCGTCAACTGATTGAACCTTGTTGTTTAATTCGTAGAGCCTGCTTCCGCTTCCGACAACACTAATAAGCAAAAACAAACATAGAATTGCCTTACATATCCTGCTGCGGTATACATCTTTTTTAATGATAATCGGCAAAAAACCAAATCCCGCCATGCAAGGATACAAAACAACGGCATTACGAGATTTGGATAAAATGAGTGGTAGTATAGGTCCTATAAAAATCGATACCAGCAGCACTATTATCCAAACACTGGCCATTCTGGAGACTAAGATAAACGATATAAACATTGCGGATAGAATGATTGTAAACCATCCAACCCTTTGTAATAAACTTGAGGAATTTATACATACAATGTCATAATATGTAGTGATTACACCAAGGTCTACGTTATATTCAAAGTAATAACTTCTCATATAGTTAAAGTGATGTATAAAAAATGGAAGCGCTAGTAGACTGCACACGACAGCCACTAATCCAAGTTGTTTGAATTTTCGAATGCGAAATTGGTTACTAGTTAGAACAGAAAGGATAAAGGTGGCAGCCAGTATCGGCAATACTTGCATTACGAATACAGGACGGTGCAGAATCCCAAGGGATGTGACAATCCCTACAGCTAGGGCAGCACGATATGAAGGGTTAATATACCAATTAAGCAAACATGCGCAGATGATCACGTAGAACGAGAGCACGCCAGGCTCAAGCCTCTGATCGAGTATCCCATAGTAAGTGTCTGCGAATGCTTGTGCACCGAGGAGGAGAAAAGGCCCAATGAATGCATAGAGGGAGGATCGCGTGTAACGCAGCAGAGTCAGATATAGTAATACAAGGGCAATAAAATGTATTGGCATGTAGTAAGCACTCAATACACTCCGGCATTGTAACCCCAGGGGGGCAATAAGGCTGCAAAAAATAGTCAGAAGCCACGTATTAGCCGAATGCGAGCTTGTCGCATCCAGCACAGATTTAAACCATCCGTTAGCCTTGGCATATTGAATGATATCGTAGCAACGGGACTGGTATGAGAGGGAATCAAAAAAAGGAAGCGCCCTGGAATAGAAATTTGCCTGCAGCGCAATCCAGGTGGAAAGCAACATTGTCATAAACAATAAGTATATCAGAAAATGTATCCTCAGCCTCTTATCGCATAGAATGTTTTCGAGCATAACCTACTGGCGGCCTCCAAAAAATTGAGTTATCTGCCCGCAAGCACTTTCACTCGAGTGTCCCCCAAGAGCACATTGCGGATGATCTCTCTTCTTTAGGCTGACTCATTGCAGTTCGAAGCAATCCGGCTCTGGTCCCCCGCCAACTCCAATGACAATAATCTTGTCCCACCGTTGTTGCCGCCGGGCAGAAGAGCAACAAGGTCTACACCAATACACGCCGGGTCGTTCAAGCTAATCGCGCAAACGCACTATTGTCCGGGGTCCGTTTTTGTTTTCTCTTTCCATGCACACACTCCACAAATATTGCCCACTAACCATCTTGGACTTGACAGCTCATGGCTGCCTGTCGGTCGCGCTCAGCGTGGTACTGATGCTCCCCTTGCCCGAACGATTCGCCGGTCTGGAACGATTCCTCCTATTTTCTTATAGATCGCCCATTTGTCTTCTTGAGTCTCCTCGTACGCGATCATTTTCCAATTAAACGATTGCGGTGAATCGAAAAACGTTTGATATTGCGGATGGGTTTTGAGTATTGGTTCGAATGCCTTATCCACATAGAAAAAATTCACGCCGTAGTTTTCGAGGAAGCTGGCAAGCGGCATATCCTGAGGCGCATCTTTGAAGATCGCATAATCTAAACCTGGCGCCCATCCCGATTGTAGATAATTAGCAACCTCCGACCCATAACCGCTCACTAAGGGTCTAGTTGCATATTTTCCTCCCATCACGTCAGCGAAAGGAGACAATCTTCGATACAGCTGGAGCAGCAAACGGGGTTGCTCTCTATTATCAGGCTGCGCATAGAAGCTCGGGGCGCCGATTACTATGATCAGAATAAGCAGTGGTACCCAATTGGATAGGCGATCGAGCACCGCCCAACGTCGAATTATGGCGAATAGGCACATTCCGGTGCACGCCATCAGAAGGATACCCAGCGGGAACAAAAACGCTGGACGTGGTCGCTGTGTTGCAATTACAGGGAGTGCAACCAACGCTACTGCCACCATTGCCAGCCACCCGATAGCCCGTGCCTCCAGCCAGGAATTCCACCAATACCGGCGCTCGGCATAGAGCCTTAGTCCACCTACAGTCAAGACTGCCAATAGTATCGTGCTAAGTGTTAAGGCAACGGGCGCATTAACGTTGACCGGTATATAGTCCGGTGTGGCGTTTCCGCTGGTCACATTGAAAAGCAAGACCTGGATCCCGCTGGGGACAAGGGAGAAGCTCCAAAGTACACTTTCGCAAACTGCCTTCGGATTCTTTTTGACCATCTCACCGAGAGATAGCCATTTCTGTTCTCCAAAATCCCTTTCCATTAGGTCAACGGATTCCATCATCCAATTCTTGTCCCATTCCGGATACCGTTGGTGATAATTACATCCATAGACCTGACTCATATTCATTGAGTGTTTGTCCGCTAAATGCTTCGATAAAGAAGGAAATCTAAAAATTGAATGAGTATACGCGAAAACGGTCAGCATAGCAGCGATCAGTATTGGCACGCCATAGGCCTTCAGATAGCTGCTGGGTGACACGATTTGAGTGGCTGTCGCTTTTTGCCTCAAACGCATTTCCCACCATATGCAAATAACGAACAGAATCAGAACCCCTACAATGATCTCGTTCCGCACCAAGAGTGCAGAGACAAGTAAAATAGCGAGCGCCCCCCCACGGTCCCACGGGCTGCGATTGCGAAGTATGAGTAACCAGCATGCCAGAACTGGAATGACGGCAAAAAGATGAACTTCATATAAAGCATTAAAGTTGACCGGTAAGATTGCCCACCACGCAGTCATGAACCACGCGATGTTCGGTGGCAAGAGTCGCCTCATGAGCGATAGAATCATAATTACGAGCAAAAAGATAATTATAAGCCGGTGGACTATTGTCACATAATATACATCAGTAGTAAGATGCAATAGAGTTCCGTAAAATGCCGTATAGAGTGGGGACCAGGCTATATCTACCGTCAGATTTGTGTACCACCGGTATGCGTTCACAAAGTAATAAGAAGTATCGCCAAAAGTAAGATCACGGTATTTCCACATCCCCCATACCACTTTAAGCTGCAGCAAAAAGATGGTGAGATAGTGAAACCACGCGCGCTGCCCCAAAGACGAAAGCGTGTCAATAGACTTGGCTAACTTGCCAAATACAGAGGCAGATGCCGTGCCAGAACACATTTTCTCTGATATTGTGGACATGGATAGCCCTTTCCACTCGACACATCATCCAATCACGATGAGGACCTGATAACGAACCGTTTCACAAAAAGAGTACCAACACTCCATTTTCATTATACCAAGTGACAAGAATAGCTATGTTTCAGCTGGCAGCAGGCATGAATGTCTCCTAAAACAGGAAATCCTGGAGTTCAGGAAATAGTTGCAGAGGGATAGCCGTCTTTGGACTGAATCTTAAGCAACACTCACTCAAAGGATTTGATAAAGCTGCTCCTGCTCGACAGCCAATATAAGCTGCCTGAACGCAACCCTGCGAAAGCGCAGATTAGTTCGCGCAAAACAGATTTAGGGTGATTTACTTCCTCACTATCCTTATCAAAGCGGAAATTAGTTCGCGCAAAGCATATTTAAGATGATTTACTTCCTCACTATCTTTACCAAAAGCATAATGCAACTGTTTTGCATATGCAGACTTTGACGGATTTCCGATGGAGCCAAAATGCTCTTGAACGATATACATCGCGGTCACAGCCGTGGCGACATTCAGTTTCACGCTCTTTGAGTCCGGCTGTAGACGCACATCGGCGACGGGATGATCCATGTACACGAATCGACGCCCCCCTTCAAGCATCTTGATGAACAGGTCCAGGTCCATCCCGAGATGTAATTCGGTAAGAACGCCGCCCACATCCAGCACTCTCTGTCTGAGCAAAATCGATGCGGGTTGGGAAAGCGGCCAATCCATCTGCAGGTCTTCACGTTTGATGTCCGTGCACATCTGTGGATATGGCCCGGTGATCTTGCCATCTTCGTCCATGAAACATGCGCGCCCAAAAGCTCCCACCGCCCCCGTGCCCGAGGCGCGCGCCCCCTCGAAGGCATCTACGAGCTTTGCGACAGCCTGGGAATTATTGTACCTGTCGTCAGAGCAAATCCAGGTCCAGAGTTCGCCGCTGGACTTGGCAAGCCCCCTGTTAATCGCGTCGGATTGTCCCGAATCCTTCTCGCGACAGTAACGAAACCGGGGATCCATCTGTGTGTATTTATGGCAAATCGCCTCAGTGCCGTCATTCGACAACGAATCCTGAATAATAACTTCTATATCCCTGTATGTTTGAGTGTGTATGGACTCAAGACACTCCGTTAAATATTTGCCTTGATTGAATGTTGGAACGATGATGGAAACTTTCATTCTTTACATAGACCCCTTCCAGGCTAATGGCCTTACGGGCGTTGCGTCTTGAAATTGATCGATATACGGCCGTTCGCGCCGGATCGAAGCACCAGCACTGTGTTCGCCCTTCAGTACCTCTCTACTCAACACCTGCGAGTACTAATTCCGCTCAACCTTTCGACCAGTTTCAGCCCTTTATCACAGACCGCCAGAAGTTTTCGAATTTCCCGATCCTTGGCCTTGAGGTCCTGCAAACGCGTATCGCACTCTTTCGAGAGGGCAAGGATTTCTGCCTCCTTTTTCAGCAGTACGCCTTCTTTTGCGTTTAAATGAAAGAGCCGCTCGTCGCACGCATCCGAGAGTACGCGAATCTCCAATTCCTTGGATTGCAGTTGGACGAGCAGGTCATCGTAGCTTCGTGACTTGTCCAGGACGGAAAGCCAGTCAACACCGGTTCGCACAAAGAAAGTCTTAATGTGTTCCTGGATATTCCTGGGATAAAATATCATTGTATCATTAAAGATTGTCAGGACGTGATCATCGCTGAGTTTGTGCAGAGCCTGATTCACATCTTCAAAGCATGGCCACTGGGAGGCTTCATGGGGTGCGGTGGGAGGCGCCAGGAAGAGCCGGGCATCGTCGATAATGATCACGCTCTGACTGTTTATCCGAGCTATTGCGGTTAACTCTTCAAGCAGCGGGCACTGGGGAATGCCGCCTGCGGTATCATCCGCTACGCACCGGTGCGCATCAAGCCAAAAAAGAACAGATTTGCCCTCATATAGCGAATGATTCTGCTCCAGAAACTTGGAAGAATCTTCATGGTAAATGTGAATACGGGGATCGTGTGCAAATCTGGCCGAGGCCGCATGGTGGTATTCCGCAGATAGCTCTACAGAGTAGCAGGTTTCAAAACACCTGCTGGCAGCCTCCAGAGAGTCACCAAGAAATGTCCCCGTCTCGATGAAAATCTCTAAAGGCAGAAATTTCCTGAGTTCTTTGATGAGATTCTCATCTATAGAGAAAGAAATAGCACCCATAATTTAAACTCGATCCACTGTTTTCGATTTTGGCGAACCATTCAGCATGCACCTGGTGCATAATTTGCCGAAAATCCTGTGTACCAGCATGCCGGATGAGAGCGAGTTTCCACAACCGCCTCAAGGCCGGTGAAATTTCACGGGCATAATTGTTTGGCCTGACTCAAGACTTCGGGACCAATCAATTTCTGGAGCCCTGCAATTCTTCAATGATAAGCGGTCGTCTTTCAGCTTCTTGCTGCAAGAAGTTGATCAATTTCATTCGCTGATCACATGTATGTTGCAAAAAATGACACTCGCTGATTTTCTTGAGAACAATGTCGCCCAATTCCTACGAGGTCCTCATATTTTAACAGCAGTAAGGGTCGGCTTGCTTGATTCCAGCTTCGGAAGTGTGAGGACCAATCCCTATAAAAATCATCACCCGGAATGATTTGCAAAAGGCCGCGATGAGCCTCCGGGAAGAAGCTCTCTTGATAGCGCAGTAGCTGTAACAGCTTGACCTGCCGTCCCGGGTTATGTAAATTGCCGGCTCTGCTCATCAATTGGAGGATTATGTGCCTTGATGATGATATTGTCATCCGATCTCCGCGCCTCTCGATAAAAATCCGTCCATGTTGTCCTGATATAACGATGGCGATCCTTTCACATGCTTGGGGTGAAAAAGTCATTCCGTCATAATCTTGGTCATAACTTGTAGGTCCGAAGCAAGTCTTGAGGATGGTCCTCAGCAGGGCACTTCCTGAACGAGGATATGACGCCAGCCAGGTGATCATCCGTCACCGCCCGTCTCTATTATATATTTGGCCCTGACAGGGAGGCCGAACATCCCCAGGAAAGGTGCGCGCTCGTTTTCATAAGCCCAGTCGATCTTAAATGGGCCCAGCCAAGGGGATGCGTCTATGAGGCGCCCCCTGTTCGGAAGAGGGCCCTCCGAACTGAGATTGACATTAAAAGAATAGAGCCCGGCCTCTAACATGCAACGGATCCTGAATTCGAACAGCCCGGTTTCTCCTCTGATGAAAAAATGAGGCTCGATCCCGCACGTATACGTGCCAAAGCTGCTCACTACCTGATCGAATCGATTCTTAATAGCCAGCGATATGCCGCAGGCGCAATCGCGCAGAGTCCGGAACAGCATCCGGATTATCAATTCATCCCCCATCCGCACTTTCATGGTGGGTTCACCCTGCGCATCGAGCACGGCTACTGCAAGGACCTTTGCATGTGCTTCATCCGAGGTGGTACAGGATTGGCTGACCCAACAGGCTTTTTGTAAAAAGTGGGCAACGGCGTCCGCTGAAGGCTCTCCGGGTTTTGGTATGGAACGCTCGCAACTCTTATTTGCCTCACCAGTGTGGCCTTCCTGGAAATATAGAGAGATGGCCCTCTTGGAGTCTCCAACGTACACGGCCTGCCCCTGCCGCAGATAGACGGCCCGCTCGCACAGGTCCCGCACAACGCTCATATCGTGAGAGACAAACAGAAGCGTTGTGCCTCTTTCCCGCAACTGCCTCATCCGTGCGGCGCATTTTTGCGCAAAGAAGAAGTCCCCTACCGAAAGGACCTCGTCTACGATGAGGATGTTAGGTTCTATTACAGTCTGCACCGCGAAGGCCAGCCGCACCATCATCCCGCTGCTGTAAGTCTTGACCGGCTGATCAATAAAGCCTCCGATTTCGGCAAATGCTTCGATCATGTCAAATTTCGCATCGGTTTCTTTTTTGGTCAAACCGAGTATAGAAGCATTTATGTAGACATTTGCCCGCCCGGTGAATTCCGGGTTGAAGCCCGATCCGAGTTCGAGAAGAGCCGCCACCTTGCCATTAACCCGGGCTTCTCCTGCTGTCGGCTGCAAAGTCCCTGCAATAATTTGGAGCAAAGTGGACTTTCCGGCTCCATTCCGCCCGATGACACCAACACTTTCACCCCTTCCGACCTCAAAGGAGATATCACGCAATGCCCAGAATTCCCTGGCGAATTGGTGATTGTTCCCCTTCATGAAGCCGCGAAAAGCATTGCGCAGGTATTCTTTCAACCGGTCTCGCGGGTCGGCATATATGCGGTACATCTTGCTTACATTGCGTATTGAAATGACCATGGCGTTAAAATCGCAGGCAGCCAAACAGAAAAGAACCTATTTTACAAGACATCGGCAAATGACCTTTGGGTAATCCTGAAAAATGCATATCTTTAGTAGCATTATCACAAGAGAACAGACCATAACAGCGAAACTTTTGTCCCACTCCGGAAGCTGATTCCACAAGAGGGCCCGCCGGATTTCGAACCATTCCGGTTGGGTTGGCATGGTATAAAATCCCGCCATCCGCCTGCCTCGCTGGTTGTGACATCGCTTACCTCTGCTTTCAAGTGCTGAACACGCCAACATTGCGACTAACGGCCGTCGTTACAGAGCGGTCGAATGCACGAGGGCCATCCCGGCGTTGGGTCCTGAAATCAATCATGTTAATTCTATGTATTTTCAATTGTTTATGCTAACTATGAAGATTCGTTCAAACTATCACGCGCACCCTGATTTGTCAATGTGCGCACAAGTCGAGGTTCCCCTATCCGCAAACTGCACACAAGCGCACGAAGGCAGGAAGTCGATCTCCGCATAATTGCATACTGCAAGGGCCAAAATGATGTATAGTGCCATAAATAAGTTGGAAAAAGAGAAAACTTATCGTACCTTTCCGGAGGATAATCGATATATCTGCACTGGATTTTCTACTATGTCTCACAAAACCCGGTTTTACCCGTATCACCTCTTCACATATCCCTACCGGTTTCAGGCCGGAAATCCCCCTCGACGTCTTCCCGGCGCAGAATGTCCATGGACCGTCTGAGAAGCGCAAGACCGATGTTTCACCTTTTGCAGCGGCATGCCTCAAGGGTATTTGCCTCGGCATCCTTCAGCGGACTGGATGAAGGCGCAATAGAGGAAGGCGGGGACCGCGGCGTCAACTGCTCATCGCATGGGGTCCTCAGGAAATTCGCTTACCTCCTGAGTGCCCACTGGGTCAGAGAAGGGTTGGCAGCCCTCTTTATGATTTCGCTCGCCAGGCATAACACGACCACCTACGGCGAATTCATGCTGGCCCTGAGCGTGGGGCAGATCCTTCTGTTCGTGGCCGAATTCGGGTTAAACCAGCACATGGTGCCTCTTTTGGTGCGTAAAGAGAATGAACAGGGCGACATTCTGCTTCAAGTGAGCATGCTGAAGGGTATGATTTTGGCCTGTGGATGCCTCGGCATGCTTTTTTTCGTTTACTGGCAGGGCTATTCGCACGGCCTGAAGATGCTGGTTTTTGTGCTTGGGATTGGGGTCGGGATGGAGGCCCTGGCGAGTTCCTTCTTCGTCGCCTTCCAGGTGGAGGGCCATCAGGGCCGGGAAGGAAAGATCAGGGCCATAGGAGCAACCTTGGGGTTCGGTTACGGTCTGTCCCTGCTTTTCCTGGGAGCGGCCCCTTTGATCATCGCATTTTACAAGATCGTCGAAACCGCCGCAAACCTGGCCGGTGTGCTGTTCACGTCCGCAAGAAGAGCCAGCCTGCGTTTTCGCATGCCGAGAATCAGCCATATCTGGGCAACGGGGCGGGGCAGCATCGTTTTCACCCTTATGGCGATTGCGACCATTCTTTACAACAAGGCAAACATCTTTTTCCTCCAGCGGTTCGGCGGTCCAACCCATGTCGCCCAGTATAGCGTAACATGGGCAATGGTGGACGGGATCTCAATTCTGACAGCAAGCCTGCTACTGAAAAACATCCTGTTTCCACTATTCGTGAAACTCTGGGAAACCGACCGCGTTGAACTGGCCTGCCTCGTCCGGAATTCGACGGAATGGCTGCTCGCTGCCGCATTGCCGATTATGTTCGTCATGTTCGTTGAAAGCGACAGGCTCATCGGTTTGATATACGGCCCCGCTTACGGCGACGCGGTCTGGATGCAGAAATACCTCGTGCCTGCCATCGCAATCGGATTCATGCACAACCTTGCCGCCTATCTCATGATCAGCATGAAACACGAATTGTTGTTGTTGGCTTTTTATCTGGGCGGACTTGCTTTCAACATTATATGCTGCGTGGTGTTCATCCCTGCAAATCCCCTGCTGGGGAGCGTTCTTGCAATAGTTTTGACCAAAGCAATTGTTGCCGTAGCCACTGTTTCCACATGTCAGTTGCGCTTCGGGTTGATTTCAAAAACGGCCCTGTACCACCTTATCTTCACAGCCACCCTGGGCGGAATCCTCTATCTTATTTCACGAATTTACCTGTTCAGAGAGGCTTCAGAAATCCTGGCCCTGCTCCCCGTACTGACTCTGGCATGTTACCGGTGGCGTGAATTCAATAGATCGCGCAGGGTCCACCTCTGCCAGTCCCTTTTGCGGTAAAGGCCGCAGTTGCAGGTGGGTTTGGTTCTACTAACAAACATAGGACGGGATTCGATTGGAAATCTTTTTTTTGCTGTCGCTCGCACTGGGGCTTCTCCTCCCTTACGGGATCTACTTTCTGGGCAAGGTCCATGTGCGCGGAGGTTTTGCCGGGCAGGCTCAAAGCGCTGAGGCTGCCACGCGCAATCCGTCTCATTGCTTCCCCAGGGTGAGTGTGATTATTCCGCTGACTGGCGATACTCCTGTAATGAGAGCCTGCCTGGAATCGCTCCTCGATCAGTCCTATCCGAATTATGAGGCGATTTTTGTCACCTGTAACAGTAATGACCCTGCCGTGCAGATTGTAAACCGGGTGATTCAAACAAAAAGAAATGCGCGACACATAGTGAGCGGGGCTGCGTCACGGTGCAGCCAGAAAAATCATAACCTGCTGGCGGGCCTGGCTGATTTGGATCCCTCAATTGAAATACTGGTCTTTTGCGACTGCACGCACTGGGCCCCGGAACGCTTTCTTGCAGACCTCGTAAGCCCCATTGTATCAGGCAAAGAGGTTATGACCACAGGATATCACCGCGTCGTTCCCGGGGATTGCCGATTGCCGACCCTGGGGATGCTCGTGTCGGTTATGGCCATTCATCTGATGCAGGGAACAAGATTTATTACCCAGCCATGGGGAGGGGCGACGGCCATAAGCAGGCAAACTTTCGAAAAAAACAGGATAGAAGCCCTTTGGGGTGAAAATGTGGTAGATGACGTGTCGATGTGCTCACACCTGGCGAAAGCCGGAATCAGGGTTCGGCCTGTTTCTTCAGCCTGCCTGCTAACGCCGATTGGAGGGGTAACCTTTCGAGCCTGGTATAAATGGCTCAAAAGACAACTCTTTTTCTTAAAGGTCTGCCAGCCGGCCACCTGGGCTGCCGGTGCTATTGTGGCGTACCTTTTTTGCGCACCTTTTCTGGCAGGTCTCGGTTGTGCAGCCGGAATTATGGGATTCGCCCCAAAGTATATGACCGTTGCCGGATGCGCATTCCTGGCAGGCTTTTTGGTAATCGCCATGAAATGGCGAACCCTGGTTCATGTATATATGCCGATATGGAGATGGATCCCGACCGTCTTAGCCGCCAGCTCCATGGCCGTCATATGCTATGCCGGCACATGGTTCAGCAACTCGCTTTCGTGGCGGGGCATCTCATACCGGGTGACATGGGGCGGGAAAGTGGTAAGCGTTCGCCACGACCCACTCAAATCCACAAAAGAGCTTCCGGCTAAAGCCGGTAACCCGGAAACTCTGTGGTGAGTTCACCCCAAGACTCAAGGATCGGTGCAACGAGATCATCAACTGCGGGGATAGGTGTGTATCCTGAAGTTGCAAAAACCGGTCTCATAGACCTATCGCTTGCATGTTCGTTTGCGACATTGTATGGTTTTACTGGCTTTGGTGTTGTTTAAGAAGTTTTTTCGGGCGGAATCCGACTCGAAAATGCGGTTTGGATACATAGCGCACAACTTGATGCATTCTTCCGGGTCAGGCATGATCCATGCCGGTAAACAGAAACGATTTTCTGAGCAAGCTTGTCTATAAAACGATATCTATTATCCCAAGCCGGTTCGGGGACGCAAAAGATGTAATTTCATATTCACTTGGCGTAGTTAAATATCTAACTCCATCAAAGGTTGCTAACTTCTTAACGCGAGAGCACGAAAGACTGAAAAGAGTCAGTCTGCCAAGAGGATTCCCCTTCCACGCAGTAGTAGATGTCAGCAACGCCTGTAATCTGGAATGTCCCTATTGCCCTACCGGCCGACGGCAGACCAGCGGACGCGCCGAACGCATAATCGACCTTGATTTGGTCAAAACATTTCTCGATCGTTATGGAAAATACCTGATTGCGGCTGACCTGTTCAATTGGGGCGAATCATTATTGCACCCCAAAATATCCGACATAGTGCACTTGTTTCATGAAAGGCGAATATTTCATCAGATTTCGTCAAATTTGAATATAAGAAACAGGTCCGTTCTCGAAAAGATATGCGATGCTGGTTTGGATGTACTTATTGTAAGCATATCCGGTACAACGCAGGATATTTATGAACGATACCACAGGGGAGGAGACATTTTCTTAGTTGTAGAGAACCTTAAGCATCTTATCGAATACAGAAAACATATGCACCGTTTTGGCCCAATTATAGAGCTGAAGTATTTGACATTTAAGTACAATGCTCATCAGATACCGATAGCACTTCGTCTAGCCGATGAAATCGGTGTTGATATATTCCGGTCCCATATAGCTGGCGGGCCAGAGGAAGAAATTATCAAAATAGATGAGGAAAAGAAAAAGCTGCTGTATCAGGGTACCGGTAGGTTGTGCGATCAATTGTGGAGAACAATCGTATTAAACTCTGATGGTGGGATTGCACCATGTTGTCTTCTATACTTTAAAGATGACGATTTTGCCCATCTTTCATGCATCGAAGACACAAGCCAGAGGTATATTGAAGCCAGAAATATGTTCAACAGACTGGCGGCAGGTGGGTTGGGCTCTAACTTACAGCATCCTTGTTTAAAGTGCAGTTTCGTCCACAGACAGAAACACCTGGCGGAGTATCTGGCTGCAAACCCGAATGCGAAGAGTGGGCATCGAACTGGAGGACCATAACGATTCAAGATTTGTTCACCTCCTTTGGAACATTGACGTGCTTCATGGGATTATGCGATTGTGCAATTGATTTAGCCGGGCGTTATTGATTCTGCCGGCATCGGTGTTGATGCCGGCCGCAGGGTTTTTAATTTGGCCAGGATTATTGTCGGAGTAATGGGTGATTCCTACGGGCATTTGAGCCAGGCTTTAGCCCTCACGGAGCTGGCCCCTCAACACGAGTACCTGTTCCTGGGCGCCGGGACGGTCCGTGAAGTTGTCAAAATGGGATTCTCGTTTCTGGAGGTCCCTCTCCCTGCAACTTTTTATGCTAATAACAAAGTTGACATTGCAGCAACTATCAGGAACGGATCCAAAGTCCTGCTTCGAAGAAACACTTCTGTTAAGCGGATCATGGGACAAATCGAGCGATTTTCACCCTGCCTGGCCATAACGGCTTACGAATACTTTACCTCCATTATCGCTAGAGAGTTGGGGATTATGTGCATCAGCCTCGACAATCATCATTTTCTGACCAAACTCCGGTTTGAAATTCCAAGGGGGCAGGCGTTCAGCCGATTTCTTTATGCGCTGCCTCTGAAATTGATATTTAGCAAGGCCGATCATTATTTCATAAGCTCATTTTACGAATTCCCGCCCCGAGATCCTAAGACCACGGACGTTTTTCCCCCGGCCTTGCGAAAAGATCTAAAAGATGTCCGGCCTGCCGAAGGAGAGCATGTTTTCGTCTACCAGACCTCCCCGACTTTCACAAAACTGGTCCCTGAGCTGGAGAAAACAGGAAATCGTTACACAGTCTACGGCCACGGAGAAAAGCCCGGCAGCAGGAACATAGTTTTCAGGTCACCATCCAGAATCGGCCTTTTGAGGGACCTTGCAACCTGTCGCTATGTTATATGCAATGGAGGGCATAACCTTATCTCAGAAGCCCTTTTTTTGGGGAAGCCTATTTTTTCTTATCCGATTCATATGGCGTATGAGCAGTTTTTCAATGCTCACATGGTAAGGAAGCTTAATTACGGTGACTATTCTCTGGACGCTGTTCCGCACATTTCGTGTTTAGCGCGTTTTGAGGAAAAGCTGGGCGAATATAGGGGCAAAATCGGCAAGAGAGATTTCTGCGGGAATCAACAAATTGCCGCAAAATTAAAGGAAAAGCTTGGAGAAGCTGAAATCAAGTCCAAAACCGAGGCCCGCTCGATTTGAAACTGCCCAAAATCGCCTACATCCTGTTATGGTTTCCTAAGCCTTCGGAAACCTTTATCTTCCGGGAAGTCGTCAATTTGCGACGACTTGGCCTGCCGGTGGAAGTCTTCACCATTTACGGACAATTGAGCAGGAAACTATCTTCGGAAATGCAGGCCTACGGGGACGTCAAGCGCCTCGGAATTGCCGTCCTGAAGCGGCTGCCGGGCGATATGGCCTACTGGCGCCGGAAAAAGCCGGAACTGGTATGGGAACTGTTCAGGACGGTCCCGATCCGGAAATGGAAATCGCTGGAATTCGGAGGCGAAAACATCTTCGCTTTCCTGTGCGCCTTTACTCTTGCCAGGATGTTCGAAAAGCAAGATTTCGATCACATCCATGCACCATGGGCCATGGGACCCGCAATGGCTGCCTGGATAGCATCCAGGCTCACCGGCATACCGTTCAGCTTTGCCGGCAGGGCCGGCGACATCTATCCACCCGACGGCGCTCTGAAGGAAAAGATCAGAGACAGCCTTTTCGTGACCTCTGACAACATGACAAATGTCCCCTATCTGAATAGCTTTTTGCCTCAGGCTGCTTCGAAGATTTACGGGATTTATAACGGCATTGCTTCAGGGCCTTTCAAAGATGCCCCGGTAGCTATGAAGCCGCCATACCAACTGCTCGCTCTTGGGCGTTTCGATAGAATAAAGGCCTTTGAGGTTCTTCTTCGCGCATGCGGGATACTCAAAGAATCCGGCCTCGATTTTCAGCTCACCCTTGCCGGAGATGGCCCCAGGAGGCTTCAACTGAAATATTGGACGTATCGTTTAGGCCTGAAAAACCATATATCTTACCCAGGGTTTATCCCCCATGACAGAGTCTCGGAGCTTTTTCGTTCGGCCGATATTTTTGTAATGTCCAGCGCCGTTCATAAATCCGGTGACAGGGACGGGTTACCCACCGTCATCATGGAAGCCTTGATGCATCGTTTGCCCGTGGTTTCAACGAATGTCTGCGGTATACCGGAGGTCATCATAAATAATGAAACCGGTCTGCTGGTGCGCCAAAAGGACCCGCAGGCCCTGGCCGACGCCATCCGGAAGGTGATAAGCGACAGGTCTGCGGCTTTGGAGATGGCTGAGAAAGGCAGGGAACTGGTTCTCAAGAAATTTGATCCGGTTGCCAATCACGGCAGGATTTTCGATCTGTTTCTGGAAAAAGCCGGCGGACTGCATAATCGATGACCTTGGCAAAATCTTTTCCTATAAAGACGGTCCTGCTTGTTCAAGACCTGGAGTTTGGCGGCTCCCAGCGCTATGCGTTGCATCTTCTTGAGCATCTCGATAGAGAATTTTTTGACCTGGAGCTATGGGTGCTGCGAAACGGCGATGATATGGCCCCGATGGCCATGGCCACGGGTCACAAGGTCGTCTATCTCACCAGAGATTCGTGGGTGACTCTGAGGGCCCTTAGCCGGCTTTACTTCAGGCTAAAGAAGGCAAGACCCGGAATCCTGTACACGATCACTCCTGTCCCGAACATCTGGGGACGGCTTTTTGGATCGATAATTGGAATCCCCGTCATCGCATCGAGCTGGCGTGGGTACAATGATAAGCAATACGAGGCTTTGCTCTGGTCCTTGAGCGATCTCATCATAGCGAACGCTGAAGCCCTGAAGAAATCCATCGTTAAAAGACACGGGGTGGACCCGAATCGTATTGCAGTCATTCCGAACGGGGTAGACGAAGACTATTACGCTCCTGATGCCCGGCCCAAGGACCTGCTCCCAACAATAGTCTATGTAGGCCGACTCGTTAATGAAAAGGACCCTCTGAACCTTCTTCGCGCTTTTAAGCAGGTGCTCGAAAAGATTCCAGAAGCCCGCCTGATCGTGGTCGGAGACGGTTATTTGAGGGTCAGGTTCCGTCAGTTCATTGAATCTAATTGTCTTGGTGAATGCATCACCCATATTTGCGGGACACGGGATGTGAGGCCTTATTTGAGCAGGGCTTGGGTATACGCGCTCCCTTCCAGGTCAGAAGGATTTCCTAATGCAGTGCTCGAGGCGATGTCGATGGGGCTGCCGGTTGTTATCTCCGGGGCTGGAGGCGCTCCGGAACTGGTTGAGGATGGGGTCACCGGCCTTCTTGTCCCCCCCTGCAATCCCGTGGCATTCGCCGAAGCCCTGCACAGGATACTGAGAGATTCCGAACTGAGGAATAAAATGGGCCTTAAGGCGCGCGAGCGGGCAGTCCGGCATTATGCTGTGAGGCAAATCGTGAAACTTACTGAAAACGCGCTCTTGGAAACGGCGGGTAAGTGTCAGGATCTCAATTGAAGTCCGTAATCAGTCTTGACATGGACTCCATTCACTTTCAGTATCCCATCAACCCGCAGCATCGCGAACACACAGGCATCAGGCCTTCAGTGGAAATGCTTTGCCTGAATCTGAGGTAGGCCGGAGAATTCCACAGCTCGGTAAGAGAGGACCTCTTGATGTTCCCCACCACGTAATCGTGAAAGTCCCTGCATGGTGACAGGTCCCCGTTGCTGTTGACTTCTGCTGCATTGTAGATCGAAATACACCGGTCAAAGCCGAACCGGCACGAATGGTCGGTGTAATAGCGCCGGAGGTTTTCCTCGCCCGAAATATTGGGAATCAGGATCACAGGAGGAAAACTCATGGGGCGGGACCGGGCACGCAGCTCCCGCAACTGCTGGTCCAGTACGCCGTATTCCTTCGGTTTCCAATCCCCTATCCAACCCCGATGTAATGAAGGAGCAAAACCGAACCGTCGCGCGAAATCCTTCTCGTGGGCGTCGGCATGGTCCTGATCGATCCACCATGACAGATAGAACACGAAAAGGTCGACATGCTCTCGAAAAGCTTCGTAAATATCCGCCAGGTTGTTCAGATTCGCCCTGGAAATCGTGGTGAGCGAGGCAATCAGGGGCAAGTTATTCTTCCGGGAGCGCCGTTCCCGATTTACCTCCGCCAGACCTGCTTTAATTTCTGCAAAACTGTTGCAGCGTCCCGCTCCATTGCGAATTCTGTTGTGCAATTCCTCGGTAGGGCCGTCGATAGACACCTGAAGAAGGAAAAGGGGAGCCCTTGCCAGGCGCGTGGCACATGAAGCGATCCTGGTGCCGTTTGTTGCGATTGAAACCGGCAATCCTATTGCCGTAGCCGATTCGATCAGGTCCAGAACCCCTTCGTAGAGCATCGGCTCACCACCCCACAGGTATAAGAAAGGGCCGTGGCCGTAATGGACCAAATCGGCTATTTGCTCCAGATACCGGCCAAGGGGCACTTCCTGCTTCTTCAGTTCTTTTAGGTCCTTGTCTCGCAGGAATCCCCCTTCGCCCCACTGGCCGCACGTGGTGCAGCGCAGGTTACACAAGTCGGTAAGCCGAAGACTGAGCTGCAGGACCTTTCCCCCGTAGCCCTGGCGATAGCCTCTTGAAAGCTGATTGAAAAATATCTTTTGCGCCTGCAATGCTGCGAGCTTGGCGGCGATCCGGGGATGGCGGGCAAACCGCCACAGATTCCTGAGCACTGCACCGCGCCCAATACTACTGCATCTGTCTTTCACCCAAATTCCCTCTTTAAAAGATCCTGCCTTGCCCCTGACAGCGGATTGAGCCGGCAACTTGACACCCGTGGCCTTTCGTGGCACAAGGGCTTGAAGTGATTTCAACTGTGAGATCTGCTGACAGCTATGGTCAGGCTGCAAATTATACTCTGATCGAGCCGGAGTTCAACGTTTCTCGTCTAGACGCAGGGGAATCGGGGGCATTTCCGAAAGATACGCAAGAATCGAATAGATAACCATGAAAGCTCTCGTCTACAAACGCTCAGTCCCCCTTTATCTCCTGAGCCGAATACTTGGCAGAATCCAGCCGCGGCGATTCTTCCACCGCCTGGCCCCGTTTGGACTCAAGGAAATACCCCCCCCCAGGAACGAAAGGGGTTGGGTTCTCCTTAAAAACAGCCTTTGCGGTATCTGCGGCTCGGACCTTGGGCTCCTTCGCGGAATGGAGTCATTTCTCCTGGAACCATACGCGTCTTTTCCCGCTGTGCTCGGCCATGAAATAGCGGCGGCGGTAGTTACGGCGCCGAAGGATTCGGAATGGAATGCCGGCGACCGGGTCGTGGTTGAGCCGCTGCTCTCGTGCGCAGAACGAGGAATGCCTCCATGCCGGTTTTGCAGCCAGGGTTCCTATAACCTTTGCGAATCCTTCACAGCAGGAAACCTGGCAGCGGGACCGGTCATCGGGTACAATAGAAGCCTTGGGGGCGGAATGGCCGAGTTCATGATCGCGCCTCCCGGAAGGCTGATCCGCCTTCCTGATTCGCTCACGGATGAGAAGGCAGTGCTGGCGGACTCGCTCGCCTCGGCCCTACAGCCCATCCTGGATCATTTCCCCCGGGATGACCAGACAGTTGTCGTTTTGGGGGCAGGGATTCTGGGACAGCACGCCATCCGAATCCTCAGGGCGCTTGGATCTCGAGCCCGACTGGCGGTCGTGGCGCGCTACCCTTTTCAGCAGGAACTGGCGCAAAATGGGGGCGCAGACCTGGTCTTGAAGTCACCCAATCGGGGCGAACTGGGCAAAGCGGTTGGCGCGAAATTCATCCCAACCACATTGGGAGGCGGGAACCTGGAAGGAGGGGCTGACCTGGTTTTTGACTTTGTTGCGAGTAGGCGCTCCCTTCAGGAAGCGCTTCTCGCGTTGCGAGCCCGAGGAAAATACATAATGGTCGGAACGGCCGCGGGTATCGGCCATGTGGATTTTTCCAGCCTGTGGTTTCGAGAACTGAGGATTACGGGCTCGAGCTCATATGCTTTTGGAAATTATGAGGGGCAATGGGTGCGGACCTACCAGATGGCTGTCGATCTGTTGGCGAAAGGATACCCCACTGAGGGCCTCCTTACCCACACCTACTCTTTGAGTGAATTTGTCCGCGCGTTCAAGACCGCATTCAACAAATCCGGGTTCAAGAGCGTCAAGGTAGCCATCGACTTGAGGAAAATTGCGAAGAAGAACAGCGCATCCATGGCTGCCTCTCAATCCGATGAAGGCGCCTCGTGAGACTTGTAATCAGCATTGACGTGGAGGAGGAAGGCCTTTTTTCGGGCAGGTATCCGCGCACACCTCCGGGGGTTGAGAACGTAAGGGAGCTGCGCCGACTGGAGTTCATTACCTCTGAATTCGGCTTTCCTCTTACACTGCTGACCACTTACAGGGTGGCCGTTTCCCCGCCTTGCCAGGAAATTCTCCAATATTTTCGCGACTTGTTCCGGGCGGAAATCGGAGCTCATCTGCACCACTGGAGCACGCCGCCTTTTCAAGTCCTTCCCTATTGCGAACCGATCCGTTCAGACCTGCTTCCGCGTCCTTTGCTCGAGGCCAAATTCGAAACGCTTCTGGCCTCGTTGCGAGACAACCTGGGAGTTGTTCCACAGGCCTTCAGGATGGGCAGATTCGACATCGGGGAAATGGTTTTCAAACTGCTGCCAAAATTCGGACTAAATGTGGACAGCAGCGTGGCGCCCCTGCGAAGAATTTCCGGAGGCCCGGATCACTTTCTTGCTCCGGCAGACCCGTTCAGGCGCCTTGCGGACCCATCCCGGCCCGGCAAATCGATACTCGAAGTCCCGTTGACAATAGTTCCTCTCGCACGCGCCGCACCTCAACTGATTCACCAACTGGCCTTAAGTCTCTCTGAGCGAAACAGGAACGCTGTTCTCACGGGATTCCGATATATCGCTTCGGCCGGCATACACCCGGCGTGGTTCCCCCTGCAGTCGATGAAGTTAGCTGCCCGGTTGCACCGCTCGCGCAACGGGAGGGTCCTCAATATGTTTCTCCATTCATCCGAGCTCAAACCGGGAGCGAGTCCCTCGTTTCCCACTGAAAAAGCAGTGAATTCGCTGGTTGATAAAATCCGAAAATTCTTGAGCTGGCTTGTCCGGACCGGACCGGTGGAAGGCGTTACTCTCTCCCAACTCTTCGCCCAGGGAATAGTGGGGTAAGAACAATTTTTGCGAGGAATTCAAGAAATTTCAGATACCGGTTAATTACCCTTATTGCCGTTTGTATTCCTTTCCAGAATCCGGTTTATCAGGAGTTCAAAAATTCCCATGGCTGTTAATTGCAGGCCCGCCAGAACAAACAACGATCCAATTGACAAAACACCCCAGTGATAGCTGACACGGCGTGTCATCACGTATTCGACGAGACCGCCGATGTTGCTGAAAACCCCGATAAAAATCAATACGGACCCAACCACCAGCATTTTTATGGTCGAACAAAGCCGTAGGACCAGCCGCCCCAAGGCGGAGTGGCGGCGACTATTGCCGTTGAGCACGGCCGCCACACGCTCTGCCACCACTCCGATAGATAACGTCAGCAGCCCGGCGAGAAAGAAAGTATTTATTACAGCTTGCCGGTAGATGAAGTTTTCCCCGATAACATGCTGAGAAATATAGTTCCATGCCGGATCGATGCTGTAGCACAGAGCAACCAGCCAAAGCAGAATGGAGGCGGAACCGAAGAATTTCAAAGGGCAATAGCACAGGGCAATCTCAATGATCGCAAGAAGAAACCGCAGCCCATCGGGCAGGATGCTCAGCTTGGATCGCCCGGTTCTTTCATGGTATGGAACCGGCAACTCACGGATGAGCAGATCGGACACCAGCGCCCGTAACGTCATGGCAGGCGTGAAGTGAAGTCCCGTAGGCAAAGGATAGAGTTTCGGGAGGGCGTCTTTCCTGATAACGCGCATGCCGGTGGCCGTGTCGATTATTCTTTTCCCGGACAGGTAGGAAGCCGCTGCGGCAAACATTCGGTTGCCAAACCGGCGAAGCCCCGGCATTCTGCTCTCTTTATGCATCCGGGACCCAAGCACCAGATCGGCGGAATCGTTAATAGCCACGTTACACAAATCGACGAAATATTCCGGGTCGCAGGTCCCATCTGCATCCAAAAAGCATACGAGGTCGCTCGATGCTTTTGCGAACCCGCCTTTGATGGCAGCCCCATAGCCGAGGTTTGTTTCGTAAGCGATTACATCCACAGACTCATAGGAAAGAGCGATCTCAGCAGTACGATCCGTGCTTCCGTCACTCACCACTATGATAGCGACCTCGCGGATGGGTGTATTCCTGATGATACTTTCCCTGGCAGCCAGGCAACGCTCTATTGTATCCCCGATAGCATCCTCTTCATTCAATGCCGGAATCACAATGGTCAGACTTTTGGGGACAGACCGACCCTCCATCTCCCGCAGCCGGGAACTCAAAATGTGCCCACCAGGAATTGTCATCGAAGAAAAATTACCCGGATCATCCATGTCCACCACAAGTTCTCCGCTTCACCGGCCGGTACCGGAAGCCCGTAAAGAAGCCCCAGTTCCAATTGGTCAATACGATCAGAAAGAAGAGGATAAACTGAATAGTCCTGCCAGGACTGCCTGTTTTGAGGAAGAACCACAAACTCAGAACCGGCCATGGGAGCAAAAACAAGAGCCATGTGAGGGGATAAACAACCAGCAAGGCAAAAAGAGCAACCAGGCCGGCGGCCACTAGGACAGGTTCGAAATCGGGCAGCCGGAAGAAGCCATGTTTCTTCACAAGATGCCATTCTCCGGCCCCGTACCTTCTCATCATTCTGCAGAATTCCCGGTACGTCCCGGGACGGTAATGACCTACGAGCGCCGCCGGGTTGTAAATCAGCCTGTATCCTTTCCGCGAAATCTTGAGGTCCAGTTCCAGATCTTCCCCGGGAAACTGTTCCTCGTCAAATCCTCCGATTTCCTCAAAAATGATCTTCCGGTAGGCCGAATTGCAGCTAGCATTGTGCGTGGTTTCACCAAAAGCGGCCTCTGTTTGGATATATCGGGTTACGAAGCCGCTGATTTTAAGAAATTCCTGTATCCTTTTTCCCATTTCTGATTCATCGGCCGGACTTACTTGATCTCCGCCAACTCCGGCCACATCCGGGCCGATAAAACCTTTCTCAAGTTCCTTCAGCCATTGGCTATCCACAAAACAATCGCTGTCGGTAAAGGCGACGAACTTTCCCCTGGCCTTCCTTGCACCCGTGTTCCTGGCCCGTGAGGGTCCTCCTCTGTCAAGCCTGATCACTTCCACGCCGCTGAATGTCTCGCAGAGTTCTGCGGTCCCATCGGTTGATCCGTCATCTACGACAATGACCTCATAGCTTGGGTGATCCAGGCTGCTCAGGGATTCAAGGCACTTTGAGATCGTATCCCGGCAATTGTATGCAGCAACAATGACCGATATCAGAGGATCTGGGCTGTTCACCTTCCACGGTGCTCCGTGCAAAGATACGAAAAGAAATTCCCGGCTCCCCGTATCTTGCGATAAAGATCAGATACACTTCGAGTCGCAAGCAGAAACCTTATCATGTAGCTCGGACGCAAATAGAAGCTCTTGAGCCCCCTGTCGACCGCATCGGCCACCGCCTCTCTGCTCAGTCCGGGGTATTCGACTACAGGCGCCTGCTCGCCATTATCGAGCCATTTGTCCCAACTAAGTTCTTTCAAAAGTCCCGCTTCACGGCACTGATCAAAATAGACGGTCCCTGGGAAAGGAACGGCCGCAGAGAACTGGACCGTATGCAACCCGAGCCCCAGAGCGAACCGTATGGTCCTGTCCATGCTCTCGCGCGTTTCTCCGGGAAGCCCCATGACAAAGCACCCATGCACGTTCAGCTCCGACTTTTTTGCAAGCTCCATGAACCGCAGGCTGTCATCGAGGCTTTTCCTTTTGTTCATGCGGACGAGCATCTCATGGTCGCCGGATTCGAATCCCACGAGCAGTTGTCTACAGCCCGCTCTTTTCAGAAGCCGGAAGAGTTCTTCATCCGCCGTATCGGCTCGAGCATTAACGGAGAATGTGATTTTCAAATCCCGCCGCAGGATCTCTTCACAAATCTCCATTGCATTGGCTTTGATCAGTGTAAAGGTATCGTCCTCGAAAAAGAATTCGCCCCCGTGAACGACTTGAGGACACTGTCGTATATCGTACTCGATTTCGTCTACGACGTTTCGCGCTGAACGCAGCCTCACCTTGTGCCCGTGCATAACCTGAGGCCAGAGGCAAAAAACGCATTTGTGCGGGCACCCCCGACCAGAAAATATATCGATGTACGGGTATAACTTCGACCCGTCGAAATACTTCATCAGATCGAGTTGATGCCATGCCGGAAAAGGCAGGGAATCGAGATCGTCTATCAGGGGACGGGGCTGCGTTCTCCGGGGCCGGCCGTCTTCGAGGCTGCATATGCCCTTTATTTCTTTTAAAGCGGGATAATTGGAGACTACGTCTAAAACTGTATAATCATATTCCCCGATGCAGATTACATCAACCACCCCGTCCGAAATCTCCATGGTTTCTTCGGGAAGCGCCGAGGCGTGGGGGCCGACCATGATTACCTTCGCCCGGCTCTCTTCCTTGCAGATGCGGGCACATTCGATATCCGAAAAAATAGATGGAGTGGTGGAATCCAGCACCACGAAATCAGGGTTTTCATTCCTGACGAGGCGCCTTAGATCGTGCTTGTCCCGGCCCTCAGCCGGGAAATCGTACAGTTTTGCATCAATTCCGGCTCTTTCGAGGACCGCGGCAGCATAGGCCAGCCAGTCGGGCGCTCGGAGCACGCGGCCCCTCGTCCGCCCCGCCCAGCGCTGGGTCCTATTGAAGCCCGGAATGTACGGCTCGTTTATGAGAAGAACTTTCATGGATGAACCACCAAAGTCTAAGCCACACAGTCCGGGACTGCAAGCATGATAGAGTAAAAATAGAACAAGGGCGCTTCATGTCAGACCATGTTCAGATGCTGAACTCTATTCCATCCAGTCAAGGAATGGCGCAGGTGGTTCGTTCTACCAGGCCTTCCCGTCCTATTTAGTGCTGGGATGGGCCTTGCCGGTTCATACCGCCGGAGGTCATTTGCCGGTGTGCAAATTCCCTGAATCGAAACAAGTCTTCCCCCAAGCCGCAGGTATCGAGGTAGCTTATCATGCGGCTCGGGTTCTTCCGGCACATGCCCACCAACTGGCGCCAGAACTGATATCTGCTCGGGGACTTCACTCCCTGGAGCCAAAAAAACTTCACAATACCCCAGGGTCCTATCATCTTTTGCGATGAAACAGTGCGTTCAACAGGCGCCAGGGAAGGCACATTTCCCCTTTTTTGACGGGCTAGCGCAAGTCGGGTAGGCCGCATGGCCAAAAAGTACCGGTAGGCACGGTCTAGATAAGCCGAAGGATCATAGAGCCGGTCCACGGCTTGCAGGTATTCGCCGATTATTTGCGATTCCGGGCGGGTCGGGACATAGTTCAGCTTCACGGCCATAAAAGTGCCGTCATTTGTGTCCTGATGGAGCCTTCCTTCTTGTTTGAGGCGGTCCCACAGGCATGTATTGGGAAGAATGCTCAAGATGTTCAGCGTCACCAAGGGAAGGCCGAGTTCCTCCACGAACTCGCAGATCCTGTTTCCGGCCCCTTCACTCTCCTGATCGAAACCGATGATGAAACTGGCGATAGCGAACAGCCCATTGCGATTCATGTTGCTCAAGGATTGGGCCAGCGGATGGCGGATATTCTGGTGCTTGCGGGTAAGAGCCAGCACATTCTCGTCGGGAGATTCAACTCCCACTATAACGCGACTGATATTAGCCTCTGTCAGAAGATTGATCAGATCGTTATCCTGTCCAAGATTCACAGAGGCCTGGGTCGCGAAAGAGAACGGTTCCCCATGATTCTTCATCCATGGAATCAACTTATGCAGGACGGCGAGAGCGTGTTTTTTGTCGCCGATAAAATTATCGTCGCATATAAAGATTTCACCGCGCCATCCCAAGCTATAAATGGTTTCCAACTCCTTTAGAACCTGATCGGGGGTCTTATGGCGGGTCTTACGGCCATACAGGTTTACAACGTCACAAAACTCGCACTCAAAAGGGCATCCGCGTGAAGTCTGAATTACAAGTGTCAGGTAGTCGCCGAAGCGAAGGAGATCAAAACGCGGGACCGGGGATTTCGTCAAATCCGGCTTGACAGGCTCTTCGAATACTGCGCTTTTAGCCCCCTCTCGCAATGCAGAAAGAAACAACGGCATCGTGTCTTCAGCCTCACCCCGGACAAGGAAATCCACTCCGGCGTCGAGAATTTCCTTCGGAACCGAAGTCGGATAGGGTCCTCCGGCCACGGTGGTTTTCCCCCTTTTTACGGCCTCGCGGATCAAGGCCAACAGGCTCTCCTTCTGCACGAGCATGGCGGAAAACATGACCAGGTCAGCCCACTCCCAGTCCTGTTCGGTTAATTTTCGAGTATTCAAATCGACCAGCCGCAGTTCCCATTCAGTGGGAAGCAACGCTGCAACGGTAATAAGTCCGAGTGGGGGCGTCATTGCCTTGGCGCCGTTAAATTCACATGTGTGTTCGAACGTCCAGAAACAAACGGGAAGTTCAGGGTTCACCAATAAGGTTCTCATTATTCCCCTCATGCACCTATGATAAACAGCTTCATATGAGTCATGGTACGAGAACCGGCAATGCCTGTCAAGGAGTGGTTATGAAACAATCTCAAGGATGCAGCCTTTAGGCGCCTGATGATTTACAACCTCTTTGGGCGGTCCATGATTTACCCGGCCTCCGGCTTTACCGGCATCATCCGGCTTCACTATCCTGCGGGTGAGTGGCGTGCTGTATCAGACAGGCAAAGCCGGGCTGTAAAATGCAATGGACGCGCTGGAAGCATTTTTGTAAATGTCTTCTAAGCTGGCGAAAACATGCTATAAAGAGGGAAATACGAAACTAAGTAATTCACTGGCGATCCCCTTTGAGTTATATAGGCCGGCGGCCAAGTCAAGGTTAGTGATTGGGAAGCACATTAGTTGAACTGACAATCGAGTTTATTTCGATGAAGATTTTCCTGGATGCAATTCCTTTGACTGAAATAGTCACCGGCATACAGCGCTATGTCCGGTGCCTCTATACCGAGTTGGAATCTTTCCCGGACATTTCGGTATCCTATTGCGGCAGATGGAGTTGCAGCCCGGAAATGCCCTTGCAGGCCAGCCCGGGCAGATGGTCCAGGAAGATGGGACTGATTCGGAGACTCCCGGATTCAGTAATCGTCGCAGGAAGGATCCTGGACAGAATGAATTTTGAGCGCCGCCTAAGGCGGGTGCAGCGCAAGGCCAAATATGATGTCTTCCACGCAACCGCCTATTTCCCGCCGGTCATTAATGATGTTCCGGTTATTTTTACGGTCTACGACCTCTCTCTGATCAAGCACCGCGAAAAACATCCGCGCGAAAGGGTCTGGTTCTCAGATCTTTTTTTCAAAAAACGGCTGCCACTTGCCTCCCACATTATCTCGATCTCTGATTTTACCAGGAGCGAACTGATCGAAGAACTGGGGGTTCCGCCGCATAAGATCACTACTATTCACCTGGCGCAAGGGACCGCATTCTATCGGCGGTCAAAGTCGAAGATTCTCAGCGTGCTTGACCGCCGCGGGTGGCCCAGAGACTACATCTTATTTGTCGGGACATTGGAGCCCCGAAAGAACCTGCAACTCCTGGTCAAGGCACTTCCATTACTCGGCTCCGATATTCCTCTGCTTTTTGCCGGCTGGTCGGGTTGGGGAGACAGGGAGTGGTGGGAGGAGGTCACGCGCATGGGCCTCCAAAACCGGGTAATCCTGACGGGGTATATTGATGAGGACACGCTTGCGTGTCTATACGGCGGGGCATCGGCATTCGTGTACCCCAGCATCTATGAGGGCTTTGGACTCCCTGTGCTCGAAGCGATGGCCTGCGGCTGCCCTGTTCTTTGCACCAACTGCGCCAGCCTGCCCGAGATCGCCGGAGATGCCGCCGTTCTCATCGATCCTTACGATCCGGAGGCCCTGGCCCACTCACTCGAACAGGTGATTCACGATTCCGGGCTCAGGGACCGGCTCGTTGAGGCCGGCGCCCAGAGGGCGAAGTTGTTTTCATGGAAAAAAACGGCATTGGAGACCTTTGAGGTATTCAAAACCGCTATAGGCAGGAATCGGTGCTGAAAACCGCAGGTAACCGATCTGAATCAGGAGGCAAAAGGTTTCAGTCTGTGTGAGCGGTTTCCTGCGATGTCCGGTACGCCTGGGATCGCGGCAAGATGCCGTATTCACGGTCCATGGTTGAGAAAAAGGCTCTTGAACGGCTGCTGCGGTGTGTCCGGATTCAGATCTCCCGCTCAAAAATCCGAAAGGTCTTGTAGGGCTCGGCGCCGTATTTTTTCAGTGTTCGCAGATAGAATGTCAGTTGCTCGGGAATTAACGAACAGTCGCATAGCTCGATCTGGGGTAAGCGCGTAACGCGCACAATGTAGCTCAGGATCAGCGCATGGTGGAGTTGCTTGCGCTGGTAGGGTTTTCTGACTCCTAGCAGGAGTGCGCGGAGCTTGCGGGCCGGCTTGAACTTGGCCTCATAGAAAAGCCGCAGTTTACTCCAGAATGAGAGATGACCATTTAGCTTCTGTATGGAAGGGTTTAGATCCGGAATAGTGATAAGGAATGCGGCTATGCGGTCTCCGTCCATTATGAGATCGATCAGTTCGGTGCGAAGCAGCGGCCTCAGTTCCTTGAATACGTCTTGAAACTGCCGCTTTGTCAAGGGTATATGGCCCCAATTGTCATCCCAGGATTCGTTAAATATTTCGAGCACCTCTTCGGCGCGTCCGACGAGATCGCGTGGCTTGGGGGAAGTCAAAACCAGTCCCTGTCCGGTCATGATCTCATCGAGCCGGCGCTTCATTGCCGCAAAGTCGGCATTACGGTCTTTCGCGATGCGCAGAGCATACCAGTCTATTGCTTTGCGAAATCCCCATGAGGTGATAAGGTCCTGGTAATAAGGGGGATTGTGTGATTGCAGAAAGGCTGGAAGAGAGTCAAAACCTTCCACCAGGAGGCCCACTTCATCGTAGATGGTAAAACTGAGCGGGCCTTGAATCCGCGTTTTTCCTTTTTCTCTGAGCCATGCAGCCGCCGCATCGAAGAGCGCGGCCGCAACACGCCGGTCATCCACGGATTCGAAAAATCCGAAAAAACCGGTCTCATTGTCATGGCGCGCTTCATACCGCCTGCTGACGTGGGCCGATAACCTTCCGGCGGGTTGGCCCTGGTGAAATGCAAGAAAATACCGCGCTTCCCCGAACTCAAAAAAAGGCCCCTTTCGAGGGTCGAGGATTTTTTTCTGCTCGGAGAGAATCGGCGGCACCCAACAGGGATCGTTTCTCTGTATCCGCCACGGCAGGTTCAAAAAATCAGTCTTGTCCCTTTCTGAATCGACAGGAACAACAATAACATCCTGAACAGAGCCCATAGCTTTCTACTCCTATATTTCTCCATTGCCGCCCATCCGGAAGGATGTCTGATCTCCTATTTTCAACAATCCGAGGGGATCGATGATTTTCAGTGAACTCTATCCGGCTGTCTTTGGTGGCTGAAATACGATCTCGCCCTTGAAGCCTTCCTTTAAAACATAATCGGAATTCGGTATCGTAAATTCTATGTCGTAGTAGGAAGGTTCTGCCACCCCGGGGGCCAGAGGAGTCAGCGAAATGCGGCTCACCGTGGCTTCGAAAGTGCGGTTCGGAACGGATTCCATTGTAACCTCAGCCTTGTCACCCAGGTGAACTTTGACAATGTCGCTCTCATGAATCTGTGCATGGACCAGCATGGGGTCCATAACGCCGATTATGAATGCGGGCGCTCCGGATCCCAGTTCCAATCCTTCACGCAGGTCTGAGAGAATCGATACGACCTGCCCTGAGATCGGGGCCGTTATGGACGCATCCCCAGAACCGGCCAGGGGATTGAGCGATCCTCCGAGCAAATCCTTCGTATAAGCTTTGAACTCAACCAATAATCGGCGCTCCAACTGCAACCGTTCCTCAGCAGCCTTGCGGTTTTGTCTTTGATACTGGATTTCCTTTTCGATCTTATCCAGGCTCTGGGACGGGGCCATATTCTCCTTCACCAGGCTTTCCGTCTCGTCACGCTTTTCTTCGAGGGATATCAAGGTCTTATCCAGATTTGCCAATGCCAGTTCCATATCTTTGATCTGGGGCGCCGCGACCTGCCTTTGCAGTTGCTGAGCGACATCGGACCACAGCTTATAGCGCGCCAGAACTTGTCCCTTCCTTACTGTTTGGCCGGGCAGGACATTCAGGCTGGTTACTACCCCTCTAAAGGGGATAACCACTTGCCGCCTGAGGGAGCACTGCAGCTTCCCCTGCAGCACGATATTCCGGACAGGCGCACCGGCCTGTGGCTGTGAATCATTGGATTGAGCGCGGGCAGGAGTGCAGGCTGCCGTTAAAAGGAGGCAAACGGTAATCAACACACCAGTTAACAACGCGGTTTCCGGCAGGACCGCTTTGAGTGTTGCAGGTATGCTTTTTAGGCATTCAAGAACATTATTCGAAAAGGACTTGCTCATGGTGTCACCCGCCGGCTCAATCCATCTTTTCATAAAAAGAGCCCGAACTTACAAAGTGATTAACAAGATCTCCTGAAAGGGCGCGCAGCCTGATAACAGCTTTGTCGTATTCGAGCTTTTTCGCCACTATGTCTTTCTGTGCATCCAGTCGTGCCTTTTTCATCGCCAGATAGGCCGGAAGCTGCTGACTGCCCGCTCTGTAACTTATTTCAACCTGACGCTCCTTCGAAGCGGCCAGTCTTTCCTTCGCCTCCATCATTCTGAGATCGGCAACCGAGTCTTTAACCTTTTGCTCCGCCTCGTGCCACTTGGTGGTCAGATCGAATTCTTTGGTCTCAAATTCGGCAATATCTTGCTTGAGAACAGTCTTTTGCCGGGAAATATCGTGGTATCGTTTCATTGAATCCCATATGGGCATCTCGAGGCCGACAAGGTAGAAAAGGCCGCTCAGGTCTCTTCCCGTGAGGGGGTCGGCCGTTTGCACTCCCCACACTACATGGGGAAGATATCTCAAGTAAGTCAGTGTGACATGTTTTTCCTGGAGCTTTTTCCTGACGGCCAGCCCCTTGAGCTCGAACGAATTGGACTTGGCCTGTTCCAGGGTCGCAACCGCAGGGTTGAAGTCATTCAATACCTGGGATCTTGCATTCTTCACGTCGAGTTCCAGCGGAGGCTCTGTGGGCTTGAGGCCTATCAAGTTCCTTATCCCTTCCAGTATCGTGGCCCGTGAGGCGGCCAGTCTTTCCTTTTCGGCACGAGCCACCGCGAGTTGCTGCTCGGCAATATCAACATCCGCCAGAGCTGCACCACCCATCGCCAGGCATTTTTGGGTAAAAGCGAGGTCTTGTTCGGCTACAGGAACAATTTCGTTCTGATATTGGGCCATTTGGTCCAGAGACTCCAATTGAAGGAACCCCAGGGCCAAACGCTGGATGTAGTCGGCAATGATCTGGAGATGGGCATAAACCGCCACCTGAGTCAGATATTGACGCGCGCGCATATTGAAATAGATCTCGATCGGATTGTACGGTTCCGTAACAAACTGGATTATATAAGGGCTAAAATTAGGATTGCCCGGGAGCGGAGGCGGAGCGTTGACATAATACATGGTCCGCAGGGAAAAAGAAGGAACAAAGGCGTATTTGGCATCGGACAGGTCAATGCGTTTCACGTCGATTTCCAGCGAACTGCTGGTAAGGTACGGGGATTGTTGAAGGGCCAGCCCTACACAGCGCGCAAAGTCCATTACCCCTTCGATTGGCGGGTCCTCCTTGACCGGCATTCCGGCGTCGATCTGAGCCTCTGAAGGATATGCCGCAAGCAGGATAAGCGCTGCCAGAACCAGGATCACAATAACTCCGGAATGCTTAATCATAGTGTAACCAGTTCCTGTTAGGGGTCGCGATAAAAGGAACGCAGGACTTCAAATTACAAGGACAAATTAGATTGGTTGAGCTGTTGAGGTGTATTACAAATCAGTCAAAATGTCAATTCGACTTGAGGACACCATCTTCAAGCAAGCAGACCCTGGTGCACCGTGAGGCTACCTGAGGATCGTGGGTAACTACCAGCACAGCCTTGTCTCCATCCGACAGGATCTGCTCGAAGTGATCCATTACCAGCTCGCCGTGCATGCGGTCCAATTGGCCCGTCGGTTCATCCGCAAGCACAATCAGAGGGTTGTTGACAAGCGCACGTGCGATGGCCACCCGCTGTTGTTCGCCACCCGAGAGCTGATTCGCCCTGTGATAAAGACGATGTGTCAAGTTCACTCTTGCCAGGGCATCCTGAATTCTTGCAGGACGCTCGCTTCGCTTCACCCCGGCATATATCAGGGGAAACTCCAGATTTTCGTACACGGAGCACGTATCGATCAGATTGCACTTCTGGAAAACAAATCCGACGTAGGTCCGGCGAAAAGATGCCTGAGAGGAGCGATCAAATTTGAGAACATCCCGGTCAAGCACTTTGTAGCTGCCTGCGGTCGGGATCATGAGAAGCCCGAGAACCGACAGAAGCGTAGACTTTCCCGATCCGGAGGGACCCATTATGGCGACCACCTCCCCCCGTTGGATTCCAAGGCTAACTTCCCGCAGCGCTTCGATAGGTTCCATGCCGTTGTCGTATGTATGGCTCAGCCCCACGACCTGTATGAGAGGAATATTTTCCTCTTTGTGCGATGGTATATTATTCATCGCGGATCGCATTTAGAACTTCCATGCGGCTGGCCCGAAGAGATGGATACAAACCGGCTCCCGCCCCCAAAACCAAAGAAAAGAGAAGGGCCAGACCAACACAGACAAAAAAGAGCATATCATGCGGGCGGCTTTTTAAAAGGTGACTTCCGATTTCTATCGCTCCGCGGCCAAGGATACCCCCCAGCAGCGCGGATGTGAAGCTGAGGCACACAGCCTCCACCAGGAATTGGGCCAGAATGTCCCTGTCCTCCGCACCCATTGCCTTCTTGAGGCCGATCTCCACTTTTCGGGTCTTGACTGTTGCCATCATTGCGTTCCAGATCCCGAAACCTCCCAGGATTAAAGTCGCTACCGTGGAAAAATAGACAAAAAGCTCTATCCACCATGCCGTGCTTTTCACCCGCTTCAGTTCCTCCCATCTGACTTCGATGCGGAACCTGTCCTTGGGCTGGCACCGGTGGAGCACACCTGGAATCGCGTCGGCGACTTTTTTAACGTCATCCCAGCTTGTACAACGGATATAGACTTTCTGAGGAGGGGGGAGCCCGGGAATGTATTCCAGCGCCGTTGTAATCGGGATAAACCCAAATCCGGCAAAGTCTCCAACTGAAATTCCTCCCAGCACACCGTTCACTCGATATTGCTCGTTTTCGATCCAGCACATTCGGCCAACCGGATCGGCGTCACCGAAAATCCTCCGCGCCAGGGTCGACCCTAAAACGCAGACCCGACGCTTCCGGGAAACGTCTTCGGCATTGAAGAAAGACCCGTTCACAGGCGTGAAACTGTTGACACCCCACAAGGCGCCGTCTGCTCCGATAACAAGGAAACCAACCTTGTACCTTTGAACTAAAGAATGTGACGAAGGCTTTAACACGATTGCGCTCACTGCCTCGATTCCCGGCAGAGCACGCAACGCGTCAATCGTCCCAGGCTCAAGCTGTTGTATTTTATAGAATTTTTGCTCAGTTTCCAGGTCCATGGAGACCTTGATCAAGGTAGCTCCGCCCAGGAGATCCAAATCCTGGTTCAGAGTTTTTTTAACGTCGCTCCCCATAGTGATGATCACAATGAAACCCGCTGTCCCCAAGGCGACAGCCAGTATCACACCCAGGTAGCGCCTGCGCTGCATTATTACCTGGTGGATGCTGATGCGCAGGATGTCAAAAAATATCGACTTTCGGGGCATGACGCGTCCCCCCCAACACCTGTGGATTGAGACTAATTAGCCTGATGGGTAGCAGGATTTCAAAGAAACGGCAAGTGGATTATTATCGGGAATCCATAGCGTCTATAATCAGTCTCGCAATTCACTTCGCTCCTTTGAAAATGAGCCAACTCTCGGCTAATCGAGTTTTGCGGCAAGATCGGACATTTTAGCCGGGGGAGGAATGGCTGGAATCAATCCCAGAAATATGTGAAAATACCAGCATACTTCAGGATTCAACAGTCCGTCATAGAACAGGAAGTGAAGCAGTTCTCCAGAGACGCCCAACAGGATAGCCAATGCGGGAATGCACTTTCCTCCGGTCCCTCTGCGTACTGCGGTTACCAGCCTCTTTCCAAAAAACACCAGAACGGTAATATAAAGCACAACAAAAGGTAGACCCATATCGCTCATGAAAGTGAGAAACTGATTCTCCGAGGTTCGGTTATCTGCCAGATCGTTCCAGAAGCACTCCTTGGTCACATAGGGATACACGATGTCGTATTTTTCCAGGTAAGGCCGGCGTGGGGCGCAAAGCCCTATTCCCAACAGCGGATGCCTTACAGCCAAATGCAGGGAGAAGAAGTAGTTTTCTACGCGAATGTATGTAGAAATATCGTCCAACTTGCCAAATCTATCTGGAACGTAGCGATGGTGGAAAAACAAGGCAAACAGCGCCACCAAAACAGCCAAACCAACTAACTGAGCTTTTTTTCTAAAGCGCGGCGCAACAGCAAGTGCAAAGAAAAAAAGAACGGGGGGAAACCACACTATCGGGTCAAAGAAAAGAGCTATGACCAGATAGCCCATGATCAGCAGCACCAATGCTGCAACCTTTTGCCAAATTCGTTTTTCCCAGAAAAGAGAGAGCGCTATAGACGAGAGAAGCAGGACCATACCATTGTATGCGTGTTTGTGAAAACCCAGGATCGAAGAGGGATACTCGTTACGGGCATAGCCGACAAGCCCTGCCACTATGAGTCCGACAAGGAAAACTACGCACATATTCCTGAAAAAGCACCTTGCCGCTTCATCCCGCAGCAAAATTCGGGTACACCAGAAACCGCCCAGGCCGGTTGCTAGAAGTATGAAGCCCCTGATAGCTGAGTCCGGGCGATCAGAACTCGCGATCGCATTGAAAAAAGTCAGGAGTGTAAAAACCAGGCTGAATCCTACCTCAGTGCGTGATTTCCCAATGCCGCGACCCACTAAAGTAAAACAGAGCAACATGGTTACGGCACATAATATACCGGCGAAAAAATTTGCATTGTTGCCGGGAAATACGACAACGTAGGGGACTCGAAATACCAACTGAAAGCAGGTGGCGCAAAATGCCGCCCAGACCAGTTTTTCTTTGACATTGCGCCCTGGCAGTACGCCACTCAATTCAAACTTGTTGAAAAAATTCATTTTTCTCCTAGACCACTGTTGGACACATCGGATGGATTGCTGTTAATCAACTTACCAGCCTCACCCCGTTCGGGTGAATGCTGTAGAACATGTACTGCAACTTTGTGAGTAGTCATTTAGGGCCTGTAATACGATGCAATATAAAGACATCATCGACCCGGCAAGGAATCCATCTTTGGTACAAATAATGTCCAACCTCTTCATACCCATCGACGGGGCCTAATGAAATCATAAACTCGTCGTCCTTCACCCACCACCAGCTTTTATCGACCGCGTCCGCTCCCCGCACCGGCCGATATTCCGGGTCATATCCATACCAGCCGTTGAATTCAAAACCCCCATCAATTCTTTCATGAGAGATTCCGACGTCTTCGGTCAAATAATGCAGAGCATCCCATCGTGCCCGATTAAATGACAGGTAGTCATGGGTAGCACCCAGGGCAAATGTGAAATAGACCAGCAACAAAACAGAGGATACAAAAACGGAAAAACGCCCTGGCGGCAGCTCCGGCCGGTGAGCAGCCAGGACAGTGATTGCCATTACCTCCGGTAGAAGGAAAAGAAGATACCGGTCATATAGACCTATTATTCCGATAGGAATGAAGTAGACGACGCAGGCAACAAGGAGTAATCCTGTCAGCCAATTCTCCTTGACCGAGCCACTTCCACGAGGCCGGGGAATGAGGCTTGATAAAGAGTTCAACACATTGATGGTCAGGATTGCGGCGCCTGCCAAACCCAAAAACGTGATGCATGACCGCAGGACCTTTGGTCCGGCATAAAGATGCGGCAGCTTCAAGATATACACATCGCGCAGCGTTACGGGACCCAACCCCGTAACAAACCATATATTGCGCAAAAACGGCATAAAACAGTTCTTCCAGGTCAAAACGGACATAACCGCGATAACAATGCCTAATGAAGCAACCAGGGCATAGAGTCTGTTGCGGGATAATGCTGATTTCCATTGACCGCGAATAAACAAAATCGAAAGAGGAAGGATAAATAAACCCAGATAAGCCAGTGTTGCCCCGAAATTCTGCCCAAAAAAGACAAGCGTGGCAGGAATGCCGGTGGATATCCTTTGGATGAGATCCATACTATGATCGTAATAATGGGCGGGAATACCGATTGTGTGTTTCAGCAGAGTCTGATAGGCGATCAGAGCGAAACCCGCCAACACCGGAGGAAGGGCCGCAATAAAGATCGGCCTCTTTTGAAAGCCGTTTTTGATCAGATATGCAATGGAAAAAGACAGAGGAACAGCGAGTCCGAGTTCGCGTGTAAGAGTAGCCATACAACAGAACACAGTGCCCGCCACTATATAGTTCAGGTTTTCATTGCGAATTCCTCGTATGAAGAAGCAAAAAGATAACGTAGATATCGCGAAGAAGGAGATGTCTGTCATAAAGGTATTTGAGAGTTCGAAATAGAGTGGATTGGAGGCGAGAATAAAAGCGCCGAAAAAAGAAACACCCCGGCTCGCCTTTGCTTCCCGGAGAAAAGCATAGACGGCAAGGATGCCCACAAGGCCCATGGTCAGATTGGACAGGCGCAGGGCGGTAAATGAGAAGCCAAACGGCAGACAAAATAGAGATCCCCAGAGAATATGGACTATCAGGGACATGCCCTCCCAGCCTACAAACTGGAATTTGCCGTGTTCAACCAGCGACTTTACGTCGTAGGCGTAAACCCAGTCGTCATTCAGGGGAAAATTGCCAACCGGGTTGACCGAGAGCGCCATAATGAACCAGATTGAGCAAAGAGCCAGGGGTAACAATACCTCGGCGTAATCGGGCTTTTTTAATGGGCCGATCCAACCCCGAAAACTCTTGTTCATCAGTGAACTGAGCCCATCTGTGTCAAGCTGAATATACATATTCACTATTCTGCAGTGGATATTGTCGGGAATTCAGGTATGCACTCAGAGATTCAAGGTTGTCCGATTTTTCTAACAGGTCTTTATGCTTTTTCAACAATCTATCCAGTGTCTCCAGGACAAAATCAATATGGTGCTCCTCGTGTGCGGCCGTGAATGCGGCGCGAATTATTGCCCGCCCTTTGGGAACAGCCGCATAGATGGCCGGGAGAGCGAAAACTCCATTCTCTGAGAGTTCCTCAACTGATTGATCTCTCAACAATACTTTCTGCCGGAACGGCACGGGAAAGTTGGCCTTATTTTTTCGGAGCCAAGATTTGAAAAATGGCATCGCCAGCGTGTAAAGTCAACGATTTATGCGGAGGAAACGTCCTTTTCATGTGGTTGTGGGCGCCACGCGTGACGAACTTGGTTGGGAGTGTTCATTGACTCTCAATTTCACCTGCTTTACGATCTCCGAAATTTTTCAGAATGCTGTTTGCCGGTTTTATGGAGAGCCGGGCATGAGGGGCAGCAAGAACACCTCGACACTGGCTGAGTGGGGGCTATTGGCGGTTAATGGCGCCCCACCGGACGAGATACCCGACCACCAGAAAAGGGCGATCTTTAATGCAATGGAATGAAAAACGCATTCCACATACGCTGATTGTAGCCGCAGCCGCTATGGTGGTATACATGATAGCGCACTGGCAGGGCTTCAGATCGCCTTTTGTCATCAATGATGACGTCCGCCAGCAGATATTTTGGATGCAACAGTGGCGGGAGCCGAACCTCTATCCCAATGATCTTCTGGCCGGGTATGCGCGGGATTATGTCTCATGGGGTGTTATCGCCATTTACAGGGTTGCCTCGGTATTTATGGATCCCCTGCAATTCACGAAGGTCCTCACCGGTATCCTGTTCGTTTTATCCGCCCTGTTGATCTACTGCTTGTGTCTCGAACTCCGCGATGATTTTGCGGCGCTGTTGGGCGTGTGCATTTATTTCCTCTTCGGTTTATTTTTGGGGGAGATGTCCGGAGGGCTGCCTCGAGCTTTCGCATTTCCGCTGCTGATAGGGTACCTCTGCCTGCTTGCCCGCAAGCGCCTGCTGCTTGCCGCGATAACGGTGCTCGTTCAATCGATTTTTGTCCCTTACATTTTTCTGCTTTGCCTGACAACGCATTTATTCTACGTAGCTCATCTTATTGGCAGATCCTTAGTCCGGCGCGAGGCGGATGCTTCGAAAACGCCTATAGTCAGGATCGCAATTCAATTCATTCCTTTGACAATAGGTGCGTGCCTGATGATGCTGAAATACGTGGTTTTCAAATCACCGAGGTTTGGGGGCTTGGTGGGCATGCCGGAGATTGCCGGCAAAATCGAATACACTGCCGTCGGACGTTATGAAGTTTTGCGGCCTCTCCATAAGGAATTGATTGAGCAATGGAGTTTCATTTTACCCTTTCACGAATGGGGACCCATAGCCGGATGGTGCAGCTTTGCAGCCGTGGCAGGCCTGGTAGTTTTTGCCCTTAGCCGGCCTCGGAAGAACATATATCCTGGAGCTTTTCGGGTCTTTGTCTATCTAATCGCCGCATCGTTCTTCCTGTATGGGCTTTCCTGCAGTATTCCGCTCAAACTCTTCATCCCCGGCCGCTATCTCGAGTATTCACTGACCGTCTTTTATTGCATCTGCCTTGCAGCCTGTTTAAAAATTGTTGTCGATCATCTGAATCTCAAGCGCATTGTTTTCCCCTGGCTCTTTTTGTTGCTAACCCTGCTTGGTGCGCTGCGGTTGCATAACGTGGAACTTTTCGATTATTCCGCATACTCTCCGCTATACCGCTTTTTTGATTCTACCCCTGTAGATACGGTTATTGCAGGACATCCCGAAGTCATGGATAACGTCATGACCTTTTCGCGGCGCAAAGCTTTTGTCACTTACAAACTCTCACATGCGTGGATCGAGCCTTACTGGAGCGTCATAAAGCAAAGGACCTACGATCTTTTTAACGCTTACTACTCCAATAATGCGGAACAAATCCGAAATTTTTGCAAACGAAACAGCATCCGATATATCGTCGTCCGTGAGGAGGATTTCTCCGAGCAAAGGCTTCGAGCAGGAAAGGTGTATTTCCAACCGTTCGGGAGCTACATTGCCGAAATCACCCGATCCAGGGCTGGATTTGCGATTTTGGACACTGATCTTTTTCCCCCCGTTTTTCGGATGGATGGAGTGAGGGTTGTGAGAATCGATTGAAGGGCGGGCGAGGTTGTGAAGACGGGGAAATGCGTTCGATCCAGTCCGGTCAGCGCCTGCGCGGCATTATTACCTGGTGGATGCTGATGGGCAGGATTTAAAAAAATATCGGCTTTCGGGTAATGAGCCGATCTCCCCTCCAATCCTTGAAGGTCAATGACTGAATTGGCCTGATTGGCAGCCGGTTTTCAGGGAGATGGCAAGGGGATTATTATTTAGAATTCAAGTATGCGCTCAAAGATTCCAGCCCAGGCGATTCTTCTGTCCGGCCCAGCTTTTTCGATAATCTATGCAGTGTCTCCAGGACAAAATCAATGTGCCGCTCTTCATGGGTGGCCATGAATGCCGTGCGGATTAACGCCCGTCCCTGGGGAACGGCCGGATAGATGGCCGGGAGAGCAAAAATTCCATGCTCTAAGAGTTCCCTGGCAAGATAAGCGGCTTTTATTTCCGAACCGACAGGTATGGGGATGATAGGAGTTTCGCCATCCCAAATAGGCAGTCCGATTTCGCGGTATCCCGCACGCGCGCGTTGTGCGTTCTTGTGGAGCCGTTCCACCCGATCGGGTTCCTGTTCCAGAATTTCAAGGCTTGCCAATGCGGCGGCGGCGTTGCTGACCGGCAGGGCGGCCGAAAAAATCAAGGTCCTGGATTGGTGCTTAACGTATTCGAGTGTATCTTCGTCGTCAGAGGCAATAAAACCGCCGATGGAGGCCAAGGCCTTGCTGAAAGTGCCCATGATGAAGTCAATTGCGGAAGTCACGCCGAAGTGGGCAGACGTCCCTCGGCCCTGGCTGTGCATTACCCCAAGACCGTGGGCGTCGTCTAGATAGATGAGTAGTTTGGGGAATTCTTTTTTCAGCTCCACCAACTGCGGCAGGATTGCCAGGTCGCCCGACATGCTGAAGACGCCCTCGGTGATCAGAAAGGTACAGGCTTCAGGGTGCTTCCTGTAAACCTTTGCCACTCTCTCGGCCGCGCTCTCGACGCTGTTGTGCTCAAATGGAATAACGCGAGCCTGTGAGGCCCGGCAGCCCTCAAAAATACTGGCATGATTTTCCTTATCGCAGACAATAAAGTTCCCGGAAGACGATAGGCAGCTCAGGGCCCCGAGATTCGCACCGAAACCGGTCGTGTGGACAATGACCTTTTTTTTGCCGACAAAGGCCGCCAGACGCTCTTCAAGGGCTTCGTGCAGAGTGGTGTTTCCGCACAGGAACCTGGACCCTCCTGGGCCCGTGCCCCACTGACGCATGGCTCCAATTGAGGCTTCAACCACACGCGGATCGCGGCTTAGCCCGAGATAGTCGTTTGAGGCCAACATGATCAGCCGTTTGCCATCCAGCTCCATTTCCGGGCCAAACGACTGGGAGATAGGACGAAAGTAAGGATATAATCCCAGCTTTTTGGCACTGCGGATGAAGTCCAGGAAATCTCTCGGGTTAGAAGTCAAAGACATTGTACCGTGGTTCCCACAATATTGGGCTATTTTGTAAATCTCTGCTCTGCTGATTATGTGGGGTTTTCTTATATTGCCGCAACACCAAAGTCAATCCGAATATCTTGGCTGGCATTTTACGTTTCTAAGTTCATGATCCCCGGCGTCAGCAAATCAGGTTCGATGCAGGTGACACAGTCCGGACAGGCAGATACAAACTGCTGCTTCGGGTTCAAAGTTCCCAGGTGCTGATCTAAAGCATGAACTTCGACGAGAGTACGCTACAGTGGCCTTGGAAACAAAAATCCCTGCTCACATTTTCTGCCAAGAACCCGGAGACGGGGAGATTTACTGTGAGTTTCGATCCTGCCGACCTACTGGCTGAGCAGTTGAAAGATCATAAAGTATCTGTCCTGGATGATAGAGGGTCTTCAGTGCTCTTCCTGATTGGTAAGTAGCTCACCGATGGAGCCTGAGTGTTCACCAAGAGAAGAAAGATCACGTACATCAGAAATACCAGGCACACCCCGGGACAGATCCAGTCGTTATTTCCCCGCGTGATTTCATAGCTTGCGCTCATCACCAGAATGAGGGCAATGAGAAACCAGGCTGTCGCGCGCCGCTGGTCCCACAGCAAAGCCCGGGCGGCAAACACCGCCATTGGCAGTCCCGCCACCACGTAGGTCATATTTTCGGTCCTTGGATTGAACAGCAAGAGGTAGCAGGCGTTAAAGGTAAAAAACATGAGCGAGCCGTGCTCATTACCCCTACGTTTGAGTACCAGCCAGCAGAAAGCCAAAGTCAGCGCCGCTGCAATCATGCGAACAACTGTCTGAACGGCGAAAGGAGCTGTGATGCCAAACGCCCTGGCCATGCCGAAGATGTCACTAAACTGACCGGTCTCTCCCGGATTCCCTGCCATCTGCATTTTCAGAAGGAATAGCCTGTATTGGGTCCAGACGTATGAGGCCTGCTGGGTCAGGAAGGGCATGGCGAAGACAACCAGAAGTCCCAGAGCCAGGCGCCATCGCATGGGCCTGTAGACAATGGCGGCAAATACCAGCATGACGAATATCAAGGGCTTTAAGGCCAGTCCCAGAACGAGCCAAAAAGCTGCCAGCGACCAGCGGCATTCTCCAAGGTCCACGCATGCAAACGCCATCATAGCCGCAAGAGGCAGGTTCATCTGCCCGTTACGGGCGGAGCCCAGTGCGGTCGGTATGACCAGCAGAGTCATCAGTGGGAAGAGATCAACAGCGCCTCCCCGCCCTGCAAAACGTGACAACCTCCAGACCGCCGCCGCAAGTATCCCGATGCAGAAAGCCCGCCAGAGGACTTCCCCCACAGCGAAAGGGAGCTCCGCGAAAGGGGCAAAGAGAATACAGGCCTGCGGCAGGTACAGATACCCGTGTATTCCCCCCCCGTAGATGTCCTCGCCGGCAAACCATTTGATCGTTGTAGTGCTATAGATTGGAGTGACCGTTCGCCGATTTGACGACATCACCGCGAGCGAGGCGATAATTATGAAGACGACGGCCCAGATGATCCACGCGTTTCTAACACCCTGTGGACCCGTGAAAGTAGATGGCCGCACATGGATCTCCCATTTCTTCGCTGGGGATGGCAATAGAGCAGTCTCCGCGGCCTCATTGGGTCGAACACCAACTCAGTGACGCCTCTGGCGGTACAGTAAATCAAACTCGACCATTTTGCCGAATCGGGCAAACATCCTGGGCAAACAAGGTTTTTCTCGAACCTCTCCAGCATGGCCGAGCCGAAGAGTCGTTTTATGCACCATGGGAGCTGGAAATTCCTCAAGTCGTTGAATTCCCAGGGATGGAAGTAAATATTGGGATAGGAATCTACCATAAGAGTGAGCCACGATCAACCCTGGATGACAGACCAAGGGAGGTTCTTTCATACAAAGTATGTGCCTATTCCGGGCCGGGTTTCGTATGGCCTGAGACCGCAGAGCCGATATCCAGCCAAACTAATGACTCGAAGTGACGGGGTCTTACGGAAAAACACCCTTCCCGGATGGAAATTAGCCGGTTCCAGTTTTTCGATGTTGTTTCCGCTCTGGTTGAGCGCTACACTTCCGGTTTGAGCAGGCATGCTCGGGGGGCCGTAATTAACGGTAATTAACATCAATTAACATATCACTTGCACGTTCGGTTTGGAAATCGTATGGTTTTATGGGCTTTGGGTTGTTCCGGAAGCTTTTTCGGGCAGAATTCGATCTCTAAGTCCGGTTCAGATGTATAACGGCCAGCTTTTTGCGTTAATCCACGTATTTGCTGAACTCGGCCTGGAAAAGATCGGATAATTTCTGATCCGGTGCAGTCCCTATAGAGTTGTTAAACACCCCTGAATCCGGGACTTTTGCTGTGGAGAATAAACCGGCTTTTGCGCATTTTCTGAAAAGATCTTCAGAGCCTCTTTCGAAACTTCATGTGATCGGGCTAAGCTTGCTTCTCGTTACGGTCATTCTTTTCGGCGCGATGGTGGAATATCGCGGTGCATTCCTGAAAAGGCGTATGACCGACATTGGTACTTTCCTCAGAGCTTCTTGGTCTGTGCGCACCGGCGGCGATATGTACAAAGCAACCGATGACCGAGGCTTCCATTACGTTTACCCACCTCTGCTCGCCATCCTTATGACTCCACTGGCTGACCCCCCCCCTGGAGAAGATCGAACGGGATATCTGCCTTACAAAGCAAGTGTTGGGATTTGGTATATGATTACCATGGCTCTTGGGGTCGCCGGTATCGGAATCCTCGCCAGGACTGTGGAAGATCCGTTCAGGAATCTGGCGGCAGGCAGGGGACGCCGCTTTTCACAACGTTGGTGGGCATTGCGGATTGGCCCCCTGTTGATTCTTTTTCCGGCGATTGCCAGATGCCAGATGCGCGGACAGACAGGTCTGCTTATCGTATTTTTCTTGTGCTGCGTTGCCGCCTCGATTCTCAAAGGCAGAAGGCTTCGTGCGGGTTTGTGGCTTTCCGCTGCAATTTGCGTGAAACTGATTCCAGCCATTCTGCTGGCCTTCCCCTTATGGCGCCGTGATTGGCGCATGCTCTCCGGAAGCGCCATTGGACTCCTGGCGGGGCTCATCCTCGTGCCCCTCCTTGTGCTCGGGCCGGGTAGGACAGTATCGTCGTATAAATCATTCTATCAGGAAACTGTTACAGCGGGGATAAGAGGTAATCCTGCAGTCAACCGCGCGGGGGAGCTTACCCCAATTACGAGTGGAGACGGCAACTCTCCGATGGTTGTGTTGAATAATATCATGCATCCCGATAAAAAAAGCCGTCCGAAGGTGGCGCATGGAGGCGTACGCGCTGCGCATTGGACGATAGCTTTTATCGCGCTGCCAATTACCCTGCTTGCTTCGGGGTGGAAGGGCAGATGGTATTCGGGGAAAGTGGATGCAACCATGGCAGAGGTTTCTTTCTTCGGCGCCTTCATTCCGTTAATGTTTGTGGCAAGCCCTATATTTCATCCTCATTACGTTTCGATGGCCGTACCGCTGGTGATGGTCCTGCTTGTCATACTTTGGGAGAGGTACTCCTATGGGCATATCCCCCCCCGGTGGAAGGCTCTGTTCTGGTTTATTGCAGTGAGCCATCTTTTGACCTCTATTGACATGGGGCCGTTTCTGTATCTTCGGGAATTCGGGCTCGTTTTGCTCAGTACTGTGACACTTTGGGTGGCGACCCTCATAGCGATCAGGCAGACCGCTCTTGTGCCTTTTATATCGGAAACGCCCATGCCCAGGCCTTCTCAAATCAACATCGAAAAGGTGGCAGTTATTCTGCCGGCCTATAATGAGAGAGGGGTCATTGGACGCGCCGTGGAATCAGCAATCGAGTTTTCAGCCCACAACCCGAGCTACCATTTTCTATTCGTAGACGACGGTTCAACTGATGGGACTGTTGAAGTGCTGAAGAAATCCCTCGATGAACGCCGGACAGGGAATGTCTCCTTTGCCGGTTATGAAACCAATAAAGGAAAAGGACATGCGATCAGGACCGGCTTCGAGTTGATGGAGGCAGATGCATATTGTTTTATGGATGCGGACATGGCTTATTCCACGGATTATTTGAAAATCATAAAGGAAAAACTGGAAGCGGCGGATATAGTTATCGGGTCTCGCAGCTTGTACGCTCGCCTGTCGGGAGAGGCGGAAATACTAAGGGCTCTTTTGGGAAGGTCATTGAACTGGATTGTAAGGTCGGCTCTTGGCCTGCCTTTCCGGGATACACAGGCAGGTCTGAAGGGTTTTCGCCGGGAGGCCGCGCAATACTTGTTTAAGAAAAGCAACGTTAGCGGCTTCAGCTTTGATGCGGAGATTCTTTTTCTTGCTCGGAAACGCGGCTTCTGGGTTGAAGAGTTCGATGTGCGCGCAAACAGCGAGCATGAATATAAGGGGGGGTGGCGTCTGCCCTCAATGTCGCTGGCCATGTTCCGGGAGCTTCTCCACATCATGTGGAGAAACTTAAAGGGTCTTTACGACTAAGCATGTATTGCCTGGCTTTGATAGTGATGAATATAGGATCGATTTTGAGGAGGGCTTGCGCGGAGGCGTATATAATCTGGTCATTCCTTTCTCCGGCTTTAGCCGGAATGGGCACCGCCCCGCCAGGGCCCAACCCGGACCTGATCAGGGGGCGGAAAAGCACCCTTTCAGGACGGCAACCAGCTAGAGACGAGCAACGGTTCGTCACCCGTCACTCGTCATCACGGCTGCCATTACGGGCATAGAGTTTCAGTGCTTGAACGCCCGCTGTCCAGTGAGCACCATTGTCACTCCTGCTTCATTGCAGGCCTCGATCACTTCCCAGTCCCTCATAGAGCCGCCTGGCTGCACTACAGCTTTTATCCCCTGGCGGATCCCGACGTCCACACCGTCTCTGAACGGGAAAAAGGCATCCGAAACCATGGCGGCGCCTATAAGACCCGCCCTGGCCTCGCAGGTGAGAGTATCGATTTGCTCCTTTTGCTCTTTGGGGCGCTCTCCCTTCTCTATGGCAAGATCGAGATCCTTATACGAGATTTTGTGCCTGTCGAAACAGAGCACGTCTGCGTACTTCTGGTAGGCCTTATATACGGCTATTTCGGCGACCCCGACGCGATCCTGTTCGCCCGTGCCGATTCCAACCGTGCATTCATTTTTTACGTATATTACAGAGTTGGAGGTTACGCCCTGCTCGACAAACCATCCGAAAAGCAGGTCGGCCATTTCCTGCTCGCTAGGCTCTCTGCTGATTTTGTAGGTTTTGCCCTGGTAGGTGGTTTCGGCCAGTTTGAAATCCCTGGCGCTCCTGATCTTATTGAGCGGCGACTGTTGAACGATCAGGCCGCCGTCGATCAGAGACTTGAAATCGACGAACCGCATATCGATGTAATCCCGGAGCCGGTCTATCCTGGATATCTGGATAATGCGCAGGTTGGCTCGCTTCTTCAGGACTCCAAGAGCGCCCTCCTCATAGTCGGGAGCCGCGACCACCTCGAGGTAGTTTTCCGAAATAAGTTGGGCCGTAGCCTTATCGACCGGGCGGTTGACCACGAGGCATCCGCCGAAAGCGGCAATCCGGTCTGCGCGGTTTGCGCGATGGTATGCCTCGGAGAGGTTTGCGCCCAGAGCCGCACCGCAGGGATTGTTATGCTTAAGGATTACCGCAGCGGGCTTGTCCATTAGAAACTTCACTATATTGAGTCCGTTGTCCAGGTCGGTCAGATTGATCTTTCCGGGATGCTTACCTTCCTGGAGCATGTCCTCCTCGCCAATGGCGCTGACCAGACCATTTCGCGGGATCGATGAACCGACAGGCGCCCAACGTAAGATTGCCGCCGACCAGTTCGTAGAGGGCCGCTTCCTGGCCGGGATTTTCCCCGTAACGCAGCCCTTTTTCGATCAACTCACCAGTCTTTTCGTCCGGAAACTTCCATGAGCGCTTCCTGTAGACGAGCGCCTGGTCCCCGAAGCTCACGCGCAGCGAGTCCGGAAAATGGTCCTCCATTACCGTGCGGTACATTTTCTTGAGATCTTCGGCCATTGATTCCTCCCTGAGTGATTAAGTTGCCGCATTTGTAAAACACCAAAAGACCGAAAAGCAAATAAAACTTGATACCCGCAAAGGATGGGATTATTTCCGACTTGAGGTTTCGGGCTTTAGCCCCGATTTGAAAGCTTGCTCCAGCGATCTGTTCATTCAGCGGATACGATAACCACGATAGAAAGGAGCCGCACTTTGAAGAACTTCCAGGGACTTGGGTCCGCCACCCTCATCGGCAGTATGCCTCAAAGGGACCGGCGAAAGAGCAATCGGACTTGTGCTTCAGGCTGCACCGGAGATACCCGCATGGCCCCAGTTGACCGCATATCCCGCCGAGCAGATGATGGCGCAATATATCGAGGGTCTGCCGGGCCTTGTAACCGAAGAGGGCAAGCAATTCGTGAGGTCCGATACGCCGGAATTCGACCATCAGGTCCTTCTTTTTTATGAACAATACCTTGCTCTTGGCGAGGGACCGCTCCAGATCGAAGATTCGCGCTTCCGGATGGGTGAAGAAACCAGCACAACCTTCCGCTGTTTTCTTGAGACCGTCAAGGGCGCCAGTCTGCCCCTTCGCGCCCTGAAGGGGCAGATAGTGGGTCCATTTACCCTTCTGAGCGGCCTGAAGGACCAGGACGGCCGCGCCCTCATCTACGACGAACGCTTCCTGGACATCATACCGAAGCTTCTCGGCCTCAAAGCCAGGTGGCAGATTGAGATCATGCAGACTTTCGGGGTCCCGGTAATAATTTTTCTGGACGAACCCGGACTTGCGGGGTTCGGCTCTTCGGCCTTCATTACCGTTTCCGCCGAACTGGTCCTGAGGCTGCTGGCCGAAGTGGTCGACGCCGTGCATGCAGCCGGAGGGATCGCAGGGATTCACGTCTGCGCCAACACCGACTGGCTGCTGGCTGTTTCAATCAAATTGCGACATCATCAATTTCGACTCATATGGCTATTTCGATAAGTTCGCCCTCTACAGGAAACAATGCCTTCGAATTCATGGCCCAGGGCGGCAACATAGCCTGGGGCGTAGTCCCCACCTCGGACCTTGATGCGATTCAGGCCGAAACCCCGGAAGGCCTTGCCGGCAGGTGGACCGGCCAGATCCGGGAGCTTGCCGCAGGCGAGATGGAGCTAGAGGAAGTAATTGCTCACTCGCTTTTTACCCCCAGCTGCGGCTGCGGCAGCCTGCCGGAGGACTACGCGGCAAGGGTGCTCGATCTGCTCAAGGGATTTTGCCGGATAATTCAGCAGGGCCAGTGACAGGTGTTCTTTCTGCGTAATAGAGCGCATCATCTCCTGTGGGACCAAGGTTACTTACCTATAAAGTTTCGATATGATGGTGGCGTCTTGACAAACGGGTTAAATAGGACTAGGTTTGTTTAGCACTCTTTTATGGTGAGTGCTACCAACAAGGGAGTTTGGACGTGATCGAGCTTACGCAACGCGATCAGATCGTTCTGGAAGCCGTTATTACCGATTATATCGAGACAGGCGAACCAGTGGGATCCAGGACCATTTCCAAAAGAAGCGTCATGAACGCCAGCCCTGCAACTATCCGCAACGTGATGGCTGATCTTGAGGAAATGGGGCTGCTCCACCAGCCGCACACATCGGCCGGTCGAGTTCCGACGGTGAAGGGGCTGCGGCTTTACCTCGATTCGATAATGCAGTCCAGGCAGCTCGAAGGATCGGAAAAAGAACGGATTCGGGTTGCATTGAAAACCAAGCCGCAAGACATAAGGGAACTGCTGCGCGGGACATCGAAACTGCTTTCCCAATACTGCAGGCAGGCTGGAGTTGTGCTGTGGCCTAAGCTTTCGCATTACATCGTTCAAGCATATCGAATTCCTTCGGCTTGGGCCTTTTGACATAATGGTGATTCTTATTTCAAAGGCGGGCCTTATTCATCAGACACACATCGAATCAACAGAAGAGGTTACGCAGGTCGAACTTGACAAGTACAGCCGGTATATAAACGAGCTTCTTCGGAATGTGCCCCTGTCCAAGGTGAAGGAGCGCATTATGGAGGAAATGGAGAGCGAGAAGGCGCTTTTTGACCAGCTTTTTTCGCGCGCCCTGAAAATGGCCCACCAGGCAATTCAGGATACGATCGAGGAGAGCGAGATTTACATAGAAGGCAGGACCAATCTTCTGGATAATCCGGAGTTCGCCGATGTTGAACAAATGAGGCGGATACTTCAGGCCTTCGAGGATAAATCCAAGATGATACGCCTGCTCGACGAGACCTTGAAGGCTTCGACGGGAATCCAGATAATGCTGGGGACCGAGGGCGAACTGCTGGAATGGCAGCAAATGAGCCTGATTTCAGTCTCCCTACTGGCGGGGGAGTACCCCGTTGGGCGTGCTCGGCGTGCTTGGTCCACTGCGCATGGATTATTCCAGAATCATACCGATCGTCGAGTTTACAGCGCAGTTTCTGAGCCAGATCCTGGAAATCCCTGATGAGAATTAAAAAAATCGACTTTTGGGTGTGGCAATGCCACATTTGCCGAAAGGTGAACTTATATTGTCAGGGTTATTGAGTGGCATGAAATGGAGGGAAACAGTTTGATACCTGTTGAAAGAAAGCCGACCAGCAAAAATCCCCATCCGGGGGATCAGGTCGAAACCCAGGTCGAGGCTTCGCAGAATATTGAAGAAGAAGATTGCCGGCAACTTCTCTCAAGACGCGAAGAGGAACTCAAGGAGGCGCAGGACCGCATCCTGCGGCTTGCTGCGGAGTTGGACAACACCAGAAAACGGCTTGAGAGGGAGAAATCCGAGGGCATAGCCTACGCTAATGAAAGCATCATGCGGCAGCTTATCGATGTGGCAGACAACCTTGAGCGGGCAATCGAGCATGGCGAAAGGGATGAGAACTGTGAAGGCCTTCTGGATGGCGTGCGGATGACTCTGAAAAGCCTCATCGATGTGCTTGCCAGGTTCGGCGCGGCGCCTTTCGAATCGGTGGGCTGCAGTTTCGACCCTAACCGGCATGAGGCGGTCATCCAGGAGCGGAACCCCGACTATCCGGATCATGACCGTGACCAAGGAATTTCAAAAAGGCTACACTTTACGGGACAGGCTCCTCAGGCCTGCAAGGGTCGGGGTGTCAAGAAATGCAAAAGACGACACTTGCTGAAAATTCACACGTGGCTGAGCCTGGAGTTTCTTATACTCCACGGACCGGGAGATAAGATTACAGGTAACCCCAAGGAGGCAATTAAATGAGTAAAGTTATAGGAATCGACCTCGGGACTACCAATTCAGTGGTAGCAATCATGGAGGGAAAGGAGCCGAAGGTTTTGACCAATGCGGAAGGCAGCCGGATCACCCCTTCCATGGTGGCCATCACCGAAAGCGGCGAGCGGCTGGTGGGGCAGGTTGCCAAGCGGCAGGCCATAACCAATCCCGAGAATACCGTTTTCGCGGTAAAGAGGCTTATCGGCCGCAAGTTCGATACACCGGAAATCCAGGCCGACATAAAAGTTCTTCCCTACAAGATCGTCCGCGCCCCTAATGGAGACGCGCATATCCAGATTCGGGGCCGTGATTACAGCCCGACGGAGATTTCGGCTTTCATCCTGATGAAAATGAAGCAAACGGCGGAAGATTACCTGGGGGAAAAAGTCACCGACGCCGTCATTACGGCGCCCGCCTATTTCAATGACAGCCAGAGGCAGGCCACCAAGGACGCGGGCAAAATCGCCGGGTTGAACGTTTTGCGCATTATCAACGAACCGACCGCCGCCTCACTTGCCTACGGCCTGGATAAGAAAAAGGACGAGAAGATCGCCGTGTTTGACCTCGGGGGCGGGACCTACGATATCTCCATTCTGGAAATCGGCGAAGGGGTATTCGAGGTCAAATCCACCAACGGTAACACGCACCTGGGTGGGGAAGACTTCGACCAGCGAATAATCGACTGGCTGGCCACCGAGTTCAAGAAAGACTATGGCATAGATCTGAGGACCGACAAGATGGCCCTCCAGAGATTGAAGGAAGCCGCTGAGCGGGCAAAAATCGAGCTTTCCACTACGATGGAGACCGAAATCAATCTGCCCTTCATCACGGCGGATGCTTCCGGGCCCAAAGCATATGAACATAAAGCTTACCAGGGCCAAACTCGAATCAATGGTTGAAGAACTCATCGACAGCTTGCTACCGCCCATGCAGCAGGCCCTCAAGGATGCCGGCCTTTCCCGCAACGAGATCGATGAGGTGATACTGGTCGGCGGAATGACCCGAATGCCTCGAGTTCAGCAAAAAGTGCAGGAATTCTTTGGCAAGGAGCCTCACAAGGGCGTGAACCCGGATGAAGTTGTCGCGATCGGGGCGGCAATTCAGGGCGGTGTGTTGAGAGGCGACGTCAAAGACATTCTGCTGCTCGACGTAACTCCGCTGTCGCTCGGGATCGAAACGCTCGGGCGGCGTCATGACGAAGCTCATCGAGCGAAACACCACGATTCCGACCCGCAAGAGCCAGATATTCTCGACCGCAACCGACAACCAGACCGCTGTCTCGATTCATGTACTTCAGGGCGAGCGCGAGATGGCCTCTGATAACAAGACCCTGGGCAGGTTTGAACTGGTAGGTATTCCCTCCGCGCCCAGAGGCATCCCGCAGATTGAGGTCACCTTCGACATAGACGCTAACGGCATAGTGCACGTTTCGGCAAAAGATCTGGCGACCCAGAAGGAACAGTCGATCCAGATCACGGCCTCCAGCGGGCTTAACGAACAGGAAATAAAGAACCTGGTGCGTGAGGCCGAGCTGCATGCCGAGGAAGACAAGAAAAAGCGCGAACTCGTAGAGGCGAGAAACCATGCGGATACTCTCATCTACAGCACTGAAAAGACGATGCGCGACATGGGCGATAAGCTCGATCAGCAGACAAAGTCGGACATCGAATCACAAATCGCAAAGCTCAGGACCACCATGGATGGCGATGACAAAGACGCCATTCAGCGGGATATGGACGCCTTGATGCAACTCTCCCATAAGGTTGCCGAAGAGGCCTACAAACGGACCGCGGGCCAGCAGGCCGGAGCACAGGGGCAACAGGACGCAACCGGAGAGTCTCAGCAGCAGAAAAAACCCGATGAGGACGTGGTTGACGCCGACTTCGAGGAAGTGAAGAAATAAGCACTGGGACGAGATTGCCCATTTGGTCTTTTCTTGAAGGGTTTTCCGTTGTATTAAGGGGCACGCGAATAGCCGTGCCCTGTTCATTTTTCATTGAGGAATAATGCAATTGGGAATTGAGGAATAAGGCATCATCCCGCCTCAGGCGGGACCCTTAATTCCTGAATCTTTCGTGAGGCTTTTATGAAAATGGACAACAAAGGCATACCGGCTTTTTTCCTTATTTTTCTCCTGGTTCTCAGCGGTTGTGCGGGGGGTGGCGAAAAGGGCCAGCCTCCCGATCTGTCGCCCAGCTTCTCCACCACGTACCCGCGGGAAGCCGAAGACATGTATCGCCAGGCCGAGGACGCCTACCGCGCCGGAAAGGTCCCCAACGCAATCAGCCTGTGGGAACGGATCTCCAGAAGTACCCAAGCACAGCCGTTGCTGCGAAATCGCTTAACAGAATCGGTGAGATCCACCTGGAACAAGGTCAACCTGAACTCGCCGCACAGTATTTTGATTACCTCGTTTACGCCTACCCCAGCCTGGGACGGGATTCCCTCTGCCAAACTCAACCAACTTAAGCTCCTGGCGCAGACGGGCAAGAAAAAACAGGTGATGAAGGAGGCGGTTTCGCTTTGGGAACTGGCTGCGAATAATCCCGAAGTGCGTTTTGGCCTGGCTGAGCTGATGATTGGAATCTACAGCTCGGAAAACGACATTGAGACTGCTTTTGACTGGAGTGCCTCCGGCTTTTCGGTCGCAAATACTCCGGAACAGAAAAAAAGCCTGACCGCACTGACAAAGGAGACCCTGGGCAGAGCGGACGAAGGTCTTGTTAAAAGACTCTATAAAAGAAACCCTTCCGATTTCATGAAGGTTTTCCTGGATTTCCGCTACGCTGAGATCGAAGTTCAAAAGGGACAGGGCGAAACGAGCCGGGAGCAATTGAGAGCAATCCTTGCCCAAAATCCCGGGCATCCGCTTGCCGCAGAGATTCAGGCAGCCATCAGGGGTTCCAAAGTCGTCGAAACCGGCATACCTCTTAATCCTGATAAGATCGGTGTCCTGGTTCCACTGAACGGGCCCAACGCAAAATATGGGGACATGGTGATCCGTGGGATCAATCTGGCGATTTCCGACTGGAACCAGGGCCATCCAGGTCAGAAAGTCACCCTGGTTATAAAGGACGCCGGCTCGGAGCCGGACACAGCCGCCCGGTCGTTTAAAGAGCTGGTCAGAAAGGAAGGAGTTCTGGCCGTAGTGGGGCCGCTTGGCACTCAGGCAAACAAGACGGTGGTCCCGCTGGCAAACCGTGACGGGGTCCCTCTGCTGTCCCTGACTCAAAAAGAAGACGATGACACGGACAGCTCTTTCGTACTGCACGTATTCATCGACAGCCGGGACCTTGTTAAGACCCTTGTCCGCTACTGCCGGGAGAAACTCAAATACGAACGCTTTGCGTGTCTTTTCCCTGATGACCGCTATGGGCAAAAGCTCTCCAAAATCTTCGCTGAAACAGTGCAGGAGCAAGGCGGAACAATGATGGCCAGCGCTTCTTACAAGGAAAAGAGCACCGATTTCACCGAGCCTCTCCAGAAACTTATGAATATAGCGAAGAAAAACTCACCGCTGTCGGTGACCGAAGGGACTCCCTTCGACGCCCTCTTCATACCCGGACCAGGTGAGCGCGGTTTCGCTGATAGCCCCGCAGCTTCCGTATAATAACGTAGTCGGGGTCACACTGCTGGGGACCAATCTCTGGAGCGAGGCGCCCCTGGTGCAGGCGGGGGGTGTATATGTCGACCAGGCCCTGTTTGCCACTTCATTTTTCCCGGAAAGCCAAAATCCGCAAAGTAAGGACGTTCAGTGAAAAATTCGCCTCCCTCTACAACTCGCAGCCTTCTTATCTTGAAGCGCAGGCTTATGATGCGCTCATGATGCTGCTTCAGGCCAGAAGCACGTCACCCGGCGAAAGCCGACCGCAATTCCGTATTCCAAAACCTGCTTCAGTCGCAGGGTTTCCAGGGAGTCGCAGGCAACTACACCGTGAATCCGAGGGGAGATCTCGAGCGGCAATATACCATTCTCCAGGTCGTGAACGGGTCTCTGAATCAAGTTTATCCGTAGAGGCATATAATGAAGGCTTGACAGGAAATCAACCGGATATATAATATATAAGGTTAAGCTTAGAGCTGGAAATGTGAAGCGCGCGAGGAGAAGTAGAGATGCCAATCTATGAGTATGAATGTTTGAAATGTGGGAAGACGACTGAAGCGATGCAAAGATTTTCCGATCCGCCGCTGACCAAATGCGGCACAATGTGACGGTCGGCTCCGAAAGCTCATTTCCATGAGCACTTTCCACCTTAAGGGTTCGGGTTGGTATACAACCGACTATTCCGGCAAGAACCAGAGCACGGCCAAACCGGCGGATGGCAAACCGGAGAAGCTTGAGAACAAAACAGAGGGCGCATCTTCAACAAAGCACTCCTCAGACGCGGGTAAAGATTGCTGAGTTCAGCGGTTTTGAAATGATTAGAGCGGGCTGCGGCCCGCTTTTTTTTTGGGTGGAGCATGGACGTGGTTTTGGAATTCAATCACCTGAGGTTCATTAAGTTGACGATAAGCGGACTTGACGAAAGCCGGAGAAAACAGTGAATTCCGAAAAAGGCCTTCTAATCGTCTTTACCGGGCACGGAAAAGGAAAGACCACGGCAGCCCTCGGTATGGCTATGCGGGCGGCAGGACATGGCATGAGAGTGCTCATTCTGCAGTTTATAAAGGGCACGTGGGCTTACGGCGAGCTTCAGTCATTCGAGAAAATCGAAGAGGTTGAAATCAAGCCCCTGGGAAGCGGCTTTACCTGGAAAAAGGAGAGTCTCGAAGAAGACCGCCGCCTGGCCGAAGCAGGCTGGGAGGAGGCCGTCTCCGAAATGAAGCGTGGATATTACGATATGATCGTTCTCGATGAGCTGAATGTGGTCCTGTCCTACGGGCTTCTGCCCAGCGAGGCGGTGATCGAGGCCCTTGAAAACAGAACGACCGGCTCCCACATAGTAGTTACCGGGAGAAATGCCCCCGACGAACTCATTGCAATTGCAGACATGGTGACCGAGATGAAGGAAATAAAGCATCCTTTTCGAGACCGGGGGCTAAAGGCCGGGAAGGGAATAGAGTTCTGAGCGGCAGCGGCCCGGCAGTCTCATGGCTTTTATCGCGGATATTTGTAAAGGTCACCAAAATGGTTGGTGTTTGAGTCACGCAACCTGCGTCATAGGAGTGACTTCTTTCTCCAACCTGCCTTCCAATCTCTCTTTGGCGATCTCCAAATCATAATGGGCTTGGAGGTTAACCCAGCTCTGTGCGTCAGTGCCAAAAAACCGGGCAAGCCTGAGAGCTGTGTCGGCCGTAACGGCCCTTTTTCCCGCAACAATCTCGCCGATCCGCCTCTGGGGGACCCCAATGGATTTAGCAAGCCGGTATTGAGTGATACCGAGCGGCTGCAGGAAATCCTGAAGCAGGATCTCTCCCGGATGAACCGGCGGCATATCTCTTTTCATATTTGATCCTCCATCAGTGGTAATCAGTAATTTCGTTTTGGGCCCATCGTCTTGCTATTTCTTTGCGAAAGGCCTCCTGCCCCTTTTCGGGAAAGAGGCGACCCGCCAGGATTTCAGCCATCCTGCGCATGCGGAGAATCCGGAGAATTAATCTGCCTAAGTCTCTACGATCATGCAAATCACGTCCATTACATTCGTGCGGGTAGGGCCGGTGATGAAAAGGTCTCCTATCGCTTTGAAAAAATTATAGGAATCATTTCTGGAAAGGTGATCGAAGGGATTTAGACCCTTGTACGCGCCTTTGTGGCAGGTATCGGAGCCGGCAAAAGCACCGGCGGCCTCTGTTGGCCCGTCGGAGCCGTCGGTCCCGGCGCTTAACACCGAAATCTTCGGCCACCCCTCCAGGCTGAGCGCGGCGGCCAGGGCAAATTCCTGGTTTCGGCCACCTTTACCCTCGCCTCTGATCGTAACCGTAGTTTCCCCCCCGGCCAGAACACAAGCAGGCGCCGAAATGGGATGCCCGGAGAAAACGATTTCCTTTCCTATCGCCGTAAAGGCCTGCGCAATCTCGCGGGCTTCGCCCTGGAAAAAAGAGGAGAGGACGAGCGGAGCATATCCAAGCTCGGATGCCTTCCGGGCCGAAGCGAGTAAAGCGGCACGGTTGCTTCCGACAACCAGGTTCTGAACCCGTTCGAACACGGCATCACCCGGCTTGGGGGTCTCTTCGATCAGCCCGCTTGCGCCGCTCCGCAGCAGCTTAAGCACGGAAGCCGGAAGTTTTTCGGAAAGCCCGTATCGTTCGACGATCCGAATGCAATCGGCGAAGGTGCTCGGATCGGCAACGGTCGGGCCGGAGGCAACCACGTCCAGGGAATCCCCAACAACGTCCGACAGAAATAGAGAAACGACCCTGGCGGGATAGACAATCCTTGCCAGTTGCCCGCCTTTGGCCAGGGACATGTGCTTGCGCAATGAGTTAAGTTCGAATATTGTCGCCCCGCACTCCAGCAGAAGCTGAGTGGTTACCTGCTTTTCCCTGAGCAGAAGAGGAGGACGCGGCGCTGGAAAAAGCGCGCTTCCTCCGCCCGAAAATGCGCACAAAACCAGGTCTTGTTCCGTGCAACCTTCCAGACGCTCCAGGATATACCGTGCAGCGTCCAATCCGGCTTGGTCCGGGACCGGGTGCCCGGCTTCCATCACACGGATTTTTTTCAAGGGCAGGCCGTGACCATATTTCACGGTAATCCAGCCCCCGGTGAGACGGTCGCCCAGGATCTGCTCGAGCGCCTTCGCCATAGGCGCAGTTCCCTTTCCGAACCCTGTTACGAAGATTCTTTTGAAACGATCGAGCCGGTATGAACAGCCGCCGACCCTCAATTCGTTCCCGCTAAGCTCAATGTGGCGCTTGACGGCCTCTTCGGGGTCAACGGCCCGAATCCCGGCCATAAAAATCTCCTGGAGCGTCTCTTTTGTCTTCTCATCCATCAAAATTCTTACCTGATAATCGGTATAGAGAATCAATCTGAGCCCAGAACGGCGATAACGGGCGGGATGACCGATCTGGCTATATCGCTTCGAGAACCCCCACCGAGGACTACTTCCAGAACGTCCATCGCAAAGCTCTTCGGAAAGCTGTTTCATCATGCGGACAATGGGCAGGTATGCGTTAATGGTGAGGCCCAGGTCTGCGTAGTCGCCCCGGTGGGTGTCAAACCCGAAGTACCAGAATATGAATTGCGGCCCAAACCTGCGGGCGCGCTCGGCAAAACCCCTTATCGCCGCCTCGGCGTATCCGGCGTCGGGGTCCTTATCCCAGGGACGAGCGGCAGCAGCGATGTCCACATTTGTACCGTCTTCGGACTCGTAGTTATTGAAGCAGACGCAAACATGAAGAACGTCCGGATCGCCGCCTACCAGGGCGCGAGTACCATCCCCGTGGTGGGCGTCAGTGTCGAGAATGGCGATTTTCCTGATGCCGTAGACAACTCGAAGCACCCGGATGGCGATCGCAACGTCATTGAAACAGCAGTACCCGCCGAAGAAGTCTTTGCCCGAATGATGCCCGCCGGCGCCTATAAAGGAAAAAGCGTTCCTGATTTCGCCTGACGCAATCTTTTCTGCGGCCATTACGACCGCGCCAACCGAGTGCCAGGCGGTCGAGCAGAGCGGGTCTTGCCTGACCCCCTCCAGAAGCTCCCGGGAATGAACTGCCAGAATAGATTGCTCCGAAATGGGTTCGGGCTGGCAGAGAATGAAGCGTTCGTCTTGAAGAAGGTGATTCAAAGCTCCCGGAAAGTCCTCCAGACGGGCTCCCTGAGTTAGATAGCTTCTCCGGCTGAAACTCGGGTGGTAGAAAATCCCGGTTCTTGTTCCGCTGCCGAGTCCCAAGTGGGCATCGACAGCCGGTTCGTCACTTTCGCGCGACTGCTCCAGTTGTTGGCCACGCACAGTTCGATCCGATACGTTCCTTTTTTGCATTATCCGCCGATCCTGATTTTATGGCCGGGACCTTCCTCTCGGACCTTAACAAAGCGATTAGTCCCCCCCCGGTTCAAGCCGGTATATGGCGCAACCTGCTGAACCAGCCTGACAGGACCCTGAGGATCAGCCCGGCGCCGATACCCCATGCGCCGTTTATGAGAAATGCCGTCAACAGCAAAGGCGGATGCCAGCCGCCTCCCAGGGGGCGGCCCTTGAGCGGCAGCACCACAAGAAGAGCGACCAGGGAAGGGAAGACGGCCCCAAACAGAAAAGCCGCTACCCAATAGCCGCCGCCGACCGGAAATCTGCGGTCAATCAGCACGAATAGAATCCCCCAGATTCCGCCCCAGGCGGCCAGAGAAATCACGGCCGGTATTCCAAACGGTTTGGTAACCGCCATCGAAAAAGGCGCGAAAGGCGCCAAACCCAGAGTCCAAAGCACCCAAACACTCAGTTGATGAAAAGACAAAGTGGCTAGAAAGCCCGCAATAAAGCCGGACAAAATCCGTGTCGGATAGCCCAATGACGCAATTTTATAAGCCATGATGCCCTCCTTCAGCTATAAACGTCCCAGGAACGATTTGACCGCCGACATGTATTCCTTCAGGCCCCTGGAAAAAATGTCGTTGTGGTTTGCGCCGGGGATCTTTAAAAGCGTTTTGTCCGGCGATGGAGACGCCCTGTAGAATTGCAAAGCGTCGGAATAGGGAATTATGTGGTCGAACTCGGCGTGAATGATCAACACGGGCTTGCGGAATTGTTTTATCTTGTCGATGTTTCTAAAACCTTTGCTTTCATTGAAGTTCAAACTGCGCAGATCGACCCCGAGAAGCCTCAGGAGAGGTTCGGCCAAAGCGAACCCGCTCTCGATTATAAGCCCGTCGATTTTGTCCTCATGCGCGGAGGCCAACTCCAGTGCCGAGGCGCTGCCAAGAGACCTGCCCATTACTATGAACGGTCCGGTGTAGCCGTTATCGCTCAACCATTTTTTGGTGAAATCGTAGATAATGTCGCAGTCCCGCATCATCGAACTTACCGTCGGCTCTCCCCCCGAGCGGCCATACCCACGGTAGTCCACCGGCAGAAAATTTATACCCATCCGGTTGAAGATGGGTCCAATGTCGTCATAATCGGCTGTGATTTCGCCATTTCCGTGGAAAAAAAGGATATTTGGCGCCTCCTTGTTCGCAATGTGAAAACGGGCGCCTACAGTGATTTGGTCTCCCACCGGAATGGAGATGTCATTTGCGCTGGTACTTGCGAACGAACGCATTTCAGCTCTTGGATGGAAAATACGCAGTGAGATTTCCGGCATGTCAAGTGCGGAATAATCGACAGGTGGCAAATCAGCCATTTTCTTTTTTAGCCTTTAGAAGTTTTGTTAGAATTCATAATTTTCCAGGGCGTCCGAAAGCTCAATTACGTGCCCGGGCAGGCGCGCAAGCAAAAAACTGCCCTCATCGGCTTCAACCCGCCCGTCTGCGGCTGCGATTTTGGCAAACGCCAACCTCTCCTCAGGGGAGAAGTCCAAAAACAGGGAGAAAATCTCGCAGGCTTTTGGCAAATGGGTATTTTCCCACCTGGTTTCCCATGCCTCCACAAACCCTCGAATAACCCCGGGCAGGCAATGGGGTCCTGCCCAGGCCAACTCACCGGTCCCGTCCAGCCTGTCGATCCTCATCCTTATGCCAAGATTCACAAAAAAATGCAACGATCCCAACATTTTGTCTCTGCAATCGGATTTTCGCGCAAGCAGCGGCCGGTAGCCTCGAACGGTTATCAACCGGAGGCTCAGGGGATTTTGGCTCTCGTCCACTACGAAATCGCCAGCCCCATGGTGCCAGGGGTAGATCTGCGAAAAAGACCGGCCATCGAGGTGTAATGTAAGGATTTTAGAAGCCTGTGCATAGAGTTCCAGGGTTTTTTCGGCGTCAAGAAATTGCCGCCCTCCGCCCTGCCTCCACACATTTATGGCTGGGGCTCCCGATGCGTCAGGGGAAAGGTGGAACTCATGATGGTTTTCGAACCACTCGGCAATGGACAGCATGAGTCCCGGGGCCTTTGCTGAAATAAAGGGCAGCGGGAGGTATGTGAGGCCGTATCTGGCGTGAAGTTTCGCAAGCAGCCCTACTTCGACCTCGAGGAAAGCCTGCTGACCGGGCGAGAAGGCGCAATTTACGGCAAATGAGCGTTCATCATCGGCAAAACATATCCGGAGGCGCGAAACGCTATAGAGTGCTCCGTGTTTTTCGGCGATAAGTTCGATGTTAGATGCCGCCTCAAGTTCCGGGGTGGGTTTGAGTTGTTTTTTGAGAAGTTTTCGCAAGACCATGAAAGAGTTTTGGGAAAGTAAACGTACAACCGAACTCATGTATTGGCCGTATGTCAGGCGCGCAGCGAGGGGTGGCGGGGCGCCGGGTAATCTTTCACCGGGTAAAGCAAGCCGTTCGGAGACGGCGTCAAGCGGTACCAAATTCGAACCCGTGTTTATAAAACTTTTTATCTGGGGAATAGTGCGACCGGATTTTTTTTTGTTCATAAGGTATCTTCTGCTGCGAAATTTTTCTTCAGTAAGTGAATATTCAGGAAAACCCAATAGTAGCAAAGCTTTGCTTGTCTTGGAAGATGCAGGAGTATATAAAAGCAACAGGTGAATGGAATTAACCGTGCACCGGTTCACCCGTTTTTTGGAGTATTATCTTGGATTCCACCAGCCGGGTCCTTCTGGACCGCGTCCAGCGTTCATTTCCAATAGTCTCCGACCCGTTTCGAGCCCTGTCCGAAGGGCTGGAAATCTCCGAGCAGGAAGTGCGGGAACGAATCGGGTTGTTGAAACAGGGCGGGGCTATACGACAGATCAGCGCTATCTTCAATACCGGGGCGCTCGGATACCGGACCAGCCTCGTGGCGATGGCCGTACCGCAAGAAGCGCTGGATTGCGCTGCCGAGACGGTTAACGCCTATCCGGGGGTAAGCCACAACTACTTGCGGCCGGGCGCCTTTAACATGTGGTTTACTATCGCGGTGCCTCCCGGACAAAGTCTTGAGGCGGTAGTTTCCGAGCTTTCCGCCAAAGCCGCATTGGCCGGGGGTAGCCCCACCGCCCTGCCCGCACTGGTTTTGCCAGCCGTAAAGAAATATAAGCTGGCCGTGGTGCTTGACGTTTTGGAAGAGGGGGACTGGGAGCAAGCGGAAGAAAAGACGGAGCTGCCGCCCACCGAATCGAATGCTAACTTCAGGCCCACCCCGGCAGATATACGAATCGTCAAATGTATCCAGGAGGACCTGCCCCTTGTCCCGAAGCCTTTCGGCGCGTGGGCCGAATCACTCGGAATGGAGGAACCCGAACTTCTCAGGATCATTTCCGACTGGATACGCCACGGTACGATTCGGCGATTCGCCGCCGTACTCAATCATCGTCAGGTAGGATTTCGCGCCAACGGAATGGTCGTCTGGAAATGTCCCCAGGACCTGATCGACCGGGCCGGCGCCGTCCTGGCCTCATACCCCGAGGTCAGCCACTGCTACAGCAGGTCGGCCTATCCTGAGTGGCCGTATAACCTGTATGCAATGATCCATGGACGCAGCCGGCGGGAATGCGAGTCAATTGCGAGCAAGCTCGCGGCTGCGACCGGGCTTGACAACTTCCGGATTCTTTTCAGCACGAAGGAATTCAAGAAAAAAAGGCTCAAACTCTTCTGGCAGGTGAATCGGTGAGCGGGTCAATGGGTGAATCGGAAAAACCGCCTCACCCGACATACGTCACTCGGGGTGTGAAATGAATGACATGGAAGAGTACGAATTCAAAAAGAAAGCCATTTTCGATGGGATGTCCAGGCGCGGTCAGAAGTGGGTCCTCAAGATCGGATACGAAAACTGGGACCCCTTCGAAAAGCCCAAAGACCCCAGGGAGAGGATATTCAGCTCCGCCAGCGTCAAGGCAGGCGCCCTTATCCGGGAATACTACGAGTCGGCCGGAGGCAAAGAGGAGTCGGTTGCAATCAACAGAGAGCTTTTCGAGCTGTGTCTCGGCCTGCTTCGCGGTGAGGGCCGGGCAATAACCGTCGTGGATTTTTGCGCCTGGCTGAAGAAAAGGACCCGAGTGGGTGAGCTTTAGGGCCGCTTGCACAGGTGGCGGGATGGGTGCTGAAAGGTAAGCCTTATGGATCAATACGCTGAAGTCTATGAGAAACTGGCAGACCACCTCAACCGGCTTCCTGAAGGATATCCGCGGACTCCCTCAGGAGTTGAGATTCGCATCCTTCGCAGGCTTTTTACCCCGGAGCAGGCCGCGTTGGCTCAGTTGGTCACCCTGGCGCCCGAACCTCCGGGCGCCATCGCATCCAGGGGGGGACTTGACCCCGCCGAAACCGCCCTCAAGCTCGAAGAGATGTCACATAAGGGTTTGATCTTCCGTATCCGCAAAGGACCCGAGGTTCGATACATGGCCGCAGCCTTCATCGTTGGCATCTGGGAGTTCCACGTAAACGACCTCGATGTGGGTCTCATCGAAGATGTGCGCGAATTCATGCCTTATTTCTCCAACCAGAGCAGCCAGCTAAAAAGCCCGCAGCTTCGGACCATCCCCGTTACCAGGGCGATCGCGGCCGAACAGGTAATAATGCCATATGAGGAGGCCCGCAGGATTGTTTCCGGCCAGGATAACATCGTAGTCGCGCCATGCATATGCAGAAGGGAGCGCAAGATGACGGGCGCAGGCTGTGACAGACCGCTTGAGACCTGCCTGGTTTTTGGCCTGGGAGCTCGATATTACCAGGAAAACGGGCTGGGGCGTCCGATCGATCAACAGGAGGCTTTCGAGATACTCGATCAGGCGGAAAAAGCCGGTTTGGTCTTACAACCTTCCAATACCCAAAAAGTGAGCAATATTTGCACCTGCTGCGGGTGCTGCTGCCAGATGCTTAAAAATCTCAAACGGCTTCCGGAACCGGCCAATCATGCCGCTTCCAATTATTTCGCAACCATTGACCAGGATCTATGCATCGGATGCGGGACCTGCATGGACCGATGTCAGATGGAGGCCATAGAAACGGATGGGCAGTCTTCCTCTGTCCTCCGCAAACGCTGTATCGGGTGTGGTCTTTGCGTGACAACCTGTCCGGAAGGGGCTATCCGCCTTCAGGAAAAGCCCGAGGCCCAAAAATCCATACCGCCTTTGAACAGAATGGAAAGGTTCACGCGCGTAACTGAGGAGCGAATGGCCGAATCCGAAGGCGGGCCAAAGGGTCCTTGACAACTTTCACACAGGTAAGAATACTCCGGGAAGTTAACAATTATTAACTAAAATCTGCTCGCCCCTCCAGGTTAATTGTTGCTAGAATCTGCCACTGGGACCGGAATTGTCTCGGTCTAAAAAATGAGAATGCCGGAACTGACTTTTTATTTGCACATCCTTCAGGGAGATCGTTTTGCTGGTCCCCTGAACTTCGCATGGAGCCAGAACTGGGGCCGACATGGATTCCGGAGGTTTTTTCCCTTAGCTTTTCTGAAGCCTCCGACGTGCAAATGGAAATGCGGAGACAATTATGCGACGGGCTTTTCGAATATCAGCGCTTGTGTTTGCCGGTCTGGCCGTGATAGCGGGCGCCGGCGCCTGGGGGCTGTGGCACGACCGCCATCGGGCGCCGATATTCCACACGGTAGCGGTTAAGCGGGGCGATCTCGTGGCCACGATCAGCGCCACGGGGACCGTCGAGCCGGAGCAGGTCGTCGATGTCGGCTGCCAGGTTAACGGTATGCTTATTGCCTTCGGAAAGGACGTGAAGGGCAATCCCGTCGACTATGGGTCGGAAGTGAGCGAGGGCGGTGTGGTGGCGCGAATAGACGACACGCTCTATGTGGCTGCCGTCAATATGGACAAAGCCCAGTTGGAACAGGCCCGCGCCAACCTGGTCAACGCCAACGCCAACGTACTTCAGATGAAGGCCAAGCTGTGGGAGGCTGAGGCGGACTGGCATCGCGCCCAGACGCTCGGACCGGGCCAGGCATTGGCGCCGACCACCTACGATCAATACAAGGCAAATTACGAGGCGGCAAAGGCCAACCTTGCGGTAGCCGTGGCCCAGGTGGATATGGCGGCAGCGGCTGTGTCGCTGGCGGCAGAAACACTTGAAAAAGGACCAAGGCAACCCTCGCATACTGTACCGTCAAGTCGCCGGTCGCCGGCGTAGTCGTTGACCGGCGCGTCAATATCGGCCAGACTATCGTTTCCAGCATGAGCGCTCCAAGCATTTTCCTGATCGCCAAAGACCTCAAGCGTATCCAGGTGTGGGCATCGGTCAACGAAGCCGACATCGGCAATATTCACCCCGGCCAGCCGGTGACTTTCACAGTCGATGCTTTTGGCGATCAGGTTTTTCATGGCATAGTCGGCAAGATTCGGCTAAATGCCACCATGTCCCAGAACGTCGTCACTTACACTGTCGAGGTCAACTACGACAACTCCGACGGCAAACTGCTGCCCTATCTGACCACTAACCTGCAATTCGAAATTGGCCGCCGTCAGAACGTGCTGCTGGTGTCAAACGCGTCACTGCGCTGGACCCCCCGGTTCAACCGGACAGCCTTTCAATCAGGCGGAGCGGCCCATACTGCGGCCGGTGCGTCCGGGCGCGGCCAGAAGGACGTTGCCGCGGGCGGGGCGCCTGCATCCCACGGGACTGTCTGGGTCGCCCAAGGCGATACCGTTCGGCCAATCAATGTGCACGTTGGGTTGACGGACGGCGTATGGACGGAAGTCAGCGGCGATGGAATCACCGAGGGCCTGCCAGTGATCACCGATGAAGGCAAACGGGAACTTGAGGGCAATCAAAGTGAGGGTGCCAGTCCACTCATACCGCAAAGGGGTGGCTTTCGCGGGCCAAATCAAGCCCCTTCCGGCGGCGGACGCTGAACTCGGCCGGGGGGTATGCCGAATATGGAATTTATCGAACTCCACGACATCTGCAAGACTTACCACCTGGGTGAGTTGGATCTGCCGGTGCTCAGAGGTGTTTCCCAGCAGGTCGCCCAGTCTGAGTTCGTGGCGCTGATGGGGGCCAGCGGTTCCGGTAAGAGCACCCTGATGAACATTATGGGTTGCCTCGATCATCCGACCTCTGGTGAATACTGGCTCGACGGCCGTGAAATCTCCAGGCTGACGGCAAAAGAACGCGCCAGGTTGCGTAACCGGATGATCGGTTTTGTGTTCCAGAGTTTCAACCTGCTGCCGCGCATGACAGCTTTTGAAAACGTCGTGATGCCTCTCATGTACTGCAGGGATAACCTCACTGAACGCGAAATGGAACGGCGCGCCGCTGAATTGATGGAAAAAGTCGGCTTATCGGGCCGCCTTCATCACAGGCCGTCTCAACTCTCGGGAGGTGAACAGCAGCGTGTGGCGATTGCCCGTTCTCTGATCAGCCATCCGCAAGTGCTGTTCGCCGACGAGCCGACCGGCAATCTCGACTCACGCACAAGCGAGGAAATTCTCGACCTGTTTCAGCAGCTCAACCACATGGACCGCATCACGCTGATCATGGTAACCCATGATCCTGGCGTCGCCCAACATGCGCAGCGCATCATCCGCATCAGGGACGGTCTGATCGACAGTGGCGCTGCGCCGTCCAGATTTGGAGGCGCCCATTGAGAATGTTTTTCCGCACGTTGAAGATGGCCTTTCACGCGCTGCGCAGCAACGTCATGCGCGCTGCGCTGACGACGTTGGGAATTGTCATAGGCGTGGCGGCGGTTATCACGATGGTGGAGATCGGCAATGGTGCCAAGGTGGCCATCCAGCGGACCATGGCCAGTATGGGCGCCAACACCGTGGTGATCCTGCCGGGGGCCATCACCTTTGCCGGCGTCAGCAGCGGCGCCGGGACCATGATAACACTAACGCCGCAGGATAAGGATGCGATCCTGAAAGAATGCTCATCCGTGGTCTGGGCGGCGCCGATCGTGCGAGCCAGAGCCCAGGTCGTGTACGGCAATCGGAACTGGGTGCCTACTTATGTCTACGGCACCACCCCCTCGTTTCTCGATATACGCGATTGGACCGAAATGTCTGAAGGGGAAGCCTTTACCGAACATGAAGTCCTTAACTCGAGCAAAGTGTGCCTGGTCGGCCAGACTATCGTAAGAGAGCTTTTTGGCGGCCAGTCGCCCATCGGCAAGCATGTACGCATCAGGAACGTAGATTTCAAGGTCATCGGCGTGTTGAGCAAAAAAGGCGCCAATCTGATGGGCATGGACCAGGACGATATTGTTCTGGCCCCGTGGACCACTATCAAATATCGCGTTGTCGCCTCCTCGCTTTCCGGCGGCAATCAGAGCTCTACGAGCAACGCGAGCTCCTCCGAAGTCAATACGCTTAACATGATCTACCCGGAGCTGCAGCAAAATCTTTATGTGGTCCCAACCACCATTGAACAGGCCGACACAACTCAACAGTTGCGATTCCCGAACGTCGATCAAATCCTGACCGCCGCGCCTTCCGCCGATCAGGTTTCCCCTGCAATCCAACAACTCAGCTCCTTGCTGCGGCAGCGGCACCGCCTTCGCAATACCGATCCGGATGATTTCAGCATTCGCGACATGACCGAGATTACCAAAACGATGAGTTCGACCGCAGAGATGATGACCAAACTGCTCCTGTGCGTGGCCATGATCTCGCTGGTGGTTGGCGGGATCGGCATCATGAACATTATGCTCGTTTCGGTCACCGAACGAACGCGGGAGATAGGGTTGCGTATGGCGGTCGGCGCGGAGCCGGGTGACATTTTGCGTCATTTTTTGACCGAGGCCGTCATACTGTGCCTGCTCGGCGGGACGATGGGCATACTCATAGGGCGCGGCAGTTCATACGTGGTATCTTTGGTGTTGCGCTGGCCGACGGCGGTTTCGATGGGAGCGATCGTCGCCGCAGTGGTCGTTTCGGCCAGTGTCGGAATCGCCTTTGGCTTTTACCCGGCCTATAAAGCCTCCCGGCTCGATCCCATCGAGGCGCTGCGCTATGAGTAGGGCAACTGTGACTAAAACATTGCGGCGGCGGCGTTCCCTCCCGATCCTGTTCGCGGTTTCCGGTTGGATCGTGTTGGTGACAAGCGGCTGCATGGTCGGACCGGACTATCACCCGCCGCATCCTCATGCGCCCTCCGGTTGGGCCGGCGTGACGGAAACGGCGGCGAGGCATCCTTCAGTGCCTACGGCGCAGCCGGCCGAACTGACACAATGGTGGAAACGGTTCGATGATCCTGTGTTGACTCAACTGGTCGAAGATGCCCTGAAAACGAACCTCGACCTGCAGCTTGCCGTGGCTATACTGCGACAGGCTCGTGCCTTACGCGGCATCGCCGTTGCACCTTTGTGGCCCTCGCTCACCGCCTCCGCCGAATATCAGCGGGAAACCGCCATCCTGCTCACATCGGCTACGGCAGGCCAGGCCCAAAATCTCTTTCAGTCTGGTTTCGATGCAGCGTGGGAGCTCGACCTGTTCGGCGGGCAGCGCCGCAACGTGGAATCGGCCAACGCCAATGTCCAGGCCTCGACCGAAGGCGTCAGCCTCGCGCAGGTCACCCTCGCCGCCGAAGTAGCGCTCAACTATGTTCAGCTCCGAGGTTATCAACAGCAAATAGTAGTCGCGCGAAAAAATCTGAAGTCTATGCAGGACACGGCGGAAATCACACGCCAGAAAGCGAAAGCAGGGTTTAACAGCGCCCTGGACATCGCCAACGCCGATGCAAATGTGGCAACGACCGAAGCGACGATTCCCGTGTTCGAGACCTCCGCCAAGCAGTCGATCTACGCGTTGAGCGTGCTGCTGGCCAGACCTCCGGCCGACCTGCTCGAGCAGTTGACGCCGACGGACAACATCCCCGGCGTGCCGCCGCAGATTCCCGCCGGTCTACCGTCTGACCTGTTGCGCCGCCGTCCCGACATCCGCCAGGCCGAGGCGCAACTGCACGCTGCCACGGCGCAGATCGGGGTCGCCACGGCGGACCTGTTCCCCAAGTTTTCGCTGACCGGCACGGTGAGCTGGCAGACCAACCTGCTGAATGCCTGGTGGGCTGCTGCAAGTCGAACGTATTCCTTCGGCCCGTCAGTGACCTGGCCGATTTTCCAGGGCGGCGCGATCGTGTCGAATATCCGAGTGCAGAAAGCGTTGACCGATCAAGCCTTCATCACCTATCGCAAAACCGTGTTAGGCGCATTCCAGGATGTAGAAAATGCGCTGATTGCATTTACCAAGGAACAGGAGCACTACAAGTCTCTCAAAGACTCCGTTGCCGCTAACACTATCGCCGTTGACCTGTCGTTGAAACTCTACAAGGAGGGGCTGCTCGAATTCGTTAACGTGCTCGTCGCCGAGCGCTCGCTCTTCGCCGCCGAAAACGCGCTGGTGCAGAGCAACTGCAGCATCACCACCGATCTAATCGCCCTCTACAAAGCTTTGGGAGGCGGCTGGGAAACCAATCCTGCCAATGAGCAGACACTGACTTCTGCGACTGCGGCTGCTGAAGCTGCGGCAAAGTAGCATCGAAGTTACACCCCGTGTGCAAGAGGTTAATCTTCCCTAGGGGGCCCCTGCCCGTGTTCGCATGGGCGCAAAAATTCCAGCTCTTCGGGTAGCGCCGGCCTCACCAGCACTACATTTACGCGGTAGTAGAGCACTTTTCCCGCCAGGGGATGATTGTAGTCGAGCGTAATGGTTGAATCGGTTTTTTCCTTGATAAGATAGCTGTACTGTGCCCCGGTCTCTTTATTTTTGGCTATCGCCCACCTGCCGGGCTCCAGATCGCGGCCCGGGGGAAAATCGCAAAGAGCCATGGTCCGCACGAGACTTTCGTCATATTCGCCGAAGGCGTCAAGGGCAGCGATCGTCAGTTCCTTTTGCGTCCCCTGCTCAAGACCGATGAGTCCCTTTTCCAGGGCCGCGAGAATCTGGCCGTAACCTACAATGAAATTCATCGACGCCGGCGTATTTTCGCCTTTCACAAACGAACCGTCATCGAGACGCAGACTGTATTCTATGACAACAAAGCTGTCTTTGGCTATTTGCATCTCCACCTCAAAAATTGGACAGTAAGTTGGGGCAGTATAGGTCGTATAAGCCGTATAAGACTTATAAGACTTCTGAGGTTTCATAGCCCAGTTGTCGGGCTTTCCGAACCTGTTCGTCGGCCTCCTGGTCTTTGCCCAATGCGCGAAGGGCGACCGCCAGGTTGAAGTGGGCCGATGCAAACGAGCTGTCGGCCTCGATCATTTTCATCGAAAGTTCGGCACAGGCTTCCGCCTGCCCAGCCTCAAGATATGCTGCGGCAAGCAGTTGATAGGCCTTTTGGGAACCGGGCATGAGTTCGAGTGCTCTTTTTCCGTGCGCGATGGCTTTGCCCGGCTCGCCGCCTCGAAGGTAGCCAAAGGCGAGATTGCTGTGAGCGGGGCCCAGGTCCGGATTTATTTCAAGGGCTTTCATGTTGGCCTCGATGCTTTTTGCCGGCTCGACCTCAGCGTACAGGCCGCCCAGGTTCACGTAAGCCTGGGCCAGATTCGGGTCGCACTCGAGGGCCTGCTTGAATTCGGAAATGGCCTCAGCAATGAGACCCTTGTGAGTGTAGGCCAGTCCCAGATTGTAATGCATAGTTGCAGAGTGGGGTTCGAAGGCAAGTCGTTCCTTCAAAAACTTGATATAGAGATTAAGTTTGGCGTCTGTTTCATTGTGGGTATTTGCCATTGTGTTTTCTCTTTCTATGGAGTATATAGGCAAAGTTCGAGTAAAAAGAGGCGGAAAACCTTTAAGCTCCGGGGGTTCTCCGCTGAGGGGTGCAGTCCGGATGCCTTTTTCCTGCCTCGTGTAGGGTGAAAAACAAGGCATTTTAACTCATAGGCTCTTCGTTGGAAAGCTCTTCGCTGCTCAAATACCTGTGACCTCCGGCGCCTTTTTCGCCCAATGCTTTGATAGTGTTGAAATATCGGGCTTTTTTTATTGACAAAGAATTACCACGGAGTTAACTGGCGCGATGCGTTAATTCTTGCGGTCCTTCAGGCCGGGCAAGTTTCGACCTTAAGTGGGGGTTGACAATGTTATCCCCCGTTTATATTCAAAGCTAACGCTACAGGAGAAAAACGAATGAGCGAAGATGTCAAACAGAGGATTCTGGACTGGGTAAAGCAGCAGAAGAAGACCAAACATTATTTCAACGACCTTTGCAAGGCCGTTCCCGAAATCAAGATGATGGCGGCAAAGAAGTTCGTAAACGAACTGGTCAGCGAAGGGAAACTCAAGTACTGGTCGAGCGGCAGCACGACCATGTACATGCTTCCCAGTGAAGGCGATGTAGCAAAAGAAGAAAAGGGAATGAACTAACCCCTCCTTCCCCCAACCTGCCGATGAGTTATTCCCACTGGGTATTTGCACGAAGACCGGAACTTGAGATATTCCAGAGAAGTACAAATACACACTGTGAAAGGGAGGTGAAAAGAGGTAACGGACCGATTCCGTGGCAAATCATGTACGAGTGAAAGTTAAAGTGAAACACTAACGGAGGTAAACGAATGGCACTGAAACATGCAACCCCTATGCTTGACGAACTCGATAAAGGCCCATGGCCGAGCTTCGTAAGTGATGTAAAGAGAATGGCGGCCAAAGGCAACCGCATGTGCGAGGATTGGCTGGGCCTGATGGAGATGTCCTACAAGGACAAGGAAGGCCACTGGAAACACGGCGGTATCGTCGGGGTCCTCGGATACGGCGGGGGGGTTATCGGCCGCTACTGCGACCGGCCCGACCTTTTCCCCAATGTAGCGCATTTCCATACCATGCGCGTCAACCAGCCCGCGAGCAAGTACTACGACACGAAAGTCTTGCGCCAGCTTTGCGATCTTTGGGACAAACGCGGCAGCGGGCTGACCAATATGCACGGTTCAACGGGAGACATCGTTTTGCTGGGTACGACTACCGACCAGCTCGAGCCTGTTTTCTATGAGCTGACCCATGAACTCGACATGGACCTCGGCGGCTCGGGATCCAACTTGAGGACCCCGGAGGGCTGCCTGGGAATGTCCCGTTGCGAATGGTCCTGCATCAACACCCAGGACATCATTTACGACCTTACGCAGGAATTCCAGGATGCGCTCCACAGGCCGATGTTCCCCTATAAGTTCAAGTTTAAGTCATCAGGCTGCCCGATGGACTGCGTTGCGGCTATCGCGCGTTCCGACTGCTCGATTATCGGTACCTGGCGCGACCAGATCCGCGTCGACCAGGCAGCGGTCAAAGCCTATGCAGGCGGCGAGCTTGTCCCCCATGGCGGGGCCGGCGGCAAGAGAACCGGCTTCGACATCAAGGCCGAAGTGATCGACCTTTGCCCCACCCAATGTATGGAATATGACGGAAAATCGCTCAAGATCTACGACGAGGACTGCGTTCGCTGCATGCACTGTATTCGTGTAATGCCGCGGGCTCTTCGGCCGGGTCTTGACCGGGGCGCAACGATCCTCGTGGGCGCCAAAGCGCCCATTCTCGACGGCGCACAGCTTTCGAGCGTTGTTATTCCGTTTATCAAGATGGAGTCACCCTACACCGAGTTCAAGGGATTCGTCGAAAAAGTGTGGGATTGGTGGATGGAAGAAGGCAAGAACCGCGAACGCCTTGGCGAGACCATTCAGCGCCTCAGTATGCGCGAGTTCCTCAAGGCAGTCGAGTTGGAACCCGATCCACGCATGGTGAATACCCCGAGGTTCAATCCCTACATTTTCTACGATCCGGCGGCAGTTCCCGGTGGCTGGGAGCATGATGGCGCTGCGTACCGTCAACGGCATCAAGCTTAGGAGGTCTAAAAGATGGCTTTTGATCCAAATAATCTCATGAAAGATCGTATTACCGATATTGGTCCCCCGAAATATGACAAGCACTTCCCGCCCGTTATCAAGGAGAATTTCGGCAAGTGGAAATACCACGAAATCCTGGAGCCGGGCGTTTTAATGCACGTCTCTGAATCCGGGGCGGAAGTTTACTCCGTTCGCATTGGTTCACCCCGTCTGATCAGCACTGCCTACATCGGTGAAGTATGCGATCTGGCCGACAAGTACTGCGGCGGATATCTGCGCTGGACAACCAGAAACAACATCGAGTTTTTGGTAAGCGACAAGAGCAAGCTTCAGCCCCTGCTGGCCGACCTGCGCAGCCGTGGCAACTGGTTCCCCATTGGCGGGACCGGAAACTGCATCACCAATATCGTCCACACCCAGGGTTGGGCCCACTGCCACACCCCGGCGATTGACTCCTCCGGGGTCGTCAAAGCTGTAATGGACGAGCTTTACGAGTTATTTCGGAAGCCACAAACTGCCCGCGCAGGTCCGCATAGCCCTGGCGTGCTGCCTCAATATGTGCGGCGCTGTTCACTGCTCCGATATCGCCATTCTGGGCGTTCACAGGAAACCCCCCTTCGTCGAGCATGAACGCGTCCAGAACGTGTGTGAAATTCCTCTGGTAATCGCCGCATGCCCGACGGCCGCAATCAAGCCCAAAAAGGTCGACGAGAGGAAGAGCATCGAGATAAACAACGACCGGTGCATGTTTTGCGGAAACTGCTACACCATGTGCCCTGCCCTGCCCCTTGCGGACGGAGAGGGTGACGGGATCGCCATTTGGGTGGGCGGCAAGGTTTCCAACGTCATATCGGCCCCGATGTTCTCGAAGCTGGCCGTTCCCTTTATTCCAAACGAGCCGCCCAGGTGGCCCACCACGGTTAAGACGATCAAGAAGATCGTCGAGGCTTACGCAGATGGCGCCCGCCGTTACGAGCGAATCGGCGAGTGGATAAACAGGATCGGCTGGGAGCGTTTCTTCGAGAGAACCGGTCTGGAGTTCAGCCATGAGCACATTGACGACTACCGTCTCGCCATGACGACTTGGAGAACGACGACTCAGTTCAAGTTTTAGAAAAATTTAGGTCATATAGGTCCGATTGGACTTATATGACCTATTCTTGTTTGGATGGATATGATGGAATTTAACAGACCGCGCCTGATAGTAGCGGCTTTGCGCGGGGGCGCCGGGAAAACGCTTATCTCCGTGGGGCTTAGCGCCGCATGGAAGCGCCGTCTTGGATTGCGTATCGTCGCCTTCAAGAAGGGGCCCGATTATATTGACGCGGGCTGGTTGAGCGCGGCTTCGGGCGGTCCCTGCTACAATCTTGACCCGTTTCTGATGAGCCCCGAACAGATCCTGCGCTCATTTGTCATGCGCTCCGCAAGAGCAGACGGGAGCCTGATTGAAGGAAACCGAGGCCTCTACGACGGAGTTGACGCAAACGGCAGCTATTCGACCGCCGAGCTTGCCAAACTTCTAAGGTGTCCGGTTGTTCTGGTTTTAGACGCAACAAAGGTGACGCGCACGGCTGCCGCGATGGTGCTGGGATGCCAGAGGCTTGATGCCGAGGTGAACATCGCCGCTGTCATTTTGAACCAGGTGGCCGGAAAGCGGCATGAACAGGTGCTCAGGGAATCAATCGAACAGTGGTGCGGGATCCCGGTCCTGGGTGTGGTCCCAAGGCAAACCCACAACTTTTTCCCCGAGCGCCATCTCGGACTGGTTCCGCCCGAAGAAGCCCAAGACAGCCTGGAAGCCCTCTCGGTTGCTGCGGCCAAAATGAGTGAGCACCTCGATCTCGAGGCGCTCTGGAAATTGGCGGCTGCGGCCCCTGCCTTGGCCTGTCCTCTGCCGCCCGCCTCGCGGAGCGTCGAGATCCCGGCTGCGGCCCCGCCGCTTAAAATTGGTATAATCCGGGATTCCGCGTTTCAGTTTTACTACCCGGAGAATTTCGAAGCGCTCGAAGAAAGAGGCGCATCTCTTGTCTGGATTTCCAGTCTGGAGAATGCGCCTTTGCCTGAAGTCGATGCGCTTTACATTGGCGGGGGATTTCCGGAAACCCATCTGGAGAAGCTTGCCGCCAATGAGGTCCTTCGCGATTCAGTCAAATCGGCCGTGGAGGCCGGCTTGCCGGTCTATGCTGAATGCGGTGGCCTGATGTTTTTGTGTCGTGGAATTCGTCATCGGGATAAACTCCATCCGATGGTGGGTGTGTTTCCTTTCGAGATAATTCTTGGGACAAAACCGCAGGGGCATGGCTATACGGTTATGGAGTGCGTCAGCCCTAATCCTTTTTTCCCGAAAGGAACGACTCTTAGGGGACATGAATTCCATTATTCGAGAATTGCCGACCGGCTCGACCCCGGCTCCTGCCCCTTCGTCTTCAGGTTGAACAAGGGGCACGGAATCGTGGCCGGCTGGGACGGCATATGTTATAAGAACGTCCTTGCGGGCTATTCGCACCTGCACGCGGCCGGAAACGATCTCTGGGCCGATGCAATGATAGCCGCCGCGGGATCATACAAGAGGCTTAAAACATCAATTTCTGCTGATTCCGGGTTGGACCTGGTCCGACCCGAATCTCAGAGCATCCCCACGGGTCTATTGAAGGAGGTACTTAATGGGCCAGGTTGAATTTAAAGGCAAGAATTTTGAGGTGGACGAGGACGGCTTCATCGCCAGCTTCGAAACATGGTGTCCGGAGTGGGTTGATTACGTAAAGTCTTCCGAGGGTATCACCGAGCTGACTGATGAACACTGGCAGGTGATTCACGTGCTCCAGGATTACTACAGGAAGCACGGGATCGCTCCGATGGTCCGGATCCTCACCAAGGTCACCGGCTACAAGCTCAAGTACATCTATGAGCTGTTCCCATCGGGACCGGGCAAGGGCGCATGTAAAATGGCCGGGCTGCCCAAACCGACCGGCTGCGTTTAGGTCGAACTGCGGATGGCTGCCACGGATGAAGTGAGTAGCGGCATGGATTGGGGAGCGCAGCGTGGTGGATGTTCTGGAAACCGCGCTCCGGTCTCCTGATACCGGATAAATTCCCACATCCTGCATCTCCTGGCTGCGGGCATCCTGTTTCGATCCGGGCCCGCCTGTGTCAGCTTGACATGAGTCCTTTGGCGCCAATCAGCGAACGCTCTGTGGTTCACCCACGCACCACGCCAGCGGGGAGCGGGGAAAAGCGAGACAAGGAGACAGTGAGAGGTGGAGACATCTCCCCGTCTCCGAAAAATTCCCTGCTCCCTGCTGCTCCAGGTTTCACCCGTTTACCCATCATCCGTTCATCGTTTTTTCTTTTCACACTGACAAAAGCAGTGTAAAAGAACTTTGGCAAAGCTTTGTATTTTTATTCACGCATGGGGTGCTCTCGGCTGTGCATGGCCTTGGCCCTCCCCTGCCGAGCTGGTTTGTGGCCCCGTCCATGCCGGATTTATTTTGCTATTTCCGGCTTGACTTTAAGTTTGGATGGGGGTACGAAAAGGCCTGTCAGTTAAACGGAAGCAACGGAACTGATAACAATCCCTGAAGCGATTGTGCCAGACTTTTCTAAACTCTAGTGGAGGAAAAAATGAGCTTCAAAGTAACGATTGACAAGGACAAGTGCACTGGCGACGCCGAATGTGTAGATGTATGCCCCGTTGATGTATACGAGCTTGTCGACGGCAAGGCCGAACCGGTGAATGAGGATGAGTGCCTGGGCTGCGAAAGCTGTGTGGAAGTCTGCGAACAGGGCGCAATCACAGTGGAAGAAGTCTAGTTTGCCCTCGCCATAGGACTGGGTCCCATCCACAAACAAGCCGCTTGACTCGATTGGAGCAAGCGGCTTTATTGTTGGCTCAAGGCGAGGACTCGAAAAACGCAATAGGGTCCCGGGCAGGCTCAGGCAGGTATTGTCCTGGCGTGATGAAAATGATGCAAAAAAGCCCACGCGTGTGCCGTGGGCTTTTTTCATAATCCAAACTGTGATTCAACTCTGCGTGGGAACTACTTTTCCTCTTTTGCACCCGGATGGCATCCGGCGCAGGTGGTCGGGGCCTTGGTGTCCGGCTTTTCCGCCTTCAGCTTCTTGTGGCACGGCTGACAATTAGTGTGAAATGCGAACTTGAGGTTAAGTTTCTTCTGATCCGGGGGAAGTTTCATCTCGCCCTGGATGGTCGCTTCGGTGTGGCATTTCTCGCATTTTTGGACCGGGTCGCCTTCTTTCCACGTATTCTTGCCATCTTTATAGACATGATGGCACTGGTTACAGGCAACCTTGTATTCCTGCGAATGCTTCTTGTGGCTGAACTGCACGGGCGTCTTGGTCGGTGAGGGCCAAATCGCTGGTTTAAGGGTGATTTGGTCTGGCGCCTGCTGAGCGGCCAATGCCAGCAGCGCCGCTGAGAAGATGAATACAGCCGCAATGGCCAAACACGAGACTAACCTTCCTTTTTTCATTCCGGGCTCTCCTCCTTTTGTTTTTGCCTTGCCAGCTAAATGTCACAAAACAGTTTATCAACCAAAATACAGGAAGAAAAAACAACAATCAAGCCGGAGCGCATTCTAGTGAAATTTTTCCCTTAACGCAAGCGAATTTGTCCACAGTAGTTTTTAAGAGAGCAGAAAACGGATATGCGATCGACGCGTGAAGCACCAAAAGCTTGCCGGTATTAGGCCGTGAGGCGCCGGCACACGGACACGGACATATCCGATTGCACGACACGGCAAAATGATTAAAGTCAATCCGGGCAGTTTCAAAGCGATTTGCGCCGCTTTGGCTGCTTTATTGCCAATTACCGAGCAACGCTGAGGGCCGTCATGCAATTTCAGAAGCTCTATTTTAAGAACCCGGATGGAAAACGGCTCGCCGCTCGCCTGGACCTGCCGCTCGACGAGAAGCCAACCGCTTTTGCCGTCTTTGCCCACTGTTTCACCTGCACCAAGAACTTCAATGCCGTCGTGAACATTAACCGGGCGCTGGCGCTCCATGGGATAGCAGTGCTGAGGTTCGATTTTACAGGCCTTGGTGAAAGTGAGGGGGATTTTTCCGAAACAAGTTTCTCGACCAACGTGGCAGACCTCATTTCGGCTGCCGACTTTTTAAAAGACGCCTATGAGGCCCCCAGGCTCCTCATCGGTCATTCGCTCGGCGGGGCGGCAGTGATTCAGGCGGCCCGGGGGATCCCTTCCGCCGAGGCGGTTTCCACTATTGCCGCGCCCGCCGAACTCAAGGGTCTGCTCCGTTTCATCGATGGCCCCCCGCTTGACAAGCTCGAAAAAGAGGGCGAGACTAAAATCAATATTTCCGGCAAAGACTTCAAGATAAAGACGCAGTTTCTGAACGATCTGAAGCAGCACAACATGGAGGAGGCGATAGGCGCGCTTAGAAGACCCCTTTTGATCTTCCATTCTCCGGTAGACCAGATCGTATCGATTGATCAGGCTGCGAAGATCTTTACTGCGGCGCGGCATCCGAAGAGCTTCATTTCGCTCGACAAGGCCGATCACCTGCTCACCAACCGCGAAGATTCCCTCTACGTCGGCTCGGTGCTCGCGGCCTGGGCATCGAAATATCTCAAGATTTCAGAGAGAAAATATATTCAGCCGGAACTATCCGATAACCGAATCATAGCCCGTACGGGTATGACCGGCTTTCGGACCGAGATTATAGCCAATGGACACAGCCTGATCGCCGATGAACCGATCTCGGAGGGAGGGGCTAATAGCGGGCCGACTCCCTACGACCTGCTGGTATCGGCACTTGGCGCCTGTACAGGGATGACCATCAGAATGTATGCTGACCGCAAGAAACTGCCTCTGGACTCCATTATCGTAAGACTAAGGCACGAGAAAATCCATGCTGAAGACTGCCAGGATTGCGAAGACCCGAGGAGCAAAATAGATTTCATTGAAAGGGAAATCGAGCTTAAGGGGGACCTTGACCAGCCCACTCGGCAGAAAATTCTCCAGATCGCCAACCGGTGTCCGGTTCACAAGACACTCGAATCACGGAGCCGGATCGCCTCTAAACTAAAAGAATAACATCACGGAGCGGGGAGATTGCTGACAGCTCATCACGACGTCACGGCATGACTAACTTATAAAGGGAGAGTATAAGGGGAGAATCTCATGAAATTACCACTGGAAATCAGCGCACGCGACGTGCGCATCAACGATGAAACCGAAGAACTTATTCGGGACAAAGCTTTAAAACTCGACAGGTTCTACGACCAGATCATCGGGTGCCGGGTGAAAGTGGACGTGCCTCACCGCAGCCAGCGCAGAGGAATAATGTATAACGTCAGGATCGATATAACCGTGCCTGGCGGTGAGCTGATTGTGAAAAGAGAACCTGACGAAGACCTCCATGTGGCGATAGTGAATTCGTTCGAAACCGCCCAACGGCGCCTAACGGGGTACGCGGACAGGCAAAGGGGTGAGGTGAAAACTCACTTTGAGAAGCCGGTGGCAAGGGTGGTCAGGATATTTATGGAGGAAGGCTACGGGTTTCTCATGACACCTGAAGGGCGTGAGGTTTACTTTCATGAAAACGCCGTCCTCGATGGCAAATTCGAAGTACTCAACGTCGGGATGGAGGTGACCTTTATTGAGCAATCAGGAGACAAGGGGTCCCAGGCAAGCTCTGTTTCCGTAGCCTGACGAGCCTGCGGCCCGATAGGGAAAAATCATGCTGGAGGCGGGGATCGACCCGCCTCTTCGATTTTGCGCGCAAAATTTGTGAATGGGTCAATTGGTGAACCGCGAATCGGCCACTACACTTAAAAAAAGGTAAATCGGAGAAAAAGATGCTCTGGGGCATACTGGACATCATTATTGTCTTGCTGCTTATACTGACCAACGGTCTTTTTGCAATGTCGGAGCTTGCCGTGATTTCGTCGAGCAAAACGCGGCTGCTAAGACACGCCGAGGAGGGGAGTTCGAACGCCCGCGTGGCCCTGGATCTGGCCGAGAACCCAAATCGCTTTCTGGCGACCGTACAGATCGCAATAACGCTCATAGGCGTTCTAAGCGGGGCTTTCGGCGGGGCAAGCCTTGCCGGACATCTGGCTGCAACTCTCTCGTCGATCCCATACATCGGGCGCTACAGCGACTCGATAGCCCTGGCGCTGGTTGTCGGGCTTATCACCTACTTCTCGCTGCTGGCCGAACTTATCCCGAAAAGAATCGCCGTATCCACCCCCGAGGGCATTGCTTCGGCGGTTGCAAAACCGATGGCAAGACTCGCCGCCCTAACCTCACCCATTATCCGGGTACTGAGCTTTTCGACGGATATCGTGCTGCGCTTTTTCAGGTTCAGGCTGGCAAAGAAGGCGCCTGTGACAGAGGAGGAAATCCGCATGCTCATAGGGCAGGCCACCATTGCCGGCGTATTCGAAGAAGCAGAGCAGGATATGGTGGAAAGAGTCTTCCGGCTGGGAGACCGCCGTGTCGGGGTGATGATGACCCCGCGCAACAAGGTCGTGTGGCTGGATATAAACGAGTCGCCGGACAAGACGAGACGAAAAATCGCCAAAAGTCCTTACTCCTGGTTTCCCGTCGGCCAGAAAGGGGGAAATATCCAGGGGGTAGTCCATGTTCGCGACATCGCGGCGAGCTGCCTGAGCGGCAAGTCCCTTGACCTCAGAGCCTCGATGCATAAGCCCCTTTTTGTCCATGAGAGCACGCAAGCCCTGAAAGTGCTGGAGAACTTCAGACAATCAGGCCAGCAAATGGCGCTCGTGGTCGACGAATATGGTACGATCGAGGGAATTATAACCATCACTGATATCTTGGAGGCCATCGTCGGCGACATTGCTTCGCCGGAAGTGCTGGAGGAGCCTCCAATTATTCAGCGGGAAGAAGGCGCGTGGCTTGCGAGAGGTATGCTGCCCGTTGACGAATTGAAAGCGTTTTTCCACATCCGCAAACTGCCCGGTGAGCGGCATAGGCGTTTTCAGACGCTGGGCGGCTTTACAATGACTCACCTCAGGAGGGTGCCCGCTGTTGGAGACCTCTTCGAGTGCTGCGGGTACAGCTTTGAAGTAGTCGAAATGGAGGGACGCCGGGTCCGAAAGGTCCTCATAAAAAAGATCGGTGAATAACCGGTGAATAATTGGTCCAATGCGCAAAAACCAATTCACCGATTCACACTGGATCGGGTCAGCGGCAGGCTCTATTCGCCGATTCGCCCGCGTATTTTACCCGGCTTTACAAAACCGCAGAATCGTTCTAAATTCTGATTCAGCTAAACTCACAGTTTCAGGACGGGGTCGAACCGATGCTCCAGCTCTACAATACAATGACTCGACAAAAAGAACCTTTTCGGCCGGAAACCTGCCGCCCGCGGGGAGTGGTCAGGATGTTCAGTTGTGGACCATCTATTTATAGCCCGCCTCATATCGGAAATTATCGCACGTTCATCTGGGAGGACGTGCTTCAAAGATATCTGGAGTACCAGGGATATGAAGTCAAGCGAGTCATAAACCTAACGGATATTGAAGACAAGGCCGTCGAGGAAGCACAAGAGCGCGGCCTGTCGGTCGGAGAACTTACAGGCGCCATAGCCGGGCGCTTTATTGAGGAAGCCCGACGGCTGAGGATAAAATTGCCCGAGCGGATTCCGCGCTCATCCACCAGCGTCCAACAGGCCGTTTACCTGATCGGCAAGCTGATGGAGAAAGGTTATGCCTACCGCCACAAAGCCAACATCTTCTTCGATCCTCTCAAATTCAAGGGTTTCGGCAAACTGTTTCGGCTGGACATGAGCAAATGGCCCAAAACCAGGAAGCGGTTCAAACGGGACACCTATCCAGGGCTCAGATGGAACCTTGGCGATTTCATCCTCTGGCACGGGTGCAAGGCAGGCGATAAGGTTTTCTGGGACACTGAGATAGGCAGGGGCAGGCCTTCCTGGAACGTGCAAGACCCAGCCATGATTTCCGAAACCCTGGGCTATTGCCTGGACATATTCTGCGGAGGCATAGACAACCTCTACAGGCATCACGATTACAATATCGCCGTTATGGAATCGGTGTCGGGTGAAGAACTGGCGCGCTACTGGCTGCATGGCCGGCATGTTCTGGTGGGCGGAAAAAAGATGTCGAAAAGCCTCCACAATATAGTTTACCCGGGGAATCTCATCGAGCAGGGCTTTTCCTGGGAGCAAATCCGTTTTTACCTCCTGTCGAGGCAATACCGCAAAAAGCTCAACCTGAGCATGGATGGAGTTCGCGCGGAAAGTTTGAAGCTGGATGCCCTGAGAGCAATGACGCAAGATCTGTCGATCCCCGGTGAGAAAACTGAACGGATCATAGACAACGAAGCTGTAAGCAGCCTCACCGAGGATCTCACGGCTTCATTCGATGCAGGAATGAACGACGATCTGGACACGCCTTCAGCGGTCGAAGGCCTTTTCACGGCAGTTCAACGTCTGCATTCCCTGCACAAGATCGGCAGAATCGGCAGAGAGCAGACACGGACAATTGAGGAGAGACTAAGGAAAACAGACTCCGTGCTGCAGGTTTTATTTTGAGGTGAATCCAAATTCTTCGAAAGGCCGGTTACCTTAGAGGCAAGGCTCAAACCTCAAACCGGGAAAACAGTCATGGTTTAGGGATTGGAGGACATATTTTTTTCGAATCCCGGCCTGTCCGCCATTTCTGCCTTGCGCACCACTGGGCGCTACTCAGCGAAATGGAAAAGCCTCAACATCTCAAGCCTCTGGATCGTATCGCAATGAAATCTTTGCAAGGATTGGTTCCGGTCGAGCTGATCGGCAACCGCCCTGTGCATAGGCTCAATGCTCTCGGACTTCTGGCAGAGCAAAAAGAAGTCCGTAGAGCAGGAAAGTCCAAGAAATGCTATCTCTTCGGGCGAATAATTCTCGGAAATCGCTGCCATGTCCAGGTCGTCGCCGAACAGGACGCCTCCGAAGCCGAGGCGTTCTCTCAACCACCTGTGGCTGATTTCATGTGAAAGGGTCGCCGGATGGAGGTTATCCACCGCCCGATAGACCGCATGCGAAGTCATCACACAGTTGACCCCGGCCCTAATGGCGGACCGAAACGGAATAAGATGCAAGTGGAAATCGTCCCTTTTCTCCTCGGCGATGACAGGAGCAAAATGGTGCGGATCCAATTCTGCGAGCCCAAGTCCGGGGAAATGCTTTGCGGTAGCCGAAACTCCGTTTGCCTGGAGCGTTTCGATCCAGATAGTTCCAAGATCCGATACTGTTGCCGGAATCGAACCAAATGAGCGGGTCTCCATAAAGTGTTCTTTCCCATCGGCAACTATATCGAGAACGGGAGCGAAGTTTATCTGGATTCCGATCTCCCTGAGGTCGGCCGCGCACGTTGCGGCCCATTGGGCAACAGCTTCGCGCCCTTGCTCTGCAAGGGACCTTGCCGAGGGAATCGAGCGGAAGTGGGGAAAAAGCCTCTGGACGCTTCCACCCTCCTGATCGATGGCAAAAAAAAGGGGGCGCTTGAGCTCTTCCATCGCAAGCGCCTGCGCGCTCGAAACAAGGGTCTTGAGTTGCTCGCGGCCTTCAATGTTTCTTTTGAAAAGGACGATACCGCCCGGACGGTATTCCCTGATAAGGTATTTTAGCTCCTCTTCGAGCCCTACCCCTCTGAAGCCAATAAAAAGATGAATTCCGGGTTCACTCATATTCTGCGCTCCTTGTTGGGCGCTAAGCGCAACTCGCGTCGCAAAATCGGTATGATTGTTGGCAACCCCCCAGCTTCATCTGAGACCTGTTCTACCCCAGATGCCTGAGAGCCTCGGCTATTCGAACGCGGCTGGCGCTCCAGATCGGCAGCAGTGACGACACGATTCCGATCCCGAAGCTGATAAGAGCGCAAAAGCAAAGCGTCTTCCAAAAGTGTATCTGGAAAACAGGCAGAAGCGATCCCGTGTTGCTGGAAAAAACGTTTGACGCCGGGTAGGAAAGCGCCATTCCGACCGCCGCGCCAAGCATGGAAATAAACACCGATTCCCCGGCAATCAGCAACCACAGATGTTTGCTCCCGAAGCCCATGGTCTTCAGGATCGCATACTCCGGGGTACGCTCGCGCGAAGTCATCGCCATGGTATTTACAAGTACAATGAGGATAACCCCTATAACCACATATGAGACGATCCGCACAGCTATTACGATCGCCTCCGTCATGGCCAGGAACCCCGCCTGGAACGCCTTTTCGGTCTCGGTCAGGGTCTCCGCCGAGGAGTTTTTGAAAAGATCGTCCACCGATTCCGAGATTTGCCCGGCATCGGCTGGATTTCGTACCTGAATCACGTACCAGCCCACCTGCCCGGCCCTTCTCGGCGTCATCTTCTTCATTGTTTCGTCAAGATAATCCCAACGAAAGAAAAACAGCGTCTCATCAGTTGATTTGGTCGCGCCATTGTATACTCCGCGCAGCACGAAACGCCATTCTCCGGGGTATATGTTTCCAGTGAGCGTAATCGTATCTCCCAGTTTCCATCCATATTGCTCTACGATTTTTCGCCCCGCGATGCACGCGTTTCGCTGCTTCCAGAACGCAGTTAGTTCGTCTCTGGAGACACGGAACTCCGAAAAGACGTAGAAATAATTCGCAGGTCCCACAGCTATTCTCGGGAAAAAATGGTGCTCGTCAATGTAAACCCCGCCGAACCAGTTGGCGTAGACGACCTCGTCAACTCCGGGGACCAGTTGTATCCTGGACCGGTAGTTCAGGGGGAGCGGAAAAATTAGAGAAACGGAATTGCGGGATACCAGCCGGTTTGGCGAGGCGGAGTTCACGCCTACATACCAGGCCTCGACAACCGTATCGAGCAGGCAGAAGGCAAGGATTGCCACCGCCATCCCAAAAATGGTGAGAGTGGTTCGCAGTCTTTGCCTGAATGTATTTCGTATGACGAGTTTAACAAATTGCATATAAACCTGATAAAACAGGTCTTAGCTATTTCATATTACGGACTCGGACCTCGGTTTCCGACTGGCCCTTCAGAAGTTCCTTCAGCTCGGAAATATCCGTATCGCCGTAACGGTATGGATAAAAAATCTTGGGCTTTATCACTTTCACTGCGTCAGCCGCCATCTGCACCGTCATTGTGTCCGGAAGCGCAACCGGAAGAAATGCCACGTCGATATCGCTCAACTCGTTCATCTCCGGTATTTTCTCCGTGTCGCCCGCAATGTAGATACGCGTGTCCCCGAATGTGATTATGTAGCCGTTTCCCATACCCTTAAGGTGATAGGGAAAACCGGAGACGCGCTTGTGTACAATATTATACGCGGGGACACCCTCGATCTTGATGCCCTGGACTATTTTAACGTCCTCGTTCTTCATTACTATGCCCTCCGCATATTTGGCGGCACACAGTTCGGTCAACACAACCAGCGTGTTCTCACTCCTAAGCTCCTCGAGGGCCTTCAGGTCAAAATGATCTCTGTGTTCGTGCGTGAAAAGGATGATATCGGCCTTGGGCATTGCGGAAAAATCGGCCACCTCCGCGCAGGGATCTACATAGATGTGCCTGCCATGGAAATCCATTTCAAGCGATGCGTGTCCTAGAAAAGTGATCTGGAGCCGCCCCTCGGAGGTCGTGAAGATGTCAGTCTCGAAACGGCCCGGCTCCGCTGCGGCTGTAAAGGGCAATAAAAAAATGCATACCTGTAATATCAAAAATTTCGATATCCTGCTCATCAAGGCTCCTGAAAACATTAGATACCCATCCGGGCAAAACCATGCGCTTCGGTTAGCCGAACAGATACAGCTTTCTTCGAGGATAACCCGATACGCTTTGCATCACAACGAAAATCCAAGATGCCCGGTAAGGGAAACTATTCTCTTGCCGCACCTCTCAAGTTGTGGAATTCTGGTTCCATGTTTAACCAAAAATCACATTGACTGCACCCCATAATGCGCAGGTCCGCTTCGGGCAAAAGCACCCTTGGGAGATTTTGAAGGCGCATCGGGGGAGATAATTAATGGATCGATTCTTTTATTTGTTCCTCATCGGAATCATAGCTGCCTTTGTGGCCGCAGGCTTAATATTCGCCCGGCTGAAACCGAAGACCAACGTAAAAAAACTGCCGCAATCCTGCATCGGCGCCATAAGGGTAACCGACCGGCAGGGCCGGGATATGCTGATCATCCGAAAAGAGGATGGCAGCTTCGAGATGCATGAAGAACAGAAGATTCGAAACCAGTGAGTGTGGTTTTCCCGTTGACAATAATAAGGCTGTCCTTAGATTGGCATCATTGTGATAACGTTTCTTTTACGCCAACCATTATCTGATTATAAAGCAGGAGGATGTCATGAACTGCCCGCAACATATCAGGGAAACAGCAGATCCGGAAGCTTCCAGGAAGGCAAAAGAACTCGAGGAGCTGCAAGAGCTTGAAGAATTGCTGGCCGGCCCCGAAGAAGACTACATCTCTTGATGCCTGGATCGCCTGCCTCATTTCCGGTTCTCGGTGCGTGTAAGACACAAACCCCGAGAACCGAATCTCGTTCAGAGCCATGGATTTATATGGTGATGTGCCTGGTTAAATTACCCCGGAATTTTTCAGGTCCTCAATCTTTGCTGCCGAGTAGCCGAGTCTCTTCGAGAATTGGGCGAGTGTGTTCTCCGAGTTCGGGGGCATGGGATGTGAGACAACCCGGCGTAAGGGAAAACTTCGGAGCTATCCCGAGTTGCTTATAGGCGCCCCAGGATTCGTGGATCAGGTCAACTACCATTGCGCGGCCCTTCATCAGCTCGCTCTCCATTACCTCCTCGAAGTTCAGCACCGGTTCGCAGCAGCAGTTTGCGTCCTTGAAATGCTCGACCCATTCGGCCTGGCTTTTTTGCCGGAAAAATTCCGAGACGCTCTCAATCAGCTCCTTCTGATGCACTCCGGGTTCGAAATAGAGGGGAGTATCCCACTGCGGGCGTCCTGCAGTTCGGCAAAAAGACTGCCAAAATTGGGGTTCAAGCGCGCCCAGGCTCATGTAACGCCCGTCCAGGGTCTGATAAATGTTATAGCAGGCCAGCCCGTGATTCAGCATGTCATCTCCCGGCTCGGGCACTTTGCGGTCGGCAATGAATTTTCCCCACCTCAGGCAGTTCCAGGCGAACGACCCATCGGCCATCGAAATATCGACGAACTGACCTCTGCCCAGCCGCTCACGCGCAAAAAGCGCGGCCATAACCGCAAAAGCAGCCAGAAGACCTCCGCCCCCCAGATCCGCTATCTGGACGCCGCTCATTGTCGGCGAGTCTTTGCCGCTGTAGGAAAGGACCCCGACCAAGCCCAGGTAATTGACATCGTGGCCCACTTTGTGCGCGAGAACCCCGTCGGCGCCGTAGCCGCTTATTGCGCAATAAACCAGGCGCGGGTTTATCCGCTCCAGGCTTTTGTAGCCAAGTCCCAGTTTTGCCATAACCCCGGGGCGGAAACCTTCCAGAACGACATCGGCGCCAGCGGCCAGTTTCTCGAATATCACCTTTGCTTCCGGGCTTTTGAGGTTAAGAGTCAGAGAGCGCTTATTGCGGTTGAGCACAACGTGAAATCCGCTGTTTCCTCCGATTTTGGGCTGCCACCACCGAATGTAGTCACCCATTTGGGGGTCTTCCACCTTGATTACATCCGCACCCAGATCCGCCATGAGCATGGAACAGAACGGTCCCGGCAAAAGCCGCGAGAGGTCCAACACCTTTAATCCCGACAGGGCGCCCTTCATAGACCCTCCTGAATTAGGAATTTAGGGATTTGGGAATTTGGAGATTTCATGAGTCGAAAAGTAAGACACAATCGAATCCACAAGCCCCCGGATTGTGTATTCAGAGGGCATGATAGAGGTCTCGAGTCCGAACTTCGCTGCTGTTTCAGCCGTTATTGGACCTATACAGGCAATTGCCATCCGCTCCCTGCAGCGATGGAGATCCTCGTTTCCGATCAAGGCAAAGAAGTTCGAAACGGTGGAAGAAGATGTGAATGTGAGGCAGTCTATCTCGCAATTGGTCAAAAGCGCCCGGATTTTATGGGCGTCCTGCTCAGGGAGAACGGTTTGGTAGGCCGGGACGACGTCAACCTGCGCGCCGAGTTCCCTTAGTTTTTCGGGCAAAACTTCGCGCGCAGCCAGGGCGCGCGGAATAAGAAAACGCTTTGCGCGCACGGGATGTTCGCACAGGGAGTCCAGTATAGCTTCAGCGCGGTATTCGGATGGAACCAGGTCCGGGTGCAGCACGAACGCTTCGAGAGCTTCGGCGGTTTTGGGTCCGATTGCGGCGAGCCGAATGCCCTTGAGGTCTCGAGCGTCCTGACCAGCCGCAAGCAGCCTTTCCATAAAGAATCTAACGCCGTTAGCGCTTGTGAAAATCGCCCAGTCGTATTGCGAAAGATTCCGTATCGCGCCGTCCAGTGGGTCCCATGATGGTGGAGGAGCTATAGCGATGGTCGGAAACTCGATGCATTTGGCCCCGAGCTCCTCCAGTTCCGCCCTGAAACCGCTTGCCTGCTCCCTTGCCCTGGTTATCACGATCTTTCGGCCGAACAAGGGCCGACGCTCGAACCAGTTCAGCTCGTCGCGGCACTTGACGACTTCTCCGACAATAATCATTGCAGGCGGCTGCATGTTGGCTTCTTTGACCTTGTGCACGATATCGGAAAGCGTGCCGGTGACTGTTTGCTGCATCGGAGTGGTGCCCCAGCGAATCAGGGCCACAGGTGTGCCGGCCGGCCGGCCGTATTTGACAAGATTTCGGCAGATTTCAGGCAGGCTCTTGACGCCCATGAAAAAAACCAGCGTTCCCGCTCCAGTCGATATCTTGTCCCATGCGATTTTGGATTTGTGCTCGTCTTTGTCCGCTCTCTCATGCCCCGTAATGAAGGCGATAGTCGACGTAAAATCCCGGTGTGAAAGCGGTATGCCCGCATAGGCCGGAACTGCAGCGGCAGCGGAAATCCCGGGTACGACTTCGAACGCAATACCGTTTTTGACCAGCGCCTGTGCCTCCTCGCCGCCTCGGCCGAAAATGAAAGGGTCCCCGCCTTTGAGCCGCACGACCACATTTTCGCGCCCCTTTTCGACCAGTAGCGCGTTTATTGCCTCCTGGCCAAGGGTATGATCGCCGCCTTTTTTACCGACGTAGATGCGCTCGGCGCCGGGTGGGGCAAATTTGAGCAATTCCTCATTGGCCAGGTAATCGAAAATGACCACTTCGGCCTTCTCGAGGACTTCCTTGCCTCTGATCGTCAGAAGACCGGGGTCTCCCGGTCCGGCGCCCACGAGATAGACTTTGCCTTTTTTCACTGCATTCTCTTGGCTGGGCAACGGTTTAATCGGTCCGACTGTTAAGAAACATGACTAATTCAATAGCGCGCAACGCACTTATCTCATACCCAACTTTTATTTTCACTGATTCATGGAACGCTTCAAAACCAGGGCTGCTGCTGATCTGTTTCAGCCTTGACATGTACTCGCGATACTTACGCAACTGGTTCACTCGATAATTGTGGGCTGGTTCCTCAAAAACAAACGAATAGACCCTTGAGTCCCAAATTGCAAATGCACTCGGGACCGTGAAGTGGAGTAGTTTTGAGGCACCGACCAAGGAGTGGTTGACCAGTTTTGCAAGTAGTTCTATGTCGGCATCACGAAGTCGCCCGTTATTCTTTGCCTCTGTCAATAACTCTGCACCGTGCCGGAGACCAATCGACATCCTGTCAGGATTCAAATCGAGCATAGTTGGCATCCATCCGTATACGATATGAGCCGCGCAAACGAAGTCTCTCTCCGAAAACACCTTAATACCCTGAAAATGGGCAAGGATATATGGATATGAGATGATATACGAGTTGTCCCTAGGGATGTCAGTATTCGGTTCAAGATGCAATACGTCTTTCATTTTTCGTAATCCGTCAGGCCCTCCTGCCCGTTTCGCAGGCAGCCGACCTGTAAACCTCATCGAGTATTTTCTTTGCACCAAGATCGAGCAATTCCACGGCAACTCTTTTCCCCAGCGCTTCGGCATCTTGCAAGGGTGCAGTGCCAACCGCCCGAAACAATTGCACGCCGTCGAGCGATGCGACAAGACCCGATAGTTCCACAATTTTTCCGGCAATGCGCGCATAGCCGCCAATGGGAACCTGGCAGCCGCCTTCGAGTTCTTTTAGCAGGCTGCGTTCTGATCGAACGGCGATGGCGGTTTCGGCGTGGTTTAGAGGCGCAAGAAAACGACGCATTCTGTGGTCTGCGGACCTCGCCTCGATTCCCAGCGCACCCTGCCCTATGGCTGGTATGAATTCCACCGGGTCCATATACATCGTAACCCTGTCCTGCCAGCCCATCCGCTTGAGACCGGCCGCAGCAAGCAGGATTGCGTCAAATCCTCCCTCATCAAGCTTTCGGAGGCGCGTATCCAGATTCCCGCGAAGATTGCGGACTACAAAATCAGGGCGCATTGCTCGTATCTGCGCGCCCCGGCGAAGGCTGCTGGTGCCGATGAGCGCTCCATGACACAGATCGCCGATTGTTTTGCCTTTTCTTATAATCAGAGCGTCGCGCGGGTCATCGCGCTCAGGAATGGCGACTATCTCAAGGCCGGCGGGCAAAACAGCGGGAACGTCTTTCATGCTGTGCACCGCCATGTCAGCAGATCCGTTGGCCAGGGCATCCTCTATTTCCTTGACGAAAAGCCCCTTGCCGCCAACCTTTGCCAGAGGAACGTCGGTAATTTTGTCACCGGTTGTCTTTATGATTTGAAGTTCAAACCCGATTTCAGGCCACAGCTTCTCCATGGCCGCTTTTATGATCCCGCTCTGTTGAAGGGCCAGCATACTGCCGCGAGTCGCAATCCGGATCAGTTCCTTTGTCAAAAATGTTTCCTCTTTTTCAACCTTTAATGGCAGGTGCTGCAGCTTCCGCCCGCACATGCCGAACATCCGGATGCCGCCGCGCCAACGCGACTGCTGGCCGCCCCCTTGTCCCCGCCGCTCTTGAAGCCGCAAACCGACATCATCTTATGGACATCAGAAGATTCGCACTTCGGGCACCTTACCGCCTCCGCCTCATCACTGCTGAAAACAAGTCTTTCGAAACACTCACAACAGTTGCAGCACTCGTATTCGTATATCGGCATTTTGACCCTCCAGTTAAGCCCTCACTTTATAAAAGACCAATAAGAATAACATCTCAGCGGGTAAGGTCCAACTCAATAAGATCGCCCTCATGGACAGCCTTGAGAGCGCAAGCGTCCCTAGTCAGTTTTCCGAGTCTTGCTTCATGATTCTTGCTCCACGCTCCCAATCTCCTCCAAGACCGCCGCTATCAACAGCGGAAACATTATTTCATGGTGGCCCGTAAGATTTATACCGAGGCCGCCATCCACGGTGGGCCTTTGTACGACACTGGTAAGCGGCCTGTAGTGCCGCAGGAAATCCATGTTTATGGTGGTGAGCCCGTCGAGTGGGAAGCCCATGTTTTTGGCAGCGCTGACAGCCTTGAGAAAGACTTCCGGGATTACCACGGCTGATCCCAGGTTTATGAAAACCCCGTGCTGCAAGGTGGAAACAAGCCCGCAAAACAGACGGAAGTCAAATTGGCTCAGCGCTCCCATTGCTGCGCCGTCCATTTCCGGATGCATGTGTATGATGTCGGTCCCGATTGCCACGTGGACGGTTACGGGCAGATTACATCGGGCGGCGGCCGCCAGCAGGCTCGCATCGCTATAGGGCGTTCTTTCCATGAGCAGCGCCTTGCCAACTGCTTTCCCAAGGCCTTCCGTACGTTCGGAATATGCCTTCAAAACAGCCCGGTGGATGAATTCAGCCGTTTCGCGGGCCATCCCGAATTCGCCGCTCCCAAGATGCGCCGCAACGTCTTCCGAGGTCTTCCCGGCCAAAGCGATTTCCACATCATGAATGATTCCAGCACCGTTCATGGCGATCCCGGAAAGAAGGCCCCGCTCGATTGCATAGATGATTATGGGATTGAGTCCGACTTTTATGGGGTGAGCCCCCATTCCCAAAATGACCGTTTTTTCGTTTCTGACTGCTTCGGATATGGCATAGGTTGCCTTTCGGAGATCTTCGGCGGCCAGTATGGAGGGGAGAGAATCCATAAACTGCCGAAATGAACTTTGATGCGCCGCCGGATGCGCGAAATCAGCAACCGATACCTTACTTTGCCGATCATGGAGGCTGGTCATTTTTAGCCTGCTGAGATCGATGGGTTTCCAACCGGATTTACGCGCTCCCATTTGCATTTACCTGTCATGAGTGAGGTTACCGTGTGATGGGTGTCGACCGGGACGGAAATCTCGCAAGCAAAGCCCTGGCCCGGATCCCGGATCGAGTCCCGCGCGGATCAAAGCCTTCACCCGCTCACTCGCTCGATTTTCGCCCCAACAGCGGAAAGTTTTTTCTCTATTGCCTCGTAACCGCGGTCCAGATGATAAATCCTGGTAATTTCACTAACCCCTTCGGCTGCCAGTGCGCCAAGGACAAGTGAGGCCGAAGCCCGAAGGTCCGTTGCCATAACGGGTGCTCCGGAGAGTTTCCTGACCCCGCGCACGATGGCGGTCCTGCCGTCGAGATCGATATCGGCGCCCATGCGCTGCAATTCAAGTACGTGCATGAACCTGTTCTCGAATATGCGCTCCTTTATCAGGCTGACCCCGCTTCCAAGGGCCATGAGCGCCATGAACTGGGCCTGCATGTCTGTCGGAAAGCCCGGGAAGGGCTGTGTTTCAATGTTGACGCTGCGTATCTTGCCTTTGCGGCGCACCTCGATAAAGTCCCCATCGCTCTCGATAGAAAGCCCCGCCTCGCTCAGTTTTTGAACTATCGCCTGGAGATGGTCCGGCCTGCACCCCTTGAGCTTCAGTGTGCCTCCCGTAATTCCGGCGGCTACAAGGTATGTGCCGGCTTCGATCCTGTCGGGAATTACCTCGCAACTTGACGGGGTGAGTTCGCGAACTCCTACGACGGTGATTTCATCTGTGCCGGCGCCTTCGATCTGTGCTCCCATCCGCTTCAGATAGTCTGCAAGCGCCACTACTTCCGGCTCGCGCGCCGAGTTCTTCAAGACCGTAACCCCATCGGCCAGACAGGCGGCCATCATGATGTTTTCGGTCCCTGTTACCGTTACCTGCTCGAAGGTGATGACCGCACCCCTCAGTCTTTTTGCCCTCCCCACAACATAGCCGTGCTCAAGGTCGACTTCTACGCCCATCTGTTCGAGGGCTTTGAGGTGCAGATTTATGGGCCGCGCCCCAATGGCGCACCCGCCCGGAAGAGAAATGCGCGCACGGCGATAGCGGGCCAGCATTGGTCCGAGCACAAGAACTGAAGCACGCATCGTCTTGACCAGATCGTATGGGGCCTCGAGCGTGTGAATGTCCGAAGTGTCTATCTGAAGAATGTGATTATGCTGGGAGGCCGCTCCCATATGCGCGAGCAGGGACTGCATCGTCCGTATATCGCGCAGGTGAGGCACGTTGCTGAAGCTGTGCCTTCCGCTTGCGATAAGAGTCGCGGCCATGAGAGGCAAAGCGCAGTTTTTAGCCCCGCTGATCTGCACTTCACCATTCAGGGGGGACCCTCCTTCGATGACCAGTCTATCCATCAACTAAACCCCTTTGCCACGGACGTGCAGGACACGTTTTATGCCTGAGTAGTCCTCGATGAATTCGAATCTTCCGGCTAAGTACGATGGCAACCCCGCTTCAAGGATTTCCGCCTGCCCCAGTCCGATTTCCATAAGAAAAGATCCCTCCGGTTTCAAATGGGAATGAAACCGCTCGAGAATCTTTCGAATCAGGGCCAGGCCCAGCTTTCCTCCGCCTCGGAGCGCGCAACGGGGTTCATAATTGGCGATTTCGGGTGCGAGGTCAAGAAGTTCCTCGTCCGATACATAAGGGGGATTGGACACGATTAAATCGAAAAGAGGCCGGGATTCAAACGCCTCGAAAAGGTCCATGACAACGAAGCTAATCCTTTCGGCGACCCCGTTTCTTAGGGCGTTTTTTCGTGCGACTTCAATCGCGGGCCATGATTTATCCGCTGCAATGATCCTTATCGCGCTCCGCTCGTAGGCTACTGCGACCGCTATTGCCCCCGATCCGGTACCTAGGTCAAGGACAAGGGAAGGCTTATTCCCTGCGATCTCAAGCACCTTTTCCACCAGCACTTCGGTTTCGGGGCGCGGGATAAGGACCGCGGGTGTAACCTCAAATTCCAAGGACCAGAATTCCTGCTTTCCGGTGATGTATTGGGTCGGCTCGTAAGCGGCCCTGCGGCGAACGAGACTCCGGAATCTCGCCAGCTCTTCAGGGGAAAGCGGCTTGTCGTAGTTAAGGTAGAGCTGGACCCGTTCCATCCCCAGAGCATGGGCCAGAAGCACCTCCGCATCGGCCCTTGGCTGCTCGAATCCTTTACCCTTGAAGTATTCCGTTGTCCACTGGACGACCTTCAGGACAGTCCATTGCTCTTCCATGCATTTGCCCTATAATGCGAAGATAGGATATCGAAGAGCGGGAGCAGATCCCCACACTCCCGAAATGTTCCGCTCCCCGCTTCGATACCCAACTTCCCGCAATTATGCAATCGAAAAGGCCTCCCGCCGCCGGCCCCGCCACGCGGGTGGGTGGGCGGGCTGTCGAGAATCCAACGTGGGCCGGCCCGGGTTGTGCCGCGTAGCGCACTAATGTGCGCGTAGCGCCTTTTGAAGGTTTCTTTGAGTTAATTACCTATTTATAGTCTATCTCAGCAAAGGGAGCTCACACACACAAGGCCCGGTGTTAAACGGAAAATGCCGGCGTCTCTCATCCGGTGCTTTCGGATGAAAATGTTCTAATGTTTTCTTTCCTAAGCAAAGCTTTTAATGTAATGGATGTGCGTCGACCTGAAGGAAATGGGCAGGAAAGCCGGGTCTAAAAAAATATTTCAGAGCCTAAAGCGGAGGATCATCAATGGGCAGACATTTTCCAGGCCTTTCTGGAAAAGCAACTGATGGGGAACGACAACCGCTCGGTTCCGTCAAAATATGCATTGCCACCCCTGAAATCATCGGGTTAGTCAGGAATGGGGGAATCGGCACAGCATATACCAATCTTGCCTTTGCTCTTGCCGCTGCGGGTCATGAGGTCACTATACTTTACCTGCTCTCGAGCTGTGAACCGGGAATAAACGAGGAATCAGTAATTGATTCGTATAAGAAAAAAGGTATCCGATTGCTCCGCTTACCCCTAGAAGAGCCATCGCCAATAATAGCTTCGGAAGTTGCATCCATATCTTATTCAGCTTATCGGTGGTTGAAGCAGCGAGATTTTGACGTGATTCATTTCCCCGAATGGATGGGGCTTGGGTATTACAGTGTTCTTGCCAAACATCAGGGATTGGCTTTCCCGGACTGCACCATGGTTGTTGGCCTTCATGGTCCCACTATGTGGACTACAACAGCAGACCTGGATTTCTGTGATGAGGTCTATTATCTCGAGCGTGACTTCATGGAGCGGAGAAGCGTTGCCTATTCGGATGTGCTGGTCAGCCCAAGTCAGTATATGATCTGCTGGGCGGCTGATCAGGGCTGGGAACTGCCCGCACGATCATATGTACAACCCTACATACTGCCTGATGAATTAGTTGAAGAGGCCGGCCCGGAAACGGTCAAAATCAAAGAACTGGTTTTTTTTGGCAGGCTCGAAATACGAAAGGGCCTTGTTCTGTTTTGCGATGCCCTGGACCTCATTGCCAAAAATGGCAAGGTCACACCCGTACCGGCGACATTTTTGGGTAAGCATATGAAACTGGATGGGATGACCAGCAAGGAATACATCTTGGAACGCGCACGACAATGGCCTTTTGCGGTCCGCATCATAAGTGACCTTGACCGTGATGGGGCTTTGGCTTACCTGAAGGAAGGCGCAAGGCTTGCAATCATCCCCTCGCTTACTGAGAACTTTCCCAATACGGTGCAGGAATGCGGCGGAATGGAAATTCCCTTCCTGGCCAGCGCCGTGGGTGGAATCCCGGAAGGAATCGCCCCTGAGGACCGCGAAAGCACCTGTTTCGTTCCCCGTCCAAGGGATCTGGCTAAGCGGCTTGTTCAGGCACTGGAAGAAGGGGTCCGCCCGGCACGGTCGGCAGTTGATTTCAAATCGAACCGAAAGACATGGACGGATTGGCATCAACCACCCGAAAAAAATCAATCCTTACCCGAATCCAAGCATAACGGGACATGTGACCGGCCTTCAAGCCATCCTCTGGTCAGCGTGTGCCTCTCGACATTTAACCGGCCCCACCTTCTGGCCCAGGCATTAGAGTCTTTACGCAGTCAGGACTACCCCAATTTTGAAGTGCTGCTTGTGGATGACGGAAGCGATCAACCTGAGGCTCTGGCTTTTCTGGACCAGATTGAACCGGAATTTAAGGCTGCAGGGTGGCGCATCATTCGGCAGGAAAACAGCTACCCTGGCGCAGCCCGCAATACCGGGGCAAGGCATGCGCATGGCGAGTACCTGCTATTCATGGATGATGATAACTACGCCGAACCACATGAGATTTCCACCTTCGTGAAAGTCGCCGAATATTGCGGGGCCGACATATTGACCTGCATGGTGAAGTTTTTCAACGGCAACACTGCGCCGTTGTCTTATCTTGAGGTTCCGCATCACGTTTCTTTGCCGTTGGGCGCAGCGGCAGACGTTGGAGCGGTAAAAAACTGCTTCGGAGATGCTAATGCGCTGGTGCGGCGATCGACTTTCGAAGAGTTGGGCGGATTCACCGAAGATTACGGTGTCGGGTTTGAGGACTACGAGTTCTTTGCGCGCGCTGTTCTGCGAGGCGCCCATCTTGAGGTGGTGCCCGAAGGGCTCTTCTGGTACAGGTGCCAACAAGGGAGTCTGATTCAGACAACTCCCCCTGCCGCCAATGTCTTTCGCAGCGCTCGCCCCTATTTGGAAGCTCTGTCACCTGATTTGCGCGGTATCGTCCGCCTCCTGCAAGGATATCATCATGTCCAAGCCAAAGATCCGTTCATAGAACAGTGCATCCGCCAGTTTGAAACATTGTGGAATTCATGGTCCTGGCGATCCTTCAGGCCAATTCGTAATTTTATCAGGCGCTGCCGCCGACTTCCGCCCGAGAGAAAACCCAAAATCAATTCCATATATGATGCCGAGAAAGCAACCAAATTGATTAAGAATTCGGCAACATGGCACATCACGAGACCTTTGCGCGCACTGAGGAAAATAGTGAAGCGTTGTGTTGCACCCTGAAAATGTTTTCGCCGGTATAAAGAAGAATGCAAAACTGTTTTCAAACGCACAATGGGTGAATCAAGACCTCGGCGTTACCTGGCGTTGATCCGGCGCCAATATCCGGGCCTTGCCGGCCAAAATTATATACAAGGAGGGAAACATCATGATGCCAGTTGCCCCACTAATGATCGAGCATCGCCTCATCGAGAGGATGATCCGGGTGATCGGCGCCCAACTCACCCGGATGGAAGAAAAGAGGGAAGTAGATCCCGGGTTCGTGGATGTAGCTGTGGATTTCATCAGGACCTACACGGACAGTTGCCACCATGGAAAGGAAGAGGACATTCTCTTCAGGGACCTCAAGTTCAAGCCTCTTACGGCTGAGCTGAAACAAATCCTTGATGAACTGGTCAACGAGCACCGCCAAGGAAGGGAAGTGGTAGGACAATTGGTTGAAGCCAAGGAGCGATACATCCGGGGAGAAAAGGAAGCCATCTCCCGCATAATTGCCTGCATGCGCTACCTGGTCGATTTCTATCCGAAACACATCGAAAAGGAGGACCGGCACTTCTTTCTGCCTTGTATGGTCTATTTTACCAAAGAAGAACAAGACGCCATGCTAAAGGAGGAGGTGGATTTCGACAGAAATTTCGTTCATGTGAGATACAAAGCTGTAGTGGAAAGTGCTGAAGGGGCATCCGGCTAAAGGAGACCGGAGGGCACAGACCGGGGGAAAAAGATCCTATCCCGAAGGCAGAATGGATGACGGCGATTTGTTCACTCCGCGGCGAGGCCTATTCACTCTCTCCCGCAGAGGAAAACAATGCCGCCTTCTCGCTGGCTGTAACTTCGTCCGACATGAATACAGGACCGGGTTCCTCCGCGCATAGCCGGTTTCTACCCAAATTTTTAGCCTCGTACAGAAGCCGGTCGGCCTTGTTGAGAAATTCGCCCACTGTAGACTCATCGGTGAAACGGAAAACGGCTACGCCGAAACTGGCGGTAATCTGCACGGTCTCCGTACCGAAAGCGAACTGGTTGCGGCGAATGCCTTCCTGCAGCCGCTCTGCGATTGCCACCGACTCTCTGAGGGCGGCGCTCGGCAAAATGAGGGCAAATTCTTCACCCCCATATCGGCAGGGCACGTCCATTACCCGAACACTCTCTTTTAGGACTTTGCCAAACTGGGCAAGAACAGCATTGCCGCATTCATGTCCGTAGAGGGTGTTCACATTTTTGAAATGATCCAGGTCGATCATGACCAGGCCTGTCGGGAGCCTGGTTCGCCGGGTCCTTTCCATCTCTATTGCGAGAGATCTTTGCATATATCGGAAGTTATAGAGACCGGTGAGCGCATCGACGAAGGAAAGCTCCTCGAGTTCGCGGCACCGCTCGCGCAGGAGTCCAATTTCTTCCAGCAGCGAGCACTGTTTTAGAGTCGGGCACCCGTTTGCCTCGAACCCCGGTTTGACATTTTCAAGTTCACTCAAAGCCCCCTCCAAAACAACGACAGTGGCCATGCGGTGACAGTATTACATCAATGGCTCGCAGAGATCAACAAACTCCGTCTCCGCCGTCGGCTCAATTTTGTTTGAGACTCTCACCGTCTGAAATGCAAAGACCGGAAAATCAACGCAGAACCTGATCCACCTGTTCGGATGAGCTTCCGAGAGGCGATTGCCGTTGATGTCTTCGAACGAATCAAGAAAATGAAAAGCACTCGACCCGTCAGGATAAAGAAACTCCAGGCTCCGACCGGGGACCAGCCTCGATCTGGCCTCAAAGTATATTTTCCCCCCGGCCCCCGGGTCTGCCGACATTGAATCGCAATCAGGCCGGGGACGTACCAGGCCTGCCAGGGTGTGGCTCTGGAGATATGAAATCCGCGTTTCTACATTGGATTCGTGCGCTTGTGCACTCTCGAACAGATTACCTTTTGTGTAGGGGCGGTGACTTACTTTTTGCAGGTCTTCGATCCAGTTCGGTTCGACTCCGTACTCCGTCTTCCGTCCTCCGGCTTCCGCCTTCCGTCCTCTGTAAACCGTACGGCGCTCCGCACAGCGGTCGATCGCCTGCCGGTAGGCCCGCGTTACGCTGGCCACATAAAGCGGACCCTTCATGCGGCCCTCTATTTTGAACGAGTCTATTCCGAGGTGCGCCAGTGCGCCGATCTCCTCCAGCAGGCAGAGGTCCTTTGAATTGAATACGTAAGTGCCGCGCGAATCTTGCTGCACCGAAAAAAACTCCCCGGGCCGCTTTTCTTCGACCAGCCCCCAGGACCACCGGCACGGTTGAGTGCAGAAGCCGCTGTTGGCGCTCCGGTTCACACTTCTTCGGGGGCGCGAGGGATTCTTTTCTCCCGCCTTTTTTAAAGACCGAGGATGATGATTCAGAAAGGCGCTCATCAGGCAGCGGCCCGAATAGGACATGCACATCGCACCGTGGACGAATATTTCGATTTCGGCCTTAGATTTTCCTGCAATCTCGGCCATTTCTCGAAAACTCAATTCGCGGGCCAGATTTATCCGGCGCACTCCCTGCTCTTGCCAGAATTCCACGCTCGACGAATTGGTCGTGTTTGCCTGGGTGCTAAGATGAATGGGGATTTCAGGAGCATATTTGCGTGCAAGCAGCAGTACGCCCGGGTCCGATATTATAAGAGCATCGACCTTCAGTTCCTGGAGATATTCGAGATACGGGGGGATTTTCTTCAGGTCCGGCTGGCGAACAAAAATATTAACGGCTACATAGATTTTTTTATCGAGCCTATGAGCGATAAGGCTTGCCTCCGCCAGTTCCTCGGTGTCAAGATTATGAGCAAAACCACGCAGCCCGAAATCTTTTCCCGAAGCGTAGACCGCGTCGGCGCCGTACAAAAAGGCAATCCTTAGCTTTTCCAGGCTGCCGCCAGGCGAAAGCAGTTCGGGCTTTGAGGCTATTGGTCGCGGCGCTCGATTCATTATTTGCCAATCTTTCGGGTGTAGTTTTTCCGCACCTCGCATTTTAAACTGATCGTGATTATTTGACAAATCCGGCGTCGCCATATACTTATCCTGAGCGTGCGACCGGCGCTCGATAATTGACTCTCATCGTTCGGCGTTCAGTTTGATACCCTTCGGGATCCCACCTTGGCGGGAACGGGCCTCGGCACGAACGGATTATGGCCGCCCAAAAAATTTTTGACGGGAGCGAATCAATACAGGATAGAAGCAATTCTCATTCCATTTCTTCCGAACGGGAGCGCAATCGGATTGCCTGGCTCAGTCTCAAGCTGGTGCCAGGCCTGGGAAACAGGTCCATCCTGCGCCTTCTGGAGGTTTTCGGGTCTGCCGAAAGGGTCCTTGCCGCACGACTCAGGGACTTATCTGAAACCGGCCTGGCCCGAGACAAACCGCTCCATGCGCTCGCCGCCAAGCAGTTTGTCAGAGACCCGCAAACGGAATGGACGTACCTTAAAAACAAGAATTTCCGGCTGATATGTATCGGTGATGATGACTATCCCGCAAATCTCGTCAAAATCCCGGACCCTCCGGCCGTTTTGTTCTCCTCGGGCGCACTCTTGCCTCGAGACCTGGTTTCCATTGCCGTGGTCGGCTCGCGGTACGCCTCCCCGGCGGGACTTATATTTGCTGAAAGATTGAGCTCAGATCTGGCCTTTAGCGGCCTCACCGTCGTGAGCGGCCTTGCGCTCGGAATAGACTCCGCCGCGCACCGTGGAGCGCTCAAGGCCCAGGGCAGGACATTGGCCGTTCTAGGCTGCGGGCTGGATGTGAATTATCCGTCTCTAAACGCCGATCTCAGGCAGCAAATAGCTCGGGCCGGAGCCTTGCTGACTGAATTTCTGCCCGGCGTCCCTCCCTCTTCCGGCAATTTCCCATCGAGAAACCGCATAATCAGCGGCCTTTCTCTCGGCGTTGTCGTAGTGGAAGCAGCCGAAAGAAGCGGTTCGCTTATAACCGCACGTTTCGCCCTGGAGCAGGGCCGGGAAGTTTTTGCCGTCCCGGGGATCGCCCAAAGCATGCGCAGCAAGGGTGCGCACCAGCTTATCAGGCAGGGCGCCAAGTTGGTTGAATGCGTCGAAGACGTTCTGGAAGAAATCCGGCCTCTTATCCGTCCGGTACAATCCTCCCGATCCCCCTGTGCGAAAGCACTGGCTGGGGTGGAAAAGCCGCACAGCCCTGAGGAAACAATTTCGTCCTCCCCGTTCATCGAGGAGTCATACAGTCCGGAGGAAAGAATCCTTTTGAGAATTGTGGACAAAGTTCCGAAACATATTGATGAAATAGCTCAAGAGGCAAATATGCCGGTCCAGCATACCGCCGCCATACTGCTCGAACTGGAACTGAGAGGGCTTGTCTCTCAGTTGCCGGGGAAATATTTTATTTCTGAACTATAATAAGTTTTGAGAGGTAATCTCCGAATGTCAAAATCGCTCCTCATTGTTGAGTCTCCCACCAAGGCGAGGACCCTTGAGCGCTATCTGGGCAAGGACTTCATAGTTAAAGCCAGCGTCGGCCATGTCAAGGACCTTCCCGGCAATAAGCTGGGTATCGACCTCGATGGAGAATTCAAGCCGCAATACCAGGTTTTGCGTGGTAAGAAAAAAATAATAGAGGAACTCAGAAAGGCCGCTTCCAAGGCCGATGCCGTCTATCTGGGCCCCGATCCGGACAGGGAAGGCGAGGCAATCGCCTGGCATATCGCCGAAGAGATCGGCGCCACGAAAAAACCGATTCGAAGAGTTCTTTTTTACGAGCTTACGCGCAAGGCCATCAAGGAAGCACTTGAAAAGCCGAACGAACTTAACCGAAAGCTTTATGAGGCACAGCAGGCAAGGCGAATCCTCGACCGGCTCGTCGGGTACATGATCTCGCCTCTTTTGTGGGAGAAAGTGAGAGCGGGTCTAAGCGCAGGAAGGGTGCAGTCTGTTGCCCTGAGGCTGATCTGCGGGCGGGAAGAAGAAATCCACGCTTTCGAAAAGCAGGAATACTGGACAATCGATGTCCGGTTGAGCCCTCGCCCCGATTCTTCTTCCGGTCCAATGTCCTTTTCTGTCCAGCTTATCCGCTACAAAAAGAAAAAGTGCGCTATCGGCTCGCATGCCGAAGCCGAGCGGCATGTGCAAGCGCTCAATTCCGCAACCTATCGCGTCAGCGCGGTCGAAAAGAAGCAGCGGCAAAAAAGCTCATCTCCTCCCTTTATTACCAGCACTCTCCAGCAGGACGCCGCCCGGAAATTTCACTATTCGGCCAAACAGACAATGAGTGTAGCACAGAGGCTCTATGAAGGAATCGAAATTGGGCAGGATGGCGCTGTGGGCCTCATCACCTATATGCGTACCGATTCGACCCGGCTTTCCCAGGATGCGGTGCAGGAGGCAAGAAAGTTTATCTCGAGCAAGTGGGGAGACAAATACCTGCCTCCAAAACCGATCTTCTACAGATCCAGCCGGACAGCCCAGGGAGCGCACGAAGCGATTCGGCCTACGGATGTAGGCCGTACCCCGGAAAGCGTATCAAAGTACCTCACCAAAGAGCAGTTGAACCTCTATGCCCTTATCTGGAAAAGGTTTGTAGCCTGTCAGATGGCCCCTGCCCTGATAGATCAAACTACGATAGACGTTGCGGCGGGCGATTATACCCTGAGAGCGATCGGCTCGGTGATCGTTTTCCAGGGATTTTTGGCCCTCTATGAGGAGGGGAAAGATGAGCCGGAAAACGGGAAATCCGACGAGACACTCCCGGACCTCTCTCAGGGTCAACCCCTCGACCTTCTCGGAATAGAACCGAAGCAGCATTTTACGCAACCTCCGCCAAGATACACGGAAGCTGCTCTGATAAAAACCCTCGAAGACCTTGGAATCGGAAGGCCAAGCACTTACGCGACGATAATATCCACTGTTCTGGAGAGAGAGTATGTTTTGCGCCAGAAACAGCGGCTGCTCCCCACGGAGCTGGGAGTGATGATCAACGGGCTTGTTTCGGCAAATTTTCCGAACATAGTGGACGTGAAGTTTACCGCCAATATGGAAAAAGATCTCGACGAGATAGAACATGGCGGACGCAGCCCTCAGAATCTTCTGAGCGATTTCTACGGACCTTTTTCAAAGACCCTGGAGTCCGCCCGCAAAGGAATGGCCAACCTGAAGAGCGCTGGATGGCCCACGGACCTCAAGTGTCCGCGCTGCTCCAAGCCCCTGACCATCCGGTTGAGCCGCAGCAACGGTCCGTTTCTGGCCTGCAGCGGATATCCTCAATGTTCGTTCACCTCGGATTATGAAAGGGATGAAAAGGGACGTATTCATCCCATCGAGCAAAAGCAGCCCGCCTTTTCCGGGGAGGTCTGCGAAAAATGCGGCAAACCCATGGCGCTCAAGCGCGGCCGCTACGGCCCTTTTCTAGCCTGCACCGGATATCCGGGATGCCGGAATGCCCGGCCCGTTTCTTCCGGTATCCTCTGTCCGCGCGAAGGGTGCGGCGGAGAGTTGGTAGAGCGTACGGGCAGGCGGGGCCGCTTTTACGGGTGCAATAAATATCCGGCGTGCAAAATGCTCTTTCAAGGCGAGCCGGTTCAGGAAAACTGCCCGGCATGCAATGCTCCGGTTCTTTTTCGCAGACAGGGGAAAACGGGTGACGGGACCCTGTTCTGCATTAATCCGTCCTGTAAGTTCAAAAGGAAAGAAGAACCGGAACAGGAACTGGTGAAGAATGGGTGAGGCCCTGGTTGAATCAATCCCGTTAATGGGCGGTCAGATTATTGCCTTCATAGTCGGGTGCATCCTTGGCAGCTTTTACAATGTGGTCATTTACCGGTTACCATCAGGTCAGTCGATTTTACGGCCGGCTTCCCGGTGTCCGGCCTGTGGAAATGCGATTGCGGCCTATGATAATATACCGTTGGTGAGCTATCTTTTGCTGGGCGGCAGGTGCCGCCACTGCAAGGCCTCGATATCTCTTAGATATCCTCTCGTAGAAGGGCTAAACGGCCTTTTGGCGATGCTCCTCTTTCGCCGATATGGACTTCATCCTCAACTGGCAATCGAGTTCCTCTTCTGTTCGCTCCTGCTTATAATCACCATGATCGACCTCGATACCGGGGAAATTCCCGATATTCTGTCACTGCCCGGCATCGTGCTGGGGCTGGCGCTCTCCTTCTTTACGCCCAGGCTATCCTGGCGGGAGTCGCTCATGGGGATAATTCTGGGCGCGGGGATTTTCTACCTGATCGCGGCGGGATATGCGCTGGTGAGGCATAAGGAAGGGCTTGGCGGGGGCGATATAAAGTTGCTTGGGATGATAGGAGCTTTCATCGGGTGGCAGGGAGTCACATTTACCATCCTGGTATCCTCGGTTACGGGCACGATTGTTGCCCTGCCTCTGATGTGGCGATCGGGAAAAGGCCTCGGCTCACCTTTGCCCTTCGGCCCCTTTCTCGCTTTTGGCGCAATATCGTACATCTTTTGGGGCGAGCTTTTCTACCACTGGTACTTTTCCGATCTGCTCGGGATGTAGGGAAAAAATGACGCGCAGATGCTTCTTCGTGCAGGAAGTTGCCTCGGACACGCCGGTCTTCGACCTACCGCCACGTCTTTCGCGCCAGTTGGAAGGCGTGTTGCGTGCAAGAGTGGGGGAATCAATAGAATTGCTTGACGGCCAAGGATCGGCTTGGGCATGCGTGATCACTGGAATTCGCCGGGGAACCGTCAGCGTCTCCCTGATAGGGAAGCTGGATCGCCCGACATGCGAATCGCCGATGGCTATCGTACTTGGCATCGGAATCGTCCGGTCCGATACGATGGATCTTGTTGTAAGACAGGCGGCCGAAATGGGCGTTTTGCGCCTGGCTTTTTTCCGCGCTCTGAGAAGCCAATACGGTCTTAGCGGCAAACCCGCGGAGAAGAAAAAGGAGCGCTGGTCAAAAATAGCGAGCGAAGCTATTTGCCAGTGCGGCCGGACAAAAAGGCTTGGAATTGAGATTTTCGAGGACCTGGGCCATTTTCTAACCTCATTCGAAGGTGACGAAAGGGCGGCGGAACACACTCTGAAGATATTTGCGCTGGAGCACGAGTCGGGCAACGGGCTGAGGAATTTACGGAGCCAAACGGGACCGGATATTCACCGGGTTTTGGCCGTTCTAGGCCCAGAAGGCGGCTGGGACAAGGTGGAAAGTTCTGCGTTGATTGGCGCCGGGTTCAAGCCGGTGAGCCTTGGGCCAAGGACATTACGCCTGGAGACGGCTGCTGTCGCTCTCATTTCCGCCATCCAGCTTCTGTGGGGCGATATGGAGGACGCTCTCTTTTATGGCTCACGCGAAGACGTACCTGAGGCTCGAAGTTAGGTAAAAACGATTGACACTCAAGGCCAATTCCGCTAGCATTTATAGGTTGTGGCGAGGTAGCTCAGTCGGTAGAGCAGTGGACTGAAAATCCTCGTGTCCTCAGTTCGATTCTGAGCCTCGCCACCATAGAATTCAAAGGGTTACGGTCAGTTAGCCGTAGCCCTTTTCCTTTTTGGTGGGAAAAGTTGGCGAGTGTGCCCGTTTTTGTGCCTGCGGGTGAACGTTGAAATGCGAATGTGATATGAAATCAAGAGCTTCCACGTTTTATTCATTCAGTCTGAAAAGCAACGCCCGGAGAGATAAGGACTTGCACATTTCAAAATATCCAGGCGCTTTTGGCTTGCGTCAGCTCCCTTATCTTACTATGTTAGCCGGGAAATTTACGTGCTACTAACACAATTCAAAAGGAAATCAGAAAAATGCCTCAAGGTACTGTAAAGTGGTTCAACGATAAGAAGGGTTACGGATTTATCACGGCTGAAGACGGAAAAGATGTCTTTGTGCATCATAGCGCCATCGAAGGTTCCGGTTTCAAAAGCCTCCAGGAAGGCGATCGCGTCAGCTTCGAAATTGAGCAGGGTGCCAAAGGACCATCGGCGGTCAAAGTGAAGAAGCTCTAGCTGCTCATTCACAGAGGAATCCGAACGACTGGAGCAGCAATTCCCGGCCACTCTGCTTTTGGCCCAAGTCGTTAATTTTACTTCAGACCTTCAGTTCTCTTTCCGACAATATCACCAGGATCTAATACCTCCTCCGAGAGCCGTGATTAAGGCCATTGTGGCATCTCTCTTCTCGGCTCTCACCATTTTAGCAGGTTCATCACTGGGGCCGGTTGAGTTCGAACTTCTGTATTCCCTGGTCAACATCCACAATTATTGCGGCCCGCAGAACGCTGGAACACTTGAATGTCACCATCTTTCCAGGTGGCAGCCTCATCGGTTCCCCCGTTTGTGGCCCCCTCCCATACGCCGATGCTCTTCTTTCACCGAATGAATTCTGAAAATTCGATGGAAGCTTTGGGAGGTAAGGCAAGATATAGCGCACCGGATCTCCAGAGGCAAGGATAGAGCGCGGTCAGGGATGGAGTGAATGCCTCCATGCAAACCTCCCATGGAGACTCGCTCGATTGCCCGGATTGTCGAATTCGGTGTGCCTCTTAGCTTGACTGAGCCGGGTAAGTATTCTAAGTTGCCGCATCCCGTTAAACCTTTAAGACAGAGTCCACGACGGGATTGCCTGCTTGATGCCTTTTTTGCAAACGGAGCTTATGAATGAAGAATTTATTAACTTTTGGGCTTGTCGTTTTGTTTTTTTTTGTTCCTCTCGATTGTGCACACACTTCCGACAGTCCCGGCAGCATGCCTAAACATCAGGAGACTGCTGCGGCACAAACAAATGGAACGGGGACACAGGAGATTACCACCGCGCAAGCAAATGGAACGCCGACGGTGGAGTTTTCAGAGACGATCTTCGATTTCGGAGTAGTAAAGGAAGGAAACGACTACATTCATGCTTTTAAGATCAGGAATACAGGAACGGGGGTTTTGGTAATAAAAAAAATCATCCCTGGGTGAGGAAGCACAGTGGCCGGTTTTGACCGGTCCATTCCTCCTGGAGGGGAGGGAAAAATATCAATCCGACTTTACCCATTATCGTGTCATGGGCATACTAAAAAGGAAGCATTTGTATTCTGCAACGATACTAAGAACCCGTACTTTAAATTGACAGTTCACGCCAGCGATCGTTAATTCATCACGGATGCCGTTCCTGAAGCGGCCACAGGAGACTGCGTCCGCTATCCTGCGCTTTCCGTGTGGATGAGAGTTTAAGTTTTCGGGAGCCACAAAGAAAATGTTTGACAGAATTTCCACGATGGTATACCATTTTATATATCAAAATGGAGTAGACGACCACGAAGAGTGTTTTAGCATTGATGGTCGCCGGGTTATTCGTGGTCAGCATCAGCCATAGATTTTCGGACAATTTTCTGCCGGACGGAGGGAATTGATAACGAATGGGCGCAGATACCGGTAAGAACGAGGTCTCCACGGCAAGCGTAAGTTCGGCGCTTGTGCTCCGTAAATTGGAAAATGCAATCCTCTCAGGCTATTTTAAACCTCGAGAACGCCTGGTCGAACGAGATTTGCTGGCGCACTTCGATGTCAGTCGCACGATAATCCGGGAAGTCCTGAAAATGCTGGAGGCAAAAGGCTTGGTGAGGATTACTCCTTACCGCGGGGCCATAGTCGTGGACCTTTCGGCAGAGGAGGTGGAAGAAATTTTTTTCCTGCGTCAGAAACTTGAGGCAATCGCAGCCCGTCTTGTGGTGGAGAATATCACACGCATAGAGATCCAACGGCTGAAAAAGCTCTGTAAGGAATTGGAAAAACACCTGTCCAACAAAACAGACCAGATGATCGAAAAGGACAATGAGTTTCACCGGGCGCTGTTCCAGGCGTCCGGAAACAGCCATCTCAATGAGATGATCGATCACCTTGGCACGAAGGCCCACATGGTGAAATTTAACGCCTGGTCTTTGCCGAATCGAATAGAGCACTCCATTTCAGAGCACAGGGCCATGATCGCTGCACTTGAACGCCGGGATTCCGAGGCCTTCGAGAAGCTTGTAACAGAGCATCTCCGTTCTTCCAAGAATAGCTACATGGCTCAACTAAAAGGCATCGCCCGTAAAGGGATCGCAAAGGGGCGGTCCCACACCGACTAGAATTAGACTTCGATGCAAGACCACCGTCTCCCGTGGGGAGGAAGATTTGGAAACCCGGATTATGCGTGAGCATGCCTGAGAATTATACTGTGTTTGTCCCAACTATCTGATGTTACGTCGCAAATTAGTCAGTGGGAGGGAAAGCTTCATGTGCGCGGTGGGTGACAAACACAGAGGGACCGTCAGGCCCGATTTCGACCGCTCCATCAGCATTGATTTTCAGGGGGCACAGATCACCTCCGATACAGGCTTTCTTGTATTGAGGGAGGCGGACCCGCGCTTTATTAAGTATCCTCGGCGGCGCGAAGTCCCAGATTGACGATTCGAGATCACCCCGACATACGGATCATTCCATGCTCCAACTGCTGCCCCAGAGATTTTATCTGGTCGCGGCAGGCTATGAGGATTGTTATGACGCCAATCACCTGAGGGTGGACCCTGCACTCCGGGCCTAGGGGAAAGAACATGAAAGCGGTGCCGGCCAATCCGCACTCTGCCGGTTCGAGAACAAGGTTCCCGCAACATGCGAGGGGCTGAAAGCCCTCGAAAATGCTCTCGATTGATCCGCCGAAACCCTCCTTCGGCGCAGAAACAAACGGCGGATCATTATCGATATCGATTCCACCGAAGACCCTGTTCACGGAAAGCTGGAGGTACAGCCTTTATCGGTTAGTTCGAGCAGGTCTGGTACCATCCTCCGTTTTGCTTCACCGGCAACGGGGATCTTCTTGGCACAAAACTCAGAGCCGGAAACGCGCATTCAGCCGATTGCGTCTTGAGCCTTATCTCCCCTCTGGTTGACCGCTACCGGCCTTGGTTTAAGCAATTTTGGCTTCGGTGGGATACGGCATTTGCCAGTCCCGGTCTTTATGAGTTTTGCGAAGGCCGTCGGATCACCTGCTTCATTAGGATTTCCAGCAACAGCAGCTTCAAGAGGGGCATACTCGACGCTCCGCGAGGCGCCCGTTGGGGGTCAAGTTGATGCATTATTCAGGAAGAAATGTCAGGAGGGATGAATATGGCAAATCAATCAATTTCATTAGATACCATGATAACAACAGCTAGACTGGAAACCGGTACTCGGTGGTACCTTGTCATTTTGATGTCAGTGGGAACCATGATTAACTATATCGACCGGGTCAACTTTGCCGTGGCCACACCGACATTGATGAAAGAGTTCGGCCTCGGAACGGCACAGATGGGCATACTTATGTCGGCCTTCTTCTGGTCCTACCTCATAGCAATGCTTCCATCGGGATTCCTGCTGAATAAACTTGGGCCGAAGAAGGTCTTGGGCTTCGCCGGAATTGCCTGGGGCACCGTTACGATGTTGGTGTCAGCTTGCGTTGGTTATTATTCCTTTCTCGCTCTGCGGATAGGACTCGGTGTCACAGAAGCACCCGCATTTCCTGCAAATGCCCGAGTGGTATCAGTGTGGGTCCCGAAACGTGAACGGACATTTGCTTCATCCATGTACGACTGTTCAGCGCGGGCCGGGGGTGCTTTCGCTCCACCCATAGTGACCCTCATCATCGCGGCATGGGGCTGGAGAATGTCGTTCGTGGTTACAGGCGCCATGGCCGTCGTTTGGGCCATCTGGTGGCTCCTGGCTTATCATGAGCCTGCCGATCACCCGAGAATCTCCAAATCCGAGCTGGACTACATCCGCCAGGACGAAATTATCACAGATGAAGGCACCGTCCACGTCGAGCCCATTCCCATGACAAAGCTGGTCAGATACCCCGTCATCGTGAACGCTTCTGTTGCCTATATCTTTTATCTCTATATCTGGAACGTGTTTCTCTATTGGATTCCCACGTATCTCATGAAGGCCAGGGGCCTGTCTCTGAAAGAAATGGGCGTTGCAGCATCCATTCCGTACATCGTTGCGGTCTGCCTCGAACTCACAGGCGGAAAGGTCTTTGACACATGGTATCGAAAGGGCGCTTCCATTACCCTGCTGCGCCGTACGGGAATGGGAATCAGCATGTTCGGCGCGGCCTTCTTCATCTGTATGTGCATACAGGCCGATACAGCCTTCTGGGCTATTTTCTGGCTTAGCGCTTTTGCGGGCATTTTCGCGTTTGGCGCTTCCAACGTCTGGGCCATTCCCAGCGACCTCGCACCGTACGGCCAAGCCGGTGGCGTCGGGAGTATCATCAATTTTGTCGGCAACTTCGGTGCTCTCCTCGCGCCGATGGTCACCGGCTATCTTGCCGCGTCCAAGTATGGCTTCAATGGCGCCTTTGCGGTCTGCATTGTCGTTGCCATTCTTGGCGGTCTGCTCTACGTTTTCAATAGCTACGAAAGACTGAAGCCCAAGGAGGCGTGAGACCTGCCCATTATAAGGAGACTGCGCCCGCTATCCTGGGATTTCCGGGTGGATCAGAGTTTAGGCTCGGAAGCTGCAAACAAAATGTTTGACAGTATCTACCAGATGGCATACCATTTTGTCTATCAAAATGGAGCAGGCGACCACGAAGAGCGTTTTAGACTTGATTCTCGCCGGGTTATTCGTGGTCAGCATCAGCCATAGATTTTCGGACAATTTTCTGCCGGACGGAGGGAATTGATAACGAATGGGCGCAGATAACGGTAAGGACGAGGTCTCCACGGCAAGCGTAAGTTCGGCGCTTGTGCTTCGTAAATTGGAAAATGTAATACTCTCAGGCCATTTTAAGCCTCGAGAACGCCTGGTAGAACGAGACTTGCTGGCGCACTTTGATGTCAGTCGCACGATAATCAGGGAAGTCCTGAAAATGTTGGAGGGAAAAGGCTTGGTGAGGATCACTCCTTACCGCGGGGCCATTGTCGTGGACCTCTCGGCAGAGGAGGTGGAAGACATTTTTTTCCTGCGCCAGAAACTTGAGGCGGTCGCAGCCCGCCTTGTGGTGGAGAATATCACACGCATAGAGATCCAACGGTTGAAAAAGCTCTGTAAGGAATTGGAAAAGCACCTGTCCAAGAAAACAGACCAGATGATCGAAAAGGACAATGAGTTTCACCGGGCGCTGTTCCAGGCTTCCGGAAACAGCCACCTCAATGAGATGATCGACCACCTTGGAACGAAGGTCCACATGGTGAAATTTAACGCCTGGTCTTTGCCGAATCGAATAAAGCACTCCATTTCTGAGCACAGGGCCATGATCGCTGCACTTGAACGCCGGGATGCTGAGCCCTTCGAGAAGCTTGTGATAGAGCATCTGCTTTTTTCCAAGAACAGTTACATGGCACAACTAAAAGGCATCGCCCGTAGAGGGATCGTCAAGGAGCGGTCCTGCACCGACCAGAATTAGACTTCGATGCAGGATCACCGTCTCCCGTGGTCAGGAAGACTTGAAAATCGTTGCAACCGGCAGGGCGGCGAAGCGAGATGGAGAAAACTACATGGGGCGCCAAAGTCATGTTCTCAAAGGCGGCACTCCACCGAGCAAGAGAAGACGGGAAACGAGTAAGCCGGCGCAAAATCATGAGGGGAAGGTGAGGATATTTCAGGATGAGAACTTTTTAATAGAGAAATGATCCCGACACTATGAACATTTTTTTGAAAGGAATTCTCTGATGAGTACATCCGACAGAGTTTCAAGCAAACTTTTCAGCGCGGCGACGGCAAAAGGCCATCAATCTGTCTTTCAACCGGGGCAAAAGGATATTCATTGGTTGGGTTTGGAAATTCTGCACCTGGATACCGGAGAAGGTTGGCAGGGAAACTTAGGAGACAAAGAAGCGGCGTTGGTCATCTTGAGCGGGCGATGCACGGTGTCGGTCAACAGCGGCAGGGAATTCAAGTGGGAGAGATTGGGTGAACGGGACAATATCTTCAACGGGCCAAGTACTGCCGTCTATGTGCCTCGCATGAGTGAGGTGAGCGTCACAGCGGAGAGCAGCCTGGAAATGGCGCTTGTTGAGGCGCCGTGTGAAACGGACCTCCCGCCCGTCCTCATCAAACCAAGCGATGTCAAGATAATGTCTGTCGGGGTAGCCAATTGGCGGCGCGACGTGCGGCTGATCATTCCACCTGGCTCGCCAATCAGTCAACGCCTCATCGTCGGCGAGACGCTAAACCCGACTGGTAACTGGTCGGGCATTCCCCCGCACAAACACGATGAAATATCCGAAAAAGAAAATTATCTCGAGGAATTCTATTTCTACAAAACACGACCAGCGAACGGTTACGCGGTACAGCTCATTTACAGCGATCATCAGGCGCAGGCACATATGATCGGCAACGATGATGTAATGGTTTTCCCGAACAGTTACCATCCCACGGTTGCCGCGCCGGGAACCACGCTTTGCTACCTATGGGTGCTTGCCGGTGGAGATAAAGCTTACAAAGTTGCGATAGATCCACGTTTCGACTGGGTCGACAAAGCGGAAACTGTGATCAAGGAAATGAAACACCAATAGGGGAGTTATGTTCAAGCCGGAGGACATCATTTATCCGCCGACCAGCGCGAGCGTTTGATGGATATCCCGTATGAGATGAAGCTGATCCTAAAATGGAGGGATTATGACAAACCAATACGATATGGTCATCGATGGTCGATTTGTTAAAGGTTCCGGAACGAACCGGCTTGAAGTGCGCAACCCTTCGAATGAAGAGTTAGTTGGCACAGTGCCGGTTGCAACTGAGGCTGATATAGACGCCGCATGCCGTTCCTCGCAGGCGGCGTTTCTCGGCTGGCGCAAGACGCCCGGAGCAATGCGCGGACAGATTATAATGAACGTGAGTCAGGCCGTCCGTACCCGAGCCGACGAGATCGCCGGGCTCCTGACACGTGAACAGGGTAAAACGCTTGCCAATGCCAAGGGCGAAGTGCTGGGATTTTGTGCTCTGATCCAGTTCTATGCGGAAGAGGCACGCCGTATAGAGGGCAAACTGGTGGACTCGGATGATGTGGATCGTCTGGTCCTGGTGATGCGCCAACCGATAGGTGTCGTTGCAGCCATAGCCCCTTGGAACGATCCGCTTTTCTTGCTGTCACGCATGATCGGGCCTGCACTGGCAGCTGGGTGTACGGTGGTATCCAAGCCGTCTTCCGAAACACCGTTGGCCACAACGCTGACGGCCAGTATCGCCGCCGAAGCGGGTCTGCCGCCCGGGGTATGGAATGTTATCACGGGCCCGGGGGGAACCGTCGGAGAGATGCTGACAGAACATCCCATCGTCCGGAAGGTGTCGCTGACAGGCGGTCTTGATGGGGGCAAGCGGGTGATGGCACTCGCTGCAAAAGAGATCAAACGTGTGACGCTTGAACTGGGCGGACAGTGTGCAGGCATCGTGTGGAACGACTTCGATCTGGATCGGGTTGCCGATGGGGTCGTCTTTCAAGCGTTTCGTGCTTCGGGCCAGGTTTGCAATCGTGTGAACCGCCTGTATGTGCACCGTGACATTGTCAACGAGTTAGTCAAAAAAATCACCGTGCTTGCCAAACGGGTGATCGTTGGGGATGGCATGAAAGTAGGAGTGGATATCGGGCCGCTGATCAACGCTCAGCAATGGGAATGGGTGGACAGCCACGTCCAGGACGCAAAGGCTAAGGGTGCGAAGCTGGAATGCGGCGGAGGGAAGCCGGCGGGTATCGAATATGGGGGTGGGTTCTTCTATGCTCCAACGGTCCTTTCGAACTGCAATCCAACGATGCGTGTGATGAGCGAAGAGACCTTCGGCCCCGTCCTCGGTATCCAAACGGTTGATGGCGATCTGGAATCCGCGTTTGATCTGGCCAACAATACCCCCTATGGTTTGAGCGCCTATTTTTACAGCGATGACCGTATCCGCTGTTACCAGGCGATGCATCGGCTCGAAGCGGGATCCGTCTGGATCAACGACATTCATAAGTCTTATCTGCAGGCGCCTTACGGTGGGATGCGCCAAAGCGGCATCGGCCGTGAGCAGGGGTCGATCGCGATTGACGAGTACCTCGAGTGGAAAACGGTGTATTGGGACATGAGTGATAAGCCCCGAGGGGCTTATGCTTGCGTACACCACTGATTCCCTGTTTCAACCTGCGAGTGCGTAATGCGGACTCCATCCGAAGTGCCAACAGGGCGGGCACAACCATTTTGCTGGTGGAACAGAATGCGCGGATGGCAGTCTTGATTGGCAACCGGGGCTTCGTACTGGAGACCGGCGGGGTGATGTTATCCGACACGGCGGCTAATTTGCTGGCGACCGAAGAGATGAAGGCACACTACCCTGGCGCCCACAACCATATCAAGGAAGCACGTCAGCGCCGACTGGACGAACGGGCGCACGCCTGAACGGCACTGCGGGTGGTCTTTTTCAGATAACCGATCAGCCTTATGGGAAAGGGGGTGGTAAAAGTTAAATGACGTAAGCACTGTAGAATACGGCATAACGAGGAGACATTACTTCATTTATTGTTTCAACAACACTCGCACTGGCAAGGAGAAAAAACTATGAATCAGTTAATGCGAATAGTTCTTGTAGCCAGTATCATTTGTTTTGGATGTGCATCCTTTGCCTTGGCGGCAGACTCACCCTATCTGAAGGTCATCAGGGCAAAAGGTGCCAACATCGAGAAGGATGGAACTGCATATCTCTATAAGCAACCTTTTCAAAAAGAGGTTAAAAAGAACGGACCTCTGGCCGGGAAAACAATCGCCTTGGTGGTTGCCTCTGACTTCAGTGATTGGCAGGCCTACTACTTTGTGAGTTATATCGGCGAGTTTGGCGGAAAGGTTCAGTTTGTGATGGACAACAATCACCTCTGGAAATGCCCCACGCCGATGATCGGTATTCCGACGGAACCTCTAGGCATGTGGGGCTTGAATTTGAGCGGCGGTTTCAACGGCCAGGGAATGAATGGTGGGAGAGCATTGTTCCCCGCCGTGATGAAACCAGGCGAAGGTCTTGCAAAAGATTATCCCGTTGCCAAGCCTCAAGATTATGATGCGATGATCATTCTCGGGGATAACTCCGGCGATGTCCTGTATCCCGACGATGTGGCGCTAAAATTTATCAAGGGGGTTGCTGACAGGGGAGTTCCCGTAGCCGCTATCGGCGGCGGGATTCTGCCACTGATCAAACTGAAGATCGTAAATGGTAAAAATGTGACCGGTGGGGCATCTGCCGACTACATGCTGAAAAGGATTGCGCACTTCACGGGCACTTCCTCCGTTGTGACGGACGGCAAGCTCATCACCGCCCAGAGTACCATCGATTCACCTGCTGTCCTGAGGGCATTGTGCAAGGTCTTCGACCCGAAATTTGTCGATATGGACAAAGGCGTTCTCAAAGGCAAAAGAATTTTGGCTATGGTAACTGAAGATTTTGAAGATATCGAACTTTGTGGGCCGGTACTTGAATTGATGTACAGAGGGGCAGCGATTACTGTCGGATTGTTCCCTTACACGTATAAAGCACGTGGGTCACACTGGCAAGAGGATGTAAGAACGGGGCAATTTGGTGTGACGATTCCTTTCCAGGAAATTCCGATGAAAGATTACCAAATCGTTGACTCAAAGTATCTTAAGGTGGCGGATTATGACGCTCTGTGGACTCCTGGCGCATTCAGTCCTTGGCAGATGGTTGAAACGGGAGTGCCTGTCGCGTTCATGAAGGATTTCTCTAAGGCCGGGAAAATCGTTGCCGTCATTTGCCACGGCCCAGTGGTTGCGGCTACCGCAGACTTAGTAAAGGGCAAAAAGGTCACCGCATGGCTCATCGCTGAAGATCCTGTCACGATCATGGGTGGCACATATAGTTTTGACTGGGCTGCAACATGGGATGGAAATTTGGTAACCGGAAGGCTTCCACCCAATGTTGCGGAGTTTGTGGATCTTTTGACCGCAGCGCTGGTAGCGACGAAGTAAAAGGCAAACATTGTCTGTCCGTAATGAAATGAGGTTCCATTCATTTTCTTACTATCCATTACGGACAGACATTTCCCTGCATCTGCGGCATTGGTTTAACTAGGTTGAATATTTCGTATCTTGTTTGTTGGTAAACTCAAAAGCGTCCCTCCAGTCAGGGGGAAGAGGGAGGATGCTGACGGATGACTTCGCGATTCAAAGTACTTCTTTATGAGGCAATGCATGCGGAAGGAACGAAATTGCTGGAGGAGAAATGCAACGTCATCTACGCTAAATCATTTGAGGAATCGCACTTGATTTCCCTGGTTGGCGACGTGGACGCCATCATAATCCGGGCCAATGGAGCTGTGTCCCGGGCGGTTATCGACGCCGCCGGGAGGCTCAAGGTCATCGGACGGCACGGTGTGGGGCTCGACGGCATAGACCTTGTGGCGGCCAAGGAACGCGGTGTCAAGGTGGTGTATGTCCCGACGGCCAATACTGAAAGCGTGGCTGAGCATTTCGTCGCCCTTGCCCTGATGCTGGCCAAAAAGATAAAACAGGGTGACGTCGCCGTGCGTCAAGGAAACTGGAAAGCACGGTACGACCTGATCGGGACGGAGCTGTGGGGCAAGACCTTAGGGGTCCTCGGATTCGGGCGAATCGGCCAGCAGACCGCCCGCATCTGCCATTACGGTTTTTCCATGCCGGTGGTCTATTACGATATAATCAACTATCCCGAAGTCGAAGCCGAACTCAAGGCGGTTCGGGCCGATATGGAGGAGGTCTGCCGACAGGCCGATTTCATTTCCATTAATCTGCCCCTGCTGCCGGGAACGCGCGGCTGCATCAACGCCGAGCTCATCCGTCAAATGAAATCCTCGGCGATTCTGGTCAACATAGCCCGCGGACCTGTCTGGAAAGAAACCGACGTTCTGGATGCGCTCAGGACCGGGAGGATCGCCGCCGCTGGCACGGATGTATTTGAAGAGGAGCCCACGCCCGCACAGAATCCGCTCTTTACTGTGGACAATTTTCTGGGGACTCCGCACATGGCCGCCCATACCAACGAGAGTATGTGCCAGATGAGCATGGTGGCGCGAGACGTTTTGGCTGTACTGGAGGGGCGAAACCCGGAGTTTCCTGTTCCGGAGGCCTGTTGATTGGCCACTGAATATCTTATGAGACCAGGAGTTTATATGCAGAAAGTGACCATGCTTCCTCAGTCATGCAAAGGGATGGAAGATTGTGCAATTTGCGCCTTTGTCTGTCCCAAGTCTCTGTTCGTTGCATCCGAGACGATGAACGAAGCCGGTTACCTGCCGCCGCTACCTCCGGACCAGGAGAAATGCACGGCTTGCGGTAACTGTATGATTTATTGCCCTGATTTTGCAATTGTGGTTGAGGGTGGCAGCGCAGACGGAACAGAGGAATAATATGATGGGTGAGGCAAAACGAATTAATACAGGTACTCATTTCATGATGGGCAATGAGGCTTGTGCGGAAGGGGTCATCGCCGCCGGATGCGGGTTTGCCGCCGGCTACCCGATCACCCCGGCCAGCGAGGTGTTTAATGCACTGGCCAAGCAACTGCCCAAGGCGGGCGGAACCCTTCTGCAGACAGAGGATGAGATCAGCGCGATTTGCGCCGCAATCGGCGCGTCATGGGCTGGATTAAAATCTTTTACCGTAACATCGGGACCGGGTATCAGCCTGATGCAGGAGAATATTGGTCTGGCCGTAGCCACGGAGACACCCCTGGTTATCGTCGATGTTCAGCGGTTGGGACCCTCCACGGGTGTTCCGGCGATCGGCATGGCCGGCGACATGCTACAGGTCGCTCGCGGTTCTCACGGCGATTACCAGATCATCGCCATATGTCCGGAAAGCCCGCAAGAAATGTTTGACATGACAGTTCATGCCTTCAATCTGGCGGAGGAATACCGCGTGCCGGTCTTTGTGATGGCTGAGGGTTTTGTCGGGCACATGAGAGAACGTGTCGTCATTCCCGATGGAAGCCAGATCAAGCTCATCAATCGCAAGATTACCCAGGGCGGCGAACCGTTGACGCGACGCGATTTTCTTGATCCGGACGTGGCCCCTATGCCTGTCTTTGGACGTGGATTCAAGGCGCATGTGACCAGCTCCTGTCACGACGAGTACGGGATGAGGAACCTGCACGATCCCGATGTGATGCATCGGTATATCATGATGCCCATCCAGAAGATCCTCAGCAAGCGGGATCGGATCGTGGAGGTAGAGGCCGATTATGAAGGAGCCGAGCTGGTCCTGATTTCATACGGCTCGGTTTCTCGATCTTCCCGGCAGGCGGCCGCAATGGCCCGCGCCGCCGGCCTCAAGGTCGGAACACTACGTCTCAAGACGGCATGGCCGTTCCCCGACAAAGAGGTGAGGGCGGCGGCGGAATCCGCCAATTTCCTTCTCGTCCTGGAGAATAACACAGGCCAGATGTATCCGTATATCAAGGCTGAATCGGCCCACGCCTGCAAGATCGATTTTCTCGGACCGCAAGTTCTGGGCCAGATCCATGATCCGCAGTATATACTGGCCAGGATCAGGGAGATAATGAAATGAGCGAACAAAACCATCCACTGAGAAAATACATGCGGCCGCAGGTTAAGAAGACGACCTTCTGCCCGGGTTGTGGCGCCGGTATCATCACCCAAGCCCTCCTGCGGGCGATCGATGAATTGGGTCTTGCCATGGACGATTTTGTCTTCGTGTCCGGCATCGGCTGTTCGGCTTGGATTCCCAGTCCCCTGCTCAACGTAGACACCCTGCACACGACCCACGGCCGGCCGATCGCCTTCGCCACGGGCGTGAAGATGGGACTTCCGGACAAACATGTGGTCGTTGTCAGCGGTGACGGTGACCTGAGCGCCATCGGCGGAAATCACCTGATCCACGCCGCCCGACGCAACATAGATATGACCGTGATCCTGGTCAACAACAGCATCTACGGCATGACAGGGGGGCAGACCGCCCCGACCACCCCCTATGGTATGACCACCGTCACCAGCCCCTACGGCAACGCAGAGCACGAATTTGATATCTCCACGCTCGTCAAGTCAGCGGGGGCTTCTTATGTGGCCCGCTGGACAACCTACCATCCGCGGCAGATGACCAAGTCGATCAAGAAGGGCATCGAGAAAAAGGGTTTTGCCATGATCGAGGCGATCACGCAATGTCCGGTCCAGTTCGGCCGGGTCTCCAAGCAGGGCAGCGCCGTAAACATGCTGAAGCACTACAAGCAGAACGGCATCCGTATCGAGAAGGCGGCCAAGATGGATGCTGTGGAGCTCCAGGGCAAAATCGTCGAAGGGGAGTTCGTCAACCTGGACAAGCCCGAATTGATCTTCTCAATAGCTGCCGCGCTGAAGGAACCGACTGGAGGTAATAAATAATGGCTCAGACGGATGTCAACATCGCAGGCTTGGGAGGTCAGGGATCGATCCTAGCCGGGGTTATTCTGGGGACCGCCGCCGTAACATACGACAAGAAGTTTGCCGTACAGACTCAGGCTTACTCATCCGAACTCAGAGGGGGATTCGCCGCGACTTGGGTGATCGTATCGGATGGGCCGGTGAACTTTCCCCGTGTGACCACCCCGGATATTCTGGTAGCCCAGGCCCAGGACGCCATCAATCGTTTTGCGAAAGTGCTCAAGCCCAAAGGACTTCTGATCATCGACAGTGATATGATTCCCGAGCCCCCTACAGGGATCGAGCGAGTCATCAGGGTACCGGCGACCTCCCTCTCCCGGAATGAATTTAAGGCCCCTGTAGTAGCCAACATGATCATGCTCGGCGCACTCTGGCAGGCGACCAGTATTGTGAGCCGGGAGGCTTTGGAGAAGGCCATCGCTGATCTCGTGCCCCGCGGGAAGAGCAAACTGAACCTGGAAGCCTTTGATTGCGGTGCCCGGGTGGCGGAAAAACAGAAAGTTTGAACGTATCACAGTATAAGGGAGAAAGCATATGGGGTTGATGACAAAGGAGCAATATGTCGAGTCTCTGCGGAAGCTCAAACCGACGGTTTACATGTTTGGAGAAAAGGTGGGAAACGTGGTGGACAACCCGCGCCTTCGGGCCGGAATCGATGCCACCGGGGCCACATATGAGCTGGCAGAGGATCCTGAGTTCCGCGATCTGATCGTAACCCGGAGTAAGCTGATCAACGAACCGATCAACCGCTTCAACAACCCCCCCACATCCGTAGAAGACCTGGTTGCCCGTGTCAAGATCAACCGTAAGCTGGGGCAGAGGGTCGGCACCTGTTTTCAGAGGTGTACAGGCCAGGACTGCATGTGTGCCCTGGCGGTGGCGACTTTCGATGCTGACAAGAAGTACGGGACCCAGTACAATAAACACTTCACCGAATTCCTAAAGTACATGCAGAAAAACGATTTTGTGGCCAACGCGAGCGTAACCGATGCCAAGGGAGATCGTAACTTCGGCCCCATGGAACAGCCCGACAAGGACATGTACCTGCACGTTGTCGAGAAGCGCGACGACGGCATTGTCGTGCGTGGCGCCAAGTGCCATCAGACCGGATCACTTTCGTCACACGAACTGATCGTCCTGCCCACGCGCGCCATGCGCAAGGGTGAGGAAGAGTTCTCTGTGGCCTTCGCCATTCCAAGCGACACAAAGGGCGTGATCCACGTCGTTGGCCGCTCCAGCATGGACACCCGGGAATTGGACGGCTGTGATTGCGGTAACCAACGTTATTCCAAATACGCCCCAACGATCATTTACGACAACGTATTCGTCCCCTGGGATCGCGTTTTCCTTTGCGGAGAGAGGGAATTCGCTGCCGACCTGGTGATCTATTTCTCCGCCTTCCACCGCCAGAGCCATGGCGGTTGCAAGGCCGGGAAGATCGATTGCATGATCGGGGCTGCCATGACCATGATGCAGTACAACGGAACGGAAAAGGTCAGCCATCACAAGGAGAAGATCATCGACATGATCCACCGTGCCGAAACCATCTATGGATGCAGTCTGGCTGCTTCCTATGAGGGCAAGCAGATGCCTTCCGGAAACTACTACATTGATCCGGTCCTCGCCAACGCCTCCAAGATCCACGAAGGCAAGGAAATGGCCGAGGCAACGCGGTTGATGATCGACATCGCGGGTGGATTCGTGGCGGACCTCCCGTCAGACAGGGACTTTGAAAACCCCGAGGTCGGATTACTGCTGAAGAAGTATCTCAAGGGAGTCGGTCAGGTCCCGGTGGAAGATCGCGTCAAGATGCTCCGCCTGGTTGAAAAAATGGCCATGGAAAGCGCAGACACCATCTCCGACATCCATGGCGGCGGTTCGCCGGCCGCGCACCGCCTCACCCTGTTTAGAGAATCGGACACTGATTACAAAAAGCAGTGTGCCAAGCGGCTGGCTGGAATCGAATAAGAGATCGAACGAGTCCTCCACCAGAGGCCCTAATGCGCTAAGAGCAACGCGTGAAGAGGAGTAATGGCCGTGGAAGCCAAGAAACTCAAATACATTTCCAGCGCTTGCTTTACGCTAGGTTTTATCATTCCGTTTGCGGCCTCAAATTTCGTCGGCATGCCACTGAGCGTCATGCCGACAGTCAGCGTGCTCCTGATCGTGCTCTGGACCATCGGATTACTCCTGCGTTATTACGCTTATGTTGGAAAAACAGCACCTTCAGCGACACTTTCTTTCCATATGAGGATAGGTAATTTCGTCTCCTCGGAGCCCTCGTTTTTTCTCACACTGGGAATTGTCTTCGGTTATCTGTTCTATCCTTCCGTCGAGAAAAGCGTAGTTCCCACCCTAGGACCGTATCTGCTCATGGCAATCATGTTTACCATGGGCCTGGCCATTAATATTCAAGAATGGATTCGAATGATCCGAAGGCCGCGAGTGGTGGGGCTCGCAGTATTGCTGAAATGGATTTGTACGCCCCTGGTTGCTTTCCTGCTTTCTTTGGTGTTGATTCAATTACTTCCAGGTGTTACGGGAGCCTCTCTGGCCGTCGGAATTATCATCCTTGGCACCACACCTACCGGAGGCGGCTCAAATGCGCTTACCTTAATCAGCAAGGGCGATCTGGCCCTCTCCGTTGCGGCCACTGCGATCAACACCATGCTGGCGCCTTTTATACAACCCTTTCTGATTTTGTGGCTGGCAGGAGGTATTGCCAGCCTCAACGCGACCATGATCCTTCAAGACCTCCTGCGCATGGTGGTTGCGCCCGTCGTAGCGGGCACGATTCTGGGGTCCGTTTTTCCGAAGTTTACAAGCAGGATAAAGCCTGCCTTCGCCCCGCTCGTGGTCATACTCCTCACTTTTATATTGATGGGCACCATGTCCAAGGGAACGAGCACATTGATTCAACAAATCTCCATGCTCCCTTACCTCGTTGCCGTATGCCTGGTGCAATCGGTGGCAGGACTTTCGCTGGGATATTTCGCGCCCAAGTTTTTCGGTTTCAGTTATTCACAGCGCAAGGCGGCCTGTTTCGAGACGGGCGTAGGAAACGCGGCCATGGCCATGCTCATCTGTCTGAGGCACTTTGATCCGCTCACAGCCTTGCCTTCCATTGTTTGCGGCAAGATCCAGTATATCATAGCCTCGACCGTGCTCGTTTCTCGATTCCAGGGAATTGAAGATAAGGAGCAGGTATCGGCAGCGTCTGCAGGACCTGCGGCCACCGAGCGAGCGGCCACAAGCGAGGTGAACATGGCGGAAGCGGCGGAAGGAGAATGACCGTGATAGTTGATTTTCATATCCATTATTCGCCGGAAGAATTGGTGCGGCCTAAATTGGGGCCAGGCGGAGCACCCCGGACGATTTTTGTGAATGGGGCGCCTACCCAGATGCCTCAACAGCAACTCTTCGCTTTGGAAGATCATATTGCCGCGATGGACGAGGCCGGCGTGGATGTGGCCGTTTTGTCCTCAGCCTCCGGCCTTGTTAATGAAGTCAATCAGTGCCGTATGGTGAATGACAAGCTGAAATGGGCAGAAGATCGTTTCCCCGGCAGGCTGCAAGGCATGGCCCATGTTCCTCCTTTGGGAGGAGAGGAATCTTTGCATGAGCTGGAAAGAGCCGCTTCCGAACTGGGTTACAAAGGCGTCGCTCTGCCTTCGCTTATCGGCCAGACCGAGCTTGATGCGCCGGAATTGTGGCCGTTTTATCGTAAAGCTGAAGAGCTGGGCCTGTTTGTGTTCGTTCATCCGTCTCTGAGTTCGCCGGGGAATTATATGGATTATGACCTCGGGCGTAGCGTCGGCAGGGAGTTTCAATTAGTGCTCGCGGTCATACGGCTCATAAACGGGGGCATTTTGGACGAATTTCCCGGCTTGAGCTTCATCATCTCCCATCTCGGCGGTGGGATTGCGGCCCTCATGGGCCGAATCGAGCCTTACCAGAATAAGGCCTTCTGGATGACGGCAGACCATGAAAGGCACGGCAAACTGCCGCGGGAACCGTTCAGGAATTATTTGAACAGACTGTACTTCGATATGGGCGGGTGTTTTGGCAACATTAATCCAGTAAAATGCGCCCTGGTTGAGATCAATCCGGAAAAACTTCTGCTGGGTACCGATTACCCTCAGGAGATGCGAGACGGGCAGTCTATCAAGACATTCGTCGATGAGATCAAAAAGCTGCCTCTTTCTCAGGGACAACTTCAAGGAATCCTGGGCGAAAACGCGAGGCAATTCTTAAAAAATTTCTAGTGTTTTTTTTTAACGAAGGGACATGTTATGCACACGAATGCGAATCCTCGGGTTTCTTTCGACGACCTCAAGGCCTTCTGCTGTCAGGCCTACATGAAGACAGGGGTTCCCGCTGCCGAGGCGGAGATCATTGCCGGCCTCCTGGCAAGGTCAGACTTAAGGGGCGTCGAAACGCATGGGGTCACGCGACTCCCTATATATATCCGGCGACTGCAAAAAGGATATGTGCGCAAAGAGTGCCAACTGACAACCGTCAAAGATAAAGGCCCGACGGCATTTCTGGAGGCCCACGGGTCGATGGGCCATATTGTTGCTTATAGGGCAATGGAAAAGGCCATCAGCAAGGCTGAGCTTCATGGGATTGGTTGGGTTTCGGTGAAAGACAGCGGCCATTTCGGTGTGACGGGCCTCTTCCCAATGATGGCCCTGGATAAAGATTTTATCGGGTACGTTGTTTCCAATTCCGCTCCCATGATGTTCCCACTGGGAGGCAGAGAACGAATCATTGGCAATAATCCCATGGCATATGCAATTCCTGCGGACAAATATCCTCCGGTGGTCCTGGATTTTTCACTGGGGGTCGTGTCTTCCGGGAAACTCATCCTGGCACGCAAGAAAGGGGAGAAAATTCCCTTAGGCTGGGCTGTAGACAAAGAGGGTCTGCCCACCGAGGACCCGTTTGAGGGCTACGAAGGAGGAGGCTCCCTGATGCCGGTCGGAGCCCATAAGGGCTACGGCATGGTCCTGATTAATGAAATGCTTACTGCGGTACTCACCGGCGGCAAATGGACCTCGCGGATCAAGAGCCTCTATGAAGAGGATGAAACCGGTATCCAAGGCACGTGTCATTCCTTCCTGGCCCTCGATCCGGATTGCTTCATCGGCAGGGACGAATTCAAGCAGGAGATGGACCGTTACATTAGGAAGATCAAAGAGTGCGCCAAAGCCGGGAATTGTGAGGAAATCTTGATCCCCGGGGAACCGGAATTGAGAACCGAGGCCGAGCGGCTGCAAAATGGCATTCCTCTGGCTCCGGCCACGATGGAGGAATTGGCGGTCCTCGGTGAATCACTGGGAATTTCACTTCCGCTGTTTGAGCGTGCTTCATAGTAACCACTATAACCGGAAAGAGGAACGAAGTTTCAGCACAACAGCTTTTCAAAAACTTATCACCATTGAAAGGAGGTGCCTATGATCTCTCTCAGTGTGAACGGTAAGGTTCATAAGCTTGACATGCCCGGTGATACGCCGTTGCTTTGGGCGCTCAGGGATACCCTGGATCTAAAGGGAACCAAGTACGGCTGCGGTATAGGGGAATGCGGTTCCTGTACGGTCCATGTCGATGGTAAGGCCGTGAGATCGTGCACGATTTCCATCGAAGAGATGAAAGGAAAGAAGATCACGACAATCGAAGGGCTTCCCGAAAATCACCCGGTAAAGCAGGCTTGGATCAAAGAACAAGTCCCTCAGTGCGGTTATTGCCAGCCTGGGGTAATCATGACGGTTGCCGCTCATCTGTCACAGAAGCCGACTCCCAGTGCAGACCAAGTCATAAGCGAAATGGATGGCGTCATTTGCCGCTGTGGGACCTATCCCAATATCAAAAAGGGCGTTAAAACGGCCATCCAGCTCATGAAAAAGGAGGCAAAGACATGAAAAACACCTCCATTTCGCGACGTTTTTTCTTGAAGGGATCGCTGGTCGGCCTGACCATCGGGGTTTCTGTCGGTTCTTTCGGATTCAGGTTAGTCAATGCCTCGGACAAGAAGGATATCGCAGGGTTCAGTCCCAATGCCTGGTTCACTATTACTCCGGACAACAAGGTCACCATTTTCGTAGGCAATTCCGAGATGGGCCAGGGGGTCTTGACCGCCCATGCCATGATCATTGCGGATGAGCTCGAGGCTGACTGGAAGCAGGTTCAGGTCCGTCAGGCCCCGGCCGGCGATGAGTTCAAGAGCCCTCTTTTCGGGCCCCAGATTACGGTGGGGAGTGCCAGCGTGAGAGGTTTCTACGAACCCTTGCGAAAGATCGGCGCGTCCGGCCGAGCCATGCTGCTGAAGGCTGCTGCTGCAACCTGGAAAGTCCCGGAAACAGAATGTCAGGCCTCAATGGGTACGGTAAAGCACTTGAAGAGCCGCCGCACCCTTACGTATGGCAAGCTGTGTCAGGAAGCGGCCAAGCTTCAGGTTCCGCAGGAAGCTCCGTTAAAAAATGAAAGTGAATTCAGATACATCGGTAAACCCATGCCCCGAGTCGATGTCCCTGTGAAGGTGAGCGGCAAGGCTGTCTATGGCTCGGACGTGACCCTCAAGGATTTGCATTACGCCGTCATAGCGCGGCCGCCGGCTTATGGAGCAAAACCCGTTTCTTATGATCAGAAATCGGCAGAGCAGGTCAAAGGCGTTAAGAAAGTTCTTCCAGTCCCGATGGGTATTGCTGTTTGCGCGGCATCCCTCGACGCGGCGCTAAAAGGACGAGATGCTCTCAGAGTGCAATGGGACAAAGGCACATTGCCCGAGATGGATGACGCTTATGTGGAAAAATCCCTTATGGAGGACCTCAATAAACCGGGGGCTTCGGTGGTGAAGACCGGCGATGCGAAGAAAGCGATCGGCGAGGCCGCCAAGAAGGTCGAAGCAACCTATTATGTCCCATGTGTTGCCCATATGACCATGGAGCCGATGAATTGCACGGCTTCGGTAAGCGCCGACCACTGCGAGGTGTGGGCACCCACTCAGATGCAGACAGGCGCGGTAGCCGTTGCCATGAAATTATCGGGACTTCCCAGGGAGAAGGTCCAAGTGAATACGCCCTTCCTGGGGTGCGGTCTGGGCCGACGATCCTGGACGGACTATGTGGCTGAAGCGGTCCAGTGTTCGAAGGAGCTTGGAAAGCCTGTCAAGGTGATGTGGACGCGGGAGGAAGACATCAAGAACGATGCCTTCCGGGCCCCGGCGTCCCATCGGGTCGAGGCGGCGCTTGATGCCCAGGGCCAGTTGATCGGATGGTCCCATAAGTTGGTCAGTCCCTCCCTTTTGAAATATATGCGACCCCAGGACGTAAAGGACGGCGTTGATTTCTACTGCCTCTGGGGCCTGGCCGACTCTCCAAAATCTCCGATGTGGAATAACAGGATACAGTACGAAATACCGAATCTCGACATAGAACTTCTCATTTCCTCTCTGCCCATGCCCGTCGCTCCCTTTCGAGCGGTCCAGAATGGTCCCAATGCCTTTGTCATTGAATCTTTTATGGATGAACTGGCACATGCGGCGGGGAAGGACCCGTTGGAGTTTCGTTTGCAGAGCCTGAAGAATAATATGCGGGCCAGCCGGGTTTTGGAGATGGCGGCTGAAAAGGCAGGATGGGGCAAACCCATTCCGCAGGGTGAGGCTCGCGGTATTGCTCAGCATGCCTGTATGGGGACCTACACTGCCCAGGTGGCCGACATATCGGTTGACAAAAAGAACGGAAAGATCAAGGTCCATCGGATTGTTTTTGCCGTGGATTGCGGACCCACGGTTAATCCAGGCCATATCGAAGCACAAATTCAAGGCGGCGTCATTCTTGCCCTTAGCACGACGCTCAAGGAGCAGGTTCATTTTGCCAACGGCGGTGTAAAATCGGCCAACTTCGATGACTACGACGTCATACGGATGGGTGAAGTGCCTGAGATAGAGGTTTACGTGCTCAGGAGCACGGAAAAGATGGGCGGTATCGCGGAATTGGGCGTTCCTACGACAGCGCCGGCCGTGGCCAATGCCTTTTTCAAGGCGACGGGCGTAAGGATAAGGCGTCTTCCGCTCAACCCTGGTAACGTTTTGGCTGCCCTGGCGAAAGTGTAGCTACCTGAGATCGACAGGTAAACCGATTAGCGCGGGATGTCACCGCCCACAAGGAGTGTGACATCCCGTTTCTTCTAATCATTGAAAATAATGGAAGTCATAAAGACCCTTTCAGGCATACAAACAGTGGCAGTGCACATGAATGATTCCGTCAAAAGATGTCCGTGGGTGGATCTGAGCAAGCCCGAGTATGTGGAGTACCATGATCGGGAATGGGGCGTTCCGGTTCATGATGACCGGCGCTTATTTGAATTCCTCATTCTGGAGGCCTTCCAGGCAGGGCTTAGCTGGTATACGATCCTGAAAAGAAGGAATAACTTCCGGATTGCCTTCGACTGGTTCGATCCCGAAAAGGTAGCCCGCTATGATGAGGCCAAAATCCACGAACTACTTTCAAATCCCGGGATTATCCGCAACCGCGCAAAAGTTCTTGCTGCAGTAAATAACGCCGGCAGGTTCCTGGAAATTCAAGAAGAATGCGGAAGTTTTGGGGCTTACATCTGGAACTTTATCGGTGATAAGCCCATTGTGAATGTGCTCCGGAAATTGGAGGACTATCCCTCAAAGAGCTTAGAATCCGAAACGATAAGCAAGGCTTTGCAAAAGAGGGGCTTCTCTTTCGTGGGACCCACGATAATTTATGCTCACATGCAGGCCACCGGAATGGTGAATGATCATACAATTGACTGTTACCGAAGGGGGGAGATCATAGCCCTGACCACGAAATCAGTCTCGGGCGGGGGATAATACAAAGTCGAAAAGGTGATCTCCCTTAAAAAGCTGATCTTTTATCCTACCACAAATTCCGGGCCAGCGGATGATCTCTCCTGGAAGTTAGCGCAATGGCCCCGAACTCGCAGCCCGACCGGCACACGCCACACCCTTGACAGCGAAGAGGGTCGATGGAGGCCTGCTCGTTCAATACGGAGTAGCAGATTGCTCCGAACTGGCATAGCGAAATGCAGGACCGGCACCCGGTGCAGGATCCCTGGTGTACTTCGGCCACGTACTCGCTCCGAAAAAAGATTTGCAGCCCGTACTTATAAGAAAGCATGGCCAGGCAGTCAGAGCGGTCGCAATTGCATATTGCTCCAATAAATGGTGTCTTGAAAGTCCACAAGGTATGTATGAGGCCCTCTTTTTCGAACGAACGGTGCAGTTCCAGGGCTTCCTCCTCAGTAAGGCGTTCGAAAAGCTTCTCTTCCGGCCCCGGCCTGAAAGATTCCAGGAAAGCTTCTTTTACATCTAGCAGCTTTTCCGCGTCGATTCCCAGGCAGAAGCAGAAGCTGTTGTCTGTCCTGCCTGTTCTATTCTTGCGGCAAATGCAGGGGACGCGGACTATGGAGTTCGCCAGGGCGAGTACCTGTGCCACGTCCTCGATAGGAACTACCTGGCCGAAGTGGTCTCTGCGCTGGCGTTTTTCGACTGCCGAGTACTTCAGGTTCCTTACCCAGGAGGGCACCCGCATTCCTCTCAGAAAATCCTTTTCATAATTCTCATGCGTGGTCTTGCGTATGAAGTCAGACAAGTAGCGGCGCCTTTTCATATCCGAGAGCAGTTCCTCAGCATAGTTTTCCGCCCTGAGGTACCACTTCTTTCCTTCCCCGTGCTGATGGCAAAACTGGCACATTAAATCCTCCATTGGAAAATTAAACCTATAGTGATAAAAAAACTTTTGCCGGCCCGGAGTTTAGCCCGAAAATCAGGGATAATCCAGACTTAAGGGCGAATTTTGCCCACCCAAGTATGCTATAATTGCGGAAGTGAATCGAAATTGGTAATCTTGGATGAAAGCGAGCAAACCTGAAACAATAGTTTAAAGGATCAGGAGGGCATGTCATGACGGAAAAAGGTTATCCAAGATGGTACAGCCAAACAAAAGAAGCGCACAGGGAATACATCGGGGCGCTGGAACAACTCGGCGAAACCGTCAGGAAACAGGGGCCGTTGGATGAGAAGACATCTCAATTGATTCAGTTGGCGGCTGCAGCGGCGATTCGCTCCGAGGGCTCGGTCCACAGTCATGCCAGAAGGGCGATAAAGGCCGGAGCGACTCCCGACGAGATCTACCACGCGATAATGCTGCTTACAAGCACTATAGGGTTTCCAACCACCTCCGCAGCTTTGAGCTGGGTTTATGACATCATCGGCGAAAAGAAGTAAAATACATTTTGCTTGCCTCTTGATAGTGAACGCGCCTTCAGTGGAACTCGGCCCAAGGAACCTTTTGCCGAGGAATTCGAGTGCCGTTGAAAACAACAAGAGTCAAAACGTAAGAGATGTAGTGACGAAAATTTCGGCTCAACTCACCTAACGTTTATATGGCATGCTCGTTGATAAACTCTAACGTCCGTGTTTCTGACCAATACTCATTCCGATCGTTGAAGGAAACAAAGCCAACGTGCCCGCCATGAGGCGGTGTTTCCAGGTACACTTGCGGGGCTGATTCAGCCTGAAAAAAAGGAAAGCAGGAACGAGACAATAACGGATCGTCAAGTGCATTCAACAGTAGTGAGGGTATTTTTATGTTTGCCAAATATGGAAGACAGCTGCTCTTATGATAGTAATCATAAGCATCTTTAAACCCATGCACCGGAGCGGTATAAACAGAATCGAAATCGATAAGACTTTTAACTCTGTTAATATGGTTTGGAATTGAACCAGGAAATAATTGCTTTTTAGCACGTAGTTTTCCACGAAGCATTCGCAGAAAACGCATGCTGTAGATGCGATTTGAACGCATTCCCATTTTCTGCACAGCTCCCGCTAAATCACAGGGCACGGAGATCCCGACGGCTGCTGAAACATATGGGGCGATCTCGACACCTTGCTCACCAAGAAATTTCATTACCATACTTCCGCCCGCGCTGAATCCTATCATGGCAATTTTGCGGCTGTTTGCTTCTTTAAGAACAAACTGGAGGACAGTGTGCAGATCTTCCGTATCGCCGCAGTGATAAGAACGGAGCTTCTTATTAGGTTCTCCGCTACACCCCCGAAAGTTCCAAACAACAGCGTTCCAGCCATTACGAATCAACGCTCGTACCATGCCCAAAGCGTACGGTCGATAGGAATTTCCCTCTAACCCGCAGCTGATGATCGCCGTTCGATCTGATCCAATGATACAAGAGTCAACATCGAGAAAGTCATTGTCGGAAGTGATGAGTCGCTCCCGCTGGTAGTTAGCATCCGGTACTCGACGGATGTTTGAGAAAATGGTTTGAAAATGCCCATTGGTGAAAAAGGGCGGGGGCGAATAACTCGAAAATCTCAGCACGGGCAATGTTGCACCATCCAATAAGGCGATCAACGGGATCTCGGTGTGGCATTCCAACCGAAGCCACTTCTATGAACGATATCTGATAGTTTGTGCGAAAGTCCATCAAAATTTGAAGGGAGGTTGTTCTGAGATGCCACATGGTGATTTGGGCAAAAACTCATCCGGACTGGAACCCCGTGCAAAATTTGGTGGTAAGTTTGTGTCCGGCTCTCCTGAGACCTTTTGCGCCGTCAATGTAAGCGCCCACGCTCCTTACGAAAAGGTCCGGCTTGATGGCCCCTGCAACGAACACGGCAAATGGATTGAGGCTCATTGGAGGCACCAGCACCGGGTTCCAGGTCATAATAACCGCAATGGCGAATGGATTCCGTGACACTGTCGCTAATTTTACTTCAGATTTTTAGTTCTCTTTCCGATAATATCATTAGGGCCATATATCTCCTCAGAGAGCCGTGAGCAGGGCCGATTGCTGCGCCTTCCTTCTCGGCTCTCACTATTTTAAAAGAACGGCGCCACGTAATCGTCATTTCCCCGAAATGTGATCTCCTTTTTCATGTATTAATCATAACGGCGGAAACACAAATAATATCGTTAGCCCCCTTGCTATATAGTCACGCTGGTTTATTTTATTGGCAGCGAAAAAAGTCAGCATCGCGATTCCTATTCCTATAGCGAGCACTAAATTCACGTACAGAAATTCAAGAACACCATACCTAATGATAGCGGGAACTGAGTAAGGTGTTCCCGGAATTCTCCGGGAATTCTGGGGGTTTTACGTGAATAGAATTTGTCTGTGCTAAAAGAATACCTTTACGCGGCGCAGCCGCTGCATTGCCGTTTCCGGATTGGGAGTAGAATCCAGCTATGCCTTCTTCTCAACGCATTTTTATGGGCGCGTCTCCTTACCAAGGCGGCACGACTTTTCGTGTGTGGGCGCCCTTTGCAGCTCAGGTGTTCGTGGCGGGAGATTTTAACAACTGGTCAACAACCTCTGACCCGCTGTTTACTGAAAACAATGGCTACTGGTCTGTCGATGTCCCGGGAGCCGGCGTTGGCCAACAGTACAAGTACGTGATTTCCAATCCAGGCCAACCGCCGCTGTGGAGAAACGATCCTTATGCGAGGGCAATGAGTCAAAAAAGCGGCAGCCTGAACAGCCTCATTGCGTCCTCCAGTGAAACGTACTCAACCCCCAGCTACGCGACGCCTTCATGGAACGAGCTTGTTATCTACGAGATGCACATCGGGAGCTTCGTCTTTGATCCGGCAAGCCTCCGCAAGCAGGGGTCCTTTGCCGCCGCCATCGGTAAGCTCGATTATCTGCGCGACCTCGGGATCAATGCCATAGAGGTCATGGCCGTCGCTGAATTCGATGGCGATATTTCGTGGGGCTACAACCCTGCCTATATCTTCGCAATTGAAGATGAGTATGGGGGGCCTGACGGATTTCGCAACTTCGTCAATGAAGCGCATAGCCGCGGGATCGCGGTCATTCTCGATGTCGTCTATAACCACCTTGGATATCCAGCCGACGACATGTGGCGATTTGACGGCTGGTCAGAGAACGGAAAAGGTGGGATCTACTTTTACAACGACTGGCGAAGCACAACGGCCTGGGGCGATACACGCTTCGACTATGGCCGTGGCGAAGTCCGGCAATATCTGTGCGACAATGCCCTCCGTTGGCTCGAACAACGCTTCGTCGATGGGCTCCGCTGGGACTCGGTCGGCTCCATCCGTAATGTCAAAGACCAGAACAACGATCCGGCCGATGACATTCCCGATGGTTGGAGTTTGATGCAGTGGATTAACTGCCTGATCAAACAACACCAGCCTTGGAAGATCTCGATCGCCGAAGACATGAAGGACAATGAGTGGATTACCATGGGCGCCGGGGACGGCGGCGCCGGCTTTGATGCTCAATGGGGCGCCGGTTTCGTGTGGACGGTGCGAGGCGCCGTTATCGGCCCCGATGACGCATCGCGTAATATGTATGCCCTCAGGGACATAATCACTCAGCGCTATAACGCTGATGCATTTCAACGTGTGATCTTCACCGAGTCTCATGATGCGGATGCCAACGGCCAGTCCCGTCTTCCCGAGATGATCTGGCCGGGCAACGCCGGGAGCTATTTTTCCAAGAAACGCTCCACCCTGGCGGCCGGCATCGTTTTCACTTCTCCTGGAATCCCGATGATCTTCATGGGGCAAGAGTTTCTCGAGTCCGGGTATTTTCACAATGATCCACAAGAACTCGACTGGTCGAAAACGATCACTTATTCCGGGATTCTCCAACTTTACCGAGATCTTATTCACCTGCGCCGCAACTGGTTCAACAACACCCGGGGACTCCTGGGCCAAAACGTCAATGTCCACCATACGAACGATGGGGCAAAGCTTATTGCCTTCCATCGTTGGAACCAGGGGGGCCAAGGTGATGATGTGGTCGTTGTTCTCAACTTTGCCGATCGGGGCTATTCAAGTTACACCATCGGTTTCCCACGACCGGGACGATGGCGTGTGCGCTTCAACAGTGATTGGAATGGTTATAGCTCCGATTTCCAGAACTGGTCTAGCTACGATACGGATGCCAATGGTCAGCCCCTGGATGGAATGGACTACAGCGGAAATATCGGGATAGGGCCTTACAGTGCGATCATTATGTCGCAGGACTGAATGCTTAACGGCTACGGTCATTCATTTGAGAGAAATCAGAACCACTTATATCATTTCCCTAAAGAATTCCAATTCAGCCCTGCCCGTATTTGGTGAGATTTGCTATGACACAACCTTCTGCAACCTATCCGCAACCAACGCCCGCAGAGACAGAAAAAGGGGCCGGCCAAGTTAGCCAACCCCTTGAATTTTCTGGAGGCGGCAAGCGGATTTGAACCGCTGTGTAACGGTTTTGCAGACCGCTCCCTTACCACTTGGGTATGCCGCCTTCGGTAACCTTAGATATGTACTGGAAAAGATAAATCAAGTCAAGCCGCAATGAGCCACCCGAATCAGCCTTAAACCAGCCGAAAACCCGAAAGACCCGCGTAACAGCCTGAGCTGCCCAGTTCTTCCTCGATTCGAAGCAGTTGATTGTACTTCGAGAGCCGCTCGGACCTGGAGAGCGACCCTGACTTTATCTGACCGCTTCCAACGGCTACGGCCAAATCGGCGATCATCGTATCTTCGGTCTCACCGGACCGGTGCGAGATTACCGTCGTATAACCCGCCCGGTGGGCCATGTTTATCGCCTGCATGGTCTCGGTAATAGTGCCGATCTGGTTGAGCTTTATCAGGACCGAATTGGCGATTCCTTCCGTTATGCCTCTTGAGAGTATTTTCGTATTGGTGACGAAAATATCATCTCCGACCAGTTGAAGATTTGCTCCGAGTTTTTCGGTGAGCGCCTTCCATCCTGCCCAGTCGCTTTCGGCCATCCCGTCCTCAATGGAAATTATCGGGTAACGGTCGGCCCATGTACTATAGAATTCGACCATCTCCTGCGCGCTTTTCCTTGGCTTTGCCTCGGCCTTGAGCACATAGACTCCGTTTTCAAAAAACTCGCTCGCGGCCGGGTCCAGGGCTATGAAAATATCTTCACCCGGCCTGTATCCAGCAGTCTCGATCGCCTGCATGATGACTTCCATCGCCTCTTCGTTCGAGCGAAGGTTTGGGGCAAACCCACCTTCGTCCCCCACCGCAGTATTCAGACCTTTGGACTTGAGCACCTTCTTGAGGTTGTGAAAGGTCTCCGCTCCCATCCGAAGCGCTTCAGCGAAGCTGGGCGCCCCCACAGGGACAATCATGAACTCCTGAATATCGATGTTGTTGTCCGCATGAACGCCCCCGTTTAGAACGTTCATCATGGGCACGGGCAAAAGAAATGCAGAAACGCCGCCAAGGTACCGGTAGAGCGGCAACTCGGATTCAGCGGCTGCGGCCTGCGCAACCGCCATACTGACCGCGAGGATGGCGTTTGCCCCGAGGCGGCTTTTGTTTTCGGTCCCGTCCAGCTCGATCATCAACTGATCTATCCCGGTCTGATCCATAGCCTCAAAGCCAATGAGCTTTGGTCCGATCTCCTCGTTCACGTTATTGACGGCTTTAAGGACCCCTTTCCCCAGGTAACGGTCAGGATCGCCGTCCCGAAGCTCGAGGGCCTCCCTGGAACCGGTTGAAGCGCCCGAAGCGACGGCAGCCGCTCCCAGATACCCACTGTCCAGCAGCACTTCGGCCTCGACAGTGGGATTTCCACGTGAGTCCAGGATTTCTCTTGCCTTGACGGAAAGAATTTCACTCATATTGTTCCTCCTTTTTAAAGGGCAGGCGCGACCGGGATCGAAGCGCCGGAAGCACAAAGCCGTTAAACACAGGATAAGCTGAAACTTTATTGACCGCTCCGTCAAAATACTATTAAAATACAAAATTTAAATAAAATAATGCGACGAAAGGACCAGCGAATGGGATCCGTTCTTACCGCAGGGGAATTGCGAAAGGGCCTCAAGATAGAAATAGATGGGGAACCTTACCTCATCCTGGATTTCGAATTTTCCAAGCCCGGAAAGGGTCAGGCCCTCTACCGCTGCCGGCTCAAGAACATGATCACCGGCGCGCAGCTCGACCGCACGTACCGGTCCGGCGACAAATTCAACGCCGCCGACCTCGAAGAGCAGGAAATGCAGTATCTTTACAGCGACGGCCAAAACTACCATTTCATGAATATGTCCAGCTACGAACAGATCGAGATGACGACCGGGACCGTCGGGGACGCATCGAGCTTTCTGACCGAAAACCTGGTCGTAAACGTACTCCTGTACCAGGGCAGGCCGATCGGGCTGACGCTTCCCAATTTCGTCGATCTGAAAATCGTGACATCCGCCCCCGGAATCAAGGGTGACACGGCATCCGGGGCAACCAAACCGGCTACACTCGACACCGGCCATGTCATCCAGGTGCCCCTTTTCGTCGAAGAGGGCGAAACCGTCCGAATCGATACGAGGACCGGCCAATACGTGGAGCGCGTCAAGGGCTGATGGAAAGGGATGAAAGAGAGGCCCTTTACGCTAAGAGGCGCTTTCTCGAAACTCGCAGCCGGGTAGTACGGCTTATCCGCGCCTTCTTCGAAAGCGAACGATTCCTCGAAGTCCAGACACCCTTGCTCACTGCCGCTCCGGCCCCCGAGATCCACATCAGGCCGATCCGGGCTGACAACGGCCGCTTTCTTTCCACCAGCCCCGAACTTCACATGAAGCGACTGCTTGCCGCCGGGTTCGAAAAAATCTTCCAGATAACCCTCGCATTTCGGGCCGGCGAGCGCGGCAGGCTTCATCACCCCGAGTTCACCATCCTCGAGTGGTACCGCTCAGGCGCAGATTATAAAGACTTGCAGCAAGACTGTCAAAACCTGGTGCGATTCACATGCAGGGCGATTGCGCCGGAGTCCGGCCTTCATTTTCGGGGCGTCCGCCTCGATTTTGAAGGCCAGTGGGAGCGCCGCTCAGTCCGGGAGGCGTTCGGAAAGTTTGCCGGATGGGACCCCGGCCCCAACCCCGACCAGGACCGCTTCGACCTGGACATGGTGCAAAAAGTTGAGACGAACCTGGGTTTCCCGGTCCCCTGCATACTTGAGGATTACCCGAGAAGCCAGGCCGCCCTTGCCCGAATAAAACCCGCAGACCCTGAAGTGGCGGAAAGATTCGAACTGTTCTGGGCAGGAATCGAAATCGCCAACGGGTTCAGCGAACTGACGGACCCCGAGGAACAACGGACTCGCTTCCAATCTGCAATCGCAAGGAAGAAACAAATGGAGGCAACCAGCTATCCTCTGCCCGGCGCCTTCCTGGCAAGCCTTCAGCATCTTGGCCCCTGCGCCGGAATCGCCTTCGGAGTGGACCGGTTCGTAATGCTTCTCTCAGATGCCGAAAGCATTGACGATGTTGTGGCCTTTGGACCTGAAACGGCGTGATCTCAGAAGCATGGAGCAAGAAGCAGGGAGCAGGAATTATAACCTCTTTGCTTTTCTTCTTGCTTCATGCTTCTCGCTTCTCGCTTCTCGCTTCATCTCTTCTCTTCCCGCTCCCTGCTCCTCGCTCCTCGCTCCTCGCTACCCTTTTCAAAGCAACCATTTCATCATAGGTAAAATCGGGACGGCGGCAGGCGTAAAAGGTGTTGTTATGGTAGAGCGGCTCCGTCCTGATATCGAATGGGGAAATGGCAGCGGCTTTGTCCCACATGGGGGTGCCGGGGATGGGAGAGTATTCGGCTATGTGCGGCCGAACGCCGCTTTGCCGAACAATCCCGATGGACTCGGCGACTTCTTTCGGGGTCTGGCCCGGCAGCCCGCAAAGCAGGTACACGCCGATGTCATCTCCCGAAAAGCCCGCCTCAAAAAGATTCTCCACCGCCTCCAGGTACATCTCCGTATTGACTTTGCCGCCCCATTCACGGCTCTTGCCGTCTACCGTGGTCTCCAATCCGAGCCGAATCGTTTTGAACCCCGCCGCATGCAGCAAGTCGCACCAATCCCTGGAAAGCGCCCGGACGTGAAGGGCGTTCGGGGTGTGGAAACGGATCGCAGGGCCCTCTTTGGCGATTTTTTCCAGCACAGGCCTGAGCGTATATTCCGCATCGAGCAGCAGCGCGTCATCATAGAATGCAAAATCGCTTATCCCCAAATCATAATAGTCCCTCGCGATTTCGTTGAAGATCCGTTGGCCCCCGAATCGTGCGCGCTTGGGCTGCAGCTTTGCCGAAGCACAAAAGGGACACCTGTAGGGACAGCCTATTCCGGTAAGAATCGGTGCGTAATCGAGTCCCGATTTCACTAAGTCGAGAGCCGGAAACGGCCAGGCATTGAAATCGCCCCACGCTCCTGCGTTTCTTACCGGGAAGCCTGTCGTCTCGCAGATCATCTTCGGCAGACTCGATATTTCCTCGGTAATGATGCGGTCGGCCCCACTCTGCCGTTCAGCATGGCCGGGACAGAGCCTGGCGTAAATTCCGCCAAGCCACACCGGCACCCCTGGGAAAATTTCGCGCGCGATTCGGACCGCTTCCGAAACTCCCGGATACCAGTAAGTCATGATAGATGTAATCCAGATCAGGTCCGGCTTTTCGATTTCAAGGAGCTTCCGGCGAAAGCTCTCCGGGTGAATTCCGTGACGGTAGAAATATCGCGGAAAATCAGCGTAAGGGCCCGGTTTTGCGAGGCGCATCCTGGGGTACTTGCCGGCGCCGAATTTCTTGTCCCTGCCGGGCAGGATTTCCGGATGAGAGTTCGTGAAAGGGTCCCGCCGGTCCAGGCAGTCGATCAGCCGCACCCCGCAGCCCCCGTCTCTGAGCAAAGACGCCAGCACAAGCAGGCCTATCGGCCTTGCCCAGAGATCATAGGCCGCAAAATCGGTGATCCAGGGATTGATCAGCAAAAAAAGAGGCGGGCTTGACATTTAATTGCACCTTTCACCTTCGCTTCCATTCTTTCAGTCGCTTATCCCACTGAACAGCGGGCTCCATGCTCTCCGTACAGTTCATACCAAACCAGACCGATGAATGCCACAGCGTTTGCTAAATCTTTCCATAGATTGCTTCTATGCCCTAAAGTTCCGAAGTCCGACCTTCGTAGGCCCGCGAAATAATTTGATTGAAATCGCCCCGATGCAATACAATACTCAGGCGGCTGATTTCATTTTCCCATTTCCAATCCAGAGACCAAATTATTGCAGGAGCTGAAAACCGCATGCAGATCATCGATCCCGTTCGCGTTAAAAGAAGCTATACTCAGAGGCTGCGAGGCAAGCCCGCCGATGTCTTCCCGCTGCTGTGCCCGGTTCGTGAAAAAGAATGGGCCGATGGATGGGACCCTCTGGCGGTTTATTCGATGTCCGGGTTTGCCGAAAATGACTGTATTTTTACAACGGGGGAAGAAAATCCCGAATCGATCTGGGTGATCACTGATTTTGATCCACTGCGCCACAGAATCGAAATAGTGAAAGTCAGCCCCGGCATGACCGTGGCCAGGATAACGATCTGCCTGGCGCAAAACGAATCCGGAAACACGGATGCCGAGGTCGTCTACATGTACACGGCAATCGGCCCGGAAGGGGAAGGATTTGTAAAAGAATATTCGCAGGAGTTTTTCGACGGGTTCATGCAGTTTTCCGAATCCGCCCTGAACAGTTTCCTGGATAAACGCAAGAGAAAAGAAAACGGCGGGAGCTGATTTAGCAGTAACGTATCGCACCTGGTCTATCGTACAAAGAGTAAATGATGCCGGTCGCCCGGCACCCCCCGCACAGATCCGTACGTGAGTAATTATCTCATACGGCTCCTGCCTTGGGTTGATGACGCAAAGTCGCTCATTGTGCTCCTTCACGTATTCCGTCAAGCCGGCTCAATGTTTACTCCTGCCTCTGCGTGCAAGTTGCAGTCGGTCTTTCCGGAATTTCCCCCGGTCACCGGCCTTCCCCGGCAGCGCTGACGGCCCTTGCCTATCTGAGGCAATATGTATTTCTCCGCGCTCCGCAGTGTTGTTATTTCCTCCTTCAGAGCTTCTACAAGGATTTCCCTGGGTTGAATATGGGTTTGCGTTTTTCTGAAAACGCTCTCAGTCCTTCAATGCCTTCAGGATGAGCAGCACAACTGGCAATGGCTCTGCGCTCCCGCTCTATATGCGTCTCGAAAGAGCTGTTGAAGGAATCGGTGAGGAGCTTCTTTGACCATCCGAAGGAATTCAATGAGCATTCTGCAAGCTCAAGAGCCATGCGGGTTGCCTCCTCAAGAGCATTCCCATCCTCTACCACTTTGGTTGCCAATCCCCAGGAAAGAGCCTGCTCTGAAGAGATGGGCCTGTCGAAAGCCATGATCTCCATCGCCCTGGCTAACCCGACCACCCTGGGGAGAATGAAGGAACCCCCACCATCAATGCAGAGTCCGCTGGAAGTGTAGGCCTGCCGGAATGCAGCAGACTTGGCCATGACTCTAAAGTCGCAAGCCAGGGCCAGGGGGAAGCCTGCTCCTGCCGCTATCCCGTTCACGGCAGCTATGACAGGCTTAGGCATACGGCGAATCTCCAGAATGGCCTGATGAAATCTGGCGGCCAACTCATGAAATGCCGCAGAGGGACCGTTAGGGAACGCTAGAGCCCATCTGAGGTCACCACCAGCACAGAACGCTTTACCCTGGCCCGAGATGATGATTCCGCGAACCCCCTCATCTGCTGCAAGAGTAATGGTATTGGCTGCCAGGGATTCCACCATATCCATGTTGAATGCGTTATATGCCTCGGGACGGTTTAGCAACATCGAGGCAATGCCATCAGTCTTTTTGACTATCACCAGTTCTGCCATCGATCTCCCCCTTTTTTCAACGAGAAAAAATCTCTGCGTCACTCTGAATCGGCTCTTTCCTCGCCGCCATGCAGACAGTGCAAACACTAAATGTGGTGCGGTTGGAGGCAAGCCAAATGTGAGGCGCTTCCAAAAAGTGAAGTGACAATGCTGTCAGGCTTTCACTCTCAGTCCTCAGACCTCAGCACTCAGTCCTCAGCACTATCCTCAGTCCTGATAGCTAACGCGGGGGCCGACCGCTCATTCTCGACAGCCGGCCCACCCACCCGCGAGACGGGGCGGAAGCGGGAGGCCTCCTGCTCCAAAAAGTTGCGGGTAAGACGCCGAAGGGCGAAATAATATTTGTTAGCCAAATATATGTCACACAAAAGATATGTCTGTCAAACAATTTTCGCGCTACTTTGCAAGCCTGACGTTTTCTGCGGCGATATCGCAGCAATATTGACTACAGTAGGAACTTAAGGGGTAAATCCTTTTCTTGCTAGGTGAGCCGAACAACATGCAGTTTAGCCGGAACTCGAACTCAATGAAGAGGGGTGCCGAAGGAGGGCGTGCACCAGTCTTTCCAGATGCCTGACCGTGTTGCATTCTTTTGCGAGGTGGCAAAAAGGGAAATACCGATTCATTTCCGAGTCTCCCGTTCCCCAGAGAGACCGGCTCTCGGGATTGAGCCAGATGAGCCTTCTGCATCTTCGGTAGATCGCCTTAAGGATCTCAGTCTGGGGATCACCGTAATTATTCCTTCCATCTCCAAGTATGATCACCGTTGTCTTGCTGGTGACCGTATCAAGCCATTTTTCTCTGAATTCGCGGAAGACCTCTCCATAGTCCGTAAGACTCATCATAATACCCGTTTCGGCACCGCTCAGAATTCTTGCCAGCGCCTCTTCGACAAGGCAGCGTTCAAAAATGTCGCTCACTTCTACCAGATTGGAGCAGAAGATGAACGATCTTATTTTCACCAGAGTCTGATTCAGGCCGTAAAGGAAAAGAAGCAGGAAGCGTACGACGGCCCTAACCGAGCGACTGACGTCACACAACACGATGATATCAGGACGATCGATCTTTTTGGCCTTCCACCTCCTGTCAAACAGAAGCCCATCAAAGGCCATATTTGCTCTGAAAGTCCTCTTGAAGTCGAGCTGTCCACGTTTGGATGTTTTTCTTCTTCTGGCGTAGAGCGCATTCAGATGCTTTAGCATCTTTCGAATGATGGCATACATCCGGTGAAGATCGCGCTCCTCCAATTCCGAGAGTCTGGCTTTCCTCAGGTATTCTTCGATTGCCCTTTCGGTCGAAGAGCCTGCAAAGAGGGTATACTGGCGCCCGACAAAGCTCATTACCTTTTCAATGAGTCTGCTCCTCGCCAACTCCAAAATCTCCGCCCGCCTTTGGGATGCCGGCCCACTCCTCGCCGTGGGCCATTTCGATGTCGTGATCCAGTCCTTCGAGACCCATCTGATGCAAGATCCTATAAATGTACGGTCCCCTCTGATAAAAGAACCTGATGCCTGTGACATCCACGGCGCGGGCAGCTTCTCGCACGGACATTACGAGATCGGCGGGAGTTCCGGACACCAACAACCGGGTAAGCGTGGAATCGCTTGCCCGAAGATCCACCCGCATAAAAGTATCTTCTTCGATATCTTGGTGGGGATCCGGAAAGCTCTCGGAGGAGAAAAAACGCTCGAAGGTTATTGTGAAAACTTCTTTTTCATCCGATGATTTTGCAAGGACACCCGAAAGAGCTTCCCTGAGGAGCTGCCTGTCCGCATAGCCAACCAGCTCGACCGCCCGCATGGCATCGATACACTCGGCCACGGAAATGCGCACCCCCGATCTTCGGAGCGCCAGCACGAATTCTTCAAGAACTTCTTCCACTTTTCAGTCCAAAGCCGCTGATAGCGCTTTTTGCGTCATTTTTACGAGATGATCTTCCACCATATGGATGTCCTCCTGAAACTTTAGAACCGTATTGAGCGTTTCCCTCACGAGATCCGTACTCAGGATATCCGCATGGAGGAGAGCAAGAGTCCTTGCCCAGTCGATGGTCTCCCCGACGGATGGGGCTTTTTTCAAATCGAGCTCTCTAACCTGGTGAATAAAGGAGATTAGCTGAATCCGAAGCCTTTCGGAAAGCCCCGGAACATGCACGCGAACAATCTCCCTTTCCGTCTTCGAATCCGGAAATGGGATAAAGAGGTGCAAACATCGGCGCTTCAAAGCATCGCTCATCTCTCTCGTATTGTTGCTCGTTAGAAATACCAAGGGTTTGGATAAAGCTTTAATGGTGCCGATTTCCGGTATGGAGACCTGAAAATCAGACAGGATCTCAAGCAAGAAAGCTTCGAACTCCTGATCCGCCTTATCGACCTCATCAACCAGCAACACCACGCCATCTTTCTCCTGAAGGGCTTTCAACAATGGTCTTGGCTCCAGAAAATGAGGAGAGAAGAACATGTCATCATAGTGGTGGAGTTTTTGGATGGATTCGGCAAGTCCGCTGCTGCTCCCGACGATATCGTCAAGCTTATCCCTGAGGATCTGGGTATACAGCAACTGCTTCCCATACTTCCACTCGTAGAGCACTTTTGATTCGTCCAGTCCTTCGTAACACTGCAGGCGTATCAGAGGGAGACGAAAGAATGCAGCGGCAGCCTTCGCGAGCTCGGTTTTTCCCACACCCGCCGGTCCCTCGACAAGGATTGGCTTTTCGAGATGGCAGGCGAGAAAGAGCGTCGTTGCGATCTCGCTGGTGCAGACGTATCCTGCTTCTCCTAGTCCTTGCAGGATTCTCTCGCGCGAGGCAAACTTCCGAGCATGTTCCCTTTGCATGCAAGTCCTTCCGTTAGAGGAGAGATTCTCCAAGCTTTCTTTGATTTGCCAGTGCCGCTCTCCTTGCTATTCCGTTCGTGCGAACCAGGTCGGAAGTGAGATGGCGCAATGAAGAGTCCCTCTCGATTCCCGCTTCGGAGAGGAGTTGCTCGAAGAGCATCTGGAAATGGTCCGAGAGATTTCGAAAAGAGAGGCTAAAAGACAGAAGCTCGGGACGAGGGACAACGGTTACCGAAAACCTTGCCGCCTTGTGGGCCAGCATTTTAAGACTGTCGAGAAGGGAGCGCAGTCCGCCAAGGTGGATCTTCATTTCATCAGAGAGGTTAATGCCCTGTTTTCGGATAGCGTTCAGGGCAAGCGCCATCTGTCTTTCCATCCCTCCGGCCACCACGCCCATGAGATAGATATCTTCAAGAATTCTGAACGGCTTGACCATCTTTTCGTATGCGGCGCCCTTTGCCCCCAGGATAGCGGATGCAGGAATCGGACAATGCTCAAGCCTTATGCCGCAATGGGGAGATGGACGAAGGGAGTCCAGAAACTTGCCGGAAGTCAGAGAGAGTCCAGGCGTATTCCGGGGCACCAGGAATGCGCTGAAGCGGTTCCTTCCCGCATCGACTCCAGTGATGGCGATCACGACAAAGAGGTCGGCGATGGGGCCGTTTGTAATGCAAACTTTCTCGCCGTCAAGAACATAAGAATCACCGCGCCTGGATGCTGACGTCTTCAGGTACTTGGGATGAGTTCCCGCTTCGGGCTCCGAGATCGCAAAGGCGGCGGTGATCTTGCCCGTCGAAAGTCTGTGAAGGTACTCTTCGCGCTGTGCTTTGCTTCCGAACCGCATAATGAGAAAGCGTGAGACGAGGATGTGTATGAGCCAGGAGAGACCAAGCCCCATATTGTGCCCGCGCTCAACCAGGGTCTCTCCTGCCACTGTGACGAGAGGCTGCCTATAGCCCATGCCCCCATATGATAAGGGGAGGTTGAGACCAAGGAGCCCCTCTTCGCCTATCCTATGCCATATCTCGTAAGGAAATTCCTGGGCGGAGTGGAGATCAGTGCGAGATGCGATCTCTCGTTCTGCAAACCGGGCCACTTTTTGCCGCAACGCAAAGAGTTTTCCTTCGCGTCCCGAAGTCACAGAGCAACCTTTCTCAGGGCAGCAGATTCCGCCTTGTTGAACTTTTGGAAAAAGCTATTGAGCACCTTTTTAAAGGCTGCAATTTCTTCCTCCGAAAAACCCGAACTGATTTCCTCGTTTACCCTTTTGATAATGGCCTTCGCTCTATCTATCTCGTCTATTCCTTCCTGAGTGATGCGGACAAGCAGGGCCCGCCGGTCGGTTGGGCTTGCTTCGCGAACGACAAAACCGGACTTCTCCAGTCGATCGACCAAACCGGTCATTGTGGAATTGTCGGCCGCCAAAATCTGACTCAGCTCCGTCATGGTCCTCCCATTCTTAAGCTTCAGAATGAAGAGAATTCCGGTCTGTGTAGGAGTGACTTTGACCCCTTCTGCGAGAAGGGCGTTTTTGAGATAGATTCGCAGTTTTTGCTGTGCCATAAAAACCAGGTAAATGAGACGATCATCCTGTGGGATACGATCTTCTTTCGGCATGGACCATCCTTTGTTCATTCTCAACCGTGTCAATTTTATGGATAATTTTCCAATCGGAAGCATAGCATTTGTGCACATAGAAATTTTGTATGCAAAATAAAAACTTGTCAAGTAGATTATGGCAGGGGTTTATTGAAGAGGATCAGTGCAATGCGTCCTGCCGGCTGATATTCAGCAACAGTTTGTTGAACTGATCCCGTTTGGTGAGATTCTGCCGGCACTGAGCAGGAACGGACCCAAGAAGGGCCGGACATCTAGGTCCTGAGTTAGAGATCCACTACATAAGTCCCGAGTACTTAGGCCGTCATTCCGGCGAAGGCCGGAATCCAGTATTATTAATAAATTTCAGTCACTTCTGGACCCCGGCTTTCGCCGGGGTGACGTAGGCGTTGGCTCAATTCCCAGGCTTGAATTTTGTTATGAACTTTAGACTCAGGACACTGGGGATGCCGGTCGCCCGGCACCCCCCGCACGGATCCGTACGTGATCACTCCTACCCTATGGATGGCAACGTTCGTCGCTTGTTTGTTTCAACAATCAGATGTACGGGGCCGGGCCCGGCCTAGTTCACTCTGTGTTCAGTCAATTCACTCCGCCGTGAAAAATTTTCCCCATTCTCTGCTTTTTGCCGTTTCCGGTTGCCGTTTCTATTGCCGCTTTTGGTTGCCGTTTCTGGTTGCCGTTTGGCGGGGCCGGATCGCTCAAGGTATCCTATTAGGCATTGAGGAATTCAAGAATTTGGGAACTAAGACGAATTGAAGAATTTTGTTCTTCAGTGCCACTAAAATTGAGGTTTAAAGTCATGTGTTTGCCGGCGTCAATTCCACCAATCCCAGTGTTGCCGCCACCACCGCCGGCTCCCTCGGACAATAATACAAATACCGGCAAGAGCACCAACGCAGATAAAGATGTGTTAGACTCAAACTCCAAACCGGATCAGGGGAGGGTCACGGAGGTCCTGACATTTGATCCCGTCGGGCATCTGAAGTCGTCATTCGGACACACAGCTATTAATATAAATGGCATCACATACGCTTTCACAGAAAAAGGTTGGAATAAAGAGGAAAAGACCGCAAACTACCTCACGAACAATGACTTTCGGGATGCCGTTGGTCAAGAACTGAACCTCACGGCAAAGGAACAAGACTTGCTGGTGAAGATGATCAAGCAAGATATGGCAGAAAAGCCAAAGTGGAGTAGTCAGAACAGTTGTGTCACGAAAATCCGTGACGTCCTGGAACAAGCAACCGGTCGAATGTTTGGGATTCGGCCTCAACCGCCGATTATCTCGCCATTGGATTTTCGAGACAACCTGGACAGGTTCGGGTACGTTACCAAAAAGAACCTTTATCCACACAATCCTTCCAGCGGCGCAAACTGGTTTGATTACAATATACCGTAGCCATGAGCTACCTCGCGGCTTCAGTGACGTGGAGAAATGAATGAAGCTCAGATGTAAGCTAATAACCGGTTCTGTTACAGTGGCGGTGATCGCTCTAAGCGTGTGGTTGTTATTCTATTGCGAGGTCTTTTCGTCTTACCAGGAGCTACTCGTCTCACCCGGAATAACCTTGACGACCCAGTGGCTGGAACTCAAACCGGCGACGCCCATGAAGACCGCCGGCGACTGGAGTGAGCTGTTCGTAGAAGTGCCCGGATTGGTTCTTTGTGATGAGCATGGCTTTCCCTATGAGCCTTTCCGGCTCGACGACGGCGCCCGATTTGAAGTGGAAGGGTATCTCACTACTGATAAAGGCGAGAAGGTTTACCTGGACAAGATAAGCGCCGGTGAGTGGCCCGGTAAAGCTTATTTAAACATGTCCAACAAAGACCTGGATTGGAAGAAGAGAGATTATCGTTTCCGAACAGTCACCTTGCGCTCAAACCGAGTCCTCACCACTGGAAAGGTTGTCTGGGTTTCCTACGATCCTCGTACGACTAAGGACGGTATGGCTCATCCCGATCTACTGGAATAGACCCGCACAGGATAAATGGTTTCCGGTAAGTACATGCGGTTCAAAAGGGGCTCCCGGTCACTATGATTGGAGCACTTTCGACCGCCACAGAATGGGCAAGGTCCAAGTCCCTGATCCACGATTTGGCCGGCGCCGCATAAGTCAAGGTAGCAGGAAGCAAGGAGCTGGAAGCCGGAAAACAAGGAGCCTATTCGGAGACAGGGGATGCGCGGTGACTCCGTGTCCCCGTTTGGCCAACCCGCCTGTGCCGAAAAAACGGCAGCCCCGGAGTCCGCGCTCGCTGCCTAATCTATTCTATTTCTTTCCCGATGGATTTCTTTCCTCCAACCGATAGTGCACCGTTGCACGGTCGGAGACGGAGGGCGCCAGCTTGAGCGATGGCGGGGAAAGAACTATCGGTACGGTGAAGGACCCCGATTTGGACAGAGTGTCCAGCCGCACCGGACTGGTGTAAACCGTGTTTACCTTCTCGAGGGTCTTGCTTCCACCAACCACCTTCACCGTTTCCGGCGAGACGCTCACCTGTGCCAAAGCGGTATTTTCAGGCAGGCGGCCGGTCCAGTCCACCTGGATGGGAAGCTCCTTGGTGGCCGGAATATCCAGGGTCACATCTATTGTGGCCGGATGTATCCTGTTGAGGGAAACACCTGGAGGCAAAATAATATCATCCTGCGTAATTGTGAAGGTATTCCGGCCTTCGGCGGCTTTGCTCAAGTCCACTCGCACTCCCACCTGCCCCGGCGTGAGCGACTTTATGAGGGCGCTTGAACCTAAGAGCTGGAGTCGTGCTTCATCGACGGAGGTATCCAGAATATCGTAATTTGGCGGCCTGTTGACGTATTCAATGGGTACATTCAGGGCTATGATGGTATCCTGGCTGCGGGTAAAACCGAACCAAATTCCGGCCATTATAAGAAAAGAAATACAGGCGGCTGCCCCCAGCTTTAGTCTTTCCCGTTCGCGCTGACGAGCGGGGCTGATGTCGGGCATCTTGAGATGTTTTTTCAAAACCTGGGAGAGCATCTGAGCGTCCCGCATCGGGGTGAGGCTGTGGTCTTTGGCCACATTCACGCTGCCCCGCTCCTCGGATACCACGATAACAAGCGCATCGGCCGCTTCAGCAAGCCCTAACGCCGCCCTGTGCCTGGTCCCGTATTCGGATGGAAGGTCCTGCCTGTGTGAGAGCGGCAGAAGGACCCCCACCTCGGTGATCTGCCCGCCCTCTATTATGGCCGCTCCGTCATGGACGGGGTTGTTAGGCCAGAAGACGCTTATCAGCATTTCGCTCGAGACCTGGCCGTTCCACGGGATTCCTCCGTGGATTTTCTCGCCCAGGTCCTCGTTGCCGGGAAAAACGATTAGCGCCCCGATCCGTTTTTTCGCCATCTGAAAGACGCTATCCGCTATGACGTCAATCGGTGTTTGTTCCTCTCGGCTTGGAAATCCCCACAGAAATGTCTTTATATTGCGCACCTGCAGGGCCGAACGGATTTCATTGCGGAACACCACAATTATGATAATGGCAGCGGCCGCCGTTATGCCGCGTATTGCCCAACTGGTGAGAATCAGGCCGATGCTGGCCGCAACCTCCTGCGCCAGCCACAACGAGGTGATGCCCACCAGCACGCGAAAGGCATTGGTGCCTTGAAAAAGGACATACACCCGCAAAAGGATATAGCTGTTTATCAATATATCGACTATATCCTGCCATCGGATGGTTGATATGAATGCAAGAAAACGGTTCATGAGAAAGCTCTGGTCTTCAATCCACTATGCTGAATCGCAGTACGTCGAAAATGCGCCCGTTTTGGTCTATTATCTCAACCCGCCAGGGTCCCTTATCGGTTTCGCGGAGCTGGATTACGCTATAGGTGGACCACTTTGCCGGATACAGGCGCAGCCGGGTCTGGGTGCTCAGCTCGTCGCGGCGAAACCACCTGTGGTAGATGACAGTATGCTGCGGTACCGGATCGAAGGATGTAAAACAGCAAACCTGGCCTGACGAGACTGAAAATACCAGACCGGGGCCAATCGGCGTAAGGTTCTCGACCCGCTCGCACATCACCGCCTGTTTGAGGCTGAGCTTTTGGGCCGCCTCGGCCTTGGCTGGGGCCTGTTCCTGAGCCGTGGCCGGAGAAATGTGCCCGGTGAAGAATAAAAGCCCCAGCAATAATACTGCAAAATACCTCATGGAGAATTCTCCGGCAAATTGTGCGGGGACAAGACTGACTTTGGCGGATTTTGCCTGAGGGACGAAGGCTTCAGCGCAAAAAGCAGGTCCGGTATGGGGTTGCCTATGCCCGTATTCTCTATAATGTTTGTTTGAGGTCCTCTGATGCAAATAGCGCAATTAGCTGAACCTTAAAAATACCATGCCTCCAATTTTCGTCAAGGTCAATCGTCGGTCAAAGATCGGAGATCACATGAACAGACGTTATCCAGAACGGCCCTTCGCTGGAGTGGGGGCAATCATATTCCGGGGAACCGAAGTCCTGCTGGTAAAAAGAGGCCGTCCGCCTGCTCTGGGCAAGTGGTCGATTCCCGGAGGACTCGTTGAATTGGGCGAGAGCCTCGAGGCCTCGGTCCGCAGAGAGGTCCTCGAAGAGGTTGGACTTGAAGTCAAGGTGATCGACCTTGTGGCCGCGCTCGACCGCGTCATTTTTGACCAGGACGGCCGAATCGAGTACCACTATATTCTTCTCGATTTTCTTTGCGAGGTCATTGGAGGACGCCTTAAGGCCGGAACCGACGCGGACGAATGTCGTTTCGTTGCGATAGAGGACCTCTGCCGGCATGACATGACCCGCGGGACCCAAGAGGTTATAGAGCGTGCGTCCCAAAAGGCCGCACATTTGGGTGTTCCAGTTTATTATGTGTCTTAGACAAGCAGATTCTTATCCCGATGCCCGCTTTGCCAGATATTCCTGAAGCTCCCGGTTTTGGTTCGAAATTACCTCTTCGGCCATTTTCTTTCCGAATGAAGCGTATCGCCGGGCAAGCTCGGGATCGAGAAGACAAAGAATCCGGACGGCGAAAACTGCCGCGTTGTAAGCGCCGCCTTTCCCGATGGCCATTGTGCCCACCGGGACGCCGGGGGGCATCTGGACTGTTGAAAGAAGGGAGTCCATACCGTTGAGCGGAGATGAGTCGATCGGTACTCCGATAACCGGTATGGTAGTCTGAGCGGCGCAAACGCCTGCCAGGTGGGCGGCCCAGCCGGCCCCGGCTATCAGGACTTTAACGCCTCGACCCGCCAGTCCTTTCGCGTACTCGGCGGCTTCATCAGGCGTCCTGTGGGCTGAAAGAACTTTTATTTCGCAGGGTATTTCGAATTCTTCAAGCAACCGGGCGGCATGCTCCATTACAGTGATGTCCGAGTCGCTCCCCATTATGATTCCAACCAGTGGATTTTCCATCAACGGGTTGTCCCTCCTGAATTCATTGACTTAAGATTAATTCCCCATCCAGGATTGGCGCAGCAAGAAAATATTTTCTCTAAGGATCGTCTTTCCGGATTTGCCGAAAATCACCAGTTCGGGATTCTCGGTCACTTCGCCGACCAATCCATAAGGCAATCCATCGAAGATACCCTCAAACTCCCTGGCGCAGCCTTTGGGCACGGTCACCAGGAATCGCCCGCAGGATTCGCTGAAAAGGATCTGGTCGTCCCGAACACTCTCATCGGCCAAAACGGGTGTCTTCCCCAGTTCGATGGTCAAACCGAAACGGCCGCCGATGGCCGTCATCGCTGCGTGGACTCCCAGCCCGCCCCGGTAAATTCCGTGACACGAGGCGACAAGCCCTGAAGATATCGCCCTCTCGACAGCTTTATAAAGACTCAAAAGAGATTTGGATTTCTCAGGTTCCAGCTCATTTGGATCGGCGAAGCCATCTACCTTGGGCACATTGAGCCCGATATACCCGAAAAGGTCGTAATAGGCTGAACCTCCAAGTTCGTTCCGGGTGATCCCGAGCACATATACCAGGTCGCCGGAAGATTTCGCCTCCAATGTCTGTGATTTGAGCACATCCGCAACGATCCCCGTCGCCGTAAACTGCATCGTGGGAAGACCGCTCACTTTGTGCCGCTCGCCGAATGAGCCCGGAAGATACCCGTCAACATACATGCTGTCTTTTCCCGAAAGGAGCGGTATGCCGTACGCAAGGCACAGGTCGCGAAGCGCCAGGTTTGCGCGCACGAGCTGCGCCGCCTTGTAGCGTCCGTCCGGATTTAGAACCCGATCGTACTGAATGTTTGGCCAGCAGAAGTTATCCACGCCCCCGATTTCGTCCAGACTGCCGCCAACCGCCAGGATGCGCCTTATCGCCTCATCGATTGTCGCCGCCACCATGTGGTAGGTATCTATTTCTGAGTAAGTGGGCGCAAGGGCCTGTGCGACTGCAAGACCGCGGTTCGCGCCAAGGACAGGCCGGATTACAGCAGCGTCGTTTGGAACGTCCCGGTCCCTGCCCGTCATGAACTTGATCGCGCTGCCGCCCTGCACTTCGTGGTCGTATTGCCGCTCGATCCACTCCCGGCTGCTCAGATTGGGGGTGCCAAGCAGAGCGTGCAGGAGCTTGCCGTAGTCGGCGGGTTCGGTCAGCGCCGGTTCGACCAGGCCGCGTGCCTTGGGCGCAAGCCATTCGGCATCGAAATCCCACTGGGGGAAATCCTCCGAAAAAAGGCTTAGATCCAGATATGCGCAAGTCTTGCCTCCATAACTCAGGCGCAGCTTCCCCGTATTTTCATAGTTGCCGATCACAGTACTCTCGACTTCGTGTTTTCGCGAAAGCTCCATGAACCTGTCCAGGCTCTCGGGCCTGATCGCCACGCTCATTCGCTCCTGGGATTCCGATACCCATATTTCCCATATATCGAGGCCTTCATACTTAAGAGGCACCTTGTCCACCTCTACATAAGCGCCTCCGGCCAGCCTCGCCGATTCCCCTATGGAGGACGATAGCCCGCCACCCCCGTTGTCGGTAATGAACGTAATCAGGTCTTCGTCGCGCGCTTCGAGAAGGAAATCATGCATCTTCTTCTGAGTGTACGGGTCCCCTATCTGCACATGCCCGGCAGGGGTGTTCGCGCCGTAGCTCTCACTCGAGGCCGTAACCCCGTGAATTCCGTCTTTCCCCACGCGGCCCCCACACATGATGATGAGGTCGCCTTCCCCCGGCAGCTTGACTTCGACCGGCTTGCCCTTGATTTCACGCGGCATGATTCCGAGCGACGCCACGAACACCAGGCATTTGCCGAGATAGGAGGGATGAAAAAAGAGATTTCCAAAAGGCGTAGGCACTCCGTGCTTATTCCCGCCGTCCTTTACCCCTTCCACAATCCCGTCGAGCAGACGCCTTGGATGAAGGTGCGGCTTGAGCGGCCCGTTGTAGTCGCGGGGCCCCACGCAATAGCCGTAAAGACCCGCAACAAGGCGCGATCCCTTTCCGGTACCCATTATGTCGCGGTAAATTCCGACGATTCCTGTGAGGGCGCCGCCATAGGCCTCCATGTTGGATGGGCTGTTATGGGTTTCACCCGTAATCGAGTAGTTGAACTCAGAATCGAATCGTGCAACTCCGGCGTTGTCCCACAGAACTGAAACAACCCAGTCCTTCTGCTCCTGAATCCGGAGCGTTGGGGCTTCGATGCAGGTCTTGAAAAGATTGTCCACTGTGAGTTGCTCGCCGGTGAGCAGGTCACGGTAGCGGAACTTCCCACGGAAGGTGTTGTGATTGCAATGATCGCTGCGCGCCTGGGAAATCGCTTCCAGTTCGACGTCGGTCGGTTCGCAAAGACCCCACTTCGCGCGCGCTTCCCTCACTTGCGGCTTGAGGAAGTAATTTCTGATGACAGGAACATCGTTCCGGTTCAGGGCCAGGTTCCTCTCATCACTCAGCCTGGCAAGCTGCTCGTCGCTTTCGATGGGGATTTCGCAAACCGAGGGCGTGTGGGCAAGAAGTACTTTCGGCACAATTACCCCTGTTCCATCGCTTTCGTTCCATTCAGCCCTGGGATATACGCGCCATTGTTGAATGATTTCATTTGCGAGAAGTTCGCGCGCTATTGTTTCTGCCTGGCTTCGCGAAAGAGTGGCATTTTTGAGCAGGTAGAGCCGGGAAGTGTAAGCGGCCTCACCCGGAGCAGGCGCTTTCCCCAGGTAATCGCTTATGGCTTCTATTGCGACGCTGCCCGCAGTATCGCGGACCCCGGGACGATATCCTACCCAGATCGCCCAGTCGAAATCGGAGGCAAGGCTCCGAAAACCGGATACCTGGGTTACAGGATTGGTGAAAACCTCATCGCGCACCGCTTCGAGTTCTGCGTCCGACAGACCGGTATCCAGGGTCAGTATGCTTATTACCCGCGCTTCTCCTATTTCCCAGCCAAAGTAATCGCGGACCCTCCTGCAAAGACTCGCCCCTTCCGGATCGAAAAGGTGCTCCTTCAAAGCCGTTTCCAACCTTATTGCCATTTTGTTTATCCATTCACTACATAACGAACTCAACGGCCAACGCCATCAGGATTAATCCCCCCCCAGCTTCCACCCAGCGTCCGAATTTCATTGAGAGCCGGTTGCCCAGCTTCATGGAAACCCAGGTCATTGCTCCCGCCGTCACTCCGAAGCATACGGCAGGGGTGATAAGACCAGCCCCTAGCATTCCCAGGCCGAAGCCGACCCCGAACGCGTCCAGGCTTGACGCCACCGACAGAACCAATAAACTTAATCCACGGGTCGGATCGGCGCATGCGGCGGGATCCGCATTCTTGCCCAGCAGACTTTCAGCAACCATTTTCGCCCCGATTAAAAAAAGGAGCGCAAATGCTATCCACGGCCCCCAAACTCTTGCTGTTCCGGGGAGTCGCCGGCTGAGAAACCATCCCAGAATCGGCATAATAAACTGAAAGAGGCCAAAGTGAAAGGAAAGCCTGAAGCTCTGCCTCGGCTGGCAAAATCGCACGCCAACGCACATTCCGACCGCAAAAGCATCACATCCAAGAGCTATGGCGAGAAGGGCTATTTCGACAAATCTCAAAATCGTCCTTTTCAAAATAGATTTCCCGGATCCAGGCACGTCTGATCCGGGAAACAAATATCGCAAAAGAACGCAAGAAACAACGAGCGAGAAGCGCTAAATGACAATAGAGGACAGCAGGGTTGGTCGCCCACTGTTTTCCTTCACCTCAGGGAAATACCAAACTTGGCGGTTACCTTCCTGACCAGCTCGACATGGAGAGCATTTACCTCCTCGTCGGTAAGGCTACGGTCCTCAGCGCGGTAAGTGAGCCGGTAGCCAATGCTCTTCTTGCCTGTCCCGATTTGATCGCTCCTGAATATATCAAATATCTCGACACTTTCCAGCAATGGCTCATTCAATGAGCGAATAAACTCAAATGGTTCTTCTACGGGCATTTTCTCGTCGGCGATCAGGGCTATATCACGTGGAACGGGCGGGAATTTTGGAAGGGCCTTATAGACCGGGTCCGGCCCCTTCAGCGCGAAGAGCCTGTCAAAGTCCAGCCTAAAAGCAAATATGGGCCGTTTTAGATCGTACGCTTCGATTACTTCCGAATGGACCCTGCCAAGTTCTCCAACCCGTTCGCCCTTAGCGAAAACAGAGGCCGACCCACAAGGGTCGAGCCACGGGGGAAGAGATTGCGCCCTGAACCCGGCATCATTGATTCTAAGGAAGCTGCAAACCGCTTCGACTACTCCCTTGACGTCCGTATAATCCACATCGGCATCGCTGTAAAGAGCCTGAGGGACCCGCTTTCCCGCAATGACCCCTGCCAGGTGGTGTGGCTCTTCGGCCTGCAAGCCGTCTTTTCTAGGCAGGAAAATCTTGCTTAATTCAAAAATCCTGAAGTTTTCGCTTCGGCGGTCGAGGTTGTAGCGGGCATTTTGAAGCAACCCGGGCAACAGGGTCGTTCGCATCACGGCCTGCTCGTCGCTCAGAGGGTTTTTCAGCCTGATTGGAGCCAGTCTTGGATCGCCTTCCGAATATCGAAGCCTTCTGATAGATTCGTAAGAAATAAACGAGTAATTGATAACCTCAAAGAAACCTGCACCCGCCAACAGGTTCTTCAGCTCCCTGCGCAACCTCTGATGGGGATCGAAACCGGCGGCTTCCACTGCAGCGGCTGGGCTGGTAACTGGAATTCCGTCATAGCCTGAAATCCTCGCCAATTCTTCACCCAGATCGATCTCTCTTGTAATATCTCCCCTGAAACCAGGCACAATCACCCGGAGACGATCCGAGTCCAGCGCGTCCACGCGCATCTCAATTCGCTCCAGTGTATCTTTCATCTCAAGCGGGGATAGCCGGGTCCCCAGGAGCCGGTTGGCCCTGTCCACCCGCAGCACTATTTCCTGTGCTTTTATCGGATTTGGGTATACGTCGATTCTTCCCGCCGCAATCGCGCCCCCCCCGACCTCTAACATAAGCTCCGCCGCACGGTCGAGGGCCCTGAGCACGCCGTCCGGGTCCGTGCCGCGTTCGAACCGGTAGCTCGACTCGGTTTTGAGGCCGAGCCTCCTGCTGGTCCGGCGAATCGAGAGCGGATCAAAGTAGGCGCTTTCAATCAGGACATCCCTGGTATCCGGTTCGATTTCGGAATTGAGCCCGCCCATGATGCCGCCTATAGCAACCGGACCGGCTCCGTCGCAGATCAGCACCGCCCCTTCGGCCAGATCGCGCTCGATGCCGTCGAGAGTGATAAACCGCTCGCCGGGCCCGGCTTTTCGCACCACTATACGGCGCTGGCGCAGCCGGTTGAAGTCGAAAGCGTGAAGCGGTTGACCAAGCTCCAGCATAACGTAATTTGTAACATCGACAATGTTATTGATCGAACGGACGCCAAGCGCCTCCAACCTGTCTTTGAGCCATTCGGGTGAAGGACCTGGCTTTACGCCCTGTATGACCCTGGCCGTATAACGAGGGCAGCCTGCGGGATCGTCTACGGTGACCGATGTCAACGAATCAATGGCAGGACCGGTTTCATCGACTGCAATGGAAGCGTATTTTACGGATGTCTTGCATAGCGCCGCCACCTCTCTGGCAATACCCACCACTGAGAGGCAATCGCCGCGGTTGGGAGTTATTCCAACCTCCATCAGCACGTCCCTGATCCCAAGGGCCTCGTCAAGCGGGACACCGGCCGGTGTGTCGGGGGGTAGAATCCAGATGCCGCTGTGGTCCTCGCCCAACCCGAGTTCTTTTTCCGAACAGAGCATCCCCTTCGACAATTCGCCTCGAACCTTAACCTCACGGACTAACCCGTTCGGCAGCTCCGCACCCGGCAGGGCCAGCGGAGCAATTGCTCCAGCGCGCACGTTCGGAGCGCCGCAAACGATCCTGCGCAAACCTCCTGGGCCTGAGACTACACAGATCTTCAACCGCTCGGCATTTGGATGGGGTTCCACCGCCTCGATCCGAGCGGTCAGTACGTTTTTTAGTTGCGGGTAGCGCAAACTAAGCGATTCCACCTCCAGACCCGCCATGGTCAGGCCGTCTGCGATACCCTCCGGAGAAAGCGGGCAGTCAACATAGTCGGAAAGCCACTTAAGACTTATCAGCATAGCGCCTCTAAAACTGCTCAAGAAAACGCAGGTCGTTTTCAAAGAACAAGCGAAGGTCGTCTATTCCGAATTTCAGCATGGCTATCCGCTCGATCCCCATGCCGAAAGCAAAACCGGTTACCTCCTCCGGATCATAGCCGACGTATTTGTAGACCTCCGGGTCAACCATTCCCGATCCCAGAATCTCGAGCCATCCGGTGCCTTTGCAGACGCGGCAGCCACCTCCCCGGCACATGACGCACTCAATATCCACTTCGGCGCTCGGTTCGGTGAAAGGGAAAAAACTCGGCCGGAAACGAAGTCCGACCTCAGGACCGAACATCTGGTGGACAAATGTGGTGAGGATGCCTTTCAAATCGCCAAAGGAGATGTCCTTGCCCACCATCAGGCCCTCCACCTGGTGAAACATGGGCGTATGAGTGACGTCCGAATCGCGGCGGTAGGTCCTTCCGGGAGCTATGACCCGCACCGGGGGCTTTCGCTTTTCCATTGTCCGGACCTGGATGGGCGAGGTGTGCGTCCTCAGCACCACCTCTTCGGAGATGTAGAAAGTGTCCTGCATGTCCCTGGCCGGATGGTCTTTCGGGATGTTCAGCGCCTCGAAATTGTAATAGTCCAGCTCTACCTCAGGCCCCTCGACCGTTTCGAACCCAAGCCAATTGAAAATGCGGCAAACCTCCATCGCCGTCTGTGTGATCGGATGAAGGCGACCCGCCGGCGTTAGCCTTCCGGGAACGGTTACGTCGATCGATTCACGCCTGGAAGCCTCCAGATCGCGACTCCTCTGCGCCGCCTCCGAGAAGACCTCCTCCAGCCGCAATTTAGCCACATTCAACAGTTTGCCGACTTCCCTGCGCTCTTCCTCGGGAACCTTTCCCAACTCTTTGAAAAGCTGGGCAAGTTCTCCCTTTCTCCCCAAAAAACGAATCCGGGCCTGGTCGAAGGCCTTCGGGTCCTCTTCCAGCCCGGAAAGGGCGCGGCAGGCCGTCTCAAGAAGTTTCTCAACAGCCTCTTTCATTTCCTATGCAGCTTCTTTCGCGATCCTGGCCAGTTCGGCGAAAACCTCCGGGTTCGTAGCCGCAAGGTTTGCCAGAGCTTTCCTGTCAAGCGTTATATTGGCCTTCTTCAGGCCGTTCATGAATCTCGAGTAGCTCAGATCGTGCTCGCGCGCTGCTGCATTGATGCGCATAATCCACAGGCTTCTGAATTCGCGTTTTCTGAGCTTTCTGTCGCGGTATGCGAACTTGAGGGCACGGTCAACCGTTTCCTTTGCTGTGCGAAGCAAAGTGCCGCGACCCCCTCGATATCCCTTTGCCGCCGAGAGAATCTTTTTGCGCCTCTCGCGCGACTTGACCGCCTTTTTGACCCTGGGCATCCAAATCTCCTGTTAAATAACTCCTGGTACGTTGTCAACAAAGTTATGACATCTTGCAGGGAATCGTCACCCCGGCTTTCGCCGGAACAACGGGCTGTAGGTCCTTACCTATGCGAACTTGATGGCTAAAAGCCGGTTTATAGATAAGGCATCATCCGCTTGAGCGCCCTGACGTTTATGGCGTCAACCACCGTGTCCTGGCGCAGCCCGCGTTTTCTTTTCGGGCTTTTCTTAGTCAGAATATGACTCTTGAAAGCCTTGGCCCTGACGATCTTGCCCGTGCCGGTTTTATTGAATCGTTTGGCCGCAGCGCGATTGGTCCTGATCTTGGGCATTACGGATATCCTCCGTTGACTGAAGTTCTTGGTTCGCGTTCACCACAGACCTGCAAGATGCGGCGGGACGCACTGAAACACGCAGCGGCCGCAAAATGCGGGACTGAAATGATCCGCTTCGCAACCCCGAATAGAGTCCGGGGTGTTATTTGAGGCTAAAAATTCCGTACTGACGGGGAATTTTCCGCACAGGCACCAATCCCGCCAGTGAGAGTGCCGGAACAAGGATTCGGCCTTTGGCCGCAATCGTCTTGGCAAAAGCATTAGTTTATTTAGGACTTGACCAAGAGTCAATAAATTAAGGTGGATTCTGTTAATTTTTCAAGACTTCGGGGCCATAATCATTATCAGGTTACGGCCTTCCATCTTGGGCTGCTGCTCAATCACGACTTCTTCCTTGAGTTCTTCCTTTATGCGTTCCAGAACCTTGAACCCCTGATCGGAGTAGGCGATTTCCCTTCCACGAAAAAGAATCGTCACCTTCGCCTTGTCCTTCTGGGAGAGAAAACGCTTGATGTGGCGGATTTTCACCTGAAGATCGTGCTCGTCGGTCTTCGGGCGAATCTTTACTTCCTTTACCTGGATTACGGTCTGTTTCTTTTTGGCTTCCTGGGACCGCTTGTTCTGCTGGTATTTGAACTTTCCGTAATCCATTATTTTGCAAACAGGGGGATCGGCGTTCGGGGCCACTTCGACGAGATCCAGATGCTCCAGTGCAGCCAGCTCCAGGGCCTTTCGGATCGGAATAATCCCAAGCTGCTGGCCGTCATGCCCTATCACCCTGACTTCCGGACCTCGAATCTTTTCATTCACATTGGCCTGTTTCTCCAGTGTCGTTTCTCCTTCTGATTAAGGTTTGTTTTTATCTCTCATATAATTGCCGTGCCGTTTGTTCAAACAATGCCCAAACCAACACGCCCCTTGCTGGACTCGAGGCACTCCCTTTCCACTAGTTCAGCAAACTGAGGGGGGGTCATTAGACTCAGTTGAGTTCCATCCCGTTTCCTGGGCGCGATAGCCCCCTTCCCGGCTTCCTTGTCACCAATAACGAGCATGTAGGGGACTTTCTGCATCTGGGCTTCCCGGATCTTATACCCGAGTTTCTCGCTTCTCATGTCGACCTCCGCACGAACGCCCCGGCTCCGGAGTTCCCCGCAGACCGCCTGTGCGAAATCGAGCTGCGAGTCGGTAACAGTAACGATCGTCGCCTGCACGGGCGCCAGCCAGATAGGGAAAGCCCCCGCATAATGTTCTATGAGAACTCCCAGGAAACGCTCTATCGCCCCAAGGATCACCCGGTGTATCATGACCGGCCTGTGCCTGCCCCCATCGGCTCCAATGTAAGTCAGATCGAATCTTTCGGGCAACGTGAAATCGCATTGGATTGTTGCACACTGCCAGCGCCGATCGAGGGCGTCTCTGAGCTTGACGTCAATCTTCGGCCCATAGAAAGCGCCCTCCCCTTCGCAAAGATGATACTGAAATCCCTTATCTTCAAGCGCCTTCAGCAGAGCGCCGGTCGCTCGCTCCCAATCTTCATCCGTGCCGATGGACTTCTCAGGCCGGGTGCTGATTTCCATCTCAAATTCAAAGCCGAAAATCCCCATCACCTCTGTAACAAAATCAATAATGCTTTTGATTTCGTCGTTCAACTGGCCGGCCGTGCACAGGATATGAGCATCGTCCTGGGTAAACTGCCGGACCCGAAGCAGGCCGTGCAGCACCCCGGATTTTTCGTGCCGGTGCACCGTCCCCAGCTCAAAGTAGCGGATCGGCAGGTCGCGGTAGCTGCGGATTTTGGACTTGTAGATCAGCATGTGGGACAGGCAGTTCATCGGCTTCACACCGTAGGACTGTTCATCTATCTCCGTGAAATACATGTTTTCGCGGTAGTGCTCGAAATGCCCGGACTTTTTCCACAATTCGGTCTTGAGAAGCGTCGGGCCCACTACTATCTGATAGCCGCGCAGCAGGTGCTCGCGTTTTTCGAAGTTCTCCAGGATATGGCGAATCAGCGCCCCTTTGGGGTGGTAAATAACCATCCCCGCACCGATTTCCTCCGAGAAACTGAACAGATCGAGTTCCTTGCCCAGCCGCCGGTGATCCCGCCTTTGAGCCTCTTCCAGCAAGTTGAGATACTTCTTCAGCGACTCCGCATCAAAGAAGGCGGTCCCATAGATACGCTGGAGCATCGGGTTGCGCTCATCCCCGCGCCAGTAGGCCCCCGCAACGCTTGTGAGCTTGAAAGCCTTGAGGAAACCCGAATGGGGAACGTGAGGACCACGGCAAAGGTCGATGAAATCACCCTGCTGATAAAAGGAAACCACAGGATCGGTAAACCCTTCGAGAAGCTCAACCTTGTATTTTTCGCCGACCTTGGAAAACAAACCTATCGCCTCTTCGCGCGGCACATCCCGCCGAGAGAAGGGAAGCTTCTGCGAAGTGATCTCCCTCATTTTGGCTTCGATCTTTTCCAGGTCCTCCTGCGTGAACGTTCTCGCCACATCGAAATCGTAGTAAAAACCGTTTTCGATTGCGGGACCGATGGCAATGAGCGCTTCCGGAAAAATCGACCTCACGGCCTGGGCCATTATGTGCGCAGCGCTGTGTCTGAGGATCTCAAGCGCCGTCGGCGAATCGGCACCCACCCCTTCCAGCACCGCGTCCTCTTCAACCATGCGGGTCAGGTCCACCAATTGACCATTTAGCTTTGCGGCAATCCAACCATCGCCGGACTGCCCCATTTTGCCCAAAATCTCCGAAACGGGGGTCCCTTTGGGCACTGTTTGATTTCTTCCGCCAGGGAGGCTAATCTGAATTTGTTTCGGCATACTTCATTCCTTATGTATAAACTCGGCATTGCGATCGAAGGCCCGCAACAAAAAAAGGCACCCCCACCATTTTGGAAAGATGCCTCGAATGGAATTGTCACCCTTCAGTGCCGAAATTTTATCTTCCTGCTGTGATCCGAGTCCAATTAGGCAGCCAGCCGAACTATTAGAGGAGTCTGCAAACCTGAGAATAACTTTCCCTAAATAGCTGGTAGGCACGGGCGGTTTCGAACCGCCGGCTTCTACCGCGTCAAGGTAGCGCTCTCCCACTGAGCTACGTGCCTACGAAACTTTTGACCTATAACGACCCGGCCTCATTATGTCAAGCAAAACATCATTGGGCCGTATTGCGCGACCGATGCCGCTTGAGCAGGGACAACCCTTTTAGCAGGTACTGTCCCCCGCTCAATATTGAAAACCCGGCCGTTGTGACGAACAAGACCGAATATATCCACCCCGGAAGCTCCAGCATTGATCTCCCAAGCAGTGTGAAAACCGTCCCCAGTTGAAACAGGGTAGTCAGCTTGCTCGAGACCAGCGGCTTTATCTCGAATTGCACATGAGAAAAAAACAGGACGAAGAACCCGCACAGAATTATAAGGTCCCGGCTTACAATGATCAGCATCAGCCAAAGAGGTATTTCACCGATCCTCCACAGCAGAAAAAATGAGGTTACCAGGAGCAACTTGTCGGCAACCGGATCTATATAGGAACCCAGCCGGCTTTTCTGATCGAGCACCCTTGCAAGCAGTCCGTCAAGGGCATCCGTCAAACCGGCGATAAAGAAAACAATAAAGCCCGCCGTCATCGATTTTCTCAGCAGCAGCCAAGCCAGCAGAGGCGTCATGAAAATGCGTGCGAGAGTGAGCAGGTTTGGAATTGTCATCTCGTTTCGACCTGGACTCCCCCGGGAGGTGAAAAAGACACATTCATGGTCTGCGCCTCTGTCGAATAAGAATCTATCCGGATCGTCGCGCCGCTCGGAAGCCGAGTTCCGCTCATTTTCAATATATACTCCCCGTTGACTCCATCGAGCTTCACGGCGCTTTGCGTCGTCCCTATCTGAAGGCTGGCTATCTGCATAGTTTTGAACTGGTCGCGCAGAATCCTTTCCAATTCCATCCAGTACGGATACTGGCCAGACGGCACGTAGATCAGGAGAGGCCCGACACTTGCCACCTGGGCTGACGGCGCCCCCCCAGGAGTCGAAGCGCCTGCTCCCTGCCCGGTCTGAGGGCCCCCAAGCAGGTTGCTCAATTGTGGAGCGATTCGCCTGGCAAGCTCAAGCGCCCCTTCCTGGTTGGACAGATCCTCCATGCTCTGAGCCTTGTGAACTTCAAATTCCGACTTGCCCTGACTGATCCTGATCACACGCAGATCGGCGTTGAGCAACACCTGCTTGCTGTTGCGGTCCTCGGCGTAGGAAACCTTGCCAACCACCACATCCTGTATGCCAAGCCCCTCCGCGAGCGATATCACCTGAGAGGGGGGTATATTGCCCGAAAGATCCATCTTTACGGAACCGGGCTGGGGAAAAAGGATCGTAAAGTCATTATCGCCCATTTCCTTGCCAAGACTTCGCGCAAAAAGAGAATTAACACTCCCGCTCTCTGTCGGGAGCACCCATTCCTGATCCCATTTCTCCACAACTGCCCACAGGAATTCCCTCTTTGTGGCAGAGATGCCGCGATAAGACGCTCTGCCGGCGGCGCCCTCGATTACCGGGGGCTGAGAAGCCGGAGGCCGGGAGGCCGAGATCTGCGATTCATCTTGCTTTTCCGCAGATTCGACATTCTCTTCAACCTGCGCGTTTTCACTCTCAGTTGCTCCGCCGGGAACGCTAATCCCAGACGAAGAGGCAGGTTTCTCCAAGGCCTTCTGTTGGGCAGCCAGAATTCCTGACATCTCCAGCTCCTCTCTTAGCGCGCCCATGGAAACAGTAACCTCCCCGACCACGCGGAACATTCCGCCCGTCTGCTGTTCGGAAACAACCTGGTAAGAGTCGATGTATTTTGCGGGTTTGGCCAGGATCTTTTTCTGGAGTTCGGCAAATTGTGTACCCATCTGTGACGGACTGAGAAATGAGCCTATTGCCTGGGTAAGCCCCTGGACCATAAGGTCCTGGATAGCCTGTTGCTGGCTCTTCGCCGGGTCCTGCGGGTCATAGACGGCCTGTCCGCTGCTGAAATAAGTGACCGACCGGGACTGTGCGGCAACGACAGAGTTAGCCCCCCAAATGGTCAAAATTGAAACCGTAAGAAAAAGAATATAGACTGAAAAAATTAGGGTATATCTTCGCATTACAGGTTTACTCCGGCATTTTGGGTCACCTTTCGCCGCAAAAGGCAACAGATAGACGCCGCGCCGCGCCACAGAATTGCCGAATGGGCGTCAGTCCAACCTTTCGGCGGAAGCTTTCCTTTTTAAAACTTTATTTGCTAACATACAAGTGGCTCAAGGAAAAGGAGAAAAACTTTGCAAGTTCTGCCGGAAGAATGCTCCGTACGCAACTACCTGATAGATCCCTACCAGATTCACTACCTTAGATTCATCATTGAAGCATATCCGGGCATGGCAGTAGTATCCACTGTCGACTCAATGCTGGGGCTGGTCTCGATAGCAGTTGCCCCCGGATGCGAGTCTGATATCCTCCAAATACTGGAAGCTGAACGGGAAACCTTGAAGCTGAGCGAGGTGGATTTAAATTCCTAGAGGATGTCGGACTCAGAGATCGGATGCGGCAGCCGTGGTCCCCACGCTCCGCATAGCGCCCTTACTCGATTTGGTGCGCAGCCTCAATTTCCTTGCTATGAGGTTCTGCATTGGTTAAAAATCTTTAAGTTGGCCCAATGATTTGCCGTTTAATGGGTGGTAGTTTTTTCCCGCCGCCCGGCCGGATGATTTGAAGATTTGAGATAAATACGATGTCTGAACCACTTCTCCATTCCGCCGGTCCGCGCGGTCTATACGTCCGCACGTTCGGCTGCCAAATGAATGAATATGATTCGCTGCGAGTCCAGCGGCTGCTCGCCAACCTGGGGTACGTGCCTGTCAATGATATAGGTCAGGCTGACGTTATCTTTCTCAACACCTGTTCGGTGCGCGGGAAGGCAGAACAAAAGGTACACTCTTTTCTGGGAAGTCTGCGCCGCCTCAAAGACATAAAACCACACCTCAAGATCATAGCCGGGGGCTGCGTGGCCCAACAACTCGGCGAAAAGCTGCTCGACAGGTTCGGCCATCTTGATATGGTTATTGGCACAAGGGCGGTGAATTCTGTTGGGCAGATGTTGCAACGGGTGCAAGAAAGCGGTGGCAGGCTTGCCTGCCTGCCCGACGAAGAAAGTGACGGCCCTGAGCTCGATGGCCGCAAAATCATGCCGCAGGGAGGCCTAACGGCCCCGGTTACAATAATGCAGGGCTGCAACAATTATTGCGCCTACTGCATAGTCCCATACGTGCGCGGTCCGGAACGGAGCAGGCGGGCCGATGAAATCCTCGAAGAGATCAGGCTCCTGGATGAGTCGGGCGTCCGCGAGGTCCTTTTGCTTGGCCAGAACGTTAATTCATACGGCAGGGGGCTCGACGAAAACATCACCTTTGTCGATCTTCTGCGGCGCATTGGCATGGAAACCGCAATTGCGCGCATCCGGTTCACTACATCCCATCCCAAGGACCTCACAGATGAACTGATGCGCTGTTTCGCCGAAGTTGATTCGCTCTGCAAGCACCTTCACCTTCCCGTACAGGCCGGCTCGGACCGAGTTCTGGCCCGTATGAACAGAGGCTACACGGCCGCAGGCTATATGGAAAAAATAAAGCGGCTTCGCCGGATTTGTCCTGAAATTGCGCTTACCTCCGATATTATCGTCGGCTTTCCCGGCGAAACGGAAGAGGACTTCAAAAAAACAATGCAACTGCTCGACGAGGTCCGGTTCGACAATCTTTTCTCCTTTCGCTATTCGGACCGCCCAAACACCCGGGCCTCCACATTTGCCGGCAAGGTGGACCCTGAGGTTGCTGCCCGCCGGTTGCTCGAACTCCAGAGCTATCAGGCCGATATTACTTTGGGCAAAAACCTTGCCGAGGTGGGATCGATGCGGCTTGTGCTGGTTGAAGGGCCAAGCAGAGCGTCCAACGGACAGATGACCGGACGCACCACCCAAAACAGAATAGTCAATTTCCAAGCGCCTTTATCCTCGATAGGGCAAATTGTTGGCGTGAAAATCGCCTTTGCATATTCTCATTCCCTGAGAGGGGATATCATCCCAACATAATGCGCGAACAGGGCAAGATCTCTCTTTCGCTTGCTTCGCCTTGCTTCGTGCATTGTTTGCGGTTATAGTGTGGTCGGAGGCCTGAACTTGAAGGAAATCTCTCAACCTGTCAACTCTACCGAATAGAGCCCGGTAATACCGAGGCATATGGTTGGAGGAAAGCATGTTCAAGCAGATGAAAGTAACCGGGCTCGTAATGGATCCTCACTCGAACACGCCGATCCTGGTACTCAAAGACATTGCCGATGAAACAACCCTTCCAATCTGGATAGGCCTGCTTGAGGCTACGGCAATCGCCACCGAACTGGAAAACATCCAATTCCCGCGGCCTATGACTCATGACCTGATCCGGACTCTTTTCGACCACCTCAAAGTCAAGGTAGAACGCATTGAGGTCTGCGAGCTGAAGAACAATACTTACTATGCCCTAATCTACATCCGAAATGGCGAACAGCTCAGCTCTATCGACTCGCGCCCAAGCGACGCCATTGCAATCGCACTGCGGACAAATGCGCCCATCTTTGTCAAGGATGAAGTGATTACCAAATATCTCAAGTCCGATGAGGCCAACCCCTCCTTTGACGAAAAAAACAAGGAACAGTGGGCCGAAATGCTCGAAAAGCTGGATCCCCTCGATTTCAGCAAGTATAAAATGTGACATTCCAACAGTCCCTACCGGCCTTCGTTCAGCAGGGTGTACGGCGGCTCGGAGCTCTTTTCACCAATTCATGATCGTGCGACCCCTATCACAAAAGGCTCCATTCTGTTTTGATTTCCGATCACATTCGATATAAATTCAAAAACGGCAAGCCGGAAACCTCTTCTTATTTTCAGAATAAAGATCTAGATAATGTTGTCGTGGCGGAAATAAATTTCAGGTGAGATCTCATCTTGGAGCAGCCATGAAGATGGATACGGCGCGTTTGAAAGGTTTGATCGAAGCTGCCAGAGGGCAGCGGCCGGCCGACCTTTGCATAAAGGGATGCCGGCTGGTGAATGTTTTTTCCGGGGGAATCGAGACCGCAGACCTGGCGATTCATGATGGCCTCATTGCCGGATGGGGCCACTACGAAGGCAAGGAAACCCTCCAGGCAGATGGAATGTATATAAGCCCCGGTTTCATAGACGGACACGTTCACATCGAAAGCTCTCTTCTAAGTCTAGCCAATTTTTCCGCCGCCGTGCTCCCCTGGGGTACGAGCGCTGTGGTGGCGGATCCCCACGAAATCGCTAATGTGCTCGGCCTGGACGGGATCAGGTATTTCCTCGAATGCGCGCGAAATCTTCCCCTGGATATCTTTCTCAATCTGCCGAGTTGCGTTCCTGCTTCTCATCTCGAAACCTCCGGCGCCACCTTGAGGGCCGTGGATCTCCAGTCTCTGTGCCCTGACGAAAACCTGCTCGGCCTGGCGGAAATGATGAACTTTCCAGGTGTGATCGGCGCCGATCCCCAGGTTACCGACAAGCTTCTGCTTTTTCAGGACCTGGTCATAGACGGCCATTGTCCAGGGCTTTCAGGCCGCGACCTCAACGCTTACCTGGCTGCTGGAATTGGCTCCGACCATGAATGTGTGACCTTGCAGGAAGCGGCCGAAAAGCTCGCACGCGGAATGGCGGTCATGATTCGCGAAGGCACCCAGTCCAAAGATCTGGAGAAGCTCATCGGAATCGTAAATGACTCCACCTGGCCCCGTTGCATGTTCGTATCCGACGACCTGCACCCCGATGACCTCATCGATAAAGGACACATGAATGCCATAGTTAATGCGGCAATGACCCTGGGAATGGACCCCGTGCGTGCCATCGCCCTGGCTTCCTGGACCCCCGCCAACTATTTCCGCCTCCGGAGGCACGGAGCGCTGGCGCCCGGATTTTTTGCTGATTTCAGTATCAGTCCGACCCTCAATCCCTGGAACCCCGTGCGGGTCTTCAAGAGTGGAATCGAAATTGCGCGCGAAGGCGAATTGCTCACCGATCCTATCTGCTGGCCAATGCCACCCCTGCCGGGCAGCCCCATGCATATCGACAGGATAAGCCCCGAACAAATGCTCGTCCCGGCCAAAGCCGGTAAATTGCGGGTAATCGGCATTCTTGAGGCAACACTTTTTACGCGCAAACTTCTCATGGACCCTAAAATTGAAAACGGCTACGTTGTTTGCGACCCCGAACGCGATTTGCTCAAAGTGACGGTCTATAATCGATACGTCCCGGGCAGGGATCCAGCGGTCGGATTTGTCCACGGCCTGGGGTTGAAAAAAGGAGCTCTCGCCTCTACCGTTGCGCACGATTCGCATAACGTAATCGCGGCGGGCGTCTCCGACTCTGATATTACCGCTGCGGTTTCCGCGTTGAGGCAAACAGGCGGAGGTATGGCAGCCGCTTCGGGTGGCCGGATCGAGATTCTGCCGCTTCCAATCGCGGGGCTTATGTCCGCTTTGCCTGCTTCGGATGTATCGGACAGACTGAGGATGCTCAAAGCGCTCTTAAGAGATTGGGGGGCTAAACTCGACAATCCATTTATGGCCCTCTCTTTTCTGTCGCTTCCGGTTATACCGGAGTTGAAACTGACCGACTTGGGGCTTGTAGAGGTCTCGAGCTTTTCTCACGTTCCTCTGTTCGAGTAAGTCCGATCGGGGGAAAGCGAAGGGCTAAACAGCGAGAAGATTTGGCGGATATCCTTCGCATCGTTGAAACTTTCCCGGAAATGGTTAAATACATTCCGGTGCTTTTACGCGAACAACGGCATATTGTCTAAGACTCAATTAAGTGTGAAACAGATTATCGGGAGGACACTAATGAGCACGCTTTCCTGCCACTCCGTCAGTGATGTGGTCGATTTTGCCATTCAAAAAGAAGAAAATGCGATGGAATTTTACCGGAAATGCGCCGAACGCGCAAAGAATCCGGGAATAAAAGAGTTCTTCAAGGAAATGGTCACCGAAGAGCAGAGCCACAGGGATATGCTCAGAAATCTGGACTCGCTGAACCTTGATAAGATAGAGCTCCGGCAGGTCGAAAACCTGAAGATCAGCGACTACCTGGTGGAAGTAACTTTTTCCGACAGTATCACCTACCAGGAGGCACTCATTCTAGCCATGAAGAAAGAAGAAAAAGCCCTGGCTTTCTATTCCGGCTGGAAAAACAAATGCATGAGCGAAAAAGCTTCCAAACTTTTCCAAGTGCTCGAAAATGAAGAAGAAAAGCACAAACGTAAGCTCGAAAAGCTCTATGACGAAGAGATTTTGGGCTGGGACTAAAATTACCGTCCTAATCCCAAATTCATGTTTAGCAGGGAGGCCCAAGCCTCCCGTTTTTTTGGGCTGCCGTGCCGGATATAATACAATGTCCGCAATCCCCCTGGCCCTTTTATGAGGAGAGAGATCGGTTTGTCACTCACAAGCGACTCAGGGACCTTTTTTGCGAATCGGCTCATTGCAGGAAAGGTGGACAGAAATTATAATTACATTTAACATCTTATACAGAGAATACGAATTTATCCTGGGTGTGAAAGGTATCTCGATGCAAGACGAACCTCCAAATTTCCCGGATCAGGAAACTCTCCAAAAAGAGCTTAGCGACTATCTTTCAAAAAAATATGGTTATCGAATCAAGGTTATTTCACCGATGATGGCCCCTGAGCATACTAATGAACCCATCGAGAGCGAAAAGAAACCGGGTGGTGTTAAGAACATACGGTTCGACATGAAACCAGACGAACTTGAGTTCTACCTGAACCAGTACGTCATCCGGCAGGACGAGCCCAAGGCTATTCTGGCCACAAAAATTTGCACCCATTACAACCGGATAAGATACCTGCATAGCCTCGCCAGGTTCGGAAGCGAACCGATGGTGGGGAGGATAAAGAACAATATCCTGCTGATCGGTCCAACCGGTGTGGGCAAGACCTATCTGGTCAAGCTGATCGCCCAGAAGCTCGGGGTGCCCTTTGTAAAGGGTGACGCCACCAAGTTCAGTGAAACAGGCTATGTGGGCGGGGATGTCGAGGACCTCATCCGTGAGTTGGTGATTCAGGCCGATGAGGACATCGAACTTGCCGAGCATGGAATCATCTACATCGATGAGATCGACAAGATCGCATCCTCTCACCACCTCATTGGCCCGGATGTTTCCCGGACAGGAGTGCAGAGGGCGCTTCTCAAGCCTATGGAAGAGACCGAAGTGGACCTCAAGACGCCACACGATCCGATCTCCCAGATGCAGGCAATCGAACAGTACCGAAAAACGGGAAAACGGGAAAAACGCACTGTTGATACGAAAAATATACTCTTTATCATGAGCGGTGCTTTCAACGGTCTTGCCGAGATAGTTAAAAAACGGCTCCAGAAGCAGGAGATCGGCTTTGGCGCTCAGCTCCACAGCCGTGAAAACGATAATCAATATCTCAAGTACGTCAAGGCAGAGGACCTTATTGAATTCGGGTTCGAGAGCGAATTCGTGGGCCGGCTCCCTGTGGTTGCAGTCCTCGAACCGCTCGAAGTGGAGGATTTGCTCCAGATTCTGAAGAATCCCAATAATCCCATCATCAACGGCAAAAAGGAAGACTTCCGGAGCTACGGAATTGATATCCGGTTCGAGGGTGAAGCTCTGCGCATCCTTGCCGAAAGGGCCTACCTGGAGAAAACCGGCGCGCGTGGCCTGGTCAGCGTGCTTGAAAAGGTCATTTTGCCCTTTGAAAAAAAGCTCCCCTCCTCGGCGATCCAACATCTTGCCATTACCGCGAATATCGTCAAAGACCCCGACGAGGAGCTTGAGCGCCTGCTCAAAGACCCCGAGCGGGCAGGGAACTTTGAAACCCATCAGAAGCTCATGAATGAAGAAAAAGGCGCCGCCAGGGACAAGGTTCTCAGGATAAGAAAAGATTTCGCCGACAATTATCCGCTGGTTTTCACTCCGGACAGAACCAGTTTGGTGATAAACCATCACGTCAAGACCGGAATCCCGGTGGAGGCTGTCTTTAGGGAACTCCTGTCGCTATACAACCAGGTGAGGGTCTTTGAAACCGATTTCTATGAAAAACACGGGTTCAAGATTCATTTCAACGAGCAGGCAATCAATGAGATCATCGTGCAGGCGCTCGATCGCGATGAGAGCGCAACCGCCGTATGCCAGAGAATTTCGGTGGACTATGATTACGGATTCAGACTTATAGCCGATCGAAGCGGAAAGACACAGTTCGTTATGCCAAGGGAGGCCGTAGTTGATCATAAGGGTTACCTTGATGAACTAATCCGCGAAAGCTACAAACAATACCCTTTGACACCCGGTGAACTTACCAAAGAAAGATAAGCTGTAAGGCCGGGATGCCACCGCTGCAGTTCCCGGTCATTCTGCGATGTCCGCATTTGCGCCCCGATTCCATCATAAATGTCGAAATCCGCTCGGCTGTGCTGGACTTTGGCGCTGTTGAGAGTTAAATATCTTCACCTCTGATGGCGGTTTACATTGATATTTTTTGCCGTCCGATTACCAATCGCACGGATATGAGCCGGAGTCCTCATGATCGGCATATCAAAACTTTACTGCGGCACAGTCGAACCCTCGGATGCCTTGCGTTATGGGCGCCACAGCGGCAAGCTGCCTTCCCATCTCCTCCAGTTTTCTTCAGATAAGACGCCCGTCGTTGTCTGGAATGTAACCCGGCGGTGCAATCTCAAGTGCGTCCATTGCTACGCGCATGCAAGAGATGAGGAGTTCTCCGGGGAGCTTTCCACCAGCCAAGGTAAAGCGGTCCTGGATGATCTTGCCGCTTTCGGCTCGCCGGTGGTCCTTTTTTCGGGCGGCGAACCCTTGGTTCGGCCCGATCTCATCGAACTTGCCGAATATGCGGTTGGCAAGGGCATGCGTGCGGTGATTTCAACCAACGGGACCCTGATCAATTCGCAAACAGCGGGCGATCTCAAAAAGGTCGGCCTCTCCTACGTCGGTATAAGCCTCGATGGGCTAGATGAAGTAAATGACCGGTTCAGAGGAGTCAAAGGCGCCTTCAGCAAGGCCATGAAAGGTATTATGGCCTGCCGGGACGCCGGAATAAAGGTCGGGTTGCGCTTTACAATGAATCGGCTCAACGTGCGGGAGATTCCAGGCATTTTCGACCTTCTCGAAAACTATGACATCCCGCGCGTCTGTTTTTATCACCTCGTATATGCCGGGCGCGGAAGCGAGTTGATGAACGAAGACCTCTCCCACCAGGAGACGCGCGAGGCGGTTGACCTTATAATCGACAGGACCGCTGACCTGCACAAGCGTGGCAAGGCCACGGAAGTGCTCACAGTGGACAATCACGCCGATGGCCCCTACCTCTACCTCAGGATGCTGCGGGAGAATTCCTCCAGGGCGCCCGAAGTCCTCGAACTGCTCGAGATGAACGAGGGCAACAATTCCGGGCGGGGGATCGGGTGCATCAGTTGGGACGGAAGCGTCCACGCCGACCAGTTCTGGAGACACTATTCTTTCGGAAACGTAACAGAACGCAAATTCAGCGAAATCTGGACCGATCTTTCCAACCCGCTGATGAAACGGTTAAAGAACAAGAAACTCTATGTCAAAGGACGCTGCGCGGACTGCAAATGGCTCTCAGTTTGCGGGGGCAACTTCCGCGTGCGCGCCGAAGCGGCTACCGGCGACCTCTGGAGCTGCGACCCGGCATGCTACCTGAGCGATGAGGAAATCGCCGGGGAGTTGGGCTGAAAACTCTTTTTTGAAAAGGATCCTTGGCCGTCTGTTGAGTTGAAAAAATGGTGGGCATCCAGACTAGATTGCGATATATTTCACGTGACCCCTGGATGACCTGCTTTCCATTGCCCCGGATCCCGTTGCAGGTACAAATATTCGTGTTCCAAAAGTCCTGATTCTCTAGATCGAAAGGGTTGAACAGCATCATGGAAAAAGAATCAACGCAAAGCTCGGCAGGCGATATGCTGGCCACGTGCACCGCCGCCTGCCCGGTTCACACCGACACCCGCGAGTATGTGCAGTGTATAAGCAGGGGGGATTATGAAGGCGCCCTTGACGTCTTGCTCGAGGTTAATCCTTTTCCTTCCGTATGTGGTCGCATCTGTCATCATCCGTGCGAATCCGAGTGCCGCAGAAAGGAGATCGATTCTGCGGTAAGCCTCAGGATGCTCAAACGTTTCGTAGTGGAGAATACTAAAGAATACCGTATCGCCAGGCGAAAGAAACCGGTGGAAATGAAAAAGGGGACCGTAGCCATCATCGGTTCGGGTCCTTCAGGCCTGACCGCTGCTCTGGACCTTGCGCTCAGCGGATACCGCGTGAGGGTCTATGAAAAGGACACCAAGCTCGGCGGCATGCTCGCTCATGCCATTCCTCGCTACAGACTCCCGGTCGAGGCCCTTGCCCAAGATATCGAGGACATACTGGCTGCCGGCATCGAGGTTCGAACCGGTTGCCAGGTGGGAAAGGATATTTCCTTTGATGAGCTGCGAAAAGAAAATGATGCAATTCTCATCGCGGCGGGTCTTGCCGAAAGCCATTCACTACCCATTCCCGGGACTGACAGCAAGGGAGTGTTTCTGGGCATTCCCTTTCTATGGGACGTCGCGAATGGAATGCGCCCCGAACTCGGAGACCGCGCACTTGTGGTCGGGGGTGGGAATGTGGCTATCGATATGGCCAGGGCCGCCAAACGCCTTGGGCCGTCCAAAGTTTACATGGCCTGCCTTGAGACACGGGAAGAAATGCCCGCATGGAAATGGGAAATAGAGGAGGCCGAGCAAGAAGGCATCGAAATTTTCAATTCATGGGGACCTACGGCAATTCGTGAAGAAAAGGGTACGGTGACAGGCATCGAGTTCAAACGCTGCACCAGCGTTTTTGACGAGCAGCATCGGTTCAGTCCACGCTACGATGAATCCGTGACAAAGAGCGTCGAAGTTGACAGCGTCATTCTGGCAATCGGCCAGAAAGCCAACCTGGATTTTTTGGCTCAAACGCCCGTTGCTGTTGAACGCGGCCGGCTTCTATGCGACCGGACCTCGATGACCACATCCGAACGGGGTGTATTCGCGTGCGGCGAGGTCATAACCGGCCCCGGCTCCGCCATTCAGGCCGTCGGTACCGGCCATGACGCCGCCAGGGTCATATCTCATTTCCTGGAGACGGGAGAGACGCTGAAGCTCGCTGAACGCACGGTCACAACCATAGGCGAGCTGCCGTCGGCAACCGCTGCTCTCGCCAAACGGTTCGAACGCGTCGAGGTGAGTCTTATGGACCCCGCCGAACGAATCAAGAATTTTTCTCCCATCGAGCCTGGATACAGCGAACCCGAAGCGCTCGCCGAATCGAGACGTTGTCTTGCCTGCGCCACCGGCGCGTATCTCAAGCCCGCGACCGACTGCGCCGGCTGTCTGACTTGTGTGAGGGTCTGTCCTTTCGGAGTTGCGCAGGTGGACAAGACCGCAGTTATGCCCGCTCAACAGTGCCAGACTTGTGGGCTGTGCGCCGCAGAATGTCCTGCGGCCGGGATCGCCTTGTCAAGATTTGCCACAAATGGTATGAAAGATACTCTGAGAGCGATTCTCTCCAAGTCGGATACGACGAAGATCGCAAGACCCTTATTGGTCTCCTATTGTTGTCTCAATGAGACAACCAGCCGAAAGTTTCTGAGCGAGCAAACCGAAGAGGAAATCCGGCAGTCGGGCATCCTGCGCGTGATGATTCCTTGCGTCGCCCGCCTTAGTACTCTCGATCTGGTCAGCCCTTTCGAACTGGGCGCAGATAAGGTCGCGGTGATCGCCTGCACCGAAAACGGCTGCTTCTACACTGGGGCTGAAGAATTGCTCGCAAGGCGCGTGAAACGGGTCAAAAAGTTTCTCGATGAGATTGGGGTGGGACAGCACAACGTGCAGCTTTTCAAAACAGATGGCAGCGCCGAGGAATGCTGGCCCCGGATATGGGAAGAATTCCGCTCGACTTCGGCAAAAACTGTTGCCCGGGACGAGCTGTTGCAGGAAGGAGCTTCACGATGATCGTTGCGGACCCTAAACCGTTCGGACAGGTTAAGGGATATCTCAAAGATTTCGACAAAATTCTGATTGTCGGCTGCGGTACATGTACCTCAGTCTGTCTGGCTGGAGGACAAGCCGAGGTGCAGATTCTCGCATCGGGCTTGCGGATCGCTTTTGGCATAGAAGGCCTGAGCAAGACAATACTGGAAGCCTGCGTCCATCGGCAATGCGACGAGGAATTTATTCTGCCCATCCTCGACCGTGTGGAAAATGAACAAATCGATGCGGTTGTGTCGCTTGCCTGCGGCGTGGGGGTGAATTTTTTTGCCGACCGGCTCGGAAATGTGCCGATCTTTCCTGGATTGAACACCACTTTTTACGGCGCTGGGATGGAACCGGGGCTTTGGGCGGAGATGTGCGCCGGTTGTGGAGACTGCATTACGGCGCATACCGGCGGAATATGCCCTCTCGCCCGTTGCTCGAAGCATCTTTTGAACGGGCCGTGCGGTGGATCTGAAAAAGGCAAGTGCGAAGTTGACCCTGCAAATATCGATTGCGTATGGCAGCTCATATATGACCGGCTGAAAAGGCTCGGAAAACTTGAGGAACTTCAGAATATTCTTCCTGAGAAAGACTGGAGGACCGCTTCGGATGGTGGAGTCCGCCGGACCATTCGGGAACATCTTTACAAGTTGAAATAACACAACAAAGGCCGCCTCGCGGAGCGTCGATATCTTTGCCTTAGGCGGTATCCGCCGCCGGGTGGAACCAACACAATCCACATCAGAGAACGAGGACCATGAGCGATAAAAACGTTATCAAATCGGGAAGTAACCTTGAGAGGGTGCTCACCTCCGGTCATTTCGCCGTAACCTGCGAGTGCGGCCCGCCCAGGGGCGCAGACGTAGAGCATCTTCAAAAAAAGATAGACCTCATCAGGGGCTGCATCGACGCGGCAAACGTCACTGACAATCAGACAGCGGTGGTGCGCATGTCGAGCATCGCAGCCAGCTCAATTCTGCTGCACAACGGTGTGGAACCGGTCATGCAGATGGTTACCAGAGACCGCAACCGAATCGCCGCCCAGAGTGACGTTTTCGGGGCGTACGCTCTTGGGATTCGCAATATGCTCTGCCTTACCGGCGATCATCAGACCTTTGGCAATCATCCCATGGCGAAAAACGTCTTCGACCTGGATTCCATTCAGCTTCTGGGTGTGGTGCGCACAATCAGGGACCAGGGCACGGTAAACAGCGGCGATCCGGTCGAAGGAAGCGCCAAGATGTTTCTGGGAGCGGCGGCCAACCCTTTTGCCGATCCCTTCGAGTTCAGGGTGATCAGGCTCGCCAAAAAAATCCGGGCCGGAGCTGATTTCATTCAAACCCAATGCATCTACGATATGGACCGATTCGGGGAGTTCATGAGGATGGCCTGCGATATGGGGCTGGACAAGCAGTGCTTCATTCTGGCCGGACTGACGCCGCTTAAGTCTGCCGGTATGGCGGCCTACATGAACAGGAATGTGTCTGGAATCACCATTCCGGATGAGATCATTAAACGCATCAGAGGTGTTCCCAAGGGAGACCAGGGCGAAGAGGGAATCAGGCTCCTTCTCGAGCAAATCCAGCAAGTGCGCGAAATCCCCGGTGTCGCGGGCGTGCACATAATGGCTATCGAGTGGGAGGAAAGAATAAAAGAGATCACTGAAAGGGCCGGCCTTCTTCCTCGGCCGCAGATCTAACAGGGTGCTGAAAGAGGATTGGAATTCCCAAATCAGGCCGAAAAACCCTATAGACGTCACCCCGGCGGAAGCCGGAATTCCGCCGGAATGACGAAATCCATGGGCGATTTTCAGACGTTTCTGCCATCAGGAACCCTTTTCATCACCCTGTCAGGCCCAACACCTCGGCAGTAACCCATGTCCCCAGCCAGGCTCAACCCGATTTCATGACCTTTGAATTGCCCCGCCTGCCTTGACCCTTCATATTCTGAAAAGCACTTGTGCCAAGCGAAATCGTATTTGTCTTTAGGGAGTTTTACTTGTATTTTTCTTTTAAGACCTAAGAGAGCCGCACCGTGGATGACTGTTACGGACATCACGCTCAATGCACAAGCAGGAGTCAAATCGTGAATAGCTTATTCTGTGCCGAATCTGTTGTGGTAATTGGAGTTTCCGAATCCAGGGACAATCTCGGGAAAAACGTTATGGCAAATCTTGTTAACCTCGGATACCAGGGAAAAATCTATGCTGTTGGTCCTCAAGGCGGAGAGGTTCTTGGACACACGGTTTATCGCTCAGTCGCAGAATTGCCCGGAAACCCCGAGCTGGCCGTTATCCTCACACCTGCGCGTTTCGTTCACGATATGCTCGCTCAATGTGGCGAGAAAGGGACACGTTGGGCTGTTATCGAGTCCGCCGGCTTTCGAGAACTCGGAACCCAGGGAGAAATGCTCGAACGGGAAATCCTCAAAACAAGCAAGAAGTTCGGCCTCCGCTTTGTCGGCCCCAATTGCGTGGGCACTGGGAATACTGCTAATGGGCTTTGCACCGCATTTGTTACCTTTGCGACTCAACTCAGGCGAGGTAAAGTCGGTGTGTTTGCTCAAAGCGGCGGAGTTGGTCTTTGCATTGTCGAGAAGCTCTGCACCTCCGGAACAGGCATAAGCAAGTTTGTAAGCATGGGAAATAAACTGGACCTCGATGAAGCCGACTACCTGGCCTATCTCATGGATGACCCGGAAACCGCAGTCATATACTTCTACCTGGAAGGTTTCAAAAGGGGCCGCTCTTTTGCCGACCTGGCGAAACGATGTTCCAAGCCTATCCTCCTGCACAAGTCCAACACCAGTGATATGAGTCTCACAATCGCCCAATCTCACACGGCCGCTCTGGCCGCAGATGACCAGGTCGTTGACGCCGTCTGCCGTGAGAGCGGCATCCTGAGGGTTCATTCCGTCTCCGAAGCGGTTAGCTCTGCGAAAGGTTTGAGCCTCCCACCGCTTAAGGGAAAAAATCTCGCCGTTTTATCACGGTCCGGCGGACATGCCGTCTTAGCCGCCGACGTTTGCGCAAGTTACGGCTTTCGCCTTCCTCCTTTGGACCGCGACATTATCGAAGAAGCTCAAAGCCGCAGTCGTGCCGGCGTCATCCGGCTGGGAAATCCGCTGGACCTTGGGGATATCTTCGATCTATCCTTCTATGTCAGCGTAGTGGAAAAGATCCTGCGGCAGCATGACATCGACGGCGTTGTGTTCATAATGGTGTCCCATATGGTGATGGAGCGGGAAACGGTCCGGCGTTTGGTGGAAAACCTTGCCGCGTTCTCCTTGCAATTTGGAAAACCTGTCGCAACGGTTATAGATATCCCGTTTGAAGAACGGGTGCTCCTGGAGAAGAACTCAAATTCTCCCTTTTTCCTGGAACCTGCCGAAGCTGTAAAGGCCCTTGCGGTACTGTCGGAGTGGAGCAAAACCGATGCCTCAGACCGTCTGAAGCTCGAATCCGATGTTACTGCCGTGCCTTCTCACGACACCCTGACCATACCTGTTAAAAAGATCGAGAAGTGGTTCGGTGACATCGAGAGACAAAATCGGCAGCCCCTTCTTCACGAGGCGCTCGATTTGCTGGACCTGACAGGCATACCGACCGTGCCCTGGCGAATGGCAATGAGCCTGGATAAGGCCCTTGAAGCATCTGAAGATCTTGGTTTTCCCGTGGCGCTCAAAGCTGTCTCGCCTTCGCTTCTGCACAAAAGCGACAGGGGCGGCCTGGCATTGGATGTACGGGATGCCGAATCCCTCCGGAATGAATGGCGCCGGTTGCAGAAGGTTACCGATGACATTGCCGGCATCGTGGTGCAGAAGATGGCCCCAGCCTCACGGGAACTCGTGGTAGGGGGTAAAAGGGACCCCTCCTTTGGCCCTGTAGTGCTCACCGGCTTGGGGGGGATCATGGTTGAGGTCATAAAAGATGTAAGTATGCGTCTTGCCCCGATCGATCCCGATGCAGCCATGCAAATGCTCGGAGAGCTATCGGGAAAACGAATACTGGGCCGATTCCGGGGCATGCGCGAAGCAGACCTGAAGCTGCCGCCCGCATCATTGTGCAGGTCTCCTTGCTCATGCACCACTTCCCGCAAATCCGCGAGATGGATTTGAATCCGGTGAGCCTTGACGATGAGGGGAAGGGGGCTGTGGCTTTGGACGCGCGGCTGCTGATGTAGAGTGTCACCTGCCCCCGGCGCCCCGCAATGGCAAACCGGAAGATTGATCCCGCCCTTTTTCGGGACCGCAGCGCAAAAGGAACACGGACCTCTCGTTGACCTCACAAGGTTGATCTCATAACCCTTTCGACAAGTCCATCCACATTGACTTTAAGGGCGCAAAGATTACCTCTGATGTCGGTTTCCTTCTCATGCGGGAACTGGATGGCCGATTCAGGTTAATAGGTCAGTAAAAGCCTGTCTGCCACCTCTTCGTGCTCCAGTGACGAACCGTTCATCTGAAAGCGCTTCAACATCGATCTCCCGATACTTATGAACAGCTCTCTTTCAAAGAGTCCTTCCGGTACGGGCAGTTTGCATAGGTGGTTACCGGATCGCTTCGACCCATCAATGCTCAGCGCTACGAACACACCTCGGGACTTACATTTTTCGATGACCTCAAATAAACTCTCCAAGCTGAAGGATTGGGCGCCGTAAAGAATAGCTTGACTATGGCTATAGGGAGGATCGCAGTAAACCATATCGCCAGATCTGGCCATGCTCATCGCTTCTTCATATTCCATCCTGATAAACTGCGTCCCTTTGGTCCGATAATGCCATTCGTCTACTCGCCAGGAGAAAGATTCGGGGGAAATGGGATCATGAATTCCCACCGGAGTTGATATGTAACCGTCGGCTTGTCGGAACCGAACCACTCCTCCGTAACAGGAACGGCAAATGAAAAGCAGATCGGCTGCATTGGGCCTGCCATTGTAGGAAGCTTTTATCTTTTCGTAAACCTCACGCTTGTTTCCGTTCCTGGCAAGTTCCCACCTCTCCTCATACCAGCGTTTCAGGGTCTCTGGTTTCTTTTGAAGTGTCTGCCAAATTTCCATTAATGGCTGAAAGGAGTCGGAAGCGACCGCGTTTTGGGGAGCCAGGGACCCCAGTACTCCACCGCTGCCCAGGAACGGCTCGAAGTAGGTTCCGAAGCGATTAGGGAAATAGGCAACTATCTCATGGGCGAAGCGCTGTTTATTGCCGACCCACTTTAAGAGCTGCAAGTTGAACGGCCTGATGAAGTTCTTTCTTATCGGTTCCTTAAACAGATTAGCCTGCCTCATAACTCCCTCACGAAAAATCAAAAGACCTCCGATCCATCCTTTGTGACAACCGAGCGTATACGATTTTGGTATATGAATTAAGCCTCATTATGAATGCTTTCAATATGGAGAAGAGCATCCACACCGACCAGCAGGAAAAGCTCCAGCAACTCCTTCGGCAAATCCGGGAAGAGGCAGGTCTGCGCCAATACGACCTTGCCCAGCTCATCGGCGAACCACAACCTTTCGTCAGCAAGTACGAAAGAGGGGAGCGCCGCCTTGATATACTGGAGCTTCGAGAAATCTGCAAGGTTCTGGGCATCACACTGGAAACTTTCGTCCGCCTTCTTGAGGAGTCCCTTGAAGCCTGACCCGCGCTTCCAGAACCAGCCAAAACATTTTTGGGCCAATGTCCGCACCATCAGCCAGGAGATAGGATATACGGCACAAGGGGAAAAAGTCGTCAAAGTCCCCACTCTGGCTGAAATCCAAAACGCTTTTGAAAAAATCGGCCTTTCAGTTGATCATATCACAACGAGCGGCCAACTGACCGATTTCGGCAAAAATCTTTTCGATTATTTTTCCCATCGCGCCGATGTGCTCAACACTTTTGTCGAATCAAGACTAATGAACACCGAGCAGGCGAAGCAGCTCTTCGACGAACTCCGCAGCAGGCTTCAGCCCAAGTGCCCTATTCCCATGAATAAGCAAAGAGGGGAGAAAAAATCTCCTGCTTATCTTACGGGCATTATCAACATGCTTATAGAAGCCCGCGCCCCAGGCCATCCATGCGACTTTGACCCAAGGACGCTCACCACGGTGACCAGAAACGGATACCCAGTTCGCACTTTAGCAAGAAGGGTAGACGGAGCATTTCCGTCCAGCGTCAATCCGATTGCGGTATGGGAAATCAAAGAATACTATTACACAACCACCTTCGGGAGCAGGGTTGCTGACGGAGTTTACGAGACCCTTTTGGACGGAATGGAGCTTGAGGAATTAGCAGAGCATGAGCGCGTAGACATTGAACACCTCCTGATGGTGGACGCTCATTACACTTGGTGGGATTGTGGACGCCCGTACCTGTGCCGGATCATCGACATGCTCCACATGGGGTATGTCGATGAGGTATTATTTGGCCGTGAGGTGGTGGAGAGGCTCCCTACAATTGTAATGGAATGGATTGAGAGGTTGAAGGCGCAACAGGTGAGATAAATTTGGCCCTCCATAGTCCAAAGAGGTGCTCCAAAGACAGCCGCGCAAAATAACACAAAAACGCCCACCGGCAGAGCCGGTGGGCGGAAATGAATCTCAGTTTTCACAATCAGATGCTTTTCGCAACTATCTAATGTCCACCCGGAAATACCGGATGAGACACTTGCAGTTTTCGATTCGGAAAGAGAGCATTTTTCGTCCTGGCAAGGAAATCGAGAGATCCTGCCTGTGCCGCCGCCGAAGGCAGCGGCGAATCTGGCCGGCGGTCCCACCGCCCTATTCTATAAACTCGTTCTCCACCAGGTCCCACACGCCGCAGGGGCATGCGCCTGCGCAGAATCCGCAGCCGATGCACTTTTCCGGATCTACGACCATTTCATATTCAGCGCCGTTTGCGCGGCTTTGCCTCGAAATGGCAGACTCCGGGCAGATCGTTTCGCATATTCCGCAGTCGCGGCAGGTACCGCACGAGGAACACTGGGAGGCGCACGACTCGATTCCGTCAAAGCCTGAAATGCGAGGATCGAAATACTCGAGCTTTACGCGGTTATAGTCGATCATCGAGCGTGAGGGGCAAACCTGCAGGTCTTTGCCGGAAATGATGTCGCCTATTTTTTCCGCCGCTTTTCTGCCGGCGCCGATTGCGTCCGTTAGAAGCCCAAGTCTTACCGTGTCGCCTATCGCGAAAACCTTCGGGTCGCTGGTCTGATAATGCTCGTTTACTTTTATGAATCCCCGCTCTGTCTCGACGCTTTCCGGCAGGAAATCCAGTTCGGGCACGTCGCCCACCGAGATGATTATTGTATCGGCCGGGAGGATTTCACCCGTTGTGAGCTCCAGCCCGTCCTCAGTAACCGCTTTGCTGAAACAGGGCCACCTGAACTTGGCGCCGGCGGCTTCCGCCTCCTTGCGTTCTTTCCCGAATGAGAGCGGTTCCTGGATATCTACCAGCAGGATTTCTTCAGCCCCGAGTCTGTGTGCTTCCGCCGCCGCGTCGCAGCCGACGTTTCCGGCCCCGACGATCAGCACGCGCTTTCCCACCTTCGCCACGCCCGCCTTGCACATGCGGAGGAACTCCAGGGCCGGGATCATCTTTTCCTTGCCCGGGATTGGCAAAAATCTCGGCCTCTGCGCGCCCGAGGCGATCACGAGGAAGTCGAAGTCCTGCCAGAGTTGTTCTATATCGGACCTTTCGAGACGCTGATGCAGGTTCACGTGAGGAATCGCTTCCCTCACGCGGGCCAGTTCGGCTTCAACTATCTCATCCGGAATGCGAGACCTCGGGATCATGGCGGAAATTTTCCCGCCCAGTTCCGGCCTCATGTCGTAGATAATCGCCTCATGTCCCTGCCTGCGCAATTGCCAGGCAACAGAGATACCCGAAGGACCGCCGCCGATTACAGCGATTCTTTTTCCGGTCAGGGGCGGGAGTTCGGGAAGTTTTGCCCTCAGGCTCGCCTTCCCCAATTGGGTGACGTCCACCGGGATCATTCGCGCCGTCTGCCTCGTACAGCCCTGCATGCACAGGTTCGGGCACAGATAGCCGCAAACAGAGGCGGGAAATGGCGTGTAGGCCAGCGCCATGTCAATGGCCTCATCCGTTCTCCCCTCACGGATGAGCCGCCACCGCTCGTGGACCGGCATTCCGGTGGGGCAGCTCGCCTCGCACGGCGCAGCAAACTTCCTGTTTTCCCAGACCGGGATATAGCGCCTGAGAAAGCCGGTGGTAATGAGCGGAATCTGACTTCTTTCAAAATCTACCAGGTCTCCGATAAGGCCTCCGCTGCCCAACTCGGAGTCCCAAACCTCTTTGTGAAAAGCCTCCATCGAACGCCTGGGTTTTGCACCCTTTTCAGCCGAGCCTCGAGCCTCCAGGAGCTGCCATTCCTTCCGATTGGCAATATGAGAGTAGAGATCGATCTTTCCGATCGCCGTGAGGAAAGTTTTCAGGTTTTCGGTGAGCCATTGCCAGTCGGCGTCCTCGATTGGGATCAGCTTGGCGTCCCGTTGGCTGTAGCCTTTGTGGGGACCGCGAAAATAGATTTTCCCGCCGACCATTCCCACGCAAGGACGAAAGCCCACGACATTTTTCGGATCCTGAGGCTCATAGCCGCATATTACCGCGATGCCGCCCGCCATGAATTCGGCGAAGTAGTCGCCCGCCGATCCGAGCACCCACAGCTCAGGGGGCGCAAAGCGCGGGTTGTGTTTGGTCATGGTCATGCCGCGCGCGCCAATGTTTCCGCCAACATAGATTCTGCCCTGGGCCATGGCGTTTGCGACGCCGTTTGTGGCATGTCCGTGGACGACGATTTCCGCTCCGCCGTTTAGCCAGCCCACATCGTCTGAAGACGGGCCAAGGACCTCGATCAGCGTATTGGGAAAACCCATGGAGCCGACGCGCTGGCCGGGCGCTCCCGATATCCTGACATGAAGCCTGTCGTTTCCGGCCTTCCAGAGCCTGCCTCCGATGCCATGCTGGCCGAAAGCCTCAACCTCGAAGGTGCGATAGCCGTTCTCTACGGCCTGCTGCATCCTTTCTTCGAGAATGCGCGATTCAATGCGATGGCCATTTTCAAATCCGGAAAACCGAATCACCTGTTGCTGTTCCATGCTCAAACTCCACAAGGACCGCGGCCCGTCTGAGGCCACGTCCGATCCCATATCGCTGCGCTAGACAACGTATTTTATCTGAAGGCGCTCGGCCGCATCTTTGATCATCTATGGCCAGAGCGTCCGACATGCCGATCGGAAGAGAGGTCGAACGTCCGAGCGGAGCGACGATCTTCTTTAGCTCGGTATCGAATGAGAGATATATGTCAACGACCCGCTCGGCCACCTTCTCGGGATCGAGCCGCCTGTAGAGGCGCGGGTCCTGAGAGGTGATCCCTTTCGGGCACAACCCGATGTTGCAGATATTGCACCGGTCCGACTCGGAGCCAAGGCACCCGGCCGCTGCCTGCATCATGTACTTTCCGACCTGGACGCCGCTTGCGCCAAGCATTATGAGCGCGGCGGCGTTTGCAGCCAGCTTTCCGTTCTTGCCGACCCCGCCGCCCGCAAAAAGCGGAACTTCGTTCTGCCGGCCGAGCCTGGCCAGGTTGAGGTAGCAGTCACGGATATTGCTCGCTATCGGATGCCCCATATGGTCCATGGATACCGTATAGGCCGCGCCAGTGCCGCCGTCTTCGCCGTCAATGGCAAGCCCGCCGGCGTAGGCGTTGCGGGTAAGGTTATTGAGGACCGAAAGAGCGGTCGAAGTTCCCGAAATCTTCGGATACACCGGGACCCTGAACCCCCAGGCCATGTACATGGACTGGATCATCTTGTGCGACTGATTCTTCGATCGAATACTTCGTCTGATGCGTCGGCGGGCTGGGCAGGCTGACCCCGGCCGGGACTCCGCGAATCGCCGCAATCAGCTTGTTTACCTTGTACCACATCAGCAAACCGCCGTCGCCCGGCTTGGCCCCCTGTCCGTACTTGATCTCGATCGCACAGGGATCTTCTTTCATCTCGGGCAGAGCGTGGATTATTTCGTCCCAGCCGAAGTAGCCGCTAGCAATCTGCAAGATCGTGTATTTGAGAAATCGGGACCGCAACAGCCTGGGCGGACAGCCGCCCTCGCCCGTGCACATCCGCACGGGCATGCCGAGTTCTTCGTTGAGGTATGCCACCCCCATCTGAAGCCCTTCCCACATGTTCGGAGAAAGAGCGCCGAACGACATGCTGCCGATAATAAGAGGATAAATCTCCCGCACGGGGGGAATCCAGCCGTTCTCCCTGTAGAGCTTCAGGTTTTCCTCCGGAGGCAGCACACGGCCGAGCAGGGTCCGCAGCTCGAATTCATGACGGCCCGCATCGAGCGCCGGGTCCGTGAGCATCGAGATTCGGATGAACTTTATCCGGTCGAGTGTTCCGAGATTGAGAGAATCCGGCACGTTTCTCCTGCCGCCGCGCCTTCTTGGCTGTCCACCCTGGTTGATGTGGTAGCGCAGCTTGTCGATTTCGTCCGACTTGAGCGGAATTATAGCGCCGTTCGGGACAAACCAGGTTGCACATCGCGCATCCGACGCATGCGTAGGCGGGATCGGTTTTCTGCCGAATCCCGTGATAGACCTGGTAAACATTGGACGAAGTGGTGGATGGGCCGATCTCGGCCAGTGAAGGAATCTGAACCGTCCTCTTCCTGTGCGCTCCAAGCTCTATCGCCTGAATGGGGCACACAGCGCAGCACCTGCCGCACAGGGTACATTTTTCTTTGTCCCATTGAACCTGCCAGAGCAGGTCCTTCACGCTCAGTGAAGAAGGGATAAGGGTTCCATTTGAGAGCATACCCGGACCTCCGAGCGGTCAGAAGGAATAATGACCGTATCAAGATGCATCGGCTGAAAATCTTTGCTTTTGTCCCGGTCGGGAATGGCGGCGTCAAGGCCGCACATCTCCGATGAGAAGGCGTACATGCCCTTCTTGCCCCCCGCGACGGCGGGCCGGAGTTTTTTCCGGTCCTGGACAAGGAAAAGGGTGTTATCGGGCAGGCGTCCCATGACGCAGTTCGGACCGTCGATAATGAGCCTGCGGCACGAGCGCTTCAGTTGCTTGAGGAAATCTCCGTCCGGGTGAGATTCGAGGTCTTCATCCTGGAGCGGAGTGATTACATGCTTGTACGCACTCGATCCCCAATCCGAGGCTGTTAACTATATAGTGCGCGATATGAGTGAAAACCTCGGAGTCGGACTGATACCCAATATAGCCGGGGAAGCCGCGCGACGTCAGGTATTCGCGGATCGGCACGAACGCCGTGTTTTCCCCATTGGTCATCGAAGCTATGCCCTGGATGAAAAATGGATGGCAGGCGTAGAGGTTTATCGCATAGTTGGTATTCTGCCTGCCCTGGGCGAAAATGACCCTGGCTTTGAGTTCCTCGCGGTCCAGTTGGAGGTACTCGGTTACCATGAGCGGATCGCCGATTTCTTTTACCATGATCACGTCCGGCCAGAAGCTGTAGACGATCATGTCCTCCTGCTCCTCGCCCATCTGCCTCAACTGGAGGCGCGTAAGCATGAGCCGATACTCAATCTCTTGCTGGTCTAAGGCCTTCCCAGGATTGCGGATACTCGTAGGCGCGGATCACATAAGCGTCCCGCCTGGGGGTGCCCGGAGGCGGCGTTTTACTCCGTGCCCGCATGGAAACCTTGTGCTTGGTCATGAACCCAAGGTTCATCATGAACTGATCGAGCCGCTTCACACCTTCACTGGTGAATATGCCGGACAGAATCGGCAACCCTTTCAGCTCTTCGAACGGCCCGCTGAGATCGCTCATAAAAAGGCCGACCCCCGAACCGTCATGACCTTCCCGCATCACGTCGAGGGCACGCATGGCCAGGATGGGTGACATGGGCTCGTCACTCGTCAACGCGATCAAACGGCACATTACGCTCTTTCCTCCTTAGAAAATATGCTCCCCCGTTCCGAGCGAGCACAATTGTAAGTTGCTTCGGTCAGGCATATGACCCGTGGAAACCCTGGCGGGAAACTGTATTCAACTGGGTGTACCGTGGCGGTCGGGATACCGATCCGGCCGGAATTAGTTTCACTTTAAGGTTTCGCATCCGCTTTGATTTATACCTGGCTACTCGGGATTATGATATTACCAGAATAATCCACCTCTTAGCAAGTAAATTTCAGTCACTTGCTGAGGAAACCAGCAAATTGACACGGATAGATAACAAGATTGACCGGAAAAGTATAGAGCCAGTTTTGCGGGCGCGAGGCAAAAAGAGGCCCGAAAAGCTTATTTTCTAATAAAATCAAATTGAAGAGGTGAGCGCAAGACTTCCCACACCCCTTTTTGCTGGATCACCCCGTGCGAGAACGCCAGGTAGCTGTACTTCCCATAATGAGTGATCTTGCGGGCCGATGTCAGGACCGAGTCGGCGGATGTCCCTGAAACGGGAAGATAAAGCGCCGTGATTCCGGCGCCCCGATTCGACTCATTGAAAACCAGAAAAAGGCAGTCGGCGCCGGAAAAACCTTTCACCGAAAATTTTTCCGAAGAAAGTGTCACATCTTCCGGAGAAGATGAGAAAAAAGATTTAAGCTTTTCAGACCGAGGGAGGCCAAAAAACAGGAAGTCAATCTCTTTGCTCATTTTCATCTCCGCCTCTTTTTCGCTCGATATCGGGGCGTCTGCATGGCCGAGACCCTCAAGCAAGAGTTTAAAGGCTTTTACGGCCTCCCGAGAACTGCCGTCGCGCAGAACAGCCGTCAGACTTTTTGACCCCTTGACGCTGTTTACAGTGCATGGGACCTCCTCGGGGTCAAGAAGCCGGAAGGTGTTTACATCCGGGTCTGCGATCAGCTTTTGGGGCGGTGGCGAGCCGCCACTGCCGGATTGCGCAGCCCGCCCACCCTCCCCAGAATCGCCGCGCGCGGTTGGCGCCGCCGAAGGTTTGAGTGCCGATTCTGTCCGCGGCGACTCGATGGCAAAAGAAGTCGAGCCGCCTTTGATTCCGATCCTTGTATCGAGTCTTTGCGTTGGGGAAATCTTCAGCGCAACCGTTATATCCAAATCATACCATGGAGGGTCCTGGTCAAGAGATCCCGTTGCCTGCCAGCCGGAAGCATCCGATTTAAGCTGCACATTTTGAAGCTTCAGGACAGGGGCGCCGCTTCGCGCGACCCATTGATCGAAAAACTCTTCGGCTTCTCCGGGGTCCCAGCCTCCGGTCCTAACGAAGACATCCCGGAAATCCTCCCATGAAGTCCTGACAAACAGCCGTTCTTTGTATATCTGCCGCAGGCTGTTCCAGAAAGCGTCGTCTCCAAGCTTTTGCCGGATCATGTGAAAAACGAATGCTGCTTTCCCGTAGCCGACGGCCTTGGTGGCAGGGCTTGAGCGGCTCTCGAAGAGCCGGAGCGGAAAATCCGCCCCCGATGCGGCAAACGTCGCATATTCCTGGAGAATTTGCTGCCGGTAAAGCCTGGCGTCTGCGGCGGAGGACATCTCCTGCGAGAGGTAATCGGCAACATAGGTGGTCAAACCCTCGCACCAGTTCCCGGAGGCGTAATCAACCAGTACGCCGTTGCCCCACCAGGAATGGGCAATTTCATGCCTGAGGCTGGTTTCCGGAATAAATGGAAGCCTGAGAACCGAGGCTCCCAGAAGCGTATAAGAAGGAAACCCGTATCCGGTCGGGAAGAAATTCTCGACTATGGCGAACTTGGGGAAAGGGTACGGCCCGAACTTGCGTTCGTAAAATTCGATGTGTGAGGCGGCGGCATTAAGGTAGGTGTCCGAAAGCGCATCGTTTTCCGAAGTGAAGTATGTATAAATAGGGACCCTGCCCTCCTTTTTCGACCGAACGATATACCTGCCCGCCGAGAGCGACAGGCCCTGCCCGATTGGGCCTGTTTTCCAGCTCGATATGCTGATTGCATCCCGGTCCTCATGTCCGATCAACTCGCCGGCGGTAACCGCGTAGATGCCCCGAGGAGCAGTAACCTCAAGGTTAAAGTCCTCCGGTATTTTGCCCGCGGCGATTTTGGGGAGGGTGGGTGGGGTGGGCAAGCCGGCAACCGGTCCCACCGGCTTTTCGCCCGCGGCGATTTTGGGGAGGGAGGGCGGGCTGGGCAACCCGACAGTGGCGGCTCGCCACCCCGCAAAGCTTGGATACCAGCCCGCATCCGCAAGCAGAAAAGTCCCCCTGTCGCTGATCGACCCCGCCACCCCGAATCCGGGATTGTCAAAAGTGGCGGGTTCGCTATCTACCGGGTCGTTAAATACGGCATCAAATGAAATCGAAACGCCAAAAGCCCCCTTGGCGGCAGAGACGCCGGAAAGGGTCAGCTTGCCTGAACTGAAGGAATACTCCGAGGGCTTTCCATTGACCAGCACAGATTTGATGTTGGCCTTATCTGAGAACAGAAAGCTGATCTCCCCGCCCTTCCACTCTGCGACCCTGATATCGTCCTGAACGATCAGCCTGTGTGCTTCCGGCTGCACTTCGACTTTCAGATCGTGATGGCAGACCTCGGCGCCCCATGCCCCTCTGAAGCCGGCTAAAATAAAAATCAGGGCTGCGGCCACGCACAGAACTTTGCCCCGGGTTCCGAACAGCAGTAGAAAAGATTTGAGTAGAGCGGCTAAGATAGAAGAGTTCACAGGTCTATGAAGCATCGGAATATTATTTGTCAATTCTTGCCATGCCCCCTGATCTTTCGGCTCCATAGCATTCCAGCCCCAATCTCACCTCCATCTGTTCCACAAAACCTGTCTCTTCCCGGTGAAAAAGCCTGGATAAAGCATTCTCAACCCATAGCCTGCACACAAGCGAACGGTCCTTCAGATTTGTTGTTCTTCATTACCACCGGAGGGGTCGGGGCTTCGTTTACATATAATCTGAATACGTCAGGACGCGCATAATGCCCTACGACGTCCAGGTCATACTTACCGCGCATGATTTCCCCAAGGTCGATATCAGCGGTAAGAATGCATTCCTCCTCATAATTGGGGCCGGCGAGGATCTGGCCGAACGGGCTGATAATGCAGCTTCCCCCCCGCATCATGACAATTTCGGGATCATTGCCCTGAATGGCATCGTACTCTCGAGGATATGCCCCCCGCTTTACATACTGACAGCTCGACAAAACGAAACAACGTCCCTCGATAGCAATATGCTGCATCGTTGGTAACCACGAATCCCGGTCATCGGCAGTGGGTGCGCAGTAGAGCTGTATCCCTTTCGAATACATGGCAAATCGAAGCAGCGGCATATAGTTTTCCCAGCAGATTACCGCCCCTATCCTGCCTACAGGTGTGTCGAATACCGGCATCGTCGATCCGTCGCCAAAGCCCCACACTAGCCTTTCCATTGCTGTGGGCATGAGTTTTCGGTGTTTGCCCATCAAGCCGCCATCCGGTGAAAAGAACAGGGCCGTACAGTAAAGTGTCCCTCCCGCACGCTCGATCACCCCGATCATCACAAAAATATTATTTTGAGTTGCCGCTGTGGCCAGGGCCGCTGTAATCGGGCCCGGCACATCGATGGCGCTCGCCCAGTAGCGCCGGAAGTCTTCTCGCCCTTCCGGACGCCTCATGCCGACGCGGGCACCGAAATCCAGACCTTTCGGGTAGCCTGAGATGAAAGCTTCGGGGAAAACGGCCAACGTAGCGCCTTGACCGGCCGCTTCGGCAATCAAGTTGCAAGCTTTATCAGTGCTGCCTTCGGCGTCAAACGGGACTGATCCTGCCTGAACTACCGCTACTCGGGCGCATGTTGTCATATTATCGCTCCTTGAGTTTATCGATGTCCTCTGGACAGAGCATCCGGACAGGTGTGTATTTGCCAGTTGAAAATCTCTTCGGTACGGCCATCACTCCTACATAATAGCACAAATGACAGATAAGCCCGAACCGTTGAAAACGATAGCGAAAAGTATAGAATTGCGCGCTTCAATTCTCAGACCGAGGAAAACTGTCTGGAATGCCGGGGGGACCACTATAACGGAACTCGGAAGCACGTGGCCAAAAAAAGACACCTCACCCTCGGGCGCCTCTATTCTTGACTCCCCACGGCAAGCCGATTCATCCGTTGGCGGCAGGGCGATTACACGCGGCGCCTGAATCTATCACGGAGTCTGCGTTGGCTGACCGGCGTCCTCAGCGGCAAGCCGTGCGATAGCCGACCAGTCAAGCCTCTCGCCGCCGTGAGCGAACAGGGTCAGGAACCGATCGCGCAAAAGGCTTGCCAGCGGCATGGGCACGCGAAGGGTTTCCGCAGCGGCAAGGGTCAGGCGTATATCTTTATGTCCCAATGGTGCTGCGAACCCGGCCGGCTCGAACCGTTGCTCGGCAATCAGGGGGCCGTAGATCTTATAAATCGGCGCGGAGAAAAGCGTCGAGGTCAGAAGATCGAGATACTGGCCTCGATTGACGCCGGCCTTGCCGACGAGCGCCATGGCCTCGCCCAGCGCCTCGATCGCCGAGGCGATCAGGAAATTACCGCTGAGTTTGACCAGGTTCGCGGCTTGGGGATTATCGCCGAAGGTAAAAGTCTCTTGCCCCAGTGCCTCGAAAAGAGGGAGGCAGGCGTAAACCGCATCCGGCGCACCGGCGGCAACTATGAACAGCTTGGCTGCAGCCGCCGCTTCCGGTCGCCCGAAGACGGGTGCAGCGACGAAACGCTGGCCGGCTTCTGCGTGCGCAGCGGCAAGCCTTTCCGATAACGCGACGCTGATCGTACTCATGGAAATGTGGATTGCACCCTTGCCCAGGCAGCCTGTCAAGCCTTCATCGCCGAACGCTATGCTTTCAACGGCGCCGTCGTCCGCCAGCATCGTAATGACGGCCTCGCCCCGGCAGGCGTCCGTCACCTGCGCGGCCGCGTGCGCACCTTGCTCCACGAGCGCTTTCATTTTGGAGGCCGTTCGATTGTAAACGGTGACCTCATGGCCGGCCCTGATCAGGTTCGCCGCCATGCCGAATCCCATGTGCCCAAGTCCTATAAATCCGACTTTCATGACCTCACTCCTCGCAGCTTCGCCTCTTTGTCGCTGGAAGCTTTGCTCGTTTTCGTATACTGTTCATGTTGATGGGCCGGTTGTCCTGAACGATGTTGATAACCACTTTATTCGGGCAGGGTGAACTCCGGTTCTGCCTAATTTAAGTTACGGGCGGCTCGAATACAAGATCGCTCCAATGATGATTGCGGGCAGACTGATCGAGAGGTCCCAAAGACTTATGAGCAGGCCCCTGCTTTCTCGTGGTGTTACATGACGTCAAACTGCTGTTTTTCCCTGTGAAGCGCTGAAACACGCGCATGCTGAAAACCGGGATGTCGCATCGATGGAGGAATCTATGAATATGATTGAAAAAGCCCTGGCAGAAGGACGATCGGCACTCACTGAGCACGAGTCCAAACAGTTGCTCTCAAGCTTTGGCATCCCGGTGACCAATGAGGTTATCGCCCGAGATGCCGCAGAAGCTGCTTCGTCTGCCGCAGCCATTGGATTTCCCGTTGTCCTGAAGGCATCAGGGGCGAGTCTGTCTCATAAGACCGAGGTTGGAGGGGTGGCGCTTAACCTCCGGACCGGGGAAGAAGTGAGAAAAGAAGGTGAGCGTCTTTTGAAGATTCCAGGGTGTGAAGCCCTGTTGGTTCAGGAAATGGTTAAAGGCGGCCGGGAAATCGTCTGCGGCCTGATGAGAGATACTCAATGCGGACCATGCGTCATGTTCGGGATCGGCGGCATATTGACGGAGGTTCTCGAAGACATCGTGTTTCGCATCGCCCCTCTGACACTTTCGGATGCTCGAGATATGGTTGCGGAGATTCGCGGGAAAAAGATCGTCGAACCCTTCAGGGGAGAAGGGGCTGCCGATATGGATCAGTTGTGTCAAACCCTTGTGGCTTTGGGGGAGATTGGAATCAAATACGGTGACGTGCTCGAAATCGATATAAACCCTTTGAAGATTCGCCCAAACGGAAAACCAGTGGCGGTGGACGCTCTTGTCGTTCTCAAGGCGGCTGAGAATCCGCCTGTCATAAGCAGTGCGATGAAAGGAAAACTCGGTCCATTTTTCGAACCCGCCGGCGTCGCAATCATTGGGGCCTCCGCTACTCCCCACAAGGCGGGAAACGACGTGATAAAAAATATTCTGGCCAATGGCTATGCCGGCAAGCTCTTCCTGGTCAATCCAAAGGGTGGGGAAATTCTCGGCTTTCCGGTTTACACTTCTATCGCCGGTTTGCCTGAGGGAATCGATCTGGCCGTCATCATTCTCCCCGCAAAAGATACGCTTGGGGCCCTTCGAGAATGCGCCGCAAAGGGAATCCGCCATGTTGTGCTTTCCGCCGGAGGTTTTGCTGAGGTGGATGAAGCCGGCGCCGGGATTCAGCAGGATCTCATCGATATCATCAAGGAGACCGGGGTCCGCGTCATGGGGCCCAACACATCGGGTCATACCTCAACGCCCCACAGGTTCACCTCCACTTTTTTCCCGCTCGGCAGGATCCGGCCCGGCAAAGTATCCTATGTCGCCCAGACAGGCAATTTTGCCACCCATACCATGAAGCACATACTGACGGCCGAGCATTTTGGCGTCTCCCGGGTTTTTGGCCTGGGAAACAAGATCGATATCGACGAAAGTGACGCCCTGGAGTACCTGGCCGAAGACCCGCACACGAGTGCGATTATCATGTACCTTGAAAGCATCAAGCGGCCGGGACGCTTTCTGGAAATTGCCGCAGAAGTTACCAGGCTCAAGCCCGTTATAATGTTGAAGAGCGGCGCCACCGAGGCGGGAAGGCATGCCGCCGTCGCACATACAGCGGCTATGGCCGCTGAGGACCGTCTGATTGACGGCCTGCTTCGTCAGGCAGGCATTGTCCGAATATGGGATTATACCCACCTGATCCTTGCGGGAAAGGCCCTTTCGATGGCGCCTTTGCCGAAGGGCAAAAGGCTGAGTTTCCTCGCCCCGTCCGGCGCTATGCTGGTTACTCTGGCGGACCTTTGCATCCGCTTGGGGCTTGAAGTACCAGACCTTACACCGCAGACTCTGGGGAGGCTTCAGGAAATCAGCCCCCCATTTATTCGGATGAGAAATCCCGTTGATATCTGGGCGGCCGCTTCCGTAAGCGGGGTCGAATTCGGTTACAGGGAGGGCATGGAAGCGGTCCTAAAGGACCCCAATATCGATGCGGTCGTTACAGTGCTCATGCTTACCGAAGACACCGGCATACCGTCGTTCGACTTTCTGGTCGATCTGGCGAGGAGGTATCCTGAAAAACCGGTCTTTGTGACCTTTAGCGGTGACAAACACTTCGAGGATGAGTGCAAGGCGTATATCGAACCCCTCGGGGTCCCTTCTTTCACCTATATCGAGCAGCCCTTCGAGGTGCTCTCAATTCTGTCGCGTTGCGTGCAGGCTATGAACAGACCCCGGTGATTGACCGCGTATCGTCTTCCACCGTAAGCGCTCCTGATGCCGGCTGCAAGCAGGCAGGGCGGCCCTGATGACCGGGGGGACCTTTGCAAAAGCTCGTGGCCTTGGCCCCCCGGTTTTCACCCTCCCTTTTGGTCGAACGGCAGAACGTTTACCAGAACGGTGTCCGAACGGGGTCGAGCCAAGCTAACACCTCCTCGCGACGCGATAGAACCAAGAGGAGTTATTTTTTTCTCTTCACCCTCACCTTTTTCTCTTCGCCCTTCAGCCTTCACTCTTTGCCTTCCAGACGCTCTTGATCGGGCTGTTTCAATGAGCGGAAAAACCACAGTTTCTCGATTTTTTGGTTAAGTGGGCGAATGATCCTCCCGATAATCATATTAGAGCAGGCGTTCTGAACCCGAAACCCAAACCTCGAAACACTTCAAGACAGAGAGAAGAAAATGAAGTGCAGAAACGGGATTTTTCAAACACGCCGTGTACTCGTCGCATCGATCTTCGCGATGACTCTGTTGCTTGTCCCCGCAGGGAGCCCGTGCGGGGCGGACCTGCATGATATACAGAAACAGGGTGTTCTTCGTCACCTTGGCATTCCTTACGCCAAGTTCGTCACCGGCGACGGAGACGGGCTCGAAGTGGAACTCGTTAGGCGCTTTGCACAACACATCGGCGTACGCTATGAGTTCGTGGAGACTTCGTGGGCAACGGTTATCGCCGACCTTACGGGAAAAATCGTTAAACCCAGGGGGGACGACATCGAGATCATCGGTGAGGCGCCGGTAAAGGGCGACATCGTCGCCACGGACTTCTCCATCATCCCATGGCGGGAAAAGATAGTCAAATTTTCCACGCCCACCTTTCCGACCCAGGTCTGGCTGGTGACCCGTGCGGACTCCCCACTGCGGCCGATTCAACCTGCAGGGGACATAGAAAAGGATATTGCGTCGGCGAAAGCTCTTCTCAATGGGTACTGTGTTCTGGGAAAAGCGAATACATGCTCCGATCCCCCGGCTTACGGAATGGAGGAGACGCGATACATGGCTAAGCTTTTCCAGGGAAGTCCAAACGAACGGGTGCCGGCAGTTCTTGCAGGCCAAGCCGACTACACGATCCTGGAAGTCCCGGATACCCTCGCTGCTTTGAAAAAGTGGCCGGGACGTATCAAGATCCTTGGGCCTCTTTCGCCTGTCAAGATGACGGGTTATGCCTTCGCCAAGTCATCGCCACAGCTTCGAGACGCCTTTAACCGCTTCTTCGACCAATGCATGCGGAACGGCACTTACAGGCAACTGGTGCAGAAGTACTATCCAGCTATTTTTCAGTACTATCCCAAGTTTTTTCAGGCAAAATCATAGGACGACGGCGAACGCGAACAGGTACGCGAGCGGGATCGGGCCGAACTAACACCTCCTCGCGAAGCGATAGAACCAAGAGGAGTTATTTTTAACTCCTCACTGGTAAAATCCTGTCTTCGCTTATTCAACCGTTACGCTCTTGGCAAGGTTTCTTGGTTGATCCACGTCGGTTCCGCGAAGCACAGCCACATGGTAGGCCAGCAGTTGCAGCGGGAGGCTGAACAGTACCGGAGAGAGCCACTCGGATGAAGGATGGATGACGAACTGGTTTTGAGCCGGCCCGATGATCTC
>CAVWTD010000010.1:0-104893 GCA_963757915.1 uncultured delta proteobacterium | reverse complement strand
GCCTCAGAGGGCCCGACCCCGTGCCCCATATCTCGATAAAGCGGTTGGAACTCACCCTTTCACCCCTGGTTTTCGGGCGACGACGAGGTAATGCTCGTCATCTTCCTCCGCCGTCGAGCACGTCGAAGCCGCATTCCTCAAGCAACCGGGCAAGTTCTGCTGCTGGTGCCAGTAGATCCTGATGAATGGCCTCTCCTGCTCCGGCATGGATGGCGTTGATCGTTTCCCGCGATTCGGTGTGCCAAACGTGGAACAAGCCGCCGGGCTTCAGCGCACGCCGCATTTCCAGCGCCACGTCATGTGGCGAGGAAAAATGAGGCCATGCGGAAAAGCAAATAATCCGGTCAGCCAACCCATCACCAAGCGGCAACGACTCCGCTGGGGCATTGATCCATTCCACTCGCGGGTCACCCACCTTGCATCTCGCTTCGTCGAGCATCCGGGGCGAAAAGTCTACCGCGATCACCCGGCCACGGTCGGAGAGGCGCATCAGCAGGGCTTGCGTCAGGTTGCCCGTGCCGCAACCCAGGTCGATGACGGTTTCGTCCGGACCGACATTGAACCGCTCCAAACCTCTACGCAAGGCCGAGTTCAGGGCATCCGGTTTGACCCAACCGTCCCATTTGGCGGCGATGCCGTCGAAGAAATCGCGTTTGGGATCGCTGTTCATTGCTTGTCTTCTCCTTGTGGACCGAGGACAATCTTACGCCGCGTGGCCTGACGAACGAGCGGTGGAACGGCCGCCAGCATTAAAATAATCCCAGGCCAACCGCTGATAAAAGATGCTCCGGCGGCGAACCCGGCCGGGAGGTCGATGAACCCGGCGAAAAGATAAATCAGACCAATGTTGACAATCCGCCCCAGAATCAGAGTAGGGACCAGTATGACCCATTCGTTCCATTCCGGCTTATATTGTTTGATGGCCGCGATAACCGCCGCCATAACGGCCAGTTCGACCGCCATAATCACGGCCACGGGTGGATAGAAGGGCGGCATCCCGGTCGCCGCTCCGGAGAGCAGGGGCACGACAAGCGCCGTCAGCGCCGCCGGAAGCGGGCGGACGAAAAAGGCCAGAGCGACGATGGGTAGGTACATCGGCATGAAAATATGTCCCAGATGGACCAAGTGAAAGATCACCGGCAGCAGCAGCGCCGATGCGCCGAAGAGACCGCCGTAGGCGAGTTCCCTGGGTGAAAAAACTTTTCCGCTCATAACGTCACGTTCAGTCCGCCCATCACATTGAAGCCGGGCATGGGGTAGTTCTTGATGTACTCGAACCGGCCATCCAGCAGGTTCCGCAGAAAGAGATAAGGCTCTACCGAGACCCCATTCTCCCTGAAGGTATAACCCTGAATAATGCGTCAACTTGACCCCAACTGGTGCCGAACCGCACTCGCGGGACGGATTCCATCCGAAAAAGCTCTTGGAATGCCGAATGTCCGTAAATCATAGGATATTCCAATTAAAACCCGCAAGAAAAATGCCGATCTGACCAATTTGGACAATTTGAGGACATACCACCATCCCCGCAGTTAATAGCTCGCTTCCAGCCTCTCATGGTATTGGGGAGGCTCAGGCGAAAAGAATGCGGTGGTACCGGGTTAGTGGAAAAGCCGACGCAACATTCAAATACTCCACTCTCCGCGAGGTATGATAGACCACCCTGGCCCCAACGTTCACGAGCGTCCTGGTGATCGAGTCTATGGCCTGAGAGATCGACTGCGCCGCTGAAACCCGTTTCGCCACCTCAATACGTTGCCTCGCTGCTCGCGTACAGAAAGCGAATTTCCCTCGAGGCAGCCCATTCGGCAAGTATGCGGGTGAAGCGGTAGTTTTTCCTCATGAGGTAGTCGGCGTCGCGCTCGGTGGTGGATGAACAGGCGCGCGCCACGTTGTGTCCCAAAAGACAAAAAGGCCGGGCGCTCTAAAGTGCTTCGGCACCCATGGAGCCTTCCCGGCCTTCCATTATGGTTCATATGTCCCAAGGTCGGTCCCAGCCCCATTGCGAACAGCTTCCTGCTGCCGGTGAATTTCGTGAGGCGTGCAGACGTTTCCCTGTTTCCGCATTTGTTTACATCAACAAGGTGCGACAGTCAACACAGAGATCAGGGAAGAAAATGATGAGGCGGGTGCATTGCTGCATCCGCCTCCTTCTAGTGAACTCAATCACTTACAGGATCAAAATCTCAGTGGGTGTGATCATGGGATACCGCTTCATGGCCGGGATGGTCATGGTCATGAGGCCCGTGGTCGCCCGTGTGATCATGGTTGTGTACCTGGGGGGTCCCGCCGTGGGAGTGCTCATGGAGATGTTCGTGCAGGTGCTCGTGGGCATGGCTATGGGTATGCTCATGGCCGTGCACCTTGCCGTTATGGGAATGTTCGTGGGAGTGCGCATGAGTGTGGTCATGCGCGTGTAAATGCTGGTGTTCGTGCTTTCCTTCCATAACTAATCCTCCTTGTCCTAATTCGTTAGGTTGCCGAGGCCCTTCAAGGGCTCATTACCCGTTTGCATAAACATCGGCTCAAAAATTGTCAATGGAAATATGCCGTTGACAGCATCGGGAATAACTTGTATAAGAGAAGCCACATAGCTTTTTAGCATCAGGTACAGAACAAGTTTAATAGGGAATCCCGTTAAAATCGGGAGCGGTCCCGCCGCTGTAAACGGGGACGAAATCCGGTAAAACCACTGTCTTTTCGAGATGGGAAGGACCGGAGAGTAGGGTGATCCGTGAGCCAGAAGACCTGCCTGATGCCGTTTGGTGAACCCGTACGCGGAAATATCGGGTAAACCGGCATAAGGATCAAGTAAACAGGGTGCAATCCTTAGAGCGTTTTGCTCTAGGGATTTTTTTTTGGCTGGAGCACCATGAGATTTTCTCTTCTCAACGCGTCACACTACTCCACAGCCACTCCGGGAGGCCGCAACTCGCGGAGTGGTCCTTCGACCCTATCCGAGCATCGGCGCAGCATTCTACGGTGCTCGACTTTTTAACGACCCTTTCCAGTGCCTGGAGGCGGTTCCGCTTCCGGGCACACGGCTCACACAATGGAGGTTTTCGATGAAGAAAGGCATGATCGTGTATGTCACGCAAGGGAAAGAAGATGTTCCTATGCAGGCAGCGGCGGACCTGATCCAGACGGCCCGGTCTTTAGGAGTCACAGCCGTCTGCGTGGCAATCACGGAGGAGGACGCCGTTCATGGATGGTGGAGCCTGCTCACCAGAGGAATGCAACAGGTTCTGTTTATGACGGCAGCTTACAATGCCGTCCTCGACAGGTTCGAATCGCAAGGTGCCCCAGTGCGGCTATGCGGGTGATCGCGAGGATTCATGAGTATGCTGCTTGGCACTTACTACAACGGCGTAGAAATCTATCGTGAGGAAAAGATCGTTTATGCGCGATTCCTCGTTCCCCACCGGGTGATCTCCACCTGCCGTGCGGCCGGAGGTCTGCGGGACGATCTGACGTTTCTCTTTAACCATCAAGCGTGTGAACCGAGTGGACATGACCGTCCCATCCATCGGCTGGTTTCGCAGGACCCGCTCGTCTATCGCAAGGTTATATGCTGCCGCTATGGCTTGCCCGATCAAGAGTGTGCGACTTTGGGCACAGCGGCCAGTATGCGCTATGCAGCCATTCAGCAGGCGAATTTTCGCGACCTGGAGGTGGTGGCATTGTGTACGGGAGGTGTGGAAACCAATGCCGGCCGTGCCGGCGATCCGGCGAGCGTCTACGAGGAAAACGGCGTTTTCGAAAGGGTCGGAGAACAAGAACCTGTCACGCACGGAACGATCAATACACTTCTGTTCATCAGCCGGGAATTGACTCAGGGCGCAATGGTGCGCGCCGTGATGACGGCCACCGAAGCCAAGACGGCAGCATTGCAGGAGCTTGCCGTCAACTCCCGCTACTCCGATGGATTGGCGACGGGTACGGGCACTGATCAAATTGGCATCGCCGCACGGTTGCACACGGATACCCCACTCACGGGAGCAGGCAAGCATTGCGTTTTGGGCGAACTCATCGGGAAAACCGTCCACGACGCGGTCTGTGCGACCCTTGGACTGCAGAACGGACTGACACCCGAACGACAGCGCTCGGCGGTCATCCATCTGGAACGATTCGGGACAACAGGCCCATCATTGCTGGAGAAGATCGAATCACACCTCAAAGAGGCAGATGCCACCCTGTTGAGGAATAACTTCAAGGTTGTGGAACGCGATCCCCTGGTAGTGGCGGCGGTCGCAGCTATTGTGCACCTGCGCGATAAGGTGTCCTGGGGCATCATCCCGTCAAGCTGTGTGCCGGAACTCTGGGCAACCTACGGCGCGCAGATCTCTGCCGCCGTCTCAGGCGACTATACAAGGCTGGATGCTCATCGCCAGGCATTGGCGGCCAAACGGTACGCTTTCAACAATAGCTGACCTGATCCATCTCGTAGCCCATGCCATGGCGCTCGGGTTCCGGGAGAAATGGCTGGATCCGGTTGTAGGGGATGTGTCTCATGCGGACTAAAGGATTGATCATGGCACATACGGGCCATGGCAAAGGCGAAACGAAATATCTTCTGAAGGAACGGCGCGGACCTTCAAGGGAAGGAACAGGAGGCGGATTGGAGTCCCTGACAAGAACCAAATCCGCCCCCTCGGGAACTGGAGGGTAATTCTCAGCCCCCTCAGCATTTTACAGGAGGGGGGTGAAATGACAAGGAGGAACGAGTGAGACCCTATCTTATTGTTGCGTTGACGGCACTTTGCCTGGCGCTGCAGACCTACTCAGGTCTCGCCCAGGATCAAACGACGGCGGTTACGGGTTCCATCGCACCGGAAAAACAGGAAAAAGATACGACGGCCACGGACCGGGAAAAGCAAGTGAAGGCCAAAGCAGAACAGTCATATACCATTGAGCCGGTTGTGGTGACCGCGACCAGAACGGCGACCCCATTGTCTGAAGTCACCAAGAGTGTCTATGTCGTGGATGGGAAAGACATCGAAACGCAGCAACAGACGTCTATCCCGGAAGCCCTCGACACTGTGCCCGGCGTTATGGTCCAGAACCAGGGCGGGCCTGGACAATACTCCGCTCTCAATATTCGTGGAGCCAGCAGTGAGTATGTCCAATTTCAATATAATGGTTTCCCCTTAAGAGATACAGCTGACACTCAGACTACATTTCAATATCTTGAAGGTAACCTGTTTGGACAAAGTGGAATCAACCGCATCGAAGTACTGAATGGCACCAACAGTGTTTTATACGGATCTCAAGCCATAGGGGGTGTTGTAAACATCATCCCTCAAAAATGGCAGGATGGGTTCACTGCCACATTAATGAGTGAGATGGGTCCACACAGCACATTTATTGAAAATGGCGGTTTTGCATATGGTAATAAAGACTACTATATAAACTTCAACCCTATGTATATCACTACTGACGGAATTTCACCCGGAGGCCCCAACAGCTATTGGTACAACAACGCGGGTTTTACTGGCGGGGCAGGCATAAAATTCGGAAACAACATGGCTCTGGAGGTGTGTAATATTACCTCCAGTTCCGATTTGGCCCTGACCTCGGTGTATCCATCCTTGAACGCACTGCATCAACTGATCCCGAATCAGGCATCCCCTACCGACCATGTGGAAGCCTTATTTGATTTAACAGGTGTTACTTTCAGCCAGCAAGTTTCTTCGATATGGGACTATAGCATCAAAGGTGCATACGGCAGTACCGAACGCCAGTATTTTTACCCCAGTACCGGCGTTCCAGGATCGACCAACTACGGTGGCACCACAAACTATATCGAAATGCAGCACAACGTTCATGCCACGGACTGGCTTACCTTGACAGGGGGGGTAGACTACGACGGGGCCAGCTACTACAACCGCCAACCAACGTATAATAATTTATTTGAATGGACGGGTTACCAGTCTTCCAACAAGGACTGGTTCGGTTATGACCTCTTCGGGCAGGCACAGATGGTATTTTTAGACAAGTCACTCTTTTTGACCGGCGGCTTGCGCTTCAATGACCATGAAGATTTCACCTCCAAGGTGGTAGAGGAAGTGTCTGCTGCGTATATCTTCAAAAAGACCGGCACGAAAATTCATACGGCTTTCGGGACCGGCTATCGTACACCGTCCCTGTATGAGATTTATGGTGGTGCTCCTGGTCCTACTGGACAAATTGTTACAGTTGGGAACCCTAACCTTAGGCCGGAGGAAAGCACAAGTTATGACGTTGGTGTGACACAGCCTTTTCTGAATAATAAGCTAAACATGGGGATAACCTGGTTTCATATAGATTTCAACAATCTGATTATTTTTAATGATTTTGCCTATCAATATCAGAATGCTAACGTGGCGAAAACCGAAGGAATCGAAGCTAAAGTGGAAGCAAAACCATGTAAATATTTTAGTTTAACTGCTGCATATACATATGCAAATTCACAATATCGAACTAATGGCTCCAATGAATGGACGCGATTAGAATATTGGCCGATGGATACGTTCAGTGTCATTGGAACTGTTTATCCTATTGAGAGATTGAGTATATCATTAAAAGTATTATGGGAAGGCGACAGGATCGTTCCTCTCTATGATCCATCATATAACGAAGTTCGGTGGACAGAGCCGGGAGATGTAAGGCTGGATATGATTACTACATACAAAATACTTAAGAATTATAGACGTGTGCATGATATTGACATATTTATGAAAATTACAAATCTTCTTGATACACATTACACTGAATCTGGATTTCAGATGCCGGGACGGTGGATTTACGGTGGTGTAAAGATGGCTTTCTAGATGCATTAGGGCGCCGCAAAGGTAGCGATGGTCCCATTCGATTGTTTTGCACACTCCGAACTCGCAGTACCCTTTTCAAAGTTGCTTCCAGGGGAAAGAGGTTGCCGGATGTGTTATACTCCCTGCGCAGTTTCGACTAACTGAACAGAATCAGCAGATTGGATGAAGGTATGAGTCCTTCGAAGATGCCAACCGATACGCTCCTCCCAACGCGTCGAAAACTCTATCCGATAGTTATAATGCTTACGCTCGCTTTAGTTGTCGCCAAAACCAGCGAATCCCGGCTCGCCCGGGACCAGGCGGGGCGGATGGTGTCCGTCCCCGACAATCCCCTGCGTGTCGTGTCACTGGCCCCCAGCATCACGGAAATCGTTTTTGCGTTAGGGGAGGGGGACCGCCTGAGGGGGGTTACCCAACACTGTGATTTTCCAGCCGATGCTCAATCTTTGCCCAAAATAGGCTCTTACGTGCACCTTGACCTGGAAAGGATCGTCGCATTGAAACCGGACCTTTGTATTGGCGTTCGAGACGGCAATCCCGGGAATGTTGTGGCAGAGCTTGAAGCATTAGGAATCCCGGTCTATGCGGTCGACCCCAGAAACCTGGACACTGCCGTGGATACCGTACTGGAAGTAGGTCAACTCCTGAACGCTACCGCAAAAGCGCAGCATCTGGCAAACGAAATGCGCGCCAGAATCCAACGGGTAAAGGTGCGCGTAGCCGGAACCGGAGGACGCCCGCGGGTCTTTTTCCAGATAGGGACCGCCCCCATTGTTTCAGCCGGAACGAACACCGTTATTAATGAACTGATCGTGGCGGCTGGGGGACAAAATCTGGCTGCCGGCCCAGCCCCTTATCCCCTGTTCAGCAGGGAGCAGGTCCTGGCGCTCCAGCCAGAGGTCATTATCATCACTTCCATGACCAAAGAACCGGAGCCCGAACAGATGAGCGCCGAGTGGAGACAGTATGAGAGTCTGCCTGCGGTCCGAAACAATCGCATCTTCATCGTTGACGCGGATCTTTTCGACAGGTCGACACCGCGTATCATAAAGGGCCTGGAGACCTTGGCCGGGATAATACACCCGGAGCTGTTCCGATGAAAGCGACGGCCCATCATGCTTATCCCATTTTGAAACGCATACTGGCCGTTTCCCTTTTGCTGGGTTTGCTTCTCATCATAAGCGCCTTTTTGGGGCTTTCGATGGGATCTACCGAGCAAAACATCAGGCAAATACTCGCCGTGCTTACCGGACATGCCGATCAGTATCCGACTTTGTCGAGCATCGTCTGGCGAATCCGGTTGCCCAGGGTGGTGCTGGCTGCACTGGCCGGGGCTACACTGTCTCTTGGGGGCCTCGTCTTCCAGGCTTTGCTGCGCAACCCCCTGGCTGAGCCATACATCCTGGGGGTCTCAGGCGGATCTGCCGTGGGGGCCATCATCGGCATCCTGCTGGGCATGGCTCCTTTCCCCGGCGTGGCTTTCTTCGCTTTCGCCGGAAGCATGGCCACTTTGTTGCTCGTGCTTCTGATCGCTTCGGCAAGATCCGCCATGCAAAAAGATACCTTGATTCTGGCAGGGGTTATGGTCAATGCGTTTTGTTCCTCCGTTATAATGTTTCTCATCTCACTTACCCAGGACTCCCGGCTCCATAACATTCTTTTCTGGCTGATGGGAGATCTGTCGATGTCCGATACCCATCGCACGCTGATGCTCCTGGTTGCTCTTCTGCCGTGTTTTGCCGTTCTATTTTTGCTCGCCCGCCCAATGAACATTCTTCTCATGGGAGAGGAAATGGCCGCCAATATGGGGGTCGACGTGCGCCTCATACCGCTTGTTCTTCTGCTGGTTACCTCATTTATGGTAAGCATTGTCGTTTGTTATACAGGGCTTTTGGGATTTGTCGGACTGGTCATGCCACACCTTCTGAGGCTCCTGTTCGGACCCGATCACAGGCTGCTGGTTCCTGCCTGCATTCTCGGCGGCGCCGCATATCTGATCCTGTGTGACCTGCTGGCTCGATCGCTTCCGTCACAAGGGGAAATGCCGGTGGGGGTAATAACGGCCATGGTCGGCGCACCGCTGTTCATCCTTTTGCTGCGGAGAACCGGACGATGAAGACTGCCCTGGCTGCAAAAGATCTAAGTCATAGCTATGGCAGGATATCCGTTCTGAATGCCATCTCCTTTTCAGTGCAGGAAGGGGAGTTTTTCATCATCCTGGGACCGAACGGCTCCGGCAAGACAACTCTTGTTAGAACCATTTCAGGATCTCTCAGGCTAAAAAGAGGACAAATGGAGATTCTCGGCCGCCCCATTGGGAGCTATTCGGGAAAGGCGCTGGCTCGGAGCGTCGCGGTAGTCACCCAGACGCCGCCGGCGGACATACCTTTCACGGTGGCGGAAGTGGTTCTCATGGGGCGTTCGCCTCATCTGAGTTCGCTGGCAGTTGAGAAACGAAAAGATCTGGAATCGGCGGAACGCGCCATGTCGTTCACCAATGTGCAGCATCTGGCCGGACGCAGGTTCGATCAGTTGAGCGCCGGCGAGAAGCAACGGGTTTTTATTGCCCGCGCCATTTGCCAGCAGCCCCGCATCATTGTACTCGATGAACCCACCGCATCCTTGGACCTCGCGCATCAGATTCATGTCATGGATCTGTTGGAGCGACTCAGAAGAGAGGAAAAGATTACTATAATCATGGTTTCTCACGACCTGAACCTTGCGGCGATGTATGCCGATCGCCTGCTGCTTCTGAAGGGGGGCAGCGTTGTCAGCTTGGGAAAACCGGAGGAGGTGCTCACTTTTCAAACCCTTGAGCAAGCCTACGGCTGCGTTCTGCTTGTTGATGAAAACCCGGTCAAGAAGGTACCCCGAGTCACCCTGGTGCCGAACACAATTTTGCATACAGGTTTTCAGTGCCTTACCAGGAAATAAGATATGCAGGTTTTTTATGGCTTAACCCAAATATTCCATAAAATTTTTGTTAACTAATTATTAGATATCAGCAGATTGCTGAAAACCCTGAGTGTGCAATCCTCTCCCCAGTGGCCTCCCGATCACTTTCGATGTAGAGATCACCCGTTCAAACAGCTCCCCTGAACATTGACTTCACATTTAAACTCAGATCGGCAGGGAAAACGGCATCATCCATCAATAGGTTGGTGATCCCCCTCTCTCACGGAACGTCATCACCCACATGCCCCATGTACTCTGGGTTCAACTTTGGACGGGATGTCAGGCAAAAGTTTCCCTCCCCACACAATAGGCGGAAAAAACACTGCAGTGTGTGAATGATCCTTCCGAATATCAGAATGATTCCTTCGAAAACTCGAGTCAGGCGAATGAAAGTGAGACGAAGCTTTGAGGATAATTGAAACCCTGGCAAAAGATTGCGGTTAACAGTCTCTCTCCTTACGTCCATGACGAATAAACATTTTCTGAGGTGCGATTATGTTTAAAAAACTCTTGGAGTTTTCACTATCAGCTTTTCTAATTATTTCGGCCATCAGCTTTTTAATTCCGGATGTTGCCGTTGCGGGATCAGCCCAACCAGCGGGAAACGGCATGATCGGGTCTCGGGGCGATGGCCCTGGGGAAGTCGCTTTTGGATCTACCAGTGGGCCGCGTTTTCTTCATAAGGTAGTGCCGTGCTACCCTCCCTTCGCCCGAAAACTGGAAAAGCAAGGGGCTGTGCTTTTGCGTGTGACAATCAATGAAGAAGGCCGTGCCGTTGACGTTGAAATCTTAAAAGAGGGGGGATTTGGGTTCGATGAGGCAGCGGTGAAAGCAATCATGGAGTCCACGTTTATCCCTGCCAAAAGAGATGGAAGATCTTTCAGTTGCAAAGCTCTTCTTCCAGTTCGGTTTGAACTGAAATCATGGGATATTGGTTCGCCGATTGATTCCTATTACTGTGAGCATTTCCCTCGAAGCTGCTGTGTATTCCGATGATTCCGGCCATCTAATCCGAGGGAAAGCGGCCCACTGATTCCGATGATTCCGGCCACCTGTTTCGGACGAAGGCGGCATGTCGTTCCGGATGACGCCGGCAACTTCCGAGAAAGAAGCAGTGCCGGGACCTTGGCTCGCTGGTGCCCACTCACCTCTTTTTAGACGCGCAACTTATAGGGAAACCGCTTGCCTGCAAAGCCCTGCTGCCGATTCGATCCCTCCTTAAACAATCGTAATGTTGGTGGTAATTGCTTGCGAATACTAAAGACGATGCACTATTTCCTCGAGATATGCCGTTGACAGCATTTGGGATAAAGTTGTACAAAGAAAGTCACATAGCTCTTTAGCATCAGGTACAGAACAAGTTTAATAGGGAATCCCGTTAAAGTCGGGAGCGGTCCCGCCGCTGTAAACGGGGACGAAATCCGGTGAAACCACTGTCTTTTCGAGATGGGAAGGACCGGAGAGTAGGGTGATCCGTGAGCCAGAAGACCTGCCTGATGTTGTTCAGGGAATCGGTACGTGGAATGTCCGATACCCACCGAAGGATGAAGTGAACCAGGGTGCAATCCTTAGGGCGTTTTGCTCTAGGGATTTTTTTTTGCCGACGGGCGCTGACGGTTTTCGGCTGTGCCCTCAATGAAATTCGGCTTTCGTCCGCATGAATAAGAAGTATCGAACATCATTGACTTACTGGAGGCAGGAATGAGAAGCAAGCACCGCTCCATCGCGGTAATTCTTGTATTCACGTCATTGCTCGTGCTGCCGGCCGTTCCGGCGTACGCGATGCACATCACAGAGGGCATCCTGCCGGTGCAATGGGCACTGCTGTGGTTTGCGGTGTCTGCGCCGTTCCTTTTTTTGGGGCTGCGTGAATTGAACACGCGGGGGCAGCAGGATTTGCACCTTAAGCCCATGGTCGGATTGGTAGGGGCGGCTGTGTTCATAATATCATGTATGCCGATTCCTGTGCCTACGGCAGGTACCTGTTCGCATCCCTGCGGGACGGGTATTGCCGCCATTTTCATCGGCCCGCTTCTCACGGTTGTCGTGAGCAGCATCGCGTTGCTGCTGCAGGCCCTTTTCCTTGCACACGGCGGGCTTTCCACTCTCGGCGCGAATCTTGCCTCAATGGGAATCGCCGGCGCTTTTGCAGGCTACGGCATATTTATTTTAGTCAGACGGCTGACCGGCAGATGGTGGATTGCTGCTTTCCTTTGCGGCCTTCTCTCGGACTGGGCCACATATAGTGTCACTTCTCTTCAACTCGCTACCGCTCTACATGGCACTGCTCCCTTCGGTAAATTTTTTCTTACGGTGCTTCTGGCATTCGTACCTACCCAGGTCCCGCTTGGAATTCTTGAGGGATTCCTGTGTGTGGGCGCCTACAGGTTCATACTGACGCGCAGGCCCGAATTGCTGAAAATCTTTGCGGTTTAGACGGAGGATTTATGAAAAAAATCTGGCTTGCAAGCGGCCTCATCATTTTACTGGCTCTGGGCATGTATATCGGCCTGCGGACCTCCGATTCAAAATGGACAGGGGTTGATGAATCGGTAGTAGAGAAGTTCGCTATAGGGGCAAACCGCCCTCCACATGAGCCCCTGATCAACATCGAACATGGGGACTTGCCTCTTTTGCTGTTTTTGTTGGCGGGCGCAGCAGGTGGATTTGCAGCAGGTTATTCTTTTCGGGGTTTATTTCCCCCAAAGGACAAAGGCGAACGCCTTGCAACCGGCATTTGAGTTTTTCTCGGGCATCGATTGAGGGAAGGAAGAGCAAGTCTTCCGCCGCCCCGCGACTGTGATCGGGACGAAAGCCGCTGAATTGCCACTGTCATGCCCAAGGCGTGATGGGAAGGCGCGGTGAGTAGGATGAACGTAAGCCAGGAGACCTGATCGATGCACATTGACTTTGCTCATATTTCCCGAGGGGGAAGTTGGGGGTCTTATGATTAAGAATGCTGCATTTGCATTGGTTTTCGTTTGTCTTGTGTTTCCCTTCACCTGTGCGGCGGAAGAATCACGCCTGGAACCCATCGAAACAGTTCAGCTCCAACCAGACCAGCAGACAGGAGTCAGAGCCCGACCCTCCGAAAATGCTGGTCCCGTCAACGGGGAGGACTCTGCCGAGCCGAAGCCTGCCGAGTGTCCCTGGTTGGAATCCGCGTGGCCCAAGCTGCTTGGGCTGCAGTTCAATGGCGTGTATCAGAACATGCCGGCTTTTCACAGTCCATACCAGGGCGCTAACAGCCTGAGTTTTAGAAACGGCGAAGGGCAGGACGTCACACATACGTATGGAGTGTATTTGGGTTCACAATTGGCCCCTGGGCTGCAGGCCTACCTCGATGTCGAGTTGTTCCAGGGAGACGGGGTCAGCAACGGCGTGGGACTCGGCGGGTATGTTAACGGGGACGTAATCAGAGCAGGGTCCTCGAACCTGGCAAAGGTCCCCTATCTGGCGCGTTACTATTTCAGATACTTTGTCCCGCTTTCCTCTGAAACCGAGAAGGTGGAACGGTGTATGGACCAACTCCCTGGAGAGCAGCCTGTCGGCCGGTGGGAAATAAAAGTCGGGAGGCTGGCTTTAACGGACGATTTCGACCAAAACCGGTATGCGAACAATAACCGCACACAATTCCTTAATTATGATTTCCTGTACAATACTGCGTGGGACTATGCTGCGGATACCAGGGGCTACAGCGTCGGGATTGTTACATCCCTGTTCCAGCCGCGATGGAGACTTGCCTTCGGGGTCTTTATGGAGCCTAATACGGCCAACGGTGCGGTATTCGATTATTTTGACATGAACGAACTTGGATACAACCTCGAACTCACGGTGAAGCCCAATGACGCCGGCACGGTAGTCCGTTTTCTCTCGTACTTCAATAAGGGACGGATGGGGAGCTATGAAGAAGCGCTCGCGTTAGGACGCGCAACCTCCACGGTACCCGATCTCCTGCTCGTTGAGAAGCCCGGTGGCACCAAATACGGTTTTGGATTGAATTTCGAACAGCCTCTGGCTGACGATGGGGAAACGGGCATTTTCGGGCGGATCGGCTGGAACGACGGGAATCACGAGAGTTGGAGCTATGTAGAATCCGACCGCCATGCGAGCCTCGGCGCACAGGTGAGCGGAATACGTTGGAAGAGGCCTGACGACCGCATTGGTGTCGCCTATGGAGTCAATGGTCTGTCAGATCCGCACAAGGACTACCTTGAAGCCGGCGGGGTAGGCATCCTGCTGGGAGACGGCGCGCTGAACTATGGTTTAGAACAGACCCTGGAAATATATTACCGCATCCAGGTAGGCCGCTATGTGCAAATTAGTCCCGACTTTCAATTCATCCAGAACCCCGGCTACAACAGGGACAGGGGTCCTGCCGAGGTATACGGCCTGCGGTTGCACCTGAGTTATTGACCAGTATTTTTCCTATAATTGTTTCCGGGCTTTCACTGAGGTTTTTCAGCCGCCGTAGACCAGCGTGACCAGCCGGACCTCGTCGCCGTCGTCGAGTTCAGCATCCAGCGGCCGGCTCGTCCCGTTAACCAGCGAAAGCATCTTGAGCTGGGACGGAATGCCGAGTTGTTCTATCAGGGCAGCGGACGTGAATCCCGCAGGCACATCCATCTCCTGCTCTCGGACGTACTTCCTGATTATGCCCGCCGGCTTCACTGTAATTCTCAGCGATGATCTTCCGGTGTCAGCGTTCACCTGGCAAACTTCAACCGTTTGGAGTCACGATGAGTGAGGTCAGGAGGGTGAGATGGTCTTCCCCTCCATTCGTGCCGGGCGCAGAGCCGCCTCAAGCCCGGAGAACCCAGCCCTCCTACCAGACCTTCCGAGCTTCCTCTTCCATTCCGTATTCCCGGAGGGTGGCCTCGCGAGGTATTCCCTTCTCCGGGTCCATGTCCGTGAGTTGGTAGAAGCGCTCCTTCATGCCGGAGAAATTTATCTCGATTCCCTTCGGCTCACCGTCTCGAGCGGGCTCGAGCATCCTGGGGGTCAACCTGTCGTCCCTGGCGGTGCGGCCGTACCGGTAGTTGATGAGTCTTTTGAGATAGAAGACCCTTCGGCCTGCTCTCATCATGTCTTCCACGTCCCAGCCGTATCCGGCTACCGTGTTGAAAAGCTCGACCCATTCGGGGATGGTGACCTCCCTGTCGGCGAACTCACAAAAACAGGCGCTGTTCTCGATGCCACCAAGCTCGACGGATCTCACCGCAACCTCCGGCTTGTGGGTGTCGGTCATAGGGTCAGGCTCGTATTCGACGCCGATTTCCGGGTAATAACAGGCCCCCATTTCGATGTGGAGCATTGGATCAGCCACGTGGCAGGCTCCTCGAGGGCTGACCGCATAGGTGAGCGCCAGGCCGTGGCCTCCGCCTCTGGGGTCGTGCATGGGTGCTTCGAGGCCCTTGCTGTGGCATGTGTAATCTATGGAACCCTTACCGGTTCTCTCTGCCGCTGCAACGCTCCCCAGGCTAAGCAGCTCCCCCAGCATACCTTCCCGTCGAGCAATTGCAGGCAGGACCCTGTCAATAACCGTTTTCATGTTGCCCCAGCGAAGTTTGACACCGTCGGTGTCCTTCAGGGTGAGATGGCCTTTTTCGAACGCTTCCATAGCCCAGGCTATGGTTCCACCAGCCGAAATGGTGTCCAGGCCCAGGTCATTGCAGATCCTGCCGGCTTTGCATGCCGCCGCAAGATCCTTTGAGCCCAGCAGTGCCCCTAAAGCCACTATGGTTTCGTATTCCGGACCAGGTCCTTCGGGAATGGCGAACGGTCCTTTCGCCACTTTGACGATTCGCTTGCATCTGACCGAGCAGAACTCGCAGGCCCACCTTCGGGTGAGGAATTTCTCGGTCAGGGTAATTCCCGACAGGGCCTCGCCCATCTCTTCCGAGAAATTGGAGGTGAAGTTCCGTATGGGGACGTTGCCGGCAAACATGCCGCCTTCCAGGTTGGCAGCGGTCCCGCTTTCCCGCAGGACCGAGTTGGTCAGATTTTCCTTGATCCTGGTGTTAAGTTCTTTGCGCAGTTTCTCGTATCGCTTCGGATCGGCCACTTCCATGCGTTTCTTTGACGATTTCACGACGATGGCCTTGAGGTTTTTCGATCCCATGACGGCCCCGAATCCCGCCCGTCCAAACGCATGATGGCCTTCGCTCAAAATGAGGGCATACCTGACCATGTTTTCGCCTGCCGGACCTATCACCAGGGTCCGGTGATTTTTCCCGAACCTTTCCTTCAGGCCGCTGTTTACCTCCTCGATGCCTTTGCCCCTATAGGAAGTCGCGTCCACGATCTCAATGCTGTCGTCCTCAATCAGGAGCAGCGAGGGAGCCGCTGTTCTTCCTCGCAGGACGATCCCGTCGTATCCGGCGTACCTCAATTCAGGGCCAAAGTAGCCTCCGCAGGAGGAATCGCCCCAGTTGCCCGTCAAAGGAGAGCGGCCGCCTACGCTGGTCCTGCTTGCTCCGGAGAGCTTCAAGCCGGCAAAGGGTCCGTTCATGAAGATGAGCATGGCCTCGGGTGAGAGCGGATCTGCGTCGAAGTGACCCATTTCCCAGAAAATCCTTGCTGCCAGACCACTTCCCCCGATGTACTTGGGATACCAGTCGTTTGGGGGAGAGCCAACTTTGACGGAGCGTTCGGTAAGATCGACTTCGATGACGTTGCCGGTGTTGCCCTGCATTTTCCCGCGCCTCCGCGTTCGGTTACTTCAGTATCTTGTCTTCCCAGCCCAGTTCTTTGAGGACCCGCTCGTAATGCACCGCGACCTTTTTAAGCTTGGGGGCCAACCTGAGAAGACCGGTGGCTGATCCCTTCACCCTTATCTTCCTTCTCGTGATGGCCATAACGGGATTGAGCTTGTTGGACCACGACCTGTGGGCGTTGTCGGCGGACAGACTCATCACCAGATCCGGCTTCTCGGCCGGCTTGCCGGCGCCCGCCTCGAGCTTGCCGCCGCGGCAATCCCAGTAATAAGAGCAGTTGGGGCCGTCCTCGGTGTAGTCGAACCATATAAGCTGGTTGACCTTCTTCAATCCCTCTGACAATTCCTTATCTTTCATGGTCGACTCGAAAAGCTTCAGAAAAGCCTTGATAGGTTCGCTCTCATCTTTCCAGTATTCCATTTCCTTCTCCCTTTCGCCTGATAGAGCCGCTTTTGTCCCACCTCACATTACGCTCCCCGGTGCACCTGAGCGCAAGTGTGATCACAGGGCCTTGATGTAGAGGTTGAGTATGTCTTCCTCTTCCAGATAACGGGGATTATAGCCTACTTGAGAATCACTTGCGGCCAGCTCGACGGTGGGCATTAACCGTTCTCTGTCATCGGTAAGGCCGAAGTCCTTCAGGGTTTGGGTCAGGCCGATCCGGGCCTTCAGGTCTTTGACTGCCTGTACGGCCAACCGGGCTGCTGCGAGCGGGTCCTTCCCGTTCACGTCCATTCCCATGGCGTCTGCCGCCATCATGTAGCGTACGGGGCATTCCTCCACGTTGTGCTCCATGACTATGGGGAGCATGATGGCGTTGGCCAAACCGTGAGGGATTCCGTAATGGGCGCCCAGGGCATGCGCGGTTGCATGGGCCCCGCCCGTCATGGTGTTACTGAAACACATCCCGGCCAGCGTGCTGGCTATGAGCATGCAGCCTCTTGCGGTAATGTTGCGGGGCTCCATCACTGCCTCCGGGAGGTACCGGAAGATAAGCCTGATTGCATGAAGACCGAGTGCGTCTGCAATGGGTTCAGCGCCCGTAGAAGTCAGCCCCTCCACAGCGTGGGTCAGAGCGTCCATCCCGGTGAAAGCTGTCACCTTCGGGGGAAGACTCACTGTCAGCTCCGGATCAAGCATGGCCAAGTCTGCGTTGAAGGGGTGGGTTATCTGGAGCTTCGCCTTGGCTTCGACATCCAGTACGACTATCGCCGTGGTGACTTCGCTTCCCGTTCCGGCAGTGGTGGGGAATACGATGTGCGGCGGAAGCGGTTTGGCGCCTTCCCAAAGGCCTGCCTGCTCGGCGAGCGGCCTGAAGTCGTCTACTCCTTCACCTATCATAATGTTTATGGACTTGGCCGTATCAATGACACTACCGCCACCGACCACGACCATGCAGTCCGCTCCACAAGACCTATAGAACGCAGCCCCTTCGTTGATGTTTTCGAGCCGGGCATCCTGAACAATGTTGTCGAAGATCCCCGCAAGTTTAAGGTCTGACTTGCGCACCTCTTCGGCCACCATCTCGGCCACGCCGGCCTGTACCAGCCCTTTGTCCGTGACTATCAGGACATTGCGCCCGCCAAGCTGTTCCATTTCGAAGGCCAGCTCTCTGCGTACTCCGGGCGAGTACATGATTCGCGGCCTGTTCATCCAGGTGAAAAAGGATTCAAACCCAACGTCCGGGCACTTCATCTCTACCTCCTCGTATGATAGACTTATATAATACCTCGTACGATAAACTTATATAACATTGTTCGAAAAAAATGCGCCTGACATGATAAGAGCGGCGACCGTGCGCGCAGCCATGCAGCACGCACAGACATTAAACGTGGTGCGTTTGAAGGCAAGCCAAATGTTAAGAGCATCAGATAGTGAAGCTACAATGGTGTAAAGGTCTCGCTTCGCGGGGCTTCGCCCTACTTCACTTTGTGAAGTGGGCTTGCCCGGCCTCCCGTAGCGACATGTGAGCGCGTAGCGCGGAGGCCGACCGCTCATTCTCTACGCTCCGCGAGACGGGGCGGGAGCGGGAGGCCTGGTGAGTGACCTTAACCGAAATATTCAGGACGCCATTCATTTTAGTTGGTTAGTATATGAAAGCAATGTTTTTCGAATACGTGCGGCGCCTCGCGCCATTAGACGTGTTCATTCAAACATCAGCATTTTCGATACGAATTGCGTGTAACTTGCTCTCTACCTTGAAACAAGCTAAGGTATCCTCCCGCCGGTGAGCTACAATTGTGAGGAACAGGCTCGGAAAAACCTGTCCGGCCATTGCCTGGCCTGCGGACGATTTTTGCATACAACAGGTTGCGGATTAGGCCTTTTTAGAGCGCCGGGGCTGCAGGAGGTCGCAAATGAGAGTCTTTCAAGTCGAAGATGCATGGGCTATGGACAACCTGCGCATAGGCACACGGCCCGATCCACAACCAGGAGCGCGCCAGGTGCGGATCAGGATGAAAGCATCGGCCCTGAATTTCCGAGATCTTCTCGTGCCTGTCCGCGGCTACGGCTCGAGAATGAAACAGCTGCCGCTGATAATGCTCGGCGACGGCCTCGGTGTGGTTGACTCATTAGGAGAGGGCGTTAAGCACCTAAAGCCGGGCGACAGGGTATGCCCGCTTTTCTTTCAGAGTTGGGTGAGCGGGGCGCCGAATCAGCAGAGACTTTCACTGAGCCTGGGTTGCGAGCTTGATGGTACGATGGCCGAGTTCATGGTGCTTCCCGAGGAAGGCGTTGCGCTTGCCCCCGCGCATCTCGACGACGTTGAAGCAGCGTCGCTTCCCGCTGCCTCAGTGACCGCCTGGCGCGCATTGGTTACAGAAGGCCGATCCAAGCCGGGGGACAAGGTATTGGTTCAGGGCACCGGTGGTGTTTCGCTCTTCGCGCTCCAGTTCGCAAAGATGCTGGGCGCACATGTGATCATCATCTCATCGAGCGATGAGAAGCTTGCGCGGGCGCGGGCGATGGGTGCCGACGAAACGATTAACTATAATACTGTCCCGGAATGGGGCAAGTACGCACGTGAAATTGCGGGTGGAGAAGGTGTTGACCACGTGGTTGAAGTGGGCGGTCAGGGCACCATGGCACAATCGCTTCGCGCCGTTCGGCCGGGGGGGACAATAAGCTTGATAGGCGTGCTTTCGGGCGCAACCCTGAACGTACCGCTGGGACAGATCGTCACCCGGCACGTCCGGCTGCAGGGAATCACTGTCGGCAGCAGTGATGATTTTGCCCAAATGGCCGGGGCCATCGCCCGGCATAAGGTTCGCCCGGCGATCAGCCGAGTGTTTGCTTTCGAGGAATTGCACCACGCCCTCGACTTTTTGGCGAGCGGCAAGCATTTTGGCAAAATCTGCATCAAGCACTGATACACGCGGCGGGGCGGCAGAGATCAAAGCGCCCGACCACGGCGTGAGCAGACAAGACATAAACTCCGTTTCGGGTTCATGTATCGGGCTGATATGGTCTATATTTTTGACAACTCAATCTGAATGAGTAGCTTTTGCTCGCAAATCTTGGGATACCGAGGAGGATTAAGGGCAAAGAAATGAAGCGGCATTGGTCTCCGGTTTTGAATGAGATTACACCCTTGCTCATTCAAACTATCCTGAATGAGTACCAGTTAGCCTGGAGGGGTGTCCACGGCATCACCCATTGGGCGCGTGTCCTTGAGAACGGTTTGCGCCTGGCTTCACACACCGGTGCTCAAACTCTAGTGGTGGCGCTCTTCGCCGTTTTTCACGATTCGCGGCGCACCAATGAAAGCCGCGATCCCGGTCACGGCCGGCGCGGAGCAGAGTTTGGTAAAATATTGAACGGCAAAGTATTTCATCTCTCTGAGAATGATTTCACCCTGTTCGAAACCGCCTGCGCCTACCACACGGACAGCCTGACCACCGGCGATATCACCGTTCAAACTTGTTGGGATTCCGACCGGCTCGATTTAGGGCGTGTCGGCATCATACCTGACCCGAAGTATCTTTGCACTACTGTGGCCAAACAACCGGAGTTTCTGAGTTGGGCCTATGAGCGCAGCTGCCTTCGATATGAGCCCGAAATATGTACATACTGGGGTATCGCCGACAAACCTTGAATATGTGACATTTTTGTCTTGCCACCGTTGGATGGACCATTCCCATCCTTCCAGCTCATTTGCGAGTTTCCCAGGGAGACTTGCAGGGAGGCATACACTCGATCCCTGACGGCTCTGTCCGTGCCTCCGGAGATCCAGTGCGGTATATCTCCCCTTTGTCCCAAAATGTTTTCAGGTGCAATTCGACCCCCAAATCCAGTTCGGCTTCCGTTGGGACTGAAGTTGACGTATTATCCGGGCTTCAAATTAATTGAAAGGGGTTTGTGATGAAAGGGAAACGTTATCAGGTCCTAAGTTTTTTGCTTATGACGGCCGTATTGCCGGTCTTTTGCATGCCTGCCTTATCCTTTGCCGATAAAGTAAAGTTTAAAGATGAATATAAGCTGACTCTCAACGTGGCCCAATCATTTTACTGGGGAATGGGGGCGGCAAAATTTGCCGATCTGGTCAAGGCGAAAACCAACGGCAGGATCAATGTGAAGCCTTTCTACAGCAGCACACTGCTCAAGGGTGCTCAGCTTCAGACGCCCCAGATGGTTTCACGCGGGATTATCGACTGCGCCTTCGAGTCCACCATCAACTCATCGACTGTCATTCCCGCAATGAACATTTTCTCATTCCCTTTCTTCATCAATAATTTCGAAAACCTTGACAAAATGGAAAACGGTGAGACCGGGAAGGCAATTTTCGCCAAAATGGAAAAAATCGGTCTAAAACCGCTGGCTTGGGCGGAAAACGGGTTCAGACAAATCACAAACGGCAAGAGAGCCATAGAAAAACCCGACGATTTGAAAGGCTTGCGAGTCAGGGTGGTAGGGAGCCTGATCTTTATCGACACTTTCAGGCAGCTTGGAGCCGATCCGGTCAACATGAACTGGGGGGATGCGATAACCTCATTCCAGGAGGGAGTTGTCGATGCCCAGGAAAACCCTGTCGGTGTGCTGATTCCCGTTCAGATCTACCAGTATCACAAATATATCACTCTCTGGAATTATCTGGCCGATCCCCTGATCATCTACTGGAACAAAGAGCAGTGGGAGGCCTTCCCCGCCGACATCAGGGAAGCCATCCAGGATGCCGCCAATGAAGCCGCAAGATTCGAGAAAGCTTTAGCCCGGGCCGGCCTTGATGGAGAAAAATCACTCAAAATCTTAAAGGATGAGTTCGATTATACAATGGAGGTTCCCGATCCGGTCAAATTCTTCCAGGGAAAAAGGAATGACCGTGTCAAGCCTGTCTGAGGCCCAAATGAAGGCCTTTGAAGAAGCTGAAAAGCCCGTCCGTGAGAAATGGACCTCACAGGTTGGCAAAGATATCTACGATAAAGCCGTTGCCGACATGGCCAGGTGAGCTTCAACCCGGAAGGACCCTTGTGAATTGAGATTTATTACAATGGTCCATTTTTCTCAGGGAGATCGAAAACTGTGAGCGAATCAAAGCGTACCTTAAGATCTTTTAAAATAGAGCACTGGATCGTGGCCGTCCTGCTCTTTGTAATGTCCTGCATAACATTCATCAATATATTGAGCCGCTTTCTTTTCCATTTTTCATTCGCTGCGACAGAAGAGATAACCATCAATTTCTTCGTGTGGATGACCGTAGTGGGTATAGGCATAGCTTTCACCCGCGGTGCACAATTGGGCATGGTCACCCTGTTTGACCTCTTCCCGGCAGGTATGAAAAAATTCGTGATTCTTGCATCTGCGGCACTCAATACTCTTCTCTTTGTTTTCGTGAATATTTTTCTGGTTCGAAACATATACGACGAACTCGTCCTGTTTCACGCAACCTCGGGCGCTCTGAATATTCCTATCTGGATCTACTACGCCGGCGTTCCCCTTCTGTCGGTTTTTGTTTTCAAGGGTATCTATCAGGAGGCATCAGCAAAGCTTAAGGCCGTCGAAGGGAAGGCAGGCGAATAATGGCAACCTTGATCATCGGTTTGGTCTTTCTGGTTATGGTGGCTGTTGGGATGCCTATCGGCACGTGTCTCGGCATTGCCGCAATTGTCGGCCTTTTTCAGTTCGACCTCGGCATTGGGATGCTGGGAATGAATTTTTGCGCCGGCATTGCCTCTTTTCCCCTCCTTGCCATTCCATTCTTTGTCCTGGCTGGAGTTATTCTCGAAAAGGCGGGGCTGGCTGCAACCATCGCTCACCTCTTTGAGCTGCTGGTCGGAAGGATGATCGGCGGGCTGGCCATGGTGGCAGTGCTCACGTGCATGTTCTGGGGATCCATATCCGGTTCCGGCCCGGCAACCACAGCGGCGGTAGGACTGATCCTGCTGACCCCAATGATCCGGCACGGCTATGACAAGCACTTCGCCGGGGCCACCATTGCGGCGGCATCAGACCTATCCATCGTCATTCCACCAAGTATCGCCTTCATAATCTACGGGAACATCACGAGCGTTTCGGTAAGCGCGCTGTTCGTGGCCGGGATCATCCCCGGGATCTTAACAGGCCTGGGGATGGTCTTTGCAGCTTACCTGATGTCCAGGAAAAGAGACTACCGGGGTCTGGAGGAAAGAGGCAGCTGGAAGGAAATACTGTTGGCCCTGCGCAAGGCGGTATGGGCCCTTATGGCCCCGGTTGTGATCCTGGGAGGCATTTACAGCGGAATTTTCACGCCTACTGAGGCGGCAGTGGTCGCCGTTTTCTACAGCTTGTTCATCGCCGTATTCGTATACCGCTCCCTTACGTTGAGTAATTTTGTCGAAATCCTGGTAAACGCAGCCGTAACCACATCGGTGATCATGTTCATAGTGGCTTTTGCGGGGATATTTACCTGGGTGGCTTCGGTGATAGGCACAATCGATACTGCGGCTAAATTCATCGTCAAAATTTCACCAAACGCAGTAGCGATGATCATGCTGGTGAACCTTCTCCACCTGCTTCTCGGGATGGTCCTGGACGCAATTTCGGTTTCCTACATTCTCATGCCCATTCTCGTGCCGGTGCTTGTGGCCTTCAATATCGATCCCCTGTGGTACGGGGTGATCTTTGTATGTGCACTGGCCATCGGTCAGGCTACGCCTCCTATTGGGGTAAACCTTTTTACCGCCGCCAACCTGATCCAGGGGAAACTCGATTCCATTGCCAGGGAGTGCATACCCTACGTAATCATATCGACCATAATGCTGATCATAATTTCGCTGATCCCCGCTCTTTCGACCTATCTGCCGATCAGGGCAGGGCTGTACTCACCTTGAGCGCATGGTTAAAATAAAACTTTGCGCTTCAATTGCAGATGCAGCCCGCGAGCCTACTTTTGCGTAAGTCGGGCCACCCCTTTGTTGACCGACCATTCGACGCATGCAGCCCCGGCAACGACTGCCGCAACGATTGCTGAACCCAGGGTCAAATAGACCCATATCCCGGACCCGTGCAATCTATTGCCGAAGTACATTACGTAAGGCTGGTGGAAGAGATAGACGCTGTAAGAATAGACTCCGACAAATGAAAAAATCTTGGCGGCAACCGGAATCCTCTTTAGCTGGTTAGCGAGGTTTGCGAGGATGATGGAGAGGCCCATTCCCACCAGGCCGTCTGTAAAGCTGAAAGTAAAGATGGGCTGATAACACCAAACCCCCAAAGCAAACAGGCCCACTCCCGCAATACAGCCCCAAGCCGAGAAAAACCACTTCAAAGTCCTTTGTGGTTGCCTGGCCATAAGGCTTCCCAGTGACATTCCCGCTGCGAATTCCCAAACCCTGCCGGCAAAAAAAGCACCCATCGCCCAGTTGCCGTCAGCGTGAATAACCATGTTAAGGAGATAGCGGCAACCTGCGCCAAAAGCTGCGCTCAAGACCAGAAACCGGATCGGTCCAAGCTTTTGAAGCAGGCGGTAGAGGAGCGGAAAGACGATGTAGAGCTGGAGAAGCAGGCCGAAGAACCACCAAGAGGGGTTAAGATAAAAGAACATCTTGTCTACCGGAACGATGCGGTCGCCGAAAAAACTTAGTACGAACCGGTAGTCGATGGGGCTCTGCAGATATAAGAACGGCGAGACAAGGCAAACCAGGTGGGCCAGCCAGTAAATGGGAAACAGGCGCCAGATGCGCCGCCGGTACCAAACAGGCCAATCCGGCTCCTTTCCTTTTTTCACCAGAGAGTATGTAAGCCCGAATCCGCTAAAGAGAATAAAAACGCTTATGGCATAAGGACCACTCTGGATTAGTGCGACGATCAACCCTTCCAGGCAGCAGCCTATTTTGGCTGCAAGGCCAGTGGGCGCGCACCCGTGCACAAATGACTGAAAATTCGAAAAAGTTATGTTCCAGGGATAGCGGTCTCCGGCGAAAGTTATAAAGAAATGAAAAAAGACGATCCAGAGAATTGCGATTCCTCTTACGCTGTCAAGCCAGGCAAACCTTTCGCCGGACGATGGCGCTGGCTGAGTCATTCCCTTTCCTTTCCTTAAAGACTGCGGATTAAATGCGATACCTTGAACTCGGAATAATGCATCAAATTGTTCGTTATATGCATCCGAGCCGCATTTTGAGGCCGGATTCTTTTTCTCATCTCGTCCGGCCTAAAATCAGAATTGGCACCATTACTGTCCGGAAACAATTCGAACATAGTCCAAAAGAGCCCGTGATGATAACCGAAAAACCACCCGCCCCGATAATGCAAAATTCCCCCACCCCTGAATTAAAAAAGCGACCGGCTAATCCAGCTCTCTGAGCCGAAGCCCTAAATAACAGGGTAATCCTCCGGCTCTGCCGGCGGACTCGCAGAGTTTGACATTTCCGGGAGTCAGGTCGTCATTCCGGCAGTGCTTAGGCCGGAATCCAGGTTCTTGTGTCTCGTCAGAGCCTTTAAAGGTATCGATTGCCAACTTGAAGCGCTGGCTAAAGCTGTATACCAACCTGCGAAAATCTGCTGGATTCCGGCTCAAAAGCGCCGCCGGAATGACGATGGCGCGGTAGTCCAAGACCATGCGGATATTCTCGGAGCTATCAAGTCCGCCAACCGCTTTGAGCGGTCCATGGTTTTCCATGCCTCCGGCTTGGCCGGAGGTATGTGCGCTTGCGCTTTCCTCGCCGTCGCTGATTCCAGGTTGTGATTCCAAAGTTTAACAGTTGCCGCCCTGTCATGGCCTGCAAACCCGTATGAATGCCTGGCAGGTTTTCGAAAATGCCCAAGAGGTAGTGTCACAACGTATTATGTGAGCCGTATGTCACTGAAATTATATCATTATTTTTGTGATGCTGTTAAACTTCAGTCTAAGTGAGAGTGCGCATTTCCGGGCGAAGGCAGGAAAGACCTTTTTCAGGGAGGAATTTCAGTATGGAACATGTCGCATGCGACGTTCCTGGTGTTGGGCAGCGGGGCCGCCGGCCTCAGGGCTGCGATATCGGCGCGGGAAGCTGGGCTTGATGTTCTTGTGCTCTCCAAGGCAGGGCCCGGCAAGTCCACCTGTACCTGGCTCAGTGGCGGCGCGATGGGGGGTGCTGACAGTGCGGGAGCGGCCGGACATCTGAAGCGCACTCTTCAGGCAGGCCGTGGAATAAATCAGCCGGTTCTTGCCGAAATTCTCTGCGAAGAGGCCCCAGCGAGGCTGGGTGAACTTATAAGCTGGGGAATCCAGGCTGAAGTCCGGCATGGATTTCTATTCGCCAAAGGCCGCCCTCCAGCTCTAGGTGAGGAGATAGTGCACTGTCTTATCAAAAAAAACAGGGAGTTGGGAACGCGGTTCATGGGAAACCTGACGGCCACCGACCTGGTGATAGAAAACGGCCTGGCGGGCCTTATGGGCTTTGCACGGCAATCGGGTGAGCTTATCGCGTTCAGTTCCGGGGCAGTGGTGCTGGCAACCGGCGGGGCTGCCGCACTCTACCTTCGCCACGACAACCCAAGGCTGATGCTGGGGGACGGGTGGATATTGGCGATTGAGGCCGGAGCGCTACTCCAGGACCTTGAATTCGTACAGTTTTATCCCGTGTGCCTGGCTGAACCCGGACATGCGCCCCTGGTGATTCCGCCGATGCTCGCCGACAACGGCCGGCTTGTGAATGAGTCCGGCGAGGATATTCTCCAAAAATACGGAATAGATGAACGCCCTGCGGCGGCTAACGCCCGGGACCGCCTCTCACAGGCTTTTTTCCAGGAAATTTATCGAAACTGCCAGGGGATTTTCCTGGATATACGGGACGTCACCGATGAACAATGGCATAGCGATCCTTTCTCAGCCTCCCTGCGGCCCATATTTGGAGATCGCCACGGAGGGGTTAGTCGTCCCCTTCGCGTAGCCCCGGCGGCCCACCATACCATGGGTGGGGTAAAAATTGACGGCACGGGGGCGACCTCTGTTCCGGGACTTTTCGCTGCCGGAGAGGTGACAGGTGGGCTGCACGGCGCCAACCGGATGGGAGGCAATGCGCTTAGCGAAACCTTGGTATTCGGAGCAAGGGCCGGGAATTCGGCGGCCGATTGGGCAAAAAGGAGCGGCGCAGAAGAGCGACGATCTGTCTTGAAGCGGTTCGATGAACGGTTTCGGGCCGTTGAGAGCCTCCGGTGTGACGAAACCGGTCTTCTGGACAGAATCCGCAAAATTATGTGGGAAGAGGGGGGGATAGTGAGAAACGAGGCAGGGCTTTCTCGAGCTTTGGGCAATATGCGGGACATCACCGGCAGCTTCTCATTTTCCGGGCCGGGAAGCAAAAAAACACTGACCTCGGCCCAAGTGAGTGCGATTGAGCTGCGTTCGGCTGCAAAAGCGGCCTGCCTTATTCTCGAAGCTGCGATCAGGAGGGTCGAGAGCCGGGGCTCACATTGCAGGGAGGATTACCCGAAACAGAACGATCAACAATGGAGGGGACACCTCCAGGTCAGAGCGGCCCCGCACGGAGACGTGTGGGAGTTTATTGCCGACTGAGACCTTTCAAGGGTCAATACCCATCCCGCCTTGGATGAGACGATCGGTAATTTGTTCGCACGCAAAAATCAATGACTCAAGATCCAAAATCTGCAATACCCGGCTGTCAAAAAGGAATTTGGCCCGGCATGGAAATCCTTCAGCCTCATCCCAAAACAATACTCGGATAATGAGCTTCGGAAAGACATGGAATTCGGCTGCAAAATCGACGGATTCATCTTTAAGCGATACTTCGATCCCCAACGGAGAGACCAATTGTGAAAGCAGAAGCATATTTCCGCTAAAGGAGTGGGCCAGGGGCAATTCACAGTGTGCCTGCAAGCTCTTGATCTTGGACACAGAGTTGGGAAGGCTCTCCATGCCAACCCATACTCCCGAAGGTTGAGCCGCTCCGCCCAGCACATAATTTAGAATGAAAATCTTCTCCCAAGGGCTCAGTTCAGCACCTTTCTCCCGTTTAACGTCTGACCCGGTCACCAGAACAGAGTCGCCAAAATATGGAAATATCAATGCGGGTTGCCTGCTCAATTCTCCGATCCGGGCGCCAAGGCTCTCTGCAATCATCGGGAAATTCAACTTGCTTATCTCCTCGTGCAGAAATTCCATTGTTTTTTCGAAACTTTCGCGGCTCACTCCGATGCCTGAGCGGATCTGTTCGTCCAACCTTTCTCTCAGTGTATGAATCTGCGCTTTATCGAAAAATGGGCAAGCGTCGATGTCTTCCTTTCCCACTATTACCTGGGTCGCAAAAGCAAGACATGTTTGCTGGCCGCATTCTCCGCAATTATTTCGTCGGGTGAGCTTGTATAGTTCCAGGGGTACGAGGCGATTTTTCAATCTATCCTGTTCAGCCATAGCTTGAGCCTCTCTGTTTACAGATGCCTGGTGTGGACAGCATTGTTAATTTCAGTGGAAGTACGCGTGAATAACCTTTTTTTTGCCATCAGAGCTGTCGGTCCCGCCGCTTAAACTGCAAAGCGCCTCCGAAGTAACTCCGAAAGTGCGTTGGTTCTCTCGAAGGCCTTTTCAACAGTCTTTACGCCATCCGGGTTCACCAGGCAGCAGGTTGCAGGGGAAAGCATGCTTTGAGAGAGAAGCAAATGGCGGTCAATTCCGTTACGCTCCAGTATCCGCCAACAAGCCAGCAGACGCTCTTGCAATGACCTTAGATTTTCTTCTGCAAACGGCTCGAAGTTGGTCGGAACAATCCCCCAGATTATGCAGCCGCCACGCTCCAGAAATCGTAAGATTGGTTTGGCATAGGAAACAAAAATCTCCCCGTTGGAGTAGACATCCAAGGAAAGCACATCGAGATCCAGCCCCAGAAGGAAATCCCAATCCGGATTTCCGCACAGGTGCACTCCCCGTGGCCGCTCGACCCCGGCAAAGAATCTCTCCATATCCTGCCTGGCGGTGATGCTGTCGTACCCGGACATGGCGCTGAATATATACTGCAGCCCGGGTTCGTCCACGAACATGAATGCATTGGGGTTCAATACCTTAAGGCGGTTTAACTGAGTATTCAGACGCTTTGCCATAAAATCAAGCATGAAGGAGCGTACCGTATCGTTGAAAAGAATGGGCCTGCGGTCCTCGTCAAGCACGTTTAAACCGAAGCTGATCGGACCTTCGAGTTGACCGCGAATTGCAACTCGATCAGATAGATCCATCTGCAAAAACCGGTGGTAGACGGCGGAATAGGTGTCGCTGATATCGAAGTACTGTGGATCCTCAAAATGAGCCAGGGTATCCTCCAGTTCGATAATGAACTTCTCTGTGGAAAAACGAAGGGTACGTTTCTCCATGTCTGCCAGAATGCCCGGAAAGTGTTCCGATGCCTGGACATACATATCTTCATAATAGCTCAATAAAGGTAGCTGGGGCCAGAAAGGGACATCCAGCGACAGCGCTGCACTAAGGGCACGGTCCACGTCCCTGTGAGGCATGACTGCCATTGCAGTAGTGAGGAGATTCCCGGGGATACCCATTATCTATGCGAAATACATAATGTTACAGGTTACTACCATGATCTTCATCCTTTCTCCCTCACCCATTATCCAAGACCACCCTCTCTGTTGCCGTGAAGAGAACCCATGCCAAAGCCACCATTGACCATCAACAATGAACCATTAACCAAATCCCAATGAAACAAAATCAGATGGCCAGGTATCGTTTCACGACCGCTTCATCGGTCCAGATCGCTTCCATGCCCCCCTGGTGGACGATTCTGCCCTTCTCTATGATGTAGCCCCTGTCACATAACCGGCGGCAGAATTTGAGATTTTGGTCGGCCAGGAGGATGGCCACATTATGTCTGCGAATCTCCTGGATGGTTTCCACGAGTGTACGCATAACCAGGGGCGCAAGCCCTTCCGACGGCTCATCGAGCAAAATCAGCACCGGGTTGCTCATGAGGGCCCGTCCCAGGCTGAGCATTTTCCTCTCTCCTCCTGAAAGACTAAGGCCCTTTTGCCGTCTGCGGTCCTTCAGCACCGGGAATAGCTTCTCGACTCGCTCCCGGTTCCAGTATCCATTGCGGCGGCAAACGCGCCGGACGATCTCCAGGTTCTCCTCACAGGTTAGATCCGGGAAGATTCGCATGTCGTCGGGAACATAGCTCACACCCCGTTGAGCCAAGGCATAGGGAGGAATCCCCTGAACGTTCTCCCCCTGGAAACGGATGACTCCGCTCCTGGATGGGCTGATCCCCATGACCGACCGGAGGGCGGTGGTCTTTCCGACCCCATTGCGCCCCAGCAGGGCCACCACTTCTCCAGTCCCCACCTCGAAGGAGACGTTCTGCAGAATATGGGACATTCCGTAGTAAGTGTTGATCTCATTCACCTGCAAAATCATACGGCCACCTACTCTCCGAGGTAGACTTCGCGCACCTTGGGATTGCTCTGGATCTCATCCGGGGTGCCATCCCCGATAATTTCACCGTGATTCAGCGCCACCACACGATCGGACAGAGAGAAAACAACATCCATGTCATGTTCGACGATGACGAAAGTGATCGCTCCATCTTCGGCCAGTTGGCGGATATTGCCCAGGATCTTGGTCCTTTCCACCGGGTTCATGCCGGCGGTCGGTTCGTCGAGGAAAAGCAGTTGCGGCCGCGCCGCCATAGCGATTCCTACCTCTAGCAGCCGCTGGTCGCCATGGGACAGGGCACACGCCGGACTGTGGGCGGCACTGCCAAGGCCGATTCGCTCCAGAATCTGGTTGGCATCATGGCTGTGTGCGGTTTCACGCTCAACCCGGCCGAACAGGCGGTGACCCCTCCTCCTGGCCGCCAGCGCCGGAATGGTCACATTCTGCAGCACGGTCAAATTTGGAAAGATGTTGGCAACCTGGAACGAGCGGCACAGCCCTTGCCGTACTCGGCGGTAAATAGGCAGACGGGTGATGTCCCGGCCCCGGAACAGAATAGATCCCGAGTCGGGAGCCAGGAATCCGGTGAGCAGGTTGATGAGGGTGGACTTGCCCGCGCCGTTGGGACCGATCAGCGAGGTAATCACGCCGGGCTGCAAAACCAGATTCAGGTCCCTGGCGGTCACTACTCTGCCAAAGGCCTTATTCAATTTGACAACTTCCAGCAGGGCTTCACTCATGGGACACCCTCCTCCCGAGTTCCCAAGCCCGCCGTTCTTTCAACAATTGAGCGGCAGAACCCGCTATGCCCCCTCGAAAGCCCATGATGATAACGAGCAGAATCACCCCGAACCAAAGCATCCAGTTCTGGGTAAAGCGCTCGATGATTTCCCTCAACACAATGTAGACGACGCTGCCTGCCACCGGGCCGGTAAAGGTTTGCATCCCGCCAATGAGGCTCACCAGCACTGGTTCTGCAGAATGGCTCCAATGGGCGGCCTGAGGGGTGATACCGCTTTCCAGCAGAGTGGAAAGCGTTCCGGCCAGCCCGGCATAGATGCCCGAAATGACGAAGGCGGCCAACCTGTATCTCTTCACAGGCAATCCGGCAAATTCTGTGCGTACGTGGTTTTCACGAATTCCGGCAAGCACCAGCCCAAAAGGTGACCGATGAATGTGGTGGATGGATACCAGGGTCCCCATGAAGAAAAAAAGGACCATGAAGTAATACTGGCTTTCCTTCATGATTGGGATGTTCACGACGCCCAAGGAAAGGGAGGTTCGCATAATGCCGTACAACCCGTCATCTCCGCCGGTGATGCTGCGCAGGTTCCAGATGAGGGAGTAAATCATCATGCCGAAGGCCAAGGTGAGCATGGCGAAGTAGATTTCAGTATGGCGCACGCAAAAAAAGCCGATAATAAGGGACGTGACGGCGGCCAGCAAAACTCCGGCCAGTATCCCGATCATGGGGTTGGGAGTGATATGAATGGAGGTCAGGGCGAGCCCATAGGCTCCACAGGCATAAAAAGCGGCGTGGCCGAATGAGAGCAGACCGGTTCTGCCAAGCAGGATGTTGTAGCCCAGCGCAAAGATGCAGAGAATCATGACGCGCATCGCGAGATAGATGATGAAGCGCCCTGCAAAAAGGTCAACGGCGATCAGCACGCACAGCAGAATCGCCGTGGCGATGATGGTCGAGTGGCGTTTCATCGTTCACCCTCTCCAAAAAATCCCTGCGGCCGCCAGAGCAGCACCACAGCCATGAGAATGAAGGTCAGAAACATATCAAACGTGGGGATATAGCGAGTGCCGAAGGAGGAAAGCAGACCGATGACGAGAGCGCCCAGGAAAGCTCCCTTGAGGCTTCCAAGCCCGCCGATTACAGCCACGACAAAGGCTTCGATAATGATAGCCTGTCCCATCCCGGAGGTGAGCAGTCCCACGTAGGGTACCGCCAGGGCTCCCCCGACCGCCGCCAGCCAGGCGCCAAAGATGAACACCACCGTGTAGAGCAACGGGACTTTGAGTCCTATGGCTGAGGCCATCTCCCGGTCCGAAGCGGCCGCCCGGATGATTCGACCCCACCAGGTTTTCTCCAAAAACGCCCATAGCCCCAACGCCACCAGCGGTCCCATTGCAATGATGAAAAGATTGTAGACGGGGAAGCCGCGACCGAGGATCAGGACTGAGCCGGAAAGGCCCGACACGCTGGGGGAGCCTATAGATCCGGCGCCCCAGATGATGTTGACCAGGTTATCGAAAATGAGAACGAAGGCAAAGGTCAACAGGAGTTGGTAAGGTAAGGCAAGATGATAAACGTAGCGCAGGAAAAATCTCTCCACGACAAAACCGACCACACAGACCGCCAGAGGGCCGAAGATGAGACCGAGCCAGAAGTTGTTCCCCAGAAAGCGTAAAGCTGTATAACAAAAGTAGGCCCCCAGCATGTAGAAGCTGCCATGAGCGAAATTGAGCACGCCAAGGACGCCGAATATGAGAGTGAGACCGCTTGCGACAAGCCAGATGAACATTCCGGTCGATAATCCGGCAAGGCACACGTGGACTATGGATTGCAGCATAATTCATTGCTCCCCGATAATCGTTCCCACACCGGCGGGTCGGCACGAAAAGCATCGTTGGCCTGTTTAGCTCCAGCTGTGAGACTCTCCACCCGCGGGAGGGGCTTGCCGGGGGTCTCAGGCCCCAGGCCGTACTCCTAACTTCTCTCGCGAGGGATGGATCGTTACGTTATAAAAATTTCATGCGCCCGCTCCATCAGGCTATAAAGGGCGGCTTGCACGTTTCAGAGTCAAAGGGCGGCCGATTGAAGCATTGCTTTGCTGGAATCACCACCATCTTGCCCATGGTCTTGAAAGGATATTTGGTATCTGATTTGGTCAGTCCCCATGGCACATCGTACATGGCCTGATGATCCTCTTTGCGGAATACGCGTGGGCCTGCCGGAGAATCGAGGTGCATGCCCTCCAAGGCCTGGATGACTTTGGCCGTGTCCTTGGAGCCGGCGGTTTCCACCGCTTTCTTGAAGGCAAACATAGCCGAATAGGCGGTCTCGGAAACATAGGAAGGATAATGGTTCCAGCGTTTTTTGAAGCGAGCGACCCAGTTGTTGTTTTCCGCAGTGTTCGGATAGAGGAAATAGTAGCGGCCGGAGATCCAGACATTGTCCGGCATCTCCCCGCCCGTTCCTTCAAGCACGTCCATGGCTGCGCCGAGTGGCAGCATGACGTGCTTTATTTGATCGAACAGCCCAGCCTGCCTTGCCTGTTTGATCATCGAGATCAGCTCTCCGGCCCACTCCGCCGAGTAGATCCCCTCAGGTTTGGCGTCCATGATGGTGTTGATGTGGGAGCGAAAGTCGGTTGTTCCGAACGGCGCCCAGGAGTCGGCGATAAATTTCACGCCTGGCTTCAGCTTGCTGAGGGTATTCTTGAACATGTCCCAGGTGGTGTAGCCATATTCATACTTGGGATTGATGGTCGCCCAGGTTGTTGCCGGCAGGTCCTTGGCCACAAATGCGGCTGCATTGGCGTCATGATAAGTGGGAGTGGCGATGCGGAAGACCTGTTTGATGCCCTTTTTGTAGACTTCGTCTTCAGTGAGTTTCTCGGTTGCGGCATGGGTGACCATAAGGATCCGGTCCAACTGGCCCATAAGCGGCGCAAGAGCCAATGCCTGCCCCGATGAGTCCACCCCTGCCAGGAAGTCGGCTCCCCAACTGTCAGCGAAGTAATGAGCGTTTTGGATGGCTTCCGGAGCAGCCAGAGTGGAATCGCGAAATTCAATTTCGAGCTGATTCCCGGCGATGCCTCCCTTAGAGTTGATCTCCTCCATAGCCATAATGGCTCCCATCTTGTGGAACTCCCCATAGCCGGCAAGAGTACCGGAGAGAACGGTCTGGTAGCCGACTTTGATGGGACCTTTAACTTTGGGGACAGCAGCCCACAGGCCGGTAGGTTTCAAAACGCCCGGACCGAGCACCGTTGCCGCTGCGGTCAGATAACCGGTTCCTTTCAACAGTTCCCTGCGTGTGATCCCTTTCTTGGTCATCTCTCTTCTCCTAATTGTTCCGGGTTGACATTGCACCTATCCAGTCCGATTGTGTACTTAAAGGAGATTTTACTGCTTTCGCTATACTTCGTCTCAAACAGCCACCAAGGCCATCGCCTCAGGTCTTTTGCGAACTTCATCAGATTCTCTTTTTTGTGACACCGGTGGGTTATTTGCCAGGCGTATCCGGGCAGGAAATGTCGTTGTGCCCCAGCCATGCGCATCCAGTCTTCAAACAGGAAATTCGACTCTCACGCCAAAGCGGCTTCCCTCGTTGACTCTGATTAAGTCATGTTTCTCGCAGAGTTGCAAGGAAAATGGACAGCCGCAGGCCCTTCCCGTCAGCATCTTCCAATTTGGACCCGCAAAATGCCCTTGTAAGCTAAAAAGAAACATTCATTGTGAAAGCTTTCCGGGTGATGCAAAATAACCAACTTGGTTCAACCTCTTTTCGAGTACTGAACTTGTCTCCAGGGAACCGGGCGCGGGACAAAAATAGAACTGGAGGAAATGGTGGAGACAGGGCTATTATCTTTTCAGCAATCTTGCTGGCGTTAGAATCTCTTAGCGATACTAAAGCAACATTATCGCCGGGCTATCCTAAATCAAAGGAGACGAGCGATGCGCGGCTTTTACAACCAGGTCCTCAGTGTCAACATGACACAAAGATCTTTTGACACCAAGACTTTTCCCGATGACGTGATGGGAAAGTTCCTGGGCGGCAAAGGACTTGCGACTTACATACTACTTCGCAACAACCCGGTTGGGGTCGACCCGCTGAGCAAAGACAACAAACTGATCTTCGCAATCGGCCCGGCTACCGGGACAGGGGTATGGGGATCATGCCGGTATGGTGTTTTCACCAAGTCTCCTCAAACCGGTTTCTATTCCGAGTCCTACTCCGGGGGGTCTGTGGCTGAGTACATGGCAGGGACCGGCTTCGACGCTTTCATGATTGAAGGAGGCTCCGATGTACCCGTGTGGCTTGAAATCACTGAAGATGAGGTTTTCTTTCATCCAGCCGCCGACCTCTGGGGCATGGAGACATACGAAACCGAAGACAGGGTCAGGGAGTGGATAAAAAACAACCGCCCCGGCAAGCCGAAGAGTGGAGTGGTAGTAATAGGACCGGCCGGAGAGAACCTGGTCAGCTTCGCTGTAATTGAAAACAATTACTGGCGAAGCGCCGGGCGGACCGGTACGGGCGCGGTCATGGGATCGAAGAAGATAAAAGCCATTGCCTTTAGAGGGAATCGCAGCAAAGAGGTGGCAGACCTGGGGCTGATAAACCGATTCGTGAAGGAAATGTCGGCAATCGGCAAGGCAAACGCCGGCGTGAGCGCCTATAAGTCCATGGGGACTCCCATGCTGGTGGACATTATGAATGAGGCTGGGGGCTTCCCCACACGATACTGGACAAAAGGGAGGAGCGAATACCGCGAAAGCTTCAATGCGTCAGCCCTTCTTAGTCGTGCGGAACGTCAAGCCCCATTCCTGTCCCAGATGCTATATGGCCTGCGGTAAGGTGTCCTCTGTTAAAGAAGGCCGCCACAAGGGGCTGAAGATTGAAGGCCCGGAGTATGAGACCATTTTTGCGTTCGGAGGATTATGCGAAGTAAACGGTATTGAAGAGATCATGCATCTCAACGATCTGTGCGACCGGCTTGGAATGGACACAATTTCTGCGGGCAACCTGGCCGCCTTTACGATTGAAGCTGCCAGACAGGGACGGATCGATGCTGCGCTCGACTATGGTGACGTGGACGCAATTGCGCAGCTTCTGTCTGATATTGCCTACAATCGCGGTCATGGGGCCGTACTTGCCAAGGGCATCAAACATGCGGCCCGGCAATGGGATATGGAGGATCAGGCGATCCATGTAAAAGGCCTGGAGCCCGCGGGCTATGACCCAAGGACCCTGAAAGGGATGGGGCTTGCTTACGGCTCATCGGCTCGAGGCGCATGTCACCTTCGCGCCACCTTCTATAAGCCCGAACTTGCCGGCATGATCCCCCGCGATCAAATAGACGGGAAGGCGCGAATGTTTGCCGAATGGGAAGATCGACTTGCAATTTTCGACACTCTCATTGTGTGCCGTTTTTACCGGGACCTCTATCAGTGGGACAAACTTAGCGAAATCATTCGCGCTACAACCGGTTTGAGCCTGGACGTCGAGGGGATGCGAAAGGTGGCTGCGGCAGTTATCGATGCTACGCGCCGTTTCAATATTCGTGAGGGGCTGACGATGGAGGACGACTGCCTTCCCAAACGCTTTCTCACGGAGGCTCTTCCCGAGACCGGCAATCTCATTACAGAAAAGCAGATGCTCCAATTGCTCGAAGATTACTATCAGGCGCGCGGATGGGATGAAAAAGGGGCCCCTTCCACTCAATGTGATTAATACCGATCGTCTTATAGAAGCACACGAAATCTAACTTTGAGGAGGAAGGAAATGACAAAAGCTGAATTGGTTGCAAAAATCGCAAGTGAAGGTGCAATTACCAAATCACAGGCTGAAAAAGCGTTGGACGGATTTGTGTCCACTGTTTCCGGCGCTTTATCAGGCGGTGACAAGATTACGCTGGTAGGTTTCGGGACTTTCAGCGTCGCTTCAAGGTCTCAACGTGAAGGCCGCAATCCCCGTACCGGCGAAAAGATCAAGATCCCGGCGTCAAAAGTTGTCAAGTTCAAAGCAGGCAAGACTCTCAGCGAAAAAGTCAAATAGCCGGATTTCATCGCCTCTCATTCAGTAAGAGGACCTGAAGGGACTGCTCGCGGGAATGGATTGGCGGGCAGTCCTTTTCATTTTTTTTGTCACCATTCCGGCAGCCCGGTCCCATAATCGACATTACGTCCGAACTCACTATTGTTGCCGGAATGGGAACCTCTCAAGCTGTGCCGTTCTGCTAAGACCGGACTTGATGACACACCACTTGCGCTCTTGATTCGAATATGGAAAAGTTCCGTGGCCTTGAAGGTGTCTTAGGACGTTTCTAAGATACGAGGGTGTTGGACCAACCCAAAATGCCCTTCGAGATCCGTTGGTTGTGAGCGTAAATGCAATGAGTGGTGGTCAGGTTGATGTATGGGTTTGAGCTTTTTGCTTCCGGTTTGGGCAAATTGTCCCCGTGCTGAGTATTCCTTTCTCTTAGGCATTGTCCATAGGCAATTCACATGCTATGAAACTTTAGCTTAAAACTGGATAGAAAGGAAAATTCTAAAAGTTGTTCGTCAACAGTATACTCGGGCTTTTCTCAAATGATCTCGCAATAGACCTTGGGACCGCCAATACGCTTGTTTACGTGCGGGGTAAGGGAATTGTGCTGACAGAGCCGTCGGTTGTCGCGGTTCGCAGGGATGAACGCGGCGCCAACAGGGTCGTGGCTGTGGGCAGAGAGGCAAAGATGATGCTCGGCAAGACTCCCAGCTATATCAGTACGATCAGGCCTATGAAAGATGGCGTGATTGCAGATTTTGCAGTAGCCGAGGCAATGTTGAGATACTTCATACGCAAAGTGCACAACAGGCACGCCTTTGTCAGGCCAAGAGTAATAATCTGTATTCCCTCGGGCGTGACGCAGGTTGAAAAAAGGGCCGTCAGGGAGTCTGTTAAATCCGCTGGCGGCCATGAGGTATACCTGATAGAGGAGCCTATGGCGGCCGCAATCGGGGCTGGACTTCCCATAACCGAGCCGGTTTGCAACATGGTTGCAAACATAGGCGGAGGGACAACCGAGGTCGCTGTCATCTCGCTTGCTGAGATTGCGTACAGCCGGTCGGTGCGCGTTGGCGGCGACAAAATGGACCAGGACATTCTCCAGTACGTTAAACGCAAGTACAATCTGCTGATAGGCGAAACAACGGCGGAACTTATAAAGACCACCATCGGAAATGCTTATCCTCTTGGTGAAACTGAAACCATGATGATAAAGGGCCGCGATCTGGTAACTGGGATCCCTAAAAGCCTTGAGGTCAATTCGGATGAAATCCGGGAAGCGATCCAGGAACAAATCGATTCCATCCTGGAAACCATAACAGTTGCGCTCGAGCAGACGCCTCCCGAATTGGCGGGCGAGATCGTGGACCGCGGGATCGTTCTGACCGGTGGAGGAGCACTTCTCAAAAATCTCGGTTACTTCCTGCGACTTAAGACGGGATTACCGATGATGCTGACCGAGGACCCCCTGTCTACTGTCGTGCTCGGTTCTGGTAAGGCTTTGGAGGAGATTAGAGTCCTAAAGGACATGCTATCCTGAGAGGGGGAGCCAAGGCCGGCGGGTGGCAAGCTTTTTCGGCCTGGTAGGCCTTCTGCCCCCGGTGCTCTACTGCCGTCTTACAGCCTGTGGCCGGAACTGGGTTTACTGATTTTATCATTATTCCATATTCGCGATGCCTCATCCGAGTTGAAGATACCTGAATTGGCTCTGTTGTGTTTGAAGCGGAGATTCAAGTTCTCATCACCTCGTGGTTTCTTATGCCCCACGGAAAGAAACCAACATACCAGCCGGGGACAACAACAAAACATTTACAAAAAGGAGGCCCATGTGAAAAAGGTTAGTATTCTTCTGGTTCCGTTACTGCTCCTCTGTGTTCCTTACCTTTTTGCCGACGGGGGGCTTATTCCCTTAAAGCAAGGCGTCCGGATGTTCAAGCCCAATCAACGGGCCATGATCGCCTGGAACGGCTCGGAAGAGATTCTCCTGCTTTCCACCGACATGAGCGCTTCTGAAGCCACCCAGGCTCTTGAAGTTGTTCCCCTGCCCACAGAGCCCAAGGTTAAGAAAGGGGATGTGGAGACGTTCCGAAGAGCTACCGCCCTTATCAATCGTAAAATTCGCAAACCCTCGGCCGCGAGGGGCGGCGGGGGACCCCTACCGGCACCCGGCCGTCCTGCGGGGGAAGTCACTTTTCATAAAAAAATCGGGGCGCACGATATCTCCGTCGCCCATGTTCTGAGCACAGATGGATTCATCGCCTGGGTGGAGAAATATCTCGGGTCTCTTCATGTGCAGAATCCCATCATTCCGCCGGCCACGAAAAAGATTATTGATGAATACCTGGCAGGGAAGTTCACCTGGTTTGTCTTCGATGTGATCTCCCTGGACGAGGTGCTTATTACCGGCGAGGCCATTGAATACCGTTTCAAGACGAAATTTCTCTACTATCCCATGAAGGTCACCCAAACAGTCGAGGGAGCCACTACTGTGGATTTGCTGGTCCTTTCCCCGAAGCTTCTCGATAAGTTCCCCGGCATCCCCATCTCCCAGGTGCAGCTCCGGCACGAGCCGGTCTCCATCACCTCTGAGGAGTTGCGCAGCTTAAATCCTGATATGGACGCCCTCCTGGGGCATCGTGAGGACATGAAACTGCGAATCTGGCGCCTTCAGGGGGAAATATCGTCATTTCAGCAAGACCTGATCGCTCAATGATGAACCCCTATTCCCAGAGTATTTCAGGGTCGACTTTTCACTTGAGTGCTTGATTAGGATATCGAATGATTCTTTTACCATTCTATATGTTGGGAGAATTTTTCCCGGTCAAAAACATCGGCCGGCATTGACTGCTAACTGGAGAGAATCAACATTATCATAATCTCAGGATACCGTCTTCGTCATCGCATACGGGATTTTTGTCTTCAAAATGGCCGCATGAGCGTGTTCCTTCGATCAGATAGCTGCATCCGTAACAACAAAGCTCCTTGAACATCGCATTCCTTGCGTCTGTTACGCCATCGTAGTGCCTGCGTCCCTCTCTACAGATAATAAGGATGCTTTTCCATAGCTGGAATTTCTTGAAAGTTCACAAGCTAGCAAGTATCTTGAAGTTTTCGTTATGAGAATCCGAATATTCGCCGACAAAATCTTTGCAGGGTCAGCAAATAGGATATACTTTGCATCGCATGAATGCTAACCCGCACATTGATCTGCCAAGGAGTCGGAAATGCAGGATGAAGACAAAGCTAAAGAGCAACTCATCACAGAATTGCATATATTACGTCAGAGGCTTGCTGAATCGGAAAAGGACAAGACGGAGCGCAAGCAGGCTGAAGAGGCCCTGTTTGAATCTGAAAATAAGTTCAAGAGCTTTGCAGAGCACGCGCTTGCAGGGATGTATATCTTAAAGGATGGAGTCCTCAAATATGTAAATGCCAAGTTCGCTCAAATGTTCGGCTACACTGTCGAGGAATGTCTGAACGACATGTCTTTCAAGAAATTGGTTTATGCGGAGGACTTGACTACGGTTGAAGAACAGGTCAAAAGGCGAGTATCCGGCGAAGCGGAGTCAGTTCATTACACCTTCAGGGGGCTGAAGAAAAACGGACAGATATTCCACGTGGAGGTTTATGGGGCCACAAGCATTTATAAAGGGGAGTCCGCAGGCGCAGGGACTATTCTTGATATCACGGAGCGCATGCGGGCAGAAGAGGCCCTACGTGAGAGCGAGGAAAAATATCGTCGGATCGTTGAAACGGCCAATGAAGGCATCTGTGTGGTGGACGTGGATAACCTTGTTACATATGTGAATCAAAAAATGGCTGACATGCTTGGCTATCTCCCTGAAGAGATCATTGGCAAGCCGTTAGTCCATTTTTTGTTTCCCGAAGACCTGGCCGATCACCAGGAAAAGTGGTCACATCGCATCCAGGGGCTGGGTGAGACTTACGAACGTCGTTTTCGCCGCAGCGATGGCAGAGAATGTTGGGCGAAAGTTTCTGTCACAGTGATTCGAGCCGAAGATGCCAGGTTCATGGGAGCTTTTGGGATGCTCACCGACATCACCGAGCGCAAGCGAGCGGAAGAGGAACTCAAAGATAGCGAGCAGCTTTTGAAAAGCATCATCCAGGGATATCCCATTCCAACATTCATGATCGGGAAGGACCATCGGGTGATCTACTGGAACAAAGCGTTGGAGGAAATGAGCAAAGTCAAGGCAAACGAGGTGGTAGGGACCAGCGAACATTGGCGGGCCTTCTACAGGGAAGAGAGGCCCTGTATGGCCGATCTGCTCGTCGATGAGGATAAGGAGGGGACTGTACGCTGGTATGGTAAAAGGACCGGCAAGTCAGAGGTCCTCAATGAAGCATATGAGGCAACGGAATTTTTCCCGTACTTGGGTGAGACGGGGAAATGGCTGCATTTCACCGCTGCCGCCCTTCGGAATTCCAGAGGCACTATTGTCGGAGCCATCGAGACTCTGGAAGACATCACCGATCGCGAAAAGGCCGAAGAAGTCCTGAGAGAATCTGAAAACCGTTACAGGGCCATCTTTGAAAACACAGGCGCGGCCACAATTATACTCGAAGAAGATACCATCATATCACTTGCAAATGCGGAATTCGAGAAACTGACAGGTTACACGAAAGATGAGATTGAAAACAAAAAGAGCTGGACGGAATATGTTGCGAAAGAGGATCTGGAGAGGATGCTGGTCCAGCATCGCCTGCGCAGAGTCGATGCAAAGGCTGCTCTGAAACAATACGAGTTCCGCCTTATTGACAGACATGACCAGAGAAAAGATTGCTTACTCACCGTTGATATGATTGCCGATACAAAAAGAAGTATCGCATCATTTTTTGACATCACCGAGCGCAAGCGGACCGAGGAGGCGCTGCGGGAGAGTGAACTTCGCCTTAGAACCATTTTGCAAACGGTGAATGAAGGATTCTGGCTGATAGATAACGACACTGTAACTACTGATCTCAACCCAAGAATGTGCGCCATCCTGGGCAGAAATCGGGAAGAGGTCTTCGGGAGGAAGATTTTTGATTTTGTAGATAGTGAAAATAAGGCCATCTTCGAGCAGCAGATCAGATTGAGGGCACAGGGAGAAGTAGGCACATATGAGATCGCCCTCTCTCGTCCTGATGGGTCAAATGTCTTCTGCCTGTTCAATGCAACGCCGCTTTTGGACGGGTCAGGGAACAAGGTCGGCTCGTTTGCGATGGTGACCGATATCTCCGAGCGCAAGCTGGCCGAAATTGCGTTGCGCGAGAGCGAGGAACGTTTCTCAAGATTCTTTCGCTCCACTCCCGTCGGCACCAGTATCACCCGCTCTAGTGACGGTCAACTTGCCGACATCAATGATGCATTCCTGGTCTTATTTGGCTACATACGCGAGGAGATCATCGGTCAAAATCCATTGAAGCTGGGAATGTGGGCCAATCCTCAAGATCGGGCTAAGATGGTTGAGGTACTGCAAGAGCAAGGCAGGCTACAGGACTTTGAAACCAAGTTCCGTAGGAAATCCGGTGAGATCATGGATGTGCTTATCTCGGCGGAGGTGATCGAGATGGCCGGGCAGAAGTATATGTTGGGCCTTACGCACGACGTCACCGAGCGGAAGCGGGCTGAGGAAGAGCGAAGGATGCTTGCAGATCGTTTACAGCGAGCGGAGAAGATGGAGGCTCTGGGCACTTTGGCTGGTGGAGTGGCCCATGATCTCAACAATGTTCTAGGTGTTGTCGTGGGCTATTCTGAACTGCTTCTGAATGATTTGGGTGAGCCCGGTTCGGTAAGATCACACGCCACCGAGATTCTGAAGGGTGGACTGAGGGCAGCAGCGATTGTTCAGGATCTTCTGACTCTGGCGAGGAGGGGGGTTTCCAACAGAAAGGTGTTGAATTTTAATAACATTGTCCTGGAATGCCGGAACTCCCCCGAGTTCGCCGGGATCTCTTCCTATCATCCCAACGTCCGGATCAAGACAGATTTGGAGGCGAACCTTCTTAACATATCGGGCTCAACCGTGCATCTTGGCAAATCACTGATGAATCTGGTGTCCAATGCCGCTGAAGCCATGCCTGAGGGCGGTGTGATCACCATTAAAACCGTGAATCAGTATCTGGATAAACCCGTTTCCGGATACGATGAGGTCCGGGAGGGGGACTATGTCGTTCTGTCCGTATCGGACACGGGTCAAGGGATACCAGCCAGCGATATCAAGCGCATATTCGAGCCTTTCTATACGAAAAAAGTCATGGGCCGTAGTGGGACAGGTCTGGGATTGGCCGTGATTTGGGGTACGGTTAAGGATCATCTGGGATATATCAATGTGGACAGTCAAGAAGGCAAAGGAACCATTTTCACCCTTTATTTTCCCGTGATAAGAGAAGAAATATCCCCGGAGCAGGTTTCCATATCCGCCGCTGAATACATGGGGAACGGTGAATCCATCCTGATCGTGGATGACGTTAAAGAGCAGCGAGAACTCGCCGGCGCGATGCTCACGAAGCTGAATTACAAGGTCGTCAGTGTTTCCAGTGGTGAAGAAGCGGTAGAGTATCTCAAGCAAAACGCGGTAGATTTGATCGTTTTAGATATGATCATGGACCCTGGCATGGATGGCCTCGACACTTATGCCAAAATACTTGAAATCAATGCCCATCAGAGAGCGATCATCGTCAGTGGTTTTTCCGAAACGGAACGGGTGAGTATAGCTCAGGAATTGGGCGCGGGGACCTACGTGAAAAAACCCTATGTGATGGAAAACCTGGGACTGGCTGTCAGGAAGGAGCTTGACCGTCCGGCATGACCTGCACCTCACAAAAGTATGAATTGTATGTGACCCACCAACGTGATCTTCATCCGTTAGCTCTGGGAAAACCTGCTTCAATGCCGCCGCCAAGGAATTGTTCAGACATGATCTTCTCAGCGGTTTCTTCAGACTGGCGGCCATATCGCTTTCTGAAAACACGACCACTTTAATGCTGTCAGGTGATTGTGAAAAGGTCGCACAAGGATTATCCGGCTTCGCACATGGGTATCTTCCTTGCTTGTTATCCCTCCACATAGGATAATTGAACGAACCCTGCGGGCGGTCTCCTGATATTTCCGCTGACCGCAGTCATGAAATCGAGACACTTTATCCTTTCCGGAGGAGGACAATCTTGGATATCCCAAATCTCGGAACAGATCGAAAAAGAGACCTTTTTGAGGTCCTCGTCTTCCTTTTTTTTATTGTGCCTTCGATGATAATCTCCTTTTTTACTTTACAAGGCGGAAACCCACACTTTCCGATTTTGTCATGCTCACTCATTTCCAATGACCTTGCCTATATAAGCCTGATCGCCTTCTTTCTTTGGCGAAACGGCGAACCCTTCACAAACATTGGGTGGAAATTCGATGGAATGAAAAAAGAAGCCGCCCTGGGCGTCGGGTTATTCCTGCCCTTCATGGTTTGCGTGTCGTTGATCGAAAAAGGTTTCCAACACCTTGGATTGTCGTCCCATATGAACGATCTGCCTAACTTTCTGGCCTTCAACGGTCCCGGGGAAATCTTGCTGGTCTGCGTCCTGATAATAGTAGTTGCGATAGCAGAGGAGACGATTTTTCGGGGCTACCTTATACTTCGCTTTAGCCGCCTCACAGGCAGCCTATCAGCTTCAGTCATAATCTCATCGGTTTTATTTTCCCTGGGACATGGCTATGAGGGACTCGCTACTATGGTAACCATCTGCATCTCAGGTATGATTGTGGCCCTGATTTATGTCTGGAGAAAAAGTTTGGTAGCGCCCATAGTGATCCATCTACTCATCGATTTATACCCGCTCGTTTTGATGCCCATGGCCGGAGTCCGATGAGACTCAATTGTCTATCATGAATTACCTCATCTAAAGGAGAAGGCTTTTGCCTCAGCCACTCTGAAATATGGATAAGGGCCAGCTTGAAACCATCGGCGCCTGTCGCTTGAACCGGAAGATTGAATAGAGAATGGTTGCCGGCGTCTGAGATATGATCAATGATGGTAAACAACAAAAGCATTTATGTGACATGTCGTTTCTGCATCAGGCATCTCCATGCTCTGGGTGCATTTGGAAGATTAGATCCGAAATTACTGGATATAAGTGAAAGAACCTCAAAATAGGGCTCCACTGCCAATACTATATCTCCTGCAGTCCGTTGCGGTGGGCCGGGACCCTGGCGATCCTCATCAGCGTTGCCAACGAGTGTCAACCACAGGCCCGCTTCTTCCAAATGCGCAGCGACATTTCGAGCAAACCTTTTTCGGTCATTTTCAGAACTGAATGAATGAAAACAGCCTCTGTCAAATGCGAAGCCAAAAGGAGCGCCTTCAATTTTGCTGTTAAGAAAATCAGCGAGCATGAAATCACATTCAACGTTGGCCTTAGAGGTTTTTTCTTTTGCTTTCTCCAGAGCAATGTCCGAAGTATCAGTACCGGTAACCTCAAAGCCGTTCTGCGCAAGCCATATGGAATTATCTCCGGTTCCACAGCCAATATCTAAGGCTTTGCAACTCAAAATGGGTTTTTGGGTCACTACTTCGACAAGATTGAAATCTGGCTTGCCGATGTCCCAAGGAGTGTCCCCTGATTTGTATCTTTCTCTGAAACGATCTTCGATTGTCATCTTATTACCCCTTATACATATAATAACATAAACTTAGCAGAAAATATTAGGAACTTTCCCATCCATTGAGTTTAAGGAGATACCGCTGCATCATATTTCATGATCCTGATTTTGTGAATTCTCCTGAGGTCCCAACAGTCGGCAACGTGTGCGATGCGATCGGAAACTGGGGGTGTAAAGCGCCTAAGATCGAATTGAATCGATCATATTTTACAACCGACGCCGTCATGAAGCTGAGGCTGGCTTTGTCTACTTCTTCGCCCAGTGATCCCCAATCCCAACCTCCACATAAATCGGAACTTTACCGAGATAAGCTTTGCCTGCCTGAACCAGGGTCACCTTGAGCATGGCAGCAACTTCCCCTGCCACTTTTCAGAAACTTCGAGAATGATTTCGTCATGCACCGTTCCGATAATCTGGGCTCCGGTATTCGCCAATCTTTGTGGGAGTTGGCCAAGTGCCTTCTTTGCGATGTCTGCGGCCGTACCTTGAACCGGCGTGTTGTAGGGTGTGTCCTGGAACTGCAAAAACCTGCCTCATCGGTGACCTCTTGCGTGTTTGATTGCAAAATTGTATAGTTTTGCGGGCTTTGGGGTTGTCCCAAGAGTTTTGCATGTAAAATCCAATTGCAAAATACCGCTCAAACTCATCTCGCATCAACTTGATGCGTTATTCCTGAATGATCAGGAGGCATGATAATGAACCGTCAAAGGGCCTATATTTCATTTGTACGCCCAATCAATTGGGACACTGTGAATCCTCTGCTTGATACTTGTAGCCAAGCTATAAATAATGGCGCAAGAGAGTTGTACCTCCTTTTGAGCAGTCCAGGTGGAGACGTTGACCCTGGTGTGGCAGTATATAATCAGCTGCGTGGTCTGCCTGCGGATATAATTACTCACAATACCGGGTGTATCGATTCTATAGCTAACGTAATTTTCCTGGCGGGTTCCAAACGGCTGGCTTGTCCTATCTCTACTTTTTTGTTTCATGGTATTTATTGGGATTTCTCGGATGCCGTAGAGCTTTGGAGGCCGCAGTTAATGGAAATAACCACTTCATTGCAGGCAGCGGAAAATAAGATGAGAGACATTATTGTACACAGGTCGAATTTAAGCAAGGAGGATGTTGACGCATTCTTTGCCGAAGGTGCAACGAAAGATGCTGCATTCGCGCTGTCGAAAGGAATCATCAGTGCTATTGAAGATGTCAACATCCCCCAGGGAGCGCATATTGTTCAAACTTAAGTTTATTTTAGCCTTTGGAATTGTCTGGAAATAGGTTGTTGGAGTTTTGCCGTATAGGAATGGCACTTTTTAACCTGCCGTCCGCCTGTCCCGAAAAAGCGGACATTTCACTTGCTTTTCAGTGCGGACATTCCATTTCCATATTACATGGTACGCGCTTGCAAATTGACATTCTCTGTTACGGGGCGTATCGTCCTGCGGGGGGTGATTCCTAACCTTGAGACGGGCCTGATATTCATCCGTCTGTTAAAACCCAAAACGCATCGAATCGCAGGAGGTCCCGTTGATAACCAGACTGTTTGAACCCTTGTCCATAGGACCGCTCACGCTCGCCAACCGAGTCGTTATGACGGCCATGCATCTTAATTACACTCCTAAAGGCGAAGTCACCGATCAATTTGTGAATTTTTACGCTGCACGGGCCAGAGGGGGAACCGGACTGATCATTATCGGCGGTGCGGCCATTGACGAACAGGCCTCAGGACTTGATCTATTCCTCTCCATAATGGACGATCGATACATCCCTGGACTTGCGCGTCTCACGGACGTGATTCACAAGGAGGCGTCTAAGATCGCTGTGCAGCTATACATGGCTGGCGCATACTCCTATTGCGGTTTGCAAGGATTGCCTATTCCGGCGCCCTCAGAGTGCACCAGCCTTTTCACTCGACAGAAGACCACGCCTATGACTCTGGAGGATATTGAGCGAGTTCAGCAGGATTTCGTCGCAGCAGCGCGCCGCGCAAAAAAAGCTGGATTTGATGCCGTAGAGGTGCTTGCATCCGCAGGGTATCTCATTTGTCAGTTTCTCTCCCCTAAGACCAACAAGCGGGACGACGAGTACGGAGGCTCTCTCGAAAATCGTATGCGCTTTGGTCTGGAAACTATCCGGCGTGTACGTGAGGAAATCGGTACGGACATGGCACTTATAGTCCGAGTGGCTGGGAATGATTTTGTTCCGGGCAGCCACACCAACAAGGAATCCCAAATATTTGCCAGGGCCGCACAGAAAGCGGGCGCTGATTGCATCAATGTCACGGGCGGATGGCACGAGAGTCGGGTCCCGCAAATCACTTTCGATCTGCCGCAAGCCGGATACGCATATCTGGCTCGAGGGATTAAAGAAAACGTGGACGTTCCGGTTATAAGCTGCAACAGGATCAATGACCCTTTCGTCGCCGAAGAAATCCTCAAGGAAGGCATCGCGGATCTTGTGGGAGTTGCAAGGGGACTCATCGCTGACCCGGAATTCGTCAAAAAAGCCCGGGAAGGAAGGTCGGAGGAGATCCGGCGTTGCGTGGCGTGCAATCAACGATGTTTCGATCACGTATTTCAAGCGCTTCCTGTTGGGTGCGTGGTGAATCCCAGGGCAGGAAAGGAACTGCAAACCGAATTGGAGCCGGCAAAGGAGCCAAAGAAGATCCTCGTGGCAGGCGCGGGCCCGGCGGGATGCGAATTGTCGGTGACCGCGGCCCTCAGAGGACACAAGGTAATCTTGTGCGACAAAGAAGATCACATTGGAGGGCAGGTGCACTGGGCGGCATCGGCCACCGGGAAACATGACTTTGATTATCTCTTCGACTACTTCAAAGTGGTGCTTCCTAAATATGGGGTCGAGCTGCGCACGGGGGTTGAGGTAACGGCCGAACTGGTGCAAAAAGAAAAGCCCGACGTGGTGGTGGTGGCTACCGGCGCAGCGCCATTTAAACCTCCCATTTCCGCTGTTGAAGCGCCCAACGTGCATCAGGCTTGGGACGTGCTCAAAGGCAATGCCCCGACAGGCGCAGATGTGGTCGTGGTGGGAGGCGGTTCCGTGGGCCTTGAAACTGCTCTTTCTCTTGCCACAAAAGGAACTATATCGCCCGAGCAATTGTATTTCCTCGCACTCCACGACGCAGAATCGCCCGAGGTCCTTCGTGAACTTATGGTGAAGGGCGTAAAGAAGGTCACCGTCATAGAAATGCTGACGCGGATGGCCCAGGACGTGGGGCCGTCCACGCGGTGGGTGCTGCTCAAAGAATTAGGGATGCGCGAGGTCAACCTTATCACCGGCGCCAGGATGAAGGACATTCAGCCGGGTAAAGTCGTGTATACTGACCTCCAGGGGAATGACGTGACAATTCCGGCGGATTCGGTGATCCTGGCGATGGGCTCCAGACCGGAAAATTCGCTGGCAAAAGCTCTTGAAGCGGCCGGTGTCAAGAACTTGCGTGTCATAGGCGATGCAAACAAAGTCGGTCGCATGGGCAATGCAATAGACGACGGCTTCTCCCTCGGCTGCGAGTTGTAGACGATCTGCCCAAGCTCAAATTGAAAAACCTGATGACGATCCAGTAGATCAGGTTAACTACATTCACAGGGTGGTGACTTTCACCCAAACGGCGGAAGTGGGGTGGGGTATCTTTCCGCTTCTAATAACTTTCGAACTGGAACTCCATTTCAGGGAATTATGGCAATGGGCCTGACCCAGCCCGCACTTGCCGCTTTAATTTTAATTGGAAAGCATGCAACTTTAAATCCATAGGGCGGGAGCTTGTCAATGTTGGTCATTTTTTCCATATGATAATATTCCTTTTCAATACCGGCGAAATGACCCTCCCAGATAAGGGATGCATCCCTGGTTTTAGAATATTCTTCAGCAATCAGTGAAAGGGGCCGGTCCCAGCTCCAGGCATCGGTTCCCACGATTTTTACGCCCCTGTCCAGCAACCAAAGAGTAGCTTCCCGGCCCATGCCGCAACCGCGAATAAGGTACTCGGCAGTTCCCCAATAGCGGGCGGCGCCTGAGCAAACCAGCACTATATCCAAAGGCTTCAGCCGATATCCTATTTTTTCAAAAGCCTGCTCCATGTCATTGACGGTTACTTTATAACCATGTGGCTTATCGTCGAAACGAATGCTGACTCCATCGGACAGGCACCATTCCAAGGGCACCTGATCGATAGTACGGGCCGGTTCCCCGTTGTTCATCGTCGGATGAAAATGCCATGGGGCGTCTAAATGAGTTCCACTGTGGGTCGTGAGCTTAATATACTCTAAAGACCAGCCAAGGCCTTTGGGAAGATCACCATCACTGATTCCGGGAAAGAACCCTTTCATGTGTTGCGCACCTTTGAGATGATCCCAGTAATCAATCTCCGTCGGCATGGAAGGGGGATCAGATGGGGTATTGTGTTCAATGGAGACGCTTAAGTCTATGAATTCCATTTGCTTCACTCCTTGCTCATAGCTCATCTTGATAGCTTGTTGACTATTTCCCGGCCTTTGGGGTGACACTTTGACTGTCCTTCGCCACAGTCCCATTAGCCGTGACAGGCTGAAAAAACAATGCCGCCAGCCTTCTTTTCCCTGAAAACCTGTCCGTTGTCTTCGAGATATCTCAAATGGGCAATTGCCTCTGCGGTGGCGAAATACTTCTGGGATGCCGGGAAGGCTTCCCATGAATCACAGTCGATATCCCAGGTCATCATGGATGCAACCTCGTAAGCACTCTTCGGGCCTTGCTTCAAAATGGAGAGAGCTTCTTCGAGTCTACTCCGATGATGCACTTTCAATTCCGTTATCCTGTTTCTGCAATTTCCTAAAAAGCGCCTGTGTCCAGGCAACACCAGATCAACCTGCAGGCCGTAAACCTTGTCAAGGCTGGCAATATAGTTTTTCAGAGGATTTTCCTCCTGGGTCCAGCATGTGATGTTCGGCGTTATATCAAAGAGAATATGGTCCCCCGACACAAGAACCTTCTTTTCGGGTTCGTACAAACAGGTATGGCCTCTCGTGTGCCCGGGCGTCGCAAGGGCTTGGAAGCAGTAGCCGCCGTATCGGAACGTGTCCCCCTCATCTACGGCACTGGCTTCCGGTATGACATCCATGCCATACTTATAAGCTGGGTGGTTACCGACAGCCTCCTGAAGTTCCTTTGCCGGAAAACCGTTCAGCATGGCGAAGCCGGTAATCGCCTCCCAGCCGACCCAGTTCTCCATGTACTCCTTATCCGGCCGATTGATATATATGGTTGAATTGTCTTCAACCAGTCTCGATGCCAGGCCGATGTGATCCGCGTGCATGTGAGTGATATAGAAGTCGGTCTTTTTCAAATCCACCTCGATTTCAGCCAGGCCGGCCTGCATGGCTTCGAGGCACTCTCTTCGATTCAACCCGGTATCAATGACCAGGTTCCTGTCGAGGCCTTTTATCACGTAGGAGTTGACCCATCCCAGGGGACTTCCAGGCAATGGGATTATTATCAGGTATAGATTGGGCAAGAGCTCTTCAACCATACAAACGGGCCTCCATAGTGTCTGAATCTCTTGGAACCTGACCTCTCATGCTATATTTCCCGCTCTATAGTCGGGAACCAGCAAAATTGAAAGGTCTTGTTTCGTTCCAACTTGCACCGGCACGACGCCAAGGCACTTGTGTAAGAGGCTCCGTTATTTGAAAAATCAGGGACCGCCCCACAAGCGGTAACGAGTTTCAGGTCTTTCGGAAATGATGAGGTATCTATGATGCCCGAATGCAGGTACCTTCGCGCTTGTTGCTCAAGGCCCAATGAGACAGTATATGAATTTTATGATCGTCATGCTCCCGGGGGGGGCTCTGGCATGGAACAAGTTGGAATTTTGTCATCTGGGGTGGATTACATGGGCTGGGCTTGATGATACACAAGTTATACCCGGACTACCTCAGGCCAAGAGCATTTAGCTCCCACTGCGAACATACCGGCGGATCGTCTTCGGATCATAACCCAATGACCTTCCGATCACCTTGATGCCACGTCCTCGTTCCCACCATATAAATCATTTAACTCGAATAGAATAGAAACCGCACAATTTTCCATGAGTCATCGGGTTGACGTTTCAGCAGCCAGATATAGTTGCTCGACTCCCGTTCGACCTCAATGCCTTCACGTTTCGGCTGCCAGACAGCTTTGAACTTTGCTCGCAACTCTGCCCAATCTCCGGTGATTTCAACTCCCAGCACCTCGATTGAACATTCAGTCGGGCTTGTGTCGCCCAATAGCTTTTCCAGCATGCCTCTCACTTGGGCCAGGCCAACATAGACTCCCCAGCTTCCCTCTCCGGCTATAACAACATCGTCGGCGTAAAAGGCCGCATTTCTGTCCACACTTCCGGACTGAAGCGCTGGAATCCACTCATCCACGACCTGTTTAATCCTTGCATTGTCCTTTGCTTTCATCGCTTCTCCCTCTTTGTTCGCGGGCTCTACCGCAAATGTGGAAAATGAAAGTAAGGCAGCGAGAGTCAGGCTGACCAGCAGTCCCACCGTGATGCCCCCACCTGAGCAAGCCTCCCGATAAGTTCACGCTTGTTCATGTCCCTTCCCGTTTCCGGTCAAGATTGTACCCTTCCTGCGCGTGGAAGCCACTATAGGACAACCGCGAAGAGAAATGAATCAGTTTTGAAATTCCGGTCTGTCTGGGATTCTGACTCAAAATAATTATTAAACGCCGATTGCCGACAGTGTAAACCAAATCTTTTAACGACCCCTTCATGACCCATGGTTTGGATAGGCCATGCGCATTGTCTATTTTTCCATTTATCATCGAAAAGTATTTTGCCGATTCCTTTCCGGAAGGGTCCTTAAAATTCGATAGGCAGAGGACAAGGCACAGTGGAGAATACCCATCTGAAAACGGACGCGGCAAGAGCAACGGGCGATGCCTACATGATTCCTTTCCAATTGGGATCACAGCTTGTTTTAAAATCCACTTTAAATCCTGCAATCAAGGCGAAAACGATCATTTACGGCGCTGTCCCGGGCGACATGCTCATAATCGAAGAGCCTCTGTTTTCCCTCACGGGGCGCTTCGAAGGCCTGTCCGAAGAATTTGTATGTTCTTACGTACATGGCAATCATCTTTTTAAATTCAAGAGCAAATTTATTAAACATCTATTTAAGAACGTGATCGGAATTGATTACCCCAAGGACGTGGAGCTGATTCAGTTTCGTTCTAGCACGAGAATACCCTTAAACATCGAAACGGAGGTTCATGTTGAGACAAAGGATGGGACTATTCCAGGCCGCATTTCAGATATCAGCGAAGGTGGGTGCCGGTTGGAATTGCCCAAGTGCGTCCAGATACAGAGAGGGTCGAAATTTTTCCTCAGTTTCACATTACCAGACAATCAAATCATCGATGACCTGGTCTGCGCAGTTATGAACGTGAAGCATCTTTATGGTAATACCGTAGTTGGAGTAAGATTTTCGGAGCCTGCGGAAACTATCATGAAAATTGGAAGATTCTGTAAATTATGCGTTTTTGCTCTAACTCTAGGAGGTTCTCGGGATAGCTATTCTTGATGAATCCATTCTTATGATTTCCACAAATCTGCAATCTTGGGTTCAACGATAAACGGGACCTTTGGGTTGATCCGCTTAAATGCTTCCTCCATCGACTCCTTCACAATCGCCTGCACCTGATCTGCTATGTCTTCTCCGGCTTCGATTATTATCTCATCGTGATGGGTATGGATAATTCGGGCATCAAGACCGTTCAATTTCCCTGGAAATCTTGGTCTGAGCGACCCTGAAACCGCAAGTGGGAGGACAATGCCGGCGCTTTACTTCGTCGTGGTAGGGGTGGTATTATCAAATGAATCTTCCGGATTGCTGCTGTTGATTTCGAAGAAGGGCGGTTGGAGGAGCACCAATTGGGATACCGGGTTGCTTTTAGAATCTGCCTGCATGTCGATCTGTTAATCTTCTCTAGTTGAATTCCTGTTATTAATCCGGGTTAGGTTTCCGAGAGTTCTCGATGGGCAGCCTTTATTTTTGGGGCAAGGCTCCTGAAGAAATCCTCATTGCCCTTCGCGCTGCCGGCCGGAGTCCAGAAAAGTTTACAATCTGGGGGCCATGGCTGCCTGGACTTTTTTCTTTAAACCATGATTTTCATAAGAGGAGAAAGTCGAATGCACACTTGGAAACCTTTGAGCGAAGCCGAGCAGGCCAGGTACCATACGATCAACAAAGATAACCTGGAGTTCCTCATGAATAGGTACAACCGGGTCAACCGCTGGGTGATTGCGGATATGCTGCGGCGCAGCCGGTACCGGTTTCCCAATAAGCCTGCACTGATTTTTGGTGATCAAACCCTCACCTACAGCACCCTCGAGGACGACTGCAACAAAGCAGCCAACGGCCTCCTGGAACTGGGCATTGAGCCCTACGACCGAGTGGCCATTCTGGCCCACAACACAATCCACCATGTTTTGACCTGGTTTGGCTGTTGCAAGATCGGCGCCATTTACTTGGCGGTCAATTATCTGTTGCGAGGCCACGACATCGCCTATTGCATCAACCATTCGGAGAGCAAGGTGTTTATCGTGGAAGATGCTCTATATGATTCGGTTAAAGATGTCCTGGCCGAGATGCCCACCGTGAAGACCTTGATCTGGTCCAATCAGGGCAGCGGTAAACCGCCGGTGGATGGGCGGTTCCGGGATTTTGAGGACTGGTATAAGAATTGTTCGCCAGAAGAGCCGGACACTGTCCTGCACACCGAAGATCCCTGCCAGATGACCTACACCAGTGGCACTGAATCTCTGCCCAAGGGAGTGCTCTTAAATAACCAGGCTCTGATGGCTCAGTACATGGGGGCCATTGTGGACGGCCAGTACGAAGACGATGACCTCAACATCAACGCCCTTCCCATCTATCATTGTGCCCAGCGGGACGTGTTCATGAATCCCATCTTCTGGCTGGGTGGCACCAACGTGCTTACGGCGCCGGATATGGGCTTGATTCTCAAGAACATTGCCAAGTATCGGGCGACCATGTTCTTTGCCCCGCCCACCGTGTGGATCGGCATGCTGAGACATCCGGATTTGGCGAAATTCGATCTCAGCAGTCTCAAAAAATGCTACTACGGCGCTTCCATTATGCCGGTGGAGATTCTCAAGGAAATCTTAGAAAAATTTCCAAAAACTAAAATCTATAACTACTACGGCCAGACGGAACTGGCTCCTTATCATACCATTCTCAAGGCCAAAGATGCCCTCAACAAACTGGGCTCTGCCGGTATGGGCGGCCTAAACATGGAAAGCCGGTTGGAGGATGAACTGGGAAGAGCCATTGAGGAGGTCAACAGACCCGGCGAGATTTGCGGCAAAGGGGCGCACGCCATGATCATGTACTTCAAGGAACCGGATAAGACTGAAGACGTGATGCGGGGCGACTGGTTTCATTCCGGGGATGTGGGCGTTCTGGACGAGGATCGCTATATTCAGGTGGTGGATCGCAAGAAGGACATGATCAAGACAGGCGGGGAGAATGTTTCTACTCGTGAAGTGGAGGAAGTGATCTACCAGGATAGTCGCGTCCAGGAGGTGGCGGTGATCGGCTTGAGCCACCCCAAATGGGTGGAAGCCGTTGTTGCCGTGGTGGTCCCGAAAAGCAGCGAAACGATTCTGGAGCAGGAGATCATCAGTCTTTGCAAAAAGAAACTGGCTCCCTTCAAAATCCCCAAAACGGTGCTGTTCCGCGAGGAGTTGCCTAAGACTCCCAGCGGCAAGATCCTCAAAAGAGACATGCGCAGGATCTACCGGGATCTTTTCACCCAATGATACTTGGCGCGGAACTTATCAGACCCGCCTGAGGTGTCTCGGAAGGGGATGTTTTATTCTAAAAGCCATAAGCCAGCGTCAACGAGACGCTGTTCTGGCTCGACCAGACTTTGACCCCGTTTGTAAACTGCATGTCGATGCCATAGGTCGAATTCACAAGACGGTGATAACCGGTCGTGGAAATCTGGAGAAAGTCGGCTTCCAGGGCAAGAGTGAGCTGCCTGTACAGACCTCCCCGCAAACCGACCGACCCATGCCAGGCATCTCCGTACGTATCTTCGTAGGTGTAGCGCCGGCCGTTGCGCAGCAGGTGGTGGTCCACATTGTCGCCCTCCACATATCCACAATCGAGTTGCAAAAACACTGTCAGGCTTTTCAGTATTAGATGGTCCCCCAGGTCCAGAGCGGCCCGCACACCCCCGAAATAGTCCCGGTAGGTCTGCTCGAAGCGTATCGAGTCGCCCGGGAGAGGTACGGGGGGATGATCGCCTAATGGGTAGACCTGCAGCCCGTCATGAGCAAGAAAATTGAAATTCTGCCAACGGAACCCCGTCACCGGACGCAGATCGAGCCAGGAAGGCAGGCGCAGCCAGTCGGAGATTTTCAAATCGATGTCGGTTGTGAGGGTGTAACTGGGTAAGAGGTGACATTTTGATTCGCTGTAGATTGTCTTAAGGTCGGGCCTTGCCTCATCGTCCCAATCCGAGTCTTTCATACGGCCGTCGGCCTCCCCTGATGCATTGGTAAGCGCCTCCACGCCGATTGAAAAACGGGGGAAGCTCGCCCGCAACCCGGCGCCTACCCACCACGAATCCAACGGAAACTCCAGTTGGCTCAGACGGGCCTGAAAGGGGGGAAAGGGGTTGCCGAATTTATAGGAGGTATTACTGTCGACGAAACGTCTGGTCTCAAGCCCGATGACTAGATTTTCGGTAGACAGGATAGCCCTGCCGACTTGGGGAGCAAGGGCCTCCTTTTTCCGGCCGGCGGCCGGGTCCTGAACAGGCTCTTCCGCCCCGGCCCAAACTCCGCAAAACACGACAACCATCACAATCGTCACAAGAACAGTCGCTCGGTCTCTCATTGCCTATGCCACATATGCAGGATCGTAAGAAGAAGTTCTCCAGTCACGCCGGCGCAGAGGAAAACTAAGGGCTTGTCCGTAAATAAAACCTTTGCGCTCGCATCCGGCTTTTGGCCGGCTTTGGCCGCTCCTCAATCGCAAAATCCTCGACGTAGCACAACTACGCCTGCGGTTTTGCTCAATCTTCGCGACCAAATCAGTCTCAAAATCCGGCGCAATCCCTAAGAGGCTTATTTACGGACAAGCCCTAAATAGAAACGGCAGGTCCGAATCGGCTTGCCCTGGGTCGGCAAGCCGGCACGACTCCGGACCTGAAAACTATGGGCAAGTGATTTATTGGATTGGACGGGCGGCAAGACATCGGTGGCACAGCCAAAATGACAGCCGCGACCGGGCAGCGGATACGATCCGCTTTGTGGGCGCCCCTGCCGATTTTTCATAAAAGCACCAACTGCGGCACCGGCAGCATAGCTCCGGCCCCATGCCTCACTCAGCCCTTTTCCCGGCCGGGCATACTGTACTTTCCTCCCTTGCATGCGTCAACAACAACACGCGTCTGGATTACCGGTCTGGAGCAGTTTTCGTTCTTCTACTCTGCCGGGCCAAATCCCCTTGATCGGTTCAGCTTATATGGTGACATTCACAAGGGCGGGGATGAACGCGGGGATACAAAAAGAATCCAGAAAACACGAACCCCCGAAACCTGGCGCGCCTGGAGGGATTCGGACCCCCGACCTACGGATTAGAAGTCCGTTTAAATAGCTTTTCCTAATTTTTCATTCCTTAAGATAATCCTTGACACAGCAACAGTTTTCTGGCATACATGGTGTTACGCGATAGGACACTTTTCGACAAGTTAATCTGTTTTCGTGCACACTATATGCACACCGAAGAATGCGGGTTTGCGGGCAACGTGCACACCGATGCACACCAGGGAGGTAGGGAAAATGGCAATCCAGATTTTTTGTACCGAGTGTAAGACGAGCAACGGCCTGGACGCAAAGAAGTGCTCGAAGTGCGGGACCGCCTTCGCCCGTGATAAGAAATACAGGGTGTGCGTTTCCGTAAAAGGCAAAAGGCTTACTCGCGTTGCAGATAACCTCACCATTGCGCGGGAAGTGGAAGCGGCGCTCAAGGGTGATTTGGTACGGGATGAATTTGAAATTGCCGACCACCGGACACAGGAAAAGCCGCTCACCCTGGCGGACGTTTGGGATAAGTATCTTCCCTGGGCGAAAGAACACAAGAAATCCTGGCGGGATGATGAATACTATTACCACAAGCACCTTGAACCGCGTTTTGGCTCAAAGGCTCTCGGTGACATTTCCGCCTTCGACATCGAAAAGATGAAGACCGAGCTTAAGAAGGGCCTGAACGTGCGCGGGAAACCCTTTGCGGCACAGACGATAAAGCACCAGGTTGTCATTATCCGGCGCCTTTTTAACCTTGCTCGAAAATGGAACTTGTACGAGGGCAAGAACCCGGTTGACTCGGTTTCCATGCCGAAGGTGGATAATCAGAAAACCGAAATGCTGACCGACGAGGAAGCTCAAAAGCTGCTCGATACCCTGGAAAGTTGGCCTTGCCGGGAATCGGCGGCATTCGTTAAATTCGCCATGTTCACAGGTTTGCGGCGCGGTGAACTCTTCCGGCTTGCCTGGAACGACATCGACTTTGAACGCGGCTCTGTAACACTCAGGAACCCGAAGGGCGGAAAGACCACCACAATATCAGTGAGCACTCAGGCGCTCGATACAATCCGGGACCTGCCCGTAACTTGTGACCTTGTTTTCCCTGGCCGCAAGGACGAGAACGGAAATCACAAGCAACGAACCGACTTCAAAGGACCGTGGTTAAGAATTCGAATGGCGGCACGACTACCTGAAGACTTCCGCTTTCATGGCCTTAGACATCACTTTGCCTCGATGCTCGTTTCGAGCGGCATTGATTTAACCGTTGTCCGGGAACTACTCACTCACAAAGACATGACGACGACACAGCGCTATGCTCACCTACGGCCTGGTGCTGTGAGAGAAGCGGCGTTGAAGTCCGGCGAACTGCTCATACCGAAGCATGGACAGATTTTGAACATTGTGAAATGATACGACCGTTATCCAGGGATAGAGCGGGATTTGCAACCCTGCTCGAAAAGTCCGTTTCCTGGCGGACTTCCCTGGACCTAACAGGACGCATTACAGGAGATGCACGCATGCCGGAACCCAATAACCCCGACTATTTCCCTGAGCTTCGATTCGGCACACTACAAAAAAATGCTCAAGACTGGGCAACTTTTTTGAAAATTAATTTTGATATACCGTCGCTTAAAAATATCACGCTGTATAACACCCCACCTTTCCCGTTCCCGTTCCACAAGCGGAAATACCTGATCTTTTTCGAATTTCCCTACGTCCAACCCGATGAGTACTATTATCTTTGGTATCATTGTAGATTCTTGGGTGAGGCAGACCATGCGGAAAGACAACTTTTTTTCATTCTCAGAACCTACATGCACAATCCCGCCTGGCGACCTGCGATGTTTCGCAATTTCCAAGAAGTTTACAAAGAAGGTAAAGGACCGGGCGAAGACGCTTTGGAAGACTGGCGTTTCGGAGATCCCCTGAAAGAATGGTATTTCAGCTTTGGCATGAGGATAGACTTAACGCCTGAACCTTGGTTGGACAGTCTAGACAAGGATCATTGCTGGATTCTTTACGAGAGAGGCAAGACAACCCACGCCCTACCTGAACCAGTGGCCGAAGTTCAAGAACAAAACCAGTGCGCCATATTCAACTTTTATAAGAAAGGCTACGTATGGGCGCTTGGTGAGGCCGGGAAAGAGCCTACACTTTTGAATCATTTGGTAGGACTTGGCGAAATTCATTTCCTTTTGTTAAATGAAGGAGTCCAATATAAGCCTGAGTCATTATACAGTCATGCCGGAAATAGTTTAACCGGAAGCCGCGCAAAGAAAGACGGAGTTGATCCCACAACTATTTCAAAGGCCATTACAAGCGCCCTTAACAAGATAAAGAACACCCCTGGCCTTGAGTGCTTGATTGACTACCTGAATCTGGAAAGACTACGGACAGGCGCAAAAGGCACTTATAAATATAGTCCAGACCCCGCAAAAACCGTGCAATGGAATCTCGACGCGCCTTCTTAAAACCAATCATCCCCAGTCATTGATAGCCCGGTATCACTTGTATTGAGCCGGGCTTTTTCTTTTCCTGGAAGAATCATTTCCCGTTTTTCTGCATTTCGGAAACCAATCTTCCGGGTTTTCGCAGTTTTGGGAAATGCGTTTTCCGCAAATGCCCTTTTATAATCTCGCCATTGCATAAATCGGAAGACATTAGATTACTTGACCAAAAGAAGAAGAGGAAACGTCATGGCGAACTTGCTTAGAGTTTCAAAGGCGAACGAAACACCAAATTTCCCGCTACGTAGCTCGACACTTTACAAATGGATTCACACAAAGCGGAATCCCGGCTTATTCGTGCGCTTGGGCGGGGCCGTTTATGTGAATTTGGACAAGCTTGACGCGCTCATTGCCAAGGGCGGCACCAAATGAATCCGCCACGTGTCCACAACATTCCTGGCGAACTCAAGGACATGAACCAATGGGTAGCTTATAAAACGGTTCCGGGGAAAAACGGCAGGGTGGAGAAACTTCCTGTTGATCCCAAAACCGGCGACATAGCCGTCACTACTGACCCCTCGACCTGGGGAACTATCCAGCAAGCACTAATCGCAACCGAGCAGTACCGCCTTCCGGGAATAGGCTTTGTGTTCAGTAAGGATGACCCCTTTTGCGGTATCGACCTCGATGGATGTGTTGATGCAACCGGAAAGCTAGAAGCCTGGGCGCAAAGATACGTGGACTTGTTCAGGAGCTATACCGAGATATCGCCGAGCGGCAAAGGACTACACGTTATTGTAAAAGGCAAATTACCAGAAAGAGAGGGGAAGTCAGGCACCGGGCGCAAGAAGGGAAAGTTTGAAGTCTATGACCGGGAGAGATTTTTCACTTTTACGGGAAATTTACTCAATGACAACGGCAGCAATAGAGCATAGACAGGCCGAGCTTGACCTGTTCCTGCAGGAAGTGTTCGGGCCTGAGCAAAAACAGGCTGATAATCGCAAACCTATTTTGCCGGCTGAACCCCTGGACCTGGACGACGAAGAGCTTTTAAGACGCGCAAGGGAAGCAGAGAACGGGGCGAAATTCTCCAAGCTTTTCGATACCGGAGACTGGAAGGGCGATTTCAGCGACCGTTCACAGAGCGAGGCTGACCTGTGGCTATGCGGTTGCCTTGCCTTCTGGACCGGGCGCGACAAAGAACGAATGGACCGGCTTTTCCGACGATCCGGCTTGTATCGTGACAAGTGGGACCGGGAAGGCTACCGAAACGGGACCCTGGATAAAGCCATTCAGGAATGCCGGGAAGTCTATAAGCAGGCAAGAGCTAAGGTGGAACCGGGCACCGGCGAGTGTTCACCTGTCCAGGAGCTAGATACAAACACAAATGAATTTACACCTGAAGAACTTTCAAAAGCGGTTTACAGCGAACAGGATGGCGACGCTTCTATTTATATTAAGCTCTATCGGGATCGTTTCAGGTTTGACCATTCATCAGGAATATGGCTTGAACGTAAAGAACACTATTACAGCGAGGATATAATAGGTGAATCGCTGGCGGCAATCGACAAGATAACCGGGTTATATGAGAAAGAGGCGGCGCGTTTTTTTTGGCTTCAAATGAAGGCGGTAAAAGAACAAAATACAAAAGCAGAGCATGAAGCAGAGAAAGACTTAAGAGCTTTCCGTAGAAAAATTGGGCTGCTTCAAAAAATCCAATGGAAACAGGCCGTACTTCAACTGGCGGCGGCGGGCAAGCATTCACTTGGACTTACCGGCAATGAATGGGATCAAGACCCTTGGATTCTTCCTTGCCTCAATGGGATTGTAGACCTCAAGACAGGCAACTTGAGGCCGGGGCGCAGAGACGAATATATCAAGACTATCTGCCCGCATGAATACAAAGGGCTTGGCCTGGAAACGCCCGCCTGGAAAGTATTCATAGGAAGCCTGTTTGATAACGCCGAAATCTCAGCTTTTATACAAAGGCTTTTCGGCTCTGCTTTATTGGGTATGGCAATCGAACACCTATTGCCGATCCTGACAGGTCCGGGGCGCAACGGCAAGGGCACGCTATTGGAGGCTTTGAAATACGCTTTGGGAGTACTCGCGGGGCCTGTGCCTTCCGAACTGCTCTTAAGGCAGCGCGACTCCAAAAGCCCGGATGCACCATCGGCAAGTTTAATGGGTCTCAGGGGCAAGAGGATAGTTTGGGCTTCCGAAACCGAGCGCGGCAGGCAGTTTAGCACGCAGCGCGTTAAATGGCTCTCCGGCGGGGATACCATCGTCGGGCGAGATCCGTTCGGCAGACGGCAAGTCGAGTTTTCCCCGACTCATTCAATTTTCTTACTGACAAACGACAAACCGAGTGCCGAGGCTTCAGATTTCGCCTTTTGGAGCCGGGTGCTTCTTATCCCATTCCGGTTTACCTTTATCGACAATCCGCAAGGGCCATATGGACGGAAACGAGACCCCCATCAACTCGAAAAGCTAAAAGCCGAAGCGCCGGGAATACTCGCCTGGCTAGTCCGTGGTTGCCTGGAATGGCAGAAACAAGGGCTTAATCCGCCCGAAAGCATTCTCTCTGAAACTGAACAATACCGTCAAGGTGAGGATCGGTTTTCACGCTTCATTGAGGATCGCTGTTTTATCAATCCACTTTCAGAAGTGAAATCGAGCGAATTGTTTAAAGCATATCGGCAGTGGTGCGATGAAAATGGAGAGCAGGCCGTCAACGGGCGGGTGTTTGGCGAAGAAATCGGAAAGAACTTCGATAGTTACCGGAAAAGAGCAGGCGTCCATTACACAGGTTTGGGACTCCATTCAAGGCCGGAAGTGTGAAGGGTGTGAAGGGTGTGAAGGGTTTTCCATATAAACCACTATATAGAAACTCAAATTTTCAGAAATGGAGTTTACTGGAAAATGGTTCACAAGGTTCACAAGGTTCACACTTTGGAAGATTTTCTCGACAGCTTCATCGAGGCGAACAAGTGCAAATATGTCTGATCGCCCTTTAAAAGTGGTTATTGACACCCGCGAGCAGGCACCGTTCACCTTCTCTCGCTTCCAGGTGGAAACTGAGCGGGCCGCATTGTCTTGCGGCGATTATAGCTTGCCGGGATTCGAGGATTGCGTTTCTATCGAGCGCAAAGAGCTAAACGACTTGATAGGATGTTTGATGAACGGCAACCGGGACAGGTTCGAACGGGAACTTTCAAAACTTCGGTTCTATGACCTGGCGGCCATAGTGGTGGAAGCTTCCCTGGGAGACGTGAGCAAGGGCCGCTACAAGTCCGAAATGAAGCCACATGCGGTTTTACAAAGTGTCTTCGCCTTCAGTGTGAGATACCGAACCGCTTTTATATGGGCCGGGAACCGGGCGGGCGCGGAATACGTCACCTACAGTTTGCTTGAGAAATTCCAGGGAGAGATTGAGAAGCGGTTTCAACAACTTCGACGGTAAAAGAAGTGCGGGTGAGATGGCGAAGAAAAAGCAATCGAAGAAAACGGCGGCAAGTAGTCTGCCTCAGAAGGTGGAGGAAGTGACCCCGGAGGGGCGAGCAAGGCCGTCGTCCTTGGCCCAGACACGGGAGAAGAGGACAAAGCCTCCAAAGGTAAAGCCCTTTAACCCCTGCACGCACGCGACCTCCGTTATCATGGACATACAGGCTTACGGCGAGCTTTGGCGCGCAAGCATGTTGGATGCTACCGGGACGGCGGATTTGGATATTTCAGCCGTACTTATGCTTGACCTCTACGATGCCTGTGCGACGCATGGGGTGAACGACGACGGCTGCATCAGGTTCAATGCGGCGCTGGCGGCAATGCACGGTATGCAACCGAAGAATGAACTTGAGGGGATGCTTTGCGCCCAGATGGTATCGGTTCACGTCATGGCCATGAGAGTGCTTTCTATCGCCAATTTGAAGGGCCAAACCCCATACAGCATAGAACAGAGCGTCACTCACTCCACAAAGCTTATGAGGACGTTCTTAATGCAGGTTGAGGCATTGCAGAAGCTCCGGGGCAAGACCACACAGCAAAAAGTTATTGTCGAGCATGTGAACGTGCAAGCTGGTGGACAAGCGGTAGTGGGCGCTGTAACCCACACCGGGGGGGAGGGGGCAAAGGGGGAATGAACAAAAAACAGCCGATGGAGCCCATGAAGCGCGGACGTTTGAAGAACGGCAACCCTTCGGGCGATTTTTCGAAAGCGCCTCGATGCGGGGCGCGGACCAGGGCCGGGACTCCCTGCCGGTCACCTGCTATGCCAAACGGAAGATGCCGTTTACATGGTGGACTTGCCACCGGGCCGAGGACGGCGGAAGGGCTGAAGCGTTCCCGCATGGCAAGGTTTAAGCACGGCGAGTGCTCCGAAATGGCGCGAGAGCAAAAGAAACGATTGAATGCGCTGATACGGTTCTACCGTCAGACGTTGACCAATCCTCAAAATACATAAATTTTACAGCTAAAAGTGATGCAAAGTTCGTAGATGGTGGAACACGGTTAAGGCTGAGTTGCGCTCCGATAAAGCGAAAACACAACCGCCAGAAGAAAATCAACCCCTGTTCAAAAATGAACAGGACCCGGCGCCTAATAATTGCGATAACCTAGGAGATCAAAGTAATTCAGAACCGTTTCTCTGTTGCTGATTTAGAAGGCTCCTTACTTCTCAATTCCTGGATGATTTGCGCGGCAGTCGGTCTTGTTCGTCGCTGTTCCTGCCGCTGAGGATATGGGTTGCTTGGGGTCGCTCGTTGGGGCTGCAACATGGACTCTATAGAGCTTGCAACTTTACCTAAGGTAAAGTATTTGGGGGAGGCTAAATCGAAGGTCTCTTCAATCTCCCTTGTTCCTACCGTGACGTTGTTCGTGTCTAGGTAGGACTGCTTCTCGAAAAACATGACAGTCTTCTTTCGCGTGTCGAAAGAGGCCATGGTAACGACATCACCAAGCAGGTCCGGATTGCCACTTTCTGATGAAGCCACAATTTCACCTGTATGAACCTGCTTCTTTACACTTTGGATCATATTTGCTCTTGCTTGGCCCTTGTATCTCGAATGCAGTTCAACCAGGAAGCAGCCGGATGATGCAAATAGCGCCATGTTTTTTTGAATATCGCCGCTGGTGATGAAAAAATCCGCTATGGGTCCGGAGTAGACAAGTTCAAGCATCCGCATGTCCTTTCGAGTTTCATAGGATTGGGGCGAAAGCGGGGGTACTGATGATGACTCACGAGTCGGCACGGCTTGTGTGTTCAGCAAGGAATTTTTAGCGTCTATCTGCATTCCCTTTTCTACGGATTGGGTGGAGGGAGACGGTATTGGCGCTTTAGAAGCACCTGTAATATTATCGGGAGACGACAGGCTTAAATTTAAATCATCATGAGGTGTTTCGCTATGTGGAGCTTCTGTGTGCGGCAAGGAACTCTTAGCATCCATCTCCATCTGAATGCAGGATTGCATCAGGCTATAGCTGCCGTTACCCGTAACGATTCCTATCTTGGCACAGTACTCCAGAATATCATGGGGGACATTTAGGATATTAGTCAGTATGCTATCGAGGGCGGCTTTTTCCATCTGTAAACAGGATTTTTCCAAGCTATAGCTATGGCTACCAGTCACTTCCGCTATCTGTTTGCAGTATGCTTCGGTATCGTATCTGGGAACACTTTTTGCCGGTCTTTGTTCGTTATCTGTTCGTGATACGGGCGATTGATGCGTAACGCTTCCTCTTGAAGTAGGGGCAGACTGAGTTGGGATATTGCTTTGGTAGTTGCCGGAGCTAATGATTCCAGCAATCACCAGTAGCATGATGATAGACCCAGCCACGATTAGAGCGGTAGTCGGTGTATTACCTCCTTGACTGCTCTTGCCCTCGATGTTGGCAATGTCCTCTTCATTAAGTTCAAAGTGTGTTCCACAGTGTCTACACAGCTTGGCTTCAAGTTTAACATATTCCCCACATGCAAGGCATTGGGCTAGCTTGGTATAGTCGAGTTTGGCTGGAAGGAGTGCTACACAGAGGGCGAATGGTCCGAGCACTAGACCCAGAAAGAACCATCCAAGTTCAGATCTGTTTTTAGATTTTGCTATCGCCGCAGAGACGCAAGCAAAGAATAAGATGAGTATTACAGCGGTTATCAGCCATATTAGAGCAATTGTGCCGATCATTGTGGCAATCATGATGCTTCCCCTTTAGCCTACTCGGGAGATCTCGCCTTTGAGTATTTTGCAAAGACGTTCTTTGGGGATTGCTGCCAAATTCCCTTCCGGCTCTCGATCATGGGTAATATAGTCAAAAAGGGCGGCGAATGTGACCAGTAAAGCCACAAAAAGCAGAAATTTGAATCTTTTCATTTACGCCTCCCGGATCGGGGGCTATCAGTGAGAGGGGGCAAAGCAGGAGAACTTGGTGCAAAATCATATTACAGCCACATTTCGATTTCGCAAGAATATTTTGGAGAGCGCTCGACTTGGACGAGCAAATCGACATAGGTCGGCATGGATTGACGAGAGAAAATGGATTGCAGGGCGTTTTAGAGCGCTCCTACTTTGTCTTCCCGCATGGAAACGGCGAGTCCACCGGCAAAACCGGCCAATGTGCGGCGAGGAAAGTTGGGCTCGCTTCCTCTTTTTTAGGGGTAAAGTTTTGGTTCTTAGGTTAGAGAAAAAAGCCGGTATCCGAGAACCCGCATTTAGTGCCGATGATTCAACGGCAAAATACGGCTTCAAATTTCATCCGTGCACACTATATGCACACCTGACAAAAACGGCTATAGCGCAATAACTGTAACCCATTGAATTGACTGGCGCGCCTGGAGGGATTCGGACCCCCGACCTACGGATTAGAAGTCCGTTGCTCTATCCAACTGAGCTACAGGCGCGCAGTGTTTGGAAATGGTATGCGTGAAAGCCTCTTTTGGAGGCAACCATAACCTATAACAAACCCTTCCAAAGGTGAACCCTCGGAAGGCATTGAAACTCTTCCGAGCTCGAAACCACACCATCTGGAGCCTATATATATTTTCCGTGCCCTGATTGCAAGGGGAGAGCGACAGGGGGAGCGGCAGTTCAAGGGGGGCCTGGGCAGTAAAGAAAGATCTCATCTGCTGTCCCCAACCTGATTTGAATCCCTAATGAAAAACCCCTTCCCGATTGGGTTGGGGTATTTTTGTGCCATTGGCGATGCTCAAACGTCGATGACTGAAGTGTACGCCTCTTTGTGTTTCTCCATGATGGAGACCGGCGGGCAGCTTTTGAGGGCCTCGGTCACGGCGTTAAAAAGCTCTATTTATTCCGGTCTTGGAATTCCTGGTGAGAGGGCTTCAACCATTCGTCTTTGACCATGGTGAGCTGGCGGGGGCTGAGAATGTCCTGGCCGAATAAATTCCCCATGAGTTCAAAAGCGTTTCTGTTATCCATGGGGATGGCCTTCAGCCGATCAGCGTCCGCGATGACTTTTTGGAAGTTCTTGCCGGCGCGATAGAGAGTGGACATGGCCAGGTCCTCCAGCCCATTCCAGACGTTTTTGCGGGAGTTTGTCATATGTCTTCCGGGCGGTTTTGCTTAAGAGAACCTGATAGCTCATTTTCTCCTGATGTCCTCATAGTTCACATACTCGCCCCTGGAAAACTCTTCTCTCCCTCTCTTGATCGCTTTGCGCTCTTCTTCGCTGGGTTCCACTTCAGGCGGACCTGTGATGAACTGGATGTACTCCAGCACTCCTTCCAAAGCGTCCTCCGGCAACGCATCGAGAGCTTTGTTAACCTCTTCCCTTATATCCATTTGCTTCTCCTCGTTGAAAAACAGGTTCACTTATTTTAATGCTGCACTAAAAATTTAGAAGATTGCCGACTTGCTGTCAAGGAGATCCCTTGGCCACGTAGGGGGCCGCAGTGGTTGAAAATAATACAAATCCAACCCGATGAGCGGTGAGTGGCGGGCAAGACCGGCACGGAGACGCGGAGATATCACCTCGCGAGTCACTGGCCTTGAGTCAAAAGCTTCCGGCTCTGGACCCTTGACCCCGGATGCATCAACGCCGATAATACGTTGCATTTGGCTTTTGTTTGCAGCAAACTCTGCAGCCTGGTTACAGTTGCGAACAGGTGTGAGCGTATCTGCGCTCGAGTCTAACAAAGGAATGTGCGCGGCTTATCCGGATTTTGGCGGCCTTAGGGAGGTAAAATCATGAGTCGATCGGTGCAATGGCTCAGCTTAATCGGAGGCATCCTCATCCTTGGATACGGGATATTCAGGTTGCTTGCTCAACCTCAACCAGATTGGATTCCCATGATATTGGGCCTGCTGATAGTGGCGTTTTCCGTTTCCAAGATGGTGAAGAGCAGGGCGGGAAAAGAGGAACAGGACCCCGGGAAGGGACCCTGATGTGCATACGGACTCCTGCGGAAGCCGAAATGGGGTGTCATCCATTGTGACTCGAAGGTGGTCAACAGCCTGCAAAGACAGGCAAAAAGATAACCCCCTTGACGGAGCGGGCTAAATCATCTAACGTTTCTCCCTCCCTGCCCGGCGAGAGCCAAACATTGGACAAATGATAGCGGAAATTGATTAGAAAAGCGCTCCACGCTTCGTGAGGTGCTGTAGACAAAGGGCGGGGGGCAAAACCGTAAAAAACTTCACCGGACGGGAACCGGTTATTTTTGGAAGGTCTTCGGGTAATGGAAGATTTGAACATCGTGGTGCGGGAGCGGCTGGAGAAGGCCGCTGAATTGGAACGGCAGAATATAGCGCTCTATCCCAACGCCTATCCGCGTTCCCGATAAGATAAAGGACCTGTTGGCGCGCGCGGCGGCAAGACGGCTGAAGAACTGGAATCGGATCAAGCGGCCTATACGATTGCAGGCCGGGTCCTTTCGGTCCGCTCATTTGGCAAATCGACTTTCATGCATATCGCCGACGCGGATGCAAAAATTCAGATATACTTTCAGCAGAACCAGATCGGAAAAGAGAGCTACTCGCTGGCCAAAAAGCTGGACATCGGGGACATAATCCGTGTTTGCGGGCCGCTTTTCAGGACGAAAACGGATGAATTAACGCTTCTGGTAAAAGAGCTCGTGCTGCTTTCAAAAAACCTGCGGCCGCTCCCCGAAAAATATCATGGCCTCAAGGACATCGAGCTTCGTTACCGGCAGCGATACGTGGACCTGATCGTAAACGAGCAGGTGAGGGAGACTTTCCGCAAAAGGGCGCAGATAATCTCCGCGATCAGGCGGTTTTTTACCGAGCGGGGGTTTCTTGAAGTCGAAACTCCCATGATGCAGGCCATTCCGGGAGGGGCGACGGCAAAGCCCTTCAAAACACATCACAATGCGCTGAACATGGATCTCTACCTTCGGATAGCGCCCGAGCTCTACCTCAAAAGGCTCCTGGTCGGCGGGTTCGAGCGGGTTTTCGAGCTGAACCGCAATTTCCGCAATGAAGGGGTTTCCACTCAGCACAATCCCGAATTCACCATGATCGAGTTCTACCAGGCCTACGCAACTTATGAAGACCTGATGGGACTGAGCGAAGAGCTTTTCGGCGAGATCGCCCTGGAGGTAAACGAGGGCGCAATGGGCCTCGAATACCAGGGCAACGTCATCGACCTCTCGGCGCCCTGGGCGCGTTACAGCTTCCTCGAATCGCTCACCGGTATCGGAGACGTGCCGCAGGGGGCGGTGGACAACTTCGATGAAGCTGTGGCTTATGCAAAGTCTTTGGGCATCGGTATTGAACGTTTTGAAGGCCATGGGAAGCTGCTCACCAAGATCTTCGATCTGGTGGTCGAGCCAAGGCTGATCCAGCCGACCTTTATCTACCGCTATCCGCTCGAGGTATCGCCTCTTTCGAGAAAAACGGAAGGGGACCCGGAATTCGTCGACCGATTCGAACTGTTTATTGCGGCTCGCGAGATGGCCAATGCGTTCTCGGAGCTTAACGATCCCAGGGACCAGCGCGAGAGGTTCGATGCGTCAGCTTGGCTGCGTTTCAGGCGGGCGACGAGGAAGCCCACCAGATGGATGATGACTATATCAGGGCGCTCGAATACGGGATGCCTCCGGCAGCCGGGGAGGGGATCGGCATTGACCGGCTGGTTATGCTCTTTACAGATTCACCTTCTATCAGGGATGTTATTCTTTTTCCTCACATGAGACCGGAAAAGAAGAGCCAATAAGAGAGATCATGGGCTTTGAATTTTTCATAAGCATACGGTACCTGCTGGCCAAGCGAAGGCAGACGTTCGTGTCCCTGATCACTTTCATTTCGATTGCCGGGGTGGGGGTGGGGGTAACGGCCCTGATCGTCGTTTTGGCCGTAATGAACGGATTTCATGAAGACCTTCGCAGCCGCATCCTGGGCATCACCTCTCATGTAAATATCACCAGCTATGCCGGTGCGATTTCCAATTACAGGGAACTGATGGACGAAATCGAAAAAGAAAAGGGTGTTGTGGGGTCGACACCGTTCATATACGCGCCGGTCATGATGACTTCGGGCAGGAGCGCCGGGGCTGTTCTGCGCGGAATCGACCCGCTTTCCGCATCCAGGGTTATAAAACTCCAGGAAAACCTCATCCGGGGAAACCTTGCCGACTTGGTCCAGTCTTCACACGAGACCTCGGTCCGCTCTTATCCCGGCATAATCCTGGGCGTTGAGCTGGCGAATAATCTCGGAATCAGGGTCGGGGAATATTTGACGGTCATCTCGCCGGCAGGCCGGTTGACCCCCATGGGGCAGACGCCGAAAAGCGGGCTTTTCGAGGTGGTCGGAATAATACAGTCCGGGATGTACGAATACGATAATACGCTTGCCTATGTGGACCTGCCCGTCGCCCAGCAGTTCCTCGGGATCGGCGACTCTGTTACCGGCATTGAAGTCAGGGTCCATGACATCTACAAGGCGGGCGAAATTGCTGAAGCGTTGAAAAAGCGCCTTGGGCCTCCTTTTTATGTCAGCGACTGGATCAAGATGAACAGCAACTTCTTTTCGGCCCTCAAGCTGGAAAAGGTGGTAATGTTTGTAATTCTTACGCTGATAATTCTGGTGGCGGCCTTCAACATCGTTAGTTCCCTGACCATGCTGGTCATGGAAAAAGGCCGCGACATCGCGATTCTCAAGGCCATGGGGGCCACCACGGCCAGCATAAGGAAGATTTTCGTCCTGGAGGGGTTCCTCATAGGCATATGCGGGACGGGCCTGGGCATTCTGGGCGGCTACACTTTGTGCGATCTGCTCAAGAGGTACAAATTCATCGAGCTGCCCAGGGACGTTTATCATATTTCCAACCTGCCGGTTAAAATGGAAGCTTTTGATTTGGCGGCTATTGCCCTTGCGGCAATCTGCATAAGCCTGGTAGCGACTCTTTACCCGTCGCGCAAGGCTGCCGGGCTCGATCCGGCGGAAGCCTTAAGATATGAATGATGTCAGGCAGAGCATAGAAGTCCACACCTTGGGACTTACGATGATATTCGGAAACGGAATCAATGCCATCGAGCTTTTCAAAGACCTCGAGCTTGTGATCCGAAGGGGGGAGAGGATCGCCATCGTGGGAAGTTCGGGCGCCGGCAAATCCACCCTGCTCAATATACTGGGCACCTTGGAAAAACCGACCGGAGGAAAGGTCCTCTACGGTGGAGAGGATGTATTTCTGCGGGGCGAGCGGGAGTTGGCCAATTTCCGCAACCGCAACATCGGGTTTGTGTTTCAGTTTCATTACCTGCTGCCGGAGTTCAACGCGCTTGAGAATGTGATGATGCCGGGTTTGATCTCCGGTCTTCCCAAGGCGGAGGCCAAGTCCAGGGCCGAAGAGCTGCTCGACAGGCTCGGTTTGTCCGCGCAGGCTCAAGCACCGGGTGGGAGAGTTGTCCGGCGGAGAGCAGCAAAGAGTTGCAGTGGCCAGGGCGCTTTCGCTTCGCCCGAAGTTATTTTTGGCCGATGAGCCGAGCGGAAATCTCGACAGCCGTACGGGGCGCACCCTTCATGAACTTTTGGTTTCGCTCAATGAAACGCTCGGTTTGACCATGGTAATCGTTACGCACAACCAGGAGCTTGCCTCCATGATGCACCGGGTCTTGCGCCTTAAGGACGCTCATCTGGAAGAGGAACGGGATCGATCTGAGGTATGCTCGACAGCTTCAATATGATTTTCAATGAGGTGTGAAGCGGGATTGGGAATATCTAAAAAATTGTGTTGGGCTTGAGTGGAGAAGGTGGTATTAGAGGGAGCACGAGATGGGCGGTTGCCGTAAACTTAAAACGGATTCAGGGGTGCGCGGCTTCGGGCTATGATTTGACGGGAACCGTGCAATAGCGGAGGGGCTGTAGATCATGGTGGGCAGGAAAAAAGCGGGGGGAGTTGTATGGTTTGTTGTTTTCTTTGTTCTGGCCCTTCAGCCAGCGTGGTCTGAGGACCAGCAGCCCAAAGTCGCCGTCTTGCCTTTCGTGATGCATGGCCAGCAAGATGTCGTCAAAACTCAGAAATCCATCGATGAGGTTTTCGCCCGGCTCGGTGCTCGGGAAGGCATGAAACTGATCGATCCCCAGGAGGTTCAAAAAGCAGCGGGCGGTCCTGTCAGTTCCGAAGAACAGGCGCGGTCCATCGGGAGCAGGCTCGGAGCTGCTTACGTCGTGTTTGGCAGCTTCAACCAGATCGGCAATACCATCAGTATCGACGCCACGCTGGTGGATGTGTCCGGCAGCAAGAAGCCGGTGGTCCTTTTAGCCGAAGAAAAAGGGGCCGAAAACCTGGCTTCGGCCGTTGGGAAAATTGTGCAGCAGATGAGCGTCCATGTGCTTTCGAAGGCCTTGATCGCGGATGTGAAAGTCAGAGGAAATGACCGTATCGAAGCTGAGGCGATAAAACGCGAGGTCAAGAGCAAGAAAGGTGAATTACTCAAGCCTGAACAAGTGAGTGAAGATATTCGGGCCATTTACAAGATGGGCTTTTTCGAAAAAGTGGACGCTGAAGTCGCCGATTCCCCTGCCGGAAAGGTCCTGACGTTTGTCGTACAGGAAAACCCGATTGTTCAGGAAATCAAAGTAAGTGGCCAAAAGAAGATAAAGGAAAAGGACCTCCTGGCTGCAATTGTCACAAAACCGTATGCAATTCTGCAGCGTAACGTGGTCAGCGAGGATGTTCAGAAGATACTCAAGCTGTATCAGCAAAAAGGCTATTACAACGCTGAAGTTACATCTAAAATCGATTTTCCCAAAGATCCCCACAAGGCAGTCGTCACTTTCAACATCCAGGAAAAAAATAAAGTTTACATAAAATCGATAGATTTTGTAGGCAACAAGCATATTACAGCACGCAAACTGCGCGGAGTGATGCAAACAAAAGTCAAGAGCATCCTTTCGTATGTAACCGACAGGGGGATTCTCCAAAAAGACATTCTTGATACGGATCTCGATCGGATAACTGCATATTACCATGACGAAGGGTATATGGATGCGAAGGTTAGCTCGCCTAATATTGTTCTCAAAGATGATGGATTTCACATAAGTATAACGGTTGATGAAGGCGAGAGATATAAAGTGACCGATGTCAAGCTGACCGGAGATCTTGCTAGAGGGTTACGAAAAGAAGATCATGAAAAAATTCGCACTCAAAGCCTAAAGACTATTTCAGCCGTGAAAAAGTCCGCCACGACATGGACCTGATAAAGTTGGCCTATATGAACGAGGGCTATGCGCGGGTTGATGTTGACCCTCGAATCAAACGCGATGCTGAAAAGCATACGGCCGAAATCGCTTTTAATGTCACTATGAAGGAGAAGGTGCGGATTGGTCAGATTTTTGTTACGGGTAATACGAAAACGAGGGACAACGTCATTCGGCGCGAGATGAAGATATATGAAGGCGATACTTTCAGCGCGAAGAAATTAGAGGAGAGCACTGACCAGGCTCAAGAAGCTGGACTTCTTTGAGACGGTCGACATTGTTCCGGTCGATACGCCACAAAAGGATGTGATGGATCTGAATGTAAAAGTAAAAGAAAAGCAGACCGGTACGATAAGCTTTGGCGGCGGCTACTCTTCTGAGGACGGCCTTTTTGTGACAGGCCAGATACAGCAGAAAAACCTTTTCGGAACAGGCGATTCCATCTCCCTCAAGGCCTACCTGGGCCAACTGGCCTCACGTTACATAATGAGTTATACGAAGCCGTGGCTTTTCGGAACCCCGCTGTCAGGCGGAATCGACATATACGACTGGATCAGGGCATATCAGGATTTTACAAAGGACTCCGTCGGGTTCAAGTTGCGTGCCGGATATCCTTTAGGCCAGTACAGCAATCTGACCGTGTTCTACGGCTGGGAAGACGCAAAAATTGATAACCTGGATGCGGTGGCTTCGGTCGATCCCAATTTTCATGAGGAATCTGAACAGCTTCGAGGTCAAGAGCGGGTTTGGCGTTGCGTTTCGAACGAAATACAACCGATCATCCTTTTCTGCCCACCAAAGGCACCTATTTCGGCGCCTCTTTCGAGTACGACTCTAAAGCGCTTGGGCGGCGACTACGACCTTTTTAAGCAAGAGTACCACGTCGGGCGTTTATTACCCGCTTTTTTGGAAATTCGTCGGGCATTTGCGTGGTGAAGATAGGGTTTGAGAATGCGCCTGGAGGCATGAATGGCTTTCCTATCTTTGAACGCTATTTCCTCGGAGGCATAAATTCACTTCGCGGCTGGCAGTTCGGCGAGGTTGGACCATTGGATTCTTACGGCTTGGTGTATGGCGGCGACAAGTACGCGGTCGCCAACTGCGAACTCCTTTTCCCGTTAGTGGAAAAGTATGGCGTACGGGGAGTGGTGTTCTTCGATGCCGGAAATGCATTCCCTGAGGGGCAGAGTATAGATCCTTCGAATTTCAGGGAAGACGTTGGCCCAGGTATCCGATGGAATTCGCCCTTCGGACCACTTCGAATCGAGCTGGGGTACGTGCTTGACAAACGTGAGGGCGACCAGCCCTATCAGTTTCAGTTTTCTGCCGGAGCATTCTTTTAAGGAGTCGAAAAAAATGAAGAGATTTTTTGGATGTGTCCTGGTGGCGGCGGGCATTGCCCTGGTCTTTTCTGTGAATGCGGTTGCAGCCGGTGGTCCGCTGAAGATTGGTTATTTTGATCTCCAGGCGGCGATGACGCAATCAGAGACGGGCAAAAAGTTTCTCGAGGAGATGAAAAAAGAGGAGGAAAGTCTTGGCAGCGCGCTGGAGCAGAAGGGGCGCGCATTTATGACCGCCAAGGATGAATACGAGAAAAAAAAAGACGCAATGGACGAAAAAGCCAGGAGCCGCAAGGAGAAAGAATTAACCGACATGTACTCGGAATTGCAGAAGATGCGCTCCGAATCAAGCGCTAAACTCAATGAGCAGGCAAATGCCGCCAGGGCGCCTATTCTAAAGAAAGTGCGTGATGTAGCGAACAAGATCGGCAGAGATGAGAAATATGACTTTATTATTGAAAAGAGCGTTCTGTATTTCGAAGGCAATGAAAAAGAAGATCTGACCAAGCGGATTGCCGTCGAACTGGACAAATCGTCCTCTAAATGATTGAGCATTATCGAGGTCGATTTCCTGTAGAGGGCGGGACCGGGTCCCGCCCTTTTAATGCCGGGCTGAGATGATTCCTTGCGGAGATTGTGCAGGACCTGGCCATGCCCGCGATTTATCGGTCATTTTTCCTATGAGTGGTCTATTTTGCCATATGGAAACCGGTGCGAATAATAATCTAAGGTACAGGGAATCCTTTTCGCTTGGCGAACTTAGCCGTCTGCTGGATGCGGAGGTCAAGGGGGACCCGGATTTGCATGTCACCGGCATAGGGGCGCTGGACAGCGCAACCTCCGGGCAATTGAGTTTTCTGGTCGATTCCCGCTATCGTCATCTGCTCTCAGAATGCAGGGCATCGGCTCTGATTGTGTCTTCGGAATTCCGGGAACTGGAATGCAATCTTCTCATCACCAGGAATCCCTACCTGGCTCTGGCTAAAGCGGCCCAGTTGTTTCTGCCGGATTCGGCAGAGGCAGCCGGAATACATCCGACCGCTTTTATCGGCGAGGGTGTGTTGTTCGGGGAGGGAGTTTCGGCAGGCCCGTTTGCGCATGTTGGAAACAATTCGCAGATAGGCGCCGGGACCAAGATAGGAGCTGGCGCTTACTGGACAAAGGGGTCCGAATCGGCGAGAGGTGTCTGATACACCCCAGGGCTTGCATCCTCGAGGGGTGCATCATCGGCAACCGGGTTATTATCCATGCGGGCGCTGTAATCGGTGCGGATGGATACGGATACGCCCAGGACGAACAGGGCAGGCATGTAAAAATCCCCCAGACCGGCATAGTGCAGATCGACGATGACGTGGAGATCGGCGCTAATGCCACGGTTGATAGGGCAACTTTTGGCAGGACATGGATAAAGCGCGGCACAAAAATCGACAATCTCGTCATGATCGCGCACAATGTCACAGTGGGCGAGGATAGTCTTCTGGTTGCACAGGTGGGTATTTCGGGAAGCAGCCAGCTTGGAAACCAGGTGATCCTGGGCGGACAGGTCGGAGTAGTCGGCCACGTTCAGATTGGAGACGGAGTGAAAGTCGGCGCAAAAGCGGGCATTCATCATTCCATCAAGCCCAACCTAATTATTGCTGGTGGCTACCCTGGCGTCCCCCATGATGAGTGGCTCAGAACTTACGGTAATATACAGCGCCTGCCCAGGCTCAGGGAAGCCTTGAAACGACTGGACGAAAGGGTGCACAGAATCGAGGAGGTACTGAAAAAGGATGATGGACATAACTCAGATTAGAGAAATCATTCCGCACCGCTATCCTTTCCTCTTCGTGGATAAAATTGTCGAATATACCTCCGATTCGATAGTGGGAGTCAAGAACGTTTCAGCTAACGAGCCCTTTTTCCAGGGACATTTTCCAAACGATCCGATTATGCCCGGCGTCCTCATCCTGGAAGCCATGGCCCAGACCGGCGGCATTCTTGTTTTCACGGTATTTCCCACGTATAAACACAAGCCTTTTTATTTTGCGGGTTTGGACAAGGTCCGTTTCCGCAAACCCGTTCGACCTGGAGACCGGCTTGTTATGAAAGTCAAACTTCAGAAACAACGCAGCGGGTTTTTCAAAATGCTGGGCGAAGCTTTTGTGGATGATGTGCTGGTGGCCGAGGCTGAATTGATGGCAAACGTCGATGTGAACTCAGGGGAGACTGAAGGCGACTAGAAAGGTTTGCGCCCGGCCGAAGATCCTGTTTCAAAAACAGTGGAGAAAAGATGTCGATTCACCCGACTGCAATAATTTCCCCGAAAGCCGAACTTGCCGAAGACGTTACCATAGAGGCATACAGCATTATCGGCCCGGATGTTACCATTGGTTCGGGAACCGTGGTGGGACACCATATAGTAATAGAAGGCAAAACTACAATAGGCGAAAACAATCACATTTTCCCCTTTGTTTCGTTAGGTCTTGCTCCGCAGGACATCACATACGCAGGTGAGGAAACAAGGGTAATTATTGGAAATAACAATATAATTCGCGAAAATGTGACGATTCACCGAGGCACTTCCAGAGGTGAGGGAGTAACCCGGATCGGTAACGGGGTCTTCCTGATGGCCTATGCCCATGTTGCCCATGATTGCCAGATCGGGAACGGGGTTTTAATGGCAAATACCGCTACCCTGGGGGGGCATGTGGAAGTGGGCGAGTGTGCTGTAATCGGCGGGATTGTGGCTGTTCATCAATTCGTAAGAATAGGGGAATACAGTTGTATCGGAGGGTTTTCAGCAGTGCGCATGGACATTGCTCCCTATATGCTCGCCACCGGCGCCTCTGGCGCCAAACTCTACGGCGCCAACCTCATCGGCCTCAAACGCAACGGTTTTTCCGAAAAAGCTATCCATGCGATCAAGAAATTCTACAGGATATTCTTTCGCTCAGGCCTGCCCTTGGTAGAGGCGGTTCAAAAAGTACGCGAGGAGATTGAGCCTTTGCCGGAAGTAGAAAGACTTATCGAGTTCGTCTCATTTAATTCCCAGCGGGGTTTAACCAGGTAATGTCTGTGGAAAATGCGCAGAGTTCGGAAGGCAGGATTAGAGAAGTCGGACTTATTGCGGGCAGCGGGCAATTTCCGCTTCTCTTTGCCAATGCTGCACGCCAGGCTTCGGTCCGGGTCCTTGCAGTCGGCTTCGATGGCGAAACCGATCCGGCTCTTTCCAAATACGTCGACGAATTCCATTTACTTAGACTCGGGCAATTGAACCGCCTTATAAAGACTTTCAGGAGCGCCGGCATAACCCATGCCGCCATGGCAGGGGGAATAAACAAGACCCGGCTGTATTCGAAAATCCGGCCGGACTGGAGGGCCGTGCGATTTCTGAGCAGGCTGAGAAATAAGAAAGATGACTCTCTTCTTGAGGGCTCTCGCAGATGAACTGGAATCCGAGGGGATACTTATACAGCCCTCCACCATTTTCCTGCCCGAACTTCTCGCACCTGAAGGTATACTCACGCGCCGAAAACCAAACCGCCGCGAACAGGCTGACATAGCTTTCGGATGGACCCTGGCCAAGGCGATCGGCAGACTCGACATTGGGCAATGTCTCGTGGTGAAAAACCAGGCTGTGCTCGCCGTTGAAGGAATAGACGGCACCGACGCCACCATTATGCGCGGAGGGCGTCTTTGCGGGGAAGGCGCGGTAATCGTCAAGGTCAGCAAGCCCATGCAGGATTTGCGCTTCGATGTCCCAGCCGTTGGTTCGGACACCATTGGGGTGATGAAAAGAGTCAATGCACGGGTGCTTGTTCTCGAAGCGGGGAAAACGGTGATATTCGACCGGGACAAAATGATAGACGTTGCGGATTCTGCCGGGATTTCGATACTCATCCAAAATGAGGGATTTCGGCCCCAGGAAAACCAGGACAAAGACGCGCTGGCGGTCTTGGAATCGACCCTTTCCGACCAGAACGGATGGCGGCGTGCGGAGTATTCAGAAGAACAAGCGGAACACCCAAAAGCCATTTTAGTCCGCAGCCCTTGGCCTGACGCCGTGCGGACAGCCGTGATCGGAGTTGGCTACCTCGGCCGCTTTCACGCTCAAAAATATGCCAGGCTGCCTGAGGCCAATCTCGTTTCTGTAGTCGATATAAACAGGCAACGCGGGCGTCAGGTGGCAAAAGAGGTCAATACCCAAGCCTTAACCGATTACAGGCAGCTCATCGGCAAGGTCGATGCGGTCAGCATCGTTACGCCCACGCCCCAGCACTTTGCTATCGCAAAGGAATTCCTCTCATCGGGGGTGCATGTTCTTCTCGAAAAGCCGATGACAGGAAACCTGGAGGAAGCCGACGAACTTATCGCAACGGCAAAAAAGAGCGGTGCAATTCTACAGGTCGGCCACCTGGAGCGGTTCAACTCCGCATTTACGGCCATTCGCCCGCGCCTGCGCGACCCAATGTTCATCGAAGCCCATCGGCTCACTCTTTTTAATGAAAGAGGTCTGGAAGTAGACGTCGTACTCGATCTGATGATTCACGACATCGATATCGTGCTCAGCATCATCAATGCCCCTCTCAAGGACGTTCATGCTTCCGGCGTTTCCGCCCTCAGTCCTCTTCCTGACATCGCAAGCGTTCGAATGGAGTTTGAAAACGGCGCCGTCGCTAATCTCACAGCAAGCAGGATCTCGATCAAGAACATGAGGAAACTGCGCATCTTCCAGGAGAATTGCTATTTTTCGGCTGACTATGCCACGAAACGCGCCTATGCCGTCTATAAGGAAGCCGAGTCGGGTGAGGACGGTTTTCCCCAGCTTTCGATGGAAGAATTCGAAATAATCGAGAAGGATTCCCTTGAAGAAGAGATCAGCGCATTTCTGAGGTCTGTCAGAACGGCTGCCCGGCCTGAGGTGGATGGCGAGCAGGGGCGCCGGGCTCTTGCCGTTGCACTTGAAATATCGAGCCGGATCGAGGAACAAATGCGCGCTAAACGCGTTTTTCCGGAGAGCGGGAATTGGAAATCTTCATAAGCGCCGGAGAAGCCTCGGGGGACCTGCACGGTTCCCATCTTGTCCGCGCAATATGGTCTATCGCCCCCCAAACGCGCCTCTCCTGCCTCGGGGGACCTCACATGCAAGCCGCAGGCGTTCCGCTCATAGTTGATAATCGAAACCTTTCGGTTGTGGGCGGAACGGAAATCGCCGGTCATATCCGGGCCATATATGGCGCCTGGCGAAAGATCAGGTCCCATCTTCTCGCAACCCGCCCCGCGCTGGTCGTCTTGATCGACTTTCCCGATTTCAATCTGTTTCTTGGAAAGTTTGCCAAAAAATTAGGCGCCAAAGTCTTCTACTATATCTGCCCCCAGCTTTGGGCCTGGCGGGAAGGCCGCATAAATAAAATGAGAAGGCTTGTTGACCGGATGGCTGTCATACTGCCTTTCGAAAAAGCCTTCTATGCCTCCCACGGCATGGAGGTCGATTATGTCGGCCACCCGCTGGTGGACATAATGGCCGATTTGCCTGACAAAACTCGATGCGACCGCCTCTATCACCGGTTCAACGGGCCTCTTGTCGGACTGCTCCCCGGGAGCCGGCGGGGCGAGATTAATCTCATGTTTGACATCTTGATGGATGCCGGCCGAGTCATTTCGCGGTCATTCCCGGCGGCCAGGTTCTTAATCCCCCTGGCATCCTCCCTGGACGCACGCGATATGGAAAGCAGGGCTGCCGGATGGTCACTGCCGGTGCGGGTCGTGCACAACGATACCTATAGCGCAATCAGGGCTTGCGACCTGGTCTTGACCGTTTCGGGAACGGTGACCCTGGAAGCCGCGATTCTCGAAACTCCCATGATAGTGCTCTACAAACTCTCCAGGCTGAGCAGGCTAATCGGCTAAGCCGCTCATTCGGGTTAAATTCGCCGGGCTGCCCAATCTGATAGCGGGTAGGGAAATAGCCCCCGAATTCGTGCGGGAGGAGCCTACCGGACCACGCCTGGCCGAGTGCGCCATCAAGCTTTTAATGAATCCGGCTCTTCTTGACGAGCAACGGCTGGAGTTGAGGAACATCCGCAATCAGCTCGGCGCCCCCGGCATATCCGCACGGGTCGCGCGGCTCGCGCTGGATACGGCCGGGGGCGTGCTATGAGGTTTTGCCGGCAGGCCACATTGACGGCGTACGACGCGGCTTTGTGTTTTAGCTGGCCGCGCTCCACTTATAAACATCTCTCGCTGAGAAGGGTTAAGATCTCATCGGCGATCTGGATCGACTGTTTTCCCTCTGTATCGATTTCGATGATCGCAACCTGGGCGTAGAGGGGTTTACGCTCGGCAAGCACTTTTACGATCTCCTCTTTTATCGGCAGCTCGGAGAGCGGAGGGCGTGTTCCAAGTGATCCAGGGTCTGAGCTTAATCGAGCGTAAATTGTTTGAGGCGTGGCCTTGAGCCAGACCGTGAAAAAGTGCTTGCGGAGCGCTCTGCGGTTTTGTGGATCGAGGACAATTCCGCCTCCGGTGGCGACCACAAGTCCTGTTTGCTCGCTGATGATCTCCAAGCAGGCCGGATTCTGATCTTCTGAAAGAATCCCACCCATCCTGTTTCACCCATGTCGCTATGTCGCGCCCGGCTTCCGAGGTCAGGCGCTGGTCCATGTCAACGAACTGCCTGCCGAGTTTGCGGGCAAGAATTTCCCCGACCGTGCTCTTGCCCGTTGCACGAAATCCAATAAGTGCTATATTACGCAGTCTCATTTAGAGTCCGATAAGCGCCAAGACAGATGCAAAAAATTATGGATACCCGATCTTCAAATATACACGATAAACTGCAAAAACGCCGCAGTATTGCGGATTACATGCCATTTTTGCCTTACCTTACCGCCGTGGCTCTTAGACTTCTTCACTGGACCTGCCGGTTTGAGATCGTTGGGGAAGAGAATTACCGGGCGGCAATGAATGGCAGTGGGCCCAAGATCGCCGCCTTCTGGCATTTCTCCTATCCTTCCATCCTGTATTTTTTCCGCGATCAGGGCTACCTCACCATAATCAGCCGTAGCCGCGACGGAGAGCTTGCCGCGCGGATGGTGCAAAGGCTTGGGTATTTTCCTTTCAGAGGCTCGCCGGGAAAGGGCGGGGTCGCCGCGCTGAAAGGCATAATTTCTGCTTTTCGAAACGGTCCCGGAGGCGGGTTCGTGGCAGATGGGTCTCAGGGACCGGCGCAGGTGGCCCAAAAAGGACTGCTGCTTCTGGCCATGTACTCAGGCTGTCCCATATTTCCGGTCAGCATCGCCGCCGACAGGTGCTGGCGATTCCGAACCTGGGACAAGACCTTGCTCCCGAAGCCTTTTGCCAGGGTGGCTATTTCCTGGGGCCCCATGATACAGGTTGAGCGGGGGGCTTCATCGGCTGAAATCGAAGAGTACCGTGTCCAGCTTGAGCGAACCCTCAACGAAATCACCGGGCAAGCGGAGAAAGCCGCAGGAGCGTTTGCATAAAGTGGTAAATCTGCTAATATATTATAGCGAAAGGGATTGCCCTCCGGAGAACTAAGAGTGTGTCCGGAGTAGGGCAGATGATCGCCGGTCACGTTTCCGTTGTGGCTGGAGGAAAGTCCGGGCTCCACAGGGCAGGGTGCTGGGTAACTCCCAGTCTCGGTGACGAGGAGGAAAGCGCAACAGAAAGCAAACCGCCTCCCGCGCTCGCGCGAGGGGTAAGGGTGAAACGGTGAGGTAAGAGCTCACCGGTCCCGGTGGCGACATCGGGAGCCAGGCAAACCCCACCCGGAGCAAGACCGAATAGGAGAGCGTTTGAGGGCTGCCCGTCCGATGCTCTCGGGTTGGTCGCTTGATCCCGCCGGTAACGGTGGGGCCAGAGGAATGATCATGCCCTGTTTGCCTTCGGGCGTTCAGGGAACAGAACCCGGCTTATGCCCTGCTCCGGGCTCCCTTTAATTTTTTCTCGCTGGTTATTTGTCAAACATGCCGAAAACATGCGTCATCGTGCCCGCTGCGGGAAGCGGGACCAGGATGGGGGGCGCCATACCCAAGCAGTTTATCCGGTTGGCCGGAAAGCCCTTACTTGCTCATACCTTGAGCGCGCTTGCAAACCTGCCCTTTATCTCCATCATTTTTCTGATCGTTGCCGAAGAGCATATCTCGGATGCCGGGGAGGTTGTGTCCGCTTGGAGCGGCCAACGAACTTCGAGCGTGCCCGAGATTTCAATAATAACGGGAGGCGCCGAGCGGAGGGACAGCGTCTATAACGGACTCAAGAAGCTTCCGGCCGAATGTGACTGGGTGATGATTCATGACGCTGTGCGCCCTTTCGCAAGTCCCGGCCTTATCAAAGCGGTGTGGGAAGGCGCCCGGACCGACCGGCGCCTGTATAGCGGCCATCCCCGCAACGGATACCGTCAAACGCGCCCGTGACGGCGTAGTGCGGGAGACTTTGTGTCGAGATGAGATCTGGCTTGTGCAGACGCCCCAGGTTTTCCGGAAGCAGATCGTCGTTGCCGCCTACGAAAAAGCGGTCGCGGCAGGATGGACCGGGACCGATGACGCCTCTTTTGTCGAACGCATGGGAGTCCCGGTGTCCATTGTGCCAGGTGAGCGCACGAACATAAAGGTGACAACCCCGGAAGACCTCCAGTGGGCGGAATGGTTTCTCTCCGCAAGAATCGGAAAGGGGGAGCTCTGATGAGGGTTGGATTCGGCTATGACGTGCACAGGCTCGTTCCGGGGCGCCCGCTGATCCTCGGCGGAATTGAAATTCCTTACGAACAAGGTCTTCTTGGCCACTCGGATGCTGATGTTTTGCTTCACGCCATTTGCGACGCCATGATCGGCGCGGCCGCCTTGGGGGACATCGGCTCTCATTTTCCGGATACCAGTCCCGAATTCAAAGACATATCCAGCCTGATACTGCTGCACAGGACGGCGGCTCTTCTAACAGGGCGAGGGTTGCGGCTGAGAAATATCGACTCCACAATTGTGGCCCAGAGGCCAAGGCTCTCTCCTTTCATCCCTCGAATGGTCGAAAGAATTTCCGAGCCAAATCGGGCTGGCCCCGGACTGTATCAATATCAAAGCCAAAACGACGGAGACCTTGGGGTTTGCGGGCCGCGAGGAGGGGATTGCGGCATATGCGGTCGCGCTCGTCGAAGAACCTGCAGAGCAATAAGAAGGCGGTGGCTCGGACTCCCTTAAAGGATGTAAATTAAATCCGGCAAATGATAAATGATTTCCTTCGGTTGCCCGGAGGATAGCTCAAAAGGGGATTGGCAGTTAATGGCTTTGCAGATCTATAACACCCTGACCGGGAAAAAGGAGGAATTCGTTCCTCTGGAACCCGGCAGGATAACGAATGTACGTGTGCGGAATCACCGTGTATGACTTGTGCCACATTGGGCACGCCCGCTCCGCAATTGTCTTCGACGTTATCTACCGGTTTCTGTTGAGCCTCGGCTACCAGGTTACCTATGTTCGCAACTTTACCGACATCGACGATAAAATCATCCGGCGGGCGGCCGAGGAAGGGACCGATTACCGCACGATTGCCAACCGGTATATCCGGACCTTCTATGAAGATATGGACGGCCTGGGTCTTCTGCGCCCCACTTTCGAGCCTCTTGCAACCGAGCACATTCCTGAAATGATCGAAATCGTCCGCAAGCTGGTCGAAAAGGGCGTTGCGTATAAGGCCGGAACAGACGTCTATTTCAGGGTGGACCGGTTCCAGGGCTACGGAAAGCTGTCCGGGCGCGATACGGAAGACATGATGGCGGGCGCCAGGGTCGAGGTTGACGAAAACAAGATAAATCCGCTCGATTTTGTGCTTTGGAAAGGAAGCAAGCCGGGAGAACCTGCCTGGGAAAGCCCTTGGGGGCCGGGGAGGCCGGGATGGCATATCGAGTGTTCCGCTATGGCGACCAAGTATTTGGGGCCGACCATCGACGTGCACGGAGGCGGGAAGGACCTGGTCTTTCCTCATCACGAAAACGAGATCGCGCAGAGCGAAATGGCTTTTGGGGCGCCTTTCGTGCGCTATTGGATACACAACGGCTTCGTCAACATCAATAACGAGAAGATGTCCAAGTCGCTCGGAAACTTCTTTACCATCCGCGATGTGCTGCGGGATGTGCATCCTGAATCGCTGAGGCTGTTCGTCATCAGCAAGCATTACAGAAGCCCTGTGGATTTTTCGGATGAAACCGTGGGGGAAGCCGAGCGTGGGCTCGATCGCCTCTACGGCACGACTCGAGGCCGTGCAGCAAAAGGCGGCTCAAGCCGGAAGACGCCGAGTATTCCGGCGAGGTCCTGAAAAAGCAGGACCCGGAGCTGTATGAAAAGGCGGAGTCGCTCCCCGCATTGTTTGCTGAAGCCATGGGCAACGATTTCAACACGGCCCAGGCGATAGGCTATATTTTCGCCCTCCAGAGAAACCTTCAGCGCTTTCTGGATAAATTCGGAAGAAAAAATCTTAAAGGCCCTGCCGCGCAGCTCGCCAGAAAGGCGGCAGACGCCCTGTTGAAGCAATGCAATACTCTGGGGCTTCTGATGCTTGAACCGCAGATCTTTTTAGACCAGCAAAGAAGGCTCAAACTGAAGACGACCGGCATCAGCGAAAAGGAGCTGAACGACCTTATAGCCCTGCGCCATAAAGCCCGCCAGGAAAAAAACTTTGCCGAAGCCGACCGGATCCGGCTGGAACTCGAGGCAAAACATATCCACCTTGAAGACTCCCCCGAGGGAACGAAGTGGCGGGTGAGTTTCTAGTCCTCCAACTTTTCCGCTTGGCACAGCCCCTCGGAAAACCTTCCTGCAATGTTGATTGAACTTGGTCCATCTTAGAAGGATTTTCCAGTGAGCCGACTGCTGATTGCCGGCGGGAGATGACCCTTTCCGGACATAAACCGGGCTAGATCTTTAAAAAAATCCGCTTTCGCCACATAATCCATGCGATCAGAAACATAAGCAGGAGAATCAGGAGCCCGTAGAGCAAAGAAGCGGTTTCCGGTTTTGCAATTAAGGATGCACAGATATCCGAACACGTATGATTGGCAGTCTATCACTCGTCCCTTGGAAATGGACAGATTCACGGATCCTGAGTGCGGTATCGAAGACTTCCGACAGCACATATACGGTGATGGGATTCAGGCCGAGAATAATAAGAGGTTTAGCCCATCGAGAAAAATCCTGCGACATCGATCAACCAGTGAAAGAATGCCAGGCAAACAAGAGCCCAGCCCGGCCATGAATATGCTGAAAGTGCTCGTCCAAATGCTCTTGTTTATCGGCAGCCAGCGATCGAGAATGTAACCGGCGATGAGCAGAACCACGCCGGCGCATACCATTCCGGCAACTTTCCTGCGCTCGGGCAAAGAAGACCTGAGCCATTGTCCCGTCAGCACCCCGAACAGAGTGGTGGCGATTGCGGGAATTGTGCTCACGATCCCTTCCGGGTCCCATTCCCCATCATAATATGACCACATGTGCCCGCTCAGAAAATGCGAATCGACCCAGGCGGCAAAATTTTGCCCCGGCTCAAGCACCCCGGCGCCGATCCCCGGCACTGGTATGAACCGCATCATCAGCCAGTAGGAGGCAAGCAGGCCGATAAGCCATAAGATGCGGCCTCTCAAATCCGCCTTCAGGACAATCAGGGAAGCAAAAAAATAGCAGAGGGCAATTCTTTGCAGGACTCCGGGTATGCGGATCGTCGACAGGTGGAATGCCGGAAACAGATTAATAAAAAGCCCAAGCGCGAACAAAATGATCGTTCGCCTCAGGAGCCGGACCATAAATGCCGAATTTCGTATGCCTTTTTCTTTTTGCCTTGCAAATGAAAAGACGATCGAAACTCCAACTATGAAAAGAAAGGACGGAAAGACAGAGTCGGCAAAAGTCCATCCGTTCCAGTCCACATGGCTCAAATTTGAATAGACGGCCGCAGGGTCCCCGGGGCTGTTCACGAGTATCATCAAGGCGATTGTAAAGCCGCGAAAGGCGTCCAGCGAGGCCAGGCGTCCCTTAGGGGCACTGGGCTTGGAATCGGGGGCGGGGCGGGGCTGACTGTGCCGGCATTTCTCAGTCGGCGATGAAATGCATTCTTGCTGTTCAGTTTTCTCATTTTCAAAGTGTTGCTGCTTGGCTGTCGCTGTTCTGCTCAATTAAACCATCCTCACCAGGAAAATCAAAACCGCATAAAGCGGTGTTTTTTTAATTTAAATCACCTGGACCTATTTTGGAAGCGGATGATGCCATAACATTACCGGAGGGGCAAGGTCAAACCGACAATTTCGACTCGGCCCCTGACTCCCGGACGCAGAAACACAAAGATCCGAAAAACACGCAGGCTCAAATGCATCTCAGGCGTCTCTTCTGTACTTTGCCGACAGACTGTCCAATCCGAATTTCCTGACCCGGTACGAAATCTGCCTGAGTGTAATGCCCAGTTCTCTTGCAGTGCGCGTCTGATTCCATCTGTTGCGCTCCAGGGCTGCCAGAACTTCCTTTCGTTCGATCTCCTCGATTCGCGAAAGAGGCTGTTCTGCACTCTGAGCGTTACCCTGTCCGCTCAAAAATGAAGGCAGCAGGCTCGCATCGATCTGATCGCCATCGGCCATGATAACCAGTCGCTCGATCAGGTTTTCCATCTCCCGTACGTTTCCGGGCCAATCGTATTTGGTGAGAACGGCCATTGCGGTTTTAGATATTTCAACATTGCGGCCATACTCCTGAGATATCTTCCCGACGAAATGGCGCAGAAGGTCCGGGATGTCATCCTTTCGCTCCATCAAAGGGGGAACATGAATGGGGAAGACGTTCAGCCTGTAGTAGAGGTCCTCCCGAAAAGTGCCTTCAGCCACCCCGGCGGCAAGGTCTCTGTTCGTGGCGGCCAGAACCCGTACGTCGACTTTCTTGGTAATCGCGCTGCCCAGCCTCTCGAACTCCTTTTCCTGCAGGAAGCGGAGCAGTTTTGCCTGGAGCGGCAGCGTGAGTTCGCCGATTTCATCCAGGAAGATGGTGCCGCCGTCAGCCTCTTCAACTCTGCCCGCCTTCGATCTGACCGCTCCCGTGAAGGCCCCTTTTTCGTAACCGAACAGTTCCGACTCGAGCAGGTTCTCGGGCAAAGATGCGCAGTTGATTTTCACGAACGGAGATCCGGACCTCGTGCTCAATTCATGCAGGATCTTGGCGACCAGGGTCTTGCCCGTTCCGGACTCTCCGAGCAGAAGAACTGACGCCTTGCTCGGAGCAACCTTTTCCATCTGATGCTGCACAACTACCATGGAGGGGCTTTTGCCGACCATGAAGAAGCGGGTCTGAGTCTCTGAGTTTCTTTTGCCCGGATAAGCACAGTCCATCAGAAGCTTCGCTTCCCGCAGCCTGACCTGGAGGTTCAGGCTTACAAATTGCGCTATCAGGGTCGCAATGATTGACAGCAGCCGGATGTCTTCATCGAAAGGCACTTCATCCCCGAAAAGCCTGTCCACATGGAGCACGCCTATCGGCTTTCCGTGCAGCAGGATGGGCACGCCAAGAAAGCTTACGGACTCCTTCTGAATGTGCCTTGAGCGTGTCTTGTTCAAAAACAGGGGCTCTGTGCTTATGTCCGGTACTATATATGGTTGGGCGGTCCGAAAGATCAGGCCGGTTATCCCCTCGTCCTCGCGATAGACACCCCGCTTTCTCGCCGCTTCTGTGAGACCGTGAGAAGCGCGGATTATGAGATAGCCGGTTTCTTCATCTTTAAGAGTGACAGTTGCGCGCTTCATGGCCAGCGATGATGATAGGATCGCAAGAATGGTGTCGAGGGCCTGGTCGAGTTTCAGGGCCTGCCCGATAACCCGGCACGTTTCGAATATGACATTTAGTTCGGTTTCCCTTATTCTTCTTTCCATAATGAAGTATAACAGAGTCAAAAGTCATGCCAAACTTGGCGGCGGAAAATTTTTCGAGGCGCCCATCCGCCTTTATCCTTCGCCGATTGGCCTGGAAACTATCTGTGAAGCAGGAATCAGATTTATGCCATTTTCGGCGCAGCAGCTTCGAATTTCCCCGGAAAGCTTCAAAAAGTAGAACGGTTTTGTGAATTTAACCGATAATATGGAACATTTATGTTTCAAAAGAGTGTGTGTTTTTGAAAACATATGCCCCACGTTCTCGTGAGTATGACGCCCGGTTTCGGTTGAGGGCCATTAAATCGTGATTATCTTGATTCTGTTTCAAATGATGATTTTTTGACATGAGGAGAAATTGTATGGCTCAAATTACAAGTCGAGAGATTCGGCTAAAAAAGCGGCCGGTCGGAATGCCTTCAGAAGATGACTTCAATCTCGTGGAGGTAGAGATACCCGAACCGGGTGAGGGGGAAGTTCTGATAAGAAACATATACATGTCCGTTGATCCTTACATGCGGGGGCGCATGAACGAAGGGAAAAGCTATTTCCCTGCCTTTGAGCTATACAAGCCCTTGGAGGGAGGATGCGTTGGACAGGTTTTAATTTCAAGAAATGATAAGTTTCAGCAGGGTGACTACGCACTGGGCATGAAAGGTTGGAGGGAATACTACATTTCCGATGGCTCGGATCTCACGAAGATCGACCCTGCTGTTGCGCCCGTTAACACCTATCTCGGTCCGCTCGGCATGCCGGGTTTAACCGCATATGTGGGCTTTCTCGATATCGGTATGCCCAGGGAAGGCGATATCGTCTTTGTTTCGGCTGCCTCGGGTGCTGTCGGCTCAATAGTTTCTCAGATCGCAAAAATTAAGGGTTGCCGTGTCGTCGGCAGCGCGGGGTCCGATGAAAAGATTTCATGGCTCCTTGAAACGGCGGGAATAGACGCTGCCGTCAATTACAAAAAGGTTGGCGATTTAACTGCCGAACTTGCCGGACTTTGTCCCGAAGGTATCGACATTTACTTTGAAAATGTGGGCGGGAAACATTTGGAAGCCGCACTGGATAACATGAGGCCATTCGGGAGAATTGTGCTCTGCGGCATGATTTCAATGTACAACGCCACCCAAAGGGAACCGGGGCCATGGAATCTGTTTTTGGCGGTTACCAGGAGCTTGACCCTCAAGGGGTTTCTCGTGCTCGATCACATGGACAAGCTTGCGCGGTTCTCCTCCGATATGGGCCGGTGGATTCGTGAGGGCAGGATAAACTGGAAAGAGACGATCGTCGAAGGCATTGAAAGTGCTCCCAAGGCATTTATCGGCCTCTTCCAAGGCGAAAACTTCGGCAAGATGCTCGTAAAAGTCGGTCCCGACCCGGCTGTGTAATTGTGCATTATTTCAGTTGAAATGATCAGCGTATTCAAAACGTCAAATCTTTTCCGCTGATTGAATTGCCATATGATATAATGCTTTCCACTCACGGGAAAATCAACTGGGCTGGATAGAAAAAGGCCGATGAGAGCTGATCTTATGATTCAGGAAGAAATAAGACAGGAGATTCTTTCCAGGTTAGCCGAAGGCGACAATATCCAAAAGGTGATTGTTTTCGGCTCCTACGCCGGGGGCGCTCCAGGGCTCAATAGCGACATCGATCTTCTCGTTGTTACCGATGACGGTTCCATACCCCAGAGCTTTGAAGAGAACATGGAGCACTATCATCGTGTGTCCTCGGTCCTGCGGGAAATTAAGAAGCGCATACCGATAGACCTGATTGTTCACACAAAACCGATGCATGAGGAATTCATCCGGCAGGGGAGCATGTTCGCCAGGGAGATCGCGGAACGCGGTGAGGTTTTGTATGAAAAAGCTCACTGAGGAGTGGCTGAAAGCCGCAGAGGACGATCTTCGCGTCATCGAACGAATTAGGCGGGATAAGCACCTGACACACATGGTTGCTTTCCATGCTCAACAGGCTGTTGAAAAGGTGCTTAAAGCGGCAATTGAGGAGTATGAACTTGGCTCAGTCAGGGTACACAGCTTGGAGAGACTCTTTGAAATCGTGAAGCCTTACAGCGAAATTGATGCCGACCTTCTCATCATCGAGATGCTGGACAAACTTTATGTCGATGCCCGCTATCCCGGCAATCTCGGACTTCTCCCAAATGGAATGCCCTCCCTGGCCCATGCAGAGAAATTCAATTCCTTTGCCCGTACAGTTTACGAAAACATAAAGTCCGCTCTGGAGGTAAAGCGGCCAGGCAGATAGGGATTTTGGGCAAACTGGCGGCGTATATCATAGTATCTCCGTTCACCGCCGCAAGGCGCACAGCATCAAGGTCCGAAAGGTCGACGACCACTACCGTCATCTTCTTCTCTTCTATAAGGTGGCGCCAAAATTCATTCTGCTTCAAACTACTATCCAATTCTTCCTGAAGGTGCTTGTCACATTGTCGTTCCAGCGGGCGCCACTCCCCCGCCCGATGCATTAAAAGGAAGCTCAGGAAGAGCTGCGCGCACCATCGCCGCTTTTGCTCAGTCCTCAGTCCTGCTTCTCTCTAATTGATTGGTATTGGACTTGATATGGGCATTGGCCGTCATTTCCTGGTTGCGAACAGCAGGTTGGCCGTGTCCACCTGGAAGTGATAGCCTATTCCAAAGGGCAGGGGTTTGATGTCCCTGCCGGTTTCGTATATCTTGGAAAGATCCGCCTGGTATTCATCTTCGAAAGTCGATATGGGCTGGCTGTAAGTGCCGTAAAATTGCAAAGCCCAGACTGAAGGGTCAAAGTACCTGACCGGAATTCCCGAATCTTCCTGCAGAATATAGCGGCTTTGATCGAGAACGAACTGCCTCGCCATCGAGGCCTTTTGATCGAACATCACATAAGACGCCGATTTCATGAAGGTAATAAGCGGCCCAAAGTTCTGCAAAAAAGCAATAAAATGGCTGTTCCGCCGAAAGGTGGAATTATAAAGATTCAGCCGAAAGTAGTAGAGTGTCTGGGGCTTATTCCCCGGTGAGCCTGCGCTTTCAAAGAGAATCCGTACTCCTGGAATGGCGCCTGTCGGACCGGGCTTGCCACTCTCAAAGCCGGGGACTTTCCGAATCGTTCCGTCCGGCTCCATGAACCAATACTCGATATCGAGGATACGGGTCTTTTCCCTCGCCGTACAGAATAGAAGAAAAGGGAGAACACCGTTGAGTTCTTTGCTTTCCATGCCTGCGTGCATGTGTGCGCTGATGAAATAGTCGAAGCTCAGAAGATCATGGAGCGACTTCCGGATGTCCGCAAAAAAAGAATCGAAGTCCTTCTGGCTCATGGCCTGGAAATCAGGGATCTTGCCGATGGGTTCCAACGCCATCAGGATATAGGTCCCTGCGCCGGGGAAAAGGGTGTAAGGATTTACAAAATCCGGCCCGCTGAATGGATAAAATACGGTGAACCCGGAAGACATTGGTTTGGCCAGCTCGCCGGCGGCCCACTCCCTCATTGGCGCCAACTGCATCTTGTCGTATTTCTCCCAGCTTTGGTCGAAGGACTTGGCGAATTCGGTCCAAACCGGTCTGGTTTCAAAAGGTGCCAGGATGCTATGCGGAGTGCGAATGCCCGCAATAAGCGCGGCGGATTGTGCGTAAGAGGCCCGGCGGCTTGGAAGCTCCTTGCCCGGTGGTGTATTTCCACCGGTCTCGGACCCCGACGAGGAAAGAGTATATGAAGAAAAAAGAAAGCCGGAAAAAATTAGAAGAATGAGGCTTTGCGAAAAGAAATTTCTTTTGGGGATCCTCATTTGAAAACCTCACTCTGAGAGGTGATCTTTGCGGGTTTCGCCAGCAGGCTGTACAATAGCAGCGCCGATCCCACAGTCAAAAGACCAACCGCAGAAGGGAAAGGCCTTTGGATCATCAGGTAGCAAAGCATCCAGCCGTTCAACACCAGGAAAAATGCAGGCGTTACGGGATAGCCCCACATTTTGAAAGGCCTTTTGATGCCGGGCTTCTTCACACGCAACACAAATACCCCCAGTACGGTCAGGAAGGCGAACAGGGTCAGGGTAAAGCCCACATAAATCAATATGGCATTGAAAGTCGAAGTGACTGTGAGAAGCAAGGCAAAAGACGACTGTAGGAGAATGGCATAGACAGGTGAGCCTCTTCTGTTCTTTTTGGCAAAAAGTCTTAAAGCGCCGATATCCTCGCCCATTACCTGGATAACCCGGGGTCCCGCCATGATCATGGAACTGAGATTGGAAATAAGGGCCAAACAGATCAACAGGGTAACGATCCTGCCGCCGCTTAGTCCAAATACGGCATTAGCGGACAGGTATGCCACGTCGATTCTGCCGGTGAGTTGCTGAACCGGCACGGTATAAAGAAAGATGAAGTTGAGCAGAACGTAGGATATCGACACGAAGAGAGTCCCCACAAAGAGGGATACAGGAAGGTTTCGCTCAGGCTTTTGAACTTCACCGGCAACGTAAGCCGATGCGTTCCAGCCCGAGTAGGCATAGGATACATACACGAGAGCAACGGCAAATGCAGGGCTGAAGATCGTTTCCACCTCTTTTCCCTCCCACAGGACAACCTGTTGCGGATGTGGGGTGAAAAAACCTGCGGTAATGAATGCGACAATGAGCAGAATTTTGCTTGCCGTTAAAACATTCTGAAATTGGCAGCCGAACCTCACATCCACGAGATGAATCATGGTGAGGACTGCGATTACTGAAACGGCCGCCGCCGTCTTATTGATCTCCGGGAAAACGGCGTGCATGTAGTGGCCCAGCGCGATAGCAGCAAGTGCGATTGGAGCGGCGAAGCCCGCCACGAAGGAAGCGCATCCTGAAAGAAAGCCGGCGGCCGGGTGATAGATGTTGCTTAGATAGGGGTACTCCCCTCCTGACCTCGGCATAATGGCTCCCAATTCTCCGTACGCAAGCGCTCCGCAGAAAGCGCTCATGCCGCCCACGACCCACAACAACAGTACGGAAGGAACAGAATGAACGCTGATCAGCTGAAGACCCAGTGTCGTCAAGACACCGGTCCCGATCATGTTGGCAATAACCAGGATTGTGGCGGAAAAAAGGGTGACGGGCTTCCTCTGATACTTTGTATCAGACGCAGTGTGTAGAGCTTCTTTCGAAAGCCGCTCTGGTTCCGAAATCATAATAGGTGTACAGCCTTAGAAGACGATCAGCCTTCAGTGCCTGATAAAATGAACACGCCAAAAAATTCCCGGCGGTAACCGGTGGGCTCCGGCTCAGGGATAACCGGTTCAATGTTTCCCATTTAAGGCATTTACGTCTGCGCCTTTCTGAATGAGCAATGCCGCAACCTCGGTGTTGCCCTGAGAAGCGGCCCAATTCAACGGCGTCTTTTGGTTCACGTCCCTGGCATTTACGTCTGCGCCTTTCTCAATGAGCAAAGCGGCAACCTCGGTGTTGCCCGCAAAAGCGGCCCAATGTAACGGCGTCTTTTGATTCACGCCCCTGGCATTTACGTCTGCGCCTTTCTGAATGAGCAATGCCGCAACCTCGGTGTTGCCCGCAAAAGCGGCATGATGCAACGGCGTCCATTGGTCCTCGTTCCCGGCATTTACCTTTGCACCTTTCTGAATGAGCAATGCCGCAATCTCGGTCTTGCCCCGGGAAGCGGCATGATGCAACGGCGTCTCCTGGTAATTGTCCCTGGCATTTACATTTGCGCCTTTCTGAATGAGCAATGCGGCCACTTCGGTCTGGTCCTCAGCGGCCCAATGCAACGGCGTCTCTTCGTTCTCGTCCCTGGCATTAACTTTTGCGCCTTTTTGAATGAGCAAAGCCGCAACCTCGGTCTTGCCCCAATAAGCGGCATGATGCAACGGCGTCTCCTGGTACTCATCCCTGGCATTTACTTTTGCGCCTTTCCGGATGAGCAATGCCGCAACCTCGGTCTTGCCGCTATAAACGGCATCATGCAACGGCGTCCTTTGGTGCTCATCCCTGGCATTTACTTTTGCGCCTTTCCGGATGAGCAATGCCGCAGCCTCGGTTTTGCCCCAATAAGCGGCATGATGCAACGGCGTCTCCCGGTACTCATCCCTGGCATTTACGTTCGCGCCCCGTTCCAGGAACCGGCGGACTGCAGCAATGTCTCCTGCCTTAACAGCGTCAAGCAGGTCTTCCGCTGCGGCATGCACATTGGACGTCATCGTCACTATTGTCGCAAGCGCTAATAACACGGCGAGAAAAGCCTTGTTCCTCATGGATTTTCCTCGTATTTTGCCGCTTTCCGGTCCGTATTAGGCCCCCAGGATTCGTATTTGCGCATCAATGACCCAGACAGTTATTCATGTCCCTCCGGGACACCCTTGAAACTATGAAAAGACTTGTAGGTGGGGTGGCGGGCGTAAACGGAGCGCAGCCCACCAAAACTTTTCCGAACAGATTTACGATAAAAGGTCTCGCGGGACAAACGCTCAGCGCCGGTCAGACTGGAGTGGTGTACCTCTGATGTATGTTCCGCGATCCACACTTAGCTACCATAGCAGATCCACAAATTGGACAACTGCCACGACCGCCGGGGAATGGTTCACAGCGTTGATTATCTACTACTGCATACTGCAACCTATACATCCCGAGCTTTTGGCCGATGTCCAAAAAATCCTTGTCAAGTGGAGCCTAACGGCCGGCTACAGCGGAATGCAACCACGCGACTGTAGGCTATGGGTTACACCGGTGATTTTTCCATTGAGTGCGTGTCCACTGCAAGCCGTATGGTTGGATGGACCTGGGCCGGATAAAAACTTCGTATTCACGGTACTATGGCCAAAGCTGTTTTACGAAAAGAACACGTCGGAAATTTACCAGATCGTATCCACGTCTGAGACTCTAATCTTACGGTCCCGGCTGATTAAAGGAAGTCCGAGATGGAGGGCGGTGGCGGCAATGATTCTATCAGGCATATCCGGGACATCTCTCCTGGGCACCCTTAAGAGCATCTCGACCACTTCAGCCGACAAATCAGCCAGCAGGATACCCGCAGAACCGCTTCTCAGTTCTTCGTCCAGCAGTCGCTTCATTTCAGCCGGAATACGGCCTTTTTCCTGTAGATAGATGATCTCCACCAGGCAGATTGTCGGGACATGGATGGTGGATTCCCCACGGTCACAAGCTTCAAAGCATTCTCTGGCTGCAGGACCAAGGCGTGGGCTGTCTTCCAGGTACCAGATCAGGCTATGAGTATCTGTAACATAGTCCGGCATCAGATATCCTCACGAGGAAACTCGGTCCATGTTTCCCGCCGTGCCTGAGCAATATCTTCTTCGGAAAGATCCACACCACTCCATAGGCCTCGCAGCGGTTTCCGCTCAACAGGATTGCAAGACTTCAGTTCGTACTCGATCTGTGGCGCAAGACGCTCGATGAGGCGTATCTTGTCGACTGCTGAAAGCTGCTTTGCCAACTCCAGGAGCCTCTCCAATGTTGCCGCTTCAGCCATGCCACTCCCTCCATGAAAAGGTGTGCGGAACAACCAGTTACCTAAAAGATAGCAAAATCCTCAAGCGAATGAAAGTATTACTCAAAAGTATGGATGCTCACAGCCCTGCTTGCCATCAACTCCACTCCTGAGAGGCCGTCCCGTCATGTCCCGAGACGACCCGCTCGAGCGGACGCCCGAGCAACCAAATCGCTACCCCCCCGACGAGGCCCAGTGCCGTTAGCATCACGAAATAGGCTTCACGGGGCATCCGCTCCCAAAACGTGCCTAGGAATCCGGATAAGTAGTTGCCGAAAAAGCTCGAGAGGAACCAGATACCCATCATCATCGACACGATGCGCGCGGGCGCCGCCTTGGTCACGAGCGAGAGGCCGATAGGAGAAAGATAGAGTTCTCCCATGGTTAGGATGAAAATCGTCCCGATGAGCCAGGCCACACTGCGGCGCTCCTCCGGCCCCGTCCCCTGCGCGGCGAGGATCATGACCACGTAAGCCGCGCCAGCCAGGAAGCAACCCAGGGCCATCTTCATGATGCTCGACGGCTCCGAGCGCCTTCTGGACTGCCGGGACCAGAATATGTTCAGGAGCGGGGCCAGGAGGAAGATCAGGAGGGGATTGAACGCCTGGAACCAGGTCGAGGGGATGTCCAGGCCCAGGAAGTTCCAGTTCGTATTCCGGTCGGCCCAGAGCTGCAACGTGTTGCCCTGCTGCTCGTAGATTCCCCAGAAGATGATGTTGAGCGCGCAGAGCAGCACCAGGGCCCGGACCCGTCTCCACTCGTCGTGCGTGAGCGGCTCCCTCGCGCGCGGCCGTCCCGCCGTCCTCATGAGGAGGTCGGGGGAGAGGGTGTGCTGCCCGAAGAGGTAGAGGCAGAGGCCCGCCACCATGCCGGCGCCTGCGGCAGCGAAGCCGTAATGCCAGCCGAGCCGCTGACCGAGCGTGCCGCAGACAAGCGGCGAGAAGAACGCGCCGAGGTTTATCCCCATGTAGAAGATCGTGAAGGCGCGGTCCCGCCGAGGATCACCTGGAGGGTAGAGGCTTCCGACCTGTGTCGAGATGTTCGGCTTGAAGGCGCCGTTGCCGAGGATCAGGAACAGCAGCGCGGGGAAGAATAGCGATTCGACGGCCATGAGGAAATGGCCGATCGCCATCAGGACGCCGCCGAGGATCACGGCGCGGCGCTGGCCGATTACCCTGTCCGCGAGCATCCCCCCGAAGAAGGGGGTCAGGTAAACGAACGCGGTGTAGAGCCCATAGATCTGCGAGGAGAGCGGTTGTGGCGCAAGCGGCCCGAAGACCGCTTCGAGCCCGCCTTTAACGAGACCCAACCCGAGCACCCTCTGCCCGGTTTCGGGACGCAGGAACAGGTGGTCGACCATATAGAGGACGAGAAGCGAGCGCATCCCGTAGTAGGAGAAGCGCTCCCACATCTCGGTGAAAAAGAGCACGAACAAGCCGGCCGGATGCCCCAGTATGGTCCGCCCCTGAGTGACCTCGGCCGGCGCAGCCTGCGGTTGCTGCATCATCCCTTTCTCCTCGTTAAACAGACTTGTGTACAGCACCTTGCAAATAATTTTATGCACCACGAAGGAGGAACGCAGCGGGGTGAAGGCCTCGAAGAAGATAGGGGGCGAAATGCCTGGTCTCCACACCCGTCTGGTCTCTTGCTTCTTCTTCGTGCTCTCGTGGTGAACACTTACAAAAAATGCCTTATCATCTGAAGGTAGATCCGCCCCTACGATTGGCTTTGGGGAAAGAGTTTGATAGCGGAGTTGGAATATCGTATGATTTAAGGACGTTCGGCATTCCATGAGCTTTTTGGATGGAATCTGACCCGGAAATAGGCTCATCATTTTTTAACAGTCAAGTTGACGCATTATTCAGGATGACGTCGGGATGAGGATGGACAATGAGCAAAACTCCAGCTTCAGACACAACGACACAGGAAATAGAGATTGATTTTTTCCGTATCGAAGACGCACCTGGGATCGCCCGGCTTTTTCACCAGGTCTACGGACCGGGGTACCCCATCAGGACTTATTACCTCCCGGACCGGTTAATCGAGGAGAACGCCGCCGGTCGCATCGTCTCCAGCGTGGCCCGGACACCCGCCGGCGAAGTCGTTGGCCATGATGCGCTCGTTCTTCTGGATTCCGCCGCTCACCTCTATGAAAATGCAGCAGGAGCCGTGCTGCCGGCTTTTCGCGGCAAGGGCACCTTCGCTCGCGTGTTTGAGCATTCTATAGTCACTGCCTCGAAACGTTGCGGCGCGAAGGGAATTATCGGGGAACCCGTGTGCAGCCATATCCATTTGCAGAAAATGTGCTTGCAGCTTAATTTTAAAGAATCAGGTCTTGAAGTCGATCTCATGCCGGCGTCTGCCTATGCCATGGGCCCGGACGCATCTGGCCGCACCTCCGTGATACTGGGATGTTTCATGCACGGACCCGGAGTGCAAGCCGTTCATATGCCGTTGGTCTATCGGGATGAGTTGGAGTACTTTTATGCCGGTTTAAAGGTGGAACGCACCTTTGTGTATTCGAGAAGTGATTTACCGGCTGAGGGAAGCAGTCAGGGCGGCATGAACGTCTTCGACGCGGCGCAGGTCGCGCGGATTTCGATGGATAGCATCGGGCCGGATTTCAACTCATTCATTGCCCGCTTGGAAAGCCAGGCGCGGGAAAAAGGTGTGGAGGTCTTTCAAGTCTGGCTGCCACTCGCCAGTCAATTTGCACCTGCGGCGACGGATATCTTGCGCGGACACGGCTATTTCCTCGGTGGCATGCTGCCAAGCCTTGTCAACGGGGATAGCCTGCTGATGCAGAAAGTGAGCAAAGAACCGAACTGGGAGAGTATCTCACTCTATTCTGAGCGCGCGGGGAGAATAAGGGAAATGATCAAACGTGATTGGAAGTGCGTAACGCAGGGGTGAAGGAGCTATTAACGGATCATGCACCACGGCGGATGCATTGCGCACCACTCGATGCATTATTCCGGTTGAGATCTCTTAAGTCAGATTCCTAGCAAAGGCTCCTGAAAGGCGAGAAACCCCAAAAACCTTATAACATTGCTGCAAAAAATCGCAACAAAAGTGCCCTAAAAGCAGTTTGAGCAATCCTTATGACCTGGAATGACAGGTGAACTCAGGTTGCCGGAGCAGGCATTTAGATTTGTCCCGATCACAGCCCCCTCAAAGGGAGGGAACTATCTTGATGCGCAACGGTGTTTGGGCCGAAATATCCAATTTGTGGCGGGAATTTGTCAAAAAACATTTTTCTATTTAAACTAACGATAATTATTGTAAAAACAATTAATATTATTGTTTCTATGCATTTTGCGATTTGTCCCATCTGCAAAAGTCCCTGAAAATTGGCTGTGGCGTGAACTAGAATTGCTGTTAAAATATTGCCGCTGTTCTTATACCATAACCAGTTAATAATAAATGCCATGGCAAAAACACTAACTATGAAGTTCATGGCAAATAAAGGATTGGCTCTGAGAATTATATTATGATAATAGCCATTTATGAAAAATAACGGAATATGCCAGAAGGCCCATAATGCGCCATAAATAAGGGTTACGGTAAAAAAGGTATGTTTGCCGCGCAGGCTGTCCACTCCATAGCCTTTCCAACCTAATTCCTCAATCAATGCGGCTCCAAAAATCATAACTGGGAATGGAATGAGTCCTGCGGTAGAAGGACTTACCTTGGCAATTGCAAGTTGGTCCAAAGATTGTCCCAAGAGTAGATATGATATTAATATTGAAATAACCATTGCTATAGGAAGTATTAATATAATTACAGGGATACTTGATATCCTGATTAGTTTAGGATTTAAGAGCCTATCATAAAAATTATGTTTTAGCTCATTACTGCCGGAAGTAAAAATCATCAATAGGGCTGTACCCAGAGGTGCAAATAACCCAATGAGTTCAAGTATGGAAATTAAACCTTTTGACTCGCCGTTTGGCTGATAACTGAAATAGGCGGCAATAAGCCATGTAGCCCAGGTGATCGCATTTGCAACAAAGAAAAATCGAACTGGATTATAGGTATAGGATTCTTTCATACACCATATTCTCCCTTGTTCGGATCATTTGTTTTCAGGCAGCAATCCGTATCGAGCAAAGCTTCAGGGTGGGGTCGGCGGCTTCGTGTTTTTTACGCCTGTTTCGGCTCCAAATCCGGGCCCGCGGGAAGGGTACAAAGACACATCAATGCGGGCTTTCAGGTCAAGACGACACGGCCGGAACTTGAGATGGCCAATGTGAAGCACTTTGCCCTGAATAATGCGTCAACTTGCCCCCAATTTGACGACATGGTACCAGAGGGTTGGGATGAACGCAGTATGATTCTCAGACATGCTCATGCATAATCCGGGTTAATATGATCCCGAGGTCCCGGAAACCCCAGGATAAGATGCCCCCCATTGATGCGTTTCTTTCTCTTGCATCTAAGTTCTGCGCGCTCATTCAGGCGCCTCCTCGTATGATAGACATATTTAATACCTGCTCAAAAAAGGAATTGGCTCTTTCCGTCCTGGCACGCCTGAATCATGGTCTCCTTGAGAATCACAGCCGCTTCCCCTGCCAATTTCTCAGGGACTTCGAGAATGAGTTTGTCATGTACCGTTCCGACTATCTGAGTTCCAGTCTCCGCCAATCTTTGGGGAAATAAAGCCAATGCTTTTTCGTGATGTCGGTGGCCGTCCCTTGAACAGGCGTGTTCTAAATGGCGTCCTGAAACCGCCCAAAACCGGCCTCATTGAAAGATGTATCACTTGCATGTTCGATTGGGAAATCGTATTGTTTTGCTGCTATGGGATTGTTCAAGATGTTTTTTCGGGAAGAATCCGGCCCCTCAATGAGGTTCGGATGCATAGCGTACAACTTGATGCATTATTCCGATTAAGACCAAAGGAGACCAGCCGTGGACATTTTCTCCATTATCAAAGAAAGGCGAAGTTGCCGCGCCTTTCTACCGGAGCCAATACCGGAAGAAACGATTGCGATGATCCTGGAAGCCGCAGTCTGGGCTCCTTCGCCAATGAATGCACAACCGTGGGAATTCATCGTGATCACCAACCGGGAAACCAAGAAAACGATTTTCTCAGAGGCCGAAACACTGAAGCAGGATTTGCTTCAAAAGAGCGGCTGGAAATGGTTGGGACGATACAATGTCGATTTTTTGCTCTCTGCTCCTGTGCTTGTGGCTGTAGTGGGAGATCCGGACAAAACAGGGGCGGATAGATTTGTGGAAGGCGGCGGGATTGCTTACCAGCACGCCTGTGCAGCGGCGGTTCAGAACATGCTTCTTGCAGCCCATGCTCTGGGGCTTGGAAGTCTATGGTTCACTTTATTTGACCCTGAAGTTATGCGAAATATATTGGGCGTGCAATCCGGGAGAGTGCCTCTGGCGGTGGTGTGCCTCGGCAAACCCGGCGGTGAACCGTTGCAGGTGCCTCGAAAGGATGCATTGGAAAAAACCAGGTTCATCCGTTGATTTTTTTTGGCCTCTCTTCCGTACAGGTACTTAGAATCCGTAATAATGCATCGAATATCTAAACGATAGGCGCCAAAGCGCGGTTTTGATCCCGAAGTTTACTAAAACGTGCCTGGAAATGATGCCGCCGTTGTCCGGCGCCATCTTGCAAGCCCCTGCTTCGTTTACTTCTCAGGCATATTTCACCCCCCCGGACATCTTCCGGCCGTTGAGATGATGCTTCCTGCCTAAATAACAGGGTAATCCTCCGGCTCTGCCGGCGGACTCGCAGAGTTTGACATTTCCGGGAGTCAGGTCGTCATTCCGGCAGTGCCTCCCCCCCCCCCCCCCCCTTAGGCCGGAATCCAGGTTCTTGTGTCTCGTCAGGGCCTTTAAAGGTATCGGTTGCCAATTTGAAGCGCCGGCTGAAGCTTGTATACCAACCTGCGAAAATCTGCTGGATTCCGGCTCAAAAGCGCCGCCGGAATGACGATGGCGCGGTAGTCAAAGACCATGCGGATATTCTCGGAGCTATCAAGTACCGCCAACCGCTTTGAGCGGTCCATGGTTTTCCAGGCCTCCGGCTTTGCCGGAGGCATATGACTATATGAATCCACGAAGATAGTAATTCCATCCACCATGTACTTTCACGCAAACTGATGAAACTCAGGTCGGCAACGCAAACGACATCATTCATCAAGGGAGGCCGAGCCATGATCATTTGAGACATACCGGGAACAGTGAAGTGTCCGGAATGTTGGAGCGAAAGTCTCCAATCCAAGCTATCCTTTCCCACCATTGTTGCATGGGCATGGAAATTACTCGGGGTTCAGACGGTTAAGATTTTTGAGAAGAGATGTGCGGCGTGTGGGCATGAGTTTCAGGTGTTTAGGAAATAGCTCGCAGATTCTGCTCAGATCCCGCTTCAAGCCTTTCATCCTGGCTTACAACCCTTGCCGGATTCACCTCTTCACCCAAAGGCCGATCTATAGAAAGAGTGGTTCTCGGAACTCGAACCCTTATTGGTCCAAGGAGCTTTCAAATGCAGAAGTGGTGGTGTGTCCTGGAAGTGCACAGACCAGATCAGTTGGCATATCGCTTGTGTCTTTAATTGAGATACGGGATAATGCAAAATATCCTGGTGTTCCACGTTTTTCGAGCAGAATACGATCCGGAAATACGGTTCAGCAAGTGTAGAGAGTCAAGTTGAAGCAATATTCAGGGAGAAATGTGCTCATTCAATTCGCCCACAACCTGCCTGCGGAGCGAATGAGTGTGATTCTCGCTTGTTTTTTGTTCACAGCGCTGACGGGTTGTGCCTCTTATTTTCAAACCTTAGCAACTCAAGGAGACAAAAATGACGACAATAAACAAAGCGCTTGAAGAGATTAATGTCTCCACATTCACCAACGGGATTCTGGACCCAGGGGAGGTTATGCTGGGGCCGGTCAGGGACGGGGGTGTCATTAAAGCGTCTACGGCGCCGGGGTGCTGGGGGCCTATGATCAACCCAAAGCTCAGAGGCGGCCATGAGGTGACTCAGCCGGTCTTTGTGGAAAACGCAGAGCCGGGGGACGCTCTTCTCATCCGGATTAAAGATGTGAAAGTCACCTCAATGGCAACGGCATCAGGGCATGATCGCATTGTGGACGGTTACTTTCTGGGTGATCCATACGTGGCAAAGCGCTGTCCTACGTGCGACACCCTCTACCCTGAGACGAGAATCGAAGGGATAGGGCAGGAGGCGGTACGGTGCGTCAACTGCGGCAACCCCATCACACCCTTTCAGTTCGTACACGGGTACACGGTTGTTTTTGACGAAGCCCGGACCCTTGGCGTGACCCTTGACAAAGATTCAGCCGAGCGCGTTGCCCGGGATTCCAGACATTTTGCCAATCTGCCGGCATGCAGCATACAGCACTCGGTTTTGCTCTTTGCCCCCCACGATCTTGTGGGGACGGTGGCCAGGATGCGGCCTTTTCTCGGGCAGCTGGGAACAACCCCTGCCGTGAGATTGCCGGATTCCCATAATGCGGGCGATTTCGGTGTCTTTCTTATCGGTGCGCCCCATGAGTATGCCGTCACAGCCGAGCAGTTGGAACTGCGCACGGATGGGCACATGGATATCGATGCGGTTCGGCCGGGAGCCCTTGTCGTGGCCCCGGTGAAGGTACCGGGGGCCGGCGTGTATATGGGCGATATGCATGCGCTGCAGGGAGATGGCGAGATCGCCGGCCACACTATGGACGTTGCCGGGACGGTGACCTTACAAGTCCAGGTGTTGAAAAAGCGAACGGTTCAGGGGCCTGTGCTCTTCCCCCTGCTTGAAGATCTCCCTTTTCTGGCTCGACCCTTCGATGCCGCGGAAAAGGAAAGGGCTCGGGCCCTGGCAAAGCAGTGGGGCCTAAAGGAAATTGAGGAATCCGGCCCCATTTCCGTTGTAGGAACCGGGCCTGATTTGAACTCAGCTACAGAAAACGGCTTAAGTCGTGCGGCCGCGCTTCTGGATATGAGCGTCCCGGAAGTCCGGAACCGTGCAACGATTACCGGCGCCATTGAAATCGGCCGCCTTCCCGGCGTCGTTCAGGTCACATTCCTGGCCCCACTCAAAAAGCTGAAGGACGCAGGTCTCCTCGCATTGGTCCAAGAACAGTACGGTATCAGCTGAATTGCGATCTGAGCGATTCGTCATGGGAGGCGGTTTTCATCATCTAACTTTGAGGAGGAAAAAGAATGACGAAGGCTGAATTGGTTGCAAAGATCGCAAGTGAAGCTGGAATTACCAAATCACAGGCAGATAAAGCTGTGGACGGATTTGTTTCCACTGTTTCCGCGCTTTGTCTGGTGGTGATAAGATTACACTTGTGGGTTTCGGCACTTTTAGCGTAGGGGCAAGATCTGCACGTGAAGGCTGGAATCCCGGACCGGCGAAAAGATCAAAATTCCGGCGTCCAAAGTTGTTAAGTTCAAAGCAGGCAAGACTCTGAGCGAAAAAGTCAAATAGCAGGATATCATCCCTCTCATTCAAGACGAGGATCTGAAGGACTGTTTGGACGAATGAATTGGCGGCCAGTCCTTTTCATTTTATGGACCATTCCGGAAATCCGCACCTATAATTTCCAAACTCACTATTCTTGCCCTGACCATTGAATTCGTGGCTACTCGAAAGCTCTGCACATTCGGATTGTTTTGAGAGCGTTGGACCAATCGATAGACTTGGTCATCAG
>CAVWTD010000009.1:0-134425 GCA_963757915.1 uncultured delta proteobacterium | reverse complement strand
GCAGAGCAGCTTGGGCCGCAACCTATGGGAGAAAATCCTTTCGGACGCGCGGGGGAGATATTTCCCCGCGTTGTTTGCGGAGTGTGCACAGCATTAATTCAGGCGCCTCTGCGGAAGATCGGGGTGGAGTGAAACAAATGTGTCAGGCCTTGAAAGGGGGATATTTCACCACTGGCAGGTCTATTCCTTGCCGGCGGCAGCGGAAAATGGGCTGAATGAGGGAAAATGGAAGGCTATGATGTCAAAGCCACATGATTTTCGCCAAGGATTCAACTCGTTTGAATTCAGGGTTCCCGGTGGATCGGCTGAGAAAGTTGGCTGTCGTGAGGCAGAGGCGCGACTTACCCGTAGCGCAGGAGCCTCTCAAGCTGTCAAAGCTCCAAGTGTTTCAGGCAAACATAATGGCGCCATCACTCGCGTATTCTAATCCTGTGTGCTTCCACCAGAAACAGCTTTCCTTTGTAATGGCTTATCTCCGGATGAGATGAAAGGTAGATGATCAGCCTGTCAACAATCTCTAGGATGGCTCGCGGATGGTTCCTCACCTGGAGGGCGATGATGCCTTTGTAGCCACGCGGCGGATACGTCACTATGTCGCCAAAGTCGCCGTTCAAGGAAATCAGAATGGCATCCAACTCGCGAGCTTTCGAAATCACGGCAGGGTCGGAGGAATCCTGAGGGATATGCTCTTTGAGCCTCAAGACTTCGTGACCGGCATCACGCATTGATTGAATCACGGAGGCAGGAACACAGTGGTCTGCAAAGAATTTCAGCCCCATCAGACTGCCACTTCGAATTCCGCCAACTCACGGGCATAGTCGAGGCATGCCATAATGTGTTCGCTTGTTAGATCGGGGAATTCCCTGATGATCTCTTCATGGGAAGCGCCTGTAGCCAGGTAACCCAACACCAGACTCACCGGAATCCTCGTCCCTTTAATGCGCGGCTTCCCTCTGAGCACGTCGGAAGTGCTCACGATATGATCTTTCCAGTTCACATTCATGTTGTCCTCCTTCTATAGCAGAATCGTACATCTTTCGAAAAAATGGGCTGAATGAATGAAAATGGAAGGATACGATGTCAAAGCCACATGATTTTCATCAGGGATTCCACTCGCTTGAATTCCGGGTCCCCGGCAATGAGCGTTGCGGTCATCTCCTGAGCCAGGGCCACAGCGAATGCATCGGCATAGGAGATGGGGAACCTTCCCCGTAAGCGCAAAGCTATCCAACACGAAGTTCGGCTTCTTCACGCTTCAACTCCGCTGCCCTGTCTTCAACCAAGGCCTTCGTCAGAGAAACACTGCCCGCCAGCTTCCCGAACAACCCCTCGACGGGATCAGTGTTTCTGGGGACGATAAGGATCTTTTCGCCTTCTTCCCGGAACTCAACCACCGTTCCAGGCTTCAAGCGATAACGCTTGCGCAAGGCGGCTGGAATGACAACCCAGCCTTTCGTAGACACCTTCGACTGCATAACATTTGAAGAACCCATACGGTCCCTTTCGCCAGTGCGACGTTATACGTTTTTCTTAATTATTTTCGATGTGGTATTCAGTGCCCCAGTGTTTCTATTTCCACAAACTTGTCGAAGTGTCCCCGGTTGAAGGTGTAGATTCGTTTGATGTTGTTGGAAAGCATGGTAGCCACGAGCTGCAAATCAAAGACTCCCTGCTTTTTGATTTCGTAACTCCGAAGCAGGTCAAGCATGATGTCCATGACATCCGGCCCGGGATATAGCTTAAGCACATGTTCAGCCTTGAGGTGCTTCTCGATTTCGGTTGCAGCTTCCTCCTGGGTCCTTGGGTTATCAACTCGCCTGGAATCAGTGATGACAGCAAAGAATTCGCTCAAGATTTGAGGAAAAATGCACAGCGATACTTCCCCTTGAATCCCGCGATCCCGAAGATGTTTGGATGACCGATGGAAAGCCGATGTTCCAACCGGCGCCAATAGACGAGCACGTTGGTATCAAGCAGGGCGGTTTCAGAGGTAATCATAGATTTCCTCGCGGGTAAGTTGCCCCTTTACCCCGAGCGGCCATGTAGTAAAATTCGATTCTTCTATTTTCTCCCGTTGGGCCGGTCTTTGTCTTTTGACTTTGGCTCTCAGGCGCTCTACCCAGCGTTCAAGGAGCTGAACATCTTCTTCAGGTAAATCGCGGACATTGATAGTGTCGGCCATCGCACGCTCTCCCTTCTGTCCAATGGGCCCCAAATGATTGAGGAATTTAGAATAATATCACATATCTGTCAAGCTGTCTTCCTGACAGCCGGGACCACGCCAAAGTCTCCAGAGAATTTTAGTGAGCAAGGAACGCGCAGCACGAAGCGAAAAAACGCTCCCCGCCCCCTCACGGCCGCACGCCGATAAAACTGAAATCCTGAAAAGAAATGACGGTAAAGCGGTCTATTCCCGCGAAAACGAGGAGGTCGAAGAGCACGCATCAAAACGGCCACGGCCGCATATATGCAGAGTGCCGGGACCGGGGGGTATTTCTCCCTGATTTTGGAGATCAGCAGAAAAAAGCCCGCAGTCATTGCATAGCACTCGAGGGCAAAGGGCGGAAACCCCAGGAACCCGAGCAAAGGCATTTCAAAAATCTTCAGGAACCCGAGCGTGGGGTAAGGTGTATATCCATTTCGACCCTGCCCGGAAGTTCCATAACTCCCACAAAAGCCCGCATACGGCCCCGGCCAGAAGCAGCAGATAAAAGTTCCTCAGCGACCCCTTTTCCCATTCCCGCAGCAGGGAAGGAGCGCCGGCCTTGTGATTGACCGGTTCCAGGAGGAATATGAAAGCGAGCCAGACCAGGGGGAAAAAGTACTTCGGCCAAACGAGCGGCAAAAGCAGAAAAAGTATTCCTGTGAGAATGAAGGGCTTGTATAGCCTTTGCGGGTCGGCAAGGGGGGCCGTCCTTGGAATTTTTTAGAACTCCCATGAATTCCAGCAGCGCCGTTGTCGAAAAAATTCCCGGCAAAACCGTCGAATAGGCAACGGGGTATCCCGTCCATCTAACAACCGTGTCAGAGGGTATATTGACGTAATGCCAGTCCGAGAGCCGGAAATTCAATGCTTCAAAGACGAGCCACACGGTAATGGATAGGGGAAGAAGAAGAAGGAATTTCCCGGGATTTTCAAACAGGAATGATTTTGCTCCCCGGCAATAGAGAAAAGACTCGATAAAGATAATGTAGCTCCACCAGGCAAATGAATAGTAGCACGGAATAAAAAGGTTCGAATCCGGACAGCATGGCCAGGGTCGAGATCCCTAAGATCAGGCAGGCCGCCGGCATCAGAAAATGGGCCAAGGTCCGTTTCTTTTCCTGGTTCATTTCGGGACTCTCCGGGACGATCGCCTCAGGATGGTGAAATTTTTCGAGTTTTTCGACGCAGCGGCAATAAACATTTGATTCCTCTTGAACGATTTTTTAAACTAAAAAGCTTTAAGCTGGTCAAATTTTGAACGTAAAAGATTATAATGGGTTTGCGCAGAATAGTTAATTCTCGTGGGATTTACATTTTTGTACGCCGAGCCGCTTCGGGCCGGAGATGCAATCAGGAGTTTTTACTCATGGCGAAGGAAAAAGGTCCTCGAGGACAGCTCGTTCAACCCGAGAAAGTGGATAAGGATGCTCCCTATCCCATGATGTGCAAGGAGGGCAAGGGGGTACGCAATTTCGCCTGCCCGAATTACGACAGCTGCCTGGATAAGGCTGCCAAAGGGATGTGGAGCGGATTTACCTGTAGAGAATGCTGTTCTTACGTCCAAAAAGAAGAAGACAATCAGGGCTGAGGGTCAGACCACGGATAAACACAGAATGAACCACGAATCGCACCACGAATTGAACCACGGATGAACACAGCATGAACCGCGGATCAACGCGGATGGACACGAATGGAACCACGAATCGAACCACGGATCAACACGGATGGACACGGATTGTTGAACGAGGAAGAAACAAAGCGAATCATTGGATGCGCTATGGAAGTGTTGAATTGCCTTGGGCACGGCTTGCTGGAAAAGCCATACGAGAATGCGTTGGTGGTTGAATTCGGGCTTAAGGGCATTCCGTTCAAGCAGCAGCCACGTTTCGATGTGGTCTACAAGGCGTGAAGGTGGGCGAGTATATCCCGGACTTGATCGCTTTTGATTAAGTCTTCGGGTAAACGGAGAAGGTCAAAAGATCACCACGGATAAAAACGGATGGAGGAGCGTAGCGGGGTTGATAATAAACGGTCAGGAAAAATCCGTGTCTATCCACCCCGCTACGCTCCTTCATCCGCGGTTCCAATCAGTGGTTCTACTCAGTTGGTTCAGATATTTTTCGGCTCTTGGAGCTTTTCGCTTTTGCCGGAGCGGCTTCGGCCTTCTTTCGGGGTTTTTTGCCCTTCTTCTTGGCCTTTTCACCACCTTCGGTTATCAGCTCCAGCATGCACATGGGAGAGGCGTCGCCCCGCCTGAACCCCACTTTCACGATCCGTGTATAGCCGCCGGCCCGATTCTCGTATCTTTTGGCAAGCTCCTCGAACACCTTGTACACAACGTTTTTTTCGCGAATAACCGAAAGCGCCTGCCTTCGGCAATGCAGGCCGCCATGTTTACCCAAGGTGATCATCCATTCGGCCCACCGGCGCATTTCCTTGGCCTTGGGCACCGTTGTGTAAATGCGTTCGTGATTGAGAAGCGAGGTAACCATATTCCGGAACATGGCGAGACGGTGGCTCGTCGTCCGGTTCAGTTTTCTGCCCGAAACTCCGTGGCGCATGGGTTATTCCTGTTCCTTTCTTCTCTGTTCGATTTCCTCGCGGCTGGGAAAGTCATCGATCTTCATTCCCAGAGAGAGTCCCATTTCGCTGAGTATCTCTTTTATCTCATTTAGCGACTTGCGGCCGAAATTCTTGGTCTTGAGCATCTCCTGCTCGGTCCTTTGAACAAGCTCGCCGATATGGCGGATATCGGCATTTTTAAGACAGTTTGCCGACCGAACAGAGAGTTCCAGTTCGTCAACGCTGCGGAACAGGTTGTCGTTGAAGGCGGGTTCGGTCCGGACCTCTTCCTCCTGGGCCTCAGCTTCCTCTTCGAAATTGATGAAAATGCTGAGCTGGTCCTTGAGAATCTTGGCGGCGTAAGCCAGCGCATCCTCCGGCTTGACGCTTCCGTCCGACCAGATCTCCAGGGTTAGCTTGTCATAGTCCGTAATTTGGCCGACGCGGGCCTGGGTCACGGTATAGCTGACTTTGCGCACCGGCGAAAAGATGGCGTCGATGGGGATCGTTCCGATAGGCTGGTTTTCCTCGATATTTTTTTCGGCCGGAACGTATCCTTTCCCCTGCCTTATAGTGAGTTCCATTTTGAGCTTCGCGTCCCTGGCAAGGGTGCAGATATGCTGGTCGGGATTGAGCACCTCGACCATCGCCCCGGTCTGGATGTCCCCGGCGGTGACCCGGCCTTCACCTTGCTTTTCGATCTGCAACCGGCGAAGATTCCCGTCCCCGGTCACTTTGAATCGGACTTCCTTCAGATTGAGTATCACATCGGTGACGTCTTCCAGGACACCGGGAATTGTGGAAAATTCGTGCAAAACGCCGTCTATCTTCACGTTTGTTATGGCTGAGCCCTGGAGAGATGAAAGCAGCACCCTCCTCAAGGCGTTTCCCATCGTAATGCCGAAACCCCTCTCCAGGGGCTCGCATTCGAATTTCCCGTACGTGTTCGGCTCTGTTGTTTCGATTTCCAAGCGCTTCGGTTTAATTAGTTCGCGCCAGTTCTTTTGCATGTTTTATCCTCATTAAAGAGACATCACCACAGGGCCCCGTCTGAAAAGTCAAGTGGGCCACTTGGATGCGTGAAGCTCCAAAGGCCCTTTGGTACCATGAATCCTGTAAAGCGCGGCTCTTTCTTACTTCGAATAGAATTCAACCACCAGTTGTTCCTGAACCGGCAGGTTCATCTCCTCTCGGGCGGGGTAGACCTTAAAGGTACCCTCGAACTTCGAGGTGTCGAGATCGAGCCACACGGGAAGACCTCTGCGCGGCAGGGCCCCCATGGATTCGGTTATGATCTGCAGATTGCGGCTCCCCTCCGCTACGGCAACCGCATCGCCGGGTCTGAGCAGATAGGAGGGAATGTTTACTTTCCTGCCGTTGACCAGGAAATGATCGTGCCTGACGAGCTGTCTGGCCTGGCTGCGGGAATTGGCGAAGCCGAGCCGGTAGACCGTATTGTCGAGCCTGCGTTCGAGCAAAACCAGGAAGTTTGTACCGGTAACACCCTTCTGACGGTCAGCTTCTTTGAAATAGCTTTCGAACTGCTTTTCTACCAGGCCGTAAATTCTTTTGATTTTCTGCTTTTCGCGAAGCTGGAGCCCGTAGTCGGAGAGCTTGCCCCTGCTCTGGCCATGCTGCCCGGGGGGGTAGTTGCGGCGCTCGATCGCGCATTTGTCCGAATAGCAGCGGTCGCCCTTAAGATATAGCTTCATCGTTTCGCGGCGGCAAAGCCTGCATTGGGATTCGGTGTAGCGAGCCAAAATGTTCCTCCTGACTATATGAATACGATAGCGATGCTATTCGTTATACCCGCCGCCTCTTCGGAGGCCTGCAGCCATTGTGCGGTATCGGCGTAACGTCCTTAATGAATGTGATATTGAACCCTGCGGCCTGGAGGGCCCGCAGAGCGGCTTCACGGCCCGAACCCGGGCCTTTCACAAAGACTTCGATATTCTGAACTCCGTGCTCCTGAGCCTTCTTGGCGGCTGTCTCGGCTGCTACCTGCGCCGCGAACGGAGTGCTTTTTCGGGACCCCTTGAACCCCTGGCTTCCCGCGCTCGACCATGAAATGGCGTTACCGCTGACATCGGTGATGGTGATGATCGTGTTGTTAAAGGTTGAACGGATATGAGCTACGCCGTTGAGGATATTCTTGCGCTCTTTTTTCTTGGTTCTGGGTGCGGCTTTTTCTTTTGCCATGTTTTCTCCGTCCTACGCTTTCTTGCGCTTGCCCATTACGGACCGGCGCGGACCTTTACGAGTGCGGGCATTGGTGTGAGTGCGCTGGCCGCGAACCGGAAGCCCCCTGCGGTGCCTTAATCCCCGGTAACAGCCTAAGTCCATGAGACGCTTTATGTTCATCGAGACTTCGGACCTTAGATCGCCCTCCACCTTCAAATGCGAATCGATAATCTGCCTGATCGTATTTACCTGGACTTCGCTCAGATCGTCACTCTTGGTATCCCTGCTGATCTTGGCCATCTCGAGGACCTTCCGGGCCGACGGTCTGCCGATACCGTAAATATATGTCAGAGCGATTTCGATACGCTTGTTCTTCGGTAAATCGATGCCTGCAATTCGTGCCAATGTCTTACTCCTCGTATGAAATACTTACAATACCCTGCTCGATGTGCGAGCGCGTAGCGCGGAGGCCGACCGCAGGATAGGTCTGTCACACGCGCCGGGCGGGAGCGGGAGGCCTCATTACCCCTGGCGCTGCTTGTGCCTGGGATTCTCGCAAATCACGCGCACATTTCCGTGGCGACGGATGATCTTGCACTTTCTGCAAATGCGCTTAACCGATGCTCGCACTTTCATTTCGGAAATTCCTTTCCACAAACCAGCGCCACTCAAGCCTTACGACTTGGACCTGTAAGTGATGCGGCCCCGTGTCAGATCGTAGGGAGAAAGCTCCACGGTTACCTTATCGCCGGGCAGGATGCGAATGAAATGCATGCGCATCTTTCCGGAGATATGGGCGAGAATGCGATGGCCGTTAGGCAACTCAACGCGAAACATGGCATTGGGCAGGGTCTCGACGACCGTTCCTTCGACTTCTATAGCCTCTTCTTTAGCCATGCCCGCTGGTTCCCCCAAATCAATTTACCCCGAACTTTTCTTTATAATTTATCTGCTTGCGATTGTAAAGCTGTTTCACGCCGCGTCAGAATCTGAGGACCGTCCTCAGTTATGGCTATGGTGTGCTCAAAATGAGCCGAGAGTTTCCTGTCCCTCGTTACCGCCGTCCATTCATCTTCCAGTATCTCAACCTCAGGTCCCCCGGCGTTTATCATTGGCTCCACAGCCAGCACCATTCCCGGCTTAAGTTTGACTCCCGTACCAGGCGGCCCGTAATTGGGAATCTGGGGACTTTCGTGTAAATGCTGCCCGATCCCGTGCCCTACAAATTCCCTCACCACCGAATAACCCCGCTTCTCCACGTAATCCTGTATTGCATGAGAGATATCGGAGAGGCGGTTTCCGGAAATCGCCTTCGAAATTCCTTCGTAGAGACACTGCTCGGTCACTGCGCACAACCGTGCGGCTTCCTCGGTGATCTTCCCCACAGGCGCCGTCACGGCCGCGTCCCCGTAATAACCATCCAAAATAACGCCGAAGTCCAGGCTTATGATGTCCCCTTCTTTTAGCCGGCGTTGTTTGGAGGGCATTCCATGGACAACTTCTTCGTTAACCGAGGTGCAAAGGGCGAATGGATACCCTTGATAGCCTTTGAACGCCGGTTTTGCGTGCCTTTTTGAAGCAAGTTGCTCACTTATCGCATTGAGTTCCCAGGTCGTGATCCCCGGCTTAATATGCTCGATCAGCCGATCGAGAATCTCGGCGACAATCAGGCATGAGGTTTTGATCTTCTCAATTTCAGCTCGAGACCTTAGGATTATCAATATAAGCGCCCCCGTTCCGGATACAGGATACCAACCTCCGAATACCGGATAACAACATCACAAATCTGCCCTCCAGCATCTCCACACTCCGCGAGGCATCCAGATCGGATAGTGCCGGGGCTTGGGAACCGGACCGCCAGCTGAGATCTCGACAGCCCACCCACCCGCGAGGCGGGCGGCACAGGTAGAGGCTGCCCCGGACCTGTTCCGGGGATCTCAACGCTAACCAAGGACCTTTTGGATGCGCTGCAGGATATCATCCATTTTGCCCACGCCGTCTATGCGGCGGAGCTTGCCCTGTTTTTCGTAGTAGTCAATCAGGGGCTTTGTCTGCGCTTCGTAAGTTTCAAGCCTTGACTTCACGGTGGCTTCGTTGTCGTCAGATCTCTGGTAGAGCTCGCCGCCGCATTTGTCGCACACGCCTTGTTTTCCGGGCGGATCGAAAATCACATGGAACCCGGCCCCGCAACCCCGGCAGGTCCGCCGGCCGGTAAGGCGCCCCAGCAGCTCGAAGTTGGGGACCTCGACGCTGATCACGTGATCGATTTTCTGGCCCATCCCGTCCGAGGATATTGTCGAGTTCCTGAGCCTGTGCGGCCGTGCGTGGAAATCCGTCCAGCATATAGCCACTCTTGGCGTCCGGCTTTTGAATACGCTCTTTAACCAACCCGATCACCACGCTGTCGGGAACCAGGCCGCCGGCATCCATATATTTTTTGGCCTCGAGCCCCAGTGGGGTCCCTTGCTTAAGGGCCGCGCGGAGCATGTCGCCCGTGGAGACCTGCGGAATGTGATACTTTTCTACAAGACGTTTAGCCTGAGTGCCTTTGCCGGCGCCCGGCGGTCCCAGCAAAATGATGTTCATCGTTTACCTCCCGCTATGAGTGCAAGTAAAAGTTCACCCTTCCAACCTGCTGGTCCACTTGGGGGATGGAGCCAGTTTCCGTCACTTGCTAGCGACGGCCCTTTATGCGTCCGCTTTTGAGGAAACCCTCGTAGTGGCGCGACAGCATATGAGCCTCGATCTGGGCCAAGGTGTCCATTGCGACGCCGATGACGATCAGCAGGGCGGTCCCGCCGAAGTAGAAGGGCACACCAAATCTTGTAATCAGAAGGGTAGGAAGAACACAAACCGCTGAAATATAGAGCGCACCACCGAGAGTAATGCGGCTCAAAACCTTATCAAGATATTCCGCAGTGGGCCTTCCCGGACGTATGCCGGGGATGAAGCCCCCGTATTTTTTCATGTTTTCCGCCACATCCACAGGGTTGAAAACGATAGCCGTATAGAAAAAGCAAAAAAAGATAATGAAACCAACGTAGAGTAGAACGTAGGCCCAATGTCCCGGGCTAAGCGCCTGTGAAACCGACTGGACCCAGGGAACTTTTATGAAATTGGCCACAGTAGCCGGAAACATGATTATCGACGACGCAAAAATCGGTGGAATAACCCCCGAGGCGTTTATCTTGAGCGGTATATGCGTATTTTGTCCACCGTAAACCCGCCTTCCGACTACTCGCTTGGCATACTGTACAGGGACCCGTCTTTGTCCTCGCTCCATGAATATAATGAAAGCGACCACCGCACAGCATCATCACCGCAAGCCCGGTCAGTATGAAGATGCTCATTTCGCCCGCTTGAACGAGCCTTGTCGTACTGATAAGGGCGTTGGGAATCCCGGCTACTATACCTGCAAAAATGATGAGCGATATCCCGTTTCCGATCCCGCGCTCGGTTATCTGTTCGCCGAGCCACATGATGAACGCAGTACCGGCAGTCAAGGTCAGTACTGTTATCAGGCGAAATCCCCATCCGGACATCAAAACCAACCGTATGTCACCGGGAGCGTGCTGGCTCTCGAGGCCGACGGCTATTCCAAAACCCTGGATGATACTGAGGATCACGGTTCCGTAGCGGGTGTACTGCGTGATCTTTTTGCGGCCCGCCTCTCCCTCCTTGCTGAGCCTTTCCAGAGTGGGGATGACCACCGTAAGGAGCTGGAGGATAATTGATGAACTGATATAAGGCATAATTCCGAGGGCAAAGACGGAAAAGTGGCTCAAAGCGCCCCCGGAAAACATGTCAAAGAGGCCCAGAAGCGTTCCTTTGGCTGCGTTGAAGTAGGCTTCCAGGGCATGTGCATTGATATAGGGGGTCGGAATGTGGACTCCGATGCGGTAAACCGCCAGAAGAGCCAGAGTCGTTATGATACGGCGTTTGAGCTCGGGAATTCTCCCTATAGTCGCAAAGCTTCCGAGCACTTTTTATTTCCCTTCCCTGAGCGGTATCAATTCAACTTTACCACCTGCTGCTTCGATTCTCTTAATGGCTGAAGCGCTTGCCTTGTGTACGCGAACCGTAACAGGTTGACTGATTTCGCCGTTGGCCAGCAGCTTGACACCATAGCGGACTTTTCTGAGCAGCCCGACGCCGATGAAATCCAGTGGACCGATTTCGCTGCCGGCCGGAAATTTTTGCAAATCCTCAAGGTTGATGATCGAGAATTCCTTCTTGAAAATATTAGTGAAGCCGCGTTTGGGAATTCTGCGCTGAAGCGGCATCTGGCCGCCTTCGAACCAGGGAGGCGTACCGCCGCCGGAGCGGGATTTTTGTCCCTTTGTGCCCCTTCCGGAGGTCATTCCCTGGCCGGAACCCGAACCTCGGCCGAGGCGCTTTGTATTCTTCTTTGCTCCGGGAGGCGGAGCCAGTTCTCCGAGTCTCATCAAAAACCCCTATCTTTCCTCGATTTTAACCAGGTGAATCACCTTCTTGAGAGCACCCAACACCTGGGGCGAGCTGTAGAGGTTCACGGGCCTGTGCATCCGCGTAAGCCCAAGCGCCTGCAAAACCCTGCGGTGCTTTTCGGGACGCCCTATCGGGCTTCGAACCAGTCTGACCTCAATTGGCTTTAGCATACTTGCACCCTTATAGTTTTAAGTTTTGAGTTTTTAGTTAACTCAAAACCATCAACCAGCAATCAAGAACTGATGAGCTAGGCCTCTTCCAGAATATTCTTCCCTCTGGTTTTGGAAACCTGATCGGCGCTGCGCAGCTTCTTTAACCCCTCGACCGTTGCCTTGACGACATTATGGGGATTTCTCGATCCGACGCACTTTGTCAAAATATCATGAATTCCCGCCGCTTCCATGATGGCTCGCACAGCCCCGCCGGCGATGACACCGGTACCGGGGGAGGCCGGCTTCAAAATAACCGAGGAAGCTCCGAACTGGCCGAGCACCTCATGAGGAATTGTGGTCTCCTTGAGGGGCACGTCGATCATGTTTCGTTTTGCCGATTCCATTCCTTTGCGTATGGCCTCGGGAACTTCGTTCGCCTTGCCAAGGCTGTGCCCAACCTTGCCGTTGCCGTCCCCAACCACCACTATTGCACTGAACGAAAAACGGCGGCCGCCTTTAACGACTTTGGCCACCCGGCTTATATGGACTACCTTGTCAATCATCTGGAGCTGGCTGGTATCCACCGCTATCAATGTGAGTGCCTCCGATCTTGAACGAATTTAAAAATCTAGACCCTTCTGGCGGGCTGCGTCCGCAAGGGCCTGAATACGCCCGTGATAGATAAAGCCATTGCGATCGAATACGACCTTGGCGATACCTTTCTCGATGGCTTTCCTGGCGATGAGTTCCCCAACGTGCTTGGCGGCGCCCACTTTTCCCTTGATCGCCTCCATTTCCCTATACTCAGGGGAAAGCGTGGATGCGGACACCAAGGTCGCTCCAGTCTCGTCGTTGATTATCTGAGCATATATATGCTTATCGCTGCGGAAGACCGTCAGCCTGGGGCGCGTTTCGGCGCCTTTTATTTTTCTTCTGATGCGCCTTTTGCGTTTGACCCGAGCGGTATAGCGCGGATTTGTGCTGCCTGATGCCATCTGAGCTTCCTCCAAATCTACTTCTTGGAACCGGTCTTGCCTACTTTGCGGCGGACGTGCTCCCCGGAGTATCGAATACCCTTGCCCTTGTATGGTTCCACCGGCCTGAGAGCGCGAATCCGGGCAGCGGTTTCGCCCAGCACTTCTATATCGATCCCCTCCAGCCGTACAACGTTAGCCCTGTCCACGCTGGCTTTTATTCCCTCGGGCAGTGCGAACTGAATGGGATGCGAATACCCCAGGCTCAGGTTCAGATTGCTTCCCTGCACCTCGGCCCGGTAGCCGGTCCCCTGAATCTCGAGTCCCTTTGTGAAACCTTCACTCACGCCCCTGACCATGTTGTGCACCAGGGCACGGATCAGCCCATGGGTGGCGTGGGCCTCCTTGGAATCGTCCTTGCACTTGAACTCGACGGCTTGCTTGCCAATCTCCACGTCGACACTTGCCGGAACAGACCTGTGCAGCGTCCCCCTGGGCCCTGGACAGTGAGGACCGAATCCCCGAGAGTAACTTCCACCCCCTTCGGTAAGGTTATGGGCAATTTACCCACCCGCGACATGCCATTACTCCTTTAGAGAGTTTTGAGTTGCGAGTTTTGAGTTAACTCAAAACTAACAACTAAAAACTAAAAACTCCAAAACTACCAGACGGCACATAGAAGTTCGCCGCCCACACCTTCTTTGCGGGCCTGCCTGTCGGTCATCACGCCCTTTGAGGTGGAAATGATGGAAATCCCCATTCCGTTCAGTACTCGAGGGATCTGTTCGTGGCCGACATAAATGCGGCGGCCGGACTTGCTGATTCGCTTGGCCCCGACCAAAGCGCCTTCTCGGCCTTCAGCATACTTGATATGAACACGGAGAATTCCCTGCTTGTCGTCCCTTATGAATTTGTAGTTCTTTATGTATCCCTCGTCCTTCAGGATACGACACAGATTCGCCCTGATGCGGGAAGCGGGGATATCCAACTTGTCAAACCTTGCTTTCTGCGCATTGCGAATACGGTTAAGGAAATCGCCTATCGAATCGGACACCATCATTTTTAGCTTCTCCTCCGGTCCTACCAGCTTGCCTTGACCACGCCGGGAAGTTCACCCCTGAGCGCCATATTGCGGAAGCAGATACGGCAGATTCCGAACTTGCGGATGTAGGCACGGGGCCGGCCGCACACCGGACACCGGTTGTATCTCCGTGCCTTGAATTTGGAACTTAGTTTTGCTTTTGCTATGAGAGACTTCTTAGCCAAGGGAGGCCTCCTTCTCAGCGCTTGAACGGCATACCCATAAGGGCGAGAAGCGTCCTTGCCTCATCGTCCGTCTTGGCAGTCGTAACTATTGTAATATTCATCCCCTTGATCTTATCGATTTTGTCGTAGTCTATCTCGGGGAAAATGATGTGTTCCTTTATTCCAAGGGTGTAATTGCCCCTGCCGTCCAGAGCTTTTGGAGAAACGCCGCGAAAGTCACGAACGCGGGGCAGGGCAACGTTGACGAGCTTGTCGTAGAACTCGTACATCCGGTTGCCTCTCAGAGTAACCATGCACCCGATCGGCATACCCTTCCTCAGCTTGAATGCAGCAATACTCTGGCGCGCCTTGGTGATAACCGGCTTTTGCCCGCTTATCTGGGACAACTCGGCCGTAGCGGAGTCCAGTATTTTTACGTTTTGAATAGCTTCCCCAAGCCCCATATTGATTATAATCTTGGCAAGCCTGGGAATTTGCATCGGGCTCTTATACTGATACTGCTCCCGAAGCTGGGGAACAATTTCCTGATAAAACCTGTCGAACAGTACCGCCATTTTACCTCCACTCCCGCCTTTGCGGTGGACGTCCCTAGTCGATGACTTCCCGGCATTTCTTGCAATACCGGACTTTGCGGTCATCATCGAGCACTCTATAGCCCACCCTGGTCGGGTCTGTACACTTCGAACAAATCAACATGAGATTGGAAATTTGAATGGGGGCTTCCCTTTCCAAAATGCCACCCTGCCTCGTCTGCTGACTGGGCTTTAGATGGCGCTTGACAATGTTGAGCTTTTCCACGATCGCCCGCTCCTTCTTGGGAATTACCCGCAGCACCTTGCCGCTCTTTCCCTTATCCTTGCCGGCGATCACCTTCACCGTATCGTTTTTCTTTATATGATAATCGTGATGTTTCATCGCGTGAGTCCTTTTCGCTAAAGAACTTCCGGAGCGAGCGATATAATCTTCATAAACTGTTTGGCGCGTAGTTCCCTGGCTACCGGTCCGAAAATGCGGGTGCCGATCGGTTCCCTGGCGGCGTTGATCAGGACTGCCGAGTTATCGTCGAACTTGATATAGGAACCATCCGGCCGGCGGACTTCCTTCTTTGTGCGCACGACAACCGCTCTAAGCACGTCACCCTTCTTCACTTTCGCGTTGGGAATGGCCTCCTGGACAGACACCACGATGATGTCGCCCACCGAAGCGTATCGCCTGCGGGTACCTCCGAGCACCTTGATGCAGTAAAGCCGCTTGGCCCCGGAATTATCAGCGGCGTTCAATTGCGTTTCCGATTGAATCATTTCTTACTCCACATATCTATAACGGACACCAGCCGGTTAAGGATCAGAAGGCCGCCTTTTCCAGGATCTTCACAACCAGCCAGCGCTTTTCCTTACTGATCGGCCTGCTTTCCTCGATGAGCACGTGGTCTCCAACGGAGCATGCGTTCTGCGGGTCGTGGGCCTTGAAGGTGTTCCTGCGCCGAACGTACTTGCGGTATTTAGTGTCCTGAATCAGCCGTTCGACCATGACCACCACGGTCTTGTCCATTTTGTTGCTCATGACCTTACCGACTCGAGTTTTCCTGGTAGATCCCTGTTGTTCCATGATACCTCTCTGACCCTATGCTCCGGCTTTGTTGTCCATCTCGGACAAAATCGTGAGAATCCGCGCTATGTCCTTTTTATTCTTCGGAAGCTGGGCGGTGTTGTCCAGTTGTCCGGTCGCTTGTTGAAACGTGAGATTAAACTGGGCTTCCCGGATATCGTTGAGCTTCTGAATCAACTCATCTTTAGTCATTTCCCGCAGAGCGCTCGTTTTCATAGTATATCCTGCCTCGAAACGAAACGTGTGGGCACCGGAAGCTTCTGGGAGGCGAGATTGAGCGCCTCCCGCGCAGTGGCTTCAGTCACGCCCTTTATTTCGTATAAAACCCGGCCCGGTCTCACAACGGCCATCCAGCCTTCAGGTGAACCCTTGCCTTTGCCCATTCGAGTTTCGGCGGGCTTCTTCGTGAAGGGTTTATCGGGGAACATTCGAATCCAAACCTTGCCTCCACGCTTTACGTGACGCGTAATTGCGACGCGGGCTGCCTCGATCTGCCTGGCGGTAACGTAGCCCGGGCCAAGAGCCTTAAGCCCGTAATCGCCAAAGCTGACCTCACTTCCGCGGAATGCAGCACCCCTCATGCGACCCTTCTGCACTTTTCTGAATTTGACTCTTTTTGGAGCTAACATCACATTTCTCCCGCTCTACACTCGGACCCCAAAGACGCCTGAAAGCGTCCGGGTCCGAAAAAACCCTAAAGGGCAATAATCGGCGCATGGACTTGCCCACCCTTAGGGCAACACCTCGCCCTTGAAGATCCAGACCTTCACGCCGATGATGCCGTAGGTGGTCCTGGCAAGGGCCGTGCCGTAATCTATGTCGGCCCGAAGAGTGTGAAGGGGAACCCTGCCCTCGCGGTACCATTCCCGCCGTGCCATTTCGGCTCCGCCCAGCCGCCCCGCCGAGGCTACCCTTACGCCCTTGGCCCCGAACTTGAGGGCAGAGCTGACGGCGCGCTTCATTGCGCGGCGGAATGCCACACGCCTTACAAGCTGAAGAGCTATATTTTCGGCAACCAAGGTGGCGTCGAGTTCGGGACGACGTACTTCCTGGATATCGATCAGGACTTCCCGCTTGAAACGGAGCTCTAAATCGCGCCTGAGCACCTCGATTTCAGCGCCCTTCTTGCCGATGACGATTCCCGGCCGCGCCGTGTGTATCCGGATCTTTACCTTGTTGGCGGCGCGCTCGATCTCCACTTTGGAGATACCGGCGTGGAAAAGCCGCTCCTTTATGTAATCACGGATCTGCCGGTCCTCGAAAACAAGCTTGGAATAGCCCCTGGTTGCAAACCATTTCGAATTCCAGGTCTTAACGATGCCGAGCCGGAACCCTGTTGGATGAACTTTCTGTCCCAAACGTCACCTCCATATGGGCAATTTCAAATTCATTTCTTCTCTTGCAAAACAACTGTTATGTGGCTCGAGGGCTTGATTATCCTGGTCGCCCTGCCCATAGCCCTGGGACGAAACCTTTTGAGCCGCGGCCCCTGATCGATTTTTATTGTCTTGATATAGAGCTTTTCCAGGTCAAACGACTTGGCATTTTCGGCGTTTGCCATGGCCGAGCGAAGCACCTTTGTTATGAGCCGCCCGCTTTTTTTGGGCGTAAATCTGAGCAGAATCAGGGCCTCATCGACTTTTTTGCCTCGGACCATATCGGCGACCAGGCGAGTCTTCTGTGCGGAAACCCGCAGGTATTTGCTAATGGCTCTGGCTTCCATTATTTTTTCCCTTTTACTTTGGACTTCTTATCTCCAGCATGACCATAAAACGTCCTGGTCGGAGAGAACTCACCCAGTTTGTGTCCAACCATATTCTCGCTGACGAAAACCGGAATGAACTTCTTGCCGTTGTGCACGGCAAGGGTGATTCCGACGAATTCGGGCAGGACGGTGGATCTGCGCGACCAGGTTTTGATAACTTTGCGGTCGCCCGTATCTTTGGCTTTAGTGATCTTTTCGACCAGGTGTTCGTCAACAAATGGCCCTTTTTTTAAAGACCGAGGCACTTTATCCTCCTGTATCGCTTCTGTTCGGCCAGCGGCGGGGCCGCAGCCGGTATCTCCACAGCCCGCCCGCCCGCGAGGCGAGCGCCCGTCAGCTCCGATAATGAACTATCGAGACCTTACTTGCGGCGATGAAGTATGAACTTATCGCTCTGTTTGGCCTTGCGAGTGCGGTATCCCTTGGTAGGAACACCCCACGGAGTACAGGGATGGCGTCCTCCGGAACTTCTTCCCTCGCCGCCGCCCATCGGGTGGTCCACAGGGTTCATCGCAACGCCGCGCACGTGGGGCCTTTTTCCTGCCCAGCGCGGGCGCCCGGCTTTTCCGAGCGAAATGTTTTCGTGATCTATATTGCCAACCTGGCCAACGGTAGCCTTGCACTCAACCGAGACCAGCCGCATCTCGCCCGAAGGCATGCGAAGTGTGGCGTACTTGCCTTCGCGGGCGATGAGCTGAGCGCTCGAACCTGCCGAACGGGCCAACTGGCCGCCTTTGCCCTGCCGCATCTCTATATTGTGTACGACGGCGCCAAGCGGCAGGTTTGCGAGTTTAAGGCAATTGCCGGGTTTTATGTCGGATTCAGGGCCGGTCATGACCTTATCGCCGACCTTGAGTCCAACAGGGGCAAGAATGTAGCGCTTTTCCCCGTCGGCATAGTACAGCAGGGCGATATGCGCCGAGCGGTTGGGATCGTACTCAACAGTGGCCACCCTGGCCGGAATACCTTCCTTATCACGCTTGAAGTCGATCACGCGGTAACGCCGCTTGTGGCCGCCTCCGCGCTGCCATGCCGTAACACGGCCCGCGTTGTTGCGGCCGCCGGATTTGCGCAAAGGCCTGATCAGGCTCTTTTCCGGCCTGTCGGTCGTTAGTTCCTCGAAGGTGGCATATGTCTGAAACCGACGGCCTGGCGATGTCGGCTTCACTTTCCTGATTCCCATTTTACCTTTTCCTCTCCCGGCTAGACGCCTTCAAAAAACTCGACCCGCTGCCCGGGTTTGATGGTTACGACAGCCTTTTTCCAGTCAGGCGACTTCGTAAAATGCCGGCCAACCCTTTTTAACTTCCCCTTCATGCTCAATGTGGCCACATCGAGGACGTTGACCTTGAAGATTTGTTCCACTGCCCCCTTGATTTCAATCTTGTTTGCCCTCCGGTCCACTTCGAAGAAAAGCTTGTTTCTCAGGTCCTTTTCGGTGGTGCTCTTCTCAGTCACCAGGGGGCGTTTCAATATCCGGTATGTCTTCGAGTTCATGCCAGCGCCTCCTCGATCCTGCCTACGCATTCCCTGCTGAGGATTACCGCATGATAGTTCAACAGATCGTAGACGTTGAGTCCTTCGGATCGCAGGACTTTAACGTTGGGAATATTGCGAGCGGATTTTTCAATGATTTCGTCCGGCTCGGGCAGCACGACGAGGGTCTTGCCAAGTTCGAACCGATCGAGCAGGTCTACGAAATCTTTGGTCCGAATTCTGTCGAGTTTTAATTGGTCGATCACTTTGAACCCATCATCGAGCACCTTCTGGCTGAGGGCCATCTTGAGCGCCTGGCGCCTAACCTTTTTGGGTATACGCATTTCGTAATCCCTGGGCTGGGGACCATGAATGATCCCGCCTCCGCGCCAGATGGGGGAACGGCTGGTTCCAGCCCGAGCACGTCCGGTGCCCTTTTGCCGCCAGGGCTTTTTGCCTCCGCCCCTTACTTCGCTGCGACCTTTGGTCTTAGCGGTTCCGGCCCTGCGTTTGGCCAGTTGATAGATCACGACCTCATGGAGCACGTGAGATTTCACAGGCACACCGAATATGGCATCGCTGAGTTCGAGCTGGCCTGTCACTTCGCTGTCCAAGTTAAAAACATCCACAGTTGGCATGGTAATCCTCAAAAATTCCCCAAAATCCGTTTCGCCTATACCCGACCTCTATTCCACCCGGTTTGTCTTGCGAATGATTACGATTCCGTTCTTTGCACCCGGAACGGCGCCGTGGATCAGCAGCAGGTTGTCTTCGGAACGGACGTCCACGACCTTGAGGTTCAAAACGGTCGTTCGCTTGTTGCCTTTCTGTCCGGGCAGCTTCTTGCCCTTGATGACGCGGCCCGGGTAGGTTGCCATACCGGTTGAACCCGGCTCGCGGACGTTCTTGGAGCCGTGGCCGCTGGGCCCCCGTTGGAACCTCCAGCGTTTGATGGTGCCGGCAAATCCTTTGCCCTTGCTCTTGCCGATTATATCGACGTGATCGCCAATCTCGAATATCTCGGCAAGCACCTGATCGCCAGGGTTGTGTTCCGAGGCATTTTCAGCCGGGACCTCTCGCAGGACATCGAAATAGCCTTTTCCCACCTTGTCCAGATGGCCCTTCAACGGGCGGTTTACGCTTTTTGGCTTCTTTGTCCCAAAACCTATCTGCAGAGCAGAGTAGCCGTCCTTTTCGGGGGTCTTTACCTGGGTTATCGTGCACGGACCGGCTTGGACGAGGGTTACCGGATAGACGGTGCCGTCGTCTGCGAAAACCTGGGTCATATCGAGTTTGCGTCCTATAATTGCCGTAATCATGAGCTATTACTCTCTTTGGCTGACTGCCGCCCGAAATCCTAGAGCTTGATTTCTACATCGACCCCGGCGGACAGGTCCAGTTTCATAAGGGAGTCGACCGTTTGCTGAGTCGGGTCCAGGATGTCGATCAGACGCTTGTGGACTCGTATCTCAAACTGCTCTCGCGACTTCTTGTCAACGTGAGGAGAACGCAAGACGGTGTACCGGTTGATTTTTGTTGGAAGCGGTATCGGTCCGGCCACCCGCGCACCGGTCTTTTTCGCCGTTATCACGATCTCATTGGTGGATTGATCGAGCAGCTTGTGATCGTAAGCCTTCAGTCGGATGCGAATTCTCTGATTCGTCACCATTTACCTTCCTATCAAATAGACAACCGGAGCCAGGCTCCGGTTGCCCTGTTGCGAAATTTAACTAATTGACGATCTCGGTAATAACCCCCGCGCCCACGGTGCGGCCTCCTTCGCGAATAGCGAATCGCAACTCCTTCTCGAGCGCAACCGGAGTAATAAGCTGTACCTCACAACTTATATTGTCGCCGGGCATAACCATTTCGACCCCTTCGGGCAGGGTCATGACGCCGGTAACGTCAGTGGTTCTGAAATAGAACTGCGGCCGGTATCCGGGGAAAAAAGGAGTATGCCGCCCGCCTTCCTCCTTTTTCAGCACGTAGACTTCCGCCTTGAACTTGGTATGGGGCGTAATCGAACCGGGTTTTGCAACAACCTGGCCGCGCTCGACCTCGTCTCGTTTGGTCCCACGCAAAAGCACGCCGACATTGTCGCCCGCCTGGCCAGAATCCAGGGTCTTGCGGAACATTTCAACGCCCGTGCAAACTGTCTTAAAAGTAGGACGGAATCCGACAATTTCAACTTCGTCGCTGACTTTGACTACTCCGCGCTCGACACGGCCCGTGACCACCGTGCCGCGACCCGAGATGGAGAAAACGTCTTCGATGGGCATCAGAAACGGCTTGTCTATGTCGCGCACAGGGTCAGGAATATATGCGTCGATTGCGTCCATGAGCTCGAAGACGCACTTTGCGGCCTCGCTGTCCACATCATCTGTTTCGAGCGCCTTCAATGCCGAGCCTTTGATGATCGGGATATCGTCTCCGGGAAACTTGTACTTGGTCAGAAGCTCGCGAAGCTCCAACTCAACAAGCTCGATAAGCTCGGGATCGTCCACCATGTCAACCTTGTTTAGGAATACAACAATGTAGGGAACACCAACCTGGCGGGCTAGAAGAATGTGCTCGCGGGTCTGAGGCATCGGGCCGTCGTCGGCGGCAACCACCAGGACCGCCCCGTCCATCTGAGCGGCCCCCGTGATCATGTTCTTTATATAGTCCGCATGGCCGGGACAATCCACATGCGCATAGTGGCGCTTGTCGGTCTCATATTCGACGTGGGCGGTTGCGATGGTGATGCCGCGCTCGCGCTCCTCGGGCGCCTTGTCGATCTGGTCAAACGGAACGAACGTGGCCTTGCCCTTCTTTGCAAGTTGCTTTGTAATCGCTGCGGTAAGGGTCGTCTTCCCATGGTCAATGTGACCAATCGTCCCCACATTTACATGTGGCTTTGTCCGCTCGAATTTCTTTTTAGCCATTAGAGAATCCTCCTCGCCAGGCTTTCAGACCATGTCTCATATCTCTTAAATTCGTTTGCCGCAGGTAAAATCAAATACTACCACCTGTAGTGCGCGAACGCCTTGTTGGCGTCAGCCATCCGATGGGTATCCTCGCGTTTTTTTACCGAACCGCCTCGGTTCTGCGCCGCATCCATCAACTCGCCCGCGAGCTTCTGAGTCATGGTCTTCTCTGAACGCGACTTGGCGTAACTTATGATCCACCTCATGGCCAGAGCGTCTCGCCGCTCCGAGCGCACTTCCACGGGGACCTGGTAAGTTGCTCCGCCCACACGCCTGGATTTGACCTCCACAACGGGCCTTACGTTGTCGAGAGCTTTATGGAATACGTCGAGCGGGTCCTGCTTTGAGCGCTGCTCTATCAGCGTGAGGGCCAGATAGAAAATCTGCTCGGCAGTGCTCTTCTTGCCGCGGCGCATAACGTTGTTGATAAATTTGGCCGCCAGCCGGCTGTTGAATTTAGGGTCCGGCAGTACGTAACGTTTTGGGACTTCTCTTCTCCTGGGCATCCCTTTTCCTTCGATTAATTCTGTGTTTTAAGGCAAAAGAGAGGCCATGGCGACAAACCAAGAGCCATGGCCCCAGAACTTTTCGGATTCTGGTTACTTTGGCCTTTTGGTACCGTACTTGGAACGGCCCTGCTTGCGATCGGCAACTCCCAGCGCATCCAGAGTTCCTCGAATGATATGGTACCGGACACCGGGAAGGTCCTTTACGCGACCACCGCGAATGAGCACAACGGAGTGCTCCTGCAGATTGTGCCCGATCCCCGGAATATAGGATGTAACTTCAATACCGTTTGTCAAGCGGACACGGGCGATTTTGCGCAAGGCCGAGTTAGGCTTCTTGGGCGTCGTCGTATATACGCGAACACAAACTCCGCGCTTCTGAGGGCAGCTCTGAAGGGCGGGAGTACTGGATTTTTTCCGGACCTCTTCCCTTCCTTTTCTGACCAACTGGTTGATAGTGGGCATTCCAGTATTAAACTCCGTTAAATAAATTGAAGAAGGCTCGGCTCAGACAAAGGATCGCGGACTTTCCGAGCTGGAAAATCCTTTCTTTTTAAAGGAACCGGACCTGAATGTCAAGCCCAAAACCGATGTCACTCGGTGGATATGGATCTCGGGTGTCGCTTTGGACTTCCAACATCGGGCTTGTCTCTCACTTCCTTACGTCCCGGTACTGCCTGAGTCCCGAACCGGCAGGAATAAGCCTGCCCATTATGACGTTCTCCTTAAGTCCCAGCAGGTTGTCAACCTTTCCGGCGGTAGCGGCGTCGGTGAGCACCTTGGTTGTCTCCTGGAAAGAGGCCGCCGAGATGAAGCTTTGGGTGCTCAAAGATGCCTTGGTGATGCCGAGCAGCAGAGGTTCTGCAACGGCAGCTCGCTGCCCATGGCCAACAAGCTGCTCGTTAACTTCTTCGAAGATCGGCTTTTCCACATGCTCGCCCAGAAGGAACTCGGAGTCCCCGGGATCGGTGATTCGGACCCGCTTTAGCATCTGTCTCACAATGACCTCGATATGCTTGTCATTGATCTTGACGCCCTGGAGCCTATAGACCTGCTGGACTTCATCGACCAGGTACTTGGCAACTTCTTTTTCGCCAAGGACCGTCAGAATATCATGGGGATTCGGCGAGCCGTCCATAAGGGCCTCGCCCGCACGCACATAATCGCCCTCGTGCACGCTGATGTGTTTGCCCTTCGGAATCAGATATTCACGCGGGTCTCCCACCTGGGGACTGATTACAACCTTGCGCTTGCCCTTGGTGTCTTTTCCGAAACTCACCACGCCGTCGATTTCGGTAATAACAGCGTTTTCCTTGGGCTTGCGAACCTCGAAGAGTTCGGCAACCCGTGGCAGACCGCCGGTGATATCCTTTGTCTTCGTGGTCTCGCGCGGAATTCTTGCAAGAACGTCTCCGGGGAAGACCTGATCACCCTCGGTCACCATCACAATGGCGCCGACCGGCATGAAGTAGCGTGCCGCTCCGCCTTCACCAACCTTGGCCGTTCTGCCTTTTTCGTCCTTGATGGAGATCCTGGGCCGCACGTCGGATTCCCGGAATTCGACAACCACTTTGCTGGACTTGCCGGTAACCGGGTCCAGCTTTTCCTGCATGGTCTGCCCTTCGGTGATATCGCCGAACTTTACACTACCCGAGACTTCGGTCAGAATCGGTGTAGTAAACGGGTCCCATTCGGCAAGTAGTGAGTCCGGATCGACCCGCTGGCCTTCGGCAACCTTAAGCTTGGCCCCGTAGACAATGACGTATCGCTCCCGCTCACGACCGGTTTCGCTGATGATGCTGATTTCACCGTTGCGGTTCATGGCGACCAGATCGCCCTCGCGGTTGTGAACGATATGGAGATTGAGAAACTTGACTGTACCCGCGTAGCGATTGCTGATCGATGTGCGCTCGATGCTCTTGCTGGCTGTACCGCCGATATGGAACGTACGCATGGTAAGCTGAGTTCCGGGCTCACCGATGGATTGGGCGGCTATAATACCTATCGCCTCTCCGATTTCAGCCATTTTCCCCTGAGCCAGGTCGCGGCCGTAGCACATGGCGCAAACACCCCTGGGAGACCGGCAGGTAAGCGCCGAACGGATATTCACCTTTTCGATTCCAGCATCCTCGATTTCGATGACCTTCTTCTCATCTATCTCTGCACCCATCGGGACGATCACTTCCGCTGTAACCGGATCGACTACGTCCTCCTGTGCCGTACGGCCAAGGATGCGGTCTCCCAGCCTCTGAATTATTTCACCGGCTTCCAGCAGCGCTTCCACCTCGATTCCGTCCATCGTGCTGCAATCGGTTTCCGCTATGATCACATCCTGGGACACATCCACCAGACGGCGTGTGAGGTAACCGGAGTTCGCCGTCTTGAGGGCGGTGTCTGCAAGACCTTTTCGCGCGCCGTGCGTCGAAATGAAGTACTGCAAAACCGTGAGACCTTCACGGAAATTGGCCGTGATCGGGGTTTCGATGATTTCGCCCGAAGGCTTGGCCATAAGTCCGCGCATCCCGGCCAACTGACGCATCTGGTCCTTGCTGCCGCGCGCCCCTGAATCCGCCATCATGTAAATCGGATTGAAGGATTCCACACGCGTTTTCTCGCCTTGGGGCCCGATGATCTCAGTTGCTCCAATCTCTTTCATCATTTCGGCCGCTACGTCTTCAGTCGCCTTGGCCCAGATATCGACGGCCTTGTTGTACTTTTCACCCTCCGTTATCAAACCCTCATTGTACTGCCGCTCGATCTCCTGCACCTGGTCAAAGGCAATTTGAAGGATTTCCGACTTGCGCTCCGGAATGGTCATGTCTTTGATCGAAATAGAGATACCCGAGCGGGTCGCATAGTGGTAACCGGTATCCTTGAGTCTGTCAGCCAGGATGACCGTGGCTTTGACTCCGGCGGTCCGGTAGCACGTATCGATCAACTGGGCAAGGGCCTTCTTGTTCATCACCTTGTTTACGGCTGAAAAACTAATCCCCTCCGGCAGAATCTCCGACAGGATCACTCGCCCGACGGTTGTTCTGACCAATTCTTCGGCAAGAATCTGACCCTTGCGGACTTCATCGCCGGGCTGAACCATTATTTTTCGAGACACAGAGGACCGGCCTTCGGACAGCGCATAGGCCGGCCTTTTCCCGTCAGCTTTCAGGACGATCTCTTTTTCGCTTACGTAATCGATTACTCCGTCTTGCTCTGCGGCTATGCGGAACCGAACGACGATGCCTGCATGCAGGTCGGCCTGTTCAGCATCAAAAGCCGAGCGTACCTCCTCGGGGCTGTTGTAGACCCGTATTTCGCCCCTGGCCATTGACTGCTTGAGCTCCTCGGCGTTTGCGAATGGGTTGGTGGAACCTTTGGCGAAAGGCTTTTCGCGGGTCATGTAATAAATCCCCAGGACTATGTCCTGAGAGGGCACGATGATCGGGTCGCCGTGTGCCGGGCTGAGAATGTTGTTGGTGGACATCATCAGTATTCGCGCCTCAGCCTGTGCTTCAATTGAAAGCGGCACGTGAACGGCCATCTGGTCGCCGTCGAAGTCGGCGTTAAAGGCCGTGCAAACCAGCGGATGGAGTTGGATGGCCTTGCCTTCGATAAGTATCGGCTCGAATGCCTGGATACCCAGCCGATGCAGGGTCGGAGCGCGGTTGAGCATTACCGGGAACTCCCGGACCACTTCATCCAGGGTGTCCCATACCTCCGGTGTTTCGCGCTCGACCATCTTCTTGGCCGCTTTTATAGTGGTAACATAGCCTTTTTCCTCAAGTTTGTTGTAGATGAAGGGCTTGAAGAGCTCGAGGGCCATTTTCTTGGGCAACCCGCACTGGTGGAGCCTTAGATTGGGGCCAATAACGATCACTGTACGTCCCGAATAGTCAACCCGCTTGCCCAGAAGGTTTTGCCGGAACCGGCCCTGTTTTCCCTTGAGCATGTCGCTCAGGGACTTGAGGGGGCGCTTGCTCGCCCCTGTTATGGTTTTGCCGCGACGCCCATTGTCGAACAGAACGTCAACGGCTTCCTGGAGCATCCGTTTCTCATTGCGGATAATGATGTCCGGGGCGTTGAGTTCCTGAAGGCGCTTGAGTCGGTTGTTCCGGTTGATTACGCGCCTGTAGAGATCGTTGAGGTCACTGGTGGCAAACCTTCCGCCATCCAGGGGAACAAGGGGCCTGAGGTCCGGCGGAAGAACGGGGATGACGTCCATGATCATCCATTCCGGCCGGTTTTCGGACTCGCGGAATGCATCGATGATTTTCAGCCGTTTTGCAAGTTTCTTACGCTTTGCCACCGAGTTGGTCTTCACCATTTCTTCGCGCAGTTCCGTGGCAAGCTTCTCCAGGTCGAGGCTGGCGAGTAACTGCTTGATCGCCTCGGCGCCGATGCCGGCGGTAAAACGTCCGCCGTGTTCCTGCACCAGTTGGCGATAGCGTTCCTCGGTAAGCAACTCTGCCTTTTGCAGGTTCGTTTCACCAGGGTCCAGCAGTATATACGAATCGAAATAAAGTACTTTTTCCAGCTCCCGAAGCGTCAGGTCCAGCAGGTTTCCGATCTTGCTTGGCAGACTCCTCAAAAACCATATGTGAGCTACCGGAGAAGCCAGCTCTATGTGGCCCATCCGCTCGCGGCGAACCTTGGACTGAATCACCTCGACCCCGCACTTTTCACAAACCACACCACGGTGCTTCATCCGCTTGTATTTGCCGCAGTTGCATTCATAGTCTTTGATCGGGCCGAATATTCTGGCGCAGAAAAGCCCGTCTCGCTCGGGCTTGAATGTGCGGTAATTTATCGTTTCGGGTTTTTTCACTTCGCCGTAAGACCATTCCCGGATTCTTTCGGGAGATGAAATCATGATTTTGACCGCGTTGAAATTCAACGGATCTTTCGGTTTGGTAAAAAGAGAGTAAAGTTCTTTCAAAAGGACCTCCTTGCGTGGTCAAAAACACGATGGATCTACATGACCACTGCTTAATTGCCTTCCTCTTCTTCGAGGAGCCTGACGTCCAGAGCAAGCGCCTGCAGCTCCTTTACCAGAACATTGAAGGACTCCGGCAGTCCGGCCTCAAGGGTATTGTCGCCTTTCACGATCTTTTCGTACATTCGCGTACGTCCAGCCACGTCGTCGGATTTGACAGTGAGAAATTCCTGGAGCGCAAAGGCGGCGCCGTAGGCTTCCATGGTCCAGACTTCCATTTCACCCAGGCGCTGTCCTCCGAACTGAGCTTTTCCGCCGAGCGGCTGCTGGGTGACAAGAGAGTAGGGGCCAATGGACCTTGCATGGATCTTGTCATCCACCAAGTGGTGGAGTTTGAGCATATACATGACGCCGACGGTAACAGACTGATCGAAAGGCAAACCTGTGCGTCCGTCGAAGAGGATTGACTGGCCCGTTTCGGGCACGCCGGCTTCCTTGAGAAAGCCCCTGATCTCGGCTCTCATCGGCTCCGTCGAAAACAGGAGTGGCCACATGTATGCCCTCTTTGAGATCGGGAATCAGCTCTTTAAATTCCTGTTCCGAGGCGTTTTCGAAAAACTCGGCGTACTCAAGATTATTGTATATGCGCCGAAGCTTCTCATCTATCGTCTCGCGCTCCTTGGCTTTGCGCAGATACTCCTCGAGCATTGCCGCGAGTTGGTGGCCAAGTCCCTTGGCCGCCCAGCCCAGATGAGTCTCCAGCACCTGACCGACGTTCATACGGGAAGGGACGCCAAGCGGATTCAAAACAATGTCCATCGGGGTCCCATCGGGAAAGTAGGGCATATCCTCGGCGGGAAGAATCCTGGAAACGACACCCTTGTTTCCGTGGCGCCCGGCCATTTTGTCTCCCACCTGGAGTTTTCTTTTCACGGCGATATAGACTTTCACCATCTTGATGACGCCCGGCGGAAGCTCATCGCCTCTTTTCAGTTTGTTTATCTTTTCCTCGAAAAGCTCCCTTACGGCCTGGACCTGCTTGCGGCAATTTGAAGAGATCGCCTCCACTTCCATGGAAGCCGCCGGCGCCTTGGCGGCGCTTATCTGGTCCCAGAGTTCTCTGGGAATCTGGAGGAGCACCTCTTCGGTCCATGGATCTCCCTTTTTGAGATAAACCTTTTTGCCGTCCTTGATGGAAGAGTCGCTGTTCTTACCCTGAAGCGCCTGAGCCATCTGCCTCACGGCAGTCTTTCTTATGATGTCCAGCTCATCGCGCTGGTCTTTCATGAGCCGCCCGATCTCCTGTTCCTCTATCTGGCGGGTCCGCTCATCTTTTTCGACACCCTTTCGAGAGAAAACCTTGGCGTCGATTATGATTCCCTCGACCCCCGGCGGAACGCGAAGCGAGGTGTCTTTCACATCGCTCGCTTTCTCACCGAAAATCGCCCTGAGGAGTTTCTCTTCCGGGGTAAGCTGCGATTCGCCCTTCGGCGTGACCTTGCCCACAAGGATATCGTTGGGCTTGATATAGGCGCCAATCCGAATTATCCCGCTGTCGTCCAGGTTCTTGAGCGCTTCATCCCCTATATTGGGGATGTCTCTGGTGATCTCTTCCTTGCCGAGCTTGGTGTCTCGGGCCACCACTTCGAATTCCTCGATGTGAATCGAGGTGAAGACGTCCTCCTTCACTATGCGTTCACTCACCAGGATTGAGTCTTCGAAGTTATAGCCTCCCCAGCTCATGAAGGCCACCATCACGTTGCGTCCGAGCGCGAGATCTCCGTGGTCGGTGGAAGGCCCGTCTGCAAGTATCTGGCCTTTCTTCACGAAGTCGCCCTGTCTTACCAGAGGCTTCTGATTGATGCAGGTATTCTGGTTCGAACGCTGGAATTTGATCAGCTTGTAAATATCAACCCCGCTTCCGATATCGACACTGTTGGTGGCGCGCACGACGATCCTGGTAGCGTCCACGTATTCGATAACGCCCTCGCGCCTTGCCACTATCGTGACGCCGCTGTCCTTGGCTACTATGCGTTCGATCCCGGTCCCTACCAGAGGGGCGCGGGTCTGAATAAGAGGCACAGCCTGGCGCTGCATGTTGGATCCCATGAGAGCACGGTTTGCGTCGTCATGCTCCAGGAAAGGAATCAGCGAGGCGGAAACGCTCACGAGCTGGTTGGGGGAAACATCCATGTAGCGGATCTCGTTGGGCGGGACCATGACGAATTCGCCCGCTTTTCGAGCGGAAATCTGTTCATCCCTGAAGCCGCCTTTTTCGTCGAGCGCCGCGTTGGCCTGCGCGATCGGGTAATCCTTCTCGTCCATGGCAGTGAGGTAGTTGACATCCGAGCGGGCTGTCGAGCTTTCTACCCTACGGTAGGGGGTTTCGATGAACCCGTAAGGATTTACCCGCGCATAGGTGGATAGAGACACGATCAGGCCGATATTGGGACCTTCAGGGGTCTCGATCGGGCAGATTCTGCCGTAGTGAGTCGGATGTACGTCGCGAACCTCGAAGCCCGCCCGCTCGCGTGTCAGGCCGCCCGGCCCAAGGGCGCTCAGGCGCCGCTTGTGGGTAATTTCGGAAAGCGGGTTCGTCTGGTCCATGAACTGAGAAAGCTGACTTGTCCCGAAAAATTCCTTTACCACTGCGGAAACCGGTTTTGCATTGATGAGGTCGTGGGGCATCAGCGCCTCAACCTCCTGAAGGGTCATTCTTTCCTTGATGGCCCTCTCCATGCGCACCAGGCCGATGCGGTACTGATTTTCGAGAAGTTCGCCCACCGCCCGCACCCTGCGGTTTCCCAGATTATCTATGTCATCGACAGGACCCTGTGAGTCTTTGAGCTTAATCAACTGGCGCACCGATGTAAGGATATCTTCCTTTCGAAGCACCCGGCAGTCGAGGGGCACATCGAGGTCAAGCTGCAGGTTTAGCTTTAGCCGTCCGACCTCGGACAGATCGTAGTGGTCCGAATCGAAAAACAGATTCTTGAAAAATTCGTTTGCCACCTCTAGAGTAGGCGGATTGCTCGGGCGCAGTCTCCGGTAGATTTCGATCAGAGCGTCTTCCCTGGTGTTTACCTTGTCCATAAGCAAGGTGTTTCTGAAAGAGGGGCTGATGTCAGGGCCCTCCAGGTGCAGCAGTTCGATTTCATTGATTCCGCGTTCTCTGAAATCGTTTAGCATCTCCTCGTTTATCGAGTCGTTGCACTCGGCGATGATCTCACCCGAGGCGTAGTCGATTACGTCCTGGGCCAAAACCTGTCCGATAAGCTCCGATATCTTGACCGGAAGCCGGCTGATTCCGATTTCCTGAAGCCTTCTAAGGGCCTGCTTGCCCAGTTTTCTGTTTTTCCTGATCAGAACTTCGCCTGTTTCCGGGTGCACGATATCCTCTGAAGCGCGGCTTCCCAGAAGGATATCAGGGTTAAGCTCCTTTTCTATGTGCGCCTCAGCGGTAAGGAACACCTTTTCGCTGGGGTAGAAATAGTTCAGTAGTTCTTCGGTCGAGTACCCGAGAGCTTTTAGAAGAACTGTGACAGGGAATTTCCGCCTCCTGTCGATGCGTATGTATAGAATGTCTTTCGGATCGAATTCCAGGTCGAGCCAGGAGCCGCGAAGCGGAATAATGCGGGCCGAGTAAAGTATTTTGCCGCTCGAGTGAGTTTTTCCTCGGTCATGATCGAAGAAAATGCCGGGCGAACGGTGCAACTGGCTCACTATGACCCGCTCGGTCCCGTTGATAATGAATGTTCCGTTGTCGGTCATGAGCGGCAGGGTTCCGAAATAGATTTCCTGCTCCTTTATATCGCGAATGGATCGGGTGTTGGCTTCCTTGCCCACGTCATAGACAACAAGGCGCACCACTATCTTGACGGGGGCCTCGTAGGTCATTCCCCGTGCGAGGCATTCGTCGACTTCATACTTCACATCGCCGAAACTGTATTGAACGAACTCCAGCGAGGCCGTCCCGCTAAAATCTTCGATGGGGAAAACGGACCTGAAGACCTCCTGTAGGCCTCTTTCCACCCTGGCCTCGGGGGGCACATCCTTTTGCAGAAAAAGCTCATAGCTCTCCTTCTGCATCTGGATAAGATTGGGTATTTCCACGATCTTTCGGATTTTTCCGAAATTTTTGCGAACCCTGTACTCATGGGTTAGTGCAGTTGGCATATTCTCTCCTGCAAATGAAATTGTGACGGATGAGACGGCCAGGATAAATCAGTTTTGCCTGCAATCCTTGTCCATCCATCACTTCCCGCTGGTATGCCGCTAAAAAGTAGAAAATCGGAAACCGGCCGGCCGAACCAGCACATGCAGCCGATTCCCGATATTTTGCAAATTTTGAGTCTTTATTTGATCTCGACAGTTGCGCCTGCCTCTGTAAGCTGTTTGGCAACGGCTTCGGCCTCTGCCTTGGGAATGCCTTCCTTGACCGTTCCCGGAACTTTTTCCACCAGGTCCTTGGCTTCTTTGAGACCCAGGCTGGTAATCGCCCGAACTTCCTTGATTACGTTGATCTTCTTGTCGCCTACATCTGTAATTATGACCGAGAATTCAGTCTGTTCCTCTACGACTGGCGCTTCAGCGGCAGCTCCGCCGGGCATTGCGGCCATGGAGACCGGGGCGGCGGCGCTAACGCCGAAAGTCTGCTCGAGTTCCTTTACCAATTCGCTGAGTTCGAGAACCGTCATACCCTTGATGAATTCAATAACTTCCAGTTTTGTAACAGCCATCTATAATCCTCCACGATTGTCTTAAGCAGCATCCTGTTGTTCTCTCTGGCGCTGGATAGCGGCCAACACACAAACAAAAGCTCTTGGAACTCCACTCAGAACCGTAACCAGACTGGTGGGCACGGCGTTGAGCGTTCCCAGCATTTTGGCAAGAAGTTCTTCTTTGGGCGGCAGATCAGCCAAGGCCAAAATCTGATCGGCATCGATCAGACGGTTTCCGAGCGCTCCCGCCTTCAGCTTCAGCTTTTCGTTGCTTTTGCTGAATTTTTTGATGATCTTGGCCGGAACGGCCGGGTCGCCGAACGCGATTGCAACCGCGCAGGTGCCGGTGAGCATCGGGTCGAGCACCGATGCGTCGGTCTGCTTGCAGGCAAGACGCATCAAGGTGTTCTTTACCACCTGATAATCAACTTTTTCCACTGCAAGCGAATCGCGCAGACTGGTTATTTCGGCTACCGTCAGTCCCTTATAGTCGGTCAGAATTGCCGCGCTGGCGCTTCCCAGTTTCTTGTGAAGCTCCGCAATAATTTGTTCTTTCTTGGAGCGCTCCAAAGTAAAATATGCCTCCTTTCGCTTCTGCCGGTGTGCTTTCGAACTATCCTTCCGGGTGCGCTGAATCGAAAACGGGAGGATTTTGTATCATGAGCCCTTGCGCCTGGTTGGCTCTCAGGAATCTGTGCGGGTCCCCGGTTGAGGGATTTAAACATCGGCGGATGTACCCGCGGTCTCCGATAACTGAAAACACCAAACGGCAGGTAAGTTGTTAAAAGCAGCTGCTTAGACTTGCCGGCAATCAGCACGCCAAGCTGATGACTAAACAACAATGGACTTCACCGCGAGCGGATCGACCTGAATGCCGGGGCCCATGGTCGTCGATATGGCGATCCCTTTCATGTAGGTCCCCTTGGCGGCCGAAGGTTTGATCCGCATGAGCGTGTCGATGAAAGCCGAGATGTTCTGGAGAAGTTTTTCCTCTCCGAAGGAAACTTTGCCCATCGGGGCATGGACAATCCCGGTCTTTTCAACCCGGAAGTCCACCTTGCCGGCCTTGATCTCTTTGATGACCCGAGCCAGATCGAAGGTGACCGTTCCCAGCTTGGCGTTGGGCATAAGCCCTCTTGGACCCAGAACCTTGCCGATCTTGCCTACCGAACCCATCATGTCGGGTGTGGCAACGGCTTTGTCGAATTCGAGCCATCCTTCGCGGATTTTTTCGATCATCTCGTCGCCACCCGCGTGATCGGCGCCTGCATCAAGGGCCTCCTTTACCTTCTCGCCCTTGGCGAAAACCATAACCCTCACTGTTTTACCCAACCCGTTGGGCAGAACGACCGTACCTCTGACCATCTGGTCGGCATGGCGCGGGTCAACACCCAACCGAACGGCTATATCCAGCGTCTGGTCGAACTTGGCGAAAGAAGTGTCGGCCGCCAGATGGACAGCTTCCTGGAAGGTATAGCGTTTCGCTGGATCGATCTTGCCGCTGGCGGCAATATACTTTTTCCCATGCTTTGCCATTTTAACTCTCGAAACTCCCTTCCTCTGGTTTATTCAATCTCGATCCCCATGCTGCGCGCAGTTCCGGAAATGGTGGCCACCGCTGCTGCAAGGTCTCGTGCGTTTAGGTCGGGCATCTTGAGCCTGGCGATTTCCTCGACCTGCGCTTTGCTGACCTTGGCGACCTTATTGCGGTTGGGTTCATTGGATCCTTTCGCTATCTGGGCGGCCTTTTTCAGAAGAATAGCGGCCGGGGGCGTCTTGGTAATGAAGGTAAACGACCGGTCCGAAAAGACGGTGATGACCACCGGAATGATCATCCCTTCCTGCCCCTGGGTCTTTGCGTTGAACTGCTTGCAGAACTCCATGATGTTGACCCCGTGCTGACCAAGCGCAGGGCCGATGGGCGGAGAGGGATTCGCCTGTGCGGCGGAAACCTGCAATTTGATGTTGGTTACGACTTTTTTTGCCATCCTCGAAAAGACTCCTTACGATGCGGCCTTTATGTTCGGTTTACCTGGACGAAATCGAGTTCCACCGGGGTGGAACGGCCGAATATGCTTACCAGGACCCTGACTTTGCCCTTCTCGGGAATCACTTCGTCAATGGTTCCGTTGAAATTGGCAAACGGGCCGTCTATGACGCGAACCTCGTCTCCTTTTTCGAACTTGAATTTTGGACGAGGTTTCTGAGCGCCTTCCTGCATCTGCTGAATTATGGCTTCGGCTTCTGTCATCAGAGAGCGGGATGGGCTTTTCCTGGCTTCCAATAAATCCGGTCACCTTGGGGGTGTGGCGAACAAGGTGCCAGGTTTCGTCGTTGAGTTCCATCTGCACCAGGATATATCCGGGGTAGAATTTCCTCGACGATGCCCTCCTCTGGCCCTTCACAAGTTCGATCACCTTCTCGGTGGGAACCAGGACCTGGCCGAAATAGGCGCCTTTGCCCTCGGCCTTGACACGCTCCTCCAGGGCCGATTTCACCTTGTGCTCAAACCCCGAATACGTGTGAACAATGTACCATTTTAAATTTGCCACTCAATTGCCCCACGCGGCTCGCCATCGAGCCGTAATTTTAGATGCCGCCCCAGTCTCTCTCAACCCACCAGAAGCTTAACAAGCCTGCTCAAAATGAGGTCCACAATTCCCAGAAAAACAGCCGCCATACCCACGATCGCCAGTACGACTGCCGTCGACCCCAGTGTTTCCTTGCGCGAAGGCCAGACTACCTTCTTAAGTTCGAAGACCACCTCTCGTAAGTAGCTGCGAGCCGTATCCACCCAGGCAATCGACGTCTCACCGGGCTTCTTGACCGCTTTCTTCGGGGTATCCGTCTTCTTGACGATATCCGTTTTCTTGGCAGTATCCGTCTTCTTAGGCCTGGCCGCTTTGAGGGCCGCCGGTTTGGCTGCCGCCTTTTTCACCGCCTCAATGCCTTGCGGTTTTTTATCCGAACTCTGATCTTTTTTTGCGAAAAGTTTCATGTATCACTCATACGCTCGATCCTGGAGGTCGACAGGAATTGTTTGCCGGCGCAAAGGCCAGTCAATGCCACAGGCTTTAAGCCGCCGCAGCCTACTTGGTCTCCTTGTGCTCGGTGTGCGCGTTGCAGAACCTGCAATACTTCCTGAAAGCAAGCTTCTCGGGGGTAGTCCGCTTGTTCTTGGTCGTATTATAGTTGCGCCGCTTGCATTGGGAGCAGGCCAGAGTAACTAGAACTCGCATTTGAAATCCCTTATTTAACGATGTCGGTAATAACCCCGGCGCCCACCGTGCGGCCGCCTTCGCGAATTGCGAATCGGAGTTCCTTCTCCAGTGCAACGGGAGTAATGAGCTTTACTTCGCAACTGATATTATCGCCGGGCATAACCATTTCGACCCCTTCGGGCAGGGTCATGACGCCGGTAACGTCAGTGGTTCTGAAATAGAACTGCGGCCGGTAGCCGGGGAAAAAAGGAGTGTGCCGCCCGCCTTCCTCTTTTTTCAATACGTAGACTTCCGCCTTGAAATCCGTGTGAGGCGTGATCGAACCGGGTTTTGCAACAACCTGGCCGCGCTCGACCTCGTCTCGTTTGGTTCCACGCAAAAGCACGCCTACATTGTCGCCCGCCTGGCCCGAATCCAGGGTCTTGCGGAACATTTCAACGCCCGTGCAAACTGTCTTAAAAGTAGGACGGAATCCGACAATTTCAACTTCGTCGCTGACTTTGACTACTCCGCGCTCGACACGGCCCGTGACCACCGTGCCGCGGCCCGAGATGGAGAAAACGTCTTCGATGGGCATCAGAAACGGCTTGTCGATGTCGCGCACAGGGTCAGGAATATATGCGTCGATTGCGTCCATCAGCTCGAAGACGCACTTTGCGGCCTCGCTGTCCACATCATCTGTTTCGAGCGCCTTCAATGCCGAGCCTTTGATGATCGGGATATCGTCTCCGGGAAACTTGTACTTGGTGAGAAGCTCGCGAAGCTCCAGCTCAACAAGCTCGATAAGCTCGGGATCGTCCACCATGTCAACCTTGTTTAGGAATACAACAATGTAGGGAACACCAACCTGGCGGGCTAGAAGAATGTGCTCGCGGGTCTGAGGCATCGGGCCGTCGTCGGCGGCAACCACCAGGACCGCCCCGTCCATCTGAGCGGCACCCGTGATCATGTTCTTTATATAGTCCGCATGGCCGGGACAATCCACATGCGCATAGTGGCGCTTGTCGGTCTCATATTCGACGTGGGCGGTTGCGATGGTGATGCCGCGCTCGCGCTCCTCGGGCGCCTTGTCGATCTGGTCAAACGGGACGAACTGGGCCTTGCCCTTCTTTGCAAGTTGCTTTGTAATCGCTGCGGTAAGGGTCGTCTTCCCATGGTCAATGTGACCAATCGTCCCCACATTTACATGTGGCTTTGTCCGCTCGAATTTCTTTTTAGCCATTGCCCTTTCTCCTGAAAGATTCCGATAATATAAGGAAAATGTTTGACAGGCTACGTTTCCAAGGGTCCGCGCGATATCACCGGCATACCCGCTCAAACCTACAAACTAACGCCAAATGGAGCCCACGACCGGGATCGAACCGGTGAACCTCTTCCTTACCAAGGAAGTGCTCTACCTGCTGAGCTACGTGGGCTTTCGAGAGTTGCAGCCAAACAAGAGGATTGGAGAAGGTCCATAACGTGAAGGGAATGCGGGGCCATCTGGAGCTGAACGGCGCCCCGGCCGGAATCTTCTTGGCATCCCAAACTCAGCGTATGTAGTACCGACGACAATGACTCGCTTTATGGCTGCCACCATCTCCTACATGCCATAAGTGGTGGTGAGGGGAGGATTCGAACCTCCGAAGGCTACGCCGGCAGATTTACAGTCTGCTCCCTTTGGCCGCTCGGGAACCTCACCCTGGAAAAGCCCGCTCTAAGAGCCATGAATTCCGAATAAGCTTTCTTAAATACCATATCAAACAACAAAAAACAACCCTGTTTTTCGCAAAATTCGAAGGATGCCCATTGCCCGTGCAAAATACTGCGGAAGCCTGGCTCATTGTCCGGCTTTTACCCTGGCGATCTGCTGGTCGATCAACGCGGCAGGAGGATAATCACCGGGCGCCTGGGAGGCAAGCTGATACATCTCGGCGGCCCTGGCAAACTCCTTTTTGCCTTCGGAAATCCTGCCCAGGTTCCAGTCGGCTTCGCGCTCCAACTCCTCCATGCCGAGTTGCTTCAGGCTGGTCCATTCATTGGCGGCCTCATCGGGCTTTCCGGCCGACTCATAGGCATAGCCAAGCTGATACAGGATGAGAGGTCTAAGGCCGCTGCCCGCAGGCGCCAGACTGAGAGCTTCTTTTCCGGTTTTGATCGCATCCCCGTAGCGCTTGGTCTCAAAGAAAGCCTTTGCAAGCTCGATCCTGGCGTTTAGAGCCGGCGCCGTACCACTCGTGTTCGGAGATAAATTTCCGGAGATCCGGGATAAGCTTTTCCCAGTCCGCCGCGCTCCCCTTGCCTTCGGCAGGAAGTCTGGATACAAGCGTCCCGTAATCGGACTGCGCTCGGACCTGTTTTGAACGATCGTGGGCGCTGAACCCCCACACCGATATAACTGTAAACAGGATTGCCGTGCATGCGCCAAAGACGATCGCGTAATTCTTATCAGCCCATTTTCTGGCTTTTTCAAAAGCTGTATCCGGCGTCAGCACCGGTTTTTTCTGCAATTTCTTTACAGGTTTTATTTTCTTTGCGCCCAAAGCGGACTCCTTCTCGGAATTTATTTTCGCCAAAATTTGACCGGCCCAATCAGCAAAACATATCTTCTATTTCTTTGACGGAAAAATTGCAACCCCTTGAGCAGCCGGGACGGGTTTAAAACCGGATTGTTCGCGACCGGTCCCGCCAATGCGATCACTCGATATTTTGCGCCTGCTCCTTGAGTTTTCCGATCTCCGTCTTCATCCGGACGACCACCTGCACCGTATCCAGGTCTGTGGTCTTGGAACCAATCGTGCTGGCTTCGCGGTGAAGCTCCTGGATAAGGAAATCGAGCCTGCGCCCGTCGGCCGGCTTTACACCGGTCAGAGCAGACTCAACCTGTCCAAGGTGGCTTCCCAACCGAACGATCTCCTCGTTTATGTCTGCCCGGTCGATGATAAACGCTATCTCCTGCAGGAGCCTGTTCTCATCGGGCTCCGTCCCGCCCAGCAATAGCTTCATCCGCTCCTGAAGCTTGGTCCTGTACTCTTCGATAACAGCCTCCCGGCGGCTCACCACCACCGAAAGATCATCTCTCAGCGCCGCCAGCCGGTCCATGAAGTCCCGAAGCAACGATTCGCCCTCAAGCGCGCGCATCCGGAGCACCTGGTCCAGCGCCTCGGACATGGCGGATGAAATAAGTTCCCTGATTGCTTCGGAGTCAATAACCGCTTCCGGCATCTCATAGATATGCGGGATCCTTAACAGGTGATCCAGCGAAGGTTCTTCTGATGTGCACGATCTCGCGGTGAATCTCCTGGAGCTGTGACCAGTAGTATTGCGCAAGCTCCAGGCTGATATGCGGCGCCTTTTGCCTGATATCGGTGCTCTCTATCTGAATGAAGGCATCGATCCGGCCTCTTCGGATTCTCGCTTGCAATCAGCTTCCTGCACAAGTCCTCGAACTCGAAGAAGTTTTTTGGAATGCGAACGGAAATGTCGAGCTGCTTGGCATTAAGAGCGCGCATTTCAACGCTGATGGCGTAGCCCGCCCCTTCTTTGCGGCTGCGGCCAAATCCGGTCATACTGTGAATCAAGATAAGCTCCTTATGAGTGTATCGATTGCGAAGAAATCATATCCGATCAATACGCCGGATCATCGCGCGCATCTCGGAAACCGAAAGCTGGCCCGGCGCGGTCGCAGACTGGCCCTCGAACTGCGCATAAGTCCAGGGACTGCCCAGAAATATGCTCACCAGCCTGCTCCATTTCCCGGCCGGTCCCATGCAGAACGCGATCAGGTCAATTCCGAATTCTTTTCCGGCCAGCGGAATCAGTTCGAGCACCCTCAGGTTATCTTCGCCCGATTGGGCCATGGTCACTATTTTCAAAGCATCGGCCCCTGTCTTGCGCATGCTCTCCAGCTTTGCCCGCAAAATCCCCCTGGAGGGGGTCTCGGCAGGGCTGTGCCACGAAAGCAGGACCTTTGCTCCGGCGCTGCCGAAAGGGAGCGATATCGTCCATACCCGCGTGGTGTTCAAGGTCTATCCAGTCGGCGCCGGATTTTGCCGCCTCCTCGAGCATGCTCAGCCGGAGGTCCTCCCGGCCGGCAAAGGCGCCCATTTCCCGAACCGGCCTGTTGGTGGCTATCACCGGAAGCCGCTGCTTTATTGACAGAGCGCCGAGAAAAGATTTCATCTCCTCCATCGAGTGCCTGTCGGCGAATTTATCCATTCGCCACTCCACCAGATCGACTTCCGGGTGGTTCAGCCATTTCGGGAACTCTTCACAGGAGCATTCGACAAGACATCCGCAAATACCGGCCTTTCGAACCGGGCAAGACTGTTTCCCCCACTCCGCGTTCGTATTGTCCGAACCGTGTTCAACCCCACCCGCATCCACATTAAAAGGGCTAAGTATATTTCCTTCCTCCTCACGCCCGCTCATGCCCGCCTCCGGAATAATCGCGGCCCATTCGCATCTTTTCCTTCTCGATCCGAAAAGGCCGTGCGGGATCGCTTTTCGGGTAAGAGCCGAGAATCTTCAAAAAGGTCACTCTGTTCGCCAGGACATCCAGGGCCGCCCGGACGGGGCTGTCGTCCCGGTGGCCTTCTATATCCGCATAAAAGAGGTACTGCCACGAAAAGAGCCGGTTGGGGCGCGATTCGATACGGGTCAAATTGATCGAGGAAAGGGCGCCAAGGGCGGCGAGCAACGACCCGGGCCTGTCGGAAACCGCAAACAGCAGGGAGGTTTTGTCGTTACCGGTCGGCGGATTGCAGTAGTTGCCAAGCGCCAGGAACCGGACGGCGTTTCCAGGACCCTCTTCGATCCGTTCGGCCAGAATGCTGAGTCCGTAACGCTGGGCCGCATAGAGGTTGCAAATGGCCGCTCCGTTCGGGTCATCCTTTGCCAGCAGTGCGGAGCGTGCGGTCGAAGAGCACTCGATGTGCTCGGCGTGACCGATATTTTCAAGCAACCACCTGCGGCACTGGTCAATGGCCTGTGGGTGCCCGTAGAGACGCCTTACCTCACCCAGACCCTGAGCGTTACCGCAAAGGTAGTGAGCTATCTCCAGGTAGCATTCACTGATTACATGCACCTCGCGCTCATAGAGTAGGTCCATGCTGTGGCCAAACCCACCCTGAAGTGAGGTCTCAATCGGGATCACCGCCAGGTGCGCCTTCCCTTTGAGAAAGCTGTCGAACACCTCTTCCAGAGATGCGCAGGGCAGATAGCAGGCGGAATGGCCAAAAAGCGAAATAGAGGCCAGGTGGGAGTTTGTCCACTCAGGGCCGAGGAATGCCACCTGAAGCCTGTACTGGATAAGCCGGGAAGCTGCAAATACTTCGCGGTAGATGTAACGCAGCGATTCCTCGGATAAAGGGCCGGGGTTTAGCTTCGAGAGGCGCTGGAAAACTGCCTGCTCGCGTTCCGGGTGAAAGAGGGGCAGGCCCATTGAGGCTTTTATCCGGCCCGCTTCGATGGCAAGCTCCATCCGCCTGTTAAGGAGCCGGAGCAGCTCTGAATCTACACCGTCGATTTCTTCTCTTATCTCATCAAGCTCTTCATCCACTTTCGTTCAACCGACTCCTTATTATCAACCCTCGCGGATTGTTTGCTCCATTCGAAATCAACCGCCGATGGAAAACATTGGGCGAGAGATGCACTTGCGGAAAACAGGGCTGTTCAGTTGGTGCTTTTCCGGCTTTTTGTTTATGGCTCCAAGCATTGCGGCGGCAATCTCTTCGTCTGAGGCGCCCTGTCGCAACGGCCCCCGTAGATCGGTCTCATCACTGGAAAAGAGGCAGGTGCGGAGTTTTCCGTCCGAGGTTACCCGAAGCCGGTTGCAGCTCGGGCAAAAATGGTCGGATACCGGGCTGATGATTCCGATTTTACCCGGAGCGCCTTGGAACCTGTAATGAAGTGCCGGGCCGTTGCTCTCACCCTCGCTCGAGGCCTCCAGAGGCGCAACACGCCTCAGGCGCTCCAGGATTTCAGAGGCCGCAATGAAAACTGAGTCGCGATCGAACTCAAACCGGAAAGGCATGAACTCGATAAAGCGCACGTGGAACGGGAACTGGAAAGTCAGGCGCGCCAAATCTTCAATCTCGTCCTCATTCACCCCGCACATAATTACCGCGTTCAACTTCACAGGCGAAATGCCTGCCTTTTCAGCGGCCATGATCCCTGCCCACACCTGACTGTGAAGGTCTTTGCCGGTGATCTTCGCAAACCTTTCAGGCTTCAGGGTATCAAGGCTGACATTTATGCGCCTGATGCCCGCCTGGAGAAGTCCCACGGCAAAATCCGAGAGCAGAACTCCGTTTGTCGTAAGGCTCAGGCTCCTCAGTCCCGGGACCCTGGAGATGCTTTCGCACAACCTGAGCACGTCCTTTCTGACCAGAGGCTCGCCGCCCGTGATGCGCACCTTCGATATACCCATCGAGACCGCGATCCGCACAAGCCTCACTATTTCCTCGTAGCGCAGTATTTCCGTGTGGTCCAGCTTTTCAACACCGCTTTGTGGCATGCAGTACGAGCAGCGAAGATTGCACCTGTCCGTAATTGACAATCTGAGATAATCGATCTTCCTGTGGAAAGAATCGGTGGGCGGAGCGGGCATTCAAATTTCCCCGGCTAAAAGGATTATTTGTTTCAAACCTATCAAAGACGTTTATTTCATAACATTTGGATAAGCTATTATAAAACACAAAAACCACCATTGCGGTAAGATTCTCCCCAATACGCCGAGAGTTCGAATGTCACATCACAGTAAATGATTGTCAAAACTTTCTTGACTTTGAGATTTCGCTGTGATTTATGACTGACCAGTCCGTATCAGGGGGAAGGAGCCGCTTGGTTGCAAAAATATCCCGACCAGCAAAATGTGTACGCTAACGTGAAAAAAATGGCCCTGGCCGGAAACAGGCAAGGGCTGATAGAGGCCATTTCCGAAGAGACGTCAGCCTCGACACCCGAAAGCCTCACCGAAGAGCTTTCGCACTGGTTTTTCCATATCCGGGGACCGTTGCGCACCGGGCCGCTTCAAAACAAAATCGGCCTTTCAGTTCTAATGGAAGCCCTCGGGGAGATTGCCCAAAAAAAAGGTATCCCGGCCTCGCGTTTCTACCCGAGCCTTTTGGAGAAAATTCTTACGGAGGAATCTGCCCCGCTCCTGTCCAGGCCGAACGCCAAAGAGAGGATACTCGAAGCGGCCCTGGAGGTTTTTTCTCATAAAGGCTTTCATCCGGCCACCATGGACGAAATCGCCGAGAAGGCCGGAGTTGGGAAAGGGACCCTTTACCGCTATTTCGAGACCAAGGAAAAGCTCTTTGCTGAGCTGGTGCGGCTCAGATTGGAGGAACTCGGAACAACGGCCGGTTCGGTAATAGACGGCCGCGACGATGTGCTGACGATGATTTCCAAGTACATCCGGATGTATTTCGAATTCTTCGACCGAAACCAGCGTCTCTACAGGCTAATCATCCAGGAACAGCTGGACCTGGGCGAACACTCCCCGGACGAGTACTTCCGAAAAGTGATGCGGGCCATTCCGAATCTTAAGAGGAAAGTCTACGAAGGGACTCAGCAGGGGATTCTCAAGGACGTCGATTTTCAGACGGTCTTTTACGGCACTATGGGCTTTGCCCACGGAGTAATACAGAAATGGCTGGCCAGGGATTGTTCCTATCCCCTTGTAAATGAGCTTCCGGGCGTGTTGGAAGTTTTGTTCTATGGATTTGTCAAAGATGCCCGAAGAATTGAATGCAAAAACTAACTTGACATGGAGGATTAAATGAGCTTGACAGCAGAACAGACCAGAATCATCGATATTATTGCAAACCAGCTTGGAGTTGACAAAGAGATGGTAACTCCCGGCGCTAACATAGTTGACGACCTGGGTGCCGATTCTCTCGATGTCGTAGAACTGGTAATGGCGCTCGAGGAAGCCTTCGACACGGAAATCCCCGATGATGACGCAGAAAAGATTCGCACTGTTCAGAATATTTTTGACTATATGGAAAAGAAGGCTGCTGCATAGCTTTAAAAACGGTAGCGGGAAGCAGGGAGCGGGAAGCGAAGAGCTTCTTGCTTCCAGCTTCTTGCTCCTTCCTTCTTGCTTTCACGCAGGATTTTCGATTGAGCGACTTCCAGGTCCTTGCCTCGGTTGAGCGGGTGGTTGCTCAAAGCCGCTCGGTCACATTTCATCCCGATCGGATCGGATCGGCAATATCGAGATGGGGACATACGGTCAACCCATCTTCATCTTGGGAACATCCCTGCCATTTCTTTGACGGGACTGCGGAGAGCGTTCGCTGGATTTTTACTCTCGACGTTATTGAACCACTGCTTCTGGCCCGATCCGGGCGATCCTGTCTGGACGGTCATCTACAACGGTGAGCCTTACTCGGGGTACTGGGGGCTTGCCGCCAGCCTGAAGCGGGCCCAAGAGCAGGGTTTCCCCATAACCGATCCTCATTTCCTGTCGGGTATCAGCGCTGGCGACCTGGCCGAAATCTTTTCCGGCCAAGGCAGGATGCCCATGTTTGAAGAACGGCTGAAAAACCTCCGAGAGGCAGGCTCGGTAATTCTCTCCGAACTCGGGGGCGATATCTTGTCCCTGTTCGATATAGCATCCGGTTTGAGTGCCGTGCGGCTGGTCAGCACGATCGTCTCCCTTTTCCCGAGCTTCCGCGATGAAGCCCTTTACGGAACTGAAAGAGTTTATTTCTGGAAGAGGGCCCAGATTTTTGCCTTTGACGTTTTCACCGCGTTCGGGGGAGACAAATGGGGGAAATTCTACGACATCGGGCGGCTTACCGCATTTGCCGACTACAAGCTTCCCCAGGTGCTCCGAGAGCTGGGAATTATTTCATATCAACGCGGGCTCGCGACCCGGATTGACGCCATGGAACCTCTCCAACGAGGCTCCGAAGAGGAAGTCGAGATTCGGGCAATGACCGTATGGGCCGTCGAGAAACTGAGGAAGGGTTTCCAGGAGCACGGCCGCAAGCTTACGAGCACCCTGGTCGATAACTGGCTCTGGCGATTGGGCCAGCTTGATGCATTTCGCAAACGCCCATACCACCGCTGCCGGACAATTTTTTACTGAAAGGCCTTCCAAGAAGGTTCGACAGATCAAAGGTTAAACAAAAACCCTCCGCCTGGAAACCGTCTAACCAGCATCCAAAAGCCGGTGATTCTCCATTAGATATGATCGTGCACTCAACTGTCGTCTGCTCCCTATCGTTTTAATATGATTTGTCAGGACCGAAGAACGGATACTTGTCTAACCCTTGCACGGGATAGACGGAAAAGGCGCTCATTTTTGCTTCACAGGATGATACCCTCTCCCTGAACTGATCAACACTGGAAGCGAACAATTGCCATATGATGAGTTCTTGCAGGATGTGACACTCCGCAGCGGTCAGGTCTCTGTCGGTATCGAAAGATTTTCCATCCCTTGCCGCTATTATCATACCAAAACTCCTCATCTTTCTAAAATCCTGTAGTAAAGACAGCAAAGCTCAATGTTAAATCTGCGACGGCAAAAATCCTCCATACCCTTGCTTATCTTGCATTCTTGTTCAATAATGCCCCGATAGCTCTTCTGACATCCTTTAGATGGAGGATATAGATTCGCCATGCCACGCTTCAAACTCCGAATTCAAGACATGGAGCGGATACAAACAAAGCGGCTTCTTGCCCTGAAAAGGGCCGAAGCAGTATGCCTATATCTCTGCGGCCTCGGGGCGAAGGAGTCCTTCATCTTCGGATCGCTGCTCTCTGGGGATTTCCGTGAGCACTCGGACATAGACCTTGCCGTCTCGGGCCTTCCCCGCGAGCATATCTACAAGGTGGAATCCAAAATAGAAGAAATCGTTGGGGGCATGCACTTCGACCTCGTCTACCTCGAAAATGATCCAGCATATCTGGTGAAAAGAATCAAAGAAAAGGGGAAAAGATATGCTTGAGATCTGATTGAGAGGTAGATAAAACGGGGTGGCATTCCGGAGATTGGAAAGCTGCCGATAAACGGCGGAAAGGAAATGAGATATGGAAGCCATTTCAGAGAAGATCATCAAACACTTCAAGTACCTTGGCCTCTACGGCGCAAAAGCTGAAGAAAAAATCCGTGAAGTACTGGAGACTGAATACCGGCGCAGGTTGACACGATACGAGCACACCGACAGGCTCTTCAGGAAGAAGTACGAGATGACGTTCGATGAATTCGAGCGAAACGACCTCGTGAAGGCGAAGGGGTTCATTTGGCAGGTAGAATCAGATTCAGACGAGTGGGAAATAGCTGTCGATGGGATGGAGAGCATGAAGCGGGGACTCAAGGAACTACTTGGAGAGCAGTTTGATGCTTGATGAGCTGATGCGGGAAATTCGAGCTATCGCCGAGTCTTACGCCTTGATAAGAGCCATTGCCGATCTCGATCGAACGGACAATGCCCTCAGGCTTCGCCTGATTATTGATGAAACTATGTTCATCCAAGTGTATACCAATTCCAAAAAGAACAAGAGCAATTTTGCCCTCATCAGTTTGGGGCAGCGAATTTTCGGCAGGGATAACGAAGGTGGAACATGGCACAAACACCCGTTCGCATCTCCCGAGAGCCATGAGTTTGAGGGTGATGCAGGAAGGTCAGTGACCCTGACGCAGTTCGTCATGGAGGTCGAGGAATTGTTGCTGAAGGAATCCCTGCTTTAACCTCAACACTTTCAAGAGCGCAATCACTTGGAAGCTCCCGAAACGCGAGAATGATCCGTTTGTGCCACGGCCAAACCCTGAGTGGCCGCGTTCATAGCGAGGCATTCCACGCCATATGTCCCTGAACATGACAACTACGATGTCCCTCTGTCCCCATGCCTGCCCTGCGCTTGCCGAAGGGTCACCGCGTCCCCGCGTCAGCCACCCGCCAACCAGAAACCCGCAAAGACAGCAAAGGCAGGGACACATCTCCTAGGATTCATGAATGAAGGGATTTACAGGATTAACAGAAAGCAACAGGTACAATGAATAATTCTTCCTTTGCACCTTAAAAACGGATTGGGGAATTGCCGAATCGAGGAACTTAATCCCTGCATCCCTGAATTGGAGATTTTTCAATCCTGTTAATCCTGTCAATCCTGTCAAAGTCTCTCCGCGCCCTCTGCGCCTCCGCGTGAAACCCTGTCAAAATCTCTGTGTTCTCTGTGTCTTTGTGTCTCTGTGGCGCAAAAGATTATGTGCGAAGCGTCAGCCGGAAAACTCCATCGTTAGATCGATGGCCCTTGCTGAGTGGGTAAGAGCGCCGCAGCTTACGAAATCGACCCCGGTTTCGGCTATTGCGCGCACGGTTTCGAGGCTGACGCCCCCGGAGGCCTCCAGAACGACGCGGCCTTTGCCGATAGCTACGGCCTCCCTCAGCATATCCAGCGAAAAATTGTCGAGAAGCACTATGTCGGCCCCTGCGGCAATGGCCTCACCGAGCTGCCCGATGCTTTCCACTTCGATTTCGATGCGCAGGGTATGGGGAGCGCCTTCGCGCGCGCGGCGGACCGCTTCCTCAATGCCTCCCGCTGCCGCAATATGATTGTCCTTGATCAGTATGCCGTCGGCCAGGCCGAAACGGTGATTCCTGCCGCCTCCGTGCCGCACGGCTGCCTTTTCCAGGCTACGCCACAAAGGGGTTGTCTTTCGTGTATCGAGCAGTTGGCATCCGGTCCCCGCGACGGCCTGCGACATTTTACGCGTCAAAGTGGCGATCCCGCTCAACCGCTGGGCGAAATTCAGGGCGGTCCGCTCGCCGGTCAAAAGGGTCCGCACCCTTCCCTCTAACCTGAATACCGCAACATTTGGCTCGATCCGGTCCCCATCGGGGAACGGGCATTCTACCCTGATTTCAGGGTCGAGAAGTTCGAAAATCCTTCGGAATGGCTTGGAGCCGGACAAAATGAAGGGTTCGCGTCCAAAGACAACGGCGCTTGCTTCCAGACCGGGAGGGATAATAGAGAGCGTCGTTGCATCCCCGCTCCCTATGTCTTCGAGAAGAGCCAGCCGGAACAGTTCATCGAATTCCATCGTTGCCGTCATTGCGTCCGGCTTTCCCGCAGTCCGTTCATGATTTCCAGTCTGCGGTTCAATTTTTCCATCTTCTCGCCAAGCCGCGCGTTCTTCTCGCGTTCTTTGTCGATAACCTCATGGGGGGCTTTCTGGAGAAAATCATCGTTTGACAGCTTCCTGTGGGTCAGACCGAACTCTTTCTCCAGTTTGGACAGCTCCTTTTGGAGCCGGTTCGACTCGCTCTCGAAATCCAGAATGTCCTTGAGCACTACGAATACTTCCATATTCCTGACCAGCGCCCCTGCCGCGTACTTGGGCTTATTCATCTCGCCCGCCAGGGCGGCAGTAAGCCTGGAGACCTTTGCCAGGCCGGTAATGGTCCGCTCGTGCTCGCTGAGAAGCTCCAGTTCCGAGCCCTGTTCGCAGAGGCACACCACCTCCACCTTGAGCGCCGGGGAGACGTTCATCTCACCGCGAATATTGCGGATTGCGACTATCACAGCCATAAGCGTTTCCATCTGCTCTTCGGCTTCGGGGTCGATCCTTTGGGCCTGGGCTTCCGGAAAGGCCGCTTTCATGATGCTCACGCCGGATGTGTGAGGCAGTTTGTGCCAGATTTCTTCGGTTATGAACGGCATCACGGGATGCAGAAGGACCAGGACTTTTTCGAGAACCGTGGCTGCAATAGACCTTGCCCGTGCGCCCGCCTCCGCATCCTCGCCATAGAAATCGGGCTTTACGATTTCCAGGTACCAGTCGCAGTACTCGTGCCACAGAAACTGATAGAGTACCTGAGCGTACTGATTAAAATAATAGGTATCCAAAGACTCAGAGGCTTCTGCAGCAACCCTTTGAAGGCGGCTCAGAATCCAGCGGTTGGCAAGCGCGGCTGGTTTTTCCGGGATTTCGACCGGCCCCTTGAACTCTTCCAGGTTCATCAGAACAAGCCGGGCGGCGTTCCATATCTTGTTTACAAAATGTTTGTAGCCCTCAATGCGCTCCTCGGAGAGCTTGACATCCCGCCCCTGGACCGCGAAAGCTGTAAGGGCGAACCGCAAAGCGTCCGTCCCGTATTTGTCCATCATGAGAAGGGGGTCGATGACGTTTCCCCTGGATTTGCTCATTTTCTGCCCCTCGGCATCCCGAACCAGGGCATGCACATAGACTTCACGGAATGGGACTTCCCGCATGAACTCGAGTCCCATCATCATCATCCGGGCCACCCAGAAAAACAAAATATCGAATGCCGTAACCAGGACGGAAGTGGGGTAGAATTTTTCCAGATCCAACGAATTGTGCGGCCATCCCAAGGTGGAAAAAGGCCACAGGCCGGAGCTGAACCATGTGTCCAGAACGTCGGGATCCTGTTCGACCGGGGCTCCGGGGCAGTTCGGGCATTCCAGGGGGGCTTCCATGGAGACGATAACATCGTCGCACTTCGCGCAATACCATGCCGGGATTCGGTGTCCCCACCATATCTGACGGCTTATGCACCAATCCTCGAGGTTTTCGAGCCAGTTGAAGTAATCTTTTTCCCATTTGGGCGGGACGATTTTGGTTTTACCCTCTTTGACCGCGTTAACGGCAGCTTCGGCAAGAGGTTTTGTAGCAACGAACCACTGAAGCGAGAGCATCGGCTCAACCACATTATGGCAGCGGTAGCAGTGTCCAACCCGGTGAGCGTAGGCTTCGATTTTTACAAGAAAGCCGCCTTCTTCAAGGTCTTTTAGAATTTGCCTGCGGCAGGCAAACCGGTCCATTCCTGAGTAGCGGCCTGTCTGTTCGGTCATGGTTCCGCGTTCGTCTATGACCTGCGCCAGCTCGAGGCCGTGCCTTACGGACAGCTCGAAATCGTTGAAGTCGTGGGCTGGAGTAACCTTGAGCGCCCCTGTGCCGAACTCGCGCTCGACGTAGGAATCTCCGATCACCGGGATGTGGCGGCCCACTATCGGCAAGACCACTTTTTGTCCGATAAGGGCCTTGTATCTTTGGTCTTCCGGGTTCACGGCAACAGCCGTATCGCCCAGCATCGTTTCAGGCCTGGTAGTGGCCACTACCAAGGCCCCCTTTCCACTTACCAGGGGATAACGAATGTAGTAAAGAGACCCGCCCAGTTCCTCCGCCTCGACTTCGATATTGGCCAGAGCGGTCATGCAGCGCGGGCACCAGTTGATCATGCGCTTGCCGCGATATATAAGGCCCTCATTATAGAGCGATACGAAAACCTGGCGCACAGCCCGCGAGAGGCCCTCGTCCATGGTAAACCGCTCGCGGGACCAGTCGCAGGATGCCCCGAGCCGCTTCAACTGATTTATTATAATTCCGCCGTAGTTTGCCCTCCATTCCCATACGCGCTGCACAAAGGCTTCCCGGCCAATCGAGTGCCTAGTGAGGCCTTCAGCCCCGAGTTGCCTCTCGACTACATTCTGAGTGGCGATTCCGGCGTGGTCCGTCCCCGGCACCCACAACACCTCGAAGCCTTTGAGCCTTTTATACCGGCAAAGTATGTCCTGGAGAGTGTTATTGAGAGCATGCCCCATGTGGAGCTGGCCGGTTACGTTCGGAGGAGGGATGACTATGGAGTAGGGCGGTTTAAGACTGGTCTCGTCGGCGCGGAAAAAATGTTTTTCCTCCCAATACCTGTACCAATGCGCTTCGACTTCGGCAAATTCATATCCTTTAGGCAGAGCGCCTTGGCTCATATAATTGATTCCCCTGCTAAAGTTCTTTCTTAAGCTTCTCCACTTCCTCATTAATTATCGACCTGACCAGCTCCGGCAATCTCGATTCCACCATGGCCTGGATATGTTGCTGCAAACGGGACTCCATTTGGGCTATAAGTTCTTCAGCCACCTTTGAAAGGTCGACAGCAGGCGGAATGGGGGCACTCACTGGAGCGGCCTCTCTCGGTGCTGCGGGCTCCACTGATTCTTCGGCAATTGCAGCCTTATCCATAAACTCGTCCAGAAACGATTCCTGGTCTTTTAAAACCTGCGGTTCAGCTTTCCCCTTGGATTTTTTCCCAGGCAGTCTGGATACGGCGGGCTCGAAAAGCTTCTCATCCTCTTCCGCTTCATCGCCAAATGATTTGAGCAGGTCTTGCCCTTCGGAGCTTTGCCTTTTAGCCTTTTCTTTCACGAACGGCCGCGCGGCATTTTGCGCCTGATTTTCCTCTTCAGGTTCGAGATCCGGATCCAACTCAAAAACATCAACGTCCAAGTCCTCATCTTCGTCTATGAATCCTGCCGGCATCTCGATGATGTCCTCAAGCTCGATTATATCATCGTCCGGACTCTCAAGCGGGATATTGAGGTCCCGCATCGGATTAGGTTGTCCTTCGTAGGGACTTGATCGCTTCTGTCTTTTCATGATCGCCTCTCAACCAGGCATTCCCGCCCGTTGGAATGGGAAAACATATCAGGCCCCGCAGCAAAGTAACCGATACCACGCATGAAATTGCCCTGTCAAGGTTTAGCGTGTTTCCGTTCTGGATACCGGATACGGCCGGACAGTTATCCCCTGATCGCTACAGCCCGCCCACCCACCGGCTGGGCGGCATCAAGCATCCGGGAAGACAAAGGGGGCACCGGGCTGGCGTCCCATTTATAACTGCTGGATATAGCTTTATATTGCCGTCCTAAGCTTTTGCTGTGGATAATAATCACTCGCAGAGTTTTTGTCATTAATGCTGAAAACCCTCTCGGCGGCCCGGCTTTCAGACAACGCACTTGATATCCAGCAGAGGAGTGCCGTCAACGGCGTCCAGGCCGATTACATCGATAACATCGCCCTTGACCCCGGTTATCTCCACAGTATCGAGGGAGATCGGGTTTGGCCGCTCGGGGCTCCGTGTGGAGAAAACGCCTCGCAGGGGGCGTGTACGATCTCCCCTGGGGTGGACCTGGAGGATATCGCGTTGGGCAAGGTGCATCCAGTAGACAATAACGATCTTCCAACCCTTTTCCAGACCGAACAGGGCGTCCCTGTACTGCTTATCGACAATGAGTTTCCCGCTGACCGTAGATTCACTGCCTTGCCGGGGCCCCTTGCCCGGCTCGGTGATCGGACTTCGGATTATCCCTATCGGCTTCAAGACTATTTCCAGTTTGGCTTCTTCTTTTAGTTTTTCCATCTCCGCTTATTCCCTCTTTCGCATAGCTTCAACGGCCAGCCGGAAATCTTCGGGCAAATGGGTCGTCTGGCCCGTGAAACGCAGGCAAATCATGTTTAATTGGATATCTGTGCATAGTTCCAGTTCAGCGCTTTCCGTTTCGTGGTTTGCCGAAGCCTCCGCCGGTCTGTAAATGAGTTGAGAAAATGAAAGATTTCGTCTACTCACAGAAGTTATCCCGGTATGTATTTCAATTTGATCGTCATAGCGCAGAGCTTTGCGGTATTTACAACGGGATTCGATGATCGTGAGATGAAGCTGCCGGTTCAAGAATTCACGGTAATGGAAGCCTGTTTTTCTCAAGAAATCTTCACGCCCCAGCTCGAAGAAGTGATAATAATTGCCGTGATAGACCGCCTGACCCATATCGACTTCAAAAAACGGGACACGCAGACTCGTTATGTGGTAGGCAGTAGCGGTACTTGTCGACTGCGCCTTGGCGCGAGTGATTATCTTTTTTTGTGAAGAATAGCTCATACTGAAGCTCCTTGTTATAATAACCGGATGAGCACATTCCACGGCTTTTGAATCTTTTACATCAGAGGTGGTTTTTTGACAATCTTCCCGCAAATGAACACTTCCGGCCGCAAGCGAGATCGGGCCAAACAGCACGGACGCCAATCGTCAATGAGGGCCTCCGGCGGTCCCTACACTCATAAGATCCACAGAAGCCTCAGCCCGGTGCTGGACCGGATACGGACCCCGGAGCCGGTCCCTTTCGTGCCGGACCCTTTCCAGCTCAAAGCTCTGAGCGCAATTGAAGCATCAGACGTGCTCGTTACCGCCCCAACCGGCGCCGGAAAAACATATATCGCAGTTGAAGCCATTGACAAGGTTTTTCACAAGGGCGGGAAAAGCTGGTACGCATCGCCGCTTAAGGCTCTGTCAAATGCAAAGTATCAGGAATTCCGCGAAATCTTCGGCCGGCAAAACGTCGGGATTCTCACCGGAGACAGGAAAGAAAATCCACTTGCCCCGGTAATCGTCGGCACCACCGAAATTCTGCGCAACCAGTTGTATGACATAATGCACCGGGGAGAGGACATCGACATGGACCTGGTAGTTCTCGACGAAGCACACTACCTCGGCGATGTCGACAGGGGCGTCGTATGGGAGGAAGTGCTCATTTATCTTCCTCCGCGTGTTAGGCTCCTGCTGCTTTCCGCAACAATACTGAATGGCGGTGAAATCTGCAAATGGCTCACCTGGATGCGCGGCTCCGAATGCGAATGGGTGGCGGCATACGAGCGTCCCGTCCCGCTTTTCCCGCTTTTCCTTTTCCCTGGTGGAGAGCTTGCGCCGCTGGCGACGCGCCGCGGTTTGCTCCCGGGAATTGAAAAAATCGACCCCAGATCGCTTCCTCGGACCGAACTGCCCGAGATCCCGAGAATCCTCGATGCTCTCCGAAACGCCAACCTGCTGCCGGCCATATTCTTTCTGAAATCGAGGGCCGACTGCGACAGGGCGGTTGAATTCTGCCGGCCGACTCAAGGGCCGAGCAGGCAGGAAAGTCCCCAATTTCGGGAGGTACTCGCAGAACTGCTCGATGAATATCCTTTTCTCAGGACACATCAGCACCTCTCGACCCTGAAGAGCTGCCGGGTCGGTTCCCATCACGGCGGGCAGCTTCCACACTGGAAGCTGTTTTTGGAAAAGATGATGCAGGCAGGACACCTGGATGCCATCTTCTCGACTTCAACAATCGCAGCGGGAGTCAATTTCCCGGCACGCACGGTGGTTATTTTTCAAAGCGACCGGTTCAACGGTAAGGAATTCGCAACGCTTAGCGCAACCGAACTGCTGCAGATGACGGGCAGGGCAGGACGCCGTGGGATGGATGAAATCGGGTTTGTGCTCATAGTTCCCGGCCCGCACCAGAATCCCAGGCTCATAAACGAGCTGTTAAAATCGTCCCCCGACCCGATCCAGAGCCAGATTTGCGTTAATTTCTCGATGGTTTTGAACCTGCTGCTGTCCCACAGCCCCGAGGAGATTCGAGGCCTCTTCGTGGTCTCTCTGTCCACTTTCCAGAACCTGAACCGCGACACACGGTCGATGAAGAAGCTCGAAGCGGTCCGGGCTGAACTCGAGCAATATCGAGAGCAAATGGGCTGCGGATCTTTGGATGAGCTTTCCGAAATCCGGCCAAGATACTCGAGCGGCATTGTGCAATTGCGGAAAATGCGCAGATCGCTCAAGCGAAGACCCGGATACAGAAAAATCGTCGATCAGCTCGCTCCGGGCCGTGTCGTTATCAGTAACAGAGGGACCCCTTATATTTGCGTGGCCTGGCCCGATTTTGAATACAGCAATGTGGAAGCCGTCCGGCTGGCCTATCCGATCCGAATGCGACGCCGGCGCATCCGGACTCACCGGGTGGCATTTCAGCGTCTCGGTGAGTTGAGTGTTTTGCTCGACCCTTTTCCCGACCTCGAAGAGCGGGAAGAATGGGAGAACCTGATCGCGCGCGCCGTTGAGGGCGAGTTCACCCCCGTCGAGTCGGAGGGACCCGCTGGGACTCCCCCCGCCGACCTTGCATCCAGAGATCTGGCGGCTACAGCCCAAAGACTGCATTCCTATCCATGCGAACAATGCTCCCTTTTCGGTCCCTGCCAGAAAGAAACGGCTCATCCGTTCTCTACAGCCCTCCGGCGGTACTTTCATCTATTTGCGAAGGTGGATTCGACCCAGGAGCAGCTCTGGCGCTCGTTTATCAAATACTACCGGCTGCTTCAGGCCGAAGGATATGTGCATGAAGACGGGAAGTTGACCCGCGACGGGATGTGGGCCTCCAAACTCCGGCTCGACCAGCCGCTGCTAATCTCCGAGGGAATCCGCAAGAACATATTTCCGCGAGATAAACCCGAGTTATTGGCCGCGCTCATCGCTCCTTTTGTGACGGACCGCGACAAACAAGGGGACGTGCAACTGGCCTCTTTTATCTGGAAATATCCAGACTTGGCCAAGCCTTTTTTCCAGATGTTGAAAGACCTCCAGCGCCTCAGGGAGCGCTTGCAGGCCGAAGGCTTCGAAACCCCGCCACTTCCGTTCTGGACGGTTGTGACTGTTTACCATTGGGCGCAGGGTCTTTCGTGGGAACAGGTTCGCGAGATTTCCGGTATGGATGAAGGTGACCTTGCAATGATTATACTGCGCACGGCCGACCACCTTCGGCAGATCGAAGCCCTTAGCCAAACGCATCCCAAGCTTGCAGCCACTGCCTCAGAGGCCATTGGTCTGCTGCTGCGTGAACCCGTGCTGGCAGATTGAAAAACCTGTCTTATTTGAGTCGGTTCGATCGTCTCGGACGCCAATTTTTCAAAAATAACTTGACACAGCGCTTCCGATTCAAATATAAAGAGCAATTCCAAATATTTTCCCACATAGGAGGCGTCGTGATGGTAAAAAGCCCGTGCATAAACTGTGATCGAGCCAACGAGGATAAAAACAAATGTTTGGATAAATGTGATCGGCTTAAGGAATACCAGGAAATGATTCTTAAACAAGGAATCTACGCCACAATGTAGCTAAGGGCGTTCAGCCTTTGATGAGCGGCCAGTAGAGGGCCGCTTTTTTTATCCGCAAGTCTTATATTGGGAAAGCATAACCAGTTGCAGTTCAGGAGGAATTGAACCTATGTACGCCATCTTCAGGTCCGGGGGGAGGCAATATGAAGCCCGGCCCGGCCATGTAGTCAAAGTAGAAAAGATTTCCGGCCAGGTCGGGGAAAGCGTCACCCTCGATGAGGTGCTCCTTTTCTCCGAGGGTGATCAGTTGCGGGTTGGCCAGCCTCTTGTGGAAGGCGTTAGGGTTCAGGCCACCATAATCGGGCAGGGGCGCTCGCCCAAAATCGTGATCTTCAAGCACAAACGCCGCAAAGATTATCGGAAAAGACAGGGACACAGACAGGCCTACACGGTTATGCGCGTGGAAAATATCGGCTAGCATCGGCACGATTTAAGACTCAATCACAGCGGCTTTGAGTTTTTGGAGGAAAATAATGGCACATAAAAAAGCGGGCGGAAGTTCCCGAAATGGCCGCGACAGCGCAGGACAGCGCAGGGGCGTAAAGAAATTCGGCGGTGAATTCGTGCGCGCCGGCAACATCATAGTTCGCCAACTGGGCACGCATTTTCATCCCGGAAACAATGTCGGAATGGGCAGGGACTATACTCTTTTCGCACTCACCGACGGCTTGGTTACTTTCGAACACAAGGACAAGACGCGCCAGAAAATCAGCGTCCATCCAATAGAAGCCCAGCAATAGTGTAAAACGGGAAGCGAGAAGCAGAAGAGTTTTTAGTTATCGGTTGTTAGTTTTTAGTAATTCAAAACCGAAAACTCAAAACTCAAAACTCTTGGTGCTCCCCTCCACCCAACGGTGAGAGGGGAGTTGTGTTTTTAATTGAGCCGGGAAAAATGTGACTAATCGAGCCACGAGGATTAATAATCACAAAGTAAACCCCCCCGCCTTCCCTGGGATGACTTAACTTTATTAAGAGATGAAATTCATTGATGAAGTGACAATCACGGTTGTGGCCGGAAAAGGCGGCAATGGCTGCGTTAGTTTCAGGCGCGAGAAGTATGTGCCTCGAGGCGGACCCGATGGCGGCGGCGGCGGCGAAGGGGGCAGCGTCGTTGTGGAGGCTTCGCAACGAAAACACAGCCTCCTTGACTTTCGATACCGAAACCTTTTCAGGGCCGAGCCTGGAAGGAACGGCGCCGGCCAGAACCGGCAGGGACGAAGCGGCGAGGATCTCCTTGTGGAAGTGCCGGTTGGCACCGTGGCAAAGGACCCGCTGACAGGCGAAATCCTTTCCGACCTGACGGAAGCTGGGCAGAGGTGGATAGCGGCCAAAGGGGGAAGAGGCGGGAAAGGAAACGCCCATTTCGTCAGCTCGACTCACCGCACGCCTCGTTTCGCCCAGGAGGGTCAGCCCGGCGAGGAGCGCAACCTGAAACTTGAGCTCAAACTCATTGCCGACGTTGGTTTGGTAGGGCTTCCAAACGCTGGAAAATCCACCCTGGTTTCCGCTGTCTCTGCGGCGCGGCCCAAGATAGCGGATTACCCGTTTACCACTCTTACGCCTAATCTCGGGGTCGTGCAGTACGACGATGCGCCCCCGTTTGTAATGGCGGATGTGCCGGGACTTATCGAGGGCGCCCATGAGGGCGCCGGGCTGGGAGTACGGTTTTTGAAACACATCGAGAGGACCCGGCTGCTGGTTCACGTGATCGACCTGTCGCGAGTCCCTTCGGACAACCCGCTGGAACCGTTCAAACAGATCGAACATGAGCTTGATAGCTATTCGGAAGACCTGCGGAAAAAACCGCGAATAATCGTTTTGAACAAGACGGACCTGGTAAAAAACGGGAAAGACCTGGCCAAGATCGAGAAAAGTTACCGTGAACTCGGACTCCCCGTCCTCCTGATATCTTCGCTGAAAAGGGAAGGTCTTCGCGAACTGGTCCGGCTTCTTACAAAGAGTCTGTCTGAGATGGTAATCTTGTGATTGAACAAATCGAACTAACAAATTATATTAGACAGAGTTTTGCAGGGGCATCCATTCAAGCGCAAAAATGTCGATTAATCGAGAGGTTAAAGTAATGAATTATGACGTTGGGGTTGACATCGGATCGGTCAGCATCAACTGCGTCATTCTGGACGAAAATCGTAGAGTCGTCCTGGAAACTCCATATCTAAGACATTTTGGCCTCATCTACGAAGAAACTCGCAAGCTCTTAGAGAATATTCTGCGGCGAATTCGGGGGGATAATTCCGGCGTGCTCAGATCGGTGAGCTTTACGGGAGTCCACGGAGAGCTGCTTGCCGAAAAGCTCCATGCGCCATTCGTAGTAGAAACGATCGCTCAGGTGATGGGCGCCATCCATGTGGCGCCCGGCGTGCGCACGATCATTACGGTGGGAGGCCAGGATGCGGCGGTCTTCCAGTTGGCGCACACTGGGGACCAATGGCGGTTGGAGTCTTTCAACATGAACGGCCCATGCGCGTCGGGAACGGGTTCTTTCATTGACCAGCAGGCCGAAAGGCTTGCTCAGTCGATTTACGGGCCGGATTTTTCGATGGACCAGGAAAAGCTGCAGCAGACCCTGGACGACTTTATCGAACTGGGTCTGAAGAGTACCTACCCTGCTCCTGTCGCCTGCCGTTGCACGGTTTTTACAAAATCAGACATGATCCACCTCCAGAACAAGGGGGAGAGTCTACCCAACATCATAGCCGGCCTGCATTTCGGCAACGCCGCCAATTACATGAGCACCATAATCGGAAACCGGGAGCTGTCAGATCCTATCATATTTATCGGCGCCATGGCCTCCAACCAACTCCAGGTCCAGGCTTTCAAACATTATTTCCCCTCGTTGATGGTCCCGGCCCACCATACTTCGATTGGCGCTATTGGCGCAGCCATCCAGGCCCAGATAGCAAGAATGTCAAAATCAGGTGGACCCTTCGATCCTTGTGCGGGCGGACTCTCAGTCGGTGTACAACTTCCCGAGGGCCGAGCGCCTGGAACTTTCGTTGACCCGCTTTGACCCGGAGAACGGTCTGACGCCGTGGGCAAAGAAAAAGGGAAAACAGGTGGAGGTATACCTGGGGGTCGATATAGGCTCGACTACGACGAAGTATGCGTTGTTAAACGAGAAAGCCCAAATCCTGCACAAGTGCTACGTGCCCACGCAGGGAAAACCTATCGAGGTCACCCAGCGGCTCCTGCGCACACTGCAGGAAAATGTCGGTCAGAAGATAAAGCTCATGGCGATCTCCACAACCGGATCGGGCCGCAACGTCGTCGGGGATTTTCTCGGCGCGGACCTTATCATTGACGAGATTACTGCGCACGCCCGGGGTGCGGTTGAAATCGACCCCGAAGTGGACACCATATTCGAAATCGGCGGGCAGGACTCAAAATACATCATGATAGAAAACACCCACCCCCTTGATTTCGATATGAATAAGGTCTGTGCAGCCGGCACGGGCAGCTTTTTGCACGAGCTTGCCAACAAGATGAAGATCAATATTGTCGGGGAATTCCAGGATATAGCCCTTTCCTCGAACAGTCCGATCCATCTTGCAGAGCGGTGTACGGTATTCATGGAATCCGACCTCGAGAGCTATCTGCAGAAAGGGGGTGAGCGGCAGGACCTCATAGCAGGGCTCTGTTATGCAATCGTCCACAATTACCTGAACAGGGTGGTGGAAAATAGATACGTCGGAAAGCGGATCATGTTCCTGGGCGGCCCCTCGTTGAACAGGGGAATCGTTGCGGCTTTCGAGAAGGTGCTCAAACGCGAGGTGCTGGTCCCAAAACATCGCGAAGTCATGGGGGCGTTCGGCGCCGCCCTGTCTGTGATGGAGCTTTTCAAAAAACAGGGAATGGAATACCGGAGGCGAGATCTCGACCAGCTTGCTTCAATGAAGGTGAATTTTACCGAAAGCGTCTGCCATGCGGACAAGAAGTGCCATAACGAGTGCAAGCTCAAGGTCTATAATTTCGGAGAACGAAAGAGCGTGTGGGGAGGTGACTGCGGCCGCTACGAAACCCGGGCCGAAGGAGGCCGTGAGACTGACTACTTTCAGGTTAGACAGACCCTTTTCGAGAAGGCCCTGATGGAGGCGGGAAATCTGCTTACCGAAGCCGAAGCCGGGCGCCAGCCTAAGCCGCTCATCGGCATACCTCTTGCCTTGCACTCGCTCGAGTGGGGCGTTTTCTGGGCTCACCTTTTTTCCGAGCTTGGATTCCCGGTGTTGCTAAGCCCGAAAACCACCAACAAGCTGGCTTTCCTGGGGGTGGAAAATGTGGTCTCCGAGGTCTGCTTTCCTGTCAAGGTTTTCCACGGCCATGTCCGTTACCTTATGGACCGGGCCGAATACCTGTTCCTGCCCAATGTAGTAAACGCGCCTGTCCCGCAGCCGGACGAAATCGGATATTTGTGTCCGCTGGTTCAGAGTTCTCAATACATGTGCAGATCTGCGCTGAACATTCCCGACAGGAGGATCATTCGGCCTACGCTCCATTTGAAGGAGGACCCGGCAAATCTGGTCTACGTCTTCGAAAAGGCGTTTCCGCCCGGCTTGAGACCGAGGAGGAGCGAACTGCAACGGGCGATCTTCAAAGCGTTGGCAAGACAGATGGAATTTAACCGCCAGCTGATTGAGACAGGCAATGAGATAATCGCGCACATCGATCCGGCGCAGCCCGTCTGGATCGTCACCGGGCGCCCATACAACCTGTATGACGACCGGCTGAACCTCCAGTTTGGAAAGCAACTCGCAAAGCTCGGCATCAAGGCGCTGCCGATGGACCTGGTGAGATCGGATTCCGAAGACATGAGCGATTTCAAGCGCATGTTCTGGGGACTTGGGGCCAGAATCATCAGGACGGCAAAAAGGATCCTTCGTACCCCCAACTGGTATGGCGTACATCTTACGAATTTCAGTTGCGGGGCGGATTCCTTCATCGAGCATTTTTACCGTCACCTGCTCAGGGAAAAGCCCTCCCTCATCCTAGAGCTGGACGAACACAGCGCCGTAGCCGGCTTGCTAACCCGTGTTGAGGCCTACCGCAACGTGGTAAACAACCTTCAGGAAAAGCGGCATGGCCCGAAAACTCGACCCGGATGAACCGGACTCACTGGAGGCGGCAGGATAATTATTGGTTCGCGCGAAAACGCAAACATGTAAGAATAGGACGGGAATCTGCGAGATGGCCATCCAGGGGGCGGTGAATTTCTCACGCGAAGGTGCGAAGACGCGACGAGAAAATGCGAGACGAGAAGATTTTACCTTCTTCTCGGGCCACTGGCTAAAGGACAGTCAAGCAGGGCCTGTGTCGAGGCGGGCTTGATGGAAGGAACATACTTAGGAGCTGCTATTTTCAAGAACGGCATTAAACGGATTGCCAACAATCATTCAGACTTCGCGGCTTCGCGTGCACCAGGGTCTCCTCGAGGATTTACATAAATGACGGTTTCCGGAAAGCAGCATTTTGGACGTTTCCACGAAAAGGTCAAACAGTTTGACGTAACCGGCAAGACCCTGCTCATCCCTGAAATGGCCCCCTTTGCATCCCGGTTGCTTGCCGCATCCTTCCGCGCTATCGGGGTAAACGCCCTGCTTATGGAAACTTATAAGGGTCTGGCCACCGGAAAGGAATTTACATCCGGCAAGGAGTGTTTCCCCTGCCAGGTAACGCTGGGCGACATTCTCTATTTTCTGCGCGGAGAAAAAGAAAGACTCGGAGCTGCTTTTTCGGCGGATAACTACGTATATTTTTTACCCGAGGCTGACGGTCCGTGTCGGTTCGGTATGTATAATAAGATGCAGCGCCTTGTTTTGGACAGGTTCGAGGAGTTTCGGGACGTGCCGATTACCTATGTTTCGACCCGAAACTCTTATTCGGCAGCAGGCATCATGCCTGCGGAAGCCTCCACCATATTCAGAAAACTGAGCTATGTGTCTGTAATTATAGCGGATATATTTGACCGCATCGTATGGCGCGTGAGACCATACGAGCTTCGCCCCGGCTTGACGGATTCCTTTATGGAAAAAGCCCTTTGGGCGACGGTTGCCGAGGTTGAACAAAACGGAGCGTCACTCGAATTCAAAAGGCTCCTTGATATTGTCGAGGATACAGCCTCAACGGCCAAAACGTTTATCGACACCCGGCAGCCAAGGCGTCCGCTAATCGGGATCATCGGAGAGATTTACGTCCGTACGCATGAGGAGTCCAATCAGCACATAGTAAGGGTCCTCGAGCAGTTCGGCGCCGAAGTCGTTGTGGCTTCGGTTGGAGAGTGGATAAACTACATCACTTACGACATGGCCAGGGAACATGAGCGGCACATGAAGCTGGCCCTGCGGAAACTGGATTTTGAATCGCTCAGGGGTATCCTGAACAATTGGATCTCCACACAGATCGACAAATATTATCAATTGGCGCGCCAGCGCCAGGTTTACAGCCGGGCGCTCAAATACATCGACATTCACAAAGATCACCGGATAGCGTTACTCGAGAAGCGGCTTGATCGGAATCGACTCTACAGCTTTGATATTGGGACCGAATCGGCCCTGAGCATCGGGGCGGCACTGGAGCAGTTACACGAAGGATACAACGGCGTTGTAAACGTATATCCCTTCACCTGCATGCCCAGCGCAGTCTGTACAGCCGTTCTCAAACCGCTGTTAAACAAAATGCTTATGCCCTACATCAATGCGCCTTATGATGGGGCAATTCAGCCCAACCGGGATATAGCGCTGCGAACTTTCGTCTATCAGGCGAAACAGCATCTCGAATCCCGGAACTCGGGCAAAAGAAACGGCAAGGCAGCGAAATGTCATATCAAACCATGATTATTAATGCGGCCCATCCGGAAGAGCTTCGGATCGCGGTAGTAGAAGGCCACACTCTCGAACACTTTTTCATAGAAACGGCGACACGCGGCAAGGTTGTTGGAAATATCTACAAGGGCATAATAGTCCATATTCAGTCCAGTCTTCAGGCCGCCTTCGTAAATTACGGGACCGAGCGCAACGGCTTTCTTCCATTCCCTGAAATTCATCCCGAGTATTACTACTCAGACGTCCAGGAGGATGCCAGAATCCAGGACGTGATCCATCAGGGACAGGAAGTACTGGTTCAGGTGGTCAAGGAGGAACTGGGCACCAAGGGAGCGCTGCTCACTACCTATGTCTCTCTTGCCGGGCGGGACATAGTACTGATGCCCGGCCAGGACCAGCGCGGGGTTTCCCGAAAGATCGAAAACGGGGACAGGCGGGAGCGGATGAAAGAGCTTGCCAGGAGTCTCAAAGTCCCCGATGAGTTCGGGGTCATCCTGAGGACCGCCGCCGAAAGCCGTACCAAGCGCGAAGTCATAAAAGACCTGGACAACCTCGTAAGAATCTGGGGGGAAATAAAAAAGAGGGTCCAGGAATCGCCCACCCCTTCCCTCATCTACAAGGAGCAGGACCTTGCGATTCGGGTAATTCGCGACTATTTCGCGGCCGGGATCAAAAACATCCTTGTCGATGACAGGGAGGTTTACCGGAGGGTGAAAGAATTTCTTGGGATCATCAGCCCCAGAAATCAAAAACCGGTCAGACTTTATAAAGAAGAAGGGCCGATTTACTCCAAGTATAATCTGGAAGAGCAGATCGCACAGATATTCCGCAAAAAGGTTTCCCTTAAGTCCGGAGGCTACCTGCTTTTCGATCCCACCGAGGCCCTTGTGTCAATCGATGTTAACTCAGGCCGCACCAGCGCTGAAGGGGCCGTTGAGGAAATGGCCTACAAGGTCAATCTCGAAGCGGCGGTCGAAATACCCCGTCAGTTGAGGCTGCGCGATCTTGGCGGGCTTGTAGTGATCGATTTCATTGACATGCGGGACCAGAGGCATGCGCGTGAAGTCGAGCGTCGGCTCAAAGAGGAGATCAAAAAGGACAAGGCTAAGATCAGCGTTGGGCGAATCTCCAAGTTCGGCCTGCTCGAGCTGTCGCGCCAGCACCTTGGACTCAACATACTACGCGGCTCTTATAGAGAATGCCCGGTCTGCCAGGGAAGCGGACTTGTGCGTTCAGCGGAGGCAACGGCCCTTGACTATTTACGCAAAATCTGGACCACCCTCATGCAAAAGAGACCCGCGGTTTTGAAAGCAGTGCTGCCCGCCGATGCCGCCAGCTATCTTTTAAACCGCAAGCGGGCCGAGATTGCAAACCTGGAGAACTCATACAAGGCCACCATAGTAATAGAGCCTTCAGAGACCGCACTGTCCCACGAAGGCCATATAGAAACAACGCCTCACGAACTCCAGAGCTAGTAACCTGTAGCCCTTGTAGCTTCGAATAGCACCGCTCCTTTAGGGTGAGCACAGTCTTATGTGCCCACCCTAAAGATTATGCGAAATACGTAATGTTACAGGGTACTAGTCAACCAAGTTGTAATCCATATTATTGATTATTGTTAAAACTGCGCTATTGGAAGATCAGGCCTCCTTCAGTGGGACAAATTGTTCACCGCATTCATGATCTCCACCACCCTGTGTTCATATAGATGATGCTTAAGGGTTCTTCTTCGAGCGTTTTTGGCAACCTCTTTTCGCTCGCCCTGATGTTCCATGTAGTACTCGATCTTTTCGATAAGCTCTGCTTCATCCCCGAACTGGACTACTTCATCTTCAGAATAGAGGGGCGGGAGAAGCTCACGGCGGTCGCAGAGCTGAAAACAACCCATGCCCGCAAGCTCGAACGTCCTGGGATTTACGAAATCACCACCGATGGTGTACCGGTCCATCGAGGAGTGAAGGTTAAGGTTTATTTCCGCATTCCTGTAGATAGAGCGAACCTCAGATTCACTTATCCATCGGCTGCCTTCGGTTACGCCAGGGATAGGGCGCCTGTCCCATCCCTCACCGTATATTTTCAAATTATAGGGGGCCAGGGTTTCTAATACCCTGATGCGGTTGGGGTAGGGGGCGCCCATAAAGCAGATCGGGGTCCGAGTGCCGGACTTGACCGGAAATTCATCAAAATTATTGTCAAAAGCAACAGGAAGATAATAATGGTTATTGGCTCCGGCCTCAGCCAACGCTTTCACGAAGGCCCCGGTTTGAATGGAAAAAAAGATGTCAAAATGGGGGGCAATCCGCTTCCAATACGTCAGAACCCTGAAATCCTCCACAAACCAATATAGTGTAATAATTCCGAATTTTCGTAGGTTATCCAGAAGGCTTTCATTGAAAAGAGGCGACTGGGCGATTCCGAGTAAAATATCGGGCTTGTCCTTATTGATCTGATCGATCAGCACCCTCTCAAGGGCCCCGACAAAGGCCATTTTGTGATGGTCGTTTCCGGAAGCCATGGCTATTCGGAACTCATCTGCGAATGGTGAATAGTCGATGAACACCGATTCATAACCCATACTGGTGAAAGCGGACGCAGTCGCTCTGGCTACCGGAAGTGATCCTCCGGCCAAGGGACCTGCAATCAGCAGTCTCATCGCGCTCTCTTTCGTCAGGGCAAAGGACTGTCGGGACTGAGGTCTATGATTTACATGAAGTCAGTGCCCCTGATCGTTTAGACAGTCCATGGTATTTAAATGTTAAGGGTTATCAGCCACCGAGTGCCGATCTGAGCCGCTCGATGCTGGCACCGAAGGACTCCACTACGGAAATCAACCGGGCATAAGCGTCGCTCATGGCTCCAACGAGCTCAGGGGGCCTGTTACAGTCCAGGTCAGCCATTTGGAGCATGTAGTAGTATTTAAGTATCGAGTCTTCAGAGGAGAGTACGGCTGCTTCTATCGTTTTAAGAATGTCATTAATGGAAACTAGCTGCCCCATGCCCGACGGGGGGCCGGCACACACCCTGGCGGCCTGCTTAAGGAGCCGGGCGGCTTGCGAATACCAGTTGATGCATGCGCTGTTCCTCTCGGATAGCTCACCCAGCTTTGCCAGTACAGAGTCGGGCCGATAGTGCCCCAAGAGGCTGCCCGCGAGGGCTGACTCATTTGGGGCAAAGCCGAGCGCCGCACCCCATAGCAGCCGGCATACCAGGCCCCTCAGAAAGCGCTCCGATGCGAACCTGGGTTCGGCCGGAGCATACAGAAGAGGTCCGCCGGGGGTAAAGTCGGAAATATAGACTGAAAGACCGGGGGAATAGGCCCCCCATGACGGGCAGTATCCCAGCATTTTCTCTACGACGGCTTCCACCGCATCAATGGTGATCGCATCTCCGCAGATCGGATTATCACACATCTGGTCGAGGTGACAAGGCGAGCAAGGCAGTTCGGACTGCAAAACAGCATGTCCCGCCCCGTAGGGCGCAGTCTCCGCAAAATAGGCTGTCGAGAAAAAGAGTCCGACCGTCCCCACCCCTGCCGCCGCGGCCATGTGGATTGTCCCCGTATCGTTGCTGACCAGAAGGGAGCACTGTTTGAGAACGCCCAGCAGTTCGGATATCCCGGTCTTGCCGACGAGATCGATCACGGGAAATTCCAGGTGGCTTTGCATCGCTTGCGCGAGTTCTTTTTCGCCCCCGGCCCCCAGCAGCACGATTTCAATTTCGTGGCGTCGAAGGAGCCGGTTGGCCACGGCAGCGAAACGCTCAGGAGGCCAAGCCCTGTGACTCATGTTTGCTCCAGGTTGGAAGGCAATCAGCCTTCCTTTTTTCCTGAGGCCGTTTTGGAGCAGCAGGGCATCGCCGTCCCTGACTTCATTCTCATTAATGTGCATATAGCTCCGGACGGGTTCCGGGCAGAGCCCCGCCATTGCCGAGTGCATATCGACTATGTTGAAAAGGTTCTCTATCCTGCATTTTTGCGAGGCAAACAGATATTTTGCCTGGTCGAATTTAACCTGTCCTATTGGATTATCGGAATTTACCAGGCCGGACTTGGATTTTCCCCTTGCATTGCCGCAGAAAAAGCCGCCGACCCAATTGTGCGTAAGGTTAATGACGGAGTCGTATTCTTCTTGCAGTTCCGGGTAGTCGCTCAGCCTCTGAAAGGGCACTTCGCCCCGCATCGGGGCGACATCGATCGCGGGAAGAGCCACGAGACGGTCGAAAAACGGCGTCCGGGAAAAAATTCCGCTGAACTCTTTTACACAGAGTAACGTAACATGGCTCCCGGTCCTCTGCCGCTTCAGCAGTTTCAGCACAGGCAATGTCTGTACGCTGTCGCCCATGCGCGTCAATTGGATAATGAGAATTCTCTCCAAAATTTCCCTCGAATGGGGGTGCCCATGATTAGATAGACCCGCATAAAACATTAGATCTTGAACAACCCCAAAGCCGCAAAACCTTACAAATTCCCAATCAAACATGCAAGTGACAGGCCAATGACACTGGTTTTTACAATTTCAGGACACTCCCGTTTGCCCGCAGTTGATGATCTCACCACGGAGCGTTGTATCCCGGATTCTGAATCTTTTTAGGGTTGCACTCTTACAGTGGACAACCGAGGTATTACATTGTCGAGACTAAAGGAATGCCTGGAAAGGAACGTCCATTACCCTGACAGTTTGTACTCCCATGGAACTTGGTATCCTGAGTTAGAGATCCACTACATGGGTCCCAAGTACTTAGGCCGTCATTCCGGCGAAGCCTTGCAACATGTCATAACTTTATTGACAATGTACTCGGACCGCCGATCGAGTCATCTGTCTTTTTTCAGCAGGGCTTCGAGACCCGCAAACGGCTTGAAGGTCGTTGCGGCATCCGAGTTCTCACCCGGCGAAGGTTCATCATAGTACTCGGAATTCAGCCCCCGCGAGTGCTCGTTATCATGGCAGAAAAGGCACAGCAGTTCCCAGTTGCTGCCGTCAGGAGGATTGTTGTCGTGGTTGTGGTCCTTGTGGTGCACGGTAAGTTCTCGCAGCCGTTTTCCTGAAAACTCCCGCCCACATCGCGCACAAATCCAGGCAAACAACTTAAGCGCTTGCTCCCTGTAAGTTTTCTCCCGCTGTTCTCGATTTCGCCTGGCCTCTGCGTTAGTCTCGCTCACCTTTTCGGGCATTCTTCTTGTCCTCGTATGATGGACTTATACACTATGCTGAACATGTTTTCACAGCCTGTACGGAAGAATAGTTTCTCGGCGCAGCCATGCGATGGGGCCTGATGCAACTCTGGCACGTTTGAACAGGACGTTATGGCAGGCCTTCCATTGCTATTTCCAGGTATTCCGCACGCCTGAGCGCAATTTCGCCAAAAAGATCTCTGTCTCCAAGAAGGCCGAACACATCGGAATTATATACGGTTTTGAAATTTCATCCAATTTTGATTTCTTTACGCTATGACTTGAGATATTGATTAACATTGCCAATAGGAAAGGAAGCTCATGAAAAAGACCTTGAGAGTTCTTTTGTTCGTATGTTTGGCTCTCGTTGTGGCCTATGGAGCCGCCGGCTACTGGTTAGGGGGGCAGGCTCGAAAGCAACACGATCTGCTGATCGCGCAAATCAACAGCTTAAACTACCTGGAGGCCTCGGTTAAGAGCTATGAACGCGGCCTTTTCAGCTCCCGGGCCCTGACCACATTTACCTTAATCTTGCCCAAGAGCGGGAATTCGATCAAATTCAGCGTCATCAATCATATCTATCATGGGCCTTTTGTCTTTTTGGAAAACCCTCACCTGAAAAGGAGCCTGCGGCCTGTGCTGGCTGTAATCCGAACGCGGCTGGCGCCGGGCGATTCCGGAGAAGCCCTGAAAAAGATGCTGGAAAAAATACCCGAGATCGAAACTTCTGAGATCCTGACTGTACTTTATACCGATGGTGGCGGAGACTCATATTTCGATGTTCCCTCCTTCCAAAAGAAGTTCCCGGACGAAAAAGGCGGACAAATGGAGGTGGAATGGAGAGGCTTTACCGCCCAATGCAAATTTGACTTGCAGCTTGGGGAACTCGCCGGCTCTTGCAGCTCTCCATCCTTGCAGGTGACGCAACAGAACCAACTACTGCGGGTAAAAGATATTCAGGGCGATTTCAATTCGCATCCCGGTATAAAGGGGATATCGGTTGGATCGGCTGCCCTTTCGATCGGAAGTATCGAGGGTATGGAGAAAGAGAATACCTCCTTCAATCTGACCTCGTTGGGACTTCAGGCTGAGTCCGGGGTTTCCGGGGAGTCGATAAACGGTGCCCTTCGGCTCAGTTTTGAAAAACTCGAAACAGAAGACATGAAACTGGGGCCTTTCGCGATGGTGTTCGAGGCGCGGAAGCTGGACGCGGAGGTCCTTTCCCGCTTTGCAAAGCTTGCCCCCGAATTCCGAAAAAAAGCTGCCGGGCAGACCGGGAACGCCAACCTGGAAATTGAAAAACTATCTACGCAGATAATGGTTGAACTGCTTGCAAAGTCCCCGGAGTTCGAAATAAAGCAGGTAACACTCAGGACTGACAAAGGAGATTTCAGCGGCAGGGCCAAACTGAGCTTCGACGGCCCTGGAAAAAACCTGCCTGGAAGCATCCTGGCTATTATATCCAGTATCGACGCAAGCGCGGAACTTTCGGTCTCAGAGGCGCTGTTATATTTTGTCGCCGAAAATATTTTGCGTGAGGGATCCGCACAAGATCCCGAATCGGCGAAGACAGGCGCTAATGAGCTTCTCATGAGGCTTATGGCGGATAAATATATTATTGAGGAGGACGGCTCATTCAAATCGAGCGCAACCTTCAAGCACGGCATTCCTACTGTTAATGGGCGCAGGCTGGATTTATCCAACCTGCCCTGATGGCCGCCGGCCGAATTACGGCCGGCTCGGGCGGTCTTCGCCAAACGACAGCAAAATTGCCTGTCCCACAAAAAAAGCGGCCCAAAGGGCCGCCTTTCGAACTGGGGAATGGCTTTTGCGAATTAAATATTTTGGAGCAGCTTGAGTACGTTCTGCGGCTCGGCGTTAGCCTGCGCCAGCATCGCCATTGCTGACTGCTGCAGAATCTGGTTCTTGGTGAAGTTGCTGACTTCAGTCGCCATATTCACGTCCTCGATGGTGGATGCTGAAGACGTGAAGTTCTGGATACTTGTGGTGATGTTGTTAAGAGAATACTGGAGCTGGTTCTGCAGACCGCCGACAGTACCCATGTAGGCGTTGATCGAGGTAAGGGCGGTGTCGAGGGCGTTCATGGCTGCCTGAGCGCTTGCCAGTGTGCTGACCGAGATGTGTTGTGACGTGCCGCTAACTCCCAGGCAGTCGGTGCTGGCGCCGTTGAACTGAACGACCATCTGGTTATCAGCGCTGTAGGTCGCGCCAATTTGAAAAGTGATACCACCGGTTGCCGTTGTATTTCCGTCAATAAGGTTAATTGCCCCATACTCCGTGGACTGCGCGATCTGGTCGATTTCCTTCTGCAGATCCGAAAATTCACCATTCAAAGAACTCAGGTCGGATGTGCTTTGCTGACCGGATGCTGCCTCGGTGGCCAGAGATTTCATCTGTACCAGAATGTTGTTGATCGTGCTGTATGCGCCGTCGGCCGTCTGAAGCATCGACGTTGCCTGGTTTGCGTTCTGAGAGGCGACCTGCATCGCGGCGATTTTTGCCTTGAACGAGTTGGCGATTGCGTAGCCCGCCGGGTCATCTGCGGCCGAATTGATGCTCAAACCCGTCGAGAGCTTAGCGAGTGAGGATGACACGGCCGCATTTGTTTTCGAGAGAGTGTCCTGAATCGTAAGGGCGTCCATGTTTGTGTTGACTATCATACCTGCCATAACTAGTCCTCCTTGAGGTGTAATTTAACTTCCTTGTCAAATCCGTCCCAAAATCCATTCCGAAGTTCATGTTCGCTTTGATTTATGAATCGACAACCCGGACAGGAAACTTAAATCTTTTTCAACGAAAGGGATTCACGGATGGACACCGGATAAAAACTCCACGCTCTGCGAGGTGCCTGCCTGCCGGTAAAATTCAGTTTTCAAAAAAAATACGCTTTGGTTGCCCGCCCCCTCCCTCAAGGTGCTGAATAATTGTTCCGATACTGTTAGAATCAGGACTGCTTCCTCGATCAAGATCCGAGACCGGAGGTCAAAATGTCCATTCCCCAATTCCGGAGCGATTCTCAGTTAGGCAATCAGGGCGCCGGAGTCTCCGCTATTCCTTCCGCCGGCAGTTAAAAGGATTTACTCCCATTATCCGACAGCATGGCTGGGAGGCACAGTACAAGTCGCCCTGACACCCTATGGGCGAGAGCGATACAGCGAGCGATTTCAGCCGATTCTCTACGAAGACATGAATGTCCTGCTGGATCATGCATGCAGTCAGTACCTTCTGGAGCAGATGAGCGCAAAGGAGGCGATCCTGGAAGAACTTGTAGTGAAGGCGGCATCCTTCTTCGGCTACTCCCGGAAGAACGTGATGCTTCATATTGATTGGCTCTTGAAGCACGGCCACATAGCTCCTGTAAATCCTGGCCGCTCAGGAAATCAATTTGAATGAAAGCAGAGGCGGGTGGCCCGGATAACTTGACTCGTTATCCGGAGGCGGAGCACAAGAGGTCGGGCAACAAGGCTGCCGAAGCTGGAAGCCCACCGATTCACGGAGAGAGGGCCTTGAGTTCACTCCATTAAAAATCCTTGGGCTTTGAAAATAATCGAGCAAGCAGATTGTCTTTCTTCGCCAGAAAGTAATCTGGTAGTGGCCACGTGCAACTATGAACCAGTTGCAAAAATATATGCGCACCCTCGAAAGCGCAAACAAAAAAGGCCAGGAACAGTCCTGACCTTGAGCAAATCTGGCTCCCCGGGACGGACTCGAACCGCCAACCTAGTGGTTAACAGCCACCCGCTCTGCCAGTTGAGCTACCGGGGAACGAAGAGATGTTTTCTTTAACAGAGCGCCCCGGCTTTGTCAATAGAGAGCGGCATGGAGTGCAGAGGGCAAAGTGATGCGTAATCAGCCCCATCCGATGAAGCGTGCGATGCGCCAGGGCGCTTATGTCTTTGAGATTTCCTCCAGTTCGAGTTCATCCTGAAGTTTGATGCAGCCGATGACGCTTTGAGCCGCCGGGCATTTGCTCAGATAGGACGCAAAAGCTTCCCGGGCGGCTTCCTTTTGATCCGCCGTAACTTTGAGATGGTATTTTACGCGGATCGTGGTGATCTTGAGAATGCCGTTGACGTTTTCAATGTCCCCTTCCACATCGGCCCGGTAGAGGTCTTCGAAAGTGCGGATTTTTTTCCCGGCCAGCGACGCGGCCAGCGTCCCCATCATTCAGCCGGCGGTCGCGGCGACGATATGGTCGAGAGTGGCCGCGTGCTCCTTTTCAGGTTCTACCTTGTAGAAGTTCTTTATCCCGCCGTGGACGCCATAGTAGATCGGCTCACCGAATCCTTCGATCATCGCTTTCCTGGTGGGACCTTGTTCTCTGACAATCCTGACTCGAGATGTGTGGACTACTTCTCCCATGAGTTACTCCTTTCCCGTGCAACCGCCGTCCGATAAAAACGAACGGGAACATGTTCCCCCTCAAGTTAGTATCCATCCGGAAGCACCGGATGGGAAACCAGCCGTTTCCGATTCAAAGACTATAATTGCCAAAACCTGAACCGCCAGATGCCGGAAGCAAAAAAAATCCCGAGCTGCTGCACCCGCCGCACGCACGTAAAACTTTGGGCTCTAAATTACCGGAGGAGCGTCTGTCCGAGATAATCCATCGGGAATAACTTGCCGGGACATTCGGTTTTGGCCCCTGGAACCTGGCCGTGGACCATGATGTTTGCCGGGGGTATACTATAATACGTGCGAAGGACCGAAAGAAGAAAAGAAAGGGATTGCAACTGGTTAGGGGTTGGTTTCTCGTAGTTGAAGTTTCCGACCAGGGCGATTCCAATCGCTTTTTCGTTCATATCACCGGCTTTGCAGTGGGCGCCATTTTGCTGCCTGATCCACCGTGGGGACATTTCGATTTGCCCGTCGCCTTTCCCCATAGTTCCGTTATCGATCAAAAAATGATACCCGAGCCCGTTCCAGAAACCACGATCGCCGTGTGAACGGTTTATCGTTCTGGCGTTCCCTTTCCAGGTGGCTGTATGGTGTAAGACGATATACTTCCATTGCGGGTTCCGGTAGAGGTTTATGACATGGCGTATCATTACGGCATTGGGGATGATGAGCTTCCGGCCTATCTGCAAAGGGTCGCTGGGTCTGAGCCCGTTTGCCGAATAGATGGATTCCGGAGAGACGTCATACAGCCGGGAGATCCGCCAGACCGTTTCCATCGGCCCGATCTCATGATAAATAGTCCTGGGGCCGCCAAGATAGCAGAGGCTCTTTTCGACCACTTCGGCCGGTTGGCCGGGCTGGGGAATTGCCGGGTAGGGCGGGGCTACAACTGCCTGTTCGCAGCCTGATATAAGAGGAACAAGAAGTAAAAGCAGAAGAAGCAGGCGGCATGAAACTTTTAAGTTTATTGCCATGTTCTTCCTGTTACAAGCGCGTTCCGGTTACCGGGCTGAGAGGGCTTCGGATATTTTGGCCGCTTTTTTGACCTCCATGAGAGCAAGAATCGCTGCAGCCTCATCGGGGGTCATTGTGGATATTATACCCATAACGAGTTTATCATCAAGGTTTTCCATCAGCTTTGCGGCTTCTTTTGGCTTCATGGTTCCGTAAATTTTGGCAAGGCCCCGAACCCTGGTATTCTGCGTTTCCTGCTTCTCAACTCGAACGGCTTGGACTTCCTTTTGAAGCGCCAGCAGGTCTTTGATTTTCTGCTCGATTTCCTTCTCTAATTTGACCAGGCGCTCTTCTTTTTCCTTAAGCTGTTCCTCTCTTTTGCGGATTTCGATCTCTTTTTGCTGAAAAGCGCTCAGGGACTCAGTTGTCGAGACCCCGGGCTTGGTTTTGGCCTTTGTATCGACCGGCGCCGCATCTTCGGCCTCAGCTTTGGGCTTATCGTCCTTGGCGATTGCTTCGGGAACTGCGCTGGTCGTTTCCGGCTCGAAATTCAGCGCTCCGATGACAGTAATGGCCAGCTTTATCGCCAGGACCGTCACAAGGGCGCAAAGCGCAACTGAAAGCACCCTGGAACTCCTTTTACCCGCTTTCATGATTCTCCCTCTCTGCCGGTCCACCCCGGTAAACGCTGAAGATGGCTACATCGTCCAGTTTCTTCTGCTCCTTGCGAGACTGAATCAGTCTGTACAATTCCTTCTCCCTTTTTTCGATACTTTCGAGTGTCTTGACGGACTTATCGCATTCGATCATAACCTGCCTGCGTCTTTCGACCTCTATAGAGGCCTTTTCCAGCTCTTTATATGATGAGAGCAATTCACGTTCCAGATAACTCAGGTGTTGTTTGAAATGAAGATACCTGGCCGCCCTGATTCCATTTTCCTGCTCCTTTTCGAGCCGGTCGGATTCCAGGCGAATCATTTCACTAAGCTGATCGATGCCTGACTGTATTCGCATTTTGACGGACACAGCGGCCCCAAACGCCGCCCGCGCTTCTCGAAGCACGAATTCCCGGTGTCTCATAAGAGATTTGAGGCGAAATTTAAACGGCATGCTTTCCCGTCCGTCGCGAAGCGATAAAACCAAAAGGAGTTACTTTTTCTGTTCACAGTTCACTGTTCAACGAAAATCTCCTCCAGGGCCGCGAGGGATTCTTCTATGGAACAGCTTTCGATCACCGGCTGCATGAGAAACTCGTTTGCCTTTTCAATCATTTTGATTGCGTAATCGGTTTCCGGGTGAGAGCCATTGACGTAGGCGCCTATGCGGATCATATCTTCGCTGTTCTCATAGTCGACAAGTATGCGAATAAACCGGGAGGCCAGTTCCTTGTGCCTGTCGGAAAGGAGCCGCTCCGTCAAACGGCTGACACTTCTCAGCACATCGATTGCGGGAAAATGCCTTTTTTGAGCCAAACCCCTGGACAGGACAATGTGTCCGTCCAGAATGGCGCGCAGGGTGTCGGCCACAGGGTCTTCCATATCGTCGCTTTCGACAAGGACAGTATAAATGCCGGTTATGGATGCACTGTCGAACCTGCCCGACCTCTCGAAAAGCCTCGGAAGCAGGCTGAACACGCTTGGAGTGTATCCCTTGGTAGTAGGGGGCTCACCCGCCGCCAGCCCTATCTCGCGCGCAGCCATGGCCAGACGTGTGGCCGAATCCATCATGAAAAGAACGTCCTTGCCCTGGTCCCTGAAGAATTCGGATACGGCGCAGGCAAGATACGCCCCCTGTATGCGAACGGTCGCAGGCTGGTCCGAAGTGGCGACTATGACTACCGAACGCTTCATCCCTTCCGGGCCGAGGTCGTTTTCCAGAAATTCGTTAACTTCTCTGCCGCGCTCGCCAATCAGGGCGATCACGTTGACATCGGCGCTCGTGTATCTGGCCATCATGCCCAGCAGGGTGCTCTTGCCGACCCCCGATCCTGCAAAAATGCCGATCCTCTGTCCCTTGCCTATGGGAAGAAGCGTGTTTACGCACCGCACCCCCAAGTTGAGTTGTTGTTCGATCAGAGGGCGTTTCAGGGGATTAGAGACCTTTCCCGCGAGTGGATAAGGGATACCGGATGAAATAGGCATGCCATTGTCCAATGGCTGTCCGAGACCATCGAGCACTCGTCCCAGCATTGCCTCAGAGACCATTACACTACTGGAGGCTTTGTGAACCTGCACCAGACTCCCTGGACGGACGCCGCTCAGATGAGTCAGGGGAGACAGTTTGACTCTGCTGGTTTCAAAACCGATCACTTCGGCCAGGATGGGATGAGGGGATTCAGAATGGACAATTCTGCAAATATCTCCTGCAGCCGCGCAGATGCCTTCGGCTTCCAGAAGGTTTCCTGTAAGCTGAACGATCTTGCCGTACTTTTCGCAGAGCTTATAAGTGTTCAGATCGGCAAGTCCGGCGTCCCCCAGGTTCAGATAGTCTCCGGTGTCATGTCCGGTTTCATAACTATCCGATGTCATTGGACACCAAGCGGCTCTCCACCTGTTTCGCCCGTTGCGTTTTGCGAAGTGGCGGCGCCGAGAAGTTTCTTTTCCAGGTTTTCGAACAGGATGGCGATAGAAGCGTCCAGGAGCTGGACCGCGCTTTCGATCCGGCAGCCTCCGCGCTCCAGATCCCTGTCGGCTCTCAGTGCGATGTGTTTTCCGTTAGCCGGAAGGGTCAGATCGGCCCTTTTTTCCACTATCTCCAGGTCGTTTGGGTTCAGATATACGGTAAGGACGCCGTGCTCTTCGGCTTCTTCGATAAGGGCACTCACGGTATCGGCCACTATTTCAGGGGAGGTTCGGATTTCCCTGTTTATGAGCTGCCTGGCTATCCTGATGCTTGTTTGGATCAGCCAATTCCGATAATCCTGAAGTATCTTTGCCGGCAGCGCTTCCATATTTTGCACAATGCGCTCGAGCTGAGATTTGACAACCTGGACGGATTTTTGCCCATAGTCAAATCCGTCCTTTTCTCCCTGTGCGAATCCCTGGTTGTAAGCGTCTCTTTCAATCTGCTGGGTGCTGCGTTCGAGTTCGAGCAGCTTTCTGCGGTGGAGTTCTTCGGCACTGATTTGTGGTTCAGGAACCTGTTCTTCCTCTGGATCAGGCGACACCATTGTTTCGCCGTCGCCGTCGCCGTCGCTGTGATCCTCCTCGATAAGGGGAAAACCAAAGACGGCTATCTCGGGTTCCAGGTTTTTTTTCAGCAGATTAGACAAATGTGTCTCCGCCCTCTTTGCTTGCCAGAAAGAGTTTCCCCTCTTTTTCGAGCCTGCGGGCTGCAGTGAGAATCTCCTGCTGTGCGGCCTCCACTTCGCTCAGACGAGCAGGCGCCATCATGGAGATATCTTCCTCCACCATCTGGGCGGCGCGCTGGGACAGGTTCTTGAATATCTTTGCCTTGAGATCTTCGGAAGCCGTTTTGAGCGCCAAGCTGAGCACTTCACTCTTGATTTCCTTGAGCAGTTCTCGGATGCCCATGTCGTTCGTATGCAGCAGGTCTTCGAAAACGAACATCATCTTTCTTACTTTCTCGGCCAGCTCCGCATCCGTTTCTTCGAGGAACTGCAATATGCTCTCTCCGGTTTTGTGGTCGCAACGGTTGAGGATTTCAGCGACCACCTGGACGCCCCCGATCCCTTGTCCCTGAGCTCCGACCGTAGTCAGCTCTTTTCGGAGCACGTCGTCCACTTCCTGGATCAGGTCGGGGGACACAGCCTCCAGGTTGGCAATTCTTGTGATCAGTTCAAACTGAAGCTGCTCGGGAAGATATCCCATCACCTGGCCGGCCTTCTGATGTCCCATGTGGGAAATGATGATAGCAATGGTCTGCGGGTGCTCTCCTTTGATGAAGCTGGCAAGCTGTCTGGGATCGATGTCTCGGAGGTGTTTGAAAGGAATTCTGTGCTTTTCTTCCTCTATTTTAGACAGGACCTCTTCTGCCTGCTCACTCTGCATCACGGAGGGCAGCAGATTGCGAATAAACTGGTCCCCGCCCACATTGATCCCGCCTTCGCCTTTGAAAAGCGTGGTAAATTCCTGAAGCAGTTCATCGGAGGTTTCCTTTCTAACCCCATCTATGTATGACATGTATATACTTAGTTCTTTGATCTCATCGGTAGACAGCTTTCTGAGGATTAGAGCGGATGCCTCTTCACCCATGGCGAGCAGTGCCATTGCAGCTTTTTGGGGCCCGTTCATTTTGTTTTGGTTATTTGGCCTGGCCATGTTCCTAAACCTCGTCCCTCAGCCATTGTCTTATTATTTCAGTTGCCTTATCGGGATCCTGCCTTACCAGGGCGGTCGACTGCTTTCGGACCGAGATTTGGTTCATTGGCGTATCCGGAAGCAGGACCGACACTTGTTCGTCAGTAGAGGGCCCGGTGATCGCCCGACCCGGGTGCTCACTGATTGCATCGGCCACCTGGCGGAATTTTCGCATGAACGGCCTTATCACGAAGAAAAGCACCAATGCGGCTAGACCGATATTGAAAAACAGCTTTTGCCAGCTTTTGAAAAGCTGGAGATATTTGTTCTCAGCCTTGACCATTTCGGAGCCGCTCATATCGGAAACGAACGCAATATTGGAAACCGTTATCTGGTCCCCCCGCGTCTCATTGTACCCAACCGATTTTTTGACCAACTCTTCCAGGGACTTCATCTCTTCGGGCGACCTTGCCGAGTATATCTGTTTGGGTTTCCCGTCGGCCCCCGGTTTGGTCTCATATTTTCCGTCCACAATTACGGCTACGGAAAGTTTCTTGATATTGCCCGGCATCTGGACGATTTGCTTGCTGGTTTTGTTTATTTCGTAGTTTACGACTTCACGCTGGCTGTTAAACTGCTTGCCGGTTCTTGCGCCCTCAGCCTGGGGAGCACTCTGCAGAAGTTTTCCTTCGATGTTGATGGGGACGTCCGGGTTGCCTCTTGCTCCGCCCGCCTCCTTTCCTTCCGAGCTTTCCGTGGTCCTCTGCTGGCTCCTGACAACTGAACTGTCCGGGTTGTATGTCTCCTCGGCGATCTGAATCTGGTTCAAATCCATCTCGAGCGCAACCCTGGCGAGCACCCGGTTAGGACCCAGCACTTGTTCGAGCATGCTCTGGATCTTCTGGCGCATATTTTCTTCTATACGCTGCTTGCGCTCGATTTGGGTGTTGCTCAACTGCGTGGACTGTTCTTCCTGGTTTTTCTTGTACAGGACCTTTCCGTCTGTGCTAATGACGATAATTCGATCTTCTTCCAGGCCCCTTATGGTGGCCGCGACCAGGTGAACGATGCCCTGCAGCTCCCTTTCGTCCATTCCGGCCCCGGAACGCAGCTTGAGGACTACTGCGGCGCTGGACGGCTTTCGGTCTTCCTTGAAGAGGCTGTCTTCGGGCAGGACCACGTGGACCCTGCTCTCGAGCACTTGGCTCATACCATTTATGGTCCTGGCCAGCTCTCCCTGGAGCGCTCTTTGATAGTTGATTTTCTGGACAAATTCCGTGCTGCCCAACTTCTGCTGGTCGAAAATCTCGAACCCCATGCCCGCTCCTTTGGGAATTCCGTCAGAAGCAAGGGAAAGCCTGGTTTCATAGATTTGCTCCCTGGGTACTTCGATGCTGCCCTCCGAAATACGATATGGAGATTTCTTGGTTTTGAGGGCCTGTACGATTTCCCCCATGTCGCCTTGAGACAGTCCGGAATAAAGCGGGGCATAGTCGGTCCGGTTGTTTAGATATACCAGGAGAACCAGAGCACCGGCAAAAATACAGATGCCCCCGGCATAGGAAATCTTTTGCCCAAGTGTGAGGGTCTTGGAATATTCGTAAAGTCTTGCGAGATACTGCTGCACAAGATTCATCTTTAAAGGCCCGTCCCGGTCAGCAAGGGGTTAGATGATTTCCGCCATAGTCCTGCAAAGTTTTCGCTAAAAACTCATTCGCATCACTTCGTGGTAGGCATCTAGCGCTTTGTTGCGGACCTTGGCCAACAGGAGCAGCGACATGTTGGCCTCTTCTATGTGGATCATGGTTTCATGGATATTGGTAGCCCCCTTGACCGCACCTTGCGCCATTTTGGCATCCGCCTGGTTCTGGAGCTGGTTTACCTCGCCGATCTTCGATTTCAATTCGTCGACAAAGGAAGCCGACTCCCCTCCGCCCGGACCTTTGGGCATTGTCACCCCAGGCGCACCTTCACACAAATTCTTCATGATCGGATCGATACGCATGGACCTCTCCTGATTATTTTGCGCCAATCTCCATTGACTTGAGGGCCAATTGCCTGGAGGTCTGAAGGGCGGCTAGATTTGCTTCATACGATCTGCTGGCGTTTATCAGGTTAGCCATTTCCTCGACCGGGTTGATGTTGGGCATGAGCACGATGCCTTTTGCGTCAGCGTCCGGATTACCAGGGTCATAGACTTGCTTGAAATCCCGCTGGTCCGAGACAATATCGGCTACCTTCACTTTTTCCGCCCCCCCGCTCATCGCGGCGCTCAACTCGGCGGCAAAACCCTCGGAGGGCACCGTTTCGTAGATGACGGTCTTTCGCGTGTAAGGCACGCCCTCGGCAGTCTTTGTGGTGTTCATGTTCGCCAGGTTGGAGGACAGCACGTTTATCCAGGTGCGATTGGCCTTCAGGCCCGATGCGCTTATTTGTATCGCTGACTCGAGGTCCATTAGACCCCTCCTTCCGTTATCGCCGTTTTGAGCATAGTGAATTTCTTGTTCAGCATGCCGACCATGTGCTGATATTCAATGCTGTTTTTGGTGAGGTTTACCATTTCGGTATCCAGGTCCACAGGGCCTCTTTCGACTATCTCCGGGGTTTCCATCGCCTGCAGCGGATCATCGGGGGCCAGATGGCTCCCGTTGGTGCGAACCATTTGAAGCACATGCTCTTCGAGCGACTGCCTCAGGACGTTTTCAAAGGAGACCCCTTTGGCGCTGTAACCTGGAGTGTTGATGTTTGCCAGATTGCTCGAAATCAGTTTCTGGTTGATCGAATTCAGGCTCAGCCGGTCCTCGATCATCTGTAAAGTCTTATCGAAAATAATAGCGTTGCTCATAACCAGGCTCCTCTGCTGTTTGGCCTAGTGATGAGCAAATCTCGTACCATTCACCGGTTTCCATCAGGAAAGGGTCCTTTTTAGCCATGGTCCCGCCAAAGCGGTATCAATCACCATTCTCAGGCTAAAAAGCCTACTTCCAACGCTCAGCGAGGTGCAGCCCTTTCGAAGGACGGATACCGGAATTCAGATACCGGGGGAAGGAACTCTGGTTTTCAGTCAAAGATTTGACGAAAGATATGAACAATTACATTCCAAGGCTTTGACGGTATTCGGAGAGCTTGTTCCGGAGGGTCCTGACGCTGATGCCGAGCACTTCGGCAGCCCGGGTCCGATTGCCCTCAACAGTGGAAAGGGCCTTCTCTATCATTATCTTTTCCACTTCGCAAAGCGGCATGAGGGAAAACCCCGAAGGCTGTGCGGCGCCCTTTTCCAACCCCGAGTCCAGGATTATGTAATCCGGGCTTACCACAGGCGAGTCCGAAATCAGCACCGCGCGCTGCACCACGTTTTGAAGTTCCCGGACGTTGCCCGGCCATGAATAGCCTGCAAGCTTTCTCAGCGCTTCGGGGGCAAAAGAGCTGATTTTGGAACCGTTTTCGGCGCTATATCTGGCAAGGAAAAACTCCGCCAACCGGACTATGTCGCCCGGCCGCTCGCTTAGAGCAGGGATTCTGAACGGTATCACATTGAGACGGTAGTAAAGGTCTTTCCGGAATTTTGCTTCCTTTACCAGGTCTTCGATCCTGACATTGGTGGTCGCAATGACTCTGACGTCAACCGGGACGGGATATTTGCCGCCCAGCCGGTCCACTTCGCTTTCCTGGAGGACTCGCAGCAGCTTTGCCTGGAGATGAAGAGGAATCTCGGTAACTTCATCGAGCAGAAGCGTCCCGGTATGCGCCAGTTCGAATTTGCCTTCCCTGTTCCTGATCGCCCCTGTAAATGCCCCTTTTTCGTACCCGAAGAGTTCGCTCTCCAGAAGAGTTTCCGGAAGGGCGGCACAGTTTATCGCAACGAAAGGCTTATCTTCTCTGCCGCTTTGATTGTGAATGTAGCGGGCAAACAGTTCTTTGCCGGTCCCGCTTTCCCCCTGGATGAGCACGGTCGCGTTGCTCGGGGCGATTTTCCTGGCAAGGGCCTTGATCGAGCACAGAACCGGGTCCATGGAGATTATAGGATCGTCCTGGGCCTGGAGCGTTGATAGTCCGACTGGTCCTCTGTTTTGCTCCCTGGATAAGTTCGATCTCTTTTGTCAGGCGCTCCGGTGCAAAGGGCTTGGTCCAGAAATCGTAGGCCCCATTCTTGACGCTCTGAACGGCGTCGTCGAGCTTTGGTTTTCGGCTCAGTACGATCACCGGCACCGGCGGCTCCATATTTCGGGCGCTTTCAAGAATATCCAGCGTTTGGGCGGCGTTGCCGTTCAAATGAAGGAGCACGAGCCCGGGGGATTCCTTTTTCAGCAGGCTTTTCGCAGATTTGGCCGAGTCGGTCAGATAACACAAATGCCCCTGATCTCTCAGATAAGAGGTAAGTTTTCTGGCATCGTCGGAATCTGTTTCAACCAGGAGTACGTTCATCGGTCTGCCTGCTTGACATGTCATGGGACTGCGCTGCCCTGGCTCATATTAATTGAATTGAGCTGCTGTTGGGCCACCGGCTCCAGAAAGGATGCTCGGTAGCCTTAATCCGGTTCAGGCTCCCTATAGCTTTGTCCGTCTGGCCTGCGGCAATATAGAGCTTTGAAATTTCATAGTATAAGCTCGTTTTTCTGATCTTCCCCGGAAGCCTCGATTGCGGCCTCCATCGTTTCCGCCGCTTTCTCGAATTGCTTCTGTTCGACGAAACACTTGCTCAGCGTCAGCAGAGTCGAGCGCCTGGCATAGGCATCGTCTGCTTTTACCCTAAGCAATGCCTTTTGCAGAACGGGAACGGCTTCATCAAACTTTTTGGCCTGGAAGAGACAATAGCCGTAGACAGTAAAAGAATCCGGGTCCTCCAACTCGAATTCTTTTACCTTCTCGAGGACTTTTCCAAAAGATTTCATGGCATCAGCGTATTTCCGCTCGCGGTAGAAAATGTGTCCGAGTATCTCGGATTTCTTCAGGTCCATGGCATCGCTTTGGACCGGTTTGCAAAACTGCAAAGACCTGTCGTTATCATTGAGGCGAAGCGCATATAAGGCGCACCGGAGCAACAGGTCATCTCCCTTTTTCTGGCCCTTTGCAATCAGCTTGTCGTAGATTGGAAGCGCATTCGAGTAAAACTTCAGCGAAGCGAAGCTTTCCGCAATCTGTTCCAGCACGTCCGGCGATTGGATCGAGTCGAAAACGCGGCGATATTTCTCATGCAACTGAACTACCTTGACGAAGTCCTTGTCGGAAAAGTATTGCCTGACAAGGTCGCAGAGAATCCTTTCCCTAAGGACTGCGGTCCCTGGGGGGGAGGAGCCGTCGTTTTTGGCCGGAAAGGCTTCATCCATCAGTTCCAGACTGCGCTGAAGATCGCATCTTTTCAGGTTGAGCGCTGCCAGTTTCATTAAAACGATCCTTCGCAGGCTTGGGGAGAGATCTTTGCCGCGCAGATCCTCATAGATTTTAATAGCCTGATCCAGACCGTCTTTTTCCGACAGCTCGCCCTGGCGTACCCTGCAGATCAGGTCTCCTTCAGAATCGGTGTAATACTTGTGAACAAAAGCATACAATTTTTTTGCTGCTTCCAGTTCCCCCTGTATCAGAAAAATCTCGGCGATCTTGGCCAAAATGATGTCCTGATCGGGAGCGTTTTCCTGGTCATTTACGTATCGGAGCAGGTGTTCCTTTGCCGTTTCGCTGTTTCCGAGCGCAAAATGCGCCTCTCCGATGAAGCGGAAAACATCGGGGTTTTTCTTGTAGTAGTTAGGTTCCAGACCGATGCAGTTTTCGAGCATCTCCAAGGCTTCTTTGTTCACCCCCAGAATCAGGTACACCTTGCCAAGTTCATAGTACGCGGCCGCCTTGTCATCTTTTTCCGACGCACAGCGCAAGGCCCAACGAAACGCCTCCATCGCCTCCAGGGATGACTGCTTTTTATTGTAGATATCCCCTATGCCGACCCAACAGCGGGATGCGATGGGATGGTCCGGCCATCCGGAGGTTACCTGCCTGAACAGTTTGTCCGCTTTTACATAGTTCCCCATCATGGAGTTAGCAAGGCCCGATCTGTAAATGGCCAATGGGGCTTGTGAGGACAGGGGGCCTGCTCTCAGCGCCTCATTGTACGCTTCGATTATTTCCGAGGCGCAAAATACGAGATTTCGAGAACAGTTCTCGAACTTCTCGTTTGCGCTCGCGTAAAGCGCAAGCACTTTTTCGTCAGGTTCGGCAAAGGCCGGGGGCTTCGAGGCGGACCCGGCGGGCCGCGGAGACTCGCCGCCTTTTGAGGCCTGCGGCTTGACGGCCGCGTTTCCGATCTGCTGTGAAACTTTGGGCGCGAACAGCTCTGAGGTCTGCAATCTTTCTTACCTCAACCGGCGGCAGTTTTTCCCCGGAATTTGCCAGCGCCCACACATGCTGGCTTACCGTCAGCGGCTTGGGGTTCGGCCGTTTTCCCGCGAGGGGTCAAATCAAGAGTCAGAGTGTATTTTCCGTTTTTACCCGGTCGCACATTGGAAGAAACCGAGGTATTGTCCTCACGGAAGATGACTTCAAAAAAGCCGCTCTCCAGCTTGAATTTGACCTCCTTTGCCGCGATCTTGCTGTCTTTGAATACTTTGTCGGGGAGTTTTGCAGTGATCTGCGAAAATAAAACGGAAATCCCGGCGGCGGACGGAGGACCGATCTGTTTTGGCCTGGCGCCTTCGGCGTCAAAAATCAGACATGTCCGCTTTCCTTTAACGGAAACACGCAGGTTCGTTATCCTGGTTCCCGAGTTACCCTTGGCAGCCGCCTCACACCATGGCAGCGCAAGGCCTGCTGTTATGCAGGCAGCAAACAGGAGCCCAAACAGGATTTTGAGGTTGTTCATCCCACTAAAACCGCCGTTATGAAGTAATCCGAAGATGGTCCGTTCCGCGCAAAGGTCTACCGCAAAGATACATTCCATCCTGAAACACCGGGACAAATTCCACGCCCCGCGAGGTTTCCCATTCGGAAAGGAGGCATAATCTGGTCATTCCACTTACCGCCTTTAGGCGGAAGATCCTCTTACCGGCTCTAGCCGGAAGGGGTACGCCGCACAAGTAAGCCCGAAGATTGACACCGCCAGGGCAGAAAAGGACCCTTTCCGGACGGAAACCAGCTGCACGTCTGCGACTCTACGGTGAAGATTCGGCATAGAAACAGTGAGCAAGGGATGTGCCAATCCGTTCATAGGCGCAGGCCGAAATCAGCCTTCGTGCCGTGCGGTTCTGGAATCAACGGGGCGAGAGGAGCGCGGCGTTCTTTTCGCTCCGGCTCGAGGAGTTGTCCTGCTAAAGACTGACAAGCTCTTCGCAGTGCCCGAGTCGGTCCGAATCGGGGAGCTTTTCTCAGGGCCAGGCAGTTTTCCTTGGCCTTTTTTGTTTGCTTTTTCGAAGATGAGGCGTATTATTTTGCAACTAAGCAATAGTTGCACCTTGCCGCTACGGAATTAATTTATGACGAAGAAAGACAAGCTGCTCGCTCGATTATTTTCAAAACCCAAGGATTTTGAATGGAGTGAACTCAAGGCGCTCCTCGATGGACTTGGTTTTGAAGAGGTCAGCGGTACCGGGTCCAGGATCAAGTTTCAAGATCCCAAGTCTGGCAGGATCATTAACTTGCACAGGCCCCATCCCGGAAATGTAGTTAAACAGTACGTTCTGGATCGGGTTATTGATGAATTAAAGGACAGAGGTATTCGGCCGTGAAAGGTATATTACGCTACAAGGGTTTTATCGGCTCGATCGAAATCAGTATTGAAGATGACTGTCTTCATGGAAAGCTTCTCTTCATCAATGATCTCGTCACCTATGAAGCTCAGACTCCGAATCAGCTTCACGCCGAATTCGAGTCTGCTGTTGAAGATTACCTGGCCACATGCAAGGAACTGGGTCGCTCTCCTGACAAGCCTTTTGGAGGGACTTTCAATATCAGAGTTGGCCCGGAGTTACATCAAAGGCTCGCTAAATACGCCGCTTTCAAACATGCCTCTATCAATGACATCGTTAAACAAGCATTAATTGAATGCCTAGGCAAGCCTGAATCGCCGCACTCGGGCTAGGAAAAGACCAGCCCGCCTCACGGGCGGGCTGTTGAGATCGTGGGCGTGGCGGGTCCCACCGCCTAACTAACCAGGCACAGAATGACCCCCGTGGTGTTTTGCAGTATCTTGGATGCATGGCTTCCCATGAGGAAAGGCTTTTGCTCGCGGAAGCTCTTCTTACCCATGACCACGATCTGGAACCTGTGCGCGTCGATTTCGTTGAGAAGGTCCCGCGCAATGCCTTGTTTTGTCTCGAGTATCAGCCTTTCCACGCCCTGCTCTCCGACGCCTCGCTCCATCAGCAGATCGCGTCCCTCCGACATGTACCGGCTTACCGAGTCGATCCACTCCGTCTTCCATTTATCGATTCGGCCCTGCCTGTCTTTCTGCTCCGCCGAGTTGAGAATGTGGCCGTCATCCCAGAACTTGGGCGGGATCGGGGGCATAATGTGCATGAAGGTATAGCTCAATCCGGGGCAGGGACCAAACAGCTCGGCCGTGTAGTAGGACAGCTCCCGGACTTCCGGAACCCCTTCCATTGCGATCAGCACTTTCTTGGAATCGTTCACAGGGGTATCCACGATCCATACGATCTTGTCGCGCGCATACTGGGCCACCTTCCCGGAGACGCTCCCGAGCAGCAGCGCCCCAAGCGGGCTCCTCCCGCGCCTGCCGACGGCTATTGTCCGGATTCGCTCGGTATCCGCCTGAGCGATTATGTCCAGAGCCGGGTCCAAGCTGTCGAGCTTCAGCCTAAGCTCAATGTCAGCTTCCGGGAAACCCGCATCGGTCAGCCTGCTCAAAGAGGCCCGGAGAACTGCTTGACCCACCTTTTCCTGATCCTTGAAAGGGAGCCTGCTTGACTCCTCGATGTCCATGCAGAGGTCCTCCGGAAGAAGTGTGGAAATCTGCTGAACACAATGAAGGAGCACTATCTTCATATCTACCTGGTCTTTGAGCAGTCGCCCCAGGATCGACACCGCATCGAGCCCTGTTTGAGATCCATCCACTGCCAAAAGTATTTTCCGCATCCTCTCCCCCTGTTTTTCCAGGACCCTCGGGCCCGTATCGGAAACTGCTTCCGGTCACATCCGGTGTTTCCCCGGACGGACACGGGTTATGGTTGAATTGCGTTAAAAAGAAGCCCGCCCGAAATCAAGAGCTTTTCAGAAAGATCTCGATTTCATCAAGAGAATGTACCACCCGGCAGGGCGGAAGGCTTTTAACGAAGACCTGTCCGTAGCTTTTGGTCAGCATCCGAATGTCGAAAACCGCTATTACGCCGCGGTCCTTCGAGGACCTTATCAGCCGTCCTATTCCCTGCTTCAACTGGATTGCGGCCCTGGGCACCTGGTATTCATAAAAGGCGTTGCCGCCGCTTCGGGCGATACGGTCCACTCTGGCCGCGATCACCGGGTCGTCCGGAACTTCGAACGGTAATTTGTCAATGATCACGCAGCTCAGCGCCTCTCCCGGCACATCGATTCCCTGCCAGAAGGAACTGGTCGCCAGCAGGACCGAATCGACCCTGTTCTTGAACTCCTCGAGAAGGGCGCGTTTGGCTTTTTGCCCCTGGACGAGGAGCGGGAACGAAATCTTGCCCTCAAAGAGTTTGTGAACTTCATACATGTTTCTGTAGCTGGTGAACAGAAAAAGGGCCCGCCCGCGGGTCTTTTCGATGATTTCGGCGGCCTGAGCGCCCATTTGAGGGCAAAACTCCCTGTCATTGGGCGCCGGGAAACGCGAGGGTATGTAAGCTATGGCCTGCCGCTCATACTCGAATGGCGAACGCAGCAACAGTTCACGACCCTCCGGCGGCACTCCGAGTGACTTTCGCAAATATTCGAAACCCCCGGCCACAGACAGGGTGGCCGATGTCATCACTACCGAGGGGGTAGCGGGGAAAAGAAATTCGTTGAGCACCGGCCCGATGTCTATGGGCGTTGCATTCAGAAAGGCCCCCTGTTGCGTAAGCTCATGCCAGTAAACCAGGGATTGATCCTTCTGTTCGATAAGCAACTGGAGCGCGGCCGAGAGATCGCCTGCACGCCGGCCGGCGCAGCCGAGGTTTTCGGCCTTTTCGGCAAAGGGTTCAATCATGGCGGGAAGCTCATCCAGGGCGTGAGCAATCTGCCGGCACGCGCCGGCGAAATCATTGCCGGCTTTTTCCGGCTCGAAGCGAAAACGCCCTGTCGCTTTTCCGGCCTGGGCCAGGTTGTGGTGAAAGAGCCGGCTTAAGACCTCGAGCTGCTGCCCGACTGTTTGAATTGCCTTCAAATTAAGCTTCTTTGTGTCGCGGCGGCATTCTTTCAGTATATCCTGGGCGAGTTGCGCTATTGCGAAGCTGCTGAAGTGGATTCCAAAATACTCGCCAACCACATCCTCCAACTGGTGGGCTTCGTCGAAAACAACGGCTTCGTATTCCGGAATGACCTCGCCTATGCCTCTGCGGCGCAGCGCGAGGTCCGCGAAAAACAAATGGTGATTTACCAGCACTATGTTGGCGCGGGCCGCCTCGTTTCTCAACCGCGTCAGATGGCATCGGGAAAACTCCGAGCACTGCTGGCCCAGGCAATGCTCGGAGTTTGAACAGACCTCGTTCCAGGTCCGGAAGTTATCGGGCAGCCAATCGATTTCGGAACGGTCGCCCGTATTTGATGTTGCCGCCCACTTCTGGAACCGGCGAAAAAGCTTCGCCTCCTCCTTGCTCCAGAGCGTGGGCTGATAGCAAAACTCCAGGAACCTGCGCCGGCACAGGTAATTTCTGCGTCCCTTGAGGCAGACGGCCTTTAGTTTTGGATCGATGTTTTTCTTGAGAAAGGGAATATCGTGATCGAGGATTTGGTCCTGGAGGGTCTTTGTGCCGGTCGATACGACCACTTTTTGGCCACTGAGTATGGCCGGAACCAGATATGCCCAGGTCTTGCCGGTGCCCGTGCCGGCCTCTGCCATGAGCGGGGTCCGGGAACGAAAGCATTCCAAAACGGCCTGAGCCATTTCAAGCTGGCCCTGGCGGTACTCGAAACCTTCAACTTTTGACGCCAGAATTCCTTGGCGCCCGAAATATTTTTGCATCTGAAAACTCAACTCATTATCAGTGAGCAGCGAGCAGAAAAATAGACGCCCTTTCTGTTCACTGTTCTATTTGCACTGTTCCTCGCGAAGCGATAGAACCATGAGGGGTTATTTTCTCTTGTTTTTTCTCTTCACTGTTCACTGCTCACCGCTCACTGTTCACTGTCGTCACAGCTTCACCTGCTGCACGAAAATAATGCTTGGGTGCATTCGAAGGATTTCCAGCGCCTCCGGGGGAGCTTCGTTGTCGAGCCGTACTATAGCGATTGCCCTGTCCCTTTCACGGTTGCGGGCGAGGTGCATGTTGGCGATATTCACGTTGAAATTCCCGAGCGTCGTCCCAATGTGGCCGATGGTCCCCGGCTTGTCCAGGTTCTGGATAATGAGGTTGATTCCTTCCAGTTCCGCCTCCAGCATATAGTCGTTCAGCCGAACGAGCCGGACCTCCTGTCCCGGAAAGACCGCTCCCGAGGCGGAATATTCCTCTTTTCCGCACCCCTTTACCTTTACTGTGATCTCGCCGGTATAGCCCCTGGACTGGGAAGTCGTGGACGCTGTGAGCTCGATCCGGCGTTGTTTGAGAAGAAGAGGCGCGTTTATCAGGTTCACCTTTTCGGCCATGATCGGGTCGAGCAGCCCCTTGATTACGGTCTGAGTAAGGGGCTGTATCGGGACCTCCTGGAGGTCCGAGCCCGCATAGGTGATCTCGATCTTTTGCACCGCCCTGCAAAGCTGGCCCTGGAGATTGCCGAGCCGCTCGGCCAGCAGCAGGTATGGACGCAGTCTTTCGTAGTCCTTCATGCTGATCGACGGGAAGTTGATGGCGTTTCGAATCAGCCCGCGCTGCAGGTAGTCCAGAATCTGGGAGGCGATTGCCAGAGAGACGTTTTCCTGCGCCTGCAGGCTGGAGGCCCCCAGGTGAGGGGTGAAAATGACGTTGGGCATATCGAGCAGAGGACTCCCGGTGGGAGGCTCTTTTTCGAAAACATCGAGCGCGGCCCCGGCTACATGCCCCTTCGCAAGAAACTCGCCCAGGGCTTCCTCATCTATCAGACCGCCGCGGGCGCAGTTGACAATGCGCACGCCGGGTTTGGTCTTTGCCAGGGTCTGCCGGTTCAGCACCCAATGGGTCTCCTCGGTTAGGGGCGTGTGCAGGGTAATGAAATCCGATCCGGCGAGCAGATCGTCAAGTGAGACATACTCGGCGCCCAAAACCGCCGCCATCTCGGGCACTATGTGCGGATCATGGACAAGGACCCTCATTTTCATTGCAAGGGCGCGGTCGGCGACAATCGAGCCTACTTTCCCAAGACCCACTATGCCCAGGGTCTGGTGATAAAGCTCGGTGCCGACAAATTTCTTCTTTTCCCACAGCCCATGACGCATAGACCCGGTCGCCTGCGGGATGTGGCGCGCCAGTGCGAGCATCAATGCCAGGGTATGCTCGGCGGCGGCCATGGCGTTTGCCCCCGGAGTGTTCATGACCAGGATCCCCCGCGCGCTGGCCGCTTCGACGTCGATATTGTCCACGCCCGTGCCTGCCCTGCCGACCACTTTGAGCCGCTGAGAGCTTTCGATCAGATCGGCGGTAACCTTGGTGCGGCTGCGCACGATCATGGCGTCGTATTCGGGCAAAATCCCCTTGATTTCAGCCGCGCCAAGCCCCTCGGGCGTATCCGCCTCAACCCCTTCGGCCGAGCGCAAAATCTTTAGACCGCTTTCATCGAGTCCGTCGCAAATAAGTATTTTCAGCATTTAACCTTACCCCAGATATGCTTTCTGAATCTCGGGATTTTCCGACAGCGCCTGCGATTGGCCTTCGAGCACTATTTTCCCGGCTTCCAGAACATAAGCCCGATGAGCGTACTTTAAAGCGATTCGTGCGTTTTGTTCAACGATTAAAATGGTTGTGCCGCTCTCGTTCAGTTTCTTGAGCACCCGAAAAAGTTCGACCATGAGAAGAGGCGACAGTCCCATCGAAGGCTCATCGAGCAGGATGAATCCGACACCGCTCATAAAAGCCCGCCCGACTGCGAGCATCTGCTGCTCGCCGCCGCTCAGCAGGTCTCCTCTTTGAGATTTGCGGTCGGCCAGACGCGGAAAGAGCGCAAAAACACGTTCGTAGTCCCTTTGAATCTGCTCCCGGTCATTTCTTGCAAACGTCGCCAGCTTCAGGTTTTCAAAGACGGTGAGGTTTCCGAAAATATGCCTGCCCTCCGGCACAAGGCCGATTCCGTACTTGGATACAAGGGTATGGGCGGGGACCGGAAGAAGGTCGGTCCCGTTGAATTTTATTTTACCTTTGCTCACCTGGGGTCCTTCGGGGGGCGGAAGACGCATGATGCTCATGAGAGTGGTGGATTTACCGGCGCCGTTGGCGCCAAGCAGCGCGACTATCTCACCCTCGTCGACACGAAAGGATATCCCGTGCAGCGCCTCGATGTTTCCGTATTTGACGTGAAGATCAGATACCTCAAGCATCGACCGGTCCTTCTTCTCCCAGATAGGCCTCAATGACGCGGTGGTTCTGCCTGATTTCATCCGGCCGGCCCTCGGCGATCGTTTCGCCGAAATCGAGTACTTTCATGTTCTCGCAGACGTTCATCACCACCCGCATTTGGTGCTCTATCAACCAGATCGTCAGCTTAAATTCGTCTCGAATCCACCGGATCATTTCTATGAGCCGGCCGACTTCACCAGGGTTCATCCCGGCGGCCGGTTCATCGAGCAGAAGGAGCCTGGGCCGAAGCGACAGGGCGCGGCCAATCTCCACACGCCGCTGAAGCCCGTAAGGGAGGTTTTTCGGAAATTCGAGCGCGTATGGCCGAAGCCCCAGCAAATCCATGAGTTCCTCAGCCGTCTTTTTGACCCGCCGCTCGCTTCTTACGAACCTTGGGGTGCGCAACACCGAGTGTAAAAACCCGTAACCGAGTTGATGATGCTGAGAGACACAAATGTTTTCGAAAACGCTCAGGCTGTTCCAAAGGCGGATATTCTGGAACGTGCGCGCTATTCCCAGGGCCGTAACCTGATGGGGTCGCATGCCGCCTAAATCGTGGTCCAGGAATCGGATTTGACCTTCCGATGGACGGTAAAAACCGCTCACCATATTGAAGACGGTCGTCTTGCCGGCGCCGTTAGGGCCTATGAGGCCCATCAGTTCACCGCCCTGCAGGGTCAGGTTAAGATCATGTACCGCCCTCAGACCGCCGAAAAAGTGCGTTAGGCGTTTTATTTCCAGAAGAGCCATTTTACGCCCGCCCTTCTCTGGGCGCAAACCACCTGCGCAGATTCGGGAAAATGTCGGTGAGTTCCCTGTGTCCCATGATCCCCTCGGTCCGGAAGATCATTAGAAGAATGAGCAGAAACGGCACAGCGACCCATTTTATGACCTGAAGCGGTCGAAACGCCTCGAGCGCAAGCGTAAAGATAATCGCGCTGATCACCGAACCGCTTAACGATCCCATTCCGCCGAGATAAACCATAACCAGCACTTCGGTCGACTTCATGATGGTGAAGGTCCCCGGGTTTATATATCCCAGCACGTGCGCGAACAGGCCCCCCGCTATTCCTGCTAACCCGGAGGAGAGCATGAAAGCCAATATCTTCATACGCTTTGTATTTACGCCCATTATCTCGGCCGCAATTTCGTCGTCCCTGAGCGCGACAATGCCTTTGCCGTAGGTCGAATTTACAAGCCGATGGATTATCCAAACAGTCACCCCAACCGATATGAAGACCCATATCATGGTCCATGGGAGATTTAAAACCTTTTCCATTGAATCGATCACGTTGCGCATGCCCATGAAACCGCGCGCGCCGCCGATCGGCTGGATGTTCTCTATAGAGCTCTTGACGATATAGTTAACGGCCAGGGTTATGATCGCAAGGTAGTCGCCCCGCGTCTTGAAAGAGGGCACCGCGACGAGCAGCCCTGCAAGAGCCGCTGCGGCGCCGCCGGCAATAAGGGTAACCGGGAAAAGATAAATTGCGCTGGAAGGGGAAAGCAGAGGCGGCCCGAAAATCGAGCTGCTTGTGAACAGCATAACGTTTAGAATCGAGGTGACATAGGCCCCGACGGCCATGAATCCGGCATGTCCCACCGAGAACTCGCCCATGTACCCGTTCACGATGTTGAGCGAAGTTGACAAGATTATATTTATCCCGACATACATCAGAACGAGCTGCATGTAGGCGTTCAAAATGCCGAGTTTGGCGGCGAGCACACCAAGAGCGCAAAGTGTCGTGTAAGATAGAACGGAGCTGTAACTGCGCATAGCTGCCTAAATCTTTGTGGCCCTTGCCACACCGAAAATTCCTGTGGGCTTTATGCTGAGGAATACCAGCAGAATGCTGAAAGCAATAAGATCGCGCAGAGTCGATGGAAAGAAAGCTGCAACGAATATTTCAACGAACCCGAGAAGAAATCCCCCCGCAATGGCGCCGCGTATTTCCCCAATCCCGCCCAGAACGGCCGCAATGAAAGCCTTCCAGCCGACGAGCGCCCCCATATAGGGGTCAAGCACCGGGTAGGCGGTGGCGAAAAGCACTCCTGCAAGGGCCGCCATTGAAGATCCCAGGACAAAAGTGAACACGATGACCGTATCCAGCGGAATGCCCATCAACGGCACGGCCATCCTGTCGTAGGAGATGGCGCGCATCGCCATTCCGATCCTGGTTTTTCGCACGATTGTCTCGATCAGAACGAAAACCAGAACTGTGGTGAGGATCACCAGTACTTTGATGTTGGTGAAAGTTACCCCTGCGATGTTATGAACCGTCATTTGAAAAAAGCTGGGGAAAGCTGCGGCGGCTGGCCCCAAGAATGGCCAGATTGCCGTTCTCAAGGATCAACCCGCACATCAGGGCCGTAATTACGACATAGAGGCGCGATGCGCCCTTACGCCGCAGGGGACGGTAGGCAACCCGCTCGATGGCGACGCCGACTCCCGATGTAATTATCATGGTGATCATCACGGTCAGGCCGAAAATCAGGGCCGGCGGCAATCCGGGCGAAAACCCCGCATAGCGGCCGAGCAAAAGAGAGGCTATAAAAAAACCGGTATATGCCCCCACCATGAATATATCCCCGTGGGCGAAGTTGATCAGGAGCAGCACTCCATAGACCATCGTATAGCCCAGGGCGATCAGGGCGTAGAAGCTCCCCCACTGCAGGGCGTTAAGCAGATTCTGGAAAAATGTTTCTAAAAACAAGCGGCGCCCTTTGGAAAACAGAGTTTCAGTTAAAAGGCCCCGGACATGTCTGCCGAAGCCGCCGCGCTAAAATATCAGATAGGGGGGCAGCTTTCCAAGTAATTGTGGCAGGCCGGAAAGCCAGCCACACATATAACCCTGTATCAAGTTGCTTCAAAGGGAAATTAAACGGGTTCTTTCATCTGGCAGGGAACGTGTTAAAAGCAATCCGTTCCAATGTTTTCTTCCATCGGCAGAGCTTTTGGTGTAATGGATTCGAGTACATAGAGGCTTGCCGGATTTGGGAAAGAAGGTAAATAAGTTTGCTCCCAAAGGGAAGCTGGAGCAGAAGAAAGCGACTTTGCCACTCTTTTTCTTCCGCTGGATTCTGAGGTGAGGTAGAAAAATTCACGAAAGAGGATGAATATGCCAGTCCCCGCAAGCTATCACGGACGCGAGCAGGCATTTGTCAAACACCATCTCCTCGAAACCTACCTGCAGCGCCTTTTCATGATAATAGGCCTTCATCAGAAAAGCGTCCGGTATGTGGATTGTTTTTCAGGCCCATGGCAAGAAGGAAGTGCCGACCTTCAAGACACCTCAATCGGAATCAGTCTGAAGATTATCGGGAAAAGCCGTGAGGGTCTGAAAAGAATGGGTAAAGATGTTACATTCCACGCCCTTTTTATTGAAAAAGACAAGATCGCCTTTAAGAAGCTTCGAGATCATCTAGCCGGTTTTCAACAGACTGGAATATCGACCTCCGCTTTCCATGGGGATTTTTTCGATCTGCGCGATTCGATTCTTGACTGGTGCGGGCCTGATATTTTCACTTTCTTTTTCGTTGATCCCAATGGATGGAAAAAAGTAGTGGAGGTACCCACCCTCACCCCGCTATTGCAGCGGCCCAATTCTGAATTCCTGATCAATTTCATGTACGATTTTTTGTCTCGCACTCAGCCCCAAGAGTCTTTCTGCGAAGACATGTTGGCCATTTTCGGTGAGGTGCGGGACACAGGAGGTCTATCACCCGAGCAAAGGGAAGCGTATCTGATCGATCTCTACAAGCAGCGGCTCAAGAAGATTGTGCCGGCCTGGGGAGGAAAGCCACGAGTCGTCTCTGTGCCGGTGCTTTATCCCACTATCGACCGAACCCTTTACCATTTGGTATACCTGACTCGGCATCCAAAGGGCTTCACCGTGTTCATGGAGGAGTCGGAACATCTTGAACTCTTACAACGTCGCGCTCGGGAGGATGCCAAACAGGAAGATCGGGAGTTTCGGAGTGGGCAGCGCGAAATGTTTTCGGCATCCTCATTAATTGGCCAAAGAAGCGAGGAGTTATTACAGAAGTTAAATCCTACTGGCTCAATAGGCTTTCGTCTATACCGCGTCGGTTTGGCATTGAGGAATTAGCCGACATGATCGAGGAAACGGGGTGTTTTGAAAGTGATTTCCAGGCCGCGTTCCATGAGTTGGAAAGAGAAGGCAGGGTCAAAAACCTTGATGCAACAGGCAAAAGACGCACGAGATTCGTTCATTTTACCGAACACGGCAACAGGGGCGAACGCCTTGTGAGGGAAAAGTAATGAGCAGCAAAACCTCCATTGAATGGACAGAGCAGACCTGGAACCCGGCTGTCGGATGCAGCAAAATTTCTCCCGGCTGCACCAACTGTTACGCCGAAGTTATGGCCAGACGCCTCCAAGCTATGCGTGTTAAGGGTTATGAAAACGGGTTTCGCCTAACACTTCTTCCCGTTCGACTCCAGGAACCCATCAGACGCAAACGACCCACGGTGTATTTTGTTAATTCTATGAGCGATCTGTTCCACGAAGAGATCCCTGACGATTACCTCGTGCGGGTGCTGGAGGTAATTCGAGCAGGCGCCTCAACACATTTTTCAGATTTTGACCAAGAGAGCAGAGCGAATGGCAGAATTTTTCCGTTTCAGGCAGCCCCCCCGCAACGCCTGGCTGGGCGTGACTGTGGAGAATCGCGCTCACGGTTTGCCTCGTCTTGATGTTCTGCGTCGAATGTCCGTGATGTTCGTTTTATCTCCGTGGAACCACTGCTGGAGGATCTGGGAGAAATCGATCTGACCGGAATTGCTTGGGTTATTGTAGGAGGCGAGTCAGGCCCCAAGGCTCGGCCCATGAATGCCGAGTGGGTGCTTAATATCAAACGGGTGTGTGATGAGCACGGGGCAGCCTTCTTCTTCAAACAATGGGGTACCTGGAGCGCTGATGGAGAAAAAAGAAGCAAGAAAAGCAATGGGCGCTCCCTTGAGGGTCGCACCTGGGATGCCGCACCTCAGCCAGAGAGCGGACAGTAGGAATTTGCAATGAACGGCAAGCAAAAACTGGAACTTACCTGGATCGGCAAGGAAAACCGGCCAAGGCTTGAACCGCGCATATTGCTGGAAGATCCGGAGAAATCCTATCACGCCAAACACCGTGTGACAGATAAGGACATTTTCGATAACCGGCTGATCCACGGCGACAACCTGCTTGCACTGAAGGCACTGGAGGCAGAGTTCACAGGTAAGGTAAAGTGCGTGTTCATCGACCCGCCTTATAATACGGCAGCGCTTTTACCCATTACGACGACGGGCTGGAGCACTCGATTTGGCTGTCGCTAATGCGCGACCGGTTGGAGATGATTAGAAGCCTGTTGCGTGAAGACGGTTCGCTATGGATCACCATTGATGACAATGAGTCGCATTATCTCAAGGTTTTGTGCGATGAGGTATTTGGACGGGGCAACTTTGTTGCGAATGTGGTCTGGCAAAAGAGAACCTCACCGGACATCCGAGCGACTATAGGCCCTGGTCATGACCACGTGCTCGTCATTGCAAAGGGCATTGATAACTTCAAGAAGGTCGTAAACAAGATTCCAAAGTCCCAGAAGCAAGTTAGCCAGTACAAAAATCCAGACAAAGATCCGAGAGGTCCTTGGGCATCTTCTGACTACACCGCGCAGGGCTTTAGGCCGAACCAGATGTACGCAATCAAGACGCCAGGTGGCGCTGAATATTCACCTCCACCCGGAACCTGTTGGAAGAACGTAGAACATGTCTTCCTGAAGCTCGTTGAGGAAGGGCGGATATGGTTCGGTAATGATGGCCAAGGGATGCCAAGGCGTAAAACGTACCTAGCAGAATCCGAAGGTCAAACACCGTGGACTTGGTGGCCCAATGATGAAGTCGGGCATACCCAGGAGGCGAAAAAAGAGGTTAACGCCCTGTTCGGAGTTGAAAATACATTCGATACGCCTAAACCGGAACGTCTTCTCAAGCGTGTTATTGAAATCTCAACCAACCATGGTGACCTCGTCCTCGACTCCTTCGCAGGTTCCGGCACCACTGGTGCCGTAGCGCACAAAATGGGACGTTGCTGGATCATGGTGGAGCTTGGTGAGCATTGCCATACCCACATTATCCCACGCCTGAAGAAAGTTATCGGCGGCGAAGACTACGGCGGCATCACGAATGCAGTCAACTGGAAGGGCGGCGGCGGATTCCGCTATTTGCGGCTTGCCCCATCGCTCCTCGAAAGAGATAAGTGGGGCAACTGGGTCATTAACAAAACATACAACGCGCCCATGCTGGCAGAAGCTCTTTGCAAGCTGGAGGGTTTCACATATTCTCCCAGCTATTCGGTATATTGGCGGCACGGCTATTCGACAGAGCGCGATTTCATTTACGTTACCACAGCCAACCTGACACATGAGCAGCTCCAGCAACTCTCTGATGAGGTTGGGCCGGAACGGTCGCTGCTGGTGCTCTGCACCGCTTTTCGTGGTCGCGGCGAGTATCCCAACCTGACCGTGAAAAATATTCCCAAGCAGGTGCTCTCCCGCTGTGAGTGGGGTCACGATGACTACAGTCTGCGGGTGGAGAACCTTCCCAAAGCGCCGCCCAGGCCCGGCCAGCTATCCATTTTCGGCGAGAAGGGGGACTCGATGGATATCTGACTCTCTATCAGGCCGACGATGGCACGACCCGGCTGGACGTGCATATAGAGCAGGAAACGGTCTGGCTGACTCAGGATCAGATGTCCGACCTGTTTGGTAGAGAACGTTCGGTCATTACCAAGCACCTCCGAAATGTTTTTCGAGAAGGCGAATTGGAAGAAGCCGCAGTCCGTGCAAATTTTGCACGAACTGCCGCCGACGGAAAAGCTATCAGGTACAATTCTTCAATCTTGACGCCATCATCTCCGTTGGCTACCGAGTAAATTCCAAGCGAGGCACAGAGTTCCGCCAGTGGGCCACACGAGTTTTGCGCGAGCATTTGGTGGACGGCTACACGGTAAACGAGCAACGCTTGCGTGAGCAGGACAGGAAGCTGGCCGATCTTCGCAGGACCGTCGATCTCCTGGAAAAGACCCTGGCGAGTCAGGCTGTAGGTCTCGAAGAAGCAAAGGGGTTGTTGGGGGTTATAACCGATTACGCTTACGCACTGACCACGCTAGACCGCTACGATCACGGAACGCTTACCATTGAGAAGACAACCCGGCCCGTACCTCATATCCTTACCTATGAGGCGGCGATGGAGATCGTCATGTCGATGAAAGCCGGATTTGGCGGTCTCTTTGGTCTGGAGAAGGATAAGGGTTTTGCAAGCGCCCTGGGCGCAATTTACCAAACCTTTGGCGGCGAAGAACTCTACCCCAGCATCGAAGAAAAAGCGGCCAATCTGGCTTTATTTCATCATAAAGAATCACGCCTTCGTGGACGGCAACAAAAGGATTGGCGCCGCGCTTTTCGTAGCGTTTCTCGCCGCAAACGGGGTCCTCTACCGGGCTGACGGCTCAAAGCGGCTTGCAGATAACGCCTTGGTGGCTCTGACACTGCTGATTGCCGAAGCTAAGCCGGAAGACAGGGCAACCATCGTCACGGTGATAGTCAGCCTGATCAACCGCGCTAACGAATAATCAGGAGCAGCCGAATGAACCGCCATGTAAATGCCATTGCCGGCCGCCTTTCTCTTCGTCCTCCTCAACGTCGGTCTTTGGAGATTCTTGACCGGATCACGGAAATCGCCCCGCCCACCAAGGACCCCGACACGGCTGCAACCTTGGAGACCATCCGGAGCGAGTTCCCGACCGTCACTGATTTTGAGCGCGGCTTTCCATCCCTGTGCTTTGCACTCGCCACCGGCGTGGGCAAGACCCGGCTAATGGGCGCCTTTATCAGTTATCTATATATGGCACACGGGATCGGCAACTTCTTTGTGCTAGCGCCCAAACTCACCATTTATAATAAACTGATCGCCGACTTCACGCCCAACACACTCAAATATGTATTCAAGGGAATCGCTGAATTCGCCACAAATGCGCCGACTGTTATAACGGGGGACACATACGAAAGCGGTATCGGTGTACGGGAAAACTTGCGGGGGCAACTGCGGCTCCCTTGGATGATTCGGAGTGAGGGCGTCCACGTTAACATTTTCAATATCTCCAAAATCAACTCCGAAGTTCGCGGCGGAAAGTCTCCCCGCATCAAGCGTCTGTCCGAATACATCGGCGAGAGCTATTTCGACTATCTCGCGGGGCTGCCGGATTTGGTGCTGCTGATGGATGAGTCCCACAGGTACCGCGCCAGCGCCGGGGTACGGGCAATCAATGAGCTGAAGCCGATCATGGGGTTGGAGCTGACAGCCACTCCTCTCGTGGAGACGGGTCGAGGAGCGGTACCGTTTAAAAACGTCATCTACGATTATCCTCTGGGGAAGGCCATGGCCGATGGCTTCGTGAAAGAACCGGCCGTGGTGACTCGCAAAAATTTCAACCCTAGCGGTATGTCGCCCGGAGAAATCGAGCGCCTGAAGCTGGAAGACGGCATTCGGCTGCATGAAAGCGTCAAGGTGGAGCTGGAGACTTACGCACGGGAAAGCGACAACGAGATAGTTAAACCGTTTCTGCTAGTGATCGCCCGCGACACAACGCATGCAGCCCAGTTATTGCAGTCGATCCAGTCCGACGCATTTTTTGAGGGCCGTTACCGGGATAAGGTCATTCAGGTCGATTCCAGTCAGACAGGTAGAGACGAGGAGGAGATGATCGAGCGCCTTCTCAAGGTCGAGGCAGCTTCCGAACCAACGGAGATCGTCATTCACGTCAACATGCTCAAGGAGGGCTGGGACGTTACCAACCTCTATACGATTGTACCGCTGCGCGCGGCCAACGCCCGCATTCTGATCGAGCAGTCAATCGGCCGGGGGCTGCGCCTGCCCTATGGAAAGCGCACAGGGGTCATAGCCGTGGACAGGCTGAACATTGTCGCACACGACAAGTTTCAGGAGATCATTGACGAGGCCAACCGGCCGGATTCTGCGATCCGCATGCAGGCGATTGTTCTTGATTCAGGCGAACTGGACCAAAAGACCTTTACAGTGGTGTCGCAGTCGATACTTGCGACGAAGTTGGGGATCAAGCCTCAGCAGGTAACCAGCACCACCACGATAGCCGGGCATGATGAGACGCCGATTTTCACCACGCCTGCGGAACAGCAAGCGGCGCAGATTGCCTGGGAGGTGATCTGCAAGCTGGAGGACCAGCCGGATAAGCTGCCAACCGTCAATTATTTGCAAAACCCGGAGATTCAGGCCGCCATAGTCCTGGCTGTAGAGGAACAGCGACGACCAATGCAATTGGAGATGGAAGATATTCTGACAAAGCCGGACATTTCCGCCGTGGTCGCCAAGACGGTCGAACTCGTCACGCAGCAGATCATCGACATTCCACGCATCTTAGTTGTTCCAAAAGGCGAGGTTAAGTCCGGCTTCAAGCCCTTCACTCTGGATCTAAATACGCTGAATTACCAGGCCATTTCAGAAGATTTGTGGATAAAACATCTGAGGACCAATCAACTGGATGTGTTGTCTCTCGACCGCTACGGCATAGAGGAAGCGCGACTGGAGGATTACGTGGTAAGCGGCTTGGTCGATTTCGATGATGTCTCATACGATGACCATGCCGATTTGCTCTATGACCTTGCCACGCAGACGGTGCGGCATTTCCAGACCTACCTCTCCGACGAAGACATATGCAAAGTGCTGCGTTGCCATCAACGAGATATTGCGCGGTTCATTCACACTCAGATGCAGGCGCACTACTGGGAAGAGGCGGTCGGCTATGAAGTGAAGGTCAGCAAGGGTTTCACGGAGCTAAAGCCTAGCGCCTACACCTCCGCCATCGCAGAACCACCTTTAGATTATCGTGTTTCCCCTTCCGACAAAAGCAACATGGCAAAATATCTTTTCGGAGGGTTTGACCGCTGCCTGTATTCAGTTCAAAAATTCGATTCCGAAGCCGAACGCAAACTCGCGGTGATCCTGGATCGGGATGCCATTAAGTGGTTTAAGCCGGCAAAGGGACAGTTTCAGATTTATTACCGCAGCGGAGCGGACCATTTTGAGTACCTGCCGGATTTCGTGGCCGAGACTGCTGGATGTATCTTTATGCTTGAACCAAAGGCCAGCGATCAGTTGGATGACCGGATCGTGCTTGCAAAGAAGCAAGGCCGCAGTGAAATGGTGCGCAAATGCATCGACCCATGCGCAGAGCTATGGCGGCAAGCCTTGGCGTTACTTGCTGATTCCCCATAATGAAATTGCAACGAACGTTACCCTGGACGCTTTGGCGGCACGGTTCGGCAATGGAGAATAATTCTCACGCTTGCCACTCAAGGCCGCTTCCGTCTCCCCGCCGGCTTTATGGACAAACGGACCTATAAAATTCAAAGTCCCCCTTGTCGCTGATCCTGACTATTACGACGCACTTAGCCGGGTTTCCTCCGGGGGTGAAAGTCATCTTGCCCGTTATACCGTCGAAATCTCTTACCAAGGTGAGCTTATCCTTAACGGCTTCCCGGTCCTTTTCGATGTTGCCGGTAAGCCCGCCGGTATTCCGGATAGCCAGGCACATCAGGTTTATTGCGTCCCAGGTAAGCGCCGCTACCTCATCGGGAATATAGCCGTATTTGGCGCTATACTTGTCGATAAATTCCTTCGTCGCGCCCTTCGCGCCGGCAGCGGCATAACTGGTTGGAAAACAAAAATACTGCCGCCGCCGCAACCCCTTGGTTCAAGCGAAACATTTGTTTTCCTTTTCTTAGGAAATACGATATTATTAACTGTAACTACATTTGGAGCCACAATAACGTGCAATTCCAGTGGGATGAAGAGAAAAACGAACAGAATATTCGCAAGCACGGCTTCGATTTTGCTGACGCGTGGTAAGTCTTCCAAAATCCCTTGATGGCCCGAATCGACAGCCGAGAGGACTATGGCGAGGATCGTTGGCAGGGTATTGGAGTGTTACAAGGGCGCACGGTGGTTGTAGTTTTTGCAGAAAGAGATCGGGACATTGTCCGAATCATCTCTTTGAGGATAGCCAACAAAAATGAGAAAAAGCAATATGAAAAAACAATCAAGAACCAGTTGGACACGCGTTGACGCAATGAAGGACGATGAAATCGACTATTCCATGATAATCTCGGAATTGGGTGATGATTTTTTCGTCGAAGCGGTATCTGGCCAAGACACAAGCCACAGATAACGTTGCGGCTGACCCTGACATGATCACTCTTTCAAGAGAAGGGGCGCAGGTTACCAGACCATGATGAACGCCGTATTGCGTAAGTATGTGCAGGCGCAAACCAAACAAAAATAGTGGCCCGCTTCATGGACAAACGGACTTATAAAATTCAAAGTCTCCCTTGTCGCTATCTTGACTATTACGACATACTTAGCCGGGTTATCCTCCGGTCGGTGAAAGTCATCTTGCCCGTCAATACCGTTAAAATCATTTACCGGGTGAGAATTTTTTCCATCCCGCTGTAAATGCCGTGGATACATCCGGCGATGGCCCTTATGTGGGAGTCCTTATCCTCTATGTCTTCGGCCGATTCGAACCTCTGGACCTTCCTCTGCATGACCTCGAACTCCCGGCCGATATCCAGTATCTCGTTCTGAACATCAAGAAAGATCGCAAGCATATCTTTTCCCCTTTTCTTTGATTCTTTTCACCAGATATGCCGGAGCGTTTTCGAGGTAGACGAGGTCGAAGTGCATGCCCCCCACGATTTCTTCTATTTTTGATTCCACCTTGTAGATATGCTCGCGGGGAAGGCCCGAGACGGCAAGGTCTATGTCCGAGTGCGCCCGGAAATCCCCCGAGAGCAGCGATCCGAATATGAACGACTCCTTCGCCCCGAGGCCGCAGAGATACAGGCATGCATCTTCAGCCCTTTTCAGGGCAAGAAGCCGCTTTGTTTGTATCCGCTCCATGTCTTGAGTTCGGAGTTTGAGGCGTGGCATGGCGAACCTGTATCCTCCATCTAAATGGTGTCAGAAGGCTATCCTGTTATTATTGAACAAGAACGCAAGATAAACAAGGCTATATAGAACAGGGCCGCGTCAAAGTCCTGAGAGCGCTATCCTGGCAATGTTGAACGGGTTCAGGTTTTAAGAGCAAGAAGCATTTTGGAGCGATGATACGAACCGGCAGGCTGGTGATGCCGTAGACGATTTCATCTATGGACAAACGGACTTATAGAATTCAAAGTCCCCCTTGTCGCTGATCCTGACTATTACAGCGCACTTCGCCGGGTTTCCTCCCGGGGCGAAAGTCATCTTGTCCGTAATACCGTCGAACTCTTTTACCAGGATGTCATCATCTCGGTGATCCGGGTTTCTTGCGGTTGTTCTCTATGCCGGTTGGAAAACAAAAATACTGCTGCCGCCGCAACCCCCTGGTTCAAGCGAAACATTTGCTTTCCTTTTTCTTAGGAAACACGATATTATTAATTGTAACTACATTTGGAGCTACAACAGCGTGAAATTCCAGTGGGATGAAGAGAAGAACGAACAGAATATTAGAGCGCAAGCCACGGCTTTGTATTTTGCTGAGATGCGTGGCGAAATCTCTTGGGGGCCAAAATGAGAAAAAGCAATATGAAAAAACAATCAAGAACCGATTGGACACGCATAGACGCAATGAAGGACGATGAAATCGACTATTCCGATAATCCGGAATTGGGTGATGATTTTTTCGTCGAAGCAGTACCTTGGCCAAGACGCAAGCAACAGATAACGTTGCGGCTCGACCCTGACGTGATCGATTTTTTCAAGAGAAGGGGCGAAGGTTACCAGACCATGATGAACGCCGTATTGCGTAAGTATGTGCAGGCGCAAAGCAAACAAAAATAATAGCCGGCTTCATGGACAAACGGACTTATAAAATTCAAAGTCCCCCTTGTCGCCGATCCTGACTATTACGGCGCACTTCGTCGGGTTTCCTCCCGGGGTGAAAGTCATCTTGCCCGTAATACCGTCAAAATCTCTTACCAGGGTGAGCTTATCCTTAACGGCTTCCCGGTCTTTTCGATGTTGCCGGTAAGCCCGCCGGTATTCTGGATAGCCAGGCACATCAGGTTTATTGCGTCCCAGGTAAGAGCCGCTACCTCATCGGGACTATAGCCGTATTTGGCCCGGTACTTGTCGATAAATTCCTTCGTCGCGCCCTTCGCGCCGGAAGCGGCGTAATGGGTGCTGAAGAAAGATCCCTTGCAGGCGTCGCCGCAAAGGTTCATCAGTTCGGCCGAACCCCAACTGTCGCTTCCGACTATAGGCTTCTTCCACCCAAGTTCGCGCGCCTGTCTAACGATGAGGGGAACTTCATCGTAGTACTGCGGGGTAAAAAGAACATCCGCGCCGGACTTGGATATCGTGGTCAATTGTGCGCTGAAATCCTTGTCGCCGTGAGTGAAAGTTTCGAACGCAACGACCGAACCGGGCCCGTTGATCTTCTCGAAGGCCCCCTTGAAGAACTCGGCAACACCCTTGGGATAATCGCTTGAGATATCATAGAGAACAGCCGCTTTTTTGGCCTTGAATTCCTCGTTTGCAAATTTCGCCACAACCGGTCCCTGGAAAGCGTCCAGGAAGCATGCCCTGAAAACGTAAGGCCTGTTTTCGGTCGTCTTGGGATTGGTTGACCAGGCCGAGATCATGGGAGTCTTGTTGGCGTTGCAGACATCGCCGGCAGGTATCGCCTGCTTGCTCGCCTGCGGGCCGATGATTCCGAGCACCTGGTCCTGGGTGATCAGCTTGAGCGCGACGGCCACTGCGGATTCGGCCTTGGACTCGTTGTCTTCGTAGATAAACTCGAGCCTGTAAGTCTTGTCACCCACCTTGAGGCCCCCCGCCCCATTAATCTCGGCGATCCGGATCTCTGCGGCGTATTTGGACGATTCACCAACCTTGGGAATGTCTCCGGTCATTGGAATGTTAAAGCCTATCTTGATGGTTTCGGCGCTCCAGGCCGGAGGCGTAAGCGCGAAAGCCACAAGAAGGACCAGTCCTGCAACAACGGCCAATTTCCGCATATTACTCCACCTCCGTAAGACAGACTTATGTACAACACTGGGCAAGAAAATGCCATATCGATTGCGGGCACCCCTCAGCGATAATCTGGTCTTAATCTGGTCATTCCGCTTACCGGCTTTAGCCGGAAGATCAATTTACCGCCTTTGGAACGAAAAGCATCCGGAGGATTTAAGCGCAAAAACCAGGGCGAAGGATATCCGCCCTGGTTTTTTAGTCTCTCGCAGCAGTGAGCGGGACGGGGTTCTTCCAGGTCAAAAAATCCAGGTCAAAAAATTGCCCGCCCTGCATCATGCGTTACAGGCATCAATACATGTCGTCCATACCGCCCATAGCCTGCCCATGCCGCCCATACCACCCATGCCGCCCATACCTCCGCCGCCGGGCATAGCGGCAGATTTCTTTTTCGGCTTTTCGGCAATGACGGCCTCAGTGGTGAGCAGCAGCGATGCGACGCTTGCCGCGTTCTGGAGGGCGAACCGGACCACCTTCGTCGGGTCCATTACGCCTTGTTCGACCAGGTCGCCGTATTCTTCGGTTTCTGCATTGAAGCCGTATGCTCCACTGCCGCTCTTTACATGTTCCACAACAACCGAACCTTCGTAACCGGCGTTGTTCGCAATCTGCCGGATCGGCTCCTCCAATGCCCGCTTGACTATGTTGAGGCCAAAGACTTCCTCCACGTCGAGGTTCAACTTATCGAGCGCAGACATGCAGCGCAGAAGGGCAACGCCCCCACCTGGGACAATCCCTTCCTCAACGGCTCCCGCTTGACTATGTTGAGGCCAAAGCGTTCCTCCCTCGAGGTTCAACTTATCGAGCGCAGACACGCAGCGCAGAAGGGCAACGCCCCCACCTGGGACAATCCCTTCCTCAACGGCTGCCCTGGTCGCGTTCAGCGCGTCCTCGACACGCGCTTTCTTCTCCTTCATCTCCGTTTCGGTGGCCGCGCCCACCTTGATTACCGCGACTCCTCCGACCAGCTTGGCAAGTCTTTCCTGGAGTTTTTCACGGTCGTAGTCAGAAGTTGTCTCCTCGATCTGGGCGCGAATTTGCTTCACACGGCCCTCGATAGCGTTGCGCGAACCCGCTCCGTCAACGATTGTCGTGTTGTCCTTGTCGATATTGACGCGCTTGGCGGTCCCCAGGTCTTTGACTGCAACGTTTTCAAGTTTAACCCCGATGTCTTCGCTGACTACCTGGCCGCCGGTAAGCACAGCGATATCTTCGAGCATCGCCTTGCGCCTGTCGCCGAAGCCGGGGGCTTTAACCGCGCACACCTTCAGCGTACCCCGCAGCTTGTTTACGACCAGGGTCGCCAGGGCTTCGCCTTCCACGTCTTCGGATACGATCAGAAGCGGACGGCCCATCTTGGCGATCTGCTCGAGGATGGGCAGCAGGTCTTTCATGTTGCTGATCTTCTTCTCGTTGATCAAGATCGCGGGATCGTCGAGGACCGCTTCCATCCGCTCGGGATCGGTCACGAAATAGGGAGAAATATATCCGCGGTCGAACTGCATGCCTTCCACGACATCGAGAGTGGTTTCCATGCTCTTGGCTTCTTCGACCGTGATCACGCCTTCCTTGCCCACCTTGTTCATGGCTTCGGCGATAATATCCCCGATCGTGGCGTCGTTGTTGGCGCTTATCTTACCGACCTGGGCAATCTCTTTCTGGTCCTTGATGGGTTTGCTGAGCTTTTTCAGCTCATCGACGACGGCCGAAACCGATTTTTCGATTCCACGTTTGAGGGCCATCGGGTTGTGCCCCGCTGTCACCAGCTTTGCGCCTTCGCGGAAGATGGACTGCGCGAGGATCGTAGCGGTAGTTGTCCCGTCACCGGCGACGTCCGAGGTCTTGCTCGCCACTTCCTTGACCATCTGAGCGCCCATGTTCTCGAACTTGTCCTCCAGTTCGATTTCCTTTGCCACCGTTACGCCGTCCTTGGTGATAGTGGGCGATCCCCAGGATTTTTCCAGCACCACGTTGCGCCCCCTCGGACCGAGGGTGATTTTTACCGCGTTGGCCAGGATGTCAACGCCCTGCAACAACTTTTCTCTTGCTTTAGTGTCGTATTTGATCTCTTTGGCTGGCATCTTTTCGATCCTCCTTTGCCTTTGCGCCTATTATTCGAGAACACCCAGGATGTCGTCTTCACGCATCACCAGGTAATCTTCATCTCCGAACTTGACTTCCGTACCGCCGTACTTGCTGAAGAGCACACGGTCGCCCGGCTTTACCTGCAACGGGATGGTTTTGCCGTCTTTGAGAACGATTCCAGTCCCAACGGCGATCACCTTGCCCTGTTGGGGCTTTTCTTTGGCCGTATCGGGAATGATGATGCCTCCGGCGCTCTTTTCCTCTTCCTCTAAACGTTTGATGATGACTTTGTCATGAAGCGGTCTGTATGCCATTCTGCTGCACTCCTTGATATTATTGGTGGATTTACAATGGAACCGATCGATAACACCATACTAGCACTCTTTTTGATTGAGTGCTAACTAATATAAAGCTAAGACAGAAAAAATCAAGGCGGAAAATCACCATTTCCCCAGAAGACTGGATTTAACCGCAGAGGGCGCAGAGATTTTGACAGGATTAGCAGGATTAACTGGAGAACAACAGGTTTGCTGGAAAGGAGAATTCCGAAGGCGCGAAGACAAGATTTGCACGCGGAGACGCAGAGAACGAGGAGGTCACCGGGAACCGTCTTTATCGGCGATCCGGTGCACCGCCTGGTTCGATCTTTCAGCCACTCTCGCTGCCTTTATTGCCTTTTCGTAGCAGCAGAATTCCCCTTTTCTAAAGAGAACTGTCCCGGCCTTTCTGTACCCACAGTTTTCGTACAGGGTGAGGGCTGATGGGTTACGCGTGAAGGCGTCAAGGCGGATGCAGTTGTAGCCTCGGATGGCTGCAATCTCCTCGGCGAATCATCAAAAGTGTTGCCAGGCCAAGGCTCTGACAGGTGGGGGCAATGGTCAATCGGTGTACCACGAGTGTTCGACCGGGATACGCCCATTCTACGGCGGCATACTCCGGTGGCTGGTCTTCGTTAATCACTATAAAACCCGCACTCGTCCATCCTGCTCTATAACGTGCATTTCCTGATTTTCAATGTCCCTCGCCAGTATCGGCTTGTTCGGATATATTTCGTCCCACTGCGGAATACCCTGTTCATCCATGTGTCGGGTGGCGTCTCTTACAATGCCGTGCAGCATATCCATTTCTTCTATGTATGCCGGTCTGATTCTCATGTCACACATTCACTCCGGATCGAATCACACGAAGCAGGCATTACATGCCTAAAGTCAAAAATTTCTTATCAAATTGCGCAAGGATCGCACAGCCTATGCAATGTCGGCTGCCTGTGTGATCGCCGTCACCACGGCCACCTTTCTTGCCCCCATCTCCAGGACCTGCTTTATGTTGGATTCCTATATGCCGCCCATTACGGTAAACGGGATTCGCAGACGGGGGGCTATTTGCGCAATCGCCCCCGGACCGAGGAAGTGCTCCACACCTTCCTTGGTTCCAGTCGGAAATACCGGGCTGATATTGAGGTAATCGGCGCCATCATCCCAGGCACGGAGGGCCTCCTGGAGGTTGTGCGAAGACGCGCCGATAAGCAGCATGCCGGCCTTTGCTGTGCGTTCTCTGAATATTTCGGCCAACCGGAAAAAATCCCTCTCGCAGATATCTTTCCCCCTGAGTTGAACAATCCGCGCCCCGCCTTTGATTAGGCCGTCGATGACTTCGAGATAGGACCGGCCGCCGGAAAGCCGTTCACAGGTGACCGGATAAATGTCAACCTTTTTAAAATAGGATTTCCTTTTTTCTCTTTCCATAAAAACACCCATAGTATATTGGATTGGTTGACACTTACCGGCATGTTTCATCATGCATGCGGCCAAGACTTTTCTTATGGACTCTTTTGCAAAAGCCGTTGAGGGCAGGCTAAAGAATAATGCCGCCCCTGTAAAGCCCGTTGTTTATCCGGTTCTTTGAACACGATGACTTTTTTGGAATTTATCGGGCAACGTGCGCCTTTGCGTAGAGACACACCCTCCCGCTTCGAGTAAGATAATCGAGATTTTCCGGGATGAAAATCGATACGACACTGAAAATATTTTCGCGCGCGATGCAGAGAAGTCATACGGCAACCATGGAGGGGTGAAATGGATTGGTTCTTCAGAACTGAAGACACGTGGCAGAATCTTATCGTGCGAGTCACCCTCGGGGCAGTCATCTTCCCGCACGGGGCAATGAAGCTTTTCGGATGGTTCGGAGGAAGTGGCGTCCTGGCTACCATCGACGCTTTCTCTCAGAATTATCACATGCCCGCGTTTTTAGTGGCGCTCGTCATCGCGGCCGAATCACTCGGCGCGCTGGGTCTCATTTTCGGTCTTGCGACCAGGTTGTGGGCCTTTGGGATTTTTTGCGACATGATCGGGGCTATTTGCCTTGTTCACTGGCCCAACGGTTTTTTCATGAACTGGTTTGGCAAACAGCATGGAGAGGGATTCGAATATCATCTGCTGGCCTTAGGCATGGCGCTCGCACTCATGATTACCGGAGGAGGCAGACTTTCCATGGACAATCTGATAGCTAAGAAGCCCTATCACAGACGGATAACTTTATGAGAGTTACGGCCGGCGCGTCAACAGGCCGGCCTATCCAGTGCAGCATGAAGTGTGAAGGGTGAACTTAGAGGGTGAACTTTTCACCCTTCCGCCCTCCGTCTCTCCCTGACCTTCGTGATCAGTCTTCGCGTGAAACCAGGCTTTCCGCCCTTCACCTCTCACCCCTCACCCCCATAAGCGCTAACTTAATGACTGAGGTCTTTCCCTTGTCATTCCGGCGAAGGCCGGAATCCAGGAAAGCGCAATGAATAAGCAACCTGCGGTATACATTTTGGCAAGCAAAAGAAATGGTACCCTTTACATTGGTGTGACTTCAAACCTTGTCAAGAGGATTTGGGAGCATAGGAACAATCTGGTGGAAGGGTTTACAGAAAGCTATGGTGTTCATAACCTGGTTTGGTACGAACCGCATGAGAGCATGGAGTCGGCCATTCAGCGGGAGAAGCGATTGAAAGAGTGGAAGCGAAGGTGGAAAATGCGGCTAATTGAGAGTGCGAATCCCAATTGGGAGGATTTGTATCACACGCTCGTTTAACTGGATTCCGGCCTGCGCCGGAATGACGAACAAGAGGCTTCTTCCGATTTTCGCAGCGCTTTCGCCGGAACGATGCTGCGCTTAAGTTAGCGCTTATGCCCCTCACCCCTCACCCCTTCCGAAACTATCTCGCCCGCAGCGCTGAAACTATATTCATACGGGCTGCCCTGATAGACGGCAGCGCACCTCCGACTATTCCCATCACAACGGCAAATATGACCGAGCTGGCAATTATGCGGCGGTTTAGAAGAAAGCGGAAGGTCAGTTCGGAGAAGGTGGTCCAGTTCATCGTGGAGATCGTGAGTTTGTTCATGAACGAGGCGGCCGCAAGGCCGATCGCGGCGCCGAGCAGGCTTAAGAATAGCGCTTCGGCAAGAAAGGCAAGCAGGATGAAGACCCTGCGAAACCCCAGTGCTCTAAGGGTCCCGATCTCAGATGTGCGCGCGGCGACCGCCGCGTACATGGTGATCATAGACCCCGTAATCGCCCCCAGGCTGAAAATGAGCGTCAGGCTTATTCCCAGGATTCGGATAAACCTGGCCATCAGTTCGGATTGAGCCTCGTAGTATTGGTCCTCGCGCCTGGCCTCCTCGACGAGGCGCGGGTCTTTGAGCACGGTTTCCTTCAGTTCCGGCAGAGCCGAAGGGTCTCTCATCCGAATGATCACGGAGGAATATACCGGTCGTTTAAAGGCGCCCATCAGGGTATCGACGTCTCCCCAGATTTCCGAGTCGAAAGCTGTGCCGCTTGCTTCCATAATGCCTGCAACCGTCCAGGCCCGCCCTACGAAATTGATGGTCCCGCCCAGGCCGGGGACCCTGAATTTCTTGGCGATATTTCGGCCGATCAGAATTTCAGAGGAACCGGCATTGAACTCGCGCCCGGCGACTATTTTGATCTGGGACCGCAGTTCCAGAGATATCCCGTGCGTTACCCCCCGCACCTGGACATTTGACGGCAAGCCGGTCTCCTTCTTGGGAAGGCTTATCAGCAAGACCGCTTCGCGAGCCGCGAGCCGCCGGCAGTCCTTGTCTACGGCAACCTGGGAAAACGACTCGATGATTGCGGCGTCTTTGCGCTCGATGATACTCTGGACCTCTGTTTCGGCCGATCTGCGGATGAAAACGGCGTTTTCGGGGCTACCCGAAGTGATAAGGGTTTGCTGAAAGCCTTCGGCAAGCATCAGGACGGTTGCGAAAACGAAAATGACCAGCCCCATGCCGCCCGCCGTCAATAGGGTGGTGAGCCGCCGGACGAGTAGATTGCGATAGCTGTAATAAAAAAGAAGCATGGGTTTGTTTGCCTGAATTCGCCGGATCAATCGTAAAAAGAGCTGATCCTGCCTGCCGTATCCCCGTCAATGGTTTCGATCAGCTTCAGGATGAGTTTCAGGGCGTTCAAGTAGTCCGAGATGTCGATTATGGTATTGTGGGTATGGACGTAGCGCGACGGGACAGCGATAACCACGGTGGGCACCCCGGAAGCATGCATGTGGATAGGTGCGGCATCGGTCCCGCCTCTTCTCCTTACGGCGAGTTGGTAGGGAATGCCGTTTTTTTCCGCCGTCTCGATTACGAATTCGGTGAATTCGCGATTCATAATCGCAGATGAGTCCATAAACCGGATCTGAGGGCCCGAGCCGATGGCTGCCTGCCGCTCCTGTTTGCCGGTGCCGGGCAGATCGTCGGCTGGAGAGCCTTCAGTCACAATGGCCAGGTCGGGATTGGCCGATGATGCCGCAGCCTTGGCCCCCCGCGTTCCCACTTCCTCCTGGACGGTGCCCGCAAAGATTATCGTATTCGGATGGGACATCTTAGCGGTCTCCAACGCCGCGTGGACTATCAGCGATAGTCCGGCGCGGTCATCGAAAGCCTTGGAGAGCAGCATGTCCGGGTTACGCATCCGCACAAAGGGGCTGTCCGGCACGATGGTGTCCCCAAGCCGGATGCCGAAGGCCAGAACCTCGCCGGAATCACGGGCGCCTACATCAATGAACATGTCTTCTATCTTCATCACCTTTTCGCGCTCGGCCTCAGAGAGGAAATGAGGAGGCTTTGCTCCGATCACACCCGGGATTTCGACCCCTTCCCTCGTGCGGATTCGCACTCGTTTGGCAAGAAGCGTGTGCGCCCACCAGCCGCCCAGCACATGGAACCTGATGAGGCCGTCTTCCATTATGGTCTGCACGATGAGGCCGACCTCATCCATGTGCGCGGGAATAAGTATCCGGGGATAGCCCGAACTGCCTTGTCGCTCGCAAAAGATGTTTCCGGCCCTGTCGGTGAACACACCTTCCCCAAGTTCACTTCGAAAAATTCGGCGCACCTCGTTTTCCTGCCCCGGTGCGCCGTGTGCCTGGCTCAGCTTTCGCAAAAGCTCAACGCCTTTTTCTTTCATCGCATCGTCCATTTTTATGTCTCCACGCCTGAACGCTTCTCGTTGTCAACAAGTCTGTCATACGAGTTATTGTTTAAAGGTAATCGCAGGCGGGCACAATAAAAATCGGGACCAACCAACTTTCCCAACAGCCCAGCATCAAAAGGCATCTTCTTTTGGCTCATAACCTCCCCTTTTTTGCTGGTAGTGCGTTCGTTTTTGCGAGAGCCGGAAAGAATGAAAGACAGAAGCGCCCAAGCCTTCCGGCCTGGGCGCAAGCTATGGGTCAATATTCATCCGGCAACTGAAAACTGGCGGTTAATCGCCATTTTAGTGGTGATGGTGCTAGTACATTGTCAACAAAGTTATGACATGTTGCAAAGAATCGTCACCCCGGCGAAGGCCGGGGTCCAGTGCTTTTAACGAATTGAAAAGACGCTGGATTCCGGCCTGCGCCGGAATGACGGGCTGAAAACCCTTACCTATAGGAACTTAGTTGACAATGCACTCGTTTTCGTGGCCCTTCATGTAGCTGCGCAGAATAGCGTTGATCCTTGTCTGATATCCGGGTTGCTGCCGAAGCCAGTCAAGCAGATCGGCATCGAGCCGTATTGTCACGACTTCCTTGCGGCGCGGCAAAATGACCTTGGCATCCTTCCAGAAATCTTCGTCCGTAGGACGTGCGTCAGGATCAGCTTTGACAGCGGCATGCACTTCCGCGTCGCTCTTGCCGCGCAACCGCTCCCAATCCGTACCCTTAGCGGCCTTCAATTTTTTTCCAGTAGTAGCGTCTTTCATGGGGTTCTGCCTTCCACGCTGATATAATGCGTCTTTCGTCATCGCCTCTGTCGGTGTAGATCACTGTGATTTCCATGCCGTTCACAAGGCCAATGGCGTACACGCGGACTTCGCCATAATCGAAACGGTCATCAACCCGTTCCACGGTCAGTCCTTCGAAAATCCGCTGTGCATCCTCAAAGGCGATTCCATGCCGTCGAAGATTCTGACGGTACTTTTCTTGAGTCTAAGGGCTTGTCCGTAAATAAAACCTTTGCGCTCGCATCCGGCTTTTGGCCAGCTTTGGCCGCTCCTCAATCGCAAAATCCTCGACGTAGCCAAACTACGCCTGCGGTTTTGCTCAATCTTCGCGACCAAATCAGTCTCAAAATCCGGCGCAATCCCTAAGAGGCTTAGTTACGGACAAGTCCTAAGTATAACGCATTTGGCGTATTTACACAATATAAATACATCATGCAAGATTTCTTTTCGCCATTGCCTTGCCGAGAAAACCCGACTGGAGTCGTGCCATAAATCAAGATTTTTGGCGCCTATCAGAGGCGGCCCCATTACAATTTAAATTCAGAAACCGATCTCGCCGTGCGAGCCAAGGCGAACCAAATCGAGGTGTTCATCATCCGGTTTACGGTAAATCAGAACCAAATCAGGCTTGATGTGGCAATCTCGATGATCGACCCAATCCCCCGTAAGGGGATGATCGAAGTTGCTATGTGGTAGGGATTTGTCGTCAACAAGCAGTTCGAGAACTTCTCTCAGAACGGCATCGAGCGTTTTTCCGTGCCGTCCTGATTTTTCCCGCTTGTAGTCGCGCTTAAAGCGTTTGGTACGTCTAATCGCCCGCATTCAATTCCACAAACAGGTTATCAACCGAACCAACATTGACCAGCTCGCCACGCCGCGCCGCTTTCATCGCCTCAATGGTTTCGTCATTGGGAACGAGCGGTTCAAAAGGAAGGGCCTTTTCTTTTGCAATGCGCACCATCATCATGCGGAAAGCATCGGAGACAGTGAGCCCGATAGAGGCAAGCACCGCCTCGGCTTCGGCTTTAGTTCGCCCGTCTATCCGCGCACGAACAACGGTGTTCTGAGTTGTCATCATGGCATTTACTCCTTTGAGCTACATTGTAGCTCAAAGGGAGGCATAAGTCAAGGCCAACCCTACCGCCAAAGCCTTTCAAACCTCGCCGGATTGGTCGCCGTGTAAATGACGGTGTGCCGGATGTCGTGGTGTCCTAGATAGTCTTGAATTAACCGCGTGTCCGCGCCCTGATCGGCCAAGGCAAAGCCGCAAGCGTGGCGCAATTGGTGCGGGTGCGTGGGAAGCTCAAGCCCTGCCAGATCGCCGTAATTGCGAATGGCAAGCCATGCGGTCTTGCGGCTAAGAGGGCCGCGCCGCTCGCTGACAAAGAAAGCGTCTGTTTGCGGCTTCATCTTTGCGCGGATCGCAAGCCATGCCTTGGCGATTTTGATTTCATCGGGTCTTAGCGGGTGCGTGGTGGACAATCCCTTTTTGAGCCTTGCGACATGCAGGACCCGGCTTTCAACGTCCACTTGGGAAAGTTCAAGTCCGCAAGCCTCCGACACGCGCAAGCCGTGGCGGAACATCATCAGCAAAAGGCAACGGTCGCGGGCCTCGTTGCGGCTGCCCTTGGTCGCGGATAATAATTTATCCACCTCCAAGGCGGTCAGGTGTTTGCGGTCATCGTTCTTCAAAAAATGTCCCTCGCGGCTTTTTGTCCAGTGTTTGCCCTTCGGCACGGCTCGCAAAGCCGCGTCCAGCTAATACCACGATTTCAGGCACTAGACAATATTACGCTCTATTGTCCAGTTACGTTTGGGGACGAGAAACGGATGACTCAATTTGACACGATCTCATGAAGAACAACTAAGAAGACCAGAAAATAATAACAGAGAGGAACATATGTATAAAGTACCTTCGGCGTACTTTCAATCAAAATGGGTAAACCAACAGAACACAAGAATACCATTGCGGTAATTAGCAGAAGCACTATGATCTTCAGCTTGGGAAGATGAAGCGATTTCATTATTTTAGCCTTCTTTAATAAAAGCTTTGTATTATAGGCTATATTAGTACATTGACTTGTATATTCTAAAAACGACTTTAAAATAACACCTGCATCAGTAATGAATCCTAACTTTTCGGATACAATATCGGATGGGACTGTACATAATATTTCAGATGGATAGCCCAACATGTTAATTAGGAGAGGAAACATGGATAGCTCTCTCTGTATATGTTCCATATCATCTGACCATTTCTGTACACTTATAATATTATCGAATCTGATCGGTTCTTGCATGCCTTGCAACCAACCGTTTTCTGTTTTCTGTATAGCCTCAGGAAACGGGTAGCGATGTCCTATTATATTGAGTAGCACTACTATTTCCTTGGCTCGATCTTTGGGATCAGATGGTATCTTTAAGCCATCAATTGCAGCTTGAGTCAGGTCCTTAGCTGCCATAACGCTTACTCTTGAAATCGCTAGCCTTACTTCCTCAATGTTAGCGGGTAGCTCAAAATCGTTGTCTGCTGGGATATGTGAAATTGCTGGAAAATATAGTTTATTAATTCGTTCTGCTTCCTGAATGGCTTGCATTTCGATCTGCTGCGTCAACTGGTATTTGTATATGATATATGCTGATGTAAACGCAATTATGATGCTCAAGATGGTGGCATGGATTGACGCAAAAGCTAACGGATTGTTCGACATTTCTCTCCTTTCTGTCCGGTTATCAAATCGGTTGCCCATGCTTGGGGAAGAATAATCCTCTTTCCTGTCCTCCTAAACTGGACAGTACAACAAACTGTCCAGTTTTGCCCGTTGTTTTTACTCGCTTTTTTTGCTCGCTGGCAATTGTGCCGCTAAAGCGGCACGAGGCCCGCAGGGCCGTTGCGGTTGCGCCCTTGCATGGCGCAACCATCTTCGCGCCGCGCCCTCGCGGCGCGTCAACTCTGAGCGCGAAAGCGGGCGTTACCGGATGGCCGAGACTACAGGCTCGGGGAGTCCCCAAAGGGGGCGAGTAGCACGCGGTCTGCCGTCAGGCAGATTCGCCAATTTCTTAACGAAATAACGGGGTCTCTCGTCGAGTCTGGTGGAAGTTTGCTCCTGTGATTGTCCGCGCGCGCGGCCTGGCGGGGCGTCAATTCTTCAATCAGGCGCCGGCAAATACGCCGCCCACTTTATGCGCCACTCGTGGAGCAACCCGGTCGCTTGGAAGATTCTATAGTTCTTCGCCATTTCGGCGCTCATACTTAAGAGGCCGTATGGCGGGTCCTGGTCCTATGCTCCCTTATGAGCCCCTCCAGGCCGAATTTTTTGACTCGATAGTTCATTTGCCGGAATGTAAGGCCCAGGTCATCGGCGGCCCTTCTCCTGATCCACCTGTTGCGCTCGAGGGCCGCCGAAACTTCCTTGCGCTCGATTTCATCCAGGCGGGACCACGCGGAAATTGCCTCCAGGCTTGCTGCACCGGGAGCTGTCGCGGGCTTGGGCTCAAGTATCGACGCAAGGCCCTCAGCCTCGATCTCCGCACCGGCAGCCATGCTTACCATGCGAATTATAGTATTTCTTATCTCGGCTATGTTCCCGGGCCAGTCGTATTCGCACAGTTTTTTCAATACCTGAGCGCTTAATTGAACCTTCCTGCCCTGTTCTCTGCATGCATGATCGAGAAAATGTCCGATCAAAAAGGGTATATCTTCTTTTCTCTCCCTCACGGAAGGTACATGAATCAGCAAAGTGCTGAGCCTGTTCAGAAGGTCCTTTCTGAACGACCCGGTTGCGGCGGCCTCCAAAAGGTTAACGCTCGAAATGGCGACAAGCCTGACATCGGCCCCCCTGGGCCTTGAGATTCCAAAACTCCCGGCCTGCAACCTGTCCAGAATATCCAGCATCTTAACCTGGTGAGCTGTCGAAAGGTCGCCTACCTCATCGAGCAGCAGTGTGCCGCCGGCCGCCTTGTCGAAAGCACTTGGCGGGGCGTGGAATTCGTCGATGCCGCCATTGAGGAAATCTTTCCCGCTTCCGAATAATTCCTTGTCCAGTAAGTCCTCCGGAAGAGAACAGTGAACTTTTACAAAAGGAAAGGGCGCCCTGCCGCTCAACTCGCGAATGATCTGCGCTACGGAACTCTTTCCTGTCCCCGGTTCACCCCAGATCAGAACGGACGCTTCGGTGGGCGCTATCTTCCTGATTTCTTCTTCGAGCTTTCGGCCTGCCTCGCTTTTGCCCATACATACCAACCCAAGATGCTCTTCGGAAATCTTTGCCCGAAGAGCCAGATTCTCTCTGAGCAGCACCTCCTCGCGCCGTTTTACCTGAGATTCCAGGCTCAATATCTGGGCGATAAAAGAAGCCAAAATCGAAAGGAACTGCACGTCCTCGACCAACGGGACCCGATCGTCGAAAAAGCGGTCCACCATGATCGCTCCCACTACCTCATCAACGAGCATTACGGGGGAACCCACCAGGCGGACCTGTTCCTTTTCGATGGAATAAAGAGCTTTGCGGCCCAGAAACAGCGGCCTTGGACTATCGTGCAGAACGACAAAGGGGTGGGGAATGCGCAAAACCAGGTCGAACCCCGATTTATAAAGACTTCGAATCCTTTGTTCCGCCTCGCTGCCCGAATCATCCGCGGACGGGGTAAAGAAAAAACGGACTTCGGCGCTGCTGCTGATGATGATGGCCGCCGTCGATTGGGGAACAGCCTGCGAAAGGACCCTGAGCAGACCATCAATCGCCTGTTCGGGGTGGAGCGCCCGGTCGATTATCCGGTGGATCAGCGAAAAGATACTCAACTTTAGTTCGCAGAGATTGTCCATGCGCGCCGCCTTATTAATCGTTTAGAAACTAAATACCCGGGCTGGCTCCCCCGAAACAGGTCTTCCTCCTGATCCCTAGTTTCCAATTCCGTGCCAAACTGGAATAAGTCCGTTTTTGATAGAGATATGCGACAATTCAGATTAGTTCTCCGAGAAAAATGGCACAATTTGGTTCATTTGCCTCCAGCCTTGATACGATTTTGTGCCAATTAGATTGCATATTTTGAACTCATCCCGGCAGTAAACACCTTCCGAACTGCACTCCAAGCCGACACGAGAGTGTTTGGCAAACAAATTGCTCTCCCTGTTCATTGCGTACGCAGCACCAGAAGTCTTCACATGTCGCGGGGGCGGCAATTTTTCACGCGAAAACGCGAAGAAGCAAACAACAGACGCTGATCGGGGAAATCGCGTGCACCGGGCTCCGGTGAACTACTACTGTTTTCCTAATCAATTAAGGAGAAATGAGAGAGGTGATTTATGGCAGAGCAGAGCGGATTTAAAAAGACACTGGGACTAACCGGGGTCACGGTGAATGCAATGGCGTTGATCGCGCCGGGGGCTTTTCTATGGTTGACCTATCAGGTGCAGGCGGCGCAGGTGGATTTGGCCGGCCAGACTACCGCGATGGACATGTTTGCGGGTCTGTTTGTCGCGTTGATCCTGGCATTCCTGACCGCGATTTCCTATTCCAAACTCTCGGAGCTCTATCCCCAGGCCGGAACCGGCAGTTCATACTACTTCACCGAACAGGCGATGTTGGGCGAGGACAGGTTATCAGCTTTTGCCAGATTGTCCAAGTTCATCGTGGGATGGTTCTCCCATCTTTATTACTGGGTATACCCCGGAGTTATGGTGGCGATGATGGCCACGCTGATATGCTATATATTCCAACAGTTCGGGGTCGATCTCTCCGCTTTCTGGCAGATAGTGGTCGCAGTATTATTTTCGTTCATGGTCGGATATATAGCCTACCGCGGAATTACGGGGTCAACCATATCCAGCATAGTGATCAATGTTGTCCAGATCATCGCTTTAATAGTGGTGACCATTCTGGCTCTGGTTTACAGGTATACAAACCCGGAGCATGTCACGTTCGTTCATACGGAGATCTCATCGGTCGTAATGCCGCACAGCTTCATCAACGTGATGTTCCAGGCCACCGTTGCAATATTGCTGCTGGTGGGTTTCGAATCGGCGACCGCGCTTACGGCTGAATCCAAATCCCCCAAGCACGTCAGCCGCGGGGTCATCATCTCGTTAGTTATTCAGGGACTCATTATGTACCTTTTTGAGTACTTCGGCGCCAATGCCTGGTTGAATACGGCTTATACGGGAAAAGACGCCAAAGGGGCAGTGGTCACCGGCATTGACGCCGCTGCCGCCTCCAGCGCCCCGATAGGCGACATGGTGAAAAACCTTGGTGATGCTCTTCTCGGCAACCTGGGCTTCGCGCTGATGATTGTGGTCGCGATTTCGGTTGCCATGGCGGTAGTCGGCACCACTTTGGCCTGCATGAACACCGGCGTGCGCGTTACATACGCGATGTCGAAAGATAAGGAAGTTCCAAGCTTTCTCGGGTTTCTGCATCCCAAACATGCGACACCCCACGCAGGCGTCTGGGCAATGACCATTGCGTCGGCGGTTATCGGCGCATTTGGAGTCCTGTCGATCACCAACCTGACGGCAATTACCTTCTGGTCGAATATCGGCACGTTCATTCTCTACGGAATGACCAACCTCATTGCGTTTGTGGCGTTTTTGCGGCATCCGCAGCGAAATGCGTTCACGCACATCGTTGTTCCGATTCTAGGGACCCTTGCCAATATCGCCATGCTGGTTGCGGTGCTCTATCTGGGGGTCCTTGGCGGCGGAGATACTCAGACCGCCGCAATGTGGTCTATCCTGGCCACGGTAGCCTGGGTCATCATTGGTGTTGTATATCTGTGGGTTCAAAGCTCCAGGACCCAGAGAAAAATCATTGGAGGACCAGTCAAGACTAGCTAAGTCGATTCAACTGGAAAATAATTAGGCAAGAGGGCGTTTTCACAGCGCCCTTTTGCCCGTTGGAGGCCTCCTTGCCAGCCACCTCGGTTTCGAAAATGGATTATGTGTCGGACGCCTTGCAGGTGCACGGTCTTTCTGATAAGGGGAAGGTCCGTCAAAACAACGAGGATTTTTTCGGCTATTACATGCCGGCCCAAACGGGGCTAAACCAGTTTGGAAGCCTTTTCGCGGTTTCCGACGGCGTGGGCGGAAGCGCTGCCGGGGAGGTTGCCAGCGCGGAGGCGGTCAATGTTTTGCTCCAGGAATATTATTTCGGCGATCATACGGAAAAAATCCCCGAAAGGTTAAAAACCGCCTTCCAGAATACTTCCCTGCACATCTACGATCTGTCGATCAGCCATCGCTCCGCACGTAATATGAAGTGCACTCTGTCCACTCTTCTGCTAAAACAAAACCGGTTTTTCATAAGTCATGTGGGCGACTCGAAAATCATGCTGCTGCGTGATGACGATATGATTCAACTGACAAAGGACCATAGCCTCGTCGGCAAACTCATGCGCCTTGGACTGATAACGGCTGAGGAGGCGCGCACTCACCCCAACAAAAATGTGCTGCTCAAGGCGGTTGGCGAAGGTCCTCTGTTGATTCCGGATTTTTATTCGGGATTTACCAAACCGGGGGATATTTTCTGCATGATTACCGATGGAATACTGGAACATGCGACTGCTGAGGAGTTAAAGTCGTTTCTTCTTGAGCAAGGTTCCTCTAACAAGGAATTGGCCGAATTGATAGCCGAACTCAACAGGCGAGGCGGCTATGACAATATGACCATCATGACGGTTAAAGTTAACAGAATAGAGTGGTAATATCGAAATAAAAGGCGGTGCAAGAATGACTAAAATAGAATGCATCCTGCGCCCGGACAGGATTTTAGAGGTGCGTAATATTCTGGGCAACCTGGGAATCAAGGGAATGACCGTAACCGAAGTGATCGGCTGCGGTTTGCAGAAAGGTCATACGCGAGATGACTGGAACACGGAGTTCAACATCAATCTGCTCCCGAAAACTAAAATAGAGATGGTTGTTTCTGACTGCATGGTCGATGAAGTCATCAAGGCTATAATCGGAATTTCCCGCACGGGCGAAATCGGAGACGGCAAAATCTTTACCTATCCGATTGGCAACGCCATCCGGATTCGCACGGGCGAAACCGGCGAAAACGCGATCTAAAGTTTTATCGTCTCAAAAAAAGCAGCAAAAACGCGATCAATACGGCAATCAATACGGAACCCCCGTATATCAGAAGGTTGTTTCGCTTTGTGGGAAGGACGGCGGCCAGCGGCGGGTCGGGTTCACCTACCCATTTGAGGTCCGCATTTTCAGGGAAACGCAAATCATTGGCCATCTGCTCGGCGGAGTCGTAGCGCTCCTCCTTTCGCCGCCGCAACGCTCTGCGGATGGCGGCCCATATCCCCGGATGCAAACCCTTTACCGATGTGAGCGGTTCAAGGGTTTTGGTCATATGCTGGTACATCACCGTCAACGGGTTATCCCCGGTAAACGGAGGAGACCCGCTCAGAAGGTGATAAATGAGGCAGCCGACGGCATAAATATCGCTTTTCGCATCGCCGCGCTCTCCCTTGATCTGTTCGGGGGACATGTATTCGGGGGTCCCCATGAGACCTGAAAAACCACGCCAGGTCACCCGAGGCGCCCCTTCCATAAGCGCAATGCCGAAATCCAGAATCTTCAAATGGCCGTCCGGAGCAAGCACCAGGTTCTCCGGCTTTATATCCCGGTGATACACTCCCCTCTCATGGCAGTAGTGGAGAGCGTCGAGCAGGTTTGCGACTAACTTTACGACCTGATCGACGGGAAACCTGCCTTTTTCGCTCAGAACTTTCTCCAATGGTTCGCCTTCAGCGTATTTCAAAACCAGATATGGAGGGTCCCCTTCAGAAATCGCCAGCGCCACTGGAACGTCGGAGTGGTTCAAAAGCTTGCCGATGGCCACTTCCCGCCTGAAGCGCTCATAAACGGCAGGATCTCCCAACTGTTCAATATGGGGGACCTTCATTACGACCTTCCCATTGGATTAAGGTCCTCTGCCAGAAAAGTGGCGCCAAATCCCCCGTGACCCAGAGGGGCCAAAATCTTGTATCGATCCTGAAAAATTGTTCCGGCTTCAAGCATTTTTTATAAGTGTCCCCCAGTGGGCGCAAAGCGCTTTTCCCAAAAAAAGATTCTCTCAAACCATCTTTTAATGATATCACACGCGCAAAAGGTTCAACGCTAATAAATCGGCTGTACGGGGGGTATTTGTTCGCCTTCAGTACGCATGGCCAAACTGAATGACCAAACCGCCCGCTACAATAATGGCAAGGCCCGCCCATGTCGAACTTGGCACGCTCTCGCCAAAGACAAATCGGCCACACATTACGCTTACCAGGGCGAATACGGCTACATAGACGCCTAACAGCCTGGAAAAATCCCATCTCACCGTATTGACGAGCAGCCCATAGCCCGCCAGCATGAGACCACCGGCCAGGATAATGACGACATTGGCCCCGCGCAGACCTCTTCGAACCACCGCGTCGCCTCCGACCTCCAGGAGGGCCGAACCCAGGAAGACGAGCCAGGCGGCAAAGGGCAGATCAAACTTTTCCATTTTTCACCTTTCGCGAAAAAGAATTTTAGTACCTATAGCAATTCTTGTGCTCGGGCCAAAGCGAGTTGCAGCAGCAGCAGGTCCCATTGCAGATCAAAACCCGAGCCGTGGACGGCAATGGCTCATCCGAGGCGGGGCAGATTTTTTTTGGAAGACTAAAATTCTGTAACCCGTAAAAAGTTTATCCCGCTCTTGGCGAAAAATTAATCAAAGTCATGCAGCCAAAAGGTACAAAATTGTTCCAGCGCCGGCTGGCATATCAAAGTTTGTCCACCGCCCTGCGAGCGGAGGCTGCATGCGGGATGAGAGCGTTCATCATATTTGAGAGTATGATTATGCGATTTTCAAGGTAGCGTGATCCTACAGGAGGAATACTTGACATTAAGCGGAAACCGGCCGTGCTTACCGTGAACTCGAGAAGTGAAGCAACAGACTCGGTCGGCGTCGACTCGAGGCTTTTGTACGGCCATAATCCATTTATTCCAGCTGTATGAAAGCGAACCAAATATGTCATCGAAGCCTCGACCTTGCTTCTTTGAGTACATTGTCTGCGCGCCTCAACGGGACTCTGCGGCTGTCAAATTCCTTATCTCGGCGAAGAGCCTCTTCAACCCATAGGGTCTCTATTTCAGCTTCTGACAAGTCCTCAAGGCTTTCCAGGAGAACGTGGGCGAGCTTTGCCCGAGCATCTGGCGCTAGTCTCAATGCTTCAGCTTTCAATTCTTCGGGGCTCATGAGCACCTCCATGAAATGAACTGTGTTAAAAACCGTTCCGAGCAAACCACAATCGCCGAACGAGCGCTTAAAGAGTTTTACTTCTATTCGTATGAGATCAGTACGACGGAGACAAGGGCGAGGATTATTCCGGCGAGCTGGACAATGTTTATTCTTTCTCTCAGGAAAATCATTGCCAGCACCAGGGTCACGACAGGGTAAAGCGCTGTCAGGGGCGCGACGATGCACATCTTACCTTCGCGGATCGCATACATGAAGCAAAGCAGCCCGAGATAGCCCATCACCCCGGTGAGAAGGGCGGGTATTACCCCTCGTATTTCGGCCCCTCCAAGTTGAGGCCGCAGGATGAGAAAAGCGAACAGGCCTGTTATTGCCCCGCCCAATACTTCAAACATGAAAGCCGTTTTTGGATCGAGGCATCTGATGGCCATTTTGGGAAAAAAAGCCCACAGACCCCAAATCATTATCGCCAGAGCCGAATATAGGACCCATTGCTTCAATGAATTTTCCTCGTATGATAGACTTATATACTACCTTATAGCGAAGTGCGAGCGCGTAGCGCGGAGGCCGACCGCAGGATACGTCTATCATGCGTGTTGGGCGGGCGCGGGAGGCCTTGCCGGCAGGCTACAGTTCGCATACCCGTTCACAACAGAGGCGTGACATGGTCCTGACAAGAAGATAACACGGAGTGGAGAAAAGATCATAGAATTCTCCGGCGTATGCTGTCCTTTAATGCTGGCACATTGAAGTTGAGGCGCAGGCCGAGCTTCCAGCCTCCCAGTTTTAATCCACCTCTGTGTAGCTAACATCGAGTTTCTTGAATCTTTTCCAAGATTTTCTTGTAACTCATTCTATTATCTGCGTTATCTCCATGACCTGTCTATGACCAGTAATCTGTGGATTGTTTTTCTGTTTGGTTGCGCCCTAAGGTTGCTCTGTACTACTAACGTGCAGTTTCTTGAAATTTTGGCAAGCATATGAGGCTAAACCGTTGTCTTCTCTGCGTCTCCGCGTCTCCGCGTGATATGGTTTTCGCCCTTTGGTTGCGGCCCGGGGCTGCTCTGCGTCCTCTGCGTCTCTGCGGTGAACCCTTGCCGGTCAGCCGGTTTCGAACCATGCCACATCAAGAGGATTTCGGGCAGGCAGCCGATGGTACCTGTATCTCGGATAGCCCGCCATCAAAATTCCGGTAATCGTCCTGCGCGCCGGGATTTTAAGAAACTGCGAAAAAGCAGGGAACTGCTGGGCGCATGCCATCGCGTAGCCGGCCCAGCACGTGCCGAGTCCCAGAGCCGGGGCAAACAGCTCGACATATTCCAGAGCAAGCATCGTTGAGACCGGAGCTGCAGCCAGGTCTGCCGGTGCATGAGCCACGATGATATGCGGGGCCCTCCGCAGAATCCGGTCCCCGCTTTTTTCCTCTTCCCGGATTACGACGGGCATGTTGAAACGCTTTGCTAACTCAGGGGAAAGCTTCACGGTTTCCCGCATCCACTCGACAACTATCCGGCTGAGGCGCATAAGGTTTTCAGGTCCCTCGACGACCAGGTAGGAAATTGCCTGCGAATTATGCCCCGAAGGAGCAAAACGGGCAATGTCGAGGAGTTTCAGCATTTTCTCCCTGGATACCGGTTTATCTTCGTAGCGGCGGATGGAACGGCGCGAGCGCAAAAAGAGCGCACTTTGGGCAGGATCGGGAGAATAATCCGCCGGGATCGCCGTATGTTTTGAAACAGGATTTTTCCTGTTGTCCAAGGCGCCATTTGGACAGACTGCGACACAGTGTCCGCACCCGATACAGAAGGCGGCCTCCGCCGGGCGCATCTGCGGCCTGCCCTCCGGGTCGAGCGAAAGCAGGCTCAGAGGGCAAACCTCGACGCAAATACCGTCGCGGCTGCATTTTTCGCTGTCAACTTTTATCAGGCTCATAAGCGAATCAATACAGCTCCGACTTGAAGTAAGAATCACCCGAAGAAGGCTGTACCTGTCTCAACTGGGGCTGGCCATCGCCTGTTTCCCAGTGAGCCTCAGCACCCGTCTCCTCGCCTTCCAGCTTCGGTCCGAAGCCTGGAGCCGGAATTTTGTCGGCAAAAGCCGCATAGACCGCCCCCTCATCGTCCGTTCCGGCAACCGCCCCCGACGCTCCATTTATCTTGGCGAAAATAATGCCTTCAGGTATTTGGAAAGTTTCAACGGGCTTATTTTCCAGGTACTCTTTCATGAAATAGACCCAGATCGGACACGCCGCATGCCCGCCGGTCTCTCCCTTTCCAAGGGAGATGGTATGGTCGTCGTAGCCTACCCAGACGCCTGTGAGCACCGAAGGAGTAAAACCTATGAACCAGGCGTCCTTGAGTTCGTTGGTGGTTCCCGTTTTCCCGGCAGCGGGCCTCTTCAGCTCCCTTGCTTTTGTCCCGGTCCCCTCCCTCACAACCCCCTGGAGCAGGTCGGTCATCAGGTAGGCGGTTTTGGCCGATATCACCTCTTCTTTTTTTACCTGGTGTTCCTCTATCAGATTGCCGTATCGGTCCAAAACTTTTTCTATAACATATGGCTCAACCCGCTCACCATGACCGGGGAAGGCGGAGTAGGCCGTGAGCAACTCCTGGAGCGTCACGCCGGAGGCACCAAGGGCGAGCGACAGAGTCGGGGTAAGCTGAGATGTTATTCCCAGTTGCCGGGCGTAATTGATCGTGTAGTTTACCCCGATTGAGTCGAGCAGCTTTACGGTCACTACATTCCGCGAATTGATTATGGCTTTTCGGAGCAGGATCGGCCCCCAGAATTGGCGGTCGTAATTGGAGGGGGTCCAGGAGCCTTTCACGCTGTGGTCGTAATAGGTAATCGGCGAGTCGATCAGTATGGAGGCCTCCGTGTAGCCCTTATCGAGCGCAGCCGCATAAATCACGGGCTTGAACGCAGACCCCGGCTGCCGCACCGCCTGCGTGCACCGGTTGAACTGGCTCTTTTCGAAATTGCGCCCTCCCACCATACAGATGACTCGGCCGGTAATCGGTGAAATGGACATCAGCGAGCCTTCCATCCCGGGGTCCTGCTCAACGGAGGCAATCCAGAGTATTTTGTTCCTGCCGCTTGCCCAGTTTCACTCTGAGGACATCGCCGCTGCGGAAAATCTTCTCGGCCCGTTTATTGGAAACCTGCGCCCATTGCCAACCCGACTGGGGGATCGACGCCTTTGCGGGGCCAAGGTCCAGAGAAATTGTCTTGGAGTTGGCGTCAAATTCCACTATCAGCCCCGCCACCACCTTGCCTTCTTCCAACTCTCCATTGGATTGACTAAGGATTCGAAGAGTACTCGGCCAATCATCTTTTGGGACATTGACGTGCAGCCCGCGATACTGTTTATGCCGTTTATCGAGCTCGCGAAGACCCTGGTCGAGCGCCCTTTCCGCAATTCGCTGCGCCTTGAGGTCCAGAGTCGTTTGGATAATAAGCCCTTCCTGATAGAGCATGTCGCGCCCGAAACGAGTCTCGGCCTGCCGCCGGACTTCCTCGGTGAAATAGTCCATCTTTTTGAGCGCCCAGCGCTTGGACTTTGCGATCTGCAGCGGCTTTGCCAAAGCTTCGCGGGCCTCATCGAAAGTAATGAAGTCCGAATCCACCATCCTCTGCAAAACGTAACGCTGCCTTTCACGTGACACAGCAAAATGATGAATCGGAGAAAAGCGGTTGGGAGCTTTGGGCAGACCGGCGAGAAGGGAAGCTTCCGCAAGGTCCAGCTCGCTCGCGTGTTTGTCAAAATAGGCCCTGGCAGCCGCCTCTACCCCGTACGCTCCAGCGCCGAAATAAATCTGGTTCAGATAAAGATAGAGAATCTCATTCTTGCTGAGGCTGCTGTCGATCCGGTGGGCGAGAAGGGCCTCTTTGAACTTACGCATGTAAGTGCGCTCGGGGGTAAGAAGCAGTGATTTGACGACCTGCTGGGTTATAGTGCTTCCCCCCTGGACGATTTCACCAGCCTGTATGTTCTTCAGCATGGCGCGAAAAATTCCGATCAGGTCCACCCCGCCGTGCTCGTAGAACCGCGTATCCTCGGCGGCGATAAAGGCTTTTATGAGATACGGGGGAAGCTCCTCGAGCGGAACCAGGTATCTTCGCTCGATAAAGAATTCGCCTATCAGTTCACCATCGGCCGAATATACGCTGGTGACCAGTGGAGGGTGATACTCCTTCAGGGCCTCCACGCTGGGAAGCGACCGATCGATTTGCAGATAGAGCGCAAAAACCGCGATGCCCACGATCATGGAAAGGCAGAGGAAAATTGAAAACAAGCCAAAAACAATCCAGCGGATGGTCCTCCTTTTTGGCGTGCGGCCCTTTGGAATGGGCATTTTCATCGTTCACCCCTTTTCCGGCCTCGAGAATTGGGAGGAAAAGCCGATCTGTCGCAATCCTTGATATTTTTATTATTTGTTGTCATTGAGTAAGTTCTCTTTAACATCCAAGTATCCAAAAGGAACACGGTCTTTGTTCCACCGGTAATAATAGGCCCACGGCGGCGCCTTTTCAATATGAATCGCTGCGCAAGCACCGGTGATCCGCAATCGGCCAAGGCGAAGCTTGTCCGGGAAGTCTTGAATACAGAAACCGGGGTCCAATGTCTTTTGCTTTAAAATCAATTAGTTGGTAAAAAGCCTCGATTCCGGCTTCCGCCGGAACTACGAAATCATTTGCAATTTTCAGGCCTTTCTCCCACCAGAGAACCCTTTTTCATCACCCTGCTCAAGGGCGCCGGATTCTTTTGCTGCATTTTCAGAGCTTCTGCAAATCGATATTTGACATCCGAGGTCCGTTTTCTTCGCTGCGGCACTTGAAATACCGCAGATGACGTTTAGCTATGGATAAGGCGCTTTGCAGAAAAATAACCATTTCTATAGCGAAAAGGATCATAAAAAAGATGAAAGCCCTTTGTTTTCACCAGCATGGCGGCACCGATGTTCTCAGGTACGAAGATGTTGCAGATCCAACTCCCGGTAAAGGCCAGGTACTTGTTGAAGTCAAAGCTTGTGCTCTGAATCACCTCGATATATTTGTCATGCACGGATGGCCGGGCCTTGATCTTGAGATGCCCCACTGGGGCGGAGGAGACATAGCAGGAGTTGTGGCCGGTCTGGGCGAGGGCGTAACAGGATTTGAAACCGGCCGGCGGGTTGTGATCGATCATGGAATAAATCCGATCGAAGATGAATTCACGCGCCGGGGCGAGCACTCCATGAGCCCCAGGTATATGATTATTGGCGAGCATATTCGCGGGGGATTCGCCAAGTATGTTGCGGCGCCTGCAAATAACCTGGTGACAATGCCTGACAACATTGATTTCCCCGAAGCCTGCGCTCCGCTCCTGGTCACCCTCACGGCTTGGCGGATGTTGATAAACAGGGCAAAACTCCAGGCCGGCGAAACCGTGCTGGTAGTCGGCGCCGGTGGAGGGGTAAACACCGCAGCCATACAGATCGCCAAGATGACAGGGGCCACCGTCTATGTGGTAGCCGGCAACGCCGAAAAAGCGAAAAAAGCCCGCGAACTCGGCGCTGATTTCGTGATCGACCGCTCTGTGACCGATTGGGGCAAGGAACTCCGCAGACTGACCGCAAAACGCGGGGTGGATCTCGTGGTGGACAACGTTGGCGCGGCCACCCTTAACATCAGCATGGCCGTGGTGGCCAGGGGAGGCCGGATAGTAATCGTTGGAAATACCAGCGGTCCTCAGGTCGAAATCGACGTCCGCAGGATATTCGGCAAACAGATAAGCCTTATCGGGAGTACGATGGGCACCCCGCAGGACTTTCGCGATATTACCCGCTTGCTGTGGAGCGGAAGGCTCAAGACCATCGTCGGAGAAGTGATTCCTCTAAGCGAAGGCAGGCGCGGGTTTGAGATTATGCAGCGGGGCGAGATGTTCGGCAAAATAGTTCTGGTGCCCTAGAGCAATCAAAGGGTCAGGTTCACATTTAAGACTTTTCAACGATCCAGGGAGGTTGGAGATGGATAAAAACCAGATAAGCTGGAATGAAAAAGCCGCACAGCAAATTATTCTAAACCTCGAAAAGCGCCGCATGGAAGGCAGTTATGCGGCCACCGCCGCCCAGGCGATCGATGAGGTGCTGGCAATGATCCCCCGGAAGGCGACCGTTTATCGTTGCGGTTCGATTACCACCACTTCGATGGGGCTATGGAAAAAGATAGCCGCTCTGCCGGAAGTGAATATAATCGATCCTTACAAGCATGGGCTTACGCCTCAGGAAAGCCTGGCAGAGAGGCACAGGGGGCTCAACGCCGACGTTATGATCGCCAGTTCCAACGCCATCACACTGGACGGCAGACTGGTCAACCTGGACGGCCTGGGAAACCGTGTGGCAGCCATGATGTTCGGTCCCGAAAAGGTGATCCTCGTGGTGGGAATGAATAAAGTGGCCCCCGACCTGGATTCCGCCATTGCCAGGATCAAACACTACGCTGCGCCGGTGAACGCGATTCGTATCGGCGTCGAAACACCCTGCACGGCCGACGGACTGTGCCACGACTGCCGGTCGGTTGAACGCGTCTGCAACTTGTGGAGCATCATCGAAGGCCACAGAACAAAAGGCCGCATCCACGTAAAATTGGTTGGAGAGGAGTTGGGATACTGATGAAGGGCTGCTTCAGCGCGTCGCTTCAAAAATATTGGCATGATTCATTCCATGAAATGAACCTTGCGTCGCAGGTATCCGGGCGGGAGCGATCACCTTTTTCTTATGAGTGAGACCAGCAGCATTACAGCACCCGTAGAAATGGCGGCGTCGGCCACATTAAAGGCCGGCCAGTGCCGGTTTCCCACGTACACGTCCAGAAAATCGATCACTTCTCCTAATCTAATGCGGTCGATAAGATTCCCGATGGCCCCCCCGGTAATGCAAACGTACGCAATTCGGGTCCAGTTGTCCTTTTTGCCGGCTTTGCCGTATGCATAGGCGATTGCAGCGACCACTACTATGGTTAGCCCTACTAGAACATGTTGCCGCCAGGGATGTCCCGGCCCTGCAAAGATGCTGAAAGCCCCTCCCGTATTGTGAACATGAACGAGATTAAAGAAACCGGGAATTATGGGAATCCCGGTGTTGAGCGGAATCGTGTTGACGAGCAGGTATTTTGTCAACTGGTCGAGAGCGACCAGAATGCCTGCCAGGATGAAAAATGGCGCCGTTCCCTCAATTCTTGACTTGGCCATCGCAAATACTCCATGTTGTATTCAATATCGCAAACCCCAGTGCCTCATCCGGTGTTTCCGGATGGATCCTAGGTAACACTTTTTGATTGGATTTTTCATTCAAAAATTTTACTTTCGCTACCCGTTGGATCGAGAAACAAAAGATTCATCGCCCTGACTGATACATTCGTCCTCCCCGATGTACTCAGTCGAAAATGATGATTTATTTTCATAACAATCATGCTGCGGGCAAAAAGGCCACCCGGCGCCGGCCTCCGCCTCGCGAGTGGGTGGGCTGCCGAGAATCCAGTGTGGCCCGGCGCGGGTTGTGCCGCGTAGCCGCTTTTTATAGGTTTCTTCGGGTTATTACTTTATTATAGTCTATCTCACAGTAGGGCAGACATGTTTTCCAGTTAATTCATAACGAAAGACACTAGGAGGACAAGATGAGAGGAATCGTCAAGGGTGCGCTGCTTTCGGGGATCATTTTGGTAGTGGCTCTGGCGGGATGCTCCCAGAAGGTTGCCGAACCGGATGTTAAAGAGGCAATCGCCGTTTTGAACCCTACCGAGGGCAGTAAGGTACGAGGGGTTGTCGGCTTTGTTAAAGACGGCAAGGGGGTTAGAATCACCGCTAACATCGAGGGCCTGTCGCCGGGCCCGCATGGATTTCACATTCATGAATTCGGAAACTGCACCTCCCCCGAAGCCAATTCCGCAGGCGGCCACTTCAATCCCACCGATATGCCCCATGCGGGTCCCAAAGCCGAAAAACGCCACGCTGGCGATCTTGGCAATCTCGAAGCCGACAAGAACGGTTTGGCCAGACTCGAAGTGACCGACAATATGATCAGCCTCGAGGGACCAAAATCGATCATTGGCCGCTCGGTAATAGTTCACGCCCAGGCCGACGATTTCAAAACCCAACCGACAGGCGCCTCAGGCGCGCGAGTAGCTTGCGGAGTCATTGGGATTTCGAAATGACTTTGGGGTCCGGATATTTTCGTGGGTCACCACGATAAAACCTTTGCCGGGAATGCAGGCAGGGTCTGATAAAGAAGAGGCCGGCCAAAAGGCCGGCCTCTTCATTATAAATATGACTGCCGGCTAGCAACTACAAGAAGACGAACAGCCGCCCCCCGAGCTAACCGGTATTTCGGATGCCACCCTGAAGCCGGAACCCATCCCGTAGGAGACATAATCTACTGTAATATCCTTGGTTTTTTCGTGAAGATCCTTATCGACCAGCATGTGTAAAACCGTTTATTTTATACACGTCATCTGTTTCTTTTGGTTCGTCCAGAACCATCGCCAGGGATGGACCTGCTCAGCCACCGGTCTGGAGAAAAACCCGGATCGGAGTGATCTGCTTTTCCTTGAAATAATCCTTCAAAACGTCTTCGGCCTTTTCTGACACGTGAATCATTTAAACAAATCTCCTTTCAACAATCACCGATGTTAGGCACTGCGCTACTATTTTGATACGATTAACGAACCTACTTTTCCTCAACGCACAGTCCGCTGAGTAAGCCCGCCTGAGCCATGATCAATAGTAAACTGATCTAAACTAACATAATTATTTTCCCCGAAGATGACACTATAAAAAGCAACAATAAAAAAATAAAGGGGAAAAACTGCATTCAGTCAATGAAAGGGCTCTTTTCACTCCCCGGTCATCATTCTTCCGGGTTGACATAGAAGGCAGTTGTCGCCATACTGCTGCGGATTTTTGCGAAACCCTGTTTATTGGGGATCAGATTCGCGGCCCTGGTTTAAACCCCTCCAAGCAGCAGTTTGGCGCTGATGCAACCGGCGTTCGTCTTCATTCTGAGAGATAAAAATGGCCGTCCAGGTTTTAAGTGATGCCGGGTTTCCCGATTCGGCAGTGAAGGGGGCCGTCAGGGAAAGAAAAACCGGAATCGCCCCGGAGATCAGCGCCGAGTCGCATCCGGGGTATGCTTGCGCCATCCTTGGCAGAAAGCGGCAGGAGAGTTATGGGACCATCTCTTCAACTCAAGAATAGGACTTATGAGACTGATGGACACGATTTCTTGGAGAATCCGTTCACGTGGGATGAGAGTTTTGCAGAGGAAATGGCCGACAGAGTCAGTATCTCCGGTGGGTTAACGGCTGCCCACTGGGGGGTCATCTATTTTATTCGAAACACTTATATGGAAACGGGCCGTTGTCCCGCTGTTTATGAAACCCTCAGGAATCTTAATCTGCGTATACAGGAGCTGAAAAAACTCTTTCCAACAGGTTATCTTCGGGGAGCATGCAAATTGGCAGGGTTGACCTACAGAGCTCAACACATCCACCCTTCGTGGCTTGAACACAAAGGGGTGAATAAAATTCCCGACATTTTGGAAAGAAGAGTGTATCGAGTAGATTCTTACGGATTTCTCGTTGATCCATCGGAATGGGATGAAGATTTTGCCCTCCATAAGAGTGAAGAGCTGAAAATGCCTGAAAGCCTGACCGATCAGCATTGGAAGATTATCAGATTCCTGCGCAGGCGATTCCAGGAAACCGGTTCGATCCCGACAGTCTATGCAACCTGCGAAGACAATGGAATCGAAATTGAAGATTTGGAGAGACTTTTCCCTGACGGTTATCATCGCGGGGCCGTAAAAATTTCAGGTTTGGGCACGATTTAGGGATGTCTTAATGCAGTCTTTTCCGAAATACAAGATCTTCGCCGTTGGAGACATTCACGGGTGCCATCGAAAGCTGACCTCTCTTATGGAGCGCCTGCCCCTCGATGCGGGCAGGGATTTCCTGGTTTTTCTCGGGGATTACATCAACAGGGGACCTGGGTCGCGGGAGGTGATCGAATATCTTCTCGAGGTTGGAGGAAAAGTCAGAAACTCGGTTTTTCTGCTGGGAAATCACGAGCACGCTTTGCTGGAGTATTCCCGGACGGGCAATGTCGACCATCTGCGGACGCTTCGATCTATCGGCGTGGAGGATACCCTGAACAGTTACTCGAACAGCCCGGTCCATTCACTTGGCGACCTGTCCTTTTTGCCTGCCGATCACACCCGCTTCCTGAAAACGCTCCGGCCATACTTCAGGCTCGACGGCTATCTTTTCATCCACGCGGGAACCATTCCCGGAGAGGCCCTGGATAGCTGTCCTCTGGACCGCCTTCTCACGGTGCGGGAAAGATTCCTGCAGAATGAAGAGGCTTCAAATGAGATTACTGTCTTTGGCCACACACCTTTTGAGACACCCTTCGTTACGCCGGACAAAATCGGCATCGACACCGGAGCGGCTTATGGAAACCTGCTGACGGCTGTGGAACTGCCGGGAATGCATTTCTACCACGCGTGAAAGAGGCTCAGCCCGCCGCCGGCAGGAAAGTGCGTCCTGCCCCGATTTGAGCAACAGCTCAGCGCTTGCGCAGCACCGTAATTTTCCGCATCTGTGGGGCATGGGAATGTTTTCAGGTCCCAACAAGCTCCTGATCGAGACTATTCAAGGCCCAGTCGCCATCCATGAAGGCCCGCGCCACTTTTCGATGCACGGTGTCGTCGCGCATAGTCGCATCAAGCAGCCTGCTGAAGCCCAGCAGCCTCCCCAGCATGACCAACCGATCCTCGGTTTCGGATTGCTGGGTCTCCAGAATGGTAGCGGTCACCAGGTCGCCGCGCTGGTCCACGAAAAAATTGTTCGCCTCAAGCACCTCAGAGATGAATAGCGCCCGCCGCTCCCGCTGGACGGCTGTTGTCCCACCGCCCTTGAACCTGAAGCGGATGTGGTTCTCCCTGGGATTCATGCCGCAAACTGCGTCCACCATGGCGAAATGATAGTCAACGCGTGCGTTCAGATTCAGATAGTCCCGCGTAATTAAAGCGTAGTTCTGCTGCCCGATCGGCCGGGCGCTGCCCGCGTCAAGCATCGACCGGGAAAGAAGCCCCGAAACCCCGGCTATGGGCGGGGGCAGGTTCCATCTAAGCCCGGGCGTTAAAACTCCTCTCCATAGCGCCAGCATGGGAACCGATAAAATATCTTCCAGCCGGACCTTGAACGTCTTGCTGCCGGGAGCGATACCGCCGCCGAGATCAATTATCAGGAAGTGCAGCGGAACGACGCCGTCGAGACGCCTTATAAGTACTTCCGCCGACTCCACAATGTCGTCTCCGGTCTGGAACATTGCCAGGACCGCCATTTCGTGGGTGTAGCGGATAAGGTCATGGAGCGAGCCGCATTCCTGGATGGAAAATGTTGGACCGTATGCGTCGGTGAGGTTTAAAGGCTCGATTAGCTGCCTCAGACGGGTTGTCTTGGGACGTGAGACAACACTGGGCTTAGTTCTGCGGGCTTCCGAAGGGGCGTTGCCAAGCTGTGCGGCGGACCATACCTCCTCAGGCGCCTTCAAGATCATTGCCATGTCAGCGTCCAAAATCACCCACTGGCCGTCTTGCAGCGTCTGGGTTGCCTTACCTGCCCCGGTCAGCATCGGGCGGGAATATTCTCGAGCCACGCAGGCAAGGTGATCCGCAGGGTTGCCCAGATCGACCACCAGGCCTTCAAAGTCGGGGACCAGCC
>CAVWTD010000008.1:400000-401886 GCA_963757915.1 uncultured delta proteobacterium | reverse complement strand
CAAAAAACACCCGGCTCCCTTTCCACTTGAACTTGCAACCAGGTTGGTGCGGATGTTCTCATTCTCCGGCGACACCGTACTCGATCCCTTTTGCGGGTCGGGCACGACAATGGTTGCGGTCTTCCGGAAGGGCCGCAATAGTATCGGCGTGGAAATCGACCCCGAAAACTGTCGGATGCCTGCACGATTCCTTAAAGCAGAGAATGCAAACCTTTTCTCGACAGCCCAGTTGATATTCGAGAGAGTTCCTTCCGAACGTGCAAGTCTTGTCGAGGAAGACCGCGCACTTTACGAGGTGCGACCTGCAAAGAAACGATTGGAATAGGCCAACAACACGTATGAACCAAAAATCCCCTCACACCGTTTAGTGGGTGTGAGGGGATTTTTTATAAGGATGAGGCGGCAGCGTCCTACTCTCCCACGCAGTTTGCCCACGCAGTACCATCGGCGCAGATGAGCTTAACGACAGTGTTTATCGAAAAAGGGAAGCTGAGCACTCTCGGCATACATCACCTGCCCTTCGGTTACGGAATTGGCCGCCCCAGTTCGTTGGCAGTTTCAATCCATTCATTGATAATAAGCTCTGCGTTTGCAACCGCTTCCTGGTAAGTGGCCCCATCGGCGCCGCAGCCGGGCAATTCGGGCACTTCGGCAATAAAAGCCTGGTCCTCATCGCTCCAGTAAATAATTAGCTCATACCTTACCATTTTTGCTCCCAAGCTTTTTTTTAAAAGGAGACTCCGAAAACCAAAAATCCCCTCACACGATTTTGGTGGTGTGAGGGGATTTTTATGGAGGATGAGGCGGCGGCGTCCTACTCTCCCACGCAGTTTGCCCGCGCAGTACCATCGGCGCAGAGGAGCTTAACGACCGTGTTCGGGATGGGTACGGGTGTGGCCTCCTCGCCATAGCCACCGCCCCAAAGGCTCTTCTAAATCTCTTTGGGACTCAACTGCGAATAGGGGTGATGTCCAACGATTGGGTCTTTTCCCGGCTTTTACCCGTTGTCCTTAAGGATTAAAGATGGTCAAGCCGCACGGCCTATTAGTACCGGTTAGCTAAAGACATTACTGCCCTTACACACCCGGCCTATCAACCTCGTAGTCTACAAGGGGCCTTCAGGCAGGTTTTATCCTGCGGGAATTCTCATCTTGGGGTGGGTTTCCCGCTTAGATGCTTTCAGCGGTTATCCCTTCCGAACGTAGCTACCCAGCGCTGCCCCTGGCGGGACAACTGGTACACCAGAGGTCCGTCCATCCCGGTCCTCTCGTACTAGGGACAGATCCCCTCAAAATTCCTCCGCCCACGGTAGATAGGGACCAAACTGTCTCACGACGTTTTAAACCCAGCTCACGTACCACTTTAATCGGCGAACAGCCGAACCCTTGGGACCTGCTCCAGCCCCAGGATGTGATGAGCCGACATCGAGGTGCCAAACCGCCCCGTCGATGTGAACTCTTGGGGGCGATCAGCCTGTTATCCCCGGCGTACCTTTTATCCGTTGAGCGATGGCCCTTCCATTCAGAACCACCGGATCACTAAGACCGACTTTCGTCCCTGATCGACATGTCTGTCTCACAGTCAGGCTCCCTTCTGCCTTTACACTCTACGGCTGGTTTCCAATCAGCCTGAGGGAACCTTCGCGCGCCTCCGTTACTCTTTTGGAGGCGACCGCCCCAGTCAAACTACCCACCAGGCACTGTCCCCAGAAAGGGTTCACTTCCTCGGGTTAGAACTCTAGACGCATAAGGGTGGTATTTCAAGGGTGGCTCCACGAGAGCTGGCGCCCCCGCTTCATCGCCTCCCACCTATCCTACACATACACGCCCAAAATCCAATGCCAAGCTGTAGTAAAGGTGCACGGGGTCTTTCCGTCTAGCCGCGGG